>CAVUTW010000003.1:0-120365 GCA_963744535.1 uncultured Solirubrobacterales bacterium | reverse complement strand
ATCGCCGCCTGCCTGCGTGCGCTCGCCAGCCAGCACGACATGCCCGCCAACAGCTACGAGGTAATCGCGATCCTCGATGGCTGCCGCGACAACACGCTCGGAGTCATCCAGCAGACCGCCCGGCTGCACGAGCAGCTCGCCATCCACACCGTGACCCTTCCGCATCCCCAGGGCGTCGGACGCGCCCGGCGCCTGGGCATGGACATCGCTTGCCGACGACTCATGAGCCTCGAACGACCCGAGGGGCTGATCGCAAGCAGCGACGCCGACACGACCGTCGCCGGCGACTGGCTCTCAGTGCAACTTGCCCTCTCGCGGTCGGGCGCCGCTGCGATCGGAGGACTCATCGAGCTCGACCCCACAGAGCGAGACACGCTCGACCCGCACGCCCTCGCCGTGCGCGAACTGGGCGCCGCCAGGCGGCTCGCGCTCGCCGTCCAGCAGACTGCGGGCGCCGCGCTGGTCGAGCACCCGCACTTCTCCGGCGCATCGCTCGCGCTGACTGCCGCCGCGTATGAGCGCTGCGGCGGACTGCCAGTACGCGCAGCGCTCGAGGACGAGGCGCTCGCCCACGCGCTCACCAGCCAAGGCATCGCCATCCACCGCCCCCGCCACGTCCGGGTCAGGACCTCCGCCCGCACCGACGGGCGCGCTCCGCGCGGCCTCGCGCAAGACCTGACGCGCGCAGACTGGCGAGCCCGCCGCTCCTACAACGCCAGCGAGTTCCCCCTCGACCGTCTGCTCGCCGTCAAGCAGAACACCATCGCTCTCCTGCTGCCAGCCCGCGAAGTCGCACAAACGATCGACCCGATCGCTCGCACCGCCGCTCGGCTCAAAGACGCCGGTCTGCTCGATGAGGTGCTCGTCATCGACGCCGCCTCCCAGGACGAGACCGCCGCGATTGCCCGCCAAGCCGGGCTCCACGTCGCCCAAGAGGATGAGCTGCTGGCCGACTACGGACCCTCACAAGGCAAGGGCGACGCGATGTGGCGAGGACTCGCCGCAACCAGCAGCGAAATCATCGCGTTCGCCGACACAGATACCGAGGACTTCCATGAGGGATTCCTCCTCGGGCTCCTCGGCCCGCTGCTCTGCGACCCCGATATACAGCTCGTCAAGGGCACCTTCCGTCGCCCGTTCCGCAACGGCGACACCGTGCTCGCCGAAGGCGGCGGGCGCGTCACCGAGCTGATGGCAAGGCCGCTGCTCAACCTCCATGCCCCGCAGCTGGCTGTGTTTGACCAGCCGCTCGCGGGGGAGACCGCCGGGCGCCGGGCGCTGCTCGAACAGATCCCGTTCGCCGCCGGCTACGGCGTCGAGATAGCAATGCTGATCGACAGCTGGCGAACCTGCGGCCTGGACGCGCTCGCCCAAGTCGACCTCGGGCAAAGACAAAACCGCCACCAGCCGCTGCGCGACCTCTCGGCGATGGCCTACGCCGTGCTCCTCGCTGCCCAAACCCGCTTCCTTGGGCCGGAGTTCGCCGACAGCCACGCCTGCAGCTCAATCATCCTGCCACCCACCAGCACCTCCGGCCTGATGGAGACACGCCACGTAACCCTCGAGGAACGCCCACCGCTCATCGAGCACCGTCAACGCACGAAGGCTCACGCATCGCGACGGAGTTTTGCGGGGCCAGCACATGGGTAGGAGGCAGAGCATGAGCGCCGAGAACGACATGACCCCGCGCTTTACCCACGCCGACCGAAAGGGAGCGCTATGAGCGAGACCGTCGCCGACCACCTGCTCAACCGGCTAGCGAACGAGTGGGGAGTGAAACGCATCTACGGCTATCCCGGCGACGGCATCAACGGCATCATGGGCGCCTTCGGCCGCGCAGATGACTGCCCAGAGTTCATCCAGGTTCGCCACGAGGAGATGGCCGCCTTCATGGCCTGTGCACACGCGAAGTTCACAGGTGAAGCCGGCGTGTGCCTCGCCACCTCCGGCCCCGGCGCGATTCACCTGCTCAACGGCCTCTACGACGCGAAGCTCGACCACCAGCCGGTCGTCGCGATCATCGGCCAGCAGGCCAGGCTCGGCCTGGGCGGCAACTATCAGCAGGAGGTCGACCTCACCACCCTCTACAAGGACGTCGCCCACGAGTACGTCCAGATGGCAACCGAGCCCGGCCAGATCCGTCACCTGATCGACCGCGCGATGCGGATCGCGCTCTCCGAGCGCACCGTCACCTGCGTGATCGTCCCCAACGACCTGCAGATGGAACCAGCCGTGCCGACACCACCGCACGCTCACGGCACCGTGCACTCCGGCCCGGGCTACACACCCCCGAACGTCACGCCCAACGACGAGCAACTGCGGCGTGCCGCCGAGGCGCTCAACGCGGGCGAGCGCGTAGCGATGCTTGTCGGCGCCGGCGCGCTACACGCCACCCAAGAGGTGATCGAGGTCGCCGACACGCTCGGCGCCGGGGTCGCCAAGGCGCTGCTCGGCAAGGCCGCCGTACCCGACGACCTGCCGTTCGTCACCGGATCAATCGGCTTGCTGGGCACACGCCCCAGCTGGGACATGATGCAGGACTGCGACACGCTACTGATGGTCGGCTCCAGCTTCCCCTACTCGGAGTTCCTGCCCGAGGAGGGCCAGGCCCGCGGCGTGCAGATCGACCTGGATGGCAGGATGCTCGGCATCCGCTACCCAATGGAGGTAAACCTCGTCGGCGACAGCGCGCTCACCCTCAAAGCGCTCCTGCCGTTGCTCGAGCGCAAGGACGACCGTGGCTGGCGGGAGAAGATCGAAAAGAACATGAGCGAGTGGTGGCAGGTCATCGAGAAGCGCGCTCACGAGCCCGCCAAGCCCGTGAACCCGCAGCTGATCTTCCACGAGCTCTCAAAGCGCCTACCCGACGGCGCGATCCTCACCTCCGACTCCGGCTCGGCTGCCAACTGGTACGCCCGCGACGTGCGGCTACGCGCCGGCATGATGGCCACCCTCTCAGGCACCCTCGCGACGATGGGACCGGGCGTGCCATATGCGATCGCCGCGAAGTTCGCGCACCCTGACAGGCCCGTGATCGCGCTCGTCGGCGACGGGGCGATGCAGATGAACGGGCTCGCCGAGCTGATCACGATCGCCAAGTACCGCGAGCGCTGGTCAGACCAGCGGCTGATCGTGCTCGTGCTCAACAACCGCGACCTCAACCAGGTCACCTGGGAGCAGCGCGCGATGTCCGGCGACCCCAAGTTCGTCGAGTCCCAGGAACTACCCGACGTGCCCTACGCGCGGTGGGCTGAAATGATCGGGCTGAACGGCATCCGCACCGACGACCCCGAAGCGATCGGCGAGTGCTGGGATCAGGCGCTCGCCGCCGACCGGCCGACTGTGCTCGAGGTGTGCTGTGACCCCGAAGTGCCGCCGCTGCCGCCGCACATCACGATCGAGCAAGCCCGCTCGTTCGCCTCAGCGATCCTGCACGGAGACCCCGGCAGCCGGCGGATCATCGCCCAAGCGCTGCGTCAGAAGCTGCCCGAGTTCCTCCCAGGACGATGAGCGCCAAGCGCCTGCTGGGAAACCTGCGCCGCGGACGCGCGCAGCGCACCCTCGCCGCCGCGACCGCCGCAAGCGCGCTGCCGCTCGGCCTGGAGATCTACTTCGAGCACTTCCGCGGCTCCTTCGGCGATAAGTGGATGTGGACCCCCGTCGCGCTCTCACCGCTGCTCACCGCCGCCGGACTCGCAGGCGTGGGCTCCAAGCGAGCCGCGAGGACCGTGCTGCCCGCTGTGTCTGCCCTGTACTGCCTGGACGGACTGATCGGCGTCTACACCCACATACAAGGCGTGCGCAAGCGGCCCGGCGGGTTCTCAGAGCCGCTCTACAACATCGTTATGGGGCCGCCGCTGCTCGCGCCCGGCTCGCTCGCTCTCGTCGGCGGCATGGGCCTCGCGGCGGCGCTCGCCGAGCGGGAGCGCTGAGGGCGATGGCGCAGGCACCGAGCTCCTCCGCCGGGCATCTCCCCAAGCAGGGCGGCGACACCACGCCGGGGCCGCCCGCAGGGCTCCCACACCAGCGCAAGGGCACCACGCCGCAGATGCGCGGGCGCTACCCCGACTACGACGTGCTGAGCGCCGCCTCCCATTGGGACGCGAAGACGCGCGGAGTCGTGCTCGACCGGGTAGCGAACGTCCCGCCGATCCGCTTCTTCACCGAACAGGAGGCACGCACGCTGGGAGCGTTCTGCGACGTCGTGACCGGCCAGGACTCAGAGCCGCGCATCCCCGTGCTTGAGATGGTCGACGCGAAGCTCCACGCCGGCCGCCTGGACGGGTTTCGCCACCACGACATGCCGCCCGACCCCGAGACCTGGCAGCAGGTCGCGGCCAACCTCGACGACAGCGCCCGCGAGCACGGCTCAGACGACGGGTTCGCCGCCGCCAGCTCAGAGACCCAGCACGAGATCGTGCAGCAGTTCTCCGAAGGCAAGCTCGACTGGGAGCTGCCCGTCACGAAGGCGTGGGGAGTAGTGATGCGCGGCGTGCTCAGCGCGTTCTACTCACACCCCTGGGCGTGGAATGAGATCGGCTTCGGCGGCCCCGCCTACCCACGCGGGTACGCACGGCTCGGCGCCGGGCAACGCGAGCACTGGGAGGCCCCACCAGAGTTCGCGCTCGACCCCGTGGCCGATGTGCGTGAGCGGGGCCTTGAGTGAGAGACCGTCTGCGTGTCGCTCTGAGGGGCGCAGTGCGCCCACCCGAGAACGACTCCGCGTTCTTGCTCGATCCACACCGGAGAGGTGTGCCAGGGCGCGAGCGTATGCGCCGCTACAGCCCCGACGAGGCGGTCGACATGATGATCGTCGGTGCGGGAGCAGGCGGCGCAACGCTCGCGCAACGGCTTGCCCGCAAAGGCTGGCGGGTGCTCGTACTCGAGGCCGGGCCCTTTTGGGACCCCGACGAGGATTGGGTCTCAGACGAGGCCGGCGCGCACCCGCTGTATTGGACGGAGGAGCGCATCATCGGCGGCGATGATCCCGTGGAGCTCGGCAAGAACAACTGCGGTCGCGGCGTCGGCGGCTCGATGATCCACTACGCCGGGTTCACGCCGCGCTTTCACCCCTCAGACTTCGAGGTCTACACCCGCGACGGAGTAGCCGCCGACTGGCCCATTACCTACGAGGATCTCAAGCCCCACTACGAGCGCCTAGAGCGCGAGCTGCCCGTCGCCGGCGAATTCTGGCCCTGGGGCGACCCCCACGACTATCCGCACGGCCCGCACCCGGTCGGCGCCGGCGCGCTGAAGGCGTGGGAGGGAGCCAGGCGCCTGGGGATCGAGATGCGCGTCGGCCCCGTCGGCATCGCCAACGGCAGCTTCGGGCACCGCCCGCACTGCATCTACCGAGGCTTCTGCCTACAAGGCTGCAAGGTCGGCGCCAAGGCGTCCCCGCTCGTCACCCACATCCCCGACGCGCTGGAGCACGGCGTCGAGGTGCGCGCCGACTGCATGGTCACGCAGATCGAGACCGACGAGTCAGGGCGCTGCACCGGCGTCACCTACTTCCACGACGGCCAAGAGCGCTTCCAAGCAGCAGATGCGATCACTGTCGCCGGCTACTCGATCGAGACGCCACGGCTGCTGTTGCACTCCACCAGCAGCCGGTTCCCCAAAGGTCTCGCCAACGAGAACGACCTCGTGGGACGGGGGATCATGGTGCAGGGCGCACCCCAGGTCGCCGGACGCTTCCCCGAGGAGATGCGCATGTACAAGGCGCCTCCGCCGGAGATCAACTGCGAGCAGTTCTATGAGACCGACCCTGGACGCGGATTCGCCCGCGGCTTCTCGATCCAGACCGTAGGCCCTTTGCCGATCGGCTGGGCCGAGCACGTGCTCGCCGACGGACACTGGGGGCAGTCGCTCAGAGAGTACATGCGCGACTACAACCACTGGTACACGATCGGCTGCCTCTCAGAGCTCCTGCCCAGAGCGGAGAACCGCGTCACGCTCGCCGAGCAGACCGACCGTAACGGGATGCCCGTCGCGCGCTTGGACTATACGCAGTGCGAGAACGACCGAGCGAACATCGCCTATGCCAAGAACAAGCTCCACGAAATCCTCCACGCCGCCGAAGCGCAGGACATCCTCACGATCGACCGCTACGCCCACCTCGTCGGCGGCTGCCCGATGTCAGACAAACCCGAGACCGGCGTCATCGACCGAGACCACCGCGCCTGGGGTATACCCAACCTGTTCGTGTGCGACGGCAGCGTGATGCCAACCCAGGGATCAGCTAACCCCGCGCTCACGATCATGGCGCTCGCCAGCCGACTCGCCGAACGCCTTGATGGCAAGCGCATCGACCCCGCGAGCAAGCAGCAAGTGAGCAGCCACGCATGACCACCCCAACATCCCGGACGAGCTCGCTGGCTGCCGCTGCTTCTTCACCGCCTTCCCCGTCAGGCTGCGGCGGAGCGTGGACACGCGCCGTCGCCTGGGAAATCGACGACAGCGAGCAATGAGCACCCTCGCCTCGTGTGTCGAACCCCGCCGCGCCGGGTAGGTCAAGCTCATGGCCGCCGAGCAACGACAGATCGAATGGGGCACCGCCGAGATCGACGACGGTACGCTCACCGTGCAGCTGGCCGGCGCGTCCTCGAAGTCATGGAAGGCGCGTTTCGAGAACGTGCTCGCGCTGCTGGACACGCCGCACAGCGGCTGGGGAGAGGTCAGCCTCAC
Organism: uncultured Solirubrobacterales bacterium; assembly: GCA_963744535.1. Classification (GTDB taxonomy): domain Bacteria; phylum Actinomycetota; class Thermoleophilia; order Solirubrobacterales; family Solirubrobacteraceae; genus Palsa-744. The sequence goes on along the minus strand of CAVUTW010000003.1, from coordinate 113,678 downwards.
CAAAAAGGCGATCAAGGTCTCCGGCGTCCAGCAGGGCAACGAGGCTGAGCTGCGTCACTTCCTCGAGAGCGCGGTCCTTCAAGCCAACACGGACACCGCGCCCGACCCACCCCCACCGCACGACGAGGAGGACGAGGAGCCCGACGCCGACGAGCAGATGGCCCAGACCTTCCGCAGCTTCGCGGCCGAGCACCAACACCGCTAGCAGCCTCGTCCGCTTTTTGCCAGTGCGGCGAGCGGGTAGACGCAGCGTATCCACAAACCCGAGGAGGACCAACGATGGCCAAAGATCACGGCCCCAGCATCAAGAACGACAAACAGTACGAAGGACTCCGCGAAAAGGGCATGAGCAAGGAACGCGCAGCGAAGATCGCCAACAGCCCAGGCTCATCCAAACGAGGCGGCAAGAGCTCAGGCTCAGGCACAAAACGCAAAGCCAGCACCCAAGGGGGCACCAAAGCGCAGAAGGCCGCCGCAGGGCGCAAGGGCGCCAAAAAGAGCAACAGCTAGACCATGCCCGAGCATGCCCCCGACAGCCATGCCGGCAGCCCCAGCAAGACGCCACTCGCTTCGCTCTCCTCGCACTACGCTCCCGGCCAAGAGCGTCCGCTCGGCTCCTACGCCATCCTCACCGGCGCGTACACCACCGGCCTCGCCGGCGGCCTGATCGCGCTGCGCGTCCGTCACCACCAGCTGCCCGAGCGACCCACGACCGGCGACCTGCTGCTCGTCGGCATCGCCACACACAAGCTCAGCCGGCTGCTCGCCAAGGACAAGGTGACGAGCTTCATCCGCGCGCCCTTCACCCGCTACCAAGAGCCAAGCGGGGAGGGCGAGGTCGAGGAGGAACCCTACGGCCACGGTCTGCACCTCGCCGTCGGAGAGCTCCTGGTGTGCCCCTACTGCCTCGCCCAATGGGTAGCTACCGCTCTCACGCTCGGACTCATCGGCGCCCCGCGCCTCACGCGCCTCATCAGCTCCGTATTCCTCGCACACACCATCTCGGACTTCCTGCAGGTCGCCTACCGCGCAGCTGAGGACAAGCTGTGAAAAACACCAGGCCACGGCCCTTACTGGCTCGTTTGCCACCCAGGGGACAGGGGTAGACGACCGACAGACCGAAAAGCTCGCCAACGAAACAGAGGGAGGCAGCAGCGAAATGGCATCCACCCAGCTAACCGGAAAGACAGTGGCCTTTCTCACCGCACAAGAGGGCATCGAGGAGGTCGAGCTCACAGAGCCCTGGAAGGCCGTCAAAGACGCGGGCGCCACGCCCAAGCTGATCGCCCCCGAAAGCGGCGAGATCCAGGCGTTCAACCACCTCGACAAGAGCTCGACATACACCGTCGATCAGGCCCTCGAGGACGCCGACCCCGACGAATACGACGCGCTGGTGCTCCCCGGCGGCGTGGCCAACCCCGACCAGCTGCGCACCGACGAGCGCGCCATCCAGTTCGTGCAGCAGATCTTTGCTGCGGGCAAGCCCGTCGGAGTCATCTGCCACGGCCCTTGGACGCTCGTGGAGGCAGACCTCGTGCGCGGGCGCAAGCTCACCTCCTGGCCATCCCTGCAAACCGACATCCGCAACGCCGGCGGGGAATGGGTCGACGAGGAGGTCGTTGTCGACGAGGGGCTCGTCTCGAGCCGCAAGCCGGACGACCTGCCAGCGTTCTGCGCGAAGATCATCGAGGAGTTCGCAGAGGGTCGTCACCAAACAGCCCAGGCTGGCGCCACCGTCCACGCGGACTAACTCCTCGCTGCATAAGGGAGAAGGATTGATTGTGGTGTGCAGCCTCAATCCTGCATCTTGGCGGGGTGCTGTTTTCACACGGCCATAAAACCTGGATTGCCTGGGTAATCGCGCTCGCACTCGCGATTACCGGATTCTGTCCGCAGGTCGAGACGCAGACGCTAAAGCAGTCCGCACACACTCACGGTGGGAGACAGGGCCCGCGGGGTTAGCCGCTCCGATCGGCGGGGTAGATCAAGCGACATCATCAAGCGACACTCAACTTCTAGGAGGCTCAAAAACGATGGTGGCACTACTTGCGTTGATATTGATCCTTGCGATCTTCGGCGGCCTCGGGTTCGCCGTCCATCTGCTCTGGATCGTGTTGGTGGTAGCGATACTGCTGTGGCTGATCGGGTTCTTCATCGGCGGTGCGCCCGTCGGTGGCGGACGTAGGCGCTGGTACGGACGCTGGTGATGAACGCCACAGCCTCAGCCCCAGAGCAAAGAGAAGGACGAATCGCCCGCTCTTGGCGACTGACCAAGGCGTCCTGGCAGGTTGTCCGTGAGGATCGCGTGATCCTGCTGCTCGCGATCCTCTCCACGCTCGTGGGAGCAGTCGGCGTCGCCGTTATCTTCGGCGTCGCCGGCCTCGGCAGCAGCAGCGCGCACGGGCACCGCCACCTCGTCGACGGCCGCGTGGCCATCGTCGCGCTGATCCTCGCCTACCCACTGATGTTCGTCAGCACGTTCTTCAACACCGCGATCGCTGCTGCCGCAGCCGCAGGACTGCAAGGACGACGACTCTCCCTCGGCCAGGCACTCGCGGTCCCGGCCAGCCGGGTAGGGCAGCTCGCGGTGTGGGCACTGTTCGCCACGATCTTCGGCGTCGTGCTCGAGCAGCTCGCCCGGCGGCTGCCGCTCGCCGGCGCGATCGTCGCGCGCCTCGTCGGGCTGGCGTGGTCAATCGCGAGCCTGTTCGCGATCCCGATTCTCGCGCTCGAAGGCGGCAGCGCTTCACACGCCCTGAAACGCTCCACAGCCCTCGTCAAGCAGCGCTGGGGGGAGGGCATCAGCGGCAACGTGATCGTCTCTGCGTGGACGATCGTCCTGATGATCCCGCTGCTGGTCGTCTTCGTCATCGGAATCGCTGCGACCCGCCATGCCCCTGCGGGGCGCATCGCCGTGTTCGCGCTCGCGGTCGCAGTGTTCGTCGCCCTCGTCGCGCTGAGCGGGGTCGTGCGGCAGATCTTCGCGGTGGCTCTATACCGATACGCCGCCGAAAACGACACGAGCGGACCTTTCCACGAGCAGGACCTGCGCGCGCCGTTCACCAAACGCCGCAATCGCCAAAACTAGGGCCGGGCGTCCCGGCAGCTTGGCGAAGACCACCTCGGGGTATTGGCAGGGAGATGGCACGCTTCGGCTACACGATGATGTGCGAGCAGTCTCCACCCGACGCGCTCGTGCGCGACATCCAAGGCGCCGAGCAAGCCGGGTTTGACTTCTCGGTCATCTCAGACCACTACCAACCCTGGCTCGCCTCACAAGGACACTCGCCCTACGCCTGGGCGGTACTCGGCGCCGCGGCACAAGCCACCGAGTGGATACCGCTGATGAGTTTCGTGACCTGCCCGACGCTGCGTTACCACCCCGCCGTCGTGGCACAGAAGGCGGCCACCATCCAGATCCTCTCCGGCAACCGCTTCCGTCTCGGCCTCGGCGCAGGGGAGAGCCTCAACGAGCACATTGTCGGCAAGCGCTGGCCCGCGGTCGCAGAGCGCCACCAAATGCTCTCCGAGGCGCTCGACATCATCGCCGCACTGTTCGACCAAGAAGGCGCCGTCAACTACCACGGCGAGCACTTCCAAGTCGACTCCGCGCAGCTGTGGGACAGACCCGAGCAGCGAATACCGATCGGCGTGGCCGTCTCAGGCGAGGGTCGCGTCTCATTTCCCGGGTGAATTTGTTCGGGGGTAGCTCCGCTTGAGGGGGATGTTATGCGGCGATCACCTCCTCGGTGTTTGTCGTGGCTGGCGGGGTCGTCGTGGTGTCGCGTAGTTGGCGGCGTAGCCGCTCGATCTCGGCGACGGTCTTGGGGTTCATCTTCACCCCGCGCCAGCCGCGGGAGGAGAGCTCCAGCACCGCCCAGATCAGTGAGAGGGCAGAGGTCTCGCCGGGGAACCGGCCGATCACCTTTGTGCGCCGTCGGACCTCCACGAATGTTCGCTCGAGGAGATTCGTCGTTCTGATCCGCTTGCGGTGCCCAGACGGGAACTGCAGATGGGTGATGAGCGCTGGCAGGTCCGTTTCGATGACGGCCATCGCCGAGGGGTAAGCCGTCTTGTAGTCGGCGATGATGCTCTGCAGCTCACGGGTCGCCTCGCCCGGGGAGCGCGCCTCGTCGAATGCTTTCCACCAGCGCACCTTGACCTCCTGATGGTGGCGCTCGGGTAGCTTTCCGGTGACGTTCCGAAGCGCGTGCACGGTGCAGCGCTGCTCCAACGCCGTGGGCCAGAGCTCCCGCGTCGCCTTCCAGATCCCGGGTGCCCCGTCGGCGATCACGAGCGCCGGCGCCCGCAGGCCGCGGGCGATCATGTCCCGGCCGAACGCGAGCCAGCTGTCATAGCTCTCACGGCTCCCCAACGCCAGTCCGAGGAGGACCTTGCGGCCCTCCAGCGTGACGCCCCAGCACACCAGGACGCCCTCCGCCGGCGTGTCGTCCGGGTGCAGCTTCAGATAGATCGCATCCAAGAAGCAGTAGACAATGTCGTGCTGCTCCAGGCGCCGCCGGCACCACTGGCGGTATCGCTCCCGGGTGTCCTCACAGATCCGGGAAACCGTCGCCTTCGACGCGATCGGCTCCTCGAAGACTTCCTGGAGCGCGGCCTCCACATCACGGGTGGACAGCCCCCGCAAGAAGCTGCTGATCACGAGCGACTCCAGCGCGTGCGTTCGCGTGACGCCCTTGCCGAGGACCCGGCTCTCGAACCCCAGCTTGCTCGCATCCCGGATCCTCGGGCGCTCCAGGCACATAGCGCCGCTCGTCGTCTTCACCGTCCTGGGTTCGTGGCCGTTGCGGTGACTGACCGTCTCGCCAACGCGCTCATACCGCCGCCTGCCGAGGAACTCCGTGACCTCGTCCTCCAACGCCTGCTGCAAGATCAGCCGCGCTCCCAGCCGCCCGACCACCTCGATCGGATCATCCTCGCCGGCCACACCGGCCAGCACCTCATCCAGTTCAGAGCGAAACCTCTCGCTCGGGGCTACCTTCTCCATGCGGGCGTACCTCCATCGCTTGGTCTTCTCAGGACAAAGCGGAGGCTACGCCCGCAACATCAAATCCCCCGGCTCATGAGACGCGACCCAGGCGAGGACTCCTGCCGGCTCGCGGGCGCCAAGGCCGACCTGCTGGTCGCCACAGAGCCCAAGCCGCAGCTCGTGGAGATGTTCGACGCCGCCGGCGGAGACGGCAAGCCCCGCATCGGGCAGATCGCCCTCTGCTACGACGCCGACCGCGACACCGCGATTGAGCGCGCCCACGACCAGTTCCGCTGGTTCGGCCTCGGCTGGAAGGTCGACGCCGACCTGCCCAACCCAGATTCCTTCCAGAGCGCGACCGAGCTGGTGACGCCCGAGCAGGTCGCCGAACAGATCGCTTGCGGGCCTGACCTCGATGAACACGTCGAGAAGATCAAGCAGTTCATCGACGCGGGATTCGAGGAGATCGCGCTCGTGCAAATCGGCGGAGAAACCCAAAGCGCGTTTCTCACCTGGGCCGCAAACGAGTTGCTGCCAGCACTGCGTGACATATAGGCCGTTTACACATCAAAGCGCGAGGGTAGTCTGCGCATAACTCAGCACGACAGCAGGAGCCAACCAGCCTCGCGATGTCAGCCACCCACACCATCCCAACACCGCGGCGGAGCAGCACTCGCCATCATTCCACCGCCCTACTGTTCCGCGAAGCCAGCCGCGGGGATCGGGCGGCCCGCGAGACGCTGACCGTGCACTACATGCCGCTCGCCCGCAAGGTCGCACGTCGCTACTGGAACTGCTCACTCCCAGACGAGGACCTCACGCAGGTAGCGAACCTCGCGCTCGTCAAGGCGATCGACAGGTTCGACCCCGACCGCGGCCGTCCCTTCGAGGCATTCGCAATCCCCACAATACTCGGCGAGCTACGCCGCTACTTCCGCGACAGCTCCTGGGCCGTCCACGTCGCCCGCGGCGCCCAAGAGCGCTCCAAGGCCGTCCAAGACGCCATCGAGCTGCTCTCACGCGAACACGGCAGATCACCAACCGTCCAGCAGCTCGCCCTCTACCTCGAGCTCTCCAACGAGGACGTAGCGGAGGCGCTGCAGGTTGCCCACGCCTACACCGCCAGCTCCCTGGACGCGCCCGTGCAGAACGGCGAGGACGATGACGCCCCGCTCGTCTCAACCCTCGGCGAGCACGACAGCGGCTACGAGCACGTCGAGACCGACCTGCTGATCGAAGATGCGCTCACCGGCCTGACCGAACGCGAGCAACGCCTGCTAGAGCTGCGCTTCGTCCACGAGCTCACCCAATCGCAGATCGGCGAACAGCTCGGCATCTCCCAGATGCAGGTCTCACGACTGCTGCGCTCCACACTCGCCAAGCTACGCGAACGCATCGGGGAGCCAACCCCCGCATGACACACAGCCGACCGAGCCGGGGGCTCGACTGCGCGCCGGCACATGCATCGCCCCCTTGTTCAGCCGGTCCTCCTAGCTGGGTAAAGACCAATCAGAGCAACCAAAAGCAAAGGAGGAGACAATGGGCGACCGAACGCAACGAGCGCAAGGCAAAGCCAAAGAGCTCAAAGGCCGCGCCAAGCAGCAAGCCGGGCGAGCCGCCGGCAAACCGGGCACCGAGGCCCGCGGCGTCGGCGAGGGGCTCAAGGGCAAAGCCCAGGACGCCGCCGGCAAAGCACGCAGCGCCGTCAAAAAGGCAACACGCTAAGAACCCCGCCCGCATGGCAGGCCACGGCGAGAGAACACAAGATCGCGGAGAGAACGCGCTGACAGACGTCTCGATGCTGCCCGGCCGGCGCCAGCGCCCGCCGCTGGAGTCCGCATTCGTTCGCGTGATCGCCACTGGCGGCGTTATCGGGATCGGTGTCGCGCTCGGCGCAATCCTCTCCTCACAAAAAGTCGCCGGCTGGATCACCGGCCTGGTGATCGCGCTCGTCTCGGTGATCCTCAGCGCGATCCTCTGGTCCTCACGCCGGCTATGAAACGCCCGCGCGCACAACTCGCCGCCGCACGGGCATGCGGCCAAATACGGGTATAAACGAGCCGTGGAGATCCAGCAGCTCGAGACGCAGGCAGACAAGGGGCCCGGCGCTAGGAACGACACCGCGCTCGGCTCCTCCGTCTCTGAGAGTCGCCGCAACCACCTCCTGAGCATCACCGACTCGGCGCTCGGCTACATGTCCCTGGAGGACATGCTCTCCGAGCTTCTGGAGCGCATCCGGAGCGCCCTGGAAGTCGACACCGCCGCAGTGCTGCTGCTCGATGAGGATCGCGGCGTACTCGTCGCACGCGCCGCACGAGGACTGGAGGAGGAGGTCCGCCAGGGCGTGCAGATACCGCTTACCCGTGGTTTCGCTGGCCGCGTCGCCGCCCAGGGGCGTCCGATCATCATTGAGGATCTCGACCACGCCGACGTGGTAAACCCGATCCTCCGACAGCGGGGTATCCGCTCGATGCTCGGCGTGCCTATCCACGTCGAAGGTCGCGTCATCGGCGTGATGCACATCGGCACGCTCGTCAAGCGTGCTTTCGACGAGGACGACGTGATGCTGCTGCAACTCGCCGCCGACCGCGCCGCGCTCGCGATCGACAGCGCTCGCTTGTCAGAGCACCGCTCTGTTACCGCGATGATGCAGCGCTCGCTGCTGCCCGACGTGCTGCCGCAGATACCCGGCCTGCGCTTCAGCGCCAAGTACCTGCCCGCCGGCTCTGGCATCAAGATCGGCGGCGACTGGTACGACGTGTTCCAACTCCACAACGGACACCTCGCGTTCGTGATCGGCGATGTCGTCGGCCGGGGCGTGCTCGCCGCCTCCGTGATGGCCGAAATCCGCGCGAGCCTGCGCGCCTACATGATGCAAGGACACAAGCTCACCGAGGTTGTCACGATGCTCAACGAGCTGCTGGTCTCGGTGGGCAGCAACCGCGGCGCCACACTCTGCATCCTGGAACTCGATCCCGAAGCCGAAGAACTCGAAGCCGTCATTGCCGGGCACCTGCCGCCACTGCTGATCGAACCAGACGGCCACGCCCGGCTACTTGAGCAGAAGCACGGTCTGCCCGTCGGCGTGCGCATCGGACACACCTACGAAGCCTTCTGTTATCCGTTCCCGACCGGCAGCCGGCTCCTGCTCTATACCGACGGGCTGATCGAGCGCCGCGACGAGCCCATCGACCAAGGCTTCGAGCGACTCCTCGCCGCAGCCGAGACGGCTGCCAGGCGCAGCGACTCCTCGCTCGCTGACCGCGTGTACCGCACGCTGCTAGACGAGACCCTGCTCGAAGATGACGTGGCGCTCTTGGCGATCGAGACGATGCCGCTGGGAGACACCCTGGAAATGACTCTCTCAGCACGCCCCAACGTGCTCGGAGCCCTGCGCAACACGCTCGGCCGCTGGCTGCGAGCTTTCGGCGCCAGCGAGGACGAGCTGTTCGACATCACCCTCTCCGCCTCCGAGGCCGCCACCAACGCCATCGAGCACGCCTACGGCGCCCGCGAAGCCACCTTCACCGTGCGCTGCGAACGCTCCGGCCGACAGGCGACAATCACCGTTCGCGATGTCGGCCGATGGCGCACGACTCGCCCACAAAGCGGCGGCCGGGGGCTCGAGATCATGCGCTCGCTCGTGGACGACGTGAAGATCGACAGCGACCAACACGGAACCGTCGTGACCATCACCAAGCGCCTCTCCCACCAAGCATGAGCCCACTCAACATCGAACGGATCGACGGAGTGCCCATCGCACACATCCACGAAGACATCGACGCCGCCAACGCCACTGTCACCCAACAACAACTGGCCGACGCGCTCGGCCCCGACGCTTCAAGCCTCATCATCGACCTCAGCGAGACGCGCTACCTCGACAGCGCAGGCATCGACATGCTGCTACGCCTCAGCGACCGCCTCGACCACCGCCGCGCCAAGCTCATCCTCGTGATCCCCGACACCTCACAGCTAAAGCGCCTCGCCACAATCGTTGGTCTGTCCGATGCGATCGCCATCCACCCAAGCCTCCCAGAGGCACGGCAAGAGGCCGCCAAGCGCCCGCCGGGACAGGCCGCCGCGCACCCTGCAAGCAGCCGAACTACCTCCGCCTGACCACAGCTTCCGAAGCCGCCCCGCTCGCGGCGGAACGTAGCTGGACGGGCAGTAGACTTCCCCAGCAACTACTACCGTCCGTCATGGCCGAAGAACCTCCCCGACCACAAGCACAGAAGAGCCTCGCCACCACCGCACCCGCTTACAATCCACAGGTGACGCGCTCGCCCCAAAAACAGAGGGTGAAGGTGAACAGTCAGCATCCCTATCTGACCATCGAGGTGACGAGTACACCGGGGGCTCGCGCCATCGCCCTGAACGGCGAAGCGGACCTTTTGGGCGCTCCCAACATCGAAGCGGCCCTCGCAGACGCTGCCACAGGCGAAGCACGACGCATAGTCGTCGACCTCAGAAACCTCACGTTCATCGACTCAAGCGGCCTACGCGCACTCATGGGAGGCCATGAACAGTGCATCGCACGAGGCCACGAGCTGCGGATCATCCCCGGCCCAGCGAACGTACAGCGCCTGTTCGAGCTCAGCGGGATGAACGAGATCCTTCCCTTCTGCGACCCCGAGCTCGCGGGCGACGTCCCGCCGAGCGACGATCCCCAGATCTAGCCGCCGCGCTAGCCCTGGGCGATGCTGAGGCCCAGCCAGACGATGACCAGCGACACCAGGAAGATCGCCGCCTCCAGCACGTGCATGGTCGGGCGCTTCAGATGCCAGCCGACCAGCACGCACACCACGCCGACCAGCGCGAGCTTCACATGCAGCTTGCCGTCTGCCCACAGGTGATAGTGGCTAGCCATCGCGCTGCCCGTCGCGGCCAGCACCGTGATCGCGACCAGCGTGCCCCAACCGAAACGGCGTGCGACCCGACGCACCTGTGTCAAGTCACCGCTCTGCCGGGCGACCGGTACTACCGCAGCCGCCAACACCAGCTGGCCGCCGACAAAGAAGGCCATCGCCAGCAAGTGCAAAAAGAGCACCGCTCGCCACAGGTTGCTCACAGCACCGCCTCGCTCAACCGCCCGCGCATCGCCTGCAGATTGTCCTTTCTACCGTCCCGATGACGCCAACGCCGCCCACCGGCTCAGACCAAAGCCGCTCCGGCGGGCGGCAAGTCGGCAACTCGCCATGCCTCCCAGTGATCACAGAAACCATATCGGCTCCCGATATAGTCGCGTTGCGTGAGCGCCACCACCCCAGCGGGACGTTTCCCAAGCGACGCCGTGGTCCCACCCGACCAAAGATCACACGGCAGTGAGCGCCTGCTAGGCGACTTCACGACCACACCACGAGTGTTCGCGCTGCTCGCCGGCGCCATACCGCTCGGTGGGGTGGTCGCGTTGCTCGCGCTCGCGCTGCTCGACTTGATCGCGCTCATCACGCACCTCGCCTACACCGGCACCATCTCGACGACGCTCGGCCCACCGGACACCAGCGTCCTTGGGCCGCTCAGCGTACTCGTGCCAGTTGCCGGCGGGCTCATCGTGGGATTGATGGCTCGCTATGGCTCTGAGCGCATCCGCGGCCACGGTATCCCCGAGGCGATGGAAACCATCCTGCTGCGCGGCAGCCGCATGGAGCCACGCCTCGCCGTGCTCAAGCCCATCTCGAGCGCGGTCAGCATCGGTACCGGCGGCCCGTTCGGCGCCGAGGGCCCGATCATCGTCACCGGCGGCGCTACCGGCAGCATCCTCGGCCAGTTGCTGCACCTCACCGCCGCCGAGCGACGCTGCCTACTTGTCGCGGGAGCAGCCGCCGGCATGACCGCCGTGTTCGGCACCCCCGTCGCAGCAGTGCTACTCGCGGTCGAGCTGCTCCTGTTCGAGTGGCGGCCACGCTCAATGATCCCCGTCGCGCTCGCCGCCTGCGCAGCCGAGGCAACCCGAGAAGCCCTCGCCAACGCCGGCCTCCTGCACAAGGCACCGCTGTTCGCGGTCAGCGCCCACGCCACCCTGGCGCCCTCCGTCTCAGGCGGCGCGCTGCTCATCGGCCTAGCGTGCGACGGCCTGGCATGGGTGATGACCCGCTGCGTCTACGGCGCCGAGGATCTGTTCGCACGCCTGCCGCTGCACTGGTCTTGGTGGCCCGCGATCGGCGGCCTCGTGGTCGGCATCGGCGGGCTGATCGAACCACGCGCGCTCGGCGTTGGCTACAACACGATCGGCGCCGAGCTCGCCGGTACGCTCGCTCTCAGCACCCTCGCCGTACTGCTCGTCGTCAAGCTCACGATCTGGGCAACCGCGCTCGGCTCCAACACCAGCGGCGGCATCCTCGCACCGCTGCTGATGCTCGGCGCGGCCCTCGGCGGTCTACTCGGCGCCATCCTGCCGGGCGCCACCGAGGGAACGTGGGCCATGATCGGTATGGCCGCCGCAATGGCAGGCGTGATGCGCTCGCCCTTCACCAGCATCGTCTTCGCGGTCGAGCTGACCCACGACATCGGGGCGCTCCTGCCACTCCTCGCAGCCTGCACGATCGCGCATCTCATCAGCGTCTTGACACTGCGGCGCTCGATCCTGACCGAGAAGATCGCCCGCCGCGGCTACCACGTCACCCGCGAGTACGAAGTCGACCCGCTGCACGCGCTGCTCGTCCGCGACGTCATGCAAACCGACGTTCTCACGGTCGCTCCAGACTCAACCGTTGCAGACCTCTACGAGCAGCTCCCCGAGGGCTCCGAGCTACGCCGCCAACGCCTCTACCCGGTCCTCGACAACGACGAGCGCCTCCTCGGAGTGCTCGCGCTCTCCGACATTCGCGCCCCGCAGAACAGCACATCCTCCGCCGGCGCCACGGCACGCAGCCCCCTCGTCGCAAGGCCCGGTGAGACACTGCGCGAAACAGCAGACCGGATGGTCGCCACCGGCCACACCGTTCTCCCCGTCATCGATGACCACGAGCCGCCGCGACTCCTCGGCCTCCTCAGTCAGTTCGACCTGCTCAAGGCACACGAGCGCCTCTTGATCGAGGAGCGCCATCGCGAGCGTCCCCTGCGCCCCCTCAAGGCGACCACGAGCCTCGCCAGACTCCGGGCTGTCCGCGAGCCAGCACCATGACCCCAACAGCCGCTAGCCAGTCACTGCAGGACTCCGACTACCGCCGCCTGCTCGCATTCCGCAGCGAGCTACGAGCCTTCACACGATGGAGCGAAGACGCCGCCCGAGCAACCGGCCTCACACCAGCGCTTCACCAGCTGCTGCTCGTAGTTCGCGGCCACACACGCGAAAACGGCCCGACGATCAGCGACGTCGCCCACGATCTGCACATCCGCCACCACAGCGCCGTCGAGCTCGCCCAACGCGCCGAGACCACCGGCCTGATCCAACGAACCCGAGACAAAACCGACCACCGGCAGATCCACCTTCAACTCACGCCAACCGGACACGCACAACTCGAGACGCTCACGCGCCAGCACCTGCCGCGCATCCGAGCACTCGCCGACGTACTAGACGACGTGTGCGCCTCAACCGCGGCAAAACCGTAGGCGACGCCCACTCATCAGCTCCGGCCTGTAGAGGAACAATCTCCGGCGGCTGTACTCCACGGAAAACTCGTTGGCCGCTCAAGCACGTTGAGGGTCAGTAACCCATATGAACGGCGATGGAACGTCTGGGATCGACCTGCTCAAGCCATCGGAAGTAGCGACGCGCCTGCGAGTCTCGCGGACCTGGCTCTACGACGCCGCCAAGCAAGGCCGCATCCCGTCGATCAGGATCGGTGGGGAGGAGGGGCCGCTGCGCTTCCACCCCGACGACATAGAGCGCTGGGTCAACGACGCCAGGGCCGCATGGAGCCCAGGCCGCTCAGCGCAACCGACCGCCACAGTGCGGCCCGCTCAGCGAGTGCCCGCGCGGGCTTGACGGGCGTAGCCGCTACGCCGGCGGCCGTTGTGCTCGCGCACCGCGCGGGCGATCGCCGCCTCGGTCGCCTTCGCGCCGTCCTTCTTCACATGGCGCTCCAGGTGCCCGTAGTAGCGCTCGGTCGTGCGAATGTCACCGTGCCCGAGCTGGTCCTGCACGTACTTCAGGGAGTTGCCGCCCGCCAGCCACGCCGCCGCCGCGGTGTGCCGCAGCGCGTGCAGCGGCATATCGCGCAGATCCGCATCCTGCAGCGCCGCCTTGTGCCAGTCACGCGAGACAGTCGTGCGATCGAACGGCTTGCCATCGCCGTCGCCCTCCCAGCGCCCCTGGTCGGTCTTGCGGACGCGCACGGGCATCGTGTAGAGCAGCGCGTCCAGCTTGTCGCCGCCGGCCATCGCCGCGCGCTTCTCGACCTGCTCGCGCACGACCGCCGAGAGGCCAGGCCCGATCTCCACCGCGCGGAAACGATCTGACTTCGTTGAGCCGACCTTCCCCTTCTTGCGCGAGCGGTAGACCACGATCACGCCGCCTGAGTCTTCGAGTTCCAAGTCGCCGAGCTGCAGAGCGATCGCCTCAGAAATCCGCAGGCCGCTGCCGATCAGCAGCTCCGCGAGCAGCCGGTAAACCAGCGAGCACGAGTCGAGATACAGCGGGATCTCATGCAGCCGCAGGTACTCGCGCTCCACATGCGCGTCGGGCAGCTTCGGAATCTCGAGCGCCGGGTGCGTCACCATCAGCTTGTCTTTCTTTGCTTCGTTCAAGCAGACGACGAGCGTCGTGAGCGTGTTGTTGACCGTCTTCGGCGCGATCTCCCCGGCTTCCATCCCTTCGGTCATTACGTCCATCAGGTCACGGACGTGCTCGACTTCCATCACCGCGAGCGGCACCGACTCCAGCGCCGGAAGAAGCCGGATGCGACCGTCGCGCTCATAGCAACTCCAGCTGCCCTCCTCGAGATAGGGCTTGCGCCGAGTCAACCAGCGCGGGAAGAACTCGCCGAAGGTCTCCTTCGTGTGGACGACCTCGCGCCGCTCGACCCGCTCAAGCTGACGACGCCGCCAGTTCGCCGCTGCGCTCGGGCTTGTGAACCCACGCTTCTGAACCCACGCTTCTGAGACCACTTCCCATCCGAGCGCTTGACCCTGCACCGCCACCGCGTGCCCTGCGCGGTCTCATAGGGGTAGACACCGCCGCTCTCCCCGTAGCCCGCTGGCTTGCGTTCCTTGGTTTTCTGATCGTGGATCGCTTCATCGAACGCCTGTGCGGCCCGCTCGTCATCACCGAAGCGACGCGAGCGCTGTCGCCCATCGCCACCTCGCCAGCGCACCTCCCATACACCCCTGGTCAGGCTGTAGCTCATCTCGCGCCTCCGGGCTGCTCGCTTGAAGGGCGGACACCACGCCGGTGAGCGCGCTGACCGTGGCACATCTCGTTCGGCTCCAGGTGGTCGGAAGGGCCTCTCATCTGCGTAGGTCTTTGACCCTGAAGCCGAACAACCGGCACACGAAATGTTCGGCAAATTGTTCGGCCGTGCCATTGGCACAAAACCGAACAATCGCCCCGCGCCTCCCTCGAGACCCCCTGAACTACGAAAAGGGTAGTCGTTCAGTTGTGTGGGTTTCCATAACCAGGAGCGTGGCTGGGGACGGCGAACTTTTGGGGTGTGGGGCGTGCTGAGGCTGAGGCGGTTTATGACTCTGGCCGTGAGGCGTGCGTGGAGTTCTTGATGAGGCTGATGGCGGCGCAGGAGCGGTTGGAGGAGCGTGTGCGGGTGCTGGAGGCCAAGAGCGGGGCGAGCTCGCGGAACAGTTCGGTGGCGCCGTCAGCGGACACCGCGATGTCAAGGCAAGAGCGTCGCGCGTTGGCCAGAGCGAAGACGAAGGAGCTGCTCAAGAAGGACGGGGAGCGACGCAAGGCGGGCGGGCAGCCCGGTCACCGGGGTTCGGGACGCGAGCTGTTGGGCGAGGATCAGATGAGCGAGATCGTCGATCACTACCCGAGCGAGTGCTCGGGCTGTGGGCACAAGTTCACCGAGGTGGAGAAGGTCCCGCGGTGGGGCGCCGGGCGTCACCAGGTCGCCGAGTTGCCCCCGATCACTGTCGAGTACGTCGAGCATCGCACGCACCGGTTGCGCTGCCCGGGCTGCAGAACGCGGACCCGTGGCACCCTGGGCGTCCTCGGCGACTCCGCGTTCGGGCCGATCCTTCAGGCGGCGCTAGTGACGCTGACCGCCCGTAACCGGATCTCCCGCCGTGATCTGAGCGAGCTCGCTTCAGAGCTCTTCGGGGTCAAGATCTCTACCGGCGCGATCGATGAGATCTGCCGGCGCGCTAGCGGACTGCTCGCCGAGCCGCATCAGCAGCTTGTGGCTGGGGTGCTGGCGTCTGGGGCGATCAACGTCGATGAGACAGGCTGGTTCCTAGCAGGAGAGAACCGCTCGATGTGGACTGCCGCGACCGGGCAAGCAGCGATCTTCCGGATCGTCGCCGATCGCCACCGCGACCGGCTGATCGAGCTGCTCGGCCCCGCGTACGCCGGGATCGTGACCTCCGATCGCTGGTGGGCCTACGATCACCTGGACCCCGAGCACAGACAGGCATGCTGGTCACACCTGCAACGCGACTTCCGGTTCCATAGCGAAGGACTGGCCCTGCAGAAGACCTTCGGGGAGGCTGGCCTTGACTTGACCGGCCGAATGTTCAAGGCCTGGCACGCGTTCACCGAGCACCAAGACCGTGAGCGTCTGATCCTGGAGATGAAACCCATCCAGGACGAGTTCCTCTCACTGCTCGAGCACGCCCGCCAGAAAACAAAGCGCCACCGGTTGCACCGGCGCTTCGCGAACAACCTCCTGAAGATCTGGCCCGCGCTATGGACGTTTGTGACCGTCGACGGCGTCACCCCGACGAACAACGCCGCCGAGAGAGCGCTCCGCGGACCAGTCATCCACCGCAAGCTCAGCCACGGAAACCAATCCGAAGAAGGCGAGCGCTTCACCGAGCGATCCCTCTCCGCCTCGGTCACCTGCCGACTACAACACCGCTCCCTCTACACCTACCTCACTCAACTCTTCACCGCCCACCAACACGGCGGCGCGCTACCCGCCCTGCTCTGAACCCACAGCCCCAAACCCACACAACTGAACGACTACCGAAAAGGGTAGTCGTTCAGTTGTGTGGGTTTCCATAACCAGGAGCGTGGCTGGGGACGGCGAACTTTTGGGGTGTGGGGCGTGCTGAGGCTGAGGCGGTTTATGACTCTGGCCGTGAGGCGTGCGTGGAGTTCTTGATGAGGCTGATGGCGGCGCAGGAGCGGTTGGAGGAGCGTGTGCGGGTGCTGGAGGCCAAGAGCGGGGCGAGCTCGCGGAACAGTTCGGTGGCGCCGTCAGCGGACACCGCGATGTCAAGGCAAGAGCGTCGCGCGTTGGCCAGAGCGAAGACGAAGGAGCTGCTCAAGAAGGACGGGGAGCGACGCAAGGCGGGCGGGCAGCCCGGTCACCGGGGTTCGGGACGCGAGCTGTTGGGCGAGGATCAGATGAGCGAGATCGTCGATCACTACCCGAGCGAGTGCTCGGGCTGTGGGCACAAGTTCACCGAGGTGGAGAAGGTCCCGCGGTGGGGCGCCGGGCGTCACCAGGTCGCCGAGTTGCCCCCGATCACTGTCGAGTACGTCGAGCATCGCACGCACCGGTTGCGCTGCCCGGGCTGCAGAACGCGGACCCGTGGCACCCTGGGCGTCCTCGGCGACTCCGCGTTCGGGCCGATCCTTCAGGCGGCGCTAGTGACGCTGACCGCCCGTAACCGGATCTCCCGCCGTGATCTGAGCGAGCTCGCTTCAGAGCTCTTCGGGGTCAAGATCTCTACCGGCGCGATCGATGAGATCTGCCGGCGCGCTAGCGGACTGCTCGCCGAGCCGCATCAGCAGCTTGTGGCTGGGGTGCTGGCGTCTGGGGCGATCAACGTCGATGAGACAGGCTGGTTCCTAGCAGGAGAGAACCGCTCGATGTGGACTGCCGCGACCGGGCAAGCAGCGATCTTCCGGATCGTCGCCGATCGCCACCGCGACCGGCTGATCGAGCTGCTCGGCCCCGCGTACGCCGGGATCGTGACCTCCGATCGCTGGTGGGCCTACGATCACCTGGACCCCGAGCACAGACAGGCATGCTGGTCACACCTACAACGCGACTTCCGGTTCCATAGCGAAGGACTGGCCCTGCAGAAGACCTTCGGGGAGGCTGGCCTTGACTTGACCGGCCGAATGTTCAAGGCCTGGCACGCGTTCACCGAGCACCAAGACCGTGAGCGTCTGATCCTGGAGATGAAACCCATCCAGGACGAGTTCCTCTCACTGCTCGAGCACGCCCGCCAGAAAACAAAGCGCCACCGGTTGCACCGGCGCTTCGCGAACAACCTCCTGAAGATCTGGCCCGCGCTATGGACGTTTGTGACCGTCGACGGCGTCACCCCGACGAACAACGCCGCCGAGAGAGCGCTCCGCGGACCAGTCATCCACCGCAAGCTCAGCCACGGAAACCAATCCGAAGAAGGCGAGCGCTTCACCGAGCGATCCCTCTCCGCCTCGGTCACCTGCCGACTACAACACCGCTCCCTCTACACCTACCTCACTCAACTCTTCACCGCCCACCAACACGGCGGCGCGCTACCCGCCCTGCTCTGAACCCACAGCCCCAAACCCACACAACTGAACGACTACCGAAAAGGCCCGATTTGCAGGGCTTTTCGTATGCGCCCGAGTGAACTCGAACCACCACGGAGAACAATCTCCACAAGGCCCTCAACCTCGTCCACGGATGCAAGATACGTCCGCCCGTGTTCAGATCGTCCGTTTTGTGCGGGATCGCGGACACATCGGACGTATCGGACAAACTGACTTGGGTCAGAGATGGGTCACGGCGAGCGGGCTGCAGAACGTGTTGCGCCGCCGTCGCTACGTGCGTCCTGCTTCGAGTGTTTGGAGCTGGTCCATGAGCTTCATCAGGTTGCGCTTGGGTCGGTGACGGGTGCGGATCTCTTCGACGTATGCCTCGAAGTCCTTTGGTTTGCCGCACTCGGTGAGCAGAGGGCGGATCGTCTTGTCGATCAGCCGGACGGCCTCTGTGTATGACCGCTTGTCCTTGCCGGCGATTGTCTGCTCGACATGGCGGCGGTATACGGTGAGCGTGTCCTCGGGGTGCTCGGCGCGGCGCTGATCAGCGAGCTGCAGCCACAGGCTGTGTGTCGTGCCGCCTTCGGTCGCCGCTTGCCAGGCGGCCTCGGGATCGTCCTCCCACAGCAGAACACGCACGAGCTCGGTGGCGTCACTGCCGCTGCGCGGCGATGGGCGGCGCGTCTTTGCGTTTGGCTTGGCGTGATGGGCATGCAGCAGTGAGAGCGCGGCGGTGCGTCGCTCGTCCCATTCGCCCAGCGTTTTCGCGTCGATCGCGAGCTCGCGGTAGGTCTCAAGTGCCGGTCGCGAATTGAATGCCGCCCAGGTGTACTCGATCGCCTCGGTGGTGCGGCCTCGCCGCCGATACTCCTTGACGAGGAAGTCGCGCAGGCGATGATCGGGCGAGTCGGGGAACTCGGCCATGCCCCTCTGCGCCCACTTGAGCGCCAGGTCGTTCTCGTCGTGGGAGCAGCAGAGCTCCGCGATCTGCAAGAAGTCGTATGGGCTCCCCAGGTCGCGTTCGCGTATCGCGATCTGATCGCCCAGGTCGCCGGTTTGCTCTGCGAGGGCCTCCATGATCCGGGTGATCCGAAAGCGCGAGCCGTAGCGTTCGCGGGAGCCCTCGCCGGGGGCGATGTTCGGCACGGTCGACCAGCGCGCGTGCGCGAGGTCGCGGTAGCGCGTCAAGCCGGTTGTCCCGAGGACGTCGGCGTACGTCGCCGCTGCGCGGTCGAAGATGTCCCAGTGTCCCTCCAGCTCGCGCGTGAAAAGACGCTCGGCGAGCGCCACCGGATCGGGTGCACCCCGACGGCAGGCTTGCAGATGCAACTCCTGCAGACGTGCCGCCAGGTCTCCCATCAGGCCATCCGAGTCGTCGAGGTGTTCCAGCGAGTGCTCCACGGCCGCGAGCGCGTACTCCGTGAGCTCAATGACCTCGCGTGCATGTCCCTCCGCGAGCAGCTCGTCGAGCGCGTCAACGGTCTCTTCGATCCCCTGCACATAGCCCCACACCTCGCGGTAGGGAACGAACTCGTGAAAGGCGAACGCCTGGTCGATTAGTACTCGCAGCGAGTCCAGGTCGTCCGGCGCCCGTTCCCGTGAGCGCGCCGTCATCAACAAGAGCCTCCGCGCGAGCCGTTCGTCTTCGTGGGCATGGTCGACCAACAGCTCCACGAGCGATCTTGGAGGAAGGCCCTCCAGGTAGGTGCGCGCATCGTCGAGCGTCGGCCCCGATAGACCCCGGTCTTTGAGCCAGATCAGCGCAACGGCGACACAGTGCTTGCAGAACTCCCCCTCGACGCCGACCGGGCAGGAGCAGGCGAACCGTGGCCCACCCTCGTCGGTACGCAGCTCGACGGCATAGCTCTCGGTCCCCTGAACCGTCGCGTTGACACGCCCGGCGCCCACCCGCAGCGGGCCAACCCGACCCTCGTCGAGGTAGATCATGCCTCTCTCGAGCGACCGACGCGAAGCGAGACGCTGAACGACCGCCTTGCTGAGAACGCTCGAAAGGTCTGGCATGACGACCTCAGGGTACGGAGAGCTCCGGCGGGCCGTCTCCGTGAATGCCGGCGCGATCGGGAGGATCGCGCGCTGCGCCGGGCGAAAACCGGTGCGCTTGCGAAGTCGTTTATATTCTTTCAAGACTTTCTATTGTTGTGCCGATGATGTATCGTGGATTTATGAGCATCCTGTCGCCAATCGATCGTGCCGTTCTCTGGCGCATGACCGTCACGAGCGGAAGCGAGGAGCGCGCTTCGCGGCTGAAGATCCTCGCTTCGGAGATCCTTGAGAGCGCGGGTCGTCGCTTGGACCTCTACAGCGACCACGACGGCGAGGTCATCGAGACCGTCGAGATTCTTGATGCCTCCGGGCTCCTCGGCCGCGATGATCTTCGCGAGGCGTTTGAGGAAGCCGACGAGGACGACGATCGAGCGCAGACATTTGCCGCGCTCTTGGCCAGTCATCTAGATGGCGCGGCTGATATCGAGCGACTCGGCGTCGACGTCCGCTTGAGGGCGCTTCGTCTTGCCGGTGTCTGGCGGAGGCACGTCGGCGATCGAGCACGCGAGGAGCCCGAGTGGTTGTCAGCGGCTCAGGTCGCTGCACGGTATGGCGTCACGCCGCAGGCCGTCTACAAATGGATAGACGCCGGGCGCGTACGCGCGGAGCGAACCCCGGGCGGCTCCTGGCGACTGGCGGCTGACCAGTTCGAGCGTCACGGAGCCAGGCAGGACGCCGCCACAGCACTCAAGACAAAGCTGGTCGAACGCGCGGGGAGCGCACCCAGCCCCTCCGATGAGGAGCTGGCGGCCGAGATCATCGCTCGACGCCGCCCCTGAGTGCTGGCCGTCTTCGACGCAACGGTGCTCTGCGGCGCACTCAGGAAGCCCACGGGTTACAACTTCACTCGCTGCGGACGGCACACTTCTCCAGGGTTTCACGACCGATATCGCCGGGATGGAGTTCGTACGCAACGCCCTCGATGGGCTCGGCGGCGTCAGCTACGACATGGAGCTGATCGAAGCGTTCCTCGATCACTTCGCCCCGTTGTTCAACCCGGACAACGTCGAGCCATCTCCGATCGGAAGGGCGCTGCCGGCACGGGTATCGCTTCACAACCGGCCGATCGGCGAGATGGTCTACGAGCTGACCGGACGTACGCGCGAGGACCTGCTCGACGGCTTGCCTTGGCAATTGAGGCTCATCGCCGGAGAGTTCGATGTCTACGACATCCACCTTGTCGCCGCCGCAGTCGCTCGCGACGCCGACGTGATCTGCAGCGCCAACCGCGCTCACATGCCCGAAGGACCACTCGCGGGCGATCTTCGGGTCATCGGACCGGGGCAGCTGGCGGCGAGTCTCGGCGTCCCATAGACAGGTCAAGCGCCGCGAGCACCGCAGCCGCGGCGCTGCTCAAAACTGGCGCCGTTCGAGTTCCCGACGTCCTTCATGGACGATCCAGACTGCTCCTTTGCCGGGCTTCATGCGAGCTCGCAGCTGTTTGAGGCGGTCCAGGGTTGCAAGCGTGCTATTCGTCTCGCGAATCACAGGCAGGTGTTCGCGCAGGATGCGGTCGGCGGTGTCGTCAATGGTCTCGTGTCGGCGACGGGCCTCCTCGACGAGCCGCGAAAAGGTCTCTGGCTGAAGTCGTATCAAGCTGGGCATGTCCGCTAAACGGTAGTCCATTCCGCAGTGCCGTTTATCTTAAGGCCGGAGCCGGCTTCCGCTCTCCCGGTAGAAAGGAGCGCCCAACCGCGGGGCGACCTGGGCTTTTGCTTATCGTCCAAAGCGGCAGGTGGCGGAGGAGTGATCGAGACACTCGCTTTGCTCACGCGAAGCGGCAGCGTGACCGGGGCCAGATCATAGCCTCCAAAGAAGTCGGGGCGGTTCAAGACACAGGCTATCCGCGCGGCCCGGGGCTCGCACCCGGCAGTACCCACGACCGGCACCGCGACCATAATCACTGACTTGCGAGCGAGTTACCCCCAGGAGCTGGAAGCGCTCGCTGAGACATACTCGGATGTCCGCTCCTGCAAGCTCTCGAAACTGCAACGCGTCATCGCACGGTCCGGTGCCGGGCCATCGAGCTTCGTCGCATCCGGCGGGATGCTCGCCGTCGCCACCCTTGCGGCACAGCTACACGAGAGCGCCTGCCACGAGCCCGCCGCTGCGATCACCCCATTGTCGGCCATCAGTCGTCCCACGCTCACGTCCTCCGCTGCGATGCTCTTCACTTCGAGCGGCAATCACCCAGATGCACGGGAGGTCATGCGGCGCCTTGGAAGGCCCGGCATGCACCCCGCTGCCGTCCTCACCCACCGTCCGAAGGCAGAGCTTCTGCCGCTCCCGGCAGCGACCGTGATTACACTCCCCACGCTCGCCGTCCCGGACGGGTTCCTGGCCGTCAACAGCGTCATGAGCATGAGCGTCGCGCTGATCCGCGCCTACCTCGGCGACGACGCGCTCCCGCACGAGCTGCCCGCATTGAGCGCCGTCGACCCACTGCCTCAGACGGTCGACCACCTTCTGCCTCCTCCACCCTCCCTCACTGACGGCCGTCGCCGTCGACGTAGAGGCACGGCTTGTCGAGATTGGCCTCGCCTCCGTCCAGCTCGCCGACTACCGCAACTTCGCGCACGGCCGACATACAGGACTTGCGCGCAACGCCGACCACACGACAATCCTCGCGCTCAGCGACCGCGATGCACTCCCGCTCGCCGACGCCACCGTCGCTGTACTCCCTGCGAGTCTCACGGTTGCCCGATGGCACTCCGAGGCACCGTGGCCGCTCAGCGTCCTCGATCTGATCGTCGCATCGATGCGCGCCTGTGGCGAGCTCGGCGAACGTAATGCCGTCAACGTCGCACGCCCAAAGGTCCCGGTGTTCGGGCGCAAGCTCTACAGGCTCCCGGTCCACCGCCGGCTCCCCGAGATCCTCCTTGGGCCCGTCGAACGCAAGCTTCGCGGCATCTGTGGCATCACCGTCGCAGAGGAGGCACGACACGACTACGCGCTTGCTCTCGCGCGTTGGGTGGAGGATCTCGCCGAGCGCCGGTTCGCCGCGGTCGTGCTCGACTACGACGGCACTGTCTGCACCACCGAGGACCGCTTCGAGCTGCCCCAGCAACCGGTCGCCGACGCGCTCAACGCTGCCCTCGGCCGCGGCCTGCGACTCGGCTTCGCTAGCGGGCGCGGACCCTCCATGCACAAAGACCTCCGCACGGTCCTCGACCCCGAGCACTGGCCCCGTGTCGAGCTCGGCCTCTACAACGGAGGCATCCTCTGCTGCCTCGACGAGAACATCGGCGACTTCCGCAACCCCTCACCGCTAATCGGGCAGGCAGCCAAGCGGTTGAGCGCGCTGCCTTTCGCCCATGCGCTCAAGCTCGAGCGGAGCCTGTCAAGTCGAATGAGACACTTGGTCGTCGAATTTAGTGAGCGGCTTCCTCTGTCGTGGGCTTGTTGATCCAGGCGGCGGTCGGCAGCGCTGGTGGCTGGGGCGGGCGGCGGACGAACCGCTCGGGCGTCGCGGTGTAGGCGGTGGTGAGGACGCGCTGGCGCTGGTCGTGGAGTTCTTGGGCGCGGCCGTGGTGGACGGCGGCGGGGGTCATCAGGCCGATCCCGGAGTGGCGGTGCTGGTGGTTGTACCAGTCGAAGAACGTGCGGCAGAACGCGCGGGCTCCCTCGATGTTCTCGAAGCGCCGGGGGAACTGGGGCCGGTACTTCAGCGTCTTGAAGTGCGCCTCGGAGTAGGGGTTGTCCGTCGAGGTGTAGGGCCGGTTGTGCGAGCGGATCACGCCGAGGTCGGCCAGGAGGAACGCGACCGGCTTGCTGGTCATCGAGCTGCCGCGGTCGGCGTGCACGGTCAGCTGCTCGCGCGGGATCTTCTGCTGCGCGGCGGCCTGGGCGATCAGCGCCTTGGCGAGCTGTGCGCCCTCGCGGTGCTGGACGGTCCAGCCGACGGCGTAGCGGCTGAACACGTCGAGGATCACGTAGAGGTAGAAGTACGTCCACTTCGCTGGACCCTTCAACTTCGTGATGTCCCAAGACCAGACCTCGTTCGGGTGCTCGGCGAGCAGCTCCGGCTTGGCGTAGCCAGGGTGCGTGCACTGGTCGCGTCGCTCCTTCACCCCGCCATTTTGAGCGGCGAGCAGCCGGTACATCGTGCGCTCCGAGGCCAGGTAACGGCCCTCGTCCAGCAGCGTCGCCCAGACTTGCACAGGGGAGCAGTCGACGAACCGCTCGCAGTGAAGCTCAGCGAGGACGGCCTGGCGCTCGGCCTCTGATAGCGCCCTGGCCGGGACGGCCCGCGCCCGCGGCGGCCTGGGCTCGGATGGACGCCGCCGGCGGTAGATCGTCGCCGGTGCCACGCCGAGCGCGCGGCACGCCGGGCGGGTCCCGACGATCGGGGTGAGTTCCTGCACGGTCTGCTCGATCATCGCTCGGTGCTCCCGTGCTCGGTCGCGCCCCTGGGCTCGAGCAACTCCCCCAAGAGCGCAGAGACGTTTCCCTGCACCTCGATCACCCTTGCGCGCCTTCGCGAGCTCCGCCTCCGCGCGCTCCGCACGCCGCTCCAGGGCCGCGATCTGCGCGTCACGCGGATCACCGGGCTTACGCCCCCGCGGCCGAGAGAGCGCCTTGATCGATCCAGCCTCGCGCTGCTTACGCCACGTCGCCAGATGCGAGGAATACAAGCCCTCGCGGCGCAACAACGCCCCGAGCTGACCCGGCTGCGCGCACCCATCGGCCTCGCGCAGGACCGCCAGCTTGTACTCAGCCGAAAACCGCCGCCGCCGAGCCTGCTCGACCAGCTCAGGGTCGGGGACCCCCACCGGCGCGGCACGCCCGACGGCCCCTCCGTTCCGGTCGCCTACGACTCCCTCCACTCCGGGGTCGTCGACTCCATCGCGCTCCATCTCCAACATCGTGTCGTGCTCCGTTCCGCCCCCAAGGGTCAGTAATTCCTTGCTCATGAGCGTCTCACACGACATTGGCAGAGAGGGGGGCTGCTCGGGAAGGTCACACGACGCGGAGGCAAGACCAGACGCTTCGAGAAGCTCCTCGCCGACATCGCCGGCCGGCGTGCCTCACGCCCATTGCTCCAATACGACGAAGAGGAGCGAACCTTCACCGAGCTGCTCGATGTCCCCGAGCACAAGGAGAGCGACGAGCGCGCCGAGCACGCTGTGCAAGTCATCCGCCAGCGACTGCAGAGCGCCCCCGACGCTGACGGCGAGCGTTACCAACAATGGTTCGCAGACGCCGACGCTCTCACGGGTCTTGAGGCAGCGCGCCGGTGGCGCGAGATCGAGATTCTGATCGCGCGCGACATTGATCGCCCGGAGCTCGGTCTGTTCGCCGTCCAGCTGACCGAGGACGAGCTGCGCAGCCGCAGCGACTCCGCGATCCGCGAAGCAGCGGACCTGTTCCTGCGCCGCGAGTTTGGGCTGCCGTTCTACGCGGGCTCAGAGCGCGTGAGCAAGCTCTCCGCCGAGAATATCGAGCAGTATCTCGCTGTCTGCGCCGACTTGTTTGACGAGATGACCCTGCAGATCACGCTGCGTAAGCGCGCTGATCTTAGTCGCCTCCGCCAGGACGCCGCGCTCACCGCCGCGAGCGAGCAGTTCTGGCGTGACATTCCCGCGCGACGCGTCGGCGGCCGCGACATTCAGCAGCTCATGCGCCACATCGCGGCGCTCTGTCGCACCGAGACGTACCGGGCCAGTGGCCGCGATCACGCAATTGTCCTCAGATCTGATCACGGGAATTCCCCACTCTTGAGTTCGTAGCGGCGGTGGCCCGCGGAGCTGAGCCGTAGGCGAGGCGTAGTGGGCTACCGCCGGCGCGGTTCTGTCGGGGGCTCCCTCCAGGGTCGCTGGTGTTGATGCCTGCGATTTGGAAGGGAGCCCTTGGGGATGCTGAGCAAGGAGGACGATGTGGAGATTCATGCGTTGGCGGGCCGCGGCTGGTCGGTGTCGGCGATCGCTCGTCATACGGGGCGGGATCGCAAGACGGTCCGCAAGTATCTGAACGGTGGTGGGCCCTCGCGCGAGGCGGCGGCGAGCTGCCTTGAGTCCTACCGGGGGTATCTGGCTGCGCGGTTCGCTGATGACGCGCATGTCGAGGGGACGGTGCTCTATCGCGAGGTGCTCGATCTCGGGTTCGACCGCTCGTATGTGACGTTCGTCAGGGAGCTGCGGACGCTCGGTTTGCGCCCGCGGTGTGAGGCGTGCCGCACGGGCGGGCACGGCGTCACGACGGTGGTCGCGCATGAGCCGGGCGAGGAGATCCAATGGGATTGGCTGGAGTTGCGCGAGACGCCGTGGGGTGAGCCGGCGCACGTGCTCGTTGGTGCGCTGTCGTTCTCGGGGCGCTGCCGCGCGGTGATCAGCGAGGGGCAGACCTTCGCGCACCTGGTCGAGGCGATCGACGGGGTGCTGCGCCGCTTGGGCGGTACCTCGCGTGCGTGGCGGACTGACCGGATGGCGACAGTCGTGCACCCCGGGAGCGATCGGATCACCGCGCCGTTCGCGCAGCTCGCGAAGCACTACCGGGTGCAGGTGTGGGTCTGCCCGGCGCGTCGGCCGCAGCGCAAGGGTGTCGTGGAGGCCGCGATCAAATACGTCACTCGCTCGTGGTGGCGCACCGCGCCAGTCTCGAACCTGGGGCAGGCGCAGGCCGACCTGGACCGCTGGGCGAATGCGGTCTCAGACCGCCGCAAACGCCAAGGGCAGACAATCGCTGAGCTCGCCGCCGGAGAGCATCTGCTCGCGCTGCCCGCCGTGGGGTTCCCGGCGCTACTGGAAGCCGAGCGTGTCGTCGCACGAACGGCGATGGTCGCGTTCGAGGGCAACCGCTACAGCGTCCCGCCGGGCTTGGTCGGCCAGAGCGTCACCGTGCGCCTCAGGCTCGGCGAGCTGCACCTGGGTTCCCGTCCACCAAGACACTCGAGGAGTTCGACTTCACCGCCCAACCCAACCTCGACCGTCGCCTCGTGCAGGAGCTCGCGACCCTGCGCTTCATCGAGGAGAAAGCCAACGCGCTGCTGATCGGGCCACCCGGCGTCGGCAAGACGATGCTCGCCATAGCACTCGGCCTGAAGGCCGTGCACGCCGGCTACCGCGTCTACTACACCACCGCCGCGGACCTCGTCACCAGGACCGCCAGAGCCGCCATCGACGGACGCTGGCAAACCACGATGCGCTTCTGGAACGGCCCCCAGCTCCTCGTAATCGACGAGCTTGGCTATCTACCGATGCCCGGCGAGGCCGCCAGCCACCTCTTCCAAGTCATCAGCCGCCGCTACGAGCACGGCTCCATCATCCTCACCACCAACCGCGGAATCGCCAGCTGGGGCGAGATCTTCCAGGACACCACCGTCGCCGGCGCGATCCTCGACCGCCTCCTACACCACGCCACCGTCCTACAAATCGACGGCGAGAGCTACCGCATGCGCGGACACCGCGCCCGCCTCCAACAGCTACGCGCCGGCCTCAACCAAGGTGGGGAAAAACCATGATCGCAACCGGGGAATTTCGATGATCGTTGACACCAAGGCCTCGTATGCCCCCGGCGTTACTGGCACCGCGCTGTCGATGGACGACCGCAAACGACTGCTCAGTGAGGATGTGCGCGCCTGCATGCCCGGCGCCCAGCAGCTGTTCGAGGCGCTGCACGGCGCGATCGGCCACAACCTGCTGCGCGCCGAACTGAACCGGTCCGTCAAGGACAGACGCTGGATGGTGCTCTCCCTGAACCGACTGACGTGTGTGCGCTACGGGCTGCCGCTTGGCTACGGAGGCTTTCGTGAACGCGGCCTTGAGGAAATGTGCCGCTGGATGCTCGATGACGTCGAGGACCCCATCGAGCCCGGTCTGCAGGAGACCCTCGATATCGCATGAGTCGCTGGAAACATCCCCTGCTGATCGGCGCGGAGCAGTTCGACGCGCTCTGGTCCCGACCCGCCGACGGCCCGATCCTGTTTGTCGCAGGTGCAGGCTATGACCCGCGCGCCGCCATTGTGCTGAGGCGCCTACAGAAGGTCACCGACCGCCGCATCGACGTGCTGCTGATCGAGCTGTCCGAGGACAGTACCGACGAGGCGGTGCGACCGCTCGCGCTCGCCAACCGCGCCAATATCGCCGAGCTGATTAAGGCGGGCGGGGGAGAGCTTCACGAGCAACCGTTGCCCCAGCACGAGGACCCCGGGGCGCTTGGGCGTCTGATCAGCAAAGCCTTTCAGCTGGGCGGCCTCCTAGACGCCTACGACGAGGTCGTAATCGAGATCTCAGCGATGCCGAGGTCCGTATTCTTCCCTCTCATCCGCGGCGTCCTGCTCCGAGCGCATGCGGACCCGGATAGCCCCGAGCGATGGGAGGGCGACCTGCACGTCGCCGTGTGCGAGAACCCTGCCGCGGACGAGAGCGTTCTCGGGGAGGGGACCCACGCCATGGCCCCGATCGGCGGGTTCGCCGCCCCGGGTGGGTCGCCGACGCCGCGCACCACTATCTGGGTCCCTGTCCTCGGCGAGGGCGGCCTCGCTCGCGTCAAACGCCTGTACGAAGAACTTAGCCCCGACGAGGTCTGCCCAGTGCTGCCGTGGCCCTCGCAGGAGCCTCGCCGCGGCGACCGGATCGTGCTCGAATACCGGCAGTTCCTCTTCGATGAGGTGGAACTCGAGCCGCTCAACGTCATCCACGCAGCCGAGCGTAACCCGTTTGACCTGTACCGTACCCTCGGCCGCCTGCGCGACCGATATCGTCAAGCCCTGAAACGTCTCGATCCCGTGCCATGGTTCTCTCCTCGCACTCCTCGAAGCTCCTATCCGTCGGCGTGTTGCTCGCCGCGTACGACCACGAGCTCGAGGTGCAGCACGTCGGCGGGGGTAAATATGGCCTCCGTAGCAGTCCGGCCGAGCTCGCCGATCAGGGCGAGATCTTTGATTTGTGGCTGACCGGAGAGCCGTACCGGTGACCCCCCGCCCACAGGTTGTCTGCGCCGGCTACATGCCGCTCGATGTCATCGACGACGGCACGGTACCCCGCAGGCGTGCCGGCGGGACTGCGGGGAACGTCGCTGCGATCCTCGCGTTCCTCGGCTGGAACGCGGCGCTCGCCGGGCGCGTCGGCGACGACCAGGCCGGCGAAGAGCTGCTCACCGACCTCACGCGCGCCGGCGTCGACTGCCGTCTCGTCGACCGCGACCGAGGCGCCGCGACGACCCGGCTCGTCCACCGCATCGTGGGCGGCGAGCACTGCTACCTCTATACCTGCCCGCACTGCTCCCAGAAGCTGCCTCGCAGCCGCCCACTGACTCTCGAACGTCTGGACAGGGTGATCGCGGCCCATCAACGGCCGGACGTGTACTTCTTTGACCGTGTGAACGCGGCGACGATCGCCCTAGCCGAACACTATGCGCAGGCTGGCACGCTGGTTGTGTACGAGCCCTCGACTCCCGCGAGCGCCTCTCTGTTGCAACGGGCGCTCGCCACCGCAACGATCGTCAAGGGAAGCGTCGAGCATGGCCCAGCTCTGGTGGCGAGCTACGAGGGCGGGGGAAAGGGGCAGGTCCGGGTCATTACCGAGGGCTCTGCGGGCGCTCGCTTCCGGCTGGGCGATGGCGACTGGCACAGGGTAGGCGTCTTCGAGGTGCCCGTAGTGGATGCGTCCGGAGCGGGAGACTGGACGACCGCCGGAATGCTGCACGCCCTCGCCGGCATCTCGAGCCTGATGGAGCAGCAGGTCCGGGACGCGATCGAGTTCGGTCACTCATTCGCGGCGCTGAACTGCGCGGTTCCTGGCGCGCGAGCACTGATGGATGGGCGGTCCCGCGCGAGCGTGTTGGGCATGGCGACCCGTCTTCGCCACGGCGAACGGAGGCTGCCGGTTGCCGATGCGACTCCGGAAGCCGTTGCGGTCTCTGGCGGCTGTAAGTGGTGTCTGCTGCCGCTTGCCGAGGGCGCGTTGGTACGAGACACGGTTCGCTAGCCGCCGGCCAAACGACTCCTATAGCCGTCTCAATCTCCGAGGCAACAATCGAGGGTTGGACCCCCGTCTCTCCCGCTTCCTCGGAGAGCAGGCGCCGCGATCAATCCTCCGCAGAGTGTCGCTACGGACGAGCCGCAGTCGTCTCGGGTGCCCGCTCGGCGGATTTCCGCATCGCTAACCGCAGACCTCATGTGGTCATGCCTTGGGGTGGTGGCGGTATGGCTTGCACGGTGCTTGCGTCCAGCGGTGTGCAGCCGGCCGGTGGCCAGTCGGTCACGAATACGCATGTGATGAGCGATCCGGGATGTGCGGCGCTGGGGGCTATGAGGCCCGCCCATCCCTCGCGCCAGAGCTGCTCACCGACAGGTTGGTAGGCAGGCCAGGTGTTTCGGCTCGGTCGTGGGGCGTAGAGTGAGACGCTGCGCAGTTGCTCGACGTCGCTGAGGTCGGCAAGCTCGAGGTCGAGGTGCCAGCGATGATGGTCGTAGGGAATGTGGTCTTGGGGTGA
Source organism: uncultured Solirubrobacterales bacterium (assembly GCA_963744535.1). Lineage (GTDB taxonomy): Bacteria > Actinomycetota > Thermoleophilia > Solirubrobacterales > Solirubrobacteraceae > Palsa-744. The sequence continues at coordinate 83,598 of CAVUTW010000003.1, read as the reverse complement.
GAGTCCCCACTCAGCAAGCGAGCGATACCACTCCGCTGTAGCTGTGGCCACGGTGTCGGCGAGGTAGAGAGCGCGTACGACGTCGCCTCGCTGCCAGCGCCCATCGGATGGGGTATCCGCTCGCCCGAGCAGGTCAGCTTCGTGCGGGACGTGTCTGATCCACGTGCCCTCGATGGTGCGAGGACCAACGGGCAGCTGCTTCACGGTCAGGAGATGCCGGGGTACTCGATCTCGGCGATCAGCTTGGCGACTCTGCGGTACTCCCCGCGGGCGATCAGCTCGATCGGCTTCTCGTCATCCAACGCGAGGATCGGACGTTGCAGCCAGATCGGGATCGACTCCGGCCGCAGGACGAGGGCAAGCCGTTTGATCATCTCGGCAAGCTCAATCAGTCGCTCCGCGCGTGCGCCCGTCGGCTCGCTGCGTCCGGTGAGCCATCCACGTACGGTGCTCGGCTTGGCTCCAGTAGCGGTAGCGATCATTCGGTCAGATAGGCCGGCTACGTCGTGAACTCGTTGAGCGTCTTCGAGCAATGGACTCATGGGAGAAGTGTAGCTCGCAATCGCGATTACGTCGCGAAACAGTCGCATGGAGCGGGCCGAAAAATGTTCGGCAAATTGTTCGGTTGGGCCACGACTTGGATCACGCAGCCCTTGTACGCGATCACAAACAGATCACAAGCACCCAAAAACCCATCATTTGCAGCTATTTCTATGCGCCCGAGTGGACTCGAACCACCACCCCGTTTACACAGGACAAGGCCCTCAACCTTGCGCGTCTACCAATTCCGCCACGGGCGCCGGGAGCGGCGAGTATAGCCCCGCCGAGCTCTCACGGGCGGTCGGCCTGCGAGGCTCCTGGGATGGTCGGACCGGCACGGCTCTCGTGGGTGGCGGTAAGGCGCGGCAGCCCTCGGAGAGGCGCGCGCCCGAGCACATGAGATACGCAAACGGAACGGCGAGGCCGCAGGGAGCAGTCGAAGCTTGCATCCATCCGCAGACGGCGCTAATGTACGAACACATGTTCGTTCTACCCTTCCGTCCAGCCAATCAAGGGACCAAGAGATCATGGATCTGACCAAGCGCCAACAAGAGATCTTCGACTTCATAGGCAAGTACTCCGCCAAGTACGGCTATCCCCCGACCGTGCGTGACATCGGCAAGGCGGTGGGCCTGGCCTCCTCGTCAACTGTGCACGCCCATCTCGCCAACCTGGAGAAGATCGGCCTGTTGCGTCGCGATCCCTCCAAGCCACGCGCAATCGAGCTGCTCGACCGGGCAGTGGGCAACGCCGTCGACAGCGTTCGCTCAATCGTTCGCTCGGAAGGCCTACCACTCGTGGGCTCGGTCGCGGCCGGCCAACCGGTGCTGGCGGAGGAGAACATCGAGGAGTACATCTCCGTCCCGGAGGTCGCGGGGGGTGGGGATGGCGAGTATCTCCTGCGCATACGCGGGGACTCGATGAAGAACGCTGGCATCATCGAAGGCGACATCGTGGTGGTGCGACCACAGGAGACGGCACGCGAAGGCGAGATCGTCGTGGCACTGCTGGGCGAGGAGGCGACGGTGAAGCGGTTCTTCCGGGAACCAGATCACATCCGCCTGCAGCCCGAGAACGAGACGATGGAGCCGATCCGCAGTAAGGAGGTCAAGGTGCTGGGGCGTGTGGTCGGGCTGCTCAGGAGCCTCTGATGGGCGGCACCCTCCTGCGGCGGCGCGGTCATCGGCGGCTTCAGCACGGTCTCCCCGAACGCGAGCGCCTCAGGCCGGCGGGCTTCGGGCCTGCGGACCACGTGGCGCGCCTACGCGCGGCGGCCTCGTCAGGAGACGTCGCGGCCCTCACACTTGAGGATGTGATCGCCGACGCGTGGCAGACGCTTAGCGCGTCCGAGACCGCCCGATGTCCTCTCTGCGGTGGCGAGATGCAGCGCGGCGGGAGGGTGTTCGCTCACATGGGCGCCGAAGAGGAGCTCCAGGGGGAGTGCGTGGACTGCGGAACGCGGCTCTCGTGAGACTTCACAGCAGGCCCCCGGCGCGCTAAGTTGAGCACGCAGGTTAAGCAGCCGCGGAGGCTGGTCTCCGAGGAAAGTCCGGACATCACAGGGCAAGGTGGTCGAGCTGTCGACCCGAGGAAACTCGCGGGAAAGTGCCACAGAAACAAACCGCCGATGGGGCCGTCCCACGTGAACGGCTCACAGGCAAGGTTGAAATGGTGCGGTAAGAGCGCACCAGCGTCGCGGTGACGCGGCGGCTGGGTAAACCCCACCCGATGCAAGGCCAAACCGGACCGTTTGCAGGCTGCCCGCCGAGGTCCAGGTAGGCCGCTCAGATGGATGGCTGCTCACGACAGAATCCGGCTTACCGACCTGCTAAGGAAAAGCCCCGCTCCGGCGGGGCTTTTCTATAGGTCGAGTCGTTGGGTGCTCCCCTCACCGGGCGGCTGCTCGCCATCGTGGTAGTCAACGGTGTCGGCGAGGCGAAACATCGCCCACAGCCCGCCCCCTTGGGGCAGCCGCTCAAATGCGCCGAGCTTGCCGGAGTCGGGGTAGACCACGATGTCGGGCTCGCCGCTTGAACTGAACGCCAGGAACCGGACCGTGCCCTCAGTACGGTTGGCGAGTTGGTGGCCTCCCTGCTCCCCGCGCGGAAACGCGACGACCTCGCCCTCGGACAGCTCGCGCCAGCCATCAGGCGTGCGCAGGCTGGGTGTGCCTTCGAGGACAACCACCAACTCCTCCTCGGCGAGATGGTGGTGGTAGGGGTAGGCGGCTTCGCCGGCCGGCAGCTCCCACAGGCTCAGCCCGAGACGCTCGCTACCGGCCTGGCGGCCAAGCCGTGCGCGACCGCAACGGAAGCCGGGGTGCTCGCGCGGCTCATCGAAGAGAGGGTCGTTGATGTTGGGCATGCAGCGCAGCGTACCTGCCCTCGACCCCAGCGGTTGCGAACCGCCCGCGTCACCGCCTAACCAAGACCCTGCGTCGCGCTACTCTGCCCTGGCGATGCGCTTCGCCGTGAAGTTCCTGGGCTGCAAGGTGTCCCACGCCGACGCGATGCTGGCCCGCCGACGCCTGCTGGAAGCGGGGCACGAAGAGGCGCCCGAGGGGGAGGCGGAGTTGCACGTGATCAACACGTGCTGCATCACCGGCGAGGCGGAGGCGAAGTCGCGCCAGTCGGTACGCCGCTCGTTGAAGAGCGGCGCGCGCGAGGTGTATGTGGGTGGCTGTGCGGTGAACCTGCGAGCAGCCAAGTTTGCGGAAATCGACGCGGCGGTGCGCCCGTTCACGGGCACGGCGGAGGATGTGGCGCAGGCGATGGTGGGCGCGCTTGGAGGATGCGTGGATCTGGAGCACGAGCCGCTGGTGGGCCGCGCGCAGTCGCGCGCAACGGATGACGCCGCGCGGCTTCCTCGGCTGGAGGGCGGCTCTGCGGCGGCGCGCACGCGGGGCTTCGTAAAGGTGCAGGACGGGTGCGACTGTCACTGTGCCTACTGCATCATCCCGACCGTACGCGGAGCCGCCCGTTCGCGCCCGGCCGCGGCGGTGCTGGAGGAGGTGAGGGCGCGCGTGCGCCAGGGCCAGCCGGAGGTTGTGATGACCGGGATCAGTGTGGGCGACTACAGCGACCCGCGGGACGGATGGGAGTTGGGTGAGCTGATGATGCGGGCCGCCCAGGTCGAGGGCGTCGAGCGGGTGAGGCTCTCCTCGGTGGAGGTGATCCACGTGCGCGACTCGCTGATCGAGGCGCTGCGGGAGGAGCCGAAGGTGTGCCCGCACCTGCACGTCCCGATGCAGTCGGGCGACGATGGGGTGCTGCGGGCGATGGGGCGTCATTACACCGCGCGGGAGTACATGCAGGCGATCGAGTCGCTGCGGGAGGCGGTGCCGCAGGTCAACGTGACCACGGACATCATCGTCGGCTTCCCCAACGAGGACGAGGCGGCATTCGCGCGTACGCTGGAGCTGGTCGGCGAGGCGGGGATCAGCAGGGTGCACGCGTTCTCCTACTCGCCACGCCCCGGCACCGCGGCGCAGGAGCTCGGCGACAGGGTGGCGCCGCAGGAGAAGAAGCGCCGCTCACGGGAGCTGCGGGGACTCTCGGAGGTGCGCTCGCGCCACCATCGCGCGGGCAAGCTGGGCGCAACCCAGTGGGTGCTGGTTGACAAGGTCGCGCAGACCCAGTGCTCGGGGTACACCGCCGACTACACGCGCTGCTACCTGCCGGCCGGCGCGGCACGGGCGGGCGAACTGGTCGAGGTCAGCGTCGAGGAGCTGCACGCCGACGGTCTGCATGCGACGCCGGTGTGAACCACGCCGATTCCAGCACCCCTCCGCGCGGCTATCCTTGGCCCCACAGGTGAGCATTGAAGAGCAGCTGAGGAGCGATCTTGCCACCGCCATGAAGGCGGGGGAGAAAGAGCGCGTGGGCGCGCTGAGGATGGTGCTCTCGGAGCTGCAGAAGGACGCCAAGCTCGGGGGAGGCGACGAGCTGGCGGTGCTGCGCCGCGAGCGCAAGCGGCGCCTGGAGGCGGCGGAGGCCTACCGCGAGGCGGGACGCGAGGAGCTGGCGGCGAGCGAGCAGGGCGAGGCGGAGCTGATCGCCGGGTATCTGCCGGCGGAGCTGCCCGAAGCCGAGCTGCGGGAGATCGTCGAGCGGGCGGTGCGCGACAGCGGAGCCGAGTCGGTCAGAGACATGGGACGCGCGATGGGGGTGGCGATGGCGGCGGTGGACGGCCGCGCCGACGGCAAGCGCGTCTCGGGACTGGTGCGGGCAGCGCTCGACGGATGAGGATGCAGATCGAGCTGCCGGACGAGGTGGCCGCGGAGCTGGCTGGCAGTCAGGACGTCGTGCTCAGGGCGCTCGAGGGGCACTTGGAGTGCAGGGTGTTCCTGCGCGGCAACCTGCTGACGCTGGACGGATCGGAGGGGGAGACGCGCGCCGGTGAGCGCGTGGTGAAGGAGCTCTCGGATCTGATCGCGCGAGGGCACGAGATCGGGCCGGGCACAATCGCCGCGGTCACCGGCGCGCTGGACGCGCACGAGTCCCCCGCGAAGGTGCTGGAGGATGTGGTGTGGCGCCACCGCTCGCTGCGGGTCGCGCCGAAGACCGTCAACCAGAAGCGCTACGTGGACTGCATCCGCGAGCGCACGATCACCTTCGGGGTAGGCCCGGCGGGTACGGGCAAGACCTTCCTGGCGGTCGCGATGGCGGCAGCGGCGCTGTCGCGCAACGAAGTCAACCGCATCATCCTCACGCGCCCGGCGGTGGAGGCGGGTGAGCGGCTGGGCTTCCTGCCGGGAGACCTGATGGCGAAGGTGGATCCCTACCTGCGCCCGCTGTTCGACGCGCTGCACGACATGCTCGACCCCGAGAAGGTGACCCAGCATCTGGAGCGGGGCGTGATCGAGATCGCGCCGCTCGCGTTCATGCGCGGCAGAACGCTCAACGACTCCTTCGTGATCCTCGACGAGGCACAGAACACGACACCCGAGCAGATGAAGATGTTCCTCACGCGCCTGGGCTTCGGCTCGCGGATGGTGGTGACTGGCGATGTCACGCAGGTGGACCTCCCACCCGAGCAGCAGTCGGGGCTGATCGCGGTGGGGGAGGTGCTGGGAACGGTGGAGGGGATCGAGTTCGTGCGCTTCGGGGGTGAGGACGTCGTCCGTCACAAGCTGGTGCAGCGGATCGTGGAGGCATACGACGTGCACTCCCGGCGCGACGCCCGAGAGCTACGTCCAGCCGATCGCCGCAGGGCGTAGGTAGTGATCGAAGTCGAGGTGTTCGACGAGGCGGGGCGTACCGGTGGTGCGCTGCCCGAGGCGCGGGTACGGCGCCTGTGTGCGCTTGCCGCCGTGTCGGCGGGGGTCGAGGAGGGACATGTGGCGATCGAGTTCGTCGACGCGGGGCGCATCGCTCAGCTGAACGCGGAGCATCGCGGCAAGAGCGGCCCGACAGACGTGCTGTCGTTCCCCGTGGATGAAGCCATGCCGATGGATGGAACGCCCAGGGAGCTGGGCGACGTGGTGATCTGCGCGGAGCACACGGAGGATCTGTGTGAGGCGATCGTGCACGGGGTGCTGCATCTGGTGGGGATGGACCACGAGCGAGACGACGGTGAGATGCTGGCGGTGCAGGCGGAGCTGCTGCGGTGGGAGTCCCTGCCGGCGAGTGGTGGGGCTGCTTGGCGGGCGGGCCCATGACCGCCGGGCGGCGATGACTCGCGCTGGCATCGTGGCGCTGGCGGGCCGTCCGAACGTGGGCAAGTCGACGCTCCTCAACGTGGTGGTGGGAGGCAAGGTGGCGATCGTCTCCGACCGCGCGCAGACGACGCGCCGCGCGATCCGAGGTGTGCACACCGAGGGCGAGAACCAGATCGTGCTGGTGGATCTGCCGGGGGTGCAGCGCCCGCGCGATGCCCTGACGGCACGCATGGCACAGCGGGTGCGCGAGGAGCTGCAAGGCGCCGACGCGGTGCTGCTGGTGCTGAACGGGGAGCAGGGGGTGGGCCCGGGCGATCGCTTCATCGCGCGCACGCTCCAGGGCTCTGCTCCGGTGGCGATCGCCGTCAACAAGGTCGATCGCCTGAGCCGCGCGGCCACGCTCGCGGCATTGCAGGGCGCGGCCGCCCTCGGCCTTGACGGCGAGGTGTTCCCGGTGTCGGCTCGTACGGGGGAGGGTGTGGCCCAACTGGTGGCGCATCTGCGACAGATGCTGCCGCAGGGCCCCTTCCTGTTCGAAGCTGACGCGCGCTCGGATCAGACGCCCCGGCTGCTGACGGGCGAGTTGATCCGCGAGGCGGCGATCAAGCGCACCTTCCACGAGCTGCCCCACGCGGTGGAGGTGGTCGTTGAGGAGATCGAGCTCGTGCGCGAGGGAATGACGCGGGTGCGGGCGCTGATCTGGGTGGAGAGCGATTCCCAACAGGCGATCGTGGTGGGCTCGAGGGGGCGCATGATCAAGGCGATCGGCAGCGCCGCGCGCAGGGAGCTGGAGCGGGAGCTCGGCGGTAGGGTGCACCTCGACCTATCGGTGAGGGTGCGCCGGGACTGGCGCCGCGACGAGGGTCTGCTCGATCGCTTGGGAATCGGATAGCGTCGATTGCGAGCTGCACAGCCAGGTCGCAGATGTTGGCGAGCCGCTTGTGAGGAGCTCATGGGGCCGCCCACTGGGCCGCAGCGACGGCTGTTTGGGCGCTTCCGATCGCGTTGACTGTACGGTCCAGATATGGAGACTTATTCTCAAGATATCGGAACCATTCGTCCAAAAGATGCATCGCGGCCCAGTTTGGTGTACGGTTTATGTAATGTGTTGTTCGGGCGAGGAGAAACGTTATCCTACGGCAGTGAGGGATCGACAGGGCTAGTCGTCAAAGGGGGCCGGCGGGGAGATGTCAGCTAAGATCGCAGTCCTGGGGTTGGTGATCGAGGAGCCCGGCCCCGCTCATCGTCTAACGGCGAAGCTACGCCAGCGACTCTCATCGGCGGGCTTTGTCGACTCCAACGTCTACTCGGCGCTCACCCGCCTGGAGCGCGACGGGCTGGTGCGAGCGATCGGCGAGGATCAGGTGCCGGAGCGGACACACGGGGTTTCTCAGGCCGGGATGCAATTTTCCTCCGCAAGAAGAGTGGTGGGCCCACAGCTCGCCGCGGTGGGCGCGCGCGGGGCGGCCGCGGCGGCGGCCGGGCAGCGGGGTGTGAGGCACCAGCAGGCGGGTTTGGGATTGCAGCGAGCCGCTGCGCGGCGGACACCGGGCTCGCGCGCGGACTCGCGCTCCTTCGAAGCGACGCCGGCCGGCGTGCGGCACTTCGAGGAGTGGCTGCTCCGATCCTCCACGGCACCTCCCCTGCGCGACGAGCTGCACATGAAGGTCGCCCTCTGTCAGCCTCACAACCTGCCGCGACTGGTGGAGCTGGTGTACGGGCAGGAGCTGATCTGCCTGGGGCGCGTGCAGGAGCTCAAGCACACCTTCGAGCGAATGCGGCCCCCGGCGCCGACCAGATGGTCGGGGCTGGTGCTGGTGCACATTCGCGATGCGGAGCTCTCCTTCTGGGAAGCGCGGCTGACGTGGTTGCAGGGCGTGCGGGAGTCCCTGGAAGGGATGCACGTCGAATACGAGCGCGCGACCAGAACGGTCGGGCTGCCCGCGCAGCGTCGCGCGGCGCCGGCGCCATCGCCTGCGCTGGCCCGACGGGCTGGATGATCGCGGGGGAGCGCCCTATGAGTCGCGCGGCACAATTTCCACCGGTTTGAGTATGTTGTACACGAAGTGCCTGCAAAGCACAGCCCACCGGTTCGCGAGCGAGCGCCGTTAGGAGGGGTGAGGATGGGTGCTCTGCTGTCGCTCAAAGGCGTCGGCAAGAGCTACTGGCGGGGCGACACCGAGGTGAGGGTGCTCCGCGACGTGACACTTGACGTACGGGCGGGCGAGCTCACAGCGATCTGGGGTACTCGCGGATCGGGCAAGTCGACACTGCTGAAGCTTGCCGCCCGCCTGGAGATTCCGGATAGCGGCAGCGTGTTCTTCAGTGGCGTCGACCTCGCCGACATCTCCGAGCGCCAACACGCGCGATTGATGTCGGAGTGGATCGGCTGGGTGCGGCGGGCGGGCCCGCGGAGCGACCTGCGGATGCTCGACTACGTGGCGCTGCCACTGTTGGCCGAGCATGGTCGCCGCAACGCGTATGCGCGCGCCGAGGCGGCGGTCGAGCGGGTCGGGCTCTCGGCGCAGACGCGCCAATGGTGGGGCGATCTGTGCGACGGGGAGCGGGCGCTGATCGCGATTGCGCATGGGATCGCGCGGGCACCGCGGCTGCTGCTGGTGGATGATCCAACCGCCAACCTCGACGTCGTCGAGCGCGAGCGAGTGACCGAGCTTTTGCACTCGCTCGTGGACGAGGAAGCGATGGCCGTGTTGATGACGGTCCCCGACATGCCCGCGGCGATGCGGGCCGATCGGATCTTCTCGCTCGCCGGGGGCCGTCTGAGCAGTGCATCCGCGTCGCCGCCGCCGCCGCCGGTGCGGCTGGGGCAGGGCAGGGTGATCCAGCTGCACGGCAGGCGGCAACGGGCGTGATGCTCGAGTTGCGCGATCTCGTCAAGCACTACCGGGTCGGCGAAGACGAGCCCGTGCGCGCCGTGGATGGAGTGTCGATGTCGGTGGAGGCTGGCGAGCTGGTCGCGCTGTATGGCCCGAGCGGATCGGGCAAGACGACGCTGTTGATGCTGATCGCCGCGCTGCTGCGCCCCGACAGCGGGGCTGTGAGTGTGGGCGGGCGCGAGGTTTCGACGCTCTCGGAGCATGAGGGTGCCACGTACAGGCTGCGAGAGCTCGGGTTCGTGCGACAGACTCTCAACCTGATTCCAGGCGTGGGCGCGCTGGACAACGCCGCGCTGAAGCTGCTGGGGACCAACCTCACCCCGCGCGAGGCCCACCGCCGCGTGAGTCCGCTGCTGGAGCAACTCGGGTTGGGAGATCGCCTGCGCCACCGCCCCGACCAACTCTCGATGGGCGAGCGCCAGCGGGTGATGATCGCGCGGGCGCTCTCGACGGATCCCAAGCTGGTGATCGCCGACGAGCCGACCGGCAGCTTGGACTCGCGACGCAGCCGCGAGGTACTCTCGCTGCTGGCCGGTCTCTGCCGCGAGCGCCAGGTGGCGACGGTGCTCGTCACGCACGATCCGCAGGCGGTCGCGTATGCCGATCGAGTGCACTCGCTGCGTGACGGCCACCTCCTCGACTACACGCCCGAGCCGGCGCTCGCATTGCTCGATGCCGCCAGCCCCTGACGGTCGCCGCGATGCGACTGCGCAACATAATCCTCCTCTACCGTGTTCGCCTGCGGGCGAGACTCGCGCACGAGCTGTTCGCGATTCTCGGGATCGCGGTGGGGGTGGCGCTGTTGTTCGCCTCCCAGATCGTCGGCGCGAGCCCCGACCGCTCGATGCGCCAGCTCGTCAGCGGGGTCATCGGGACGATGCGCCTGCAGCTCGCCGCGCGCGGCCCAGAGGGATTCACACAAGGTGTGCTCGGCGATGTGCAGCGCCTCCCCGGGGTGCAGGCCGCGATCCCCGTGCTCCAGGAGCGCGCCAATCTGATCGGTCCGGTGGGGCAGCAGCCGGTGGAACTGCTCAGCACCGACGCGCGCTTCGCGCATCTCGGCGGGCCGCTGTTGCGCCGCTTCAGCGCCGCCCAGCTCAACCACCAGCGGGCGTTGGCGATGCCGCTCGAACTTGCCGGCTCGGTCGGCCTCTCCTCGCTGGAATCGGCGGAGCTGCAGATCGGTGGCCGCGCCGTACGGGCGTTCGTCGGCGCTGTGCTGTTCGAAGGCGGCCTCGGCGTCCTCGCGCACAGCCGCTTCGTGTTCGCGCCGCTGGCCTACGCCCAGCAGCTCGCGCGCCTGCCCGGCCGTATCACCGGCGTCTTCGTGCGCCCCCGCGCCGGGCATGAACGCCAGGTGCACGCGGAGCTCGAACGCCTCGCCGCGGGGCGCCTGAACGTCCAGCCGGCAGACTACGGCACAACGCTCTTCAATCAGGCGGCCGCGCCGAGCAACCAATCGGCGGAGCTATTTTCGGTGATCGGCGTGCTCGTGGGGTTCCTGTTCGCCCTCAACGCGCTGATGCTCACAGCGTCTCAGCGTCGCAACTTCGTCGCGGACCTGCGCCTCGATGGCTACTCCCGGCGGATGATCGTCGAGGTGCTGATGTTCGATGCCCTCGTGCTCGGCGTGCTTGCCTCGCTGCTGGGCCTCGCACTGGGCGATCTGCTCTCGGCGGTGCTGTTCAGCTCGAATCCCGGCTACCTCTCGTTTGCCTTCCCGATCGACGCGCAGCGCATCGTCACCTGGCAGAGCATCGTGTTCGCCACGTGTGGCGGGCTACTGGCCGCGTTTGCCGGGGTGTTGATCTCGCTGCGCGGGGCGATCCTCTTGCGTGGGCTGCCTGGGGCGCCCCCGCGCGTCAGATCGAGCTCGGGCGTGAAAGTGGTGCTGGGCGAGTTGGTGTGCTGGACGATCACAGTCGTCACCCTGCTGGCCGATCCTGGTGCCGCGATCGTGGGGATCGTCAGCCTTGTGATCGCACTGTTGCTGGCGCTGCCCTGGCTGCTAGGCGCCTGCATACGGGTGGCCGATCGGCTGCGGCGTTCGCTCAGCAGCACCGCCACCCACCTGGCGGTGATCGAGCTCCGATCCACCGCCAATTGGTCGCGCACGCTCGCGATCGCCGCGACCGGCGCCACCGCGGTCTTCGGCAGCGTGGCGGTCGAGGGCGCGCAGCGCAACCTCCAGCGCGGGCTCGACCGCACCGCCCACGACCTCGTCGCGCCCGCCGAGGTGTGGGTGACGGCGGCGGGCTCACAGAACGTGCTGGCCACCACCGCGTTTCGCCCGTCGCAGGCGGCCGTGATCGAGCGCTTGGCGGACGTTCGCAGTGTTGGTCTCCTCCATGCCGGCTTCCTGGATTATGGTGCGCGCCGGGTGTGGGTGATGGCGCCCACGCCCGCGGTCGAACATCCGATCCCGCCCGGCCAGCTGGTGGGCGGGAATTCAGCGACGGTGACGGCACGACTACGCCGCGGAGGCTGGGCGGTCGTCTCGCAGGGACTTGCGAGCGAACAGCACTTGCGCATCGGCCAATCCTTCACGCTCCCAACGCCACGGCCGATTGCCCTGCGCGTGGCGGGGTTCAGCACCAACTTCGGCTGGCCGCCCGGCGCGATCGTGATGAGCTCGAGCGACTACACCCGTGCCTGGCCGGGTGGGGAAGTGAGCGCGTATGCGATCTCGTTGCGGCCGGGCGTGGCGCCGCGGGCAGGTCGCCGCGAGATTCAGCACGTGCTCGCCGCGGGCGCGGCGGGCCTCACCGTGGAAACTCGCTCGGAACGCGAACGGCGTCTGCGTGCGACCAGCCGGCAGGGACTTGCGCGGGTAACTCAGATCACAAGCCTGGTGTTGATCGCCGCGATCCTCGCGATGGCGACCGCGATGGGAGCGATGATCTGGCAGCGGCGGCCGCTGCTGGCGGACATGAAGGTGGATGGCTTCGACAAAGGGGTGCTGTGGCGCTCGCTGCTCGTCGAGAGCACGTTGCTGCTGGGCGTGGGATGCTCGATCGGCGCCCTGTTTGGGCTCTGCGGGCAGCTGCTGTTGAGCCATGCGCTCGCCGTCGTGACGGGCTTCCCGGTGGTGGCCTCGGTCGGCGCGCTGGTGGCGATCGGAAGCCTCGTTGCCGTGACGAGCGTCGCGGTGGCGATCGTTGCTGTGCCCGGATACCTGGCGGCGCGCGTGCGCGCGGCGATCGTTCTGCAGGATTAAGAACGTCTTTCAAAAGACCGGCACGCCCGGATGCGTCCCGACCGATCAAAGATCGGCCAGCAGCGCCTATTCTGAAAGACGCTCTGCCGGTTCTCGGGTCCCTCACACGGGCATTGGTTATTCACTTAACTGTTTGTTTGTAAACCAACCATAATTGTTTATCTGATTTCCGAGTCGCTCTACCGTGAGCCCAGTTGGTGTGGTTGAACGTGGCGATGGGTCTGAGGGTGGGTTCGGATGAGGCGACGAGCGGAGTGCCGCTGGACAGCGACGTCTCGTCTGTGTACACTGATATACATATTGTCCAATCGTGTACAAGCCACAGCTGCGGTCCGGGTTCCGAAAGGGTTGGTCGACTTGAAGATTTTCACCTGTGCATTGAGAGGGCCCCGGCGGTCGGCGATGATCCGCCACGCAATGGGGGACGGAAACGTCAGCCTACGGGTCATGGCTCCACGGCTGGAAGTGAGGCGGCGTCCTACGCGACGCCCGGCCGTGGGCGCCAAGGGTGGCGCGCTTCGTTCTCGAGGGGCCCACACCATCCTGGTGAGGGCTCGAATCGCTCGACCGCGAGCCGGGCGCTGGATGCGGCGTCCGGCTCGCAACTCCGTCGGCGGACGTTGCAGTGGCGGCGCTGGCCGAGGGGTGGGCGCATGAGCAGGCGAGCGATATCCACCGGAGGGGACGCGAGCGGCAAGACCGGAGGGGACGCAAGCGCCAACGCGGGTCTGGAGCTGCTCGAGGAGGAGCGGCGCGGCCGGTTCTCCTCCTCGTTGCAGGCGGGCCTCGCGATCCTCAACTGCTTCAGCGCGCAGAAGCCCGTGCTGGGTATCGCCAAGCTCGCCGACGAGCTCAACATGAGCCGCTCCACCACGCATCGCTACGCCTCGACGCTGGTGGCGCTGGGCTATCTCGAGCAGGACCATGCCCGCCGCTACCGGCTGGCACCGAGGGTCGCCGACATGGGGATGTCGGTGCTGGACTCGATGGCGCTGCGCGGCAAGGCCCGCGAGCCGCTGCGCGAACTGCGCGAGCAGACCGGCCGCACCGCCTCGCTGGCGGTGCTCGACGGCACCCAGATTCGCTATGTCGACCGCCGCCGCGGCTGGCGCCGCGGGCAACATGCCGTTGACCTCGATCTCGGCGCGGGGGCGCATTTGCCAGCACAGTGCACCGCGATGGGCAAGGTGCTGCTGGCCAACCTGCCCGACCGCGAGCGCGAGCGGCTGATCGGTGAGCTGGCGTTGACAAAACGCGGACCAAAGAGCATCACCAGCAAGAAGGCGCTGCGTGCGGAGCTGCAACAGGTGCGCGAGGATGGCGTAGCGCTGGGCGACGAAGAGTTGGCCGCCGGTGTGCGCACGATTGCGGCCCCCGTGCAAGGCCCCGATGGCGATGTGATAGCCGCGGTGGGCGTTCCGGTGCCGGCCGACGACTACACGCTCGAGGATCTGCGCAAGGTCCTCGGCCCCACGGTGACAGCCGCGGCCACGCGCATCTCCGCCGCGCTGCGCGACTGAAGCCGCGCTGCTCGTTACGCAACCTTCACAGGCCGCGCGCCTGGCGCGCAACCTTCACAGGCCGCGCGCCAGGCGATCGGCGATGTGCTGAATCGCCTCGAGGTCGAGCTCGGAGCGAAACAAGAATGGCACCCTCAGTACCGGTTGCGCGTTGTCCTGTGGCCCCTCACCGCGACGTAGGCGGGCGATTTGGCGGTGCTGGGTGCGAGTGCGCTCGTGCACAGCCTGCGCGGCGCGCGCGGCGGAGCGGGTCACGACATCGTCAGCGTTACCGGCGCCATTCCTCGCCGGTGTCGCCCGCGCGGCGGTGGATGTGCCGCCCAACGCCGCGATGCGCTGCAGCTCCGCGCCCTCGAAGCGCCGCGTCAGGGTGCCGTTCACGATCACCGAGTCGAGCTCCCTGCCCAGCTCCCGGCGCAGGCCCTCGCGCAGCTCCAGGGTCTCGGTGACGCCCATCTCCGTGGCTTGCGTCACCGCCACGTAGGCAGACCGGGCGGGGTCCTCCAGCAGTTCGCGCACCTGGCCTGCCTGGCGCGCGACCGGCCCCATGCGCGCGACCGTCCCGAAGGTATGCGGGGAGCGCAGCATCGCCAGCGCGTGACCGGTGGCGGGCGCGTCGAACACGATCAGGTCGTAGTCGCGCTTGCCGCCCTCGCCCGCGTCGGCACTCGCTGCTCGCCCGCTCGCGTCCGTGCCGCCGCCCTGCTCGCGATCGCGCCGGCCGCCGCGCGGGCCCGCGGCCGTGCTCCCGTTTCGTGCGCCCCGGTCACTAGGGCGCCGGCCCTCGGCAAGCTCCCACAGCTTCACCATCGTGATCATCTCGCGCGCGCCGGGGGTCGCCGCGATCAGGTATTCAAAGCTCGAGCTGGAAGTGAGCACGCGCGCCGGCACCCGCCCCCCGATCGCTTGCAGCCATTCGGCGAGCACACGGTCGCGGTCGATCGCCAGTCCCCACAGTCCCTCGCGCAGCTGCGTCTCCACGCCGTGGGGGGGTGGCTCTGGGTGGCCGAGCAACGCGGACAGCCGACCCACCCCGGCGGCCCCGCCACCGGCCTCGCCGCCGGTGACCTCGACCACGATCGTGCGCAGTCCGCGCCGCGCAGCGAGCAGGCCGAGCGCGGCCGACACGGTCGTCTTGCCAACGCCCCCCTTGCCGGTGACGACGATCAGTCTGCGCTCCAGCACCGATGACATTCTCCACAATGATGACGGGCGTCGCCGTGGGGGCCCAAGCGCCGCCTACAATCTCCGGGATGAGCACCCCCACCTCGAAGCCGATCGACGCGGAGCTGCGCTACGACGAGCGCGGGCTGCTGCCGTGCGTGGTGCAGGATTGGGGCAGCGGTGAGGTGCTGATGCTCGCCTACATGAACGAGGAGGCGCTGCGCCGCACGCGCGCCACGGGCGAGCTTCACCTTTGGAGCCGCTCGCGCGGGGAGCTGTGGCACAAGGGGGCGACCAGCGGCAACACCCAGGCGGTGCGTGCACTGCGCGCGGACTGCGACGGGGATTCGCTGCTCGCGCTGGTCGAGCCCGCCGGCCCGGCGTGCCACACGGGGGAGCGCACCTGCTTTCACCGGGGGGCGCTTGCGCCGCCGGCGCCGCACGAGACGCTGCCGGCGCTGGAGCGCACGCTCGCCGCCCGCGCGCACGAGCGCCCCGCCGGCTCATACACCGTTGCGCTGCTGGCCGATCCGCCGCGGATCGGCGCGAAGGTGATGGAGGAGGCCGAGGAGGTGGCGCGTGCGGCGCGCGAGGAGTCCGACGAGCGCGTCGACGAAGAGGCCGCCGACGTGCTCTACCACCTGCTCGTACTGCTACACAGCCGCGGTCGTGCCCTCGCCGACGCCGAGCGGGTGCTCGATGCCCGCCGCCGCTGAGCGATTGCCGGGAGTCAGCTCACTCTCGGCGGCCGCGGAGCCGGCGATCGCGCCAACGCTGGAGCAGGTGCGTGCGCTCGCGGCGCCTGCCGCCGGCGATGATGCGGTGCAGGCGCACGCCGGTGGCGACGAGGCGGTGTGCGAGCTGATCCCGCTCCGCCACAGCTTCATCGCCGACTGTGAGACACCCGTCTCGGCGTTCCTGAAGCTGCGCGCGCTCGCCCCGTCCGAGCCGGCGTTCCTGCTGGAGTCGGCCGATCAAGGGCAGCGGGTGGGCCGCTGGTCGTTCATCGGCGTACGCCCTCGCTCGGTGCTGCGCTGGTCGTTGGGCGATCCCGGTGACCCCTATGCGCTGGCGGCCGAGCTCGTTGCGGGCTTCCACCAGATGCCCCACGCCGATGGCGACTCCCGCCTCCTGGGCGCGAGCGGCGTGGGGATGGGTGGGGCCCATACGGACGGGGCGGGGCTGGGTGGGGTTCCATTTCTAGGAGGAGCCGTGGGCTTCTTCGGCTATGACCTGGTGCGCACGGTCGAGCCGCTCGGAGCGCCCGCGGGAGGGCCGAGCGCGGATCCCCTAGGGCTGCCGGACATGGCGCTGATGCTCTCCGACGTGCTGGTGATCTTCGACCACCTCAAGCACACGATCACGATCCTTGTGAACGTCGAGGTGGATGCCGGGATGGAGCACACGGACGCCGCGCTCGATCGTCGCTACGCGGAGGCCGCACAAACAATCGGCGAGTTGCGCCGCGCGCTCGACGGCCCGGTGCCGCACGCCGAGCGGGTGGGTGGGTTCCAAACCCCGCGGGAGACACCGCGCTTTGAGTCGAACATGCCGCGCGCGCAATTCGAAGGCATGGTCGAGCGGATCGTGCGCTACATCCACGCCGGCGACGCCTTCCAGGTCGTCCCCTCCCAGCGCTGGTCGGCGCCGGTGCCGGTCGATGCCTTCTCGATCTACCGGGGCCTGCGCACTGTCAACCCCTCGCCCTATATGTACTACCTGGACTTCGGCGACTTCCAGGTGGCGGGCGCCAGCCCCGAGCCGCTGCTGACGGTCAATGGCCGCCACGTCTCGACGCGGCCGATCGCCGGCACCCGCCCGCGGGGGGCCTCCCCCGAGGACGATCGCCGCATCGCCGCCGAGCTGCTGGCCGATGAGAAGGAGCGCTCCGAGCACGTGATGCTGGTCGATCTCGGGCGCAACGACCTCGGCCGGGTGTGCGAGTACGGCAGCGTCACGGTGGACGAGTTGATGGAGATCGAGTACTACAGCCACGTGATGCACATCGTCTCATCGGTCTCCGGCACGCTGCGAGCGGACGTCGGCGCGATGGATGCGCTGCGCTCGGTGCTCCCCGCGGGCACCCTCTCGGGGGCGCCGAAGGTGCGCGCGATGCAGATCATCGACGAGCTCGAGCCGGTCAAGCGAGGCGGGTATGGGGGCGCGATCGGCTATCTCAGCTACGGCGGGGACCTCGACACGGCGATCCACATCCGCACCGTGGTCCTCAAGGACGGCGTTGCCCACATCCAAGCCGGCGGCGGCACCGTCGCCGACGCCAAGCCGGCATATGAGTACGAGGAGTCGGTGGCGAAGTCCACCGCGGCGATGCGCGCGATTGCGCTGGCGTGCGAACAGGCCGATTGGGCATGACCCCATGAGTTCACATGGCTGCGCTGGATCAGCGTCCTCGATCGCTCGTGTGCTTGAGCACACTTCGCTCACTGCGTCCTTGCCCAGCTTGCCCTGTGAACTCATGGAACCGTGTTGCATATCCAGGGGTCAAATAAAGGCTTTAGGAGTCCAATGAAGGTCCTCGTCATCGACAACTACGACTCGTTCACGTACAACCTCGTGCAATACCTCGGCGAGCTGGGCGCCGACGTGCACACCGTGCGCAACGACCGCGCGAGCGTCGATCAGCTGCTTGCCGAGGGATACGAACGCTGCGTTGTCTCGCCCGGGCCGTGCACCCCAGACGAGGCGGGGATCACGCTGGAGGCGGTGCGCCGGCTACCCGAGGCGGGCGTACCCACGCTCGGCGTGTGCCTCGGCCACCAGGCGCTCGCGCAGGCCTTCGGGGGCCGTGTGGTGCTGCACCCGCCCGTGCACGGCAAAGCGACCACGATCGTGCACGACGGCCGCACGATCTTCGCCGGCCTCTCCTCGCCGCTGACGGTGGGGCGCTATCACTCGCTGATCGTCGATCGCGAGCTGCCGGCCTGCCTGGAGGCCTCGGCCGAGGGCGACGGTGTGCTGATGGCGCTGCGCCATCGCGAGCTACCGGCGGAGGGCGTGCAGTTTCACCCCGAGTCGGTGCTCACCGAAGAGGGCAAGCAACTGTTGAGCAACTTCCTCAGCTGATGCCCAATCCAATCCTCACGAGCGCGATCGACGCGCTGGCTTCGCGCAGGGACCTGAGTGAGGCGCAGGCCGCCGAGGTGCTGGCGCAGATCATGCACGGCGAGGTCTCCGAGACCCAGATCGCCGGCTTCCTGATCGCGCTGCGCACCAAGGGGGAGACGGTGCAGGAGCTGGCGGGCATGGCGCGCACGATGCGCGAGCTCGCCGCGCGCGTGCCCGTCGCGCACGAGAATCTGCTCGACACCGCCGGCACCGGCGGGGGGCGACGCACGTTCAACGTCTCCACCACCGCTGCGCTGATCGCCGCGGGGGCGGGGTGCGCCGTCGCCAAGCACGGCAACCGCTCGGCCACCGGCCCCTCCGGGTCGGCCGACGTGCTGGAGGCGCTCGGCGCGCGCATCGACCTCGCGCCCGAGGGGGTGGCGCGCTGCATCGAGGAGGCGGGCTTCGGCTTCATGTTCGCCCCTGCCCACCACCGCGCGACCCGCTTCGTCGTGCCGGTGCGCCACGAGCTGGGGGTGCGCACGATCTTCAACATGCTGGGTCCCCTCACCAACCCCGCGGGCGCCTCGCGGCAGCTGATCGGAGTCTCCGACGCCCGCTTCCTGGAGACGATCGCCGGCGCACTCGCGCTGCTGGGCTCCCGCCGGGCGCTGGTCGTACGTGGGGAAGACGGGCTCGATGAGATCTCGACCTCGGCCCCTACGACGGTTGTCGAGCTCGATGGCTCCGACATCCGCCGTTACACGATCACGCCGGAGGAATTTGGAATCCCCCCCGCCCCAATCCCGCCCACCCCCATCCCTCCCGCCCCAATCCCGCCCACCCTCATCGAGCCCGCCCCAATCCGGCCCACCCCCATCCCCACCGCTCCAATCCGGCCCGCCCTCATCGGGCCCGCCGGGGTTCCACCCGACCACATCTCGTCCGTCTCCGAGCAGGGCGTCGCCGGCCACCCCGAGCTGGCGGGGGGCACTCCGCAGGAGAACGCGGCGGTGACGCGCGCGATTCTCGATGGCGAATCCGGGCCACGCACCGATCTCGCGCTGATCAACGCCGGCGCCGCGATCTACGCGGCCGGCGCGGTCGCTTCGATCGCCGAGGGCGTCGAGGCGGCCCGCGCGGTGCTCGTCGACGGCAGCGCCGCTCACGCGCTGCAGAGCTATGTGGAGGCGACTCTCAGGTACGCGCCCGCCGAGGCGCCCATATGAGCGCAACCGTGCTGGAGCGCATCCTGCGCACCACCCGCGAGGAGGTGGCGCGGCGTAAGCGCGAGCTGCCGACCCACCAGCTCGAAGGCGGGGGCGAGGTCCCGGCCGCGCGCCGGTCCCTCCATGCGGCCCTGACCGGACCGGGCATCTCCGTGATCGCCGAGTTCAAGCGCCGCTCGCCCTCCGCCGGGGCGTTGCGCGAGCGCCCTGACGTCGCCGAGCTGGTGGGCGCGTACGAGCGCGGCGGTGCCGCCGCCGTCTCGATCCTCACCGAGGGCCCGCACTTCGACGGCTCGCTGGAGGATCTGCGCGAGGCTCGCGCCGCCTGCGCGCTGCCACTTCTGCGCAAGGATTTCATCGTCGACCCCTACCAGCTGCACGAGGCTCGCGCGGGCGGCGCCGACGCGGTGCTGTTGATCGTGGCGGCGCTCGACCAGCCGACGCTGCGCGCTCTGCACGAGCAGGCGAGGGAGCTGGGTCTCGAGGCGCTCGTCGAGGTCCACGACGGCGCCGAGCTGGCGCGCGCGAACGAGGCGGGGGCGCGGCTGATCGGGATCAACAACCGCGACCTGCGCGATTTCAGCGTCGACGTCGAGCGTACCTTCACCCTGCTGGAGGAGGTCCCCGACGGCGGTGTGGTCGTCTCGGAGTCGGGGATCGCCACAGCCGCGCAACTGCGACGCCTGGAGCAACGCGGCGTACGGGCGGTGCTGGTGGGGGAGACGCTGATGCGCTCACCCGACCCCGAGGGCGCGTTGCGGGAGCTGTTGTCCGGCCGCGGGGAGCGCTCGCCGGGAGAATCCTCGAATGGAGACTCGCCTACGCGCGCCCGCGCGGCCGGCGCCCACCGGTCGCCGCGGCGGTCGTGAAGTCTTGAAGTTTTAGAGACATTGCGGCCCACCTTTAGACCGTCTTCATCGCCACCGATCATTCTGTTCCCATGACCCATATGAGCCTGCTTCCCACGCCCGCCGTCGATCCGGCCCCCACGGCCCTCTCGCCGCGATGAAACGTCTCTTTGCGATTCCCTTCCTCTCCGCCCTCATCGGGGGTGGCGTCGTGGTGGCGGTGCTCGCCGCCGGCGGCAGCCTCAGCTCCTCGAGCAAAACCGTCACCGAGATCCAGGCGGCCGCCCCGGCGACCTCCAGCACCGCCTCTTCCTCCACGGCGATCCCCACCAGGAGTGGCGGAGGCGGGCTGAGCGCTCACGAAATCTACGAACGCACGGCCCCCAGCGTGGTCAAGGTGACCTCCACGATCGTGCGCCAGAGCGAATCGCCCTTCGGCTTCGGCGAAAGCGAGCAGCAGGGCACCGCCACCGGCTCCGGGTTCGTGATCGACGCCAACGGCACGCTCCTCACCAACTGGCACGTGGTGGAGAACGCGAGCAAGGTGACCGTCAGCTTCGAACACTCGAAGACCGTCGAAGCGCACGTGGTCGGCAAGAACCCCTCGCAGGATCTCGCCGTGTTGAAGATCCCGACCGAAGGTCTCAACCTTCACTCGCTGACGCTCGGCGACTCCAGCGCGGTCGAGGTCGGGGAACCGGTGGTGGCGATCGGCAACCCATTCGGCCTCAGCCGCACGCTGACGACCGGCGTGATCTCCGCGCTTCAGCGCGAAATCACGGCCCCCAACGGCTTCGCGATCGACAACGTCCTGCAGACCGACGCGCCGATCAACCCCGGCAACTCCGGGGGGCCGCTGCTGAACGCCAAAGGGCAGGTGATCGGCATCACCTCGCAGATCGAGACGGGCGGCGGTGGCAGCGACGGCAACGTCGGGATCGGCTTCGCGGTGCCGATCAACACTGCCAAGTCCGAGCTCCCCGAACTCGAGAAGAACGGCTCGGTTCAGACCGCCTACCTCGGCGTGGTGATGATCGCGATCGACGGCTCGCTCTCCAGCCTCAACCTACCCGTCAAGAGCGGCGCGCTGATCCAGAAAGTCGAAGCCGGGAGTCCTGCCGCCAAGGCCGGCATTCGCGCCGGCAACATCGAAGCGAAGGTCGCCGGCAACGAAATCTCCGTCGGCGGCGACATCGTCGTCGGCTTCGACGGCAAAAAGGTGACGAGCTCCGAAAGCCTCGCCTCATACGTCGCCACCAAGAAGCCCGGCGACACCGTCACGCTCGAACTGCTGCGCGAGTCCGGCAGCGGTGGTTACACCAAGAAGAACGTCACCGTCACGCTCGGCGAGCGGCCCAACTCGATTCCCAACCCCAACACCCCCGAATAATTCCCAGGCCCTATCGTGGGGGGCATGTCCCCCCACGTGAAGGTCTGCGGCATCACCAACTTGCACGACGCCGAGCTCGCGGTCGAGCTGGGAGCGTGGGCGGTGGGGATGGTCTTCTACGAGCCCTCGCCGCGCGCCTGCTCGATGGACCAAGCGCGGCGGATCGTGTCGGCGCTGCGACGCAAGGTGGAGCTGTGCGGGGTGTTTGTCAATGCGCCGCTGGACGAGGTGGTGCAGGCCGGCGAGGGGCTGGGGCTGACGATGCTGCAGCTGCACGGCGACGAGGGGCCTGCGTACTGCGCTGAAGCGGGCCACCGCACGGGGGCCAAGGTGATCAAGGCGGCGCAGGTTGCCTCGATCGGGGAGGTGCGCGACGTGGAGCGCTTCCACACCGACTTCCACCTGCTCGACGCGCGCTCCACCACGCCCGGCCGGCAGGAGCTGCGCGGGGGCACGGGAGAGTCGTTCGACTGGGGGCTGCTCGCCGCGCGGCGCTCCAAGGTGCCGCTGATCCTCAGCGGCGGCCTCGGGCCCGAGAACGCGGCGCAGGCAATCCTCGCCGCCTCGGCGCAAGGCCACCGCGCACGACCGTTCGCGCTGGACACCGCCAGCGGCACGGAGGCCTCCCCGGGGCGTAAGGACCCCGAGCGCCTGGGCGCGTTCTTTGCCGCGGTGCGCGACTCCGCGCCGGTGGACTCCGCCCCGGAGGACTCCGCGTCAGTGGGCTCCACGTCGGTGGGCTCCGCGTCGGTGGGCTCCACGTCGGTGGGCTCCACGTCGGTGGGCTCCACGTCGGTGGGCTCCACGTCGGTGGGCTCCACGTCGGTGGGCTCCGCGTCAGTGGACTCCGCGTCAGTGGACTCCGCGCCGGTGGACTCCTCGGTGGACACCGCGCCGGTGGGTACATCGGTGTAGATAACCTCGCCTGCGTGAGTACGATCGAGCACCGCTTCGGACGCTACGGGGGGCAGTATGTCCCCGAGACGTTGATGCCCGCGCTGGCGGAGCTCGAGCAGGCGTGGGCGCAGGCGCGTGCCGACACGGGCTACCGCGCCGAGCTGGACGGGCTGCTGCGCGACTTCGCCGGGCGGCCCACGCCGTTGTACCTCGCCCGGCGGCTGTCGGAGCGCTGCGGGCGGCGGGTGTACCTCAAGCGCGAGGACCTCAACCACACCGGCTCGCACAAGCTCAACAACGCGCTCGGCCAAGCGCTGTTGGCGCGGCGGATGGGCAAGCGACGGATCATCGCGGAGACGGGGGCGGGGCAGCACGGAGTGGCGACCGCCACGGTGTGTGCGCTGCTGGACATGCGCTGCGAGATCTACATGGGCGCCGAGGACACTCGCCGCCAGCGGCCCAACGTGCAGCGCATGGAGCTGCTGGGCGCCACCGTGCACCAGGTGGACGCGGGCGCGCGCACGCTCAAGGAGGCCACCTCCGCGGCGATCCGCGACTGGGTCACCAACGTCGCCGACACCCACTACGTGATCGGCTCGGTCGTCGGCCCCGCGCCCTACCCGGCGATGGTGCGCGACCTGCAGCGGGTGATCGGCGAGGAGGCGCGCGCGCAACTGCAGGAACGCGAGGGGCGCCTGCCCGCGCGGGTGATCGCCTGCGTCGGTGGGGGCTCCAACGCGCTGGGGATCTTCACGGCGTTCCTCGACGATCCCACCGTCGAGCTGGTGGGCGTGGAGGCCGGGGGGGAGGGAATCGACACGCCGCGCCACGGCGCCCCGCTGACGGTGGGTGGCCGCGCGGGCGTGCTGCACGGCGCGCTCTCGGCGGTGATGCAGGACGAGGAGGGCCAGGTCATCGAAGCGCACTCGGTCTCCGCCGGCCTCGACTACCCCGGCACCGGCCCCCAACACGCCCACCTGCGCGACACCGGCCGCGCCCGCTACGTCGCCGTGCCCGACCGCGACGCGCTCGCCGCCTTCCGCGAGCTGGCGCGCCTGGAGGGCATCATCCCGGCCCTGGAGAGCGCCCACGCGCTCGCCTGGATGCTCGCCCAGCCCGAGGGAGAGCTCGACCTTGTGTGCCTCTCCGGCCGTGGCGACAAGGATCTCGCCGAGGTGCTGGCGCTGTCATGAGCGCGGGAGGCGTCGGCGGAGCTGGGGATGGGGAGGGTGCCTCCGCGCTGAAGCGCTCCGGCGGGCGGGTTGCGCAGCGAGCTGCCAACGCACAAGGCACTGACCACATCGAGGCCGCGTTCGCCCGCGCGGTGAGCGAGCGCCGCGCCGCGCTGATGCCCTACCTGATGGGCGGCTTTCCCACGCTCGCCGACTCGATCCGGATCGGCGAGGCGTGCGTGCAGGGGGGTGCCGACATCCTCGAGCTGGGCGTGCCCTACTCCGACCCGCTCGCCGACGGCCCGGTGATCCACGAGGCCGCCACGCGCGCCTTGGCTGCCGGGGCCAGTCTCGCCGGGGTGCTCGAGGTCGCGCGCGCACTCGCCCCGAGCGTGCCGGTGGTGCTGATGTGTTACGCCAACATGGTGCTCGCACCGGGGGCCGAGGCGTTCGTGGAGCGGCTGGCACGCACCGGCGCGAGTGGGCTGATCGTGCCCGACCTGCCCTTCGAGGAGGCCGCCGAGGTGCTCGCAGCCTGCGACGCGCACGGGCTGGCGCTCGTGCCGCTGGTGGCGCCCACGACGCCCCCGGAGCGCCTGGCGGAGATCGGCTCCCGCGCGCGAGGGTTCCTGTACACCGTCTCGGTGGTGGGTACCACGGGGGAGCGTGTGGCGCTCGCGGAGAGCTTCGCCGAGGTCGTCGCCCGCGCGAAGACCGCCACCGCGGTGCCCGTGGCGCTGGGCTTCGGGATCAGCACCCCCGCGCAGGCCCGCCAGGCGGCCGACGCCGGCGCCGACGGGGTGATCGTCGGCTCGCGGCTGGTGCGCGCCGCCGGGGAGGCCGAGGACCCCGCCGGCGCGGTGGGCGCCCTCGTCGCCGAGCTCGCCGCGGGGTTGCGACAGTAGCGAGACACGCCGCCCGCCCGGCCGGTAGGATGCGCAGACGATGGGATTGATCGCAGCTATCACCACCGGTCTGGTCGTCTGGATCGTGCTCTGGGCGCTGGGCGCCAAGGGGTTCGACGCGTTCATGCTCGCCGCCCTCATCATGCTGGTGGGCGCTTGCGTACGGATCGCTGCCGGCTACCTGCCCGGCCGCCGTCGCAGCGGCGCCTGAGCGGGCCGTGCGGTTCGGCCGGCTTCGTCTTGCGCCAGCCGGGCTGGCCCTGCCCGCGCGGCTCGGCCGGCATCTGCAATCCGCGTCCCGTCTTCTGCTGGCTGGGCTCGCGTTGCTGGCGCTGCCCGCGTTGCTTGCCCTGCTCACCGGCTGCGGCGGGGTGGGTGTGTCCACCGCCGTCACGCTCCCCGGCCAGCTCACCGTTTACTCCAGCCTCCCCCTGCAGGGTCCGCTCGCGGCCGACTCGCTGCAGATCGAAAACGGCGAGAAGCTCGCCCTCGCCCAGGTCGGGGGGCGCGTGGGGCGCTTCAAGATCGACTACGCCGCGCTCGACGACGCCAACCCCAAGACCGGGGAAGCGGACCCCGGGATCATCGCCTCCAACGCCCGCGTCGCCACGCAGGACACCTCGACGATCGCCTACCTGGGCGAGCTCGATTCCGCCGCCACGGCTGTGTCGCTGTCGTTCGTCAACGGCGCCGGGATCCTCCAGGTGAGCCCCGCGAGCCCCTACGTGGGGCTCACCTCCTCGCTCGATGCCGGCCAAGACGAACCGGAACGCTTCTACCCCAGCGGCCAACGCACGTTCGCGCGGCTGATGCCAGGCGATGAAGTGCAGGCCGCCGCCCAGGTGCGGCTGATGCGCGTGTTGCACCTGCCGAGCGTGTACGTGATCGACGACCTCGACCCCTTCAACGCGCCGCTTGCCTCGATCTTCGCCGAAGACGCCAAACGCGCCGGGATCGCGGTGCTCGGCGAAGACCAGATCGAAACCACCGCCGGCACGGAATTCTCCGGAGAGGTGCACAGGGTGCTCGAAAGCGGCGCCCGCGCGGTGTTCTTCAGCGGCAACCCCGACGCCGGCGCGGTCGCGCTGTGGCAGCAGCTGCACACCGCCGCGCCCCACCTGCGCCTGCTGGGTCCGAGCAACCTCGCCGAACCCTCGTTCGCCGCGCGGATCGGCTCCGCGGCGGCGCACACCTACCTGACCTCGCCGCTGCTGGCGCTTGCCCTCTACCCGCCACCCGCGCAGCGGGTGCTCGCCGAATACCGCGCTCGCTTTCACCGCACCGCCGGGCCCTACGCGCTGTACGGGTATGAGGCGATGAGCGCCGTGCTGCTCGCGATCCACCGCGCGGGCCGCCACGGCAACGACCGCGAGACGGTGATCCACAAGTTCTTCGCGATCCGCGGCCGCGACTCGGTGCTCGGGCGCTATTCGGTGCGTCCCGACGGCGACACCACCTTCTCGCGTTACGCGGTCGACCGGGTGCACGAGGGGCGTTTGGTGTTCTACCGCGCGTTCGACCTGTCGCCCGAAGGCTGATTCAGCGGCTCAGCGCCGCTCTCAGTGCCTCATCGAGATGGGGGTGGCGGAACTCGTACCCCAGCATCAGCGGCTTCGCCGGCAGCACGCGCGCGCCGGTGGTGACGATCTGCGCCATTTCCCCATACAGCAGCCCCAACGCAGCTCCCGGCACCGGCAGCAGCGCGGGGCGGTGCAGCGCGTGCCCCAGCGCGTGCGAGAGCTCCCTGTTGGTGACCGGCTCGGGAGCCGTCCCGTTGACCGGGCCCGCCCAGCGCTCGTCGCTCAACGCCGCACGTATCACGCCCACGAGGTCCTCCACGTGGATCCACGACACGTACTGGCGGCCGCCCGCCACCGGGCCGCCGATGCCGATCCGGAAGGGGGGCAGCATCTTCGCCAGCGCCCCCCCGCGGGGGTCGAGCACCACGCCGGTGCGCACCTGCACCGTGCGCATCCCCAACTGCTGCGCCGTGCGAGCCTCCGTCTCCCAAGCCACGCACACCTGCGCGAGGAAGTCGCCCCCGGGCGGCGCCTCCTCGTCGAGTGGCTCTTCGCCGTGGGGTCCGTAGTAGCCGATCGCCGAACCGCTCACCAGGACCGCCGGTCGCCCGCCGGTACCCTCGCCGCCAGGCTGTCCACCTCCACCCGAGCCCCCTCCTCCTCCTCCTGCTTCTCCCGCAGAGGTTGCGCATGCGCTCAGCCCCTCCACCAGGTGGTGCGTGCCGATCGTGCGGCTCTCGCGGATCGCCCGCTTGGCGCTCACGCTCCAGCGCTGCGCGACGTTCTCGCCCGCGAGGTGCACCACCGCGTCGCGACCCTCGAGCGCCTGCCGCGGCGCCGGCTCGCTCAGCGGGTCCCAGCTCACCGCCGGCACACCCAGCTGCGCGGCGGCCCGTTCGGGGTTGCGCGAGAGCACGGTGACCTCCGCGCCCTCCCCCACCAGCGCCGCGACGAGTGTGGTCCCGATCAGGCCCGTCGCGCCGGTGAGCGTGACCCGCATCGCCTCACGCCGGGGCGGGCGCCCCCGTGGGGGTGTCGGCCTGGGCAAAGCCGACCTCCTGGCCGGCGAGCGCCACGCCGCTGGCGCGGGCCTGCTCGGCCACCGCCGCCGCCACCGCGGGCGCCACGTCGCGGTTGAAGACGGAGGGGATGATGTAGTCCTCGCGCAGCTCCTCCTCGGGGACGATCTCGGCGATCGCGCGCGCCGCGGCCATCTTCATCGCCTCGGTGATCGCCGGCGCACGCACGTCCAGCGCCCCGCGGAAGATCCCCGGGAAGCACAGCACGTTGTTGATCTGGTTGGGGTAGTCCGAGCGGCCGGTCGCCATGATCCGCACGTACGGCGCCGCCTCCTCGGGGACCACCTCGGGGTTGGGGTTGGCCATCGCGAACACCATCGCGTCGTCGTTCATCTTCGCGAGCGCCTCCGCCGGCAGCGCGCGTGCGCCGGAGACCCCGATCAATAGGTCGGCGCCGTCGATCACGTCCGCCGGCCTGCCGGCGCGGCACTCGGGGTTGGTGACCTCCGCAAACCAGCGCTTCACCGGGTTCATCGTGCCGTCGAGGTAGTCCTCGCGGCGCACGTGCAGCGCGCCTTTGGAGTCGGCGCCGATGATGTGGCGCACGCCCGCCTCGCGCATGATCTTCGTGACCGCGATCCCCGCCGCGCCGAGGCCGAGCACCAGCACGCGCAGCTCCTCCAGGCGTCGGTTGGTGAGCTTCACGGCGTTCAGCAGCGCCGCCATCACCACCACCGCGGTGCCGTGCTGGTCGTCGTGGAACACGGGGATGTCGAGCTCCCGCTGCAGGCGCTCCTCGATCTCGAAGCAGCGCGGCGCGGAGATGTCCTCGAGGTTGATCCCCCCGAAGCCCGGCGCCATCAGCTTCACGGCGTGCACGATCTCGTCGGGATCCTTGGTGTCGAGGCAGATCGGGAAGGCGTCGACGCCCGCGAACTCCTTGAACAGGCACGCCTTGCCCTCCATCACCGGCATCGCCGCCGCCGGGCCGATGTCGCCGAGGCCGAGCACCGCGGTACCGTCGGAGACGACCGCCACCGTGTTGCGCTTGATCGTGTACTGCGCCGCCTTGGCGGGGTCGTCGCGGATCGCGATGCACACGCGCGCCACGCCCGGCGTGTACACCATCGAGAGATCGTCGCGCGTCTTCAGCGAGTGCTTGTTGCGCTGTTCGATCTTGCCGCCCACGTGCAGCAGGAAGGTGCGGTCGGTCGTATCCACCACCTCCACGCCCCCGATCGCCTCGATCGCCTCGAGGATCCTGCCCCAGTGTGCGCGATTGGCGGCGTCCACCACGATGTCTCTAACGCTGGCGCTGGCGTCGGCCTCGACCAGATCGACCCCTATCACCACGCCGCCGGCCTCGCCGACCGCGCCGGTTAGGAGACCCACGGCGCCGGGGGCGGTGTCGTCCAGCCGGACGCGGATCGTCAGTCGGTACTGCGCGCTGGGGGTGATGCTCACGGGAAGTGGCTCCTGGTTCGAGGGACGCTGCCATGTTATTGCTCGGGAGGGGTCGGCATCCCGCCGTGAGAGGACTTGGGGGAGGAGGGAGGGCTGTGTGGCGGTCCGTGTCCGGCCCGTGAGAAAAAGGGCTTGGGGGTGGCGTTGGCGCCCTGGCGTAAAGTGCTGGGCGATGAGTGCGGCCAACGGCGAGGAGACGGAGCGGCGCCTCTTTCTGATCGACGG
Organism: uncultured Solirubrobacterales bacterium; assembly: GCA_963744535.1. Classification (GTDB taxonomy): domain Bacteria; phylum Actinomycetota; class Thermoleophilia; order Solirubrobacterales; family Solirubrobacteraceae; genus Palsa-744. The sequence goes on along the minus strand of CAVUTW010000003.1, from coordinate 54,866 downwards.
TCCCTCACTCGTCTACCGGGCCTTCTTTGCGCTACCCGAGTCGATCGCCACCTCGACGGGGGTGCCGACCAACGCGATCTTCGGGTTTGCCTCGATGCTGGTGAAGATCGTCACCGAGTACGGCGTCTGCCCGACCGTGGTCGCGTGGGACGCCGGTACCTCGGGGCGCACCGAGTTGTTCCCCGAGTACAAGGCGCAGCGGCGCTCGCGCCCGGACCTGCTCAAGCAGCAGTGGCCGGCGATGGAACCGCTGGTGGAGGCGTTCGGCTACAGCAACGTGAAGGTGGAGGGGTACGAGGCCGACGACGTGATCGCCACGCTCGCCGAGCGCGCCGCGGGCGCCGAGCCGCCCGTCCCCGTGACGATCGTCACCGGCGACCGCGACGTCTTTCAGCTGATCGACGAGCGCGGTCTCGTCGAGGTGATGGCGACCGCGCGCGGGATCACCGACACCAAGCTGTACGACCGCCAGGCGGTGATCGACCGTTACGGCATCCCCCCCGAGCTGATCCCCGACTTCTACGGTTTGAAGGGCGACACCTCGGACAACATCCCGGGGATTCCCGGGATCGGCGACAAGACCGCCTCCGACCTGATCCAGCGCTACGGACCCCTGGAGGAGGTGCTCGCGCACATCCCCGACATCAGCGGCGCCAAGCGCAAACAGAACCTGACGGCGTACACTGAGGACGCACGCATCTCCAAGCAGCTTGCCACAGTCGATCGCGGCGTCCCGCTCGACTTCGACCTCACAGCCGAGGCCGCGCGCGAGCCCGACCGCTCACGCCTGCGCGAGGTGTTCCGCGAGTACGAGCTGCGCGACCCGCTGCGCCGCCTGGAGGAGGCGCTCGGCGAAGCGGAGCTGGCGGTGCCGGCGGGCGCCACGGAGGTGCGGCTCTCGGGGAGGGCGCGCGCGGGGACGGTCGCGGACATCCCCCGGATCGGTGAGGGCGAGCTGTGCGTCGCCGTGCGCCAGGCCGAGGTGCCCGAGGGAGCGCTGTTCGCGCAGGACGGCGGCTGGCGCTTCGCGGTTGCGCTCCTGCCCGGTTCCCGTGCCGACGGCGTCGAGGCTAAGGCAGGCGCCCGGCGCGCCGGTGGGGGCCGCGGACCGATTAGGGAGACACTCGCTTTGCCGAAGCCGGGTGACACGCGCCTTGGGCGCGATTCCCCGTTTCGGCCAGCATCCCCGAATCGGCCAGCGCCCGAGGTGCTTGTCGGCGACTGCGAGGGCCCTGAGGAGGTGGCCGGCGCCTGCGGGGAGCTGCCGGTGGTCGTGCACGACGCCAAGGCGCTCGGGCTGGTTCCGCCGGGACTCGTCCACGATACGCTGCTGGGCGCCTACCTGCTGGAGCCCGCACGGCGCGGCTACCCGTTCGCGGAGCTGTGCGAGGAGCGGGGGCTTGCCGCCGAGGTAGAGGACCCTGCGGCCGGCGAGGCGCTGCTGGTGGGGGCGCTGGCGGCGTGGCAGCGCGAGCAGATCGCCGAGCGCGGCCTGGTGGGGTTGATGCGCGACATCGAGCTGCCCTTGGTGGGGGTGCTGCGCGCGGTGGAGCTCGTCGGGGTGCGCCTGAACGTGCCGCGGCTGCAGGAGGTCGCGGCGCGCGTGCGCGATGAGATCGCCGAGCTGGAACGGGAAATCTTCGCGCTCGCCGACGAGGAGTTCCTGATCGCCTCGCCGCAGCAGCTGGGGGAGATCCTGTTCGAGAAGCTCGGCCTCTCGCGCAAGCGTCGCGGCAAGATCGGCTACTCGACCGACGCGCGCGTGCTGCAGGCGATCCGCGCCGAGCACGTGATCGTGCCGAAGATCGAGCGCTGGCGAGAGCTCTCGACGCTGATCAAGACCTACTTCGACGTGCTCCCCGCACAGGCCGACGAGCGCTCGCGCATCCACACCACCTTCCTGCAGGCGGTTGCCCAGACGGGACGTTTGTCGAGCACCAACCCCAACATGCAGAACGTCCCGATCCGCACCGAGCTGGGGCGCGAGATTCGCGGCTGCTTCGAGGCCGAGGAGGGGCGCGTGCTGGTCTCAGCCGACTACTCGCAGATCGAGCTGCGCGTGCTCGCCAACGCCGCCGGAGAGCCGGTGCTGAAGGAGATCTTCGCGCGCGGGGAAGACGTGCACACCGCCACCGCCTCGCAGGTTTTCCAGGTCGGGGGGGTGGGCCCCGAAAAAATCGACCCCGGAATGCGCGCGAAGTCGAAGATGATCAACTACGGGATCGTCTACGGGCTCTCCGACTACGGCCTCGCCGACCGCCTCAACATTCCCCGCGAGGAGGCGAAGGAGTTCATCGACGCCTACCTCGCGCGCTTCCCGCGTGTGGCCGAGTTCATGCAGGAGACGATCGATCGCGCCAAGGACGAGGGGCATGTCACCACGCTGTGGGGGCGCCGCCGCCAGATCCCCGAGCTGCGCGCGCGCAACTACCAGGTGCGCTCGCTCGGGGAACGGCTCGCTGTCAACACCGTCGTGCAGGGCACCGCCGCCGACATCATCAAGCTGGCGATGGTGCGCTGCCACCGGGCGTTGGAGGTATCCGGCCTGGACGCCTGCCTGATCCTCACGATCCACGACGAGCTGCTGTTCGAAGCCGCCCCCGGAGATGTGCCCGTGGCACGCGAGCTGATCGAGCGCGAGATGGTCGGCGTGTGGGATCTGGAGCCGCCGATGGCGGTGGAGATCGGCGTCGGGCGCAACTGGCTGGAGGCGAAGTGAGCCGCGGTCTTGCCGTGCTGCTGACCGCCGGCGCCGGCGTACTGGTGGGGATGCAGGCTCCGATCAACGCCCGCTTGGGACGCTCCGTCGGCAGCCTGCAGGCGGCGAGCTTCTCCTTCATCGTCGGCACCGTCGCGCTGGTATGCATCGCCGCCGCTTTCTCGCGCCAGGGTCTCGGCACGCTGAGCAACGTCGCGCACGTGCCCTGGTGGGCCCTGGTCGGCGGTCTGCTGGGAGCGACGTACGTGACCGTCGCGATTCTCACCGTGCGCACGCTCGGCGCCAGCGGCCTCACCGCCGCGGTGATCACCGGTCAGCTCGCGGTCTCGGTCGCGATCGATCGCTTCGGCCTGCTGGGGATCGCCCGCCAGCCGATCGCGCTGCACCGCGTCGTCGGGCTGGTGCTGCTGGTAGCAGGGGTCGCGCTGGTGGTGCGGAGGTGAGGTCGTCTCGGTCTGTCAGCATCACTTGGATGTCACGACTTCGATGGTTGTGCGTGGTGGTTGGAGCAATCCTGCTGAGCAGTGCCGCAGCCGGGTTTGGCGCCGAGCGCAGCCAGCCGGCGGTGGCGGCGTCGGCGTTCGATATCCACAAGGTCGATTGGGCCAGCGTCACGCTCCCCGGCGCGGCCTGCGACGCCTCAAAGCCGATTCGCCTTCATCACGGCAAGGCCTTCGTTACGCCGATCCCGCGCCGGTGGTCGCGAGATTCCTTCGATGGCAAGCGAGGCGTGACGGTCAGCAGCGGCTGGGAAGCGGTCGTCTTTGGCGATCTCGCCGGCAGCGGGGAAGATGCGGCGGGACTCAACGTCAACTGCAACAACGGCGGCGGCACCGCCGACGGCGCACTGCTCTACTCGTGGGTCATCTTCAGCGGTCGCGGTGGCCGGCTGTCCGTAGTTGGCATCGTGACACCCCAGGTGCAGCCCCGCGAAGTGCTGCCGACGATTCTCACGATCTCGATCGCGCCCGGGAAGATCACCGCGCACGAATACTTCTACGGCCCCGACGATGCCACCTGCTGCTCGACCGGTCGCGCAACGACGACCTGGACCTATGCGGACGGAGCGTTGCGGCCCGGCGTGCCCATGATCACAAAACACCCCAGCACAACGCCGCCGTAGATCAACGCACCTCGGCGTATGCGTCCGCGAGCAGGCGCACGCCCTGCTCGATCGCCGGCTCGGCGAGGTTGCCGAAGCCGAGCAGCACCCCCGGGTGGCCGCCGGGGGTGAAGCGGTGCAAGGAGAGGCCCTCCATCCCCACCCCGCGCGCGGCGGCGGCCTTCAGCAGCGCGGGCTCGTCGGTGCCTGCGGGCAGCGCCACGAGCTCAAACAGGCCGGCGGCCGCGCCGCTCGTGCGCGCGTCGGGCAGGTGGCGGGCGAGCGCCTCCAGCAGCGCCTCGCGCCGGCGCTGGTAGTGCGTACGCATCCGTCGCACGTGACGGTCGAGCTCGCCGCGCACGATGAAGTCGCGCAGCGCCAGCTGCCCCACCACCTCCGAGCCGCCGTCGTGAACGGCCTTAGCGGTCGAGAGCTGCCAGGTGAGCCATGACGGCGTCAGCATCCAGCCGAGGCGCATGCCCGGCGCCAGACGCTTGCTGGCGGAGCCGATGTAGAGCACGCGCTCAGGTGCCAGCCCCTGCAGCGCGCCCACCGCGACGCGGTCGTAGCGGTACTCGGCGTCGAAGTCGTCCTCGACGATCAGTCCTTCGTCGCGCTCGGCCCACTCGACCAGCGCGGCACGGCGGGCGGGGCTGAGGACGGCGCCGGTGGGGAACTGATGGGCGGGCGTCACGACCACCGCGGCGGCGTCGCTGGCGATCAGCTCGTCCACCCGCAGCCCTTCGGCGTCGACGGGGATCGGCACGATCCGCAGGCCCGCCTGCTCGGCGATCAGCCGGTGCACGTGCCACCCGGGATCCTCGTGTGCGATCGACTCCACGCCGTGGCCGCGCAGCACCCCGCAGGCGAGCGAGAAGCCCTGCATGAAGCCGGTGCAGATCGTCATCTGCTCGGTGTCGGCCGCGGCGCCTCGTACCCGCCCGAGATAGTCGGTGAGCGCCTCGCGCAGCTCGGGCTGCCCGCGCGGGTCGCCGTAGCCGAGCGCGTCCAGCGGCGACTCGCGCAGCGCCGCCCGCAGCGAGCGCACCCAGCGCTCGCGGGGGAAGCTTGCGAGGTCGGGCAGGCCGGGGTGGAAGTGGTAGGGGAAGCGCTCCTGCAGCGAGCGGGCGGGCGCGCGCTGGGCGGTGGCACGCACCGCCGCGCTCACCCTCACCGATGCGCCCTGACGGCTGCTGAGATACCCCTCGGCGGCCAGCTGGCTGTATGCCTCGCTCACCAGGCCACGCGAAACGCCCAGGTCGGCCGCCATGCCGCGCGTCGAGGGCAGTGCCGCACCGGGTGGCAGGCGTCCCGCGCGAATCGCCTCGCGGATACCGCCGGCCAGCTGCTCGCCCAGTGGCAGCTCGCCACCACGGTCGAGCTCCACCAGCAGCTCCACTGGTCCCGTTCTAGATGTCATAACTGGCACTGTACTGTGAGCCAGTTGCGAGCTACGGTGATCGCACACTCTCGATTTTGGAGGACACCATGAGCCAGATAACAGTTGTGGGAGGCGGGCTTGCCGGGCTGACGGCAGCGATCGCGTGCGCGGAGGGGGGCGCCAAGGTGCGGCTGCTGGAGGCACACGAGCAGCTGGGCGGGCGAGCGCGCAGTGCCGAGGGCCCCTACAAAGCCAACCTCGGCCCGCACGCGCTCTACAGCGACGGGGCGATGTGGGGGTGGCTGAACGAGCGCGGCCTGCTGCCGGGCCACGTCCGCCCACCGCTCGTCGGCGCGCGCTTTCGCTGGGAGGGCTCAGTGCAGCGCACCCCGCCGCTCGGCACGATCCCCGCGGTGCTGCGCCTGCGCGGCCGCCAGGCGCCGATCGATACCGACTTCCGCAGCTGGGTCGCCTCGCACGCCGACGAGCGCATCGCCGCGATGCTCTCCTCGATGGCCGGCGTGTACACCTACCACCACGATCCTGGTGAGCTCTCCGCGGCGTTCGTGTGGGAGCGCACCGTACGGCTGTTCCTCTCCACGCCGCCGCCCTCCACGGTGGTGCGCTACGCCAGCGGCGGCTGGAGCGGGATGGTCGCGCCGCTCGAGCGCCGCCTGCGCGAGCTGGGCGTCGACGTGCAGACGGGCAACCGCGTGGAGACGCTGCCCGAGGCGCCCGTGATCCTCGCCACCGAGCTCCACCAGGCGAGCGAGCTGCTCGGAGGCAGGCCGTTGAGCTGGCCGAGCGGGCGCACGGTGTGCCTCGACGTCGGCCTCTCACGCCGCCGCGGCGACCCGTGGATCGTCTCCGACCTCGACGAGTCGGGCTGGATCGGGCGCTACTCCTCCTCGGATCGCACGATCGCGCCGGAGGGCCACGAGCTGATCCAGACACAGATGCCGATCCGCCCCGGCGAGAGCACCGAGGAGGCGGGCGCGCGCCTGGAGCGGCTGATCGACCAGTCGGTCACGGGCTGGCGCGAACGCGAGACCTGGCGCCGCCGGCAGGTGATGGACGCCCGCTCGGGCGCGCTGGACCCGCCCGGCAGCACCTGGCGCGACCGCCCCGCCGTGGATCAGGGCGACGGCGTCTACCTCGCGGGCGACATGGTCGCCGCCCCGGGCCTGCTCGCCGAGGTCTCCTGGGCCAGCGGCCTGGAGGCCAGCAGGTTGGCGCTGGCAGCGGTGGAGAGTGCGCGACCCCAGCTGCGACGAGTCGCGTGAGCACGGCCCGCCCCTCAGCGCACCCGCGGCCCGGGCGCAGGCTGCCGGCGGCGGTCTTCAACGCGCGGATCACCGCCCGCCTGACGCCGCGTGGCGCGAAGGAGGTGGTTGCTGCACCGCGCAGTGGCTCGCTCGCCGAGATACGCGACTGCAAGCGCTCACTGCTGGTGACCTTTCGCCGCGACGGAACGCCTGTGCCCACGCCCGTGTGGGCAGCTGAGGCAGACGGCCTGCTCTATGTGCGCACCGACCGCACGGCCGGCAAGGTCAAGCGCCTGCACAACGACCCGCGCCTGCTGGTCGCTCCGTGCACGGTGCGCGGGCGGCCGCTTGGCGCGCCGCTCGAGGCGACCGCGAGGATGCTGCCCCCGGAGGGCGAGCCGCACGCCGAGCAGGTGCTCGCTGCTCGCTACGGGCTCGGGCGGGCGATCTTCGAGTGGGCGATGGACGTCCTGCGTGTGGACATGGGGTATATGGAGATCACGCCGAGGGACTGGGCAGTTTCGAAGGGTGACGAGATCCTCTTGTTCTAGCTATCTAGCTAGTAGGTGCTACGATCGGGCGATGGCAATCAGTGTGGGCATGCACGAGGCCAAGACGACCCTGTCGCGATTGGTGGACGCGGCGCAGTCAGGCGAGGAGGTCGTGATCACGCGCCGAGGCCAGCCGGTTGTGAAGCTGGAGCCCGTGGCGCCGGCAGAGCCGTGCGTCAGCCTCTATGGATCGCTCAAAGGCCAGATCAAGATGGCGGATGACTTTGACGAGTTGCCCGACGACATCGCCAAAGCCTTTGGCATGATCGATTGAGGCTGCTCGTCGATACCCATACCGCGCTCTGGTTCCTGGACGGCAGCAGGCGTTTATCTGCAACGGCGCGCGGCTTGATTGAAGATCAAACGCTTGAACGCTGGATAAGCGCGGCAGCAGTCTGGGAGGTGGCGATCGAGCGCAGCACGGGAAAGCTGAAAGCGCCTGCCGATTTTCACGAACGAATGAGGAATCAGGGAGTTCGAGGGCTGCCGGTGACCGACGCGCACGCCGCTGCGGTGGGCGAGCTGCCGATGCATCATCGCGACCCATTCGATCGCCTGATGGTGGCACAGGCGATCGCCGAGGGAATGGCGATCCTGAGTGTCGACGAGATCCTGCGCGCATACGACGTGCCGGTTCTCTGGTAGCGCCTCGTGCCGATCACACACTCGCTGAGGGATCGTGCCAACCGACCCCACCCCCGAGCCCCCTTGTGGGGGTCCCCATAAAATCCTGTCCTCTCCCGAGGTGTGTGCGCTCAGGCAGTCGCAGCTGCTGCGGCCTGCTTACTTGCCGCTGGCCGCCGGGGGCTCGTCCCCACGAACGACGCCGGGGCGATCCGCATGTAGTGCTCGAAGGCCCACTCACACACGCGCGGGCTTTCCAGGGCGCGCGCGAGCGCCGTAACCGCGGGGGTGGGGGTGAGGCGCCCGACGGCGCGCTGGGTGTACAGCAGCGAGCCGAACTTCCATTTGTGCGCGTCGGAGAAGGCGCTGTAGCGGCTCAGCGCCTGCTCGCGGGTGCTGGCGCCCTCGAGCACCGCGCGCAGCTCGCGCCCACAGGCGATCCCGAAGTAGAACGCGGTGCGGATCCCCTCCGCGGTGAGCGGCAGGCAGTGCCCCGCGGAGTCGCCCACGAAGAACACGCCGTCCTCGATCGCGGGTCGCAGCTGGTGGGGGATCCAGTTGCCCTGATACCCGTCGGGGGGGAGATCGAGGTCGTGCGCGAGACGCACGGTCGGCTCCTTGACGTGGTGGGCCGGCCAGAAGGAGCCCACGCCCACGCGCACCTCGTCGCGCGCCGGGAAGCTCCATCCGTAGCCCGCGCGGACGTAGCGGGGGTCGATCCACAGCTCCATCTCCTCGCCCGTGCCGTGGGGGTGCACCTCCAGGCCCCGCGAGAGCCTTGCGTTTGGCGGCTGGATCGGGGTGGCGCGCGAGAGCGTGCGGCGCCAGCCGAGCGCGTCGACGATCAGCGGCGCGCGCAACTCGCCGCGGTCGGTGCGCACCGTATTGCCCTCCCTGCTCTGCACGGTGGCGGTCTCGAAGCGGGTGTCATTTGATCGAGAAAGAGGGGCCCGGCTCGGCGGCCTTCGGCCGCCTGCGCCACCCTCTGAGTGCGCCTGCTCCCACATCAGCGCGCACAGCTCGGGGTAATCGAAAGTCGAAAACGTCCACGGCAGCCTCCAGCGCGAGCTCTTCCAGGGGGTGTGCACCACCAGCTCACCGAACGTCTGGAGCAGCGCGCCGCGCAGCCGCAGAGCGTCCAGCCACGTGGTCGGAACACCGCAGGCGGAGGTCTGGCGCTCGCCGATCTCGTAGCGGTCGATCACCAGCACCCGTGCGCCCGAGCCGGCGAGCTCGCGGGCGATCGCGAGGCCGGCGAAGCTGGCGCCACACACGAGCACGTCGCAGTCGCCCTGCAGGCGGGTGCGCTCGATTCCCCGCTTGGTCGCGCGTACCGGCATCGCTCGCAATCATACGAGCGCGGAGCCCGCGCGACGGCGCTGGCGGCGGGTGGGCATCCACCGCCGATCGTGCTGCGCTAGGCTTCGAGCGGTGCAAGCTCTGATCGAGAAACCCGACGCCCGCGTGGTCGAGGGATCCAACGGCCTTCTGCTCGAAATCGACGGGCAGATCGTCCCCAACTACGACGCCACGATGCAGCCCTTCGAGGAGGGCGAGGTGGTGACGGGTCGTGTGGTGCGGATCGACAAGGACGAGGTCCTCGTCGACATCGGCTACAAGTCCGAGGGGGTGATCCCCTCCGGGGAGCTCTCGATCCGCAAGTCCGTGGACCCGCGCGAGGAGGTCGAGCTCGGCGAGGAGGTCGACGCGATCGTCATGACCAAGGAGGACCAGGACGGTCGCCTGATCATGTCCAAGAAGCGCGCCCGCTTCGAGAAGGCGTGGCGGCGCATCGAGGCCGCGGCCGAGTCCGGGCAGCCGGTCGAGGGCAACGTGATCGAGGTCGTCAAGGGCGGCTTGATCATCGACCTCGGCGTGCGCGGCTTCCTGCCCGCCTCGCTGGTGGACATCCGCCGGGTGCCCAACCTCGACGAATACATGGGCACCAAAATCGAGACGAAGGTGATCGAGCTCAACCGCTCGCGCAACAACGTCGTGCTCTCGCGCCGCGCGGTGCTCGAGGAGGAGCGCAAGGAGGTGCGCCAGCAGATCCTCGACCGCCTGCAGCCCGGTCTCGTGGTCGAGGGCCAGATCTCCAACATCGTCGACTTCGGCGCGTTCGTCGACCTCGACGGGATCGACGGCCTGATCCACATCTCCGAGCTCTCGTGGTCGCACGTCAACCACCCCTCCGAGTTGCTCAACATCGGTGACACCGTGCAGGTGAAGGTGCTCGACATCGACCGCGACCGCCAGCGCATCTCGCTGGGCCTCAAGCAGACCCAGGAAGACCCGTGGCAGCGGATCATCGACACTTACAACATCGGCGACGAGCTGGAAGGCACGGTCACCAAGGTCGTCACGTTCGGCGCGTTCGTGGAGATCCTCGACGGCGTCGAGGGGCTCGTGCACATCTCCGAGCTCGCCGCCCACCACGTGGAAAGCCCGCGCGAGATCGTGCACCCGGGCGATGAAATCCGCGTGAAGATCCTCGAGATCGACTCCGAGCGCCGGCGCCTGTCGCTGTCGGCCAAGCGCGTCGAGGACCAGATTCTGCCGCTGCCGCGTCCCGCGGACGCGGCCAGCAACGAGCCGTCCGCGGGGGAGCCCACCGGCGAGGCCGGGGCGCCGGCTGGCGAGCCGGGCGCCGAGCTTGCGACGGAGGGCCAGCCGGTGGCTGCGGTCGAGGCCCCGGAGCAGGCTCCGACCGAGGGCGTTCAGGAGCCCGCGGGCGAGGTCGCGGACGAGCCGATGGCAGCGGTCGCCGAGCCAGTTACGGATGCACAGCCTGTGGCGGAGTCACCAGCCGAGGTCGCGAGCGAGCCGGCGGCGGCGGTCGCCGAGCCGGTTACCGAGGACCAGGTCGCGGCGGAGTCCATAGCCGAGGTCGCGAGTGAGCCGCAGGACGCGGTCGTGGAGCCGGTTACGGAGAGTGAGCCGGCAGCCGAGAGCTCCGCTCCGGAGAGCGTCGTGTCCGAGGAGCTCGCCGCCCCCACGGCGGAGGAGCCCCCAGCCGCAGAGGCTCCGGCGGACGAGTCCTCCGCTGCGGATCCCGACCTGACGCCCGCCGCGAGCGAAGCCGCCCAGGACTGATCCGCCACTCGTGCAAGAGGTCGAGCGGTCGGTCCCACTGGTAGGGCTGACGGGTGGTATCGGCGCTGGCAAGTCGACCGCGCTGGCCGCACTGGAGCGGTTGGGGGCCGTCGTGCTCTCGACCGATGGGGTCGTGCACGAGCTGTACAGAGGCGACGCGCGTGTGCGTGACGCTGTGGTCGAGCGCTGGGGTCCCGAAGTGGCGCCGGCGGGGACGGTGGATCGCGCGGCGATCGCGCGCCGTGCGTTCGCCGGAGACCAGGAGCGCAGCTGGCTGGAGGGGCTGCTGTGGCCGCTGGTGGGCGAGCGGGTGGAGGAGTGGCTGGCGGACGCGCGCGCTCTCTCGCCCCCGCCGCGGGCCGCCGTGGTCGAGGTTCCGCTGCTGTTCGAGGCGGGGATGGGGGGGCTGTACGACGCCACGATCGCCGTCATCGCGCCCGAGGAGCTGCGCCGCGAGCGCGCCGCGGGCCGGGGCCACGAGCTGCTGGACGAGCGCGCCGCGCGTCAGCTTTCGCAGGAGCAGAAGGCTGCGCGCGCTGCCTTCACGATCTGCAACGATGGCAGCGAAGCGCAGTTGGCGGAGAAGCTGTCGGAGATACTTGACAAGCTGAAGGGGTGAACACCCAAGCTCACGAGTTGTATGCGCGGCGCCCAGCCGCGCGCGGCGACCGATCGCGGATCGGCCAGCGCCAGCACGGCTCGGGGGGGCGGGGATCGCGAGGGCGGCGGCTGCCTAGCACGCTGATGGTGCTCGCCGTGGCGATCGGGCTGATCGTGGCGTTCGCCCCGCGCCTGGAGCACGCGGTGCGCGAACTGACGCTGCCGTTGCGGGACGCCGGCGTGATCCGCCAGCAGGCATCCGAAAAGCACCTCGACCCCGCGTTGATCGCGGCGGTCATCTACGCGGAGACCAAGTTCGACCCGCGCCCTTCCTCGGCCGGCGCGCAGGGCCTGATGCAGATCCTCCCCAGCACGGCGCTGTTCCTCGCCCATCTGTCCGGCGGGGTGAGCTTCCAAACGGGCGATCTGGCGACCCCCTCGATCAACATCGCGTACGGGAGCTACTACCTGCGCTATCTGCTGGACCACTACCAAGGCAACGAGATGCTGGCGGTCGCCGCTTACAATGCGGGTTTGACCAACGTCGACGAATGGGTGGCGCGTGCTCGGGCGGAAGGGAAGGAACTGGCCGTCGAAGCGATCCCGTTCGCGCAGACGCGCGAATATGTGCGGCGGGTTCTGAACGCGCAGCGGGCCTACCGGTCTACGTACGCCGCCCAGCTGGGGCTTCGCTAGCGTAGGGGCCGATGCCGCCCTTCCGCCTCGACTCCGTCTTCACGCCCACCGCCGATCAGCCGCAGGCGATCGCCGCGCTGGCGGAGGGGGTCGAGCAGGGCGAGCGCTTCCAGACGCTGCTGGGGGCGACGGGCACAGGCAAGACGATGACGATGGCGGGCGTGATCGAGGCGGTGCAGCGCCCGGCGCTCGTGATCGCGCACAACAAGACGCTCGCGGCGCAGCTGTGCAACGAGTTCCGCACATTCTTTCCCGACAATGCGGTCGAGTACTTCGTCTCCTACTACGACTACTACCAGCCTGAGGCGTACGTTCCCAGCCGCGACCTGTACATCGAGAAGGACTCCGCGATCAACCAGGAGGTGGACCGCTTGCGCCACGCGGCGACGGCGGCCGTGTTTGCGCGCCGCGACGTGATCGTGGTGGCGTCGGTGTCGTGCATCTATGGGTTGGGCTCGCCCGAGGTGTACGAGATGAACATGCAGATCCTCAGTCGTGGCGCGGAGATCGACCGCGACGCGCTGCTGCGCAAACTGGTGTCGATCCAGTACACGCGCAACGACACCGTGCTCGCGCGGGGCACGTTTCGGGTCCGGGGGGAGACGCTGGAGATCTTCCCCGCCTACGCCGAGACGGCCTACCGGGCGACGCTGTTCGGCGACGAGGTCGAGCGCCTGCAGCACTTCGACCCGCTCACCGGCGAGCTGATCGAGGACGACCTCGAGCACGTGGCGATCTGGCCGGCGACGCACTACAACGTCAGGGAGGGCTCGATCGAGGCGGCGGTCGCGAAGATCGGGCGGGAGCTGAACGAGCGCTGCACGCAGCTGGAGTCCGAAGGCAAGCTGCTGGAGAGCCACCGCCTGCGCCAGCGCACGCAGTACGACATGGAGATGCTGCGCGAGATGGGCTTCTGCTCCGGGATCGAGAACTACTCGCGGATCCTCGACGGCCGCGGCCCCGGCGACCGGCCGTACTGCCTGATCGATTACTTCCCCAAGGACTTCGTGTGCTTCATCGACGAGTCCCACCAGACCGTGCCGCAGCTGGGGGGCATGTATGAGGGCGATCGCTCGCGCAAGCAGACGCTCGTGGACTACGGCTTCCGGCTGCCGAGCGCGATGGACAACCGCCCCCAGCGCTTCGAAGAGTACCTCTCGATCACCCCGCAGCTGCTGTTCGTCTCCGCGACCCCGGGAGAGTTCGAGCGCACGCGCTCCGGCAGGATCGTCGAGCAGATCGTGCGCCCCACGGGGATCGTGGACCCGGAGGTGCAGGTGCGCGCGACGCGCAACCAGATCGACGATCTGATGAACGAGATCCGCGCGCGCGTGGAGATCCAGGAGCGCGTGCTGGTCACGACGCTCACGAAGAAAATGAGCGAGGACCTCACGCAATACCTGCTGGAGATGGGCTTCCGCGTGCGCTACCTGCACTCGGAGATCGACACTTTGGAGCGCATCCAGATCATCCGCGATCTACGTCTCGGCGAGTACGACGTGCTCGTCGGGGTCAACCTGCTGCGCGAGGGCCTCGACCTGCCGGAGGTGTCGCTGGTGGCGATCCTCGACGCCGACAAGGAGGGCTTCCTGCGCGGGGAGACCTCTTTGATCCAGACGATCGGCCGGGCGGCGCGCAACGTCAACGGCGTGGTGCTGATGTACGCCGACAAGGAGACCCGCGCGATGAAAGCGGCGATCGAGGAGACCGACCGCCGCCGCGAAATCCAGGTGGCGTACAACGAGGAGCACGGGATCACCGCGGCGTCGATCGTCAAGGGCGTCTCGGACATCGCCGAGTTCCTGCAGAGCGACTCCAAGGTGCCGCGCGGGCGCCGTCAACGGCGCAGCGGCGCGCGGGGGAAGGGCAAGGCGAAGGAGATGCCCACGCACGAGCTGGAGCGTCTCGCGGTGGAGCTGGAGGAGGAGATGCTCGTGGCGGCGGAGGAGCTGCGCTTCGAGTACGCCGCCCAGCTGCGCGACGAGATCCGCGAGCTGCGCCGCGACCTGCGCGAGGCTCAGGAGCTGGAGGCGACCGTGGGGGAGACGGCCGCGGCGCCCGCAGGGGAGATGGCGTAGGCTTGCCGGCACCTTTGCAACTGGATCGCCAGAGCATCGAACGGAGCGACTTCCCACTCGTACGGCGGGGATACGACACGGCCGCGGTGGGCGCGCACCTGCGGGCTGTGGCGGAGGCGGCGCAGGAGCTCTCCCAGCGCGTGGCCAGCGTGAGCGCTGAGCCGTCGCTCGGCTCCGCGGCAGCCACCCGGGTGCAGGGCATCCTCGAGGCGGCGCAAACCACCGCCGCGGAGATCGAGCGCGAGGCGCGGCGAGACGCGCAGCGCACCCGCGAGGAGGCGGCGGGCGAGCTGGAGCGCGCCCGCGCACACGTGGCGGCACTCGCGCGCGCCGCCACGGCGCTGCTCGCGCAGGTGCAGGCGCTGGATGGGGAGGTCAGCGCGCTCGCGCGGGGTCTCCGCGCGGAGGGGGCGTCGCCTGGAGACGGATCGCCCGGGGATGCATCGGAGCAGGACAGATCCCAGCCCGCTCACGCGGCGGAGGAGGAACGCGAGGAGGCATTGCCGGCCTCGGCCCCCGTGGTTGAGGATCTGCCCGAGGCAGGGTCGCCGGCATTGGGCGCCGCGGCGGAGGAGGAGCGCAATTCGGCGCCGCCGGCCTCGGCCCCTGCCGCTGAGGAGGAGCCCGAAACGGTGCCACAGAGGAGCGAGGATCTCGACGGGGCGCGGCTGGTGGCGCTGAACATGGCGCTCAGTGGCGAGCCCCGCGAGCAGACCGACCGCTACCTCGCCGACAGCTTTCAGCTCTCCGACCGCGCCAAGCTGCTCGACGAGGTGTACGCCGCGATCGAGGGCTGAGCGCGGCGTACGGCGATCCACGGGAGCTCCTGAACATCCCGGCAACACGGCGGCCGCGCATCCAACTACAATCCGCCGTCCACACTCATGCGCCTGTAGCTCAGTGGTCAACGGCAACCTACGGGGTGCCAAAGAGCAGCGGCCTTTCAAGCCGCAGGTCGGGGGTTCGATTCCCCCCAGGCGCACTACTAGAATCTCCTTTGTTGGGGCGGATTTTGGGGGATCAGGGACGAGGGGGTTTGGGTGGTTTCGTCCCGTGGGTACCACTCGTGGGTACCAAACGGACCCGTCAGCGTGGCGGCTGCGCCTCGGGTTCGGCGGTCAGCACCGCTTCGATGCGCTGGCGGATGTAGAGCCTGCGGCGGCCGACCTTGACGCTTGGGAGCACGCCGCGCTGCGCCCAATCTTCGACCGTGCTGGCGGGCGCGTGCAGCAGGCCGGCGACCTCGCGGGCTGTCATTACGTCGTCGGCCGTGAGGCGTACCGGGGCGGTGGGCGCGCGGCGGCGGTCGTCCAGGAGGCGTGGTTGATTCATCTTGTCATGCACGGTCTCGAGGGAACGCCCATATAGACAAAACTAGCAAAACAAACTAGTAAAAGCAAAGATTTGGATGGGTATAGAACGATTGCTGATCGCCTCGCCAGAGAGCCGGCTCAGGCGAGTCGAGCCTAGCTCGCGGCTCTATGGGGTCGACTCGCCGTTGTCGCGGCCTACTTCTCGGGCGGTGC
Source organism: uncultured Solirubrobacterales bacterium (assembly GCA_963744535.1). Classification (GTDB taxonomy): domain Bacteria; phylum Actinomycetota; class Thermoleophilia; order Solirubrobacterales; family Solirubrobacteraceae; genus Palsa-744. The sequence continues at coordinate 39,231 of CAVUTW010000003.1, read as the reverse complement.
TGCCATCCTGGTGGCTTCGCCGCTGAGTGACTGCTCAGCTCCAACTTCGCCCGGCCCGCCGGCTGGGAGTCGGCAGAATAGTGAGTTTGTTGAGCGGCGGGTGACCCGACCGGAGGCCGCCCGCCTGCTCTGGAATCTCCTGTGGTGCGCCTCGATGGCGGTTATCATGCATCTGCCATGGATCCGAATTCGATTCCCCTGTGGCTAGACGCCACGGCTGGCAGCGGGATGTTCGTGCTTGCCGCCGTTGCGGCTTCCAAGCACAACAGCGATGATGCGGCCTCCAAGCACAACAGCGATGAGCAGCCCTTGGATAACAGTGTCGGCGACGACAACGTGGTGATCGGCAGAGCGCCCCGCGTGCTTGGCAGCGGGAACGTCATCGTGAACACCGGCGATGCCTACGGCAACGTCGTGATCCCCGGTGGCACCGCGATCGGACGCGGAGCCTGGGCAGACGAGACCTTGGTTGCCCTCGGCGCTGGGGCGGGAGCCGGTCGCCGCCGCAGCACTTCGATGGTCACGCGGCCAGCAGCGCCCGCCACGAACTGGTGGGAGGAGCCGTGGCTGGTCACCCTGCTCGGAGGCGTGGTAGTCGGACTCCTGCTGAGCCTCCTGCACTTGGGCTAAGCGCTATTCGTCGGAGTCAAATTCGTTCGTGTAGGAGATGAACGGTTGGCCGGTCATCAAGGCAACGTCAGACCACACGCTGGCGGTTTCAGGGATGAGCGAGCGTGTGAACGAACGCCACTTACGATGTCGCTCCGGAGGACGGACGACGAAGTATGGATGGGTATTCGGCGCCTTCAGGCGCTCGCCACGCGCCGATCGCGAGCTGCGCGGAGGAGTCGTTGTGCGTTGCGGTAGGCGCGCTTGAGGTCCTCAGTTGTGACCGCGCGGTGGCTGTAGCCGGCGCGCGTCTTCATCCCGAGCAGTGGCCCGAGCGACTTTGCGAGCTGCTCCCCGTCGGGCCGGATCTTCCTCAGCAGCGTGAGCGCTTGGTTGTGGTCGTCGCCTTGGGCGTGCACCTTGAGCTCGACGCAGCAGATGACGTCGGCCGCAGCCACGCCGGCGTGGACACAGAGCGTCACATATGCGTCGCCGACTTCATGCTCGTCGTCGGCGAAATCGCGGATCGTCTCGGCCGCTTCGAGGAACTGTTCGGCCTTGCGGAGGCGACCGGCCGTGGTGACCTCGTCACAAGGTTTTGTGCGTGTGCTCACGCTCGGACCTCCGGGCGCATCAGGCGTCGCAGTGTGCGCCGCGATCCGGACAGCTCGATGCCGTCACGCAGCGCTTCTGTGAGCAGCCGCTCGTCCGCCGTGTCGGCCAGCTCGTGCTCGCCGTACTCCAGCACCCGCGCGTCGTTGCCCGTCCAGGCCGTCGCGGACTGCTCCAAGTCCAGTAGCTGCGAGCGCCAGCCGTCCGAATCGGGATCGCACTCGCGCGCCCGGACGATCAGCAGGTCCAGGTCGCTATCGGCGCTTGCCTCGCCGCGGGCGCCCGAGCCGAAGAGCAGCGCAACCCTCGCGGGCTGCTCCCATCCGGCGAGCAGGGCACGCAGGCGCTCGATCAGCTGCTCGCGCAAGCCTGCCAAGCCTTCGATCCAGGGGGCCGCGAGGTGATCTCGATTGAGCCGGTAGAGGTGTGCCGCGCCCGCGGTGCGGCGTAGCAGCGTTCCCTGGTTCACCAGGCGATCGGCTGCACGACGAACCCCCTCGGGGCTCCCGTGGCCCACGTGTCGCGCGAGCTCCCGGCCGGTGAGCTCGATCTCCGCGCGGGCGAGCGCAGCGAGCACGTCCCCATCGAGCGTTGGTGTGACCACGAGCAGTAGACGGCGATAATCCATGCGCATAGTATAGTACGCATATGCCTATCATGCTACGCATAGTTTGAAACCGGATTTGCCGTGCATCTGAGAACCCACAGAACAGCAAAGTCACGGTCGATCGTCCGCCGCTCCCCAACCAGGCTGGCGCCTGGTTGGGGGCCCCGACCGCGGCGGAGCGCAGTCCCCCGGCCCCCGCCGCGGGGTAGCTTGGCACACCCTGTCAACCCGCAAGGGGTGTGACAGGGTGTGCAGTGGGGGCCGGGCCGGGGGCCGGCCGACTGCTTGATCGACGGATGGGGTGGCGGTGTGGCGGTTCTCCGCCAGTAGGTGCTCACATCGGGCTCTCAGGGCTGCGCGCCGTCCCCGCATCAGCGCCACTGACCCGCACCTGCACCCAAGCGCTCGGCCTGCGCCCCCCGCCACACGACGCTCGCCCACCGGCTCTCACTGCGCCCTGCCCTCGCTCCGTTCGGCTCTCGCCCACGTCTCACACGACACGACCGGCCAGCGCCGCGACATCCTCTCCGGCCGCGCTCTCGGCACCGCCGCCAGGCTACCCTGCCGCTCGGCTCCGCTGCGCTCCGCCTCACGGCACACAGTTGCACCAAAGGGTGCTTGCTTTGCTATTTTGCTCTGTGTTGTCTACCACCGAGCAGCAGATCCTGACCGTCCCCCAGGTCGCCGAGGAGCTCCAGGTGACCCCTCAGACGATCCGCAACTGGATCGACAGCGGGGCGCTGCCTGCGGCGAAGATCGGCCGCGCTTTCCGTATACGACGCGAGCACGTCGATGCTTTGCTCGCACGCGCGCAGGCCGACAGCAGCTCGCTGGCGACACGCCGCGATCTTTGGGCGCCCGAGACCCTCGGGTTGCCACACCGCCGTTGCGGAGCGGAGCGTCCGGCGTCGGTGTGGGATGACACGGGCGCCCTCGCGCTGCCGTCCAAGCGCTCCCGGGCCCCGGAACGCGGCGGCGAATGACTCGCGCTTCAGGCTGAGCGGCGCGCGCGGGCTCGTGGCCGCCGGGCGCCTGCTCCGTCCTCCTGCCCGACTGCCTCTGCGAGCGCCGCGGCCGCGGCCGCAAGCTCGTCGTAGGTACGCGCGACATCGAGCATGTTCTGGCCGGTCGCGGCGGCGTTCAGCTGCCTGACGGCTTCATCGAAGCGCCGCCAGAGGTCCTCGGGTCCGCGGCGCCCGGTACCGGGCTGCAACTCATACGGGGGCCGAGGGTCCGCGGCGCGATGAGGCGGCCAGTCGAAGCCGGCTGCGTCCGCCGCGCGGCAGGCACGCGCCTCTTGGCTCGCGGCCTCGGCGAGACCGGCCAGGCGAGCGCTGAAGCCATGGTCGGGGGGCGCCATGCGGTGCGCCTCGAGCGCCTTGCGCCAGCCGTCGAGCGCGTCCCTGAAGTCACTGAGCGCACGCTCCTCGCCCTTGGCGCTGCTTGTTGTGTTCATTTGGGCATCGTAGCGATGCTACTCGACGCCCTCGTGCTCGCCCGGGCCGACGGCGACGGCGACGCGCTCCTCGCCGAAGACGGCGGCGATCTCCAGGTGCCCGCCAAGGGCCTCAATGTAGGAGCGCAGGGTGGAGAGGTATATCTCGCTGCGCGCCTCCAGCCGGGAGACGTTGCCTTGGGTGATCCCGAGCTGGGCGGCGAGTTGGATCTGGGTAATGTTCCGCGACTGGCGCAGCTCGGCGAGCGCGAGCGCGTCGACCATCGCGCGCCGGTGCTCGGCGACGTTGGCGCCCCAGTTGGGGTCACGGCGGCGAGCCCGCTCGCGCAGCTCGTTGAAGCTTTTGGTTTTGGTGGGCATCTAGGGTGCTCCTTCCGTTTCAAGCTCTTTGAGGTGCTCGTCGAAGAGGTCGTCGGCGAGCGGGATCATGCGCGCGTAGAACTCTTGCCAGCGGTCGCGCTTGTCGCCGCCGATGAGCAGGAGTGCGGTGCGCTTCGGGTTGAAGGCGAACAGCACGCGGATCGTGCCCGCGCGCAGCTCCTTCATGTTCGCGTGGCGAGAGCCCTTCAGGCTGTCGACGAGTGGCCGTCCGAGTCCTGGGCCACGCTGCTCCAGCAGACCCACTGCGGCGTCGATCGTCTGCTGATCCTCGACGTTCAGCGTGTCCCACCACCGCTCGAATTGATCTGTGACTTCGACGCCCCACATCTGGGCACCATACCTTACAGCGCATATGCTGTCAACAGCATAATTCGGTGGGGCGGCGCGGCTCGCAAAAGGTGCTCGAGGGAAACGCCTGCTGTTGATTTCGTCGATTCTGTCGATACCTATGATAGAGTCTAGTTCGTCAGCCAAGCAGCTGGAGGCGTACGATGACCGATTTCGACAGGCAGTACTGGAAGATCAAAGACTTCGCCGAGCACTTCGGCCTGGATAGAAGCACCGTCTACAACCAGATCGAGCGCGGTGAGATCCGGGCGATCCGTGTCGGCAAGACCGCCCTGCGGATTCCCACCGACGAGGTCACGAGGATCCTGGACAGCTTTGTGGAGCCCCACGAGCGAGCCCACGACCTGGACGCACGCACGCAGGAGTTCCAGGCCCGCACCGGCCGCACTCCTGCAGACTTCGCCGCCGAGTGGCGCGAAGGCAAGATCGAGGACACACCCCAGAACGCCCGCGAGGCGATCGAGGCGCTGGCCCTGCGCGAGGCGATGCAACCCACCGCTGTCGTCGGTCGTCCGTAGGGACGTCTCCGAGTTCAGGCTGCCGCAAGCTCAGCCTCGCCCTCCACGGTGGACCGGAAGGCGCGCGTGAACACGCCGGCCTGCTCAGAAGCGGGGCGCGCGTGCAGGTAACGGCTCGTGGTGGCAAGCGCGCTGTGCCCCATCGCCTGCTGGATCGTCACCACATCGACGCCACGCATCGCGAGCAACGACCCGAACGTGTGACGTAGATCGTGGAAGCGCAAGGGCCGCACGCCGGCGGCGGCCTGCGCTCGACGGTAGCGGCGGCGGAGGGCTGAGTCATCGAGCGCCCGGCCGTACACGTTGCAGAACACGAAGTCTCCCGGGCAGGTGTAGCGCTCGCGCCTGCTCGTCCGGTCGAGCGCGGCGGCGGCCTGGTCGGCGAGCGGCACCCGGCGCACCCGCCCGGACTTGGTGGAGCACTCCTCCCCGGCGCTCATCGCGCGGGCGACGGTCAGCGCCGAGCCGGCGAAGTCCACGTCGTGCCAGCGCAGTGCGAGGAGCTCCCCGAGTCGCAGTCCCGCGTATGCCGCGACCCGGACGATCTCGGCGTCCTGGGAGTCCTCGGCCTGCCGCGCCGCGCGCTCGCCATCGCTCATGGCGGGGTGCGCCGGGTCGCGGTGCCGGCCCTCGGCGAGTGCGCGCGCAATGGCCTCGACATCCTCCGGGGAGTAGAACACGAGCGCTCCGGGGTGTGGCTCGCGGCGGCGATCGGCCGCGCGCGCGGGGTTCGCCGGCAGCGAGTACGTGGATGGCCTGCAGCCGTAGCCGAATACGGCCGCGATGATGTTGCGGTACTTGTTCACCGTCCGCGGCGATGCGCTCGTGGCGCTGACCGTCGCCAGCAGATCCTCTATCTCCCGTGTGGTGATCTTCGCTGCGGGCCGGTTCCCGAGGGCGGCCATGACGTGCCCGGCCGTGGTTCCCTTGCCGCGCTTGTGGGGGATACCCGGCTCGGCCAGCACGTAGCCGTGGTCGCGCAGCGTCGAAGGCTTGGCGCCGGCCACATCCGCCAGGCGGCGGAGGTAGGCGTGCGCGACCTCGCGGAAGGTCACGCCCCGCGTGCGGCGCTCCCGCTCGACGCGCTCGATATTCGCGGCCTCGTCGACGTACTCGGCTACGAGCTGCGCGGCCGCTACGTGGGCGGCGCGTTCGTCGTAGGCGCCCTCGGCGACACGCCCGCGATGCCGGCGCCAGCGGCCCGTGTCGGGATCGCGTTCGAGCCACGCGGGGCCGATACGTCGCTTGATCTGCCGTCCGTTGTGTCGGAACTTGGCCTCGTAGAACACCTGGCCGCGATGCTCGCGGACGACGATGGTGGCGCTGGGGTTCGGTGCTGGCATCGGAGTCTGTCTCTGGTGTCCGACCAGGCGATCACGAGGTCGCGGCGGGGATTCTTGTTGGCTGGCCAATACGATCCTATCACCGTGGGTACCACGTGGGTACCACATCGCTCGTGGGTACCACTTTGGGTACCAAACCAGCCTGATCCTATGGTTATAACCCGTGTTTGGGGCCGCTAAATCGCCCCAAAATGCGCGGTTCGTGGTGCTTCCAGCGGCCTTCTCCTCCGCGGTTGCTCGCGGTGGCGAGCGGCCTGCGCTAGCCCTCCAACCAGATCGCGCCATCTCGGAGTACTACCGGGAAAGTCTTGAGTGCCCGGGCGCCGGTTGTGCTCTTCACGAGGCCTGCCAAGGCTTTGAATGCGCCCTGCGGGCCGCGTGTCATCGCGCCGGAGCGTGTGTCATAGCGAGCCGCGTGCCATGGGCACTGGAGACATCCATCCTCGGCAACGTGTCCCTCCCCGAGTGAGGCGAACAGATGGCGGCAGCGGTTGGAAACCGCGAACGGCTCACCGCCACTGAGACCGACAGCGAGCGCGCCGTGTGGTGTCTCGACGACGGTGACTTGCCGTTCGTCGAGATCCTCGACGCCGACAAGGCGAGTAGGAGTGGTGGTTGAATCGGCCATGGTGGTCTCCTCGCGATGGGTGACGAGGACAATACCCCACACGACTTCGCGCGCGGACAGCCCGCTCGTACTGCGCGGTCCGCAGGCCGGCGGCTGCCGCAGTCGCCGGCGGTGCACTGTTCAGCGGCCTAGATGGTCGCGATCGTCGTCGACCACAGTTGACTCGACGTCAGCCGGACGCTTACCGCGGTCGCTTGGCGCGAAGCGTCCTGCCATTGCCACGAAGCTCATCATGCGACCGGCGTAATGGCGTGATATCCAGCGGCGCGTCAGCTTTCGCGTGAGCGGAAACAGGAGCAATACGCCAAGGGCATCGGTGACGAACCCGGGCATCACGAGCAGCACGCACCCCAGAGTGCCGAGTGCGCCGTCGATCGCGGCACGCGCGGGCGCGCGATGCTCGGACACCGCCAGTGAGACGCGCTCGATCGCCGAGCGTCCCTGGATGCGCAGGAGCCGCGCGCCGAGCACCGAGGTTCCAAACAGCAAGACGACCGCCAGAAGCCAGCCAATCGCGCGTCCGACCTCAACGAAGACGAACACCTCGAGAACAAACGCTCCGATCAGAGCAAGCACGAACATCTCAACAGTGAGCCTACGCGTCCCAGCGAGATGTACCGACCCCCGCACGGCCAGACTAATTCGGGCGCTGTCCGTGGCGCGGTGGGAGTGCGCAAGTGCGATCATCAGAACCAACCACCGAGAAGGGAGTTCCGACCGTGGAGTCCTCCGAGACCCTCATCCGAGTACTTGTGGTGGCGCACAAGACTGCCGCCACACAACCCCTGCTCGACGCCGTGCGAGAGCGGGCTGGGCGCGGGCCGTGCACGTTCACGCTGCTCGTCCCAAACGCAACCCACGGCCTGCACAAGATCGTCGACCCCGAGGACCAGGGCGCTGGTGAGGCCAACGCCGTGATCGATCACGCCCTGCCGCTGCTGAGCGAGGCCGCCGGAACCCCCGTCGTGGGAATCGTGGGTGCTCCCGACCCGGGCGTAGCGGTGGACGATGCGATTAACCGGTATGGCTTTGACGAGGTGATCATCTCAACGCTGCCCACACGACTGTCGCGATGGTTGAAGCTCGACCTGCCGAGCAAGGTATCGGGCACGGGTCTGCCGGTGACCACCGTGACCCCCTCCGAGGTGTCGGCAACATAGACCCTCATTTTGTAGCCAATGCGGGTTTTTTCTACTACGCGGCTTGGCTCTCGCCCGGCCAGACCCCGGTGCGTACGCGCTCGTAAAGCGTGTCTGGTGCAAGGTCTGCGCCACCCGGCCAGCACACTGTTCCCGTCTCGGGGTCGACGCTGACCTCGGCAAAGCCTTCGAGGGTCCGGGCGCGCTCGAACACTGGGCCGCGCATACGGTCCAGCACGTAGACCTCGCCGGTCGCGCCATCGGCGAAGGCGAGCCGCAAAGCACCGTGCCGCAGAACGGTCGCATGGGTTATATCTGGGGTAAGCCCGGTCATCGCAGTGGCTCGATCTCGCTCAGTGTTGCACCTTCGCGCGCTCGACACTTGATATTACGTAGCCCGTTGTTGTACGTGAGCTCACTTGGGGCTTGACATCTGAAGCGAGGTGCGTTACGCTGCGTCGGCAGGCTGGCTCTGCCAGTGGTGGGGAGCCGGTACATAGGGTCTGGTTGGGGTCATGCCGCTTTGTGGTTGACGTCAAGCGCTCGCAGGGTTTGTTGTTGTGGGGGAGGGTCTGGATCAGAGCGATGAGGGAGCTGTTTGAGCGTGGTTTCTAGAGGGAGATTCATGATGGGGATGTGCGCATCGGCCCGGGGGGCTGATGCTAGATGCGCCAGCTTGGCGCTGTCGCATCTCTCTCTCTCTCTCTCTCTCTCGTCTAGCGGCCTAACCGCGGGGACTCCTCATCGGGCGCGTTTGCGCCGTCTTTGCTTCCTCCCCGCGGAGGGTGGGCTCCGGGTGGCTCCGGCCGGGGTTACAGGGGTGGCTCTGGGCGGGGCCGCAGTTTCATGCGTGCATGCGAGGGGTGGTTGCTGATGGCGACCCGAGCGCTTGGCGGTGCGGGAGCGGTTGCTCGTCGACGTACGGGGGAGCGAGCACTGCCGAGCGAGCGGCGGCCGCAGCGCGAGCCGAAGCGGCTGGTGCTGCCGCGCGACGCGTCGCGCGGGCAGGTCGATGAGATTCAGCGCTCGCGGTTGCTGGTCGCGGCCGCGGCGGTGATCGACGAGCTGGGCTACCCGGACACATCGGTGGCGCAGATTACTGCTCGGGCACGGGTGTCGCGGCGGACGTTCTACGAGTTGTTCGGCAACCGCGAGGAGTGCCTGGTCGCGCTGCTCGACGATGTCGTGTTGCGGGTCGAGCGGGAGCTGGCGGCGGCGGGTCTCGAGGGTTTGGCGTGGCGCGAGCGGGTGCGTGGGGGGTTGTGGGTGATTCTTTCGTTTTTGGAGCGTGAGCCTGCGCTGGCGCGGATCTGCGTGGTGCAGGCATCGCGTGGCGGGGCGGCGGCGCTCGAACGTCGCGAGCGGATCCTGGCGCGCTTGGCGGAGGTGCTCGACGAGGGCCGCCGGGAGGGTCCCCGTGGGGGGGAGTGCACGTTGGTGACGGCGGAAGGCCTGGTGGGTGGGGCGCTCGGTGTGGTGTATGCGCGGCTGCGCAGCGGTGTCGCTATGCCGCCTTTGACCGCGCTGCTCGAGGAGCTGATCGGGATGATCGCGCTGCAGTATCTGGGGCCGCGCGCGGCGCGTCGCGAACAGCGGCGCCCGGCGCCCGATCCGCGTCCGGCGCCGGAGCACGGGCGGCCCTCCGCGGTCGCGGAGAAGGATCCGCTGGATGAGGTGGACATGCGTCTCACCTATCGCACCGCGCGGGTACTGCAGTGCATCGCGCAGTGGCCGGGTGCCAGCAACCGGGAGGTCGCTGAAAGCGCGGGTATCACCGACCCGGGCCAGATCTCGAAGTTGCTGCGCCGCCTCGAGGGTTTGGGTCTCACGGTGAACACGGGTGGCGGTCATCTCTCCGGCGAGCCGAACGCGTGGAAGCTCACATCGTTAGGCGGCGAGGTCGCACAGCGGCTCAGCGTTCTCGCTGTCGGGGCCGAGACGGCATCGGTGCGTCTGCGCATGGACGATCAGGGGAGCGCTGGGTGATGCAGGGTATTCAGCTTCCTTCCGTATCCACGAACCAGGAGGCGATTCAGTAATGGCCCGTCAATCTCCATCCTCGCGTGCGCTCGTGCTCGCGCTGTGCACCGTGGGCGCGTTGAGCGCGTTGCTGCTCTGCCTCGTCGTGGCGCCCGTTCCCGCCCAGGCTCTCACCAACCCTGAACGCCACTACGAGATGGTCAGCCCGCCGTACAAGGGTGGTTACGGCGTGTCGGCGATCGATGCTGTTGCGGTCGCCGGTGCCGCGGAAGGGGAAAGGGTGCAGTTCGAATCGCTGGGTACGTTCGCCGGGGCGCCGAACGACACGTTGCTCGGCGACTATTTGGCCGTCCGGTCCGGGGGTGGCTGGTCGACGACGCCATTGATGTTGCCCGCCACGCCGAGTATGCCGCGCGGGAATGAATCGGCCAGGGAAGTCGTCTCCTCCTCGCTTGAATCGGTGCTGTTCATCGGTGATCTCGCGAAGCATTCGGGCGAAGTACAGGAACGCTCGCTGGAAGGCTTTTTTGAAAAGGAGTATCTGTTTCAGCCGTTGGGTGTGCCGCGTCCGTCTCCTCAGGTGATGTACGGGCCGCTGACGAAATTGGGTGGGGGGTCTGTAGAAGGGATAGAGGCGAAAGGCGCGAGCCCCGATCTGTGTCGCGTGTTGTTCCCCTCGACAGGGCTGTTGCCTGAAGACAAGGGGCTAAGCGAAACGCTATACGAACTGTCGGCGGGCAGTAGCGTGAACGGTTGTGGTGGGGAAGCGCCGTCGCTGCGGCTGCTGGCCGTGGAAACGGGGCCGAAAGGCGAACAGCGGTTGATCGACCCGTACTGCGAACCGTACCTGGGCGGAGGAGAATTCGACGACCGCGCCGACATGAACTTGAACGTCGTCTCCGCGGACGGGAGCGAGGTGTTCTTCACGGCGGGTACGGATCTCGGTGAAAGGAAGTGCGATGGCCTGAATGGGTATTTTCCGCAGGGTCCAGGGAAACTGTTCGTGCGTTTGAACGGCGAACGGACAGTGCAGATCTCGCAGCCGGTCGCGGCCGATTGTGCGGTGTCGGCGCCTTGTCATTCGGCGGTGGCGCAGCGGGCCGTGTTCACGGGAGCCGGTGAACAAGGCACGCGTGTCTTCTTCACGACGGTCCAGTCGCTGGTCACCGGGGATGCGGAATTCACGTGCAGGGAAACGGCCGGACCGGTCGGTGGGATCGTGGAAGGTCTTGGGGAATTCGTGACGCAGGCCGGTTGCGAAAGCCCGAGTGGGGGCGCGCAGGAAGCGCGCGCCAGGTGGCATCGGTTCGGTAACGACGTGTATATGGCGACGCTTGAATGTCCCGGTGGTGGCGAGGGTTGCCCGGCCGGCGAGCGGGAAGTCGCTTCGCTCGTGCAGGTGTCGCGCTCGACGGTGTCTGGTGAACCCGCCGAAGTGCAGGGCGAACAGGCGGTGACGGTCTCCGCCGACGGTGGACGGGTCTATTTCGTCGCCCGGGGCGTGTTGAGCGAAGGAGTCAACCGTGAAGGGCGGGCGCCGTTGAAGGGCGCGGACAACCTGTACGTCTATGATGTGGCGGAAAACAGGAATCATTTCGTCGTTGATCTGTGCTCGGGCCGCGAACAGTCCGGTGCGGTCCTCGATCCAGCGTGTCCCGGCGGGTCTGACAGCAAACAGTGGCTCGGCGTACGGAACCTGGAGACTACGGGGAACGGGCAGTTCCTCGTGTTCACGAGCTATGGGCAGCTGACGCCTGACGATACGGACACGGCGAGGGACATCTACCGTTACGACGCCGCGACGGAAACGCTCGAGCGGGTATCGACCGGGGAAGATGGCTATGACAGTAACGGGAATAACAATAGTTATGACGAAACGCTCCCGAACATGACCCCGGGTCGCCTGCCCGTCGGGCGGTATTACATGGACGTTCGCGCGATCAACGAAGACGGGTCGCGGATCGTGTTCGGGACGGCTGATCCGCTGTCCTCGCTGGCTTTGAACGGGCTCTCGAACGTGTATGAATGGCATGAAGGGCATGTGTCGTTGATCTCCAGCGGCGTGGCGCCCGAACCGGAGGGCGAAGTGACAACGGGGGGAGGAGATTCGCCGGTGATCACGCCATCGGGGCGCGACATCTTCTTCATCTCGGCGCAGGACCTCGTGCCCCAGGACACCGACGGTGCCAGGGATGTCTATGACGCTCGCCTCGGAGAAGGGTTCCCGTCTGAGCCGGCGTCGCGCCGGCAGTGTGAAGGGGATGCGTGTCAGGGCTCGTTGACGAATCCCGCGCCGTTGCTCGTGCCGGGCAGCGTCTCGCAGGCGCCGGGTGAAAATGTGCCGGCGCCACCGCCGGTGAAGAGCAAGACCACGAAGAAGACTTCGAAGAAGACCGAGGTGAAGGTGAAGAAGGGCAAGCACAGGGCGAGGCGCAGGCACGCAGCGCGCTCGCGTCGCGTCGTCAGGAAGACCACCATGGGGAGGGGACGATGATGGGTCCAGCTGCCGGAGGTTTGACACCGTCGTCGAGGGGCCGGTTGGCGATGCTCGTTCTCTTCGCCTCATTGTGCTGTGCGTTGCTGCTCGCTTTCGCTGCCGGGGAGGCCGGTGCGGCGTCGCAGCCGGCTTGGAGTGTGGAAGCGAGCGCTCCCACCTATTTTGTGCCCAGCAAACACGCTGCGCTTGAAGCGAACGTGACAGGCGGCGCACTCGAAGCTCAGGTCACGAACAGCGGCAGCGGTCCGGCGAACGGGGTGAGGATCACGGACAAGCTGCCAGCCGGCCTGACTCTCGTGGAAATGGCGCAGTTGCCGCCCAGCGTGCAGAAAGCGGGAAAGATGGCGCCAGTCGAGCTTTACTGGTGCGGTCTGGGTGTGCCCGGGAAGCTGTGCGGCAGCGAAGGCGGAGGTGTCGATCTGGCTGTTATTCCGGGTGTCTGTTCGACGCTCACGACGGTCGCCGGCCAGGAAGTGGTGTGCACGCTCTCAGAATCGCTGTTGGTGAGCTTGGCTGAAGAATATGGTGGTTCTGGCAGGATCGAACCGGGCCAGTATTTGAGCCTGGTGAGCAGTGTGGTGGTGTCTTCTTCTGCTCCCGAAGGACAGGTCTCAAACACGGTGAGCGCGACTGGTGGCGGAGCGCCGGCGCCGGCGAGCGGTGAGTCTGAGAGCACGATCAGCCCGCACCCGTCGTCGTCGATCGCCAAGTTGTCGTTTCAGACGACGGAAGCCGTCCCCACGGAGGTCGATCGTGAGCATTGGGCGTTTGTGAACCGGCCGGTTCCGTTCACGCAGGCCGGCGGTCATCCCGACGCGTTGACCGCGACGGTGGAATGGGCCAACGAAGACTATTTAACGGAAGGCGGGTTCACGCCGGCGCCTGTCGGTAATCCAAAGGATGTGTATGTGACGTTGCCACAGGGCCTGCTGGGCAATCCGACCTCCGTGCCGCGCTGCCCGATCACACAGGCGCTGTCCGATGAGACAGAGAAAACTCTCAACTGTCCCGCGTCGACGCAGGTCGGGGTCGGCAGCTCGTATCTCTTCCAGGGCGAGGACCTGGTGGGACCGATCTACAATATCACCCCCGAAGCCGGCCAGTCAGCCGAGTTCCTGCTGACGAACGACGTGAAAGCGAACTTCACCTTGACCGCGCACGTGGTGCGGGTATTGAACCCGGTGACCAAACGCAAGGAATACAGTCTGCAGGTCGACAGCAATGGCATTCCAAACATCGGGGTGTACAAGGTCGAAACGACGTTCTGGGGCGAGCCGGCATCCGAAACCCACAGGGCCGAGCGTGGACTGACATGCGAACGGGGTATGGTCGCCGTCAGTTGGCAGTGTGGGACCGCCGGAGCCGTGGGCAACGTACCGAGCGGTGCGCCTGAAGTGCCGTTTTTGACGTGGCAGTCGGATTGCTCGTCGGGTGGTGAGCGGGCGTTGGCGGAATCGGATTCGTGGCAGGAACCGGTCCGCTATGAAGGTGGACGTCAGGTGTCGGGTTCGTACGCGAGCGCTGAAGTAGGCGTGCCGCCGACGACTGGCTGCAACGTGTTGCCGTTCTCTCCGTCGATCGGGGTTGAACCGGATACGTTGCTGGCGGATGCGCCTGTCGGGCTGGGTGTGAACCTGACGGTTCCGCAGTTCGAGGAACCGGAACGGCTGGGGACGCCCGAGTTGCGCAAAACGGTGATCTCGCTGCCGCCTGGCTTGTCGATCAGCCCGAGCGTCGTGGATGGTATCCAGGCGTGCAACGAATTCGGTCCGGAAGGGATCAATATGGAAGCGCCACCGTCGGGTCCGGATGAATCCGAAGAAGTCGGGTTGAACGGTGCGTTGCGGCTCGCGCCCGGTCATTGTCCCGATACTTCGAAGGTCGGGACCGCGGAAGCGGTCACGCCGCTGCTCTCCGAACCGATCAAGGGAAGTGTGTTCCTGGCGCGGCCGGGGTGCGGTAACGCGGCGCTTGGGCAGGCTCCGTGCACCGAACAGGACGCGCTCGACGGCAACCTCTACCAGCTCTATCTCGAACTCGGTGGCCAGGGTCCGCTCGCGAACACCGGGGTGAACATCAAGGTTCGCCTGAAGACGGAGGCGAACCCGGCGACTGGCCAGTTGACGAGCGTCGCGGAAGAAATCGTGCAGTTGCCGTTCAGCGAACTGAAGATCCACTTGAACGGCGGGCCGCGCGCGCCGATCGACAATCCCGCGACGTGCGGGCCGGCCACGACGAGCGCCGACTTCTCGACATGGGCGGCTTCCGGCAGCACGCCCGAAGGTATGTTCATGCCTGGTTTGCCGGATGTGACGCCGTCATCGTCCTATGATGTTCAGGATTGCGCGAGCCAGCCGGGGTTGGCTCCGGGGTTCGTCGCGGGGACGGTGACGCCGAACGCGGGGAAGTTCAGTGCGTTCACGGTGAACATCAGCCGGCAGGATCGCGAACAGTACATCAAGGGTGTGCAGGTTCATACTCCTCCAGGGTTGTTGGCGGTGTTGGCGAGCGTCCCGTTGTGTGCGGAACCGCAGGCCGATCAGGGTACGTGTCCTGAAGCGTCGAAGATCGGTACCACGAGGGTCGCCTCGGGTGCGGGCTCGCACCCGTTTGAAATTGAAGGGACGATGTACTTGACCGGCCCGCACGATGGCGCCCCGTTTGGTTTGAGTATCGTCACGCCCGCTGTGGCGGGCCCGTTCAATCTGGGGTTGGTGGTGGTTCGCGCGCGGATCGATATCGACCCTAATGATTCTACGGCGATTATTACGACCGATGAAACGGGGCCGTACAGGCTCCCGCAGATCATCTTCGGTGTCCCGCTGCGGCTGCAGCGGATCACGGTCGATGTCGATCGTCCAAACTTCATGTTCAACCCCACGAACTGCAAGGCGCAGCAGGTGACCGCGAACATCTCGGGCTCACAGCAGGCGGTGGCCGGCGTTTCCAGCCCGTTCGCGGTGGGGAACTGTACGAGTCTGGTGTTCGAACCCCGTTTCGCGGTCTCGACCGGTGGTCATACCAGCAGGGCGGATGGCGCGAGCCTGGATGTGAAGCTGTCCTATCCGCCGGGGGCGATGGGTAAGGACGCGAACATCTCCTATGTCAAAGTCCTGCTGCCCAAGCAGTTGCCGGCGCGTTTGACGACGCTGCAGAAGGCGTGCACCGCCGCGGTGTTCAACTCCAACCCGGCAGGGTGTCCGGCGGCGTCGATCATCGGCATCGCACGCACCTCCACCCCGTTGTTGGCGGGCGAACTGTCGGGTCCGGTGTATTTCGTGAGCAATGGTGGAGAAGCGTTCCCGAACCTGATCGTCGTGCTGCAGGGCGACGGTGTACGCGTCGACCTGACCGGAAGCACATTCATCAGTAAAGCCGGGATAACAAGCAGCACGTTCAAGACGGTCCCCGACGTGCCGGTCAACACGTTCGAGCTGTACCTCCCGCAGGGTAAATATTCGGCGCTTGCAGCGCTGGGAAACCTGTGCAAGGAGCGGGGCAAGCTGAAGATGCCGACGGAATTCGTCGCGCAGGACGGCGCCAAGCTCACCCAGAACACGCCGATCGCCGTCACCGGATGCGCCACAAGCAAGGCGAGAAGCGCACAGCACCGCAAACGAGGACACGGGGCACGGACCTCAGCACGCGATAACGCACAGAAAGGGAGGCGATAGGCGATGAGCAACCGTATGAGGATCGGGTTCGTTGTGCTTGCCGCGGCGTTTGGCGTGGCGGCCCTTGCCCCGGTCGGCGCGGGTGCTGTCGAACCGTCGCGGTGGTCGCTAATAAGCCACTGGGGCAGCAACGTCGACAAGACGAAGGTCCAAGCGAGCGCACCCCAGGCCGAAAGGAACATCTGCACGGTCCTCTCCGGGGACGTCTGTCAGCCGGGGGAATTCGGCAATGAAGCCGGCGGTTTCTCTTTTCCCGGCAGCGTTGCGGTGGCGGCGAACGGGGATGTGTATGTCGCTGAAGGGAGCGCCAACAGGCGTGTGCAGGAGTTCACCGCGAGTGGGGAATTCGTGTTGATGTTCGGTTTCAAAGTCAACAAGAAAGGCGGGAATCTCTGCACGAAGGCCGAAGAACAAGAATGCCAAGCCGGTCAAGCCGGCACGGGCCTGGCGGGACAGTTGGACGAAGCGGTGTCGATCGCTGTCGATCAGGCGAGCGGGAACGTGTACGTCCTGGAGTCGAATGATGCTAATAAGGACCGTGTAGAGGAGTTCACCTCGACCGGTAGCTTCGTGTTGACGATCGGCAAGGAAGTCAACAAGAACCACACGAACCTCTGTACGGAGGCTGAAGAAAGCGAATGCCAAGCCGGTAAACCGGGGACGGGACAGGGCGCGTTCGAATCGCAGCAGTCCGCCGGCGATCAGCTGGCTGTCGGCCCGACCGACCACCTGCTGTACGTGGGCGATCACAACCGGGTGCAGGAGTTCGAAGCGTCGGGAAAATGGGTCGGTGAATTCCCTACGCATACCGCCGGCGCGTGGGTAAACGCGCTCGCGGTCGATGAGAGCGGTGATGTGTTCGCCGTGGAAGCGGTCGAAGTATTCGGGCCAGGTAGTTCTACCCTTGCGGGTGTGCATGAGTACAAGGCGGGTGTGCTCCAATCATGCGTGATCGACCCGTCCAGCGCAGGTATCGATGCGGTCGCGATCGACGCGTACGGTCGGCTGGGTGTGTTGGAAGGCCACGTTTTCAACAGCGAAACGCCCCGGGGCGCTATCTATAAGACCGGTGGCGGTGAATGCGGGACGAAGCTCGCGGGCAGCGAATTCGGTCCGCTCGCCGGGAATTCTGTGCACGCTTCGCTCGCGTTCAATGTCAGCGAACCCGCCGAACCCGCAAGCGACAGGATGTATCTACCTGAGGTCAGCAGCAGCAACCTTCCACAGGAAATCGTGGAGTACGCGCCAGCGTTGTTCCCCCAGGCCGAGACGAGCCCGGCCAGCGGAGTGGGCGCGACCAGCGCGACACTCGGCGGTGAAATCGACCCGAACGGCTTGCCGGCGACCGGTTTCTTCGCGTACGGCACCGAAGAAGGCGAGCTGACGCAACGCACTGGAAAGCTCTTCGAAGGAGAACAGAACACGTTCCAGCCGGTCTCGACGAATCTCTCGGGGCTCATACCGAACCAGCGGTACTGGTATGCGATGGCGGTCGAAGCGCAGGTCGGCGGTGGCCGTGAAGTGGGGTACGGGCCGGAAGTCCCGTTCCATACCTCCACGCCCGCGCCCGAAGTGCCCGGTATGCCCGTCGCGTCGTTCGTGACGGGACAGTCGGTCGTGTTCACCGCGACGGTGAACCCACAGCACGCACCCACCCGCTACCACTTCGAATACGGGCCATGCGAAAAACTCGAAGGATGCCCTGTGATTCAGAGCACCCCCGGTCAGGAATCCTCGGTGGCGCGTGCGGTCGGGGTCGTCCAGGAAGCCACTGACCTCAATCCGGGCAGCACCTACAGCTACCGTCTGGTGGCCGACAACGCGTTCGAATACGAAACCAAGCAAGAAGGCGGCGAGACGACCGGCCAGGAAGGCGTCGCGTTCACGACACCGGTGATCGTGCCGCATGCCATGGCGGGGTCCTACAGCGCCGTGAGCGCGACGGGCGCGGTCATCTCGGGCGAAGTGAACCCGGACGGCAAGCCCGCGAACTACGCGTTCGAACTCGGGGTATCCAACTCCGCGGGGACACAGTACGGGATCGTAGAGTCGGGCTCGGCCGGTGAAGGAACGAACGTGGAGGGCGAGGAGCTGCAGCTCTCCGGTTTGCAGCCCGGGACCTCGTACGCGTACAGGATCAAGATCGAAAGCACGTACGGCACGAGCTACGGCGAACCGGTGATCTTCACGACCCAGGGCCTGCCCGAAGTGCTGCCGATCCCGGTGACGCTCGCGGCCCTGCCGGTCCCGAGCGTCGCGTTCCCCAAGGAAGCGAGGGTGACGCCGAAGACGCTCACACGGGCGCAGAAGCTGAAGGCTGCGTTGAGCGTGTGTAAGCGCAAGCACAGCCACAGGCAGCGCCAGGGCTGTGAACGCGAAGCGCATAAACGATATGGGCCCAAACCCCGGAAGGGCAGCGGGCGCGGGAAATGAAACTCTATACAAGGAATACGGGGAGGAACATGTTGTCGTTCATCAGAAAGCGTGTCACGTACGCAAACGTCGCGATGACGTTCGCGCTCGTGTTCGCGATGAGCGGTGGAGCGTACGCCGCCAAGCATTACGTCATCGCCTCGGCCAAGCAGATCAGCCCGAAGGTGCTCAAGCAGTTGCAGGGCAAGACCGGGCCGGCTGGTGCGACGGGCCCCGCGGGAACGGCCGGGGCAGCGGGTAAAGAAGGCCCAGCAGGCAAAGCCGGCACGAACGGCCCCAACGGGACGAACGGCAAGAGCGTCGTTGT
The DNA here is from genome assembly GCA_963744535.1 of uncultured Solirubrobacterales bacterium. Lineage (GTDB taxonomy): Bacteria > Actinomycetota > Thermoleophilia > Solirubrobacterales > Solirubrobacteraceae > Palsa-744. Next base: position 20,699 of record CAVUTW010000003.1, on the reverse strand, counting down.
CGCCGAAGTCAAACCCGGCGAAGCCGCGTGCAAACTACTGGGTGGCGCGAGCTTCGAAGCCGAAGGCCTCGGCACCGGGCTCTTCGCGTGCAACGGCGCCGAAGGCAAAGCCGGCGCCCCCGGTGCTCCTGGTGAAAACGTGACGGTCAAGGCGCTCGCGGCCGATAACGGGAGCGGTAAATGCGAAGAAGGCGGGGCTGAATTCGCGAACAAAACCGGCACCGCATTCGCCTGCAACGGCGCGGGCGGCTCCGGCGGAGGAGGCCTACCGAAAACGCTGCCCTCCGGCGATACCCTGACCGGTATGTGGGCCACCGGATCCCAGGGCCAGGTCGTCGAAACAAGTCCCCTGATGTCCACCACCAAGGAAATCGAAACCGAAGTGAACGGCGTCAAGGAAAAAGTCACGGTAGTGACCGGCGTATCCGCCCAGCAGAACGCCACGAAACCTGTATCGCGGGTCGCGATCTCCTTCCCGATCGAAGTGGAACCCGCGCCGAAGGTGCTCGTGCAGTATCTGAAAGGTCTGGCAATAGGAGCTCAGATCGAAAACGGGAAATACCACGAAGAAAACGGGTCGGTCGCGTCGCCGCTGTGGAAAGAAAAGTGCACCGGGACCTTCACGGCACCGACAGCCGCGAAAGGCTTCCTCTGCGTCTATATTCGGGAAGGCTCTGGTGTCGTGGCAGGAACCTCGCCTGCCGTGTCGCTTCTCGAAGAAGCCCACCCGTTTGGCGTTATCATTCCATTCACTGTGGGTGAAGGACAGCAAGGGCCGGCAGCCGGCAGCTGGGCGGTCACGGCCGAATAGACATGCCGGGCCTATGAGCGGGCAGCCAGCCAGATGGGATCACGACTGGACCCGAAGGCGACCTGTGGTTCACAGACCGCGTCATTCCAGTGCCGTCGGGCGACTCGCGCCCGACGGCGACGCGGCCGCAGTAGAATGGCCCAATGCTCACCGCCATCGAAGAGTCCGACCCCGAGCTCGCCCGCCTGCTCGCCCGCGAGGAGCGCCGGCAGGCCGAGTCGCTCTGCCTGATCCCCTCCGAGAACTACTGCTCGCCCGCCGTGCTCGAGGCGAACGGCACGGTGCTCGTGAACAAGTACGCGGAGGGCTACCCGGGCAAGCGCTACTACGAGGGCAACGAGGTCATCGACGAGATCGAGCGGCTGGCGCAGGCCCGCGCGCTGGAGCTGTTCGGTGCCGAGCACGTCAACGTGCAGCCCTACTCCGGCTCGCCCGCCAACCTGGCGATCTACCTGGCGTTTGTGAAGCCGGGGGAGACGGTGATGGGGCTCTCGCTGCCCGCGGGAGGCCACCTCACGCATGGGTGGGGCGTGTCGGCCACGGGCATCTGGTTCAACGCCGTGCACTACGGCGTGCGCCGCGACACCGGCCGCGTGGACATGGACGAGGTGCGGGAGCTCGCGCTCGAGCACCGGCCCAAGCTGCTGTTCTGCGGCGGCACCGCGGTGCCGCGCACGATCGACTTCGAGGCGTTCGCAGCAATCGCCAGGGAGATCGATGCGCTGATGGTCGCCGACGTCTCGCATCTCGCGGGGCTGATCGCCGGTGGCGCCCACCCTTCGCCGGTGCCGCACGCCGACGTGGTGATGACGACCACGCACAAGACGCTGCGCGGGCCGCGCGGGGCGATCCTGATGTGCCGCGAGCAGCACGCGAAGGCGCTCGACAAAGCCGTCTTCCCGGGGCTGCAGGGCGGGCCCCACCAGCAGCAGACCGCCGCGATCGCCGTCGCGCTCGGCGAAGCCGCGACGCCGGCCTTCGGCGAGTACGCGCACGGCATCGTCGCCAACGCCAAGGTGCTCGCCGAGGCGCTCGCGGAGCGCGGCTTCACACTGATCTCCGGCGGCACCGACAACCACCTGATCCTGATCGACATGACCTCCAAGGGAGTGAGCGGCAAGGAGGCCTCGAGCGCCCTGAGTCAGGCGGGGATGGTCACCAACGCCAACTCGATCCCGTTCGATCCGCGCAAGCCGTTCGACCCCTCCGGCGTGCGGATCGGCACCCCGGCGGCGACCACCCGCGGTTTGGGCGCTGAGCACATGGGGGAGATCGCGCGCTGGTTCGACGAGGTCCTCGGCGCCGTGCGCGACGGTGAGAGCGAGCTGCTCGCGCGCGTCAAGGCCGAGGTGCAGGATCTGATGGAGCAGTACCCCGCTCCCGGCTGCGCCTCCTCGGCTGCTGTTCTGTAGGCCCGCGAGGCCGAGCGCTCGGTGCTACGAGCTGCCCAAGCGCAGCGGCCGCGGAGGAGCTGCGCACCCTGCTAGGGATTGAGGGCAAGCACTCATCGGATGAGGGGCCGAGAAGGTGAGCCTCCGCCGCTAGGATCGAGGCCGTGATCGCGCTCACGGCAGCTCCCGGCGCCCTCGCGAACGTACAACTGCGTGAGGTCCCGGACCCCGTGCCGCTCCCCAACCAGGCGCTGGTGCGGGTGCGCGCCTTCTCGCTCAACCGCGGCGAGTCGCGGCGGCTGGCGGATATGGCCGACGGGCAGCTCACCGGGTGGGATGTCGCGGGGGCGATCGAGATCCCGGCGCCCGATGGCTCTGGCCCAGCGGCCGGGGCGCGGGTCGTTGGCTTGGTGTCCGCCGGCGCGTGGGCGCAGCTGGTTGCCGTGCCCACCGAGACGCTGTGCGCGCTGCCGGATGCGGTCTCCGACGCACAGGCCGCAGCGCTGCCCGTGGCGGGGCTGACCGCGCTGAAGGCGCTCGACATCGTCGGCTCGGTGCTCGGACGGCGCGTGCTGGTCACCGGCGCGAGCGGCGGCGTGGGACGGTTTGCGGTGCAGCTTGCCAAGCGCGCCGGCGCCCATGTCACCGCAGTCTCCTCCAGCGCCGAGCGGGCGCGAGGCCTCAGCGAGCTCGGCGCGGATCGGATCCTGCCTCGGCTGGAGCCCACCGGAGAGGAGTTCGACGCGATCGTCGAGGCCGTCGGCGGTGCCACGCTCGGGGCGGCGCTGCAGCGCGTCGCTCCAAGAGGAACCGTGGGTCTCCTTTGCCGCCTCCGACCCGGGTGAGCCGACCACCTTCCCAACGCGCGCGCTTTTTGGCCGAGCACCCGGGGCGCGGCTGTACGGGCTCCTGCTGTTCGCCGAGCTCGCTCACAGTCGCTCCGGCGCGCGGGACCTTGGCCGGCTGGCTGGGCTTGTGGCCGAGGGCGCGCTCGACTGCTCGATCGACCACGAGGCCTCCTGGCACGACGCTGCAGACGCGATCGCGGCGCTGCTGGAGCGTCGGATCGCCGGCAAGGCCGTTCTACGCGTGGATTGAAAGGCGTCGGCCCGATCCCTGGCAAATCAGGGAGACTCGATCTCCAGGTGGTGGCCGGCCGCGCCCGCGATTGACCGGAGGTCCTTGGGGTCGGAGCTGATCACGACGTCTTGCCGGCGCAGGGCTCCCTCGACGACGGCGGCGTCTACGACATCCGCGGTCCCGGCGCGCGCGGCCAGCGCTCCGACAAGGCGAGCCCGGTCGTGGTCGAGCACCTCGACGTGACAGCCCACGAGCAGTTTTGCGAGGAGCGCCTGTCGCGAGCCCCCGCGCCATCCCTGTGCGACGACCGGCGCGGGGGCGGTCGGTACCTCTCGCTGTAGCAGCAGCGCTTGGTGACGGGTCCACATGCGGCGCTCGCCGCGATCGGCGGCGATGAGGGCGCCCGTGTCGTAGGTGACCGCCATGCGGCCTTCCTCAAGCGGCGCGCTGTTCGCGTGCCGTGCGCCGGCTGCGCTCGATCGTCTCCTTCGCCCACTCCTCGGCGTCCGCAAGCTCCTCATCCGTGAAGCGTCCGAGCTCCCGCTCGACCTCAGCCACCGCGCTGAGGCCCGCGCGGATTCTCAGCTCCTTACGCGCGGTGGCGGTCAACCAGGCGCTGTAGGTCATGCCGTCCCGCGCCGCCTCGGTCAGTATCTGAGCATCCAGGTCAGGGGGCACCGAGATCGACCGCTTTCTCCTGACAGCCATGTCCTCACGGTAGCACAGCGGTAAGACAGACAACGACCACGCCCGGGAGGCGTGGTCGTTCAAGGTCGCCCGCGCTTTACTCGTAGCGCTCCGCGAGCGTCTCCCAGTGGGCCATGTCGTGGCCGGGCACGATCAACGCGTCTGGGTGCTGGCGGTCGTAGGCCTGGAGCGCCTGCAGGCTTTGCTCGAAGGCCTTGCGACTCTGCGAGTGCCACGGCCGCCGGGCCTCGCGCAACGTGGCCATCGTATAGATCGCGTCCCCCGCGATCAGCACCTCGCGCTCGCGCAGGCGCGCGAGGATCGCGAGGTGCCCCGCGCTGTGGCCGGGCGTATCGAGCAGCGTGAGCGAGCCATCGCCGAACAGGTCCAGCGCGCGCTCGAACGGGCCCCGTGCGTGCGCGGCGGGCCCCTGGAAGTCCACCGTGCGGTAGGTCAGGCGCGGGTCCAGCTGCGCGCCCGAGTAGCCCTGCAGCGTTGCGCCCCGCGCGTTCGCCGCGCGCCACTCCGGTGCGGAGACCAGCACCGTGGCGGCGGGGAAGTCCGCCAGCGCGCTGGCGTGGTCGAAGTGCAGGTGCGTCATCACGATCAGGCCGAGCTCTCGCGGCTCGATCCCGCGCGCACGCAGCTGCTCCGCGGCGGTCTGCTCGCTGCGCATCTCGACGTTGCGGATCATCAACCTCCCGATCGGGCCGAGGTTGTGGTTGCGCTGCGCCGGCGTACCATCCGCGATCGCACGGTGAAAGCCCGTGTCGATCAGGATCGGCCCGGCGGTGGGGTGCTCGACCAGGAATGCCACGATCGGGATGCGGATCAGCTCGTGCTTTGGGACTCTCACGCCGAGCGCCCGCAGTGTGCCGCCGAGGCCAGGGTCTGCCTCGAACCAGCCTGCCGGCCCGCGCATCTCGCCGCACAGCAGCGGCTGGAGTGTCACCGTCGCTCCGTCCTGTCCGCCCGGCAGCGGGAGCACGGCCGGGGCGGCGTCGATGGCTGAGTGCACAAGTGCAGTCTGCACGATCCGGGCCAGGGGGGCAGCGTGGTACTCTGCGCAGCAATGGGCGAGCGCAGCAGCTACACCCCCGGCACCTTTTGCTGGACGGAACTCACCACCACCGATCAGGCGGGGGCGAAGGCGTTCTACGGTGGCCTGCTCGGCTGGGAGGCGGACGATCGCCCGATCGGCGACGGCGACTACGTCTACTCGATGATGCAGCGCGACGGCAAGCCCGTCGCGGCGATCGCGACGCAGCCCGACCAGCAGCGCGAGTCGGGCGTGCCACCGCTGTGGAACTCCTACATCTCCGTGGAGAGCGCCGATGCGACCGCGGAGCGCGCGAAGGAGCTTGGCGGGACGGTGCATGCGCCGCCGTTCGACGTGATGGACGTAGGGCGCATGGCTGTGATCCAGGATCCACAGGGCGCCCACTTCGAGCTGTGGGAGCCGAAAGCGCACTTCGGCGCGGCGCTCGTGAACGCGCCGGGGGCACTGGTGTGGAACGAGCTCGCAACCACCGACCTCGACGCCGCCAGCGCCTTCTACAGCGGCCTCTTCGGCTGGACCGTGGCGCCCTTCGAGGGCAGCCCCGAACCGTACCTGTCGATCAAGAACGGCGACACCAACGCCGGCGGCATGCGGGCGGCCACCCCGGGCGCCCCGCCGTTCTGGCTGGCGTACTTCGGCGTCGAGGCTCTCGACGCCGCGCTCGCCAAGGTGAGTGAGCTCGGCGGCGCCGTGCACGCCGGCCCGATCGATATCTCGATCGCGAAAATCGCGGTCGTCGCCGATCCGCAGGGCGCGGTGTTCGCGCTCTACGACGGCGAGCTCGAGTCGTAGCAGCCGACCGCGGAAGGATCCCGCGGTTCCCTCGCCCGCGGAGGGCGTGCCCGACCTCGACGTCGCGTGGCTGTTCGAGGGTCTCGGCGATTGATCCGCGCCCTCCCGCGAATTTTCACAAGAAGAATCCATTTAGCTGACGGTTTTCTGTACCATCGGCGGATGCCATCGTGGGGGAAGCGCATGCTTCTGATGGGTGGCCTCGTTCCAGCTTCGCGACAACTGGAGGTCCACAGTGAGCAAGCACTTCCGTCTCCGCGGCAGCAGCCGGCCGACCACCCGCGCGATCGAGCCGGTGAAGCCGGGCGCGCGGCTGACCGTCACGGTCTACGTCCAGCGCGACCCGCAGGGCACGCCCGCCCCGACGGCGCACGAGCTGGGTCGTCTCGCTCCCCGGGCGCGCACCTACCTGCGCCCCGAGCAGGCGGTCGCGGCGTTCGGCGCCGCCCCGTCCGACCTCGATGCGGTCGTCGCGTTCGCGCAGGCGCACAAGTTGAAAGTGGTGGAGCGGAGCATCGCCAAGCGCCTGGTGCGGGTGTCGGGCACCGCCAAGCAGATGAGCGAGGCGTTCGGCGTGGAGCTGCACCACTACAAACACCCCGAGGGCGGCACCTACCGCTCCTACAAGGGCGAGGTGCAGCTCCCCGCCGAGCTGGCCGGCGTGGTGGAGGGCGTGCTGGGGTTGGACAACCGTAAGATGGTGCGCACCCGTCCGCACGTCTCCAAGCGTGCCGCCGAAGCCGAAGCGGGCGGCGAACCGCCCGCCAACGCGTACACGCCGCCGATGCTCGCGAAGCTGTTCGACTTCCCCGCCGGCGACGGCGCCGGGCAGTGCGTGGCGGTGCTCGCGTTCAACGGCGAAGGCACCAAGGGCGGCTACGAGCCGAGCGCGCTCGAAGGCTACTTCACCGACACCCTCAAACAGGCGGCGCCGAAGCTCACCGACGTGGTCGTGCAGGGTCCCGGCAACGACCCCGGGGACGGCAGTGAACAAAGCGATGCCACCGGCGAGGTGCTGCTCGACCTCTGCACGGTCGGCGGGGTCGTGCCGGGGGCGGACGTGGCGGTGTATTTCACCGAATTCACCGAAGAGGGGTGGGTGAACGCGATCAAGGCGGCGGTGGCCGACACGACCAACAAGCCGAAGGTGATCTCGTGCTCCTACGGCAACCCCGAGGACGAACCGAAGGGCGCGTGGACCGAACAGGCCGTCAAGCTGGTCAACGGCGCCTTCGAACAGGCCGCCGTCCAGGGGATCACGATCTGCTGTGCCTCGGGCGATGAAGGCTCGGCCGACGAGCCCGACACGAAAACTCCGCACGTCGACTTCCCGGCGTCGAGCCCGTGGGTGCTGGGCTGTGGCGGCATCCGCTTGGAAGCGGACTCGGCGACCGGGACGATCTCCTCGGAAAAGGTGTGGAACGACCTCACCAAGCAGGAGGGCGCCACGGGCGGTGGCGTGAGCCGCCTGTTCGCGCTCCCCGAGTGGCAGGCCGCCGCCGACGTCCCCGCCAACGCCGACAAAAGCGGCAAAACCGGCCGTGGCGTGCCCGATGTCGCCAGCCTCGCCGATCCCGAAACGCCGATGTGGGTGCTGAGCCCGGGCGGCCAGCTGGGCGGGGTCGGCGGCACGAGCGCCTCCGCGCCGCTGTGGTCGGCGCTGATCACGCTGCTCAACCAGCTCAGCGGGACTCCGCTCGGGTTCTGCAACCCACAGCTGTACGCCCACCTGAAGGACACCTTCGCGGACATCACCGAAGGCAACAACGGCAGCTACAAAGCGGGCCCGGGCTGGGACGCGTGCACCGGTTGGGGCCGGCCCAACGGCACGCAGCTGCTGCAGGCGCTGAAGGCTGGCCCGCCCGTCGCTGAAACTTCCACGCCCACTCCCGCCGCGCCGAAACCGGCCCCCTCGACGACGCCCCCGGTGCCGGGGCTCAGCTCCAACCTCGTGGGTCCCGAAGGACAGCTGTTCGCCGACCCCCACCCCGGTGAAGACGAGAGCGCCTTCCAGGTGGACAACACCAGCGACGCCTACTACAAGTCGCCCTACTACAAGGCTCACGAAGAACAGCTGCAGCCGGTTCCCCAGCCGCGGGTGAGCCCGCCGCAGATGCAGCTCGCGCAGGTGATCGGCGCCGGCCCGCTCGCGCCGTGCGTGGCGGCGAAGCGGATCAGCTTCCACGCCGCGGGCGACACGGGGCCATCGGAAGCGTCGCGCGTCAGCACCGTGGCGAGCGTGGCCGACGCGATGACGGCGGAGCTGCAGGCGGCCCCGGCGGGGGAGGGGCCGATGTTCATGTTCCACCTCGGCGACGTGGTGTACAGCTTCGGCGAGCACCAGTACTACTACGACCAGTTCTACGAGCCCTTCCGCGGCTATGACGCGCCGATCTTCGCGATCCCCGGCAACCACGACGGGTTCCCCTCCGAAGAGAGCGAAAACACGGAATCGCTGTTCGCCTTCCTGCGCAACTTCTGCGCCGCCGCCCCCGGCCCCTCGCCCGACTCGGGCGGGCTGGTGCGCTCCGCGATGAACCAGCCGGGCGTGTACTTCACGCTCGACGCGCCGTTCGTGTCGATCGTCGGGCTGTACTCCAACGTGCTGGAGGGCCCCGGGGTGATCTCCTCCGAGGGCGGGCGCTACGAAAAAATCGGGGAAGCGCAGCTGGAATTCCTGACGGCGGAGCTCACGCGCCTGAAGCCCCAACGCGAAGCGGGCGAACGGGCGGTGCTGCTCGCCTGCCACCACCCGCCGCTGTCGGTGGACGAGAAGCACGGCGGCGCGCGCGGGCTCGCCGAAGACATCGACAAGGCGTGCGCGGCGGCAGGGTTGCGACCGGACGCGGTGCTCTCCGGGCACGCCCATCTCTACCAGCGCTACACGCGCACTGTGGAAGGCGCGGAAATCCCCTACATCGTGGCGGGCAGCGGTGGGCACAACGTCACCAAGCCCAAGCCCAATGCCGCCGAAGCGACGCTCCCGGAAGGGTATGCGGTGGCCGTCGAGCCGATCCTCGAGTACGGCTACCTGGCGCTCACCGTGGACATGTCGGGCTCCTCCCCGACGCTCACCGTGGCGTTCAAGCCGACCCGCGGCAAATCGGCCAAGGACGAGCAGCCGCTGGAAGGCGACACGGTCACGATCGACCTCGCGACGCGGAAGATCGTGTAGCGCAGGGGGTGGCGCTCGCCCCTGCGTCACCCCCGGTGGCCTGGCCGCGGTGGCGCCCCAAGCGCGCATCGTGGCCCCCCATCCAAATCCCTTGAAATCCTTTCCCACACGAACGTCTGTCCTTACTCGATTTGCGTGGAGATAGCGTCCGCGCTCGCGGGTAGTTTGGGGTTGTGGAGATTCCGGTTTGCCCGATCGCTGAGCATGCTGGTGGCCGGGTGGTGCGGGATGGGTGGTATGGGAAGGCTCCTCATCGTCGCCAGCGGTGGCGGTGTTCTCCTGCGAATGGGGACCGGGAGCATCGCTTCACGCCGGTCCTGACACGGCAGGGCGATCCGCGTGCTTATTGCGTTGAGTGCTCGACGGCGTTGGAGCCATGGGAGGGACAGGCCGGCGCGCGTGAGTATCGCTTCGCGGCGCGCGAGGTCGGCGACGCGCTGATCGCTGTCGCTAAGGGCGCCAGCTACCAGACAGCGGCAGCGGCTTCTAGGCGCCAGGCTGCGCGGGTCCCAACGCCGCGCGAGGGCGCGAGCCGTGGGTGGCGTCGGCGCGATCCGGTGCGGGACGGACAGCTGGTAGCGAACTGGGTTGATGTGTTCACTGGCCTGATGTGCGAGGGGCAGTTGCCGGAGCGCTGGCCGTCGAGGCTGCTCATCGACAGCAAGAACTTTCGTGTTATCACGGGTGCACGTTCGGGCCGTGGGTTTCATGTGTTTGCCGCGATGGGCTGTGAGAAGGGTGAGCCCGGCAAATGGGCGCCCGCGCCTGCGCTGTGGCGCCTTGAGCCGTTCCCACACAGAGACCGGGCGTCTTGGGAAGCGTTCTTCGGTGCGCTGGACGGTGCGCCCGAAGTGATCGTCAGTGACGCCGACCACGCGATGGCATGCGCTATCCAGAGCGTCTTCGGCAGCGACACCGAGCACCGGTTGTGCGAGTGGCATCTCTCGCGCAAGCTGCGTGAGCACCTGCCCGACACAATCCTCGCCGACCCGAAGCATCCGATCACCCATGCGCTCCCGCACGCGTTTGCGAGTCCGCGGGCATGGGAGCAGCTCGTGGGAGCCATCCAGGCCGACCACAGCCACGGTGAGCACAGCCCGCTCACGCTCGCGAGGCGCTGGCTTGAGACTTACGGTCAGAGGATCCAGACACAGGTCAGGAGCCGGGACCCCAACCGCCCCAACTCGACCGGCCCCGTCGAGAAGACGCTCCTCGAGATCGACCGCCGTATCGGAGACCGCATTGGCTCGTTCACCAACCGCGCCAGGATGGCCAAGCTGCTCGCGCTCATGACACTCGACCTCAACGGGCACACCGACGGCCGCCAATGGGCCGACCGTCTGCGTGAGCGCCTCTACCTCGCCGGCGGACGCCCCAACAACCAGCGCCCCCACGACGACCCCAAGGGCACCTACTCCCTGATCTCCTAACACCGTTCTCATCTCCATCCGAATCGAGTGAGAACGTCTGTTCGCCATCGTATGATGTGCAGAGCATGCCCTCCAGCAACCAGATCGTCGTCTCAGGCGCCCGCGAGCACAACCTGAAGGACATCTCCCTGACGCTCCCGCGCGACGCGCTGGTCGTGATCACGGGGCTGTCGGGCTCGGGCAAGTCGAGCCTCGCGTTCGACACGATCTACGCGGAGGGGCAGCGCCGCTACGTCGAGTCGCTGTCGGCGTACGCGCGGCAGTTCCTCGGGCAGATGGACAAGCCCGACGTGGACTCGATCGAGGGGCTCTCGCCGGCGATCTCGATCGACCAGAAGACCACCTCGCGCAACCCCCGCTCGACCGTGGGGACGGTGACCGAGATCTACGACTACCTGCGGCTGCTGTGGTCGCGCGTCGGCAAGCCGCACTGCCCGATCTGCGGGCGGCCGATCGTCGGGCAGTCCGCGGAGCAGATCATCGATCAGGTGATGGAGCTGCCGGAGGGCGCGCGCTTCATGGTGCTGGCGCCCATGGTGCGCGGGCGCAAGGGCGAGTACGGCAAGCTGCTGGAGGAGCTGCGCGCCGACGGCTTCGCGCGCGTGCGGATCGACGATCGCATCCGCATGCTGGAGGAATCGATCGTGCTCGACAAGCGCTACAAGCACGACATCGCGGTCATCGTCGACCGGCTCGTCATGCGCCACGACGTGCGCAAGCGCCTGGCGGACTCGATCGAGACGGCAGTGCGCTTGGCCGACGGGCTGGTGGAGGTGGAGATGATGGGCTTCGCCGGGGGGGCTCGTGCCGCGGAGAGCGGCCTTGAGGAGGAGGCCGCGGCGGGGGAGGGCAAGCAGGGGGCGGGCAGGCATGCGACGGGGGCGCTCGGCGCGCGCGCGGCCAACGCCCAGATCGTCCCCGGCGAGCGGCCCCCGGAGGGCACTGTGTTCACCTTCTCCGAGCGCTTCGCCTGCCCCGAGCACGGCCCCTCGCTGGTGGAGCTGGAGCCGCGGATCTTCTCGTTCAACTCTCCGCACGGCGCGTGCGAGCGCTGCCACGGACTGGGGGCGCAGATGGAGATCGACCCGGAGATGCTCGTGCCCGACCCCACGCTGTCGGTGAGCGAGGGGGCGATCGCGCCGTGGAGCCGCGCGGCGGCGTTCTCCAACTACTACGACCAGGTCGCCGAGGCGATCGCCGAGAGCTACGGCGTCGATCTCGACACGCCGTGGGAGAAGCTTTCCGAGGAGCATCAGAGCCTGTTTCTGCAGGGCACCGCCGAGCCGCTGGCGATCACCTATCGCAACCGCTTCGGGCGGCGGCGCTCCTACTCGACGCGCTTTGCGGGGCTGATCGCCAACCTCGAAAAGCGCTACCGCGAAACCGAGTCCGAGGGGGTGAAGGAGAAACTCGAGGAATACATGTCGCTGCGACCCTGCCCGGTGTGCGGGGGCGCGCGCCTGCGCGCGGAGTCCCGCGCCGTGCTGGTCGGTGGCACGCGGATCGAGGACTTCTGCGGGCTCTCCGCGCGACGCGCGATCGAGTGGCTGGATGAGGTGGAGCTCTCCGACACCGACCGCCACGTGGCACGGCTGATCCTGCGCGAGATCTCCGAGCGGCTGCAGTTCCTGGAGAACGTCGGCATCGGCTATCTCTCGATGGACCGCTCCTCCGCCACGCTCTCGGGCGGGGAGGCCCAGCGGATCAGGTTGGCCACGCAGATCGGCAGCTCGCTGGTGGGGGTGCTGTACATCCTCGACGAGCCCTCGATCGGGCTGCACCAGCGCGACAACTCGAAGCTGATCGCCACCCTGGAGCGGCTGCGCGACCTCGGCAACACCGTGATCGTGGTGGAGCACGACGAGCAGACGATGCGCGCCGCCGACCACCTCGTCGACCTCGGCCCCGGCGCCGGCGAACACGGGGGGCGGATCGTCGCGCAGGGGACGGCGGCGCAGGTGCAGCGCGTGAAGGAGTCGGCCACCGGGCAGTATCTCGCCGGCACCCTCGCGGTGGCGGTACCCGCCAAGCGCCGCACGCCGACCGGTTATGTGAAGGTCGAAGGCGCCGCCCAGCACAACCTGCGCGACATCGACGCCGCCTTCCCGCTCGGCACGCTCACCTGCGTGACGGGGGTCTCCGGCTCGGGCAAGTCCACGCTCGTCAACGAGATTCTCTACAAGGCGCTCTCCGCGCGCCTGCACCGCGCGCGCGCTCGCCCCGGCGCCCACCGCAAGATCAAGGGCCTCGAGCAGCTCGACAAGATCATCGCCGTCGACCAGTCCCCGATCGGGCGCACCCCGCGCTCCAACCCCGCCACCTACACCGGCCTGTTCGACGTGATCCGCGACATGTTCTCCAAAACCCAGGAGGCCCGCGCGCGCGGCTACAAGCCCGGGCGCTTCTCCTTCAACGTCAAGGGCGGGCGCTGCGAGGTGTGCAAGGGCGACGGGCAGATCAAGATCGAGATGCACTTCCTGCCCGACGTGTACGTCCCCTGCGAGCAGTGCGCCGGCAAGCGCTACAACCGCGAGACTTTGGAGATCCGCTTCAAGGGCAAGTCGATCGCCGACGTGCTCGACATGCCGATCGAGGAGGCAGTGAAGTTCTTCGAGCACATCCCCAAGGTGCGCCGGCGCCTGGAGACGCTCAACGCGGTGGGCCTCGGCTACGTGCGCCTCGGCCAGCCCGCCACCACGCTCTCCGGCGGGGAGGCCCAGCGGGTGAAGCTCGCCACCGAGCTCTCCAAGGTGGCGACGGGGCGCACCCTCTACATCCTCGACGAGCCCACCACGGGGCTGCACTTCGCCGACGTGCAGCGGCTGCTGGAGGTGCTCCAGCGCCTCGTCGACGCCGGCAACTCCGTGGTCGTGATCGAGCACAACCTCGACGTCATCAAGTGCGCCGACCGTCTGATCGACATGGGCCCCGAGGGCGGCGAGGAGGGCGGCCTCGTGGTCGCCGCGGGGACGCCCGAGGAGGTTGCGGCCGAGCCGGCCTCGCACACGGGGCAGTTCCTCGCGCCGTTGCTGGCCGCGGGGGCGAGCGCCTCCTCCAACGGCAAGCCGCGCGGGGCCGTCAAGAAACCACGCGCGACCGCAGCCGCCAAACGCAAAGCGCGCGCGAAGGCCGCCGCTTGAGCACCCCTACCGATCCCCGGTCGCATGCGGGGATCGACCAGCTCGCTCGCCAAGCCCGCCTGTGGGCGCAGAAGTGGCGCTGGTATGAGCGCAACACGCTCCCCTGGAATCGCGCTTGCATCCATTGGGAGCTGATGCGCCGCGGCGCCTTCGCGCGCTGGCCGCTGCAGGGCAACGTGCTGGAGACCCTGCGCGAGGGCCGTTTGGAGGTGGGGGAGGGGGCGCTGTTCGAGCCCAACGTCTGGATCACCGCCCCCGGCCGCGCCCGCGTGCGGATCGGCGCCGGCACGTTCCTCAACCAGGGCGTGATGGTTGCCGCCCACGAGCTGGTCGAGATTGGCGAGCACTGCATGCTCGCCAACGGCTGCTTCGTCTCCGATGCCGCCCACCGCTACGACGACCCCGATAAGCCGGTTCCCTGGCAGGGCTTCACCTCGAAGGGCCCCACGCGGATCGGCGCCAACTGCTGGCTGGGCGCGCATGTGGTCGTCACGAGCGGCGTCTCCGTCGGCGAGCGCTGCGTGATCGGAGCGGGCAGCGTCGTCACGCAGGACATCCCCGCGTTCTCCGTCGCCGCGGGGGCACCTGCGCGTGTGTTGAAAAGTGTTGAGTACGGCTGATCCCGTCCAGGGGACGCGCTAGTGTTGCGCACGCAGCCCGCCCGGATGGCGAGGCTCGGCGGCAGGTGTCAACGACAGATTGGGGAAGCATGTCGGCTGTGATGTCGTTCACGTCAAGGAAGGCCACGTCGCGCCTCGCGCTGCGTCGCACCGCGCTGCTCGGTGGGCTGGTGGCTGCGCTCGCCGCCGTCGTCCTGGGTGGGGCTGCGGCGCTCGCGGCTTCGTCGGCGTTGGCCGCACCGATCACGCTGGACGCCCCGGACAATGGCACCCCGCCGTTGATCGCTTACGACCCCTCGACGCAAACGACGTACGTCGCCTGGGAAGATCCACACTTCCCCGGTGTCGACCTGTGCGTCCTGCCCGCGGGCGCCACCGCCTGTGAGGGCGGTGCCCCGGTGCTGCTCGAAGACTCGAAATACGTAGGCTATTCAGGGACGAACCGTCCGGGGCTGGGGGGACTCGTCGTCCTGCCGAATGGCGAGGCTGTGGTGATAGGCACGCCCGTCAGCACCGGCAGCATCGCTTGGGCGTCGCCCGCCGGCGGTGCGGCCTTCCTGTCAGGCAGCCACGGCTTGCAGAACGGTGGCCAGTTCATCAGTCCCGTTTCGCTCTACCACACCGGTGGTAACGCTGTCGCGCTCAGCAATACGGATGTCGGCCTGCTGGACGACTACGGCAACTTCTTCAGCGACTCCCCGTTCGCTGGCCCCGAATCTCCCAACCCCGCGGCGACCACCAACGCGGGCGGCCAGTACCCGAGGAAGGCCCTCGACACCGACGGGCCGGAGATTGCCGCCGAGCCCGCGCCAGCGCCCGCGGCTCCGGGCACCGACATCGTGGTCGGCGTTGGGTCCAACAACAGCAGCGCCCAGCTCACACCCCCGGGCTGCCTCAACGATGCCGCAACTGGTTACGGCGTCTCCGTCGGCCAGGTGGACGGAACCTCGAAAGCCGCAGGCACGCTCAACAAGGAAGGTTTGCCGGCATATCAACTCCTTGGCTGCTCAGCAGAAGCGCCGGTTCTGGCGCAGGGCGGCCAGGGCGGGATCGGCGTGCTCGAGGAGGAAGGTTCTGGCTTCTCCGGAGCCGGCTCGGACTACCAGCTCGACTACCGCCCGTTTGTCGCGACTGCCACCGGAGGGTCGTTCGGCGCCCCGGTCGAGCTGGCCGACGTGACCGGCGAAGTTCTCAATGGCGTCGATGCGCTCGACCTGTCGGAGGACTCCAGCACTGGCGTGTACGCCCTCTGGGAATCGGGCCGGGCGGTGCTCGACTACAGCAGCAACGGGGGCGCCAGCTGGGGTGCTCCGGTTTTGACACCGGTCCCATACACCGCCCACGGCGTGATCGTCGGCGTGGGCGGCGGCAATGCGGAGATCGCCTATGACGAAAATCCCGGCACGGGAACGCAGGTCTTCCTGGAAGCCGTGAACTACCAGCAGCTGGCTGAGGCCCCCACCGCGATCGCCACCACCCAGACTTCCGGCACGACGAGCGGCGCGAGCATCACGATCCCCGACGGCACGGTCGGCGAGTACGACAAAGCGACGATCACCGGGGCGAACGTCGGCAGCGCAACCGGGACCGTGGACTACGGGCTCTACTCCTCGCCGTCCTGCGCCGCCTCCAGCCTGCTGCTCAGCTCCAGCAGTACCGTCGCTGGCGGAGTGGCAGGGCCGTCAGCCGGTCTTGCCACTGCGCTCAAGCCGGGGACCTACTACTGGCAGGCGGCTTATGGCGGTAACACGACCAACGCCGCCAGCGCGAGCGCCTGCGGCTCGGAGGTGCTGACCGTCGGTTCGCCGCCTCCGCCGAGCAGCGAATTCAAAGTCGAAGCGATCGTCACCAGCTCCGGTGGCACGATCACGATCACGATCGTCGTGACCCAGCCGGGTGAGGCGAGTCTTACCGTGACCATCTCCACCTCCACGCTCGCCCACTCGGCGGCGGTGGACGCGAAGGCCAAGAAGTGCAAGCACGGGCAGATCAAGCTCAAAGGCAAGTGCGTACCGGCCAAGACGGTGGTGGGCAAGACCTCGGCCAACGCGACCGCCGGCGTGCCGCTGAAGCTGACGGTGCACCTCTCCAGCAAGATCAAGTCGCTGCTGAAGAAAGGCAAGACAGTGCATCTGACGGGGGCACTGACCTTCCAATCGGCGCTCGGCGGGAAACCCACGACGCACACGTACAACCTGACCGTCAAGGGCCACAAGCCCAAGCACAAGAAGTAGCACCACCGGCAGACAACCTGAAGACCAACCCGACGGCAAGCGGTGGGGTCCACCTCGCGCAGATGCTACTCTGGTAGGTATGGGTAGGAGGTGGGTGTCGAGCGCGGTTGTGCTCGCCATCGCCGGCATCACGCTGGCGATGGCGCCGCAGGCCGCGTCCGCCAGGTCGGGAGCCGATGTGGCCGCCACGCAGACGCTTGCGCGCGCCACCAAAACGCTTCTGAACGCAGCGCGCCCCGACCTCCCCAAGGGGCTGGCGGCCGTAAACCGCTACGCCGGCGAAGTTGCCACCCAGTGCCCCACCGCGGCGGCGAAATCGCCGCAGAACCAAGGCTCCGAACAGCTCGACAACGAGGTCGTGGCCACGATGACGGTCGTCGGCTACCGCACGGGCGCCGGTCCGATCGAGGGCTTCTACCGCGCTGTGAAGGGGCTGCACTGGAGCAGCCCCAAGCTGACTCGCGCGGTGAGAATCTTCGCGACCAAGCTCGACAAGCTCGTCAGCCTCACCGTCCCGAACCTATGCGGCGACGTCAAAGAATGGGTTGCCAGTGGCTATAAGACGCTCACCGCCAGCACCACGCAGTTCCTCGAGCAGTACGAAGCGGTCGATCCCGAAGCCGAAGAAGGCCCGCTGATCATGAGGCTCGCCAGGCCCTATGCGACCCTCGGGGACATCTCGCTCTTCCACAGCATCGAAACCTTCGAAGCGGAACTGGCCGAAACAGAAGCCCACGCCGTCTTTGCCTACAAGCGCATCATGAACACGCTGGAACTGAACCAGTAGGGGCCGGGAATCGGTAGGCGTCGGCTCCGGGCAGCGCCCCGAGGGCCGAGCCCCACGCCCGTCGGGTGGGCGGCCTCAGCCCAGCAGCTCGTGCAGCTCGGCCAGCTCGGCCGGATCGATCTTGTAGGTGTGCTCGGGGCCGGGGTAGCGGCGGGTACGGACATCTTCCGCATAGGCGGCCACGCCGGCGTTCATCTCCTCCTGGAGGTTGGCGTAGCGCTTGACGAAGCGTGGGCCGAGGCCGTCGCGGATGCCGAGCAGGTCGTGGAAGACGAGCACCTGCCCGTCGGTGGCGGGGCCGGCGCCGATGCCGATCACGGGGACCTCCATGCGGACCATCAGCTCCTCGGTGACCGCCGCGGGGATCGCCTCGAAGACGATCGCGAAGCAGCCCGCCACCTGCAGCGCCAGCGCCTGCTCGGCGATCTTGGCGGCCGCCTGCGCGCTGCGTCCCTGCGCCTTCCAGCCGCCGAGGGCGGTGGAGGTCTGCGGGGTGAGCCCGACGTGGCCCATCGCGGGGATGCCGGCGCCGACGATCGCGCGCGCGCGGCTCGCCGAGGCGGGGCCGCCGCCCTCCAGCTTGACCGCGTCGCAGCCGGCCTCCTGCACCATCCGCACGGCGGTGGCGATTGCCTGCTCGTCGGAGATCTCATACGAGCCGAACGGCAGGTCGCCGATCAACAGCGGCGTGCGCAGGCCGCGCCGCGCGGCGGCGGCGAGCACGAGCATGTCGTCCAGGCGCACCGGCGTGGTGGCGCTGTAGCCGAGCACGGTGGTGGCGGCCGAGTCGCCCACGAGCACCAGATCGACCCCGGCCGCCTCGGCGGCGCGGGCAGAGGGGTAGTCGTAAGCGGTGACCATCACGATCGGATCGCCGAGCCGCTTCTTCTCCGCCAGCAGTGGCAGGGTCATCGGCAGGCGTCCGGGATCGTGGGGGATCTGAACGCTGGCTTGGTTGGTGGGACGGGCTCCCGGGTGGCTGGACATGGTGTGTTCGATTCCTCTCTGACGCCGGTTGGCGCCCTTGGGCTGTCTCGGGGTCAGGCGCGTACCTCGTACGCGCCCTCCGAGGCAGGCTCAGCCGAGGGGTCTCTGCTGAGCAGGGTCGCCACCGCGTCGTCGACGGTGATGATGCGGTTGGTGTTGGCCTCCACGTGCACCACGCGGGGCTCGTAGCGCTCCATCTCGGCCTGGTCGTACTGGCCGTAGGAGATGACGATGATCGTGTCGCCGCGGTGCACGAGGCGGGCGGCGGCGCCATTGACCTTCATCGCTCCCGAGCCGCGCTCGCCGGCGATCGTGTAGGTCTCGAAGCGGGCGCCGTTGTCGACGTCCACGACGTGCACCTGCTCGTGCTCGAGGATGTCGGCGGCCTGGAGCAGGTCGGCGTCGATCGTGATCGACCCGACGTAGTGCAGGTCGCAGTCGGTGACGGTGGCGCGGTGGATCTTGGACTTGAGCATCACGCGCTGCATGGGGTTTCGTCTCTCCTCTCGCCGATTGTGGTGGCTGTCGCCGTGCCCGCTCCATTTACGTTTCTCCCGCCGCGATGCTCGCTCCTCGCGCCGTAATTCTCATTACTTGCGCCCCGCCGATCCCGATCGCCCCGCACGGGCTCGAGCGTGACGTTGTCGATCAGCCGCACCCCGCCGACGTGCGCGGTGATCGCCAGCAGTGCCGGCCGGTCGAGCCGGGGGAGGGGCTCGAGCGTGTCGGGGTCGACCAGCGCGACGTAGTCGGCACGCACCTCGGCGGCCGCCAGCGCGGCGTTGGCGGCGTCGAGCAGCGCGGCGGACGCGCGCTCTCCCGTGGCGGCCAGCTGGCCGGCGGCACACAGCGCGGCATGCAGCGCGAGCGCGCGGGGGCGAGCGGCGGGGTCGAGCAGCGCGTTGCGGCTGGAGAGCGCCAGCCCATCGTGCTCGCGCACCGTGGGCAGCGCCTCGATCTGCACGGGCAGGTTGAGATCGGCGACCAGGCGGCGGATCACCACGACCTGCTGGGCGTCCTTCTGCCCGAGGTAGAGCGTGTCGGGCATCGTCATGCACAGCAGCTTCGTAACCACGGTGGTCACCCCGCGGAAGTGCGAGGCCCCACGCGCGGCGCCCTCCAGGCGGTCGGTCAGCCCCAGCACTTCCACCGCGGTGGCAAAGCCCGGCGGGTACACCTCTTCGACCGAGGGTGCAAACAACAGGTCGGCGCCCGCTTCGGCCGCCAGTCCCGCGTCGTGGCGCTCGGAGCGCGGGTAGCGCTCCAGGTCCGCGCCCTCGTTGAACTGCGCAGGGTTGACGAACAGCGACACCACTACCACGTCGCACTGCTCGCGAGCCCGGCGGACCAGCGCAAGATGCCCCTCGTGCAGCGCCCCCATCGTGGGCACCAGCCCGATCGTCGAGCCGCCCTGGCGGGCCGGCGCCAGCGCGGCCCGCAACTCCCCGACGGAGCGCAGCGTTCTCATGGGGCCGCCCGACCCCCGGTACAGACCCACAAGGCGAGCGGCTTGCTCATGCCTGCGCGTCCTCCGCCGTGGTACAGACTCCCGAGGCGCGCAGTGTGCTCATGCGCGTGGGGCGAGTCGGTGGTGGTGGTGGCTCATAGCCTTCGGTCCAGTTCCTGCGGATACCGGCGCGAGAAAGAAAAGCTCTTGGTGTTTCGGGTCCATTCCGAGCGGACTCGGTTGATGGCCTGCAAGAAATCATACAGCGCTGGACGGGGTTTGGAGGCCTTAACCGCTGTGTGCGCAGTCTCACATATGCGCAAGGTCGAGGATCAAGGCAAGCGCGCGTTCGATCTCTGCAAGTGTCTGGGGGCTAATTGCTCCTGTGCGGTGCAGCAGGCGAGGGCGGGCTACGGCTCTGATGCTTCGGCAGATTGCAAGGCTGGGGCGGTTCACCCCCTCATCGGGCGAGATTGCGGGTCGCAGTGCCGATTGCGCACGGGAGCTCGAAACCGGAACGACGACGATCAGATCCTCCGCGGCGCCGGTATTCAGCTCGTCAACTGACACGACTACGGCAGGGCGATTCTTACCGGGCTCTCCGGGCCGACCTGCCCCAAGGGATACGAGCCATACCTCGCCCCGGCGGGGCTCACTCGAAGCCATCGGCGAGAACTGCCTCCCACGCGCGGTCCTCGTCGGCGACATCGGGGTTCTCAGCGTCCGCGCGACTGGCCGCTCGCTCCGAGCGCCATATGGCAGCTGTCTGCCGTTCGCGGGCTATCTCGCCGAGCAGAGAAGCCAGTGATACGCCACGATCCTGTGCCTGTGTGGCAAGTAGATCGCGCGTGCTGCGTGCGACCCGGATGGTGGCTGTCTCGGTAGGCATCGTAGCCACAGAATAGCGCCACGAGATAGCGCTGGTGATGAGTTGTGGGTTGGTGGGAGGTGCAAGCCTGGGGAGGGTGGGGCGCGACAGATCTGCGTTGATGCGGCGGGAGATACCATCACGCCTCAATGTCTCCCGAGGAGAGCCACTCGCCGGGCTCGGCCGCAGA
>CAVUTW010000002.1:0-572464 GCA_963744535.1 uncultured Solirubrobacterales bacterium | reverse complement strand
GCGGCGTGAGGCCCTCAAGGAGGTGTTCGCGCAAGCTCAGGGCTGCGTGCGCTGTGCCGAGCTGGCGGCCACGCGCAAGACGGTGGTGTTCGGAGCGGGCAACGCCGACGCCGACTTGATGTTCGTGGGCGAGGCCCCCGGGGCCAGCGAGGACGAGCAGGGGCTGCCGTTCGTGGGCGCCGCCGGCAAATTGCTGGAGAAGCTGCTGGGGGAGATTGGAATGGCGCGTGCGGACGTGTTCATTGCGAACACATTGAAGTGCCGACCCCCCGGCAACCGCGATCCCCAGCAGGTGGAGATTGAGAACTGCCGGGAGTACTTGTACCGCCAGGTCGAGCTGATCCAGCCGCGGGTGATCTGCACGCTGGGGAACTTCGCCACCAAGCTGCTACGCGACGATCCGACCGGGATCACGCGCCTGCACGGGCAGCCGGAGGTGCTCGAGGTGGGACGCCGCGCGGTGCGGCTCTATCCGATCTTTCATCCGGCTGCGGCCCTCTACACGCCGCGGATGCTCCAGACCCTGCGCGAGGACTTCAGTCGCCTGCCGGAGCTGCTGGCGTTGCCTGCGCCCCAGCAGTCGCAGTGGCTGGAGGTGCCGGAGGCCGCCGAGGACTCCGAGGAGCCTCCAGCCACCGGTGGACCCGGTGCCGGCGCGGAGCCGGTGGCCGAGGTCGATCAGCTCGGCCTGTTCTGAGGCAAAGCCCAGCCCTTAAAGACGATCGGCCCACGGGAGAGGGTCGTGGGCCGATCGCACTGCTAGGGAGGAGGAGGTGTCCAGTATCGGCAGTTGCTCCGGCGGGCTTGAGCTATGCCTTTGGCAAAGAAACTTGCAAAAACGCCTTCTGGGGTTGCGCTTCTCGCGAAACATGATATTCTCGATCTAGTTTATGAGGTATAGGAGTTTGGCGAGTCCACTCGCCGGCCACCAAAGACGACGGAGATTCCCTCGAGAACCATGCAGATCGACATTCATCAGCACATCTGGACCGACCCGCTGCTCGACGCACTGGCCGCTCGCCGGACGCTCCCCTTCGTCCGGCGCTCGCATGGCCTGACCGTGCTGCACAGCGCGGGCGAGCAGCCCTACGTGATCGACCGCGAGGCCGAATCGCCCAACCGGCGAGTGAGGCTTGTGGACGGCGACGGTCTCGACCTCGCGGTGGTGGCGCTGTCGAGCGCGATCGGCGTCGAGGCGCTGCCCCGCGACGAGGCGGATGACCTGATCGAGGCTCATCTGGAAGGCGTGCTGGCGCTGCCCAGCTGGTTTGCCGCGTGGGGGCCGATCGCGCTCGACGACCAGGACCCCGACGACGTCGACCGACTGCTGGCGCGCGGCTGCATCGGTGTCTGCCTGCCCGCGGGGGCGCTCGCCGGCCCGGGCGCGCTGGCGCTGAGCGCGCCGCTGCTGGAGCGGATCGAAGCGCGTGGGGCGCCGCTGTTCGTGCATCCCGGCCCGGCGCCGGGACTACGCTCGGCAGAGGCGTCGCTGAGCGAGCCGCTGTGGTGGCGGTCGCTGACCGATTATGTCGCCCAGATGCAGGCGGCCTGGCTGACGTTCGCGACGCTCGGCCGGCGCGAGCATCCGCAGCTGCGGGTCGTGTTCGCGATGCTCGCAGGGGGCGCGTCGCTGCTCAGCGAGCGGCTCGCGGCCCGTGGCGGGCCGCACTGCGACCTGCGCGATCCGCTCGTCTTCTATGACACCTCCAGCTATGGCCCGGCGGCGGTCGAGGCGATGGCGCGCAGGGTGGGTGGGGAGCAGCTGGTGTACGGCTCCGACCGGCCCGTAGTCGAGCCCACACCCACCGGCCGCGAGGCGCTGCTGGCGGAGAACGGCGCCCAGCTGCTGGAGCGCGCCGGCGCGATTCGCGCGATCAGAGCGGCCCGTTCGGGGCGTGCGGCGCGCGCGGGGGTGGCATCGTGAGCGCTCGCCCCGCACGGGTGGTGTGGTTTGCCGCGGCGCCCAACCCGGCGCCCCCCGAGCCCCTGAGCCTCGCCGTGGAGCGGTTCGAGCGGCTGCTGGCCGCACCCGAGCCGCCACCCGCCGAGGACCCGAGCGCTTTCCTGAATGGTGAGCAGCTCGAGCGCTTCGCGGCCGTGCTCGCGGCCGACCCGGCGCGCTGGCGCCACCTCGTCCGCCACCGGCAGGACGCGCGGGTATACGAGCAGATCTTCTCCGACGAGCATGTCAACGCGTGGCTGATCTGCTGGAGCGACGGCCACGACACGGGCTTCCACGACCACGACGACTCGGCCGGCGGAATCGCCGTGGTCGCCGGCCGGGTTCGTGAGGAGCGCCTGGCGGTCGGCTCGCCCACGGTGACGCGCGAGCTCTCCGCGGGCGAGTGCTTCAACGTGCCGGCCACCGCGATCCACCGCGTGCTCAATGGCGGCGCACAGCCGGCGATCACGATTCACGCCTACTCGCCGCCGCTCACGCGCATGGGCGCCTATCGGATCGGGCCAGGCGGGGCGCTCGAGCGCGAGGCGCTCTCCCACAAGCAAGAGCTGCGCGTGGAGGCGCTCGCCGCGTAGCATCACCTCGCGCTGGACGCCCGGTGAGGCCACTGCCACGTCGAACACTAAAGTTCTCCCGGTGCTCACTCGCGAAACCTCGGCCCCCGCTGAGACCGAGGCGGTGGGCGCCGAGCTTGCCGCGAAGCTGCAGCCAGGTGACGTGGTGCTGGTGCGCGGCGAGCTGGGCGCCGGCAAGACGACACTGGTGCGGGGCGCCGCGCGGGCGCTGGGGGTGACCGATCCGGTCACCAGCCCCACCTTCGGGATCGGGCATCGCTATCGCGGTTCGAACGTGACGGTCGCCCACCTCGACCTCTATCGATTGGCGGGGTTGGAGCAGGAGGTCCCCGGCCTGTTGGAGGACTACTTGACAGCGGACAGCATCGCGTTCGTGGAGTGGCCGCAAGAGGGCAGCCCGGAGCTTGGCGGGGCGCGAGCACGGGTGACGATCGCGCACGGCGGCGGCGATCGCCGGCGGATCGAGGTGGCGGAGGCGCACGAGTTGCAAGCTGGAGCCGGGTGGCGGGGCGGGGGCGAGCTTGGTGGGGATGGCTCGGGGAAGAGCGCGGGGCGATGATCGTCCTGGGCTTCGATACAGCCACGCCCGCGACCGCCGTGGGGCTGCGGCTCGCTGACGGAACCACCCTGCGGGCGTACGACGAGCCCGACGCCGAGGCCCGGCCGGGACACACCACGCAGGCGCTGGCGCTGGCGCGCGAGCTGCTGGCGCGGGTGGGCCTCGGCTGGGGCGCCCTGGGGCGGATCGCCGTGGGCGTGGGGCCGGGCACGTTCACCGGGCTGCGCGTCGGAGTCGCCACCGCGCGCGGTCTGGCGCAGTCGCTGGGAGTCGAGGTGGTGGGCGTCAGCAGCTTGGAGGTGCTCGCACAGGCCGCCCTGCGGGAGCCGGGCTCGCCGTCGCGCGTCGTGCTGACGGCGATCGACGCGCGCCGCGGGGAGGCGTTCGCCGCGGCGTACGACGCAAACGGAGAGTTGACCTCGCCCCGGGCGCTCCCACCGGAGGATCTCGCCGCGATCCCGGGGGAGCTTGGCGGAGATCGCGAATGGTTGGCGGTCGGCGACGGAGCGCTACGCTTTCGGGGATATCTGGAGGCGATCGCGGTGGCGGTCCCAGTGGACACCTCGCCGCTCCACCGAGTAGACGCCGGGGTGTTGTGCGAGCTGGCCCTGACGGCGCCGGCGGGCGATCTCGAGGCGGTGCTGCCCGACTACCGCCGCCGGCCGGACGCGGAGATTGCCTTGGAGGCCGGCGCGCCGGGCCCCTCCATCGTTCGATCAAAAAGCAGAGGAGACGGGAAGTGAGCACACCGCTAGTCGCCAACGTCGCCTCCGAGCAGCCACACCTGGAAATCCGGCGCCTGGCCTACCCGGACCTGCCGCAGGTGATCGGGATCGAGCGCCGCGCCTTCCCTACGCCGTGGTCGCTGGCGATGTTCGTGCTGGAGCTGTCAAAGCCCTCCGGGATCTGCCTGGCGGCGGTGCTCGACACGGGGGGGAGCAGGCGGTTGGTGGGGTACATGATCTGCTCCCGCTACGAGACCGTGTGGCACGTGATGAACGTGGCGGTCGCCCCCGAGCATCGCCGCGAAGGGGTCGCCTCGGCCCTGCTGGGCGAGCTGTATCAGCGCGTCGACGACGAGCAGGCGCGCTACACCCTGGAGGTGCGCCGCTCCAACGACGTGGCGATTCGCCTCTACGAACGGGAGGGGTTCCGCGCGGCCGGGATACGCAGGCGCTACTACCAGGACAACGGCGAGGACGCCCTCGTGATGTGGCGCACGCCCGCGACGCTGGTGGGGTCGCTGGAGGACGTGCCCAACCCGGGCTTCCTGTGAAGCGGGCAGCGGGGCTCGTCCCCGGAGGGTCGGGCGGACCGGGGCAAGCATGATTTTGGCGCTTGAGACCAGCTGCGACGACACCTGCGCGGCGGTCGTCGATGAAGAGGGACGGATCCATTCGAACGTGATCTCCTCCCAGGAGGTGCACAATCGTTTCGGAGGGGTCGTTCCTGAGATCGCGTCCCGCCGACACCTGGAGATTGTCAACCTCGTCGTGACCAGCGCGCTCGAGCGGGCGGGCACGACTCTCGATCAAATCGATCTGGTGGCCGCCACCCGCGGCCCGGGCTTGGTGGGGGCGCTGCTGGTGGGCTTCGCCACCGCCAAGGCGCTCGCGGCCGCGCGGGAGCTGCCGTTCGCTGCGGTCGATCACTTGCAGGGCCATGTGGCGGCGAACTTCATCGTTGATGATCGGGTCCCCACCCACTCGTTCGAGCCTCCCTTCGTGTGTCTGATTGCAAGCGGTGGCCACACGCTGCTGACGCACGTGCGCGAGCACGAGGGCTTCGAGGTGCTGGGCGGCACGCTCGACGACGCGGCCGGGGAGGCGTTTGACAAGGGCGCCCGCATGCTGGGCCTCGGCTACCCCGGTGGGGTCGCGCTCGAAGGTCTCGCCAAGCAGGGCGATCCTGACGCCTTCCCGTTCTCGGCGGGAGGGCCCCGCCCGGGGCTGGGCGTGGGTCGCCAGGCGTTCGCGCACAGCCTCGATTTCTCCTTCGCCGGCCTGAAGACCGCGCTGCTGTACAAGGTGCGCGAGCTCTCCGAGGACGAGCTCGCCGCGCGTGCGGCCGACCTGGCAGCCTCCTACCAGGCGGCGATCGTCGCCCGCCTGGTGGAACGGGCTGAGCGAGCGCTGGAGCAGACCGGCATCGAGCGCCTCGCCGTCGGCGGGGGGGTCGCGGCCAACGGTGAGCTGCGCCGGCGCCTTGGCGAGCTCGGCGCGAGCGTGCATGTGCCCGAGCGGGTGCTGTGCACCGACAACGCAGCGATGATCGCCAGCGCCGCGCGCTTCGCCGAGCGGCTGCCCTACCCGGATTACCTGCCGCTCGACGTGTACGCGACCGGCGAGCGGGTGGGGGGATGGGCTGTGCCCGACCGTCCGGGCGGCGGCGAGAAGGCACTAACGCAGAGGCAACAGGAACCACCTCTATAGTCACGGGCGATGGCATTCGGGGAGCTAACCGAAGCAGGGAGACACGCGCCTTCGACCGAAGCCGGGAGACGCACGCCTGCGGCCAGCATCCCCGGTGCGGCCAACACGGCGGAGGTCGGGCGCAACGGACATGAAGATCCCGCGCTCCCAGGCGAGCGGCTCTCGCTGGGGGTGGCGGCGCGACTGTCGCGCTACCTGCAGGTGCTCACGCAGGCGCGCAAGATGGGCAAGGAGACGATCTCCTCCCAGGAGCTCTCCGATTACACCCACGTCAACTCGACGCAGATCCGTCGCGACCTCTCGGGCTTCGGCAAGTTCGGCAAGCGCGGCGTGGGCTACAACGTCGAGTCGCTGGTGTCGCAGATCCGCAAGATCCTGCGCACCGCCGGGCAGCACAACATCGCGCTGTTCGGGGCGGGGCACCTCGGCAAGGCGATCGCCTCGTCGGACATCTTCGCCGACCATGGCTTCCGTGTGGTGGCGATCTTCGACGTGGATCCCGACAAGGTGGGCACCACCGTCGGCACCAAGGTTGTGCGCCACACCCGCGAGCTGCGCCAGATGGTCGAAGACGAGGACATCGTCGTCGGCGTGCTCGCGATCCCCGGCGCCGTTGCGCAGGAGCTCGCCGACGAGTTGGTGCAGGCTGGTGTGAAGATCATCTTCAACTACTCGGAGTCGCTGCTGGCGGTGCCTCCGGAGGTCACCGTCCACACCTCCAGCCCCGCCGTCGACTTGTTGTACGCGCTGTACTTCTATCTGACCTAGTGTCCCAAGTCACAAATTCAATGGCATTTCCCGGCACCTGCACGCGCCTGACGCCCGCCAGAATCGGCTCATGTGCTACCGGCACGCACGCCGATCCTGTCGAACGTCCGGTCATGCGCAGGCGCTCGGCAAATGCTCACCGAATTTCCGACTTGGAACACTGAGCCAAATGAGCAGCTTGGACCTCGACCGGGCGGCGGAGACCTTCGCGCAGGCGGTGGATGGCACCGTCGGCCTCGAGGAGGAGTTCTCGCTGCTGCACCCCACCACCCTGGACATGGTGCCCAGCTTCGAAGCGCTGCGCGAGGCCGCCCGTGTGGGCGGACGGGCGGGCGACCAATCGCTCTACGAGCACATCACCGGCGAGCTGATCTCCGCGGAGATCGAGATCGTCTCAGGTCCCGGCGCCGACTTCCACGACGCCGTGGCGCGCCAGCGCGAGCACCGCAGGCAGCTGTTCGCGCTCGCCGAGGAGCACGGGCTGGCGTTGGGCGCCACGGGAACCCACCCGTGGGCCGACTACCGCGAGCAGCGGATCATCGACACCGAGCACTATCGCCGCGTGGAGGAGGGTCTCAAATACGTGGCGTGGCGCAACAACACGTTCTCGATGCACGCGCACGTGGGTGTGCGCGACGCCGATCGCGCCGTGCGCGTGTGCGATCGCCTGCGCGGGGTGCTGCCGCTGCTGTTGGCGGTGTCCGCCAACTCCCCTTATCTCGACGGCCGCGACTCGGGCCTGCACTCGGCGCGCACGCAGAGCTTCACCCGCAGTTTCCCGCGCTGCGGGGTGC
This sequence comes from uncultured Solirubrobacterales bacterium, assembly GCA_963744535.1. Classification (GTDB taxonomy): domain Bacteria; phylum Actinomycetota; class Thermoleophilia; order Solirubrobacterales; family Solirubrobacteraceae; genus Palsa-744. The sequence continues at coordinate 565,376 of CAVUTW010000002.1, read as the reverse complement.
CCGATGCGTTCGGCGGGTGGCGGGCATACCGTGAGTACATCGAGCAGCTCCTCGCCACCGACTCGATCGTGGAGTACACGCAGGTGTGGTGGTCGGTGCGCCCGCACTTCGCGTTTGGCACGGTGGAGGTGCGCATCTGCGACGCCCAAACCACCGCGGCGGAGTCGGAGGCGCTGGCGGGGCTGCTGGTCGCGTGCGTGGCGCAGGCGGCGCGCGACATCGACGAAGGCGTCCCCTGCTCCGACCCCGCGCCGCGAATGGTCGAGGAGAACATGTGGCGCGCGATTCGCTTCGGCCTCGAGGGGCGGCTGATCGACCTCGAGCGCGTCGAGGAGTACCCGGCGCGCGAGGCGATCGAGCGGCTGGCAAGCTGGAGCGCGCCGGTGCGCGGGGAGCTCGGCATCGAGCTGTCCTTTCCCGAGCGCAACGGCGCCCAGCGCCAGCGCGCGATGATCGAGCAGGGCGCCACGCGCGAGGAGGTATTCGCGGCGGCGGTGGCGGAGACCAGGCAAACCTACTCAGCGGAGGTGGCGGTGTGAGCAGCACGCAGGAGGCGCAGCAGGACGAGACCGGTGGCGCGGCCGGGCAGCCGAGCGAAGCGGAGCTCCGCGCGGCGTACGAGGCCGAATTGAGCCGCATCACGAGCGCCGACATGGTGCTGCAGGCGACGGTATCCCTTCTGAACCTCGGCGCCCGCCGTCTCGGCCTGGTCGGGGGGCCGGACCCGGCCGCGCCCGAGCAGGGCACCCCCGAGCGCGATCTCGAGCAGGTGCGCGACGCGATCGACGCCGTGCGTGGGCTGATGCCCGTGGTCGAGCGCCGTGCTCCCCAGGAAGCGCGCCCGCTGCGCGACGCGCTCTCGCAGCTGCAGATGGCGTACGCGCGTGAGTCCCAGAGCGCCGCTGTACCCCCGCCGGCGCAGGCCCCGGCCCAGGCTGTCCCAACCCCGCCTCAGCCACAGCCGGACACTGCGACGCCCGGTCCTGGCCCGGCGGAGTCGAGCGGCAGACTGTGGGTTCCGGGACGCTGAACGCCTCCCGCCGCGCGGCACGATAGACTGCGCGCGCTTTTCCGCCGGGTAGGCGCTTTACCGAGCGATCCGGGCGGATGGCGGACATTTGTGCGCGCGAGCGTCGCGCGGCACGCCAACCGACCGGAGGATTTCTGTTGAGCAGCTTCCTGACAAACCACGGGGTCGTCGTCGCCCTCGTTTGCGCCGCTTGTGCCGTCATATACGGACTCCTGACGACGCGCGCTCTGCTGGCGCTCTCGCCGGGCAACGAGCGCATGCAGAGCATCTCGCTCGCCGTCCAGCAGGGCGCGCGCGCCTACCTGAACCGCCAGTACATCACGATCGCCGTCGTCGGCGTGGTCGTGTTCGCCGCGCTGATCCCCATCCAGAACATCGCCGTCGCGTGCGGCTTCGCGATCGGCGGCATCCTTTCCGGCGCGGCCGGTTACATCGGCATGAACGTCTCCGTGCGCGCCAACGCCCGCGTCGCCGAGGCCGCCCGCGGGGGCGTCGCGCCCGCGCTGAGCGTCGCCTTCCGCGGCGGTGCGATCACCGGCCTGCTGGTCGTCGGCCTCGCCCTGATGGGGGTCGCCGGCTACTACGGCCTGCTCACCGCGGTCTTCAATGAAACTCAGAAGACGGCCGTGGACGCGCTGATCGGGCTCGGCTTCGGTGGCTCGCTGATCTCGATCTTCGCCCGTCTCGGCGGCGGCATCTTCACGAAGGCGGCCGACGTCGGCGCCGACCTCGTGGGCAAGGTCGAGGCCGGGATTCCCGAGGACGACCCCCGCAACCCGGCGACGATCGCCGACAACGTGGGCGACAACGTCGGCGACTGCGCCGGGATGGCGGCCGACCTGTTCGAGACCTACGCCGTCACCGCCGTCGCGGTGATGCTGCTCGGGGTGCTCACCTTCGAACAGTCCACGCGCGTGGTGATCTTCCCGCTGGTGCTGGGGGGCGTGGCGATCATCGCCTCGATCATCGGCACCTTCGCGGTACGCACCACGACCGGCAACGTCGAGCGTGCGCTCTACCAGGGCCTCGTCCTCTCCGGCCTGCTGGCCGCCGCCGCGTTCGCCCCGGTCACCTACTGGCTGATGCACGGCGTCGCGCTGAAGAGCACCTCCGAGGCGATCAGCTGGTGGAAACTCTACCTCTGCGCGATCATCGGCATCGGCGTCACCGCCTGCCTGTTTCTGATCACCGACTACTACACCTCCACTCGCTTCTCACCGGTGAAGAAGACCGCCAAAGCGTCGCTCACCGGCCATGCCACCAACATCATCCAGGGCTTCGGCTCGGGCCTGCAGGCCACATCGCTGCCGGCGCTGGTGATCGTGCTGGGGATCCTCGGCGCCTGGAAGCTCGCCGGCGGTGGCACCACCGGGATCTACGGCATCGGCGTCGCCGTCATGGGCCAGCTGTCGCTCACCGGGCTGATCGTCGCGCTCGACGCATTCGGGCCGATCACCGACAACGCCGGCGGGATCGCCGAGATGGCCGACCTGCCCGAGGAGGTACGCAACGTCACCGATCCGCTCGACGCGGTCGGCAACACCACCAAGGCCGTCACCAAGGGGTACGCGATCGGCTCCGCGGTGCTCGCCGCGGTGGTGCTGTTCGCGGGCTTCAAGCAGGAACTGGAAGCCCACGGCACCACGCTGAGCTTCGGCATCAACGAACCGCCTGTGCTGATCGGCCTGCTGCTCGGCGGGCTGATGGTGTGCCTGTTCGCCTCGATGTCGATCGAGGCCGTCGGGCGCGCCGGCGGCGCGGTCGTCGAGGAGGTGCGCCGCCAGTTCCGCGAGCACCCCGGGATCATGGAGGGCACCGAAGAACCCGAATACGCCACCTGCGTGGACATCGTCACCCGCACCGCCCAGCGCGAGATGATCCTGCCCTCGCTGCTGCCGATCGGGATGACCGTGATTGTCGGGCTGATCGACACCCAGGCGCTGGGCGGCATGCTGATCGGGGTGATCGTCGTCGGCTTCTTCTTCGCGGTGATGATGACCGCGGGCGGCGGCGCGTGGGACAACGCGAAGAAGCTGATCGAGGACGGCGCGTTCGGCGGCAAGGGCTCCGACGCCCACGCCGCCTCGGTCACCGGCGACACCGTCGGCGACCCCTTCAAGGACACCGCCGGACCGGCGATCAACCCGATGATCAAGGTCGCCAACATCGTCGCGATCCTGATCATTCCGTTGATCACCTGAGCCATCTGGGGCCGCCCGCCTGTCTGTCCGTCCACCCGCGGGGGGTAACGGCGGGGCTGGCGGCCTCCAGCTCATAACCTCAAGTACAAATGAACGATTGGGAGTGGCTGGAGCCCGAGGGCTCGACGGAGCCGGTGCGCGAGCGGCTCACCGCGTGGTCGGCGGCCACCCTCGACCGCACGATTGGCTCCCCGATCCTGTTCGGGATCGTCTACACCTCGCTGGCGAGCGCCGTGTTCTTCTCACTCGGGGTGGTTGTCGATCACGCGCTCGGGCTCACCCCGCTCGTGTTCCTGATCGCGGCGCTGCTGTTCGGGCTCACCGCGCTCACCTATGTTGAGGGCGCCTCTCTGCACCAGGAGCCCGGGGGCTCCACGGTGTTCGCGCGCTACGCCTTCAACGAGCTCGTCTCGTTCATCGCCGGCTGGGCGATCCTGCTCGACTACATCATTCTGATCGCGGTCTGCGCCTACGCCGCCACGCAGTACCTGAAGGTGTTCTGGGCGCCGCTGGGCCACTCCACCGAGGCGCTGGTGCTGGCGCTGGCGATCATCACCTATGTCGTGGCTGCCAACATCCGCGGTCTCTCCTCGCGCCGCGGGCTGCGCATCGGGGTGCTCGTCGTCGGCGCGCTGGTGCTCGAGCTGCTTGTGATCGCGCTCGGCCTGATCCTCTACTTCAACCCCCACACGGTGGTCTCCTCGATCCACCTCGGTCGCGCCCCCTCGTGGTCGGGGCTGATCTTCGCGCTGACGATCACCACGATGGCGTTCACCTCGGTCGAGTACGCCTCGGGGCTCGCCGGCGAGGTGATCGCCAGCCGCCGGGCGCTGCAGCGCCTCCTGGTGAGCGGCATCGCCGTGCTCGTCCTTGCCTACCTCGGCGTGGCGCTGCTCGCCGTCAGCGCCTTCCCGATCCACGGCACCTACTCCGCGCTCGCCCACCGCTATCTCGATGACCCGGTGATCGGGCTGGTCGGCCGCTTGCGCCCCCACGCGCTCTCCCAGGTGCTGCGCTACGCGATGGGCGCCGTTGTCGCCGTCACGCTGATCGCCGCCGCCAACTCCGCGATGCTGGGGCTCTCGCGCCTGGCTTACTCGCTCTCCACCAACCGCCAGATTCCGAGCGGCCTCGGGCGCCTGCACCAGCAACGCTCCACCCCGTGGCTGCTGATCCTGCTCGCCGGCCTGCTTGCCGCCGTGCTGGTGATCCCCGAGAACATCGACTTCCTCGTCGGGATCTACGCCTTCGGAGCGGTGCTCTCGTTCACGATCGCCCACCTCTCGGTGATCCGTCTGCGCTACCGCGAGCCCCACCGCCGCCGCCCCTTCCGCGCGCCGCTGTCGGTGCGCTTCCGCGGCGGCCGGCTGCCGCTGCTGGCGGTGCTCGGCGCGCTGCTCTCCGGCGCCGGGTGGGTGGCGTTGATCCTCGTCCACCACCCCGCGCGCTACGTCGGGCTCGGCTGGATGGTCGCCGGCATGGTGCTCTACCTCGTCTACCGCCGCCTCGACGAGAGCTCGCCGCTGCGGCGCGTCACGGTGGCGCCCGAGGTGCTGCGGCCCGAGCAGCCGCGTGCGCGCGACTACGGCTCGATCCTCGTGCCGCTGCACGGGGGGGCGCTCGACGATGAGATCGTGCGCACCGCGGCGCTGCTCGTCGCCGGCGAGCCGACCGACGAGGCGGCGATCGACGCCGTCACGATCGAGGCGGTGTGGATCTTTCAGATGCCGATGGCGCTCACGCTCGACGCTCGCCTTCCCGAAGAGCGCTTCCGGGGCGCCCGCGCGGCGCTTGCGCGTGCCAAGGCGGTCGGTGAGGAGCACGCCGGGGTGCACGTCGCCACGGCGACCGTTCGCGCGCGCGGCATCGGCCAGGCGATCGTCGAGGAGGCTCGCCGCCGCGGTGTCGAGGCGATCGTGCTCGGCGCCGAAGAACCTTCGCGCATCCGCGGCGGCGCCCGCTTCGGGGGTCGCCGGGAGCTGGATAGCTATGTCGGGGACATCGTGCGCTACGTCGTCACCCGCGCCCCCTGTCGTGTGATCGTCACCGCCCCGCCCGTGCGCCTCGACTCAGCTGTGGACAGCGACTCCGATCCTTCACGTTCGCGTGGGACCCGACCTGCCGCCGGCGCCGGCATCGTCTAACTGGTAAACGGGATCCCGCCCGGGCGGGCGGGATCGAATCCCCGGCCTTACGGCCGGCTGCGCCACCCTCTAAGCTGCGGCTCATGTTCGTCTTGATCGTAGGTGCCGGACGCGTCGGCTCGGCCGTCGCCAGATCCGCGCTCGCCGCCGGTCACGAGGTGTCGGTGCTGGACGAGGATCTGCTCTCGCACGAGCGCCTCAACGCCGGGCAGGCCACGAGCTGGGAGGAGGCCGGCGGGTTGTTTACGGTCGGCACGGCCCTGGAGGTCGAAGCGCTGGTGCAGGCCGGTGTGGAGCGAGCCGACGTGTTCATCGCCTCCACCAACGGCGACAACACCAACCTGATCATCGCCCAAATCGCCCAGAAGCGCTTCGAGGTGCCAAAGGTCATCGCCCGCGTGATGGACCCCGCGCGCGCCGGCTGGTATGGCGAACTGGGCCTGCACACGATCTCCCCGACGCAGCACGCGATCGAGATGTTCGAGCGCGCGCTCACGGTCGAGCACGCCGCCTAGCCATGTACGCGATCATCGTCGGCGCGGGCAAGGTCGGGCGCAATCTCGCCCGCGAGTTGATCGCCAAGGGCCAGGAGGTCACCCTGATCGAGTCCTCCCGTCCCCGCTACCTCTCGATCGAGGAAGAGTTCGAGCACGCCGCTCAGTACGGCGACGCGACCGAGCTGTGGGTGCTCGAGCGTGCCGGCATCCAGCGCGCCGACCTCGTGATCGCCGTCACCGGCGACGACGAGGACAACATGCTCGTGTGCCAGGTCGCCAAGGAGAAGTACCTCTGTGACCGCATCATCGCCCGCGTCAACAACCCCCGCAACCACGAGCACTTCAAGCTGCTGGGCATCCAGCCGGCGGTGTCCGCCACCGACCTGATCCTGCGCCTGATCGAGCACGAGGTGCCCCGCTACGGCCTCGTCCACCTGCTGGCCCTCGAAGAGGAGCGCCTGGAGATCATCGAGCTGGAGGTCATGCCCGGGGCCCCGGTCGTGGGTCGGCGCGTCGCCGACATCGAGCTTCCCGAAGGCTCGCTGATCATCTCCGTGCTGCGCGGCGGCGCCGGCTTCGTCCCCAAGGCCGACACCATGATCGAGGCCGGCGACGAGGTGCTGCTGGTGCTCGACCCGGGCCTCGAGGGGTCGATCACGGGATTCTTCGCGCCGAATGGCGGCGCGCCGGGGGGGTAGGGCTGGTTCCTGAGGCGGAGGGCTCTTCGATAACGAGCTTCACCAGCGCCGAGGGTCGGCGTTGACGAGGTGCCGCTCAGCGCTCAGCGCGATCTTCCTGGAGCGCGTCGCTGGCGGTGACAGCACCCGTCACGGGGTATCGCCGCAGGGGCTCGTCGAGGAGGGCTCCCGGGGTGATATCGCTTGCCTCATGCAAACGGTCGATGCGATCGACTGGCGCCGGCGTAAGCACCGCCACATGCTCCCCGTGGTGGGTGATCTCGATCGTCGCGCCAGCGCGGACACGGCGAATCGTCGCGGTCAGGTTGTCGCGAAGCTCGCGTACGCCGATCTGCCCAGGCATCGTGTCCATATGCTGCCATAACTCGCCAGGCCCATCGCCGGAAGGGCTCTGGACGGTCGCGCTGACGCTCTGACGTGGCCGTCCACTATCCTTGATCGTCCGGTCCGGGATGGTGTAATCGGTAACACGCGTGCCTCTGGAGCACGAATTTGGGGTTCGAGTCCCTGTCCCGGAGTCGCTGGAAATGGCTTGGATGAGCCAGATAGGATGGCAAGACCCTTGGCTCGTGGCAGTCTCGACGACCCGAGCCGGGCCAGCCTGTTGGCCGTCGTGATCCGTCGCGACGGTCGAGCTGGGGCGGCTGGCCGAGCGGTAGCCGCGTCCCGTGTCCTGCCGCGCGGCGGCCGTGGCGGGGTCCTACAAGCCCGTGATCGATGGCATCCGCGCGTAGACGCACCGACCGAATCGAATTGACCTGCCGTGTGCCGGCAGTTCAAGAACCGTGCGGTTCGATGGAGCCAACCGAAGTCACGCGAACCGCCCTGCGCTGATCCTTGGGGGCCGCATGACGCTCGACGGCGCGGCATAGGGGCCCCACCATCGGGCCAGCGGGCAGTCGAGCCAGAGCAGTTGCGGCAGTGCGGGCAGCGACTTCAGCACTCGGCTCCCGCCCTGCCGCAGGCCATCTCGTCGCTGTCGGCGACGCAGCGACCGGGGCAGCGGGCCGGCCGAGAACAGCGCGGCGGCAGGGCAGATCGCGGGGGCTGCCCGGCCTGAGCCTCAACAGGCGGCGTTGTACCTGGCCCGATGGCGAGCAACGTGGACCTTGTGGCTCGACTGCCTCGGGCGCAGACATTCATGCCGATGTAAGTGCATAACGTGATCAAGCCAGAAGACCGGATCGTCCAATGTGGCCGGATGCACCGGCCACATTGGACTAACGCAGCCTGAACTCTTGCTGATACAAGATGGACTGCTCCTTTCGGGAGTGCAGGATAGTCCCATGTAACAGTCATTCGAGAGACTTAGAACGGGGAGGTTGGGATGTCAGACCGGGAGCAAGGCAACGCGACTGCACGAGCCAGGAAGTCCACGATGTCAATTTGGCGTAGAAAAAGTCTCGTGCCAATTTGCCTACTGGCCGGTTTGGCAGTGCTCGCGTGTCTGGCGTGTATGACGAGCATCGCCAGCGCCGACGTTGATATGACGGGCGCCCTAGAAAAGACCTCTCGGCTCGGCGGTTCGTTAGGTGTCGAATCGTTGGCGACTTCAGCGAGCGGCGATTACAAGTGTACGGACAAGTATTCTGTGGTTGCAAACTGGTACTACTATTATGCGATCGGTAATTGTCCCAAAGGTGCTGAAATCGAAGTCGTCTCCTACGCCTCCGAAAACACCGAAACCCACGAACACTCATACGGCGGTTTCGTTAACGGAGCCTTTAGCGGATGTGGGTGGATCGACACTAGATACCCACTCGAAAAACAAAACAGCAACAAAAATAGTGCTTGCGGCGAAGGGTCTGGCAACGAATTTAAAATCGCCGAATCGACCTTTATGACTAAACACAACGGCGGATCAACCGGGGATGGCTACGCCGTGGTCAACAAAAAAGCGTGCACTGAGTACGGCAATTACCGGCCGTGGAGCTCAAACAACGTCGAGAAAGAACTCATTCGCACGGCTCCTGCATATGCCGCTAGTGGTGCCGGCTCAAACTTTCCAGCCCTAAAGTGGCGCTACACGACCAAGTATGAAAGCACCGACGGGACCGGCCAGTATGTCATGGTGCGCGACGATAGGGTCTCTGGCGGCGAAGGCAATTGGGTCTTTGTCCCTCGTTCATGCCTTCCGTCAACGTTGCCGGAAAATGAAAACGAACGAATTCCCTCCAAGCCGGCAGTGACAACGGAAGCGGCTTCGGGTGTACAGACGCCATCTGCAACCTTGAACGGCAGCGTGGACCCCGAGGGCGTCGGTACGACGTACTACTTCCAATATGGCACTACGACGAATTGGAACGAATCATCCACACAGCAAGTGGAAATCGGCTCTGGCACGAGTACTCTTAAAGAGAGCGTGGCCGTAAATGGTCTAGCCGCAGGCACCACCTACTACTACCGCATAGTCGCCACTAGCGCGATAGGAACCAGTGAAGGTAGTGCACAATCGTTTACCATGCAGTCGCCGCCACCCGAAGCCGCGACTACCGAAGCCACGAACGTGCAGCAGGAACAGGCGACGGCAAATGGGACGGTGAATCCTCGCGGATTGGATACTCATTATTACTTTCAGTACGGCCAAACAACCGTATACGGGTTGTCAACTACGTCAGTGGACGCGGGCTCAGGTACAAGCACCATCGGCGAGAGTGCGACGGTAGCTGGTCTTCTATCGAGCACCGCCTATTACTACCGCATTGTCGCGTCAAGTTCTGCTGGAGTTAGTTACGGTCAGGGTCGGTCGTTTGTCACGCCTCGTGCAGCCCGTCCAGCCATCGTGACGCAGAGTAGTGCGTTGAGTGCTGTTTGGCATGGAACTGATGGAAACCTTTACGATTCGGACGCTCCACCCGGCAAAGAATGGGAATCGTGGAGCCCAACATGGAACAAAATCGGTATTCCCTCGAGTGTGACAGAGGTCGGAGACCCGGCGATCGTGACGCAGAGTGGCACGCTTGAGATTGTGTGGCGTGGTTCGGATGGGAATATCTATGTGACGGATGCTCCTCCTGGCAAAGAATGGGAATCGTGGAGCCCAACGTGGAACAAAATCGGCATTCCTTCCGGTGTGACAGCGGTCGGCGATCCGGCCATTGTTACGCAGAGCAGTTCGCTTGAGTTTGTGTGGCGTGGTTCGGATGGGAACATGTATGTGACGGATGCTCCTCCTGGCAAAGAATGGGAATCGTGGAGCCCAACGTGGAACAAAATCGGCATACCCTCGGGTGTGACAGCGGTCGGCGATCCGGCCATTGTTACGCAGAGCAGTTCGCTTGAGTTTGTGTGGCGTGGTTCGGATGGGAACATGTATGTGACGGATGCTCCTCCTGGCAAAGAATGGGAATCGTGGAGCCCAACGTGGAACAAAATCGGCATTCCTTCCGGTGTGACAGCGGTCGGCGATCCGGCCATTGTTACGCAGAGCAGTTCGCTTGAGTTTGTGTGGCGTGGTTCGGATGGGAACATGTATGTGACGGATGCTCCTCCTGGCAAAGAATGGGAATCGTGGAGCCCAACGTGGAACAAAATCGGCATACCGTCCGGGGTAGTCGTCGCGGGCGATCCCGCCATTGTTACGCATAGCAGTTCGCTTGAGTTCGTGTGGCGTGGTTCGGATGGGAACATGTATGTGACGGATGCTCCTCCTGGCAAAGAATGGGAATCGTGGAGCCCAACGTGGAACAAAATCGGCATACCGTCCGGGGTAGTCGTCGCGGGCGATCCCGCGATCATGACGCAGAGCAGTTCGCTTAATATCGTGTGGCGTGGTTCGGATGGGAACATGTATGTGACGGATGCTCCTCCTGGGAAAGAATGGGAATCGTGGAGCCCAACTTGGAACAGGATCGGCATACCCTTGGGCGTGACGCTGGCTAGCAATCCATAAGTCTTATCGGAATGGCTTGTGGGCGGATGCCCAGCGTGGAGGACGGCGTGCGACGCAAGAAGTAACGGTTGCACGCCGTCCTTCGTTCATGTGACGCGAACTACTAGCAAAGGAGCATCGGCGCAACAGATGGGGTATGGTAGTCTGCGCTTATGGCGTCCAGCGAAAAATATTTCGAGCCGACGATGCGCTTTCCCATCGGGGACTATTACTCTCCGATGTACGACACGCGGGAGCTTGGCGAGCAAAGACAAAGGCTTTGGCCGACCGTGCCCCGAGAGACGGTAGGCATAGACTGGCACGGGCATAGTCAACTAACACTTTGCCGAGATATCTTTACGCAGCAGAAGCATCTTGACTTTCCGGAGAAGGGTTCGGGGAACAATCCGACCGGATACTTCATTGATAATGGCCAGTATCCACCTCTCGATGCGTGGGTCTTGGAAGCGGTTATGCGACACTTCCGGCCGCGCCACATGGTTGAAGTTGGATGTGGGTTCTCAACCCTTGTTAGTGCGCAAGTTTAACAGGAACTTTTTCGACTCCAAAATTCATTTGACTTGCATTGAGCCCTACCCGCGACCCTTTCTCTGCGATGGCTCCGTCGTGGGAATAGGGGGACTTCGAGTTGAGAAGATCCAGGATACGCCACTCACCTTCTTTGAGAAGTTGGGTATGAATGATATTCTCTTTATCGATACATCACACACAGTTAAGACCGGCGGAGACGTTACTTGGATATTCCACGAGATTTTGCCCAGGCTTGCCCCGGGCGTCCTTGTGCATGTGCATGATATCTTTCTACCCGGTGAGTATCCAGAGCCGTGGGTCATGGAGGGGTGGGGATGGAACGAGGCTTACCTAGTCCGATCGTTCCTAACATTCAACGATACCTTCGAGGTTGTGTGGGGTACGGTGTACATGCTAATCAACCACCTAGATGACGTGCGCGGTGCCTTCCCGCATTTTCACCGTTACCTTCCGATGGGTGGTGCGTCCCTATGGATACGGCGCCGTATTTGACGCCGGTGATTAGGCGGCAAGGCAATAGGTGCACAAGAGAAGCCGGCTCTGAGGCCCCAGCGCACGGGTGCGCTGGCAAGGTGTTACACAGACGATGAATCGTCGGTGACGATGGCCCGCTCAAGTTCGTCCAAGGCTAGGGCCACGTTCAGTTCGGAGATGCAGACGCGAAGCGGACGGCCGAGCAATTCCTCAGCTACGCGTACATGGCTTTCGACGGTGTGCCGACCGATTTTCAATACTGGAGCAGCCGAAGTCGCGCTGCATTCGGCATCGATGTAGGCGCGTAGTGTCTGGCGCAACTTTCGTCCGTCGCCTCGACCGTCGAGCATCGAGAGAAAAGCGTTCAACCATCGAGCCAGGGTGTCGTTTTGTAGCGCAGCCGCTAGGAGCGGACCATCGCCATATCGCGCAAGTTTGTCGGACTTGCGGGCCGCGAGTCTCAGTGCTTCTCGGGCCTGACAGTGAGTGAGGCGCCATCCGTCCATTCCTCTTCCTGGTTCTCCAATCGCGAGCAGCTCATTGGCTGGGGGCAGGCGCTCGATATCGCCTATCGTGGGTTTCTGTTGCCCCCCGAACCATGCCCACACGGTTTCCTCCCCCAACGTCACTGGTAACAGCTTGCGGCCGAGGTGAGGTTTCAGGCTGAGGACAGCGTCGAAGGCCGTTGCTCCTGTAGCTATGACACCAACATGCCAGGAGGCGTCAAGCTCGTAGTTCAGCCTGGCGACTTCTGCGGGATCGACCGGCTCGTTGGCGAGCAGCCTTTGGACGATCTGCGCGCGGCGCGGCTCGGGTGGTGGGGCGAGCTGGCGACGCTCATGGTCGTACTCATATTCAATGGCGGCGGTGAGGCGTTCCAGTAGCGCGGCCTGCGTTCTGCGCAGATATCGAAGCGTAACCTCGTGGCCTGAGTGGCCGCTGCTGTCAGCGACGTCGGCAATGAACTCCCCAAGCCGTCCGTGTCCGGCAAGGTAGCGGCGCAGGACTGCGCCCAAGCTCACCCCGAGGCGGGCCGCACGACGGGCTTGCGCTGCTGCCGATGGGGGCACTGTCCCCGACCACTCCGGTCCTTGCCTGATGCCCTCGAAGCTGTAGTCGAGGACCTCGCTGATCGCACTATGTACCCCCGCTTGATAGTCGGGGTCGCCGCCAGTGAGCGGATCGGGAACCGCCTCCTGAATATGGACATAGATCGCGAGCACGATCTCGTCGCGTCGGGCGCTCAGTCGCTCGACTATGCCGGCACAGACCTTTTCGTGCGATCCAGCGTTATCGCGTGCAGCATCGCTCATGGACTACCACCACTGCCCTCCTCTACGTCGGAGAGGAGGCTGAGCCGGGTAGCGAGGTCATAGGGCGGGGGTACGATGTTGAAACCCCGGATGAATGTTTCATGGAGAATACCAGCCGGAGTCGGGCGATTCCTGCTATCCGCGAGATTCCTGAATGGTGGTGTGGGTGGGGGCACACGGTGTGGCTGGGCGCCGTAGGACATCGGAGGCTCAGAACTCTACCGGGAACTTGTTCCCTGGTCATGGTTGGTTCTGGCGTCGAGGGTTCAGGCGTGCGGATCAGCCAGACTCCCCAAGTTGCCCTCGGCCGGGCTGTCCGCCTGCGCCGAGAAGAAGTCGGCCTCACCCAAGAGGCTCTTGCCGACGCCGCGAGCCTTGACGCGACCTCGATCCGGGGGCTTGAGCGTGGAGCAGCCAACCCTACTTGGGACGTCGTTGATCGCGTCTCGCGAGCCCTTGGGCTCGCGTTACACGAACTCGCTCGTAGGGCGGACGAGCTTGAGACGCGTGATCGACGGCCCACAAACGCCCCTCTGGGATCCGACCCCGCGTAGACGAGGAGTTCGTTCCGCGCGTAGCGCTCCGCTGTCACACTTCGGCGCGCTTGTCTACCCACTTTCGGCGTACGTACGCAGATGGGGTGTGGGTAGATGCTGGGGCTGCGGGGGGCCAAACCTTTGGGCAATGCTCGCTCGCCTTGCCCGCCGGTTTCGTCGCCTCAGCGCTCCGAGGGCTTCGTCAGCGCGCGGGGGATACGCCTGCCCGGGGGTGTCGCGTTCGGCCGGGCTGAAGCTCGCCGAGGTGGTGTCGCGGATCATCGGGGGTCGGGTTCGGTGTGCCTTGCGTGTGTGTGGGATGCCCTCTATGAAAGTGGTTGCTTTCGTATTGGATGGACTTGTTGTGTTTTGGCGGGGCGCCGCGTAGCGTCGTTACGCCGCGAGGCTGGCCTACAGGATCGGCAGCTTTGACCCGATATCTATGATGAAGACGATGCCCGAGCCTCAGAAACTGCACGTCAACGTCCACAGTGAGGACGACGCGTTCTGGGCCACCGTGGACGAGTTCCCCGGCGTGTTCGCCACGGGCGACGATCTCAACGAGCTGCGTGAGAGCCTCCAGGAGGGGATCGCCTTGATCCTCGCTCGTCCGGGGAAGGGGTCGCCGGCGGTGACGTTGGGGGCGCTGCACCTGGAGCCGGTTGCGATGAGCGCTGGCGCCGAGCTCGTCTACGCCTAGCGCACCGATCGGAGTGGCTGGCAACCCTCCGGCCCCCATGCTGGCGGGCCGGAGGGGCTCCAACATCTGCGCTACGCGCCGAACCGCTGGCCGTGCCTGGGGCCTCCTGGGCCCCACTGCCACGGCGACCTGAAACCGCCGGGGTTCCACGGCAGCAGGTAGGCCCGGTAGGTGTTGACCCCGGCGGGGAGCTCGGCGTTGAAGATCAGGTTGCCCTGGGGATCGAACTCCGAGAAGTACGGCAACGCTCCCCAGCCGACGAAGAGATTGCCATTGGCGGTCGGCTGGGCGTTGCCCTGCGACGCCGCCGACAGTCCCTCGGGCTGGTTGTCGGAGGACAGCAGCGTGGCGACGTGCGTCCACGGATTCAACCTCACCGTGACCGCACGACTGTCGGGGAGCAGCGGTGTGCCGGAGGACTCGTTGTCGAAGAACGTGTACACCCCGTTGCCCAATGGTTGGGGATCGTGCTGCCAGGCGAAGATCTCGCCCGCGCTGTCGAGCACCTGCCTGGGAGCGGCCTGGAGGGTGAAGCTCGAATCCTTGCCCCCCAGCTGCCAGGCGATGTTCCCTGTGCGGGGGTCCACCTCGTAGGTCGTCCAGGTGTCGCGGGCGTCGATCAGGAAGTCGCCGTTGGTGTCGACCTTCACGGCGTTGATGTGAAACCAATCCCAGGGTGTGCTCGGCGACGCCGGCAGCGGCTGCTCGCTCTGGCTGTAGGGCACGTGGTCAGCGCTGTTCCACTGGAACAGCACCCTGCCGGTGGCGATGTCGATCTCCTGCACGACGCCGTTGATCACGGTTTGGTCGGCGGGGCCTCCGATCGAGGTGAGGTTGGCGGTGGCGGTGGTGTAGGAGAGGATCAGCGCCGTGTTCCACGGGGTGATGAGGAACTCGTGCCCGTCCGCGCTGAGCCCGTTGCCGGCGTTGACCGTGGCGATCTGCTGGTAGCGGTCGTTGTAGATGTAGTCGGTGCCGCTGGAGAGGCCGCCCAGCCCGGTGCCCTGCCACCACGTGAGGACGGGCTGGCCATCGTAGGTCTGGGTGCGGAAGTCGGCCGCCTCCTCGCCGGCGGGGACTGACTTGAACCAGACGATGTTGCCCTGCTGGTTGAGGATCTCGGGTCCGTTGGCGTAGGTGCTGGTGTCGCCGAACGGAGAGATGAAGATGTCGCCGCGGCCGCTGTTGGGCTGTGAGGTGAGGATCGTGACCGGGGGCGGGGCCGTGGGCGTTGCCGCCTCGGCCAAACCGCTCGGGGCGCCCGTGGTGAGGCCGAAGACGATCGCGGCGCGGAAGGCCAACTGACGCCATCGCCGCCAACCGCTCCGGGATGCGGCGGAAGGGGTGAATCGGGGCATGGGACTTCCTCCTTGCGATAGGTGGGTTTGATCAATCGGTGGGGCTTGGGGATGAGGGGTCGTGGACCGCCCGGGCCGGCCCACGATGAGCACCTTAGGACATAAAGCTCATAAAATCAACAGAAAAAGTGATCTTTGTGTAAAGCGTTGCGGCTCCGGGCGATCGGGACGTCGGTGCTCTGTCGGCGGGCCGCCCGGGAGCCCCCGGTGGGGGAGCCGACCCTTCGGGATAGCCCTGTGAGGGAAGCGAGTCGGAAGTGGCGGCGCTGGTGGTCGTCGGGTGAGGTCTACGCCGCGGCCTGCAACGCCCAGTCGCGGTAGAGCTCGAAGTAGCGGCCCTCGGCGGCGATCAGCTCGTCATGAGTTCCCTGCTCGACGATCTGGCCTCCTTCGAGCACCACGATGCGGCCAGCCTGGCGGATCGTCGACAAACGGTGGGCGATCACGATCGCGGTGCGACCGGCGAGCAGGCGGCGCAAGCCGGCCTCGATCCGGCCCTCGGTGTGCAGGTCCACGTTGGAGGTGGCCTCGTCCAGGATCAGGATGCGCGGGTCGGCGATCAGCGCGCGGGCGAAGGCGATCAGCTGGCGCTGGCCCGAGGACAGCTGCGCGCCGCGCTCACCGACCTCGGTGTCGTAGCCGTGGGGCAACTCGGCGATGAAGTCCTCCGCGCCGACCGCCGCCGCGGCCTCGCGGACGTGGTTCTCCTCGGCGTCGGGGCGGCCGAAGGCGATGTTCTCTGCGATCGTGCCGGAGAACAGGAACGCCTCCTGCGGCACGATTCCCATCTGCGAGCGCAGCGAGTCGCTCGAGACCTCGCGCAGGTCGTGCCCGTCGATCAGGATCTGACCGCTGCTGGGGTCGTAGAAGCGCGCGAGGAGCTTGGCGATCGTCGACTTGCCCGCTCCGGTGGCGCCCACGAGCGCAACCGTCTGGCCGGGAGGAATCGTCAGCTCGATGTGTTCCAGGACCATCGCGTCGTCCGTGTATGCGAAGGAGACGTCCTCGAAGCGGATTTCGCCGCGTATGCGCTCCAGCGCGAGCGCTCCCTCGCGATCTGTCAGGTTCGGCGTTACGTCCAGCAACTGGAAGATCTTCTCGAGCGCGGCCATACCCGACTGGTAGGTGGTGTAGAGCTGGGAGAGCTGCTGGATCGGTTCGAACAGGAACGACAGGGTCCCGACGAACGCCACGACGGTGCCCGCAGTGATGTGGCCCTCCAGGGCCTGGTAGCCGCCGTACAGGACGATCAGTGCGAGCGCGACGCCGGAGAGCATTTCCACGGTCGGGAAGTAGGCGGCGTTGAGTCGTACCGTGACCATGTTCGCGTCGCAGTTGTCCGTGTTCAGCTCCGCGAACCGCGCCTCGTGGTGGGGCTCCTGGCCGAAGCTGCGCACCACGCGGATCCCCGACAGGGTCTCCTGCAGGTAGGCGGTGATCGTGCCGATCGTCTCCCGCGTGCGCCGGAAGGCGCCGGCCGAGACGAGCCGAAACCAGATCGAGCCGGCGGCCACGAACGGTACGACACAGAACGTCAGCAGCGCCAGCTTCACATCGAGGAACAGCAGCACCGCGACCGCCCCGACGAGCGTGAGGCCGGCCTGGAACAGCGTCACGACGGAGTCGGTCACGAGGCTTTCCAGCGCCTCGACGTCGTTGGTCATGCGCGAGATCAGCACCCCCGCGGGGCGGCTCTCGTAGAAGCCGATCGGTTGGTGCTGCAGGTGGGTGAAGATGCGGATGCGCAGGTCCGCGAGCGCGCGCTGGCCGACCCAGCCGACGAGGTAGGTCTGCGCGTAGGTCATCGCCCATACCAGCAGCGCTGAGAGCAGGAACGCGACCACCACCAGCACGAGCGTGCCGGTGTCGTGGCGGTCGATAGCTTTGTCGATCGCGACCTTCGCCAGCAGCGGGGGCGCCAGCGAGGCGGCCGTGCCGAGCACGAGCGCCGTCAGCATCGCGCTCACGCGCAGGCGGTAGGGGCCCAGCAATCGCAACAGGCCGCGCAGGTTGCGCCCGCGCGTCCCTTTTGCTGCGCGCTCGCCCGCCCACTGCGAGCGCGCGGGCCCGCCGCCGCCCACCATCCGTGCACCGCCATGCGCGCTCATATCCCGCTCACCTCGCGTTCGCGCGGCAACTCCCGCGTCAGGAAGACCTGATCGGGGAGGCCCTTTTCGACGATCTCGCGATACAGCTCCGAAGCCTCCAGCAGTTCCTCGTGGTTGCCGTGCGCGGTGATCCGGCCGTGGTCGAGCACGACGATCTCGTCCGCCAGCGCAATCGTCGAGAGGCGATGGGCGACGATGAACGTGGTCCGTCCCTCCATCGCCTCGTCGAGCGCGAGCTTGATCTGACGCTCGGTCGAGGCGTCGACCGAGGAGGTCGCGTCGTCGAGAATCAAGACGCGCGGGTCGGCGAGCAGCGCCCGCGCGATCGCCATGCGCTGGCGCTGGCCGCCGGACAGGGTCAAGCCGCGCTCGCCGACGCGGGTGTCGTAGCCGTCGGGCAGGCGCTCGATGAACTCGTGGGCCTGCGCGCGGCGGGCGGCCTGTTCGATCGCCTCGCGTGGGACCGGAGGCCCGCCCACCCGCGCGTAGGCGATGTTCTCGGCGACTGTCTCCGAGAACAGGAACGGATCGTCGCTGACGATCGCGACGGCCTGGCGCAGTGAGCGCAGGTCCACCTCGCGAACGTCGGCGCCGTCGAGCAGCACGCGCCCGGCGCTCACGTCGTACAACCGTGAGATCAACGAGACGAGGCTGGTCTTGCCGGAGCCGGTGGCGCCGACGAGCGCGATCGTGCGCCCGGCCGGCACGTCCAGGTCGACGTCGCTCAGCACGGCCCGCGCGGTGTGAGCCGGGGAGTCTCCGTTCCTAGCCGCGGCACCATTCGGGGCCGCCGTGGCGCTCGGTGGGATCTGCGCGCCGTTTGCCGAAACGAGCCCGTCAGTTGCCGTCTCCGTCGCGCCCGTCGCCGAGTATGCCGCGCCGAACTCGTCGGATTCGTCATAGCGCAGGGTGACGCCCTGCAGTTGCACATGCCCGTTGCCCGCCGGCAGCGGTGGCGCGCCGGGCGGTGAGGTCAGCCGCGGGGGCCGGTCGAGGACCTGGAACAGACGCGCGCCCGAGGCGGTCGCGCGCTGGGCGAGGTTGAGGATCACGCCGAGCGTGCGCATCGGGGCGATCAGCATGTTCAGATACAGGTAGAAGGCGGTGAACTGGCCGAGCGTCAGGTGCGCGTGGATCACGGCGTTGCCCCCAATCAACAGCACCGCGGCGAGGCCGAGCTGGGGCAGGAAGCCGATCATCGGGTTGAACTTCGCTTCCAGTCGGGTCGCGACCATCGCCTGGCTGAACACGCGCCCAACGCTGCCCTGGAAGCGCTGCAACTGGCGCGGCTCGCGCGCGAAGGCCTTGACGACGCGCACCCCGGAGATGTTCTCCTCGGCGTCTGCGGTCAGCTCGGCGATGCGCTGCTGGGTCTGCTGGATCGCTGGGCGCGCGCGGCGGCCGTAGCGGTAGGAGATCAGCACCACGAACGGCACCGGCGCGAGCGAGATCAGGCCGAGGCGCGGTTCGATGACGATCATCACGGTCCCCGCGAGCACGATCGTGAGGATCGACTGCAGAATGAACACGAGCCCATAGCCGAGGAAAAACCGCACCGCCTGCAGGTCAACGGTCGCTCGTGACATCAGCTGTCCCGTCTGCTGGCGGTCGAAGAAGCCGAGCTCGAGCTGCTGCAGATGGCCATAGAGCAGCTTGCGCAGGTCGTATTCGACGCCGAGCGAGAGTCGCCCGGCGACCATCCGCCGCCAGTACATGAATCCCCAACGCATCAGCACGATCAGTGCGATCGTGCCTGCGATCAGCGTCAGTTCGTGGCGTGCGCCCGCTTGCGCTGCGCCGTGGTGATGCTGGGGAGCCGTGCTGATGATCTGCACCGCTCGGCCCGTCAGGGCGGGCAGCGCGACGGTGATCACCATCGCGAGGCTCGCCAGCCCCCAGGAGATGATCATGCCGCGCCTGTAGGGGCGCAGGAAGCCTAGGAGTCGGTAGAAGGTCGCCATCGTTGCTTAGTCAACCATTATTGCAGGGTCGGTCGCTCCACGTCGGGGCCCGGCCGGCAACCCTCGTGGCTCGACTACGCTGCGTCCATGTCCTCCGTGACGGCATCGACCGCGTCACGCCGACAGCCGGCGGCAGGGCTGTGCGACAGCTGCGCCTTCCAGCGCGTGGTGCCCAACACACGGGGCTCGGTCTTCTCGCTGTGCAACCGCTCGCGCGAGGACCCCGCGTATCCACGTTATCCGCGTCTGCCGGTGCTGGACTGTCCTGGGTACGAGCGCCAGGCTGAGTGACCGTACGCAGGTGTTCCTCGAACCCGGCGCCCGCTGGCTGCACAGGCCAGGTTGAGCGTGCCCCGTCGCTCACGGGCCGCACACGCCAGCTACCCGACCCCGACCCCGGCCTCGACACCGACCGGCTCGCGCGGTGGGGCCTCGGCGGGCGACTCGGCGGAGCTGACGAAGTCGCGGCTGCGCACCAGCACGAAGGCGCACACCGCGCCGGCGAGTGCGACGGCGGCGGCGATCGCGAGGATCGTGGTGAAGGCTTCGGTGAAGCCGACGCGGTAGGCGTGCTCCAGTGCGGCCTGGGGTACGGGGGGGAGGGCGTGGAGGACCCTTCCGACTTCGCCGGACTGCAGCAGCGTCGAGAGATGCCCATGGGCAGCGCTCTGGACGGCCTGGCCCTGCCCGCTGGCGGCGAGCTTGGAGTTGACGGTGCGGCTGACCTCATGCGCGAAGATCGCGCCGAGGCCGGCGATCCCGGTGACGATGCCGACCTGACGGAAGGTGCTGTTGATGCCGGAGGCCATGCCGCTGCGCGAGTAGTGCACCACGCCGATCGCGGTCGAGGCGAGCGGCGGGTTGATCATGCCGATGCCGGCGCCCGCCAGCACGAAGCCGGGTATCAGCACGGTCCACCCGGAGTTGGGTTCCACTGCCGTCATCGCCAGCAGCCCGCCGCTCACCAGCACGAGGCCCCCGCCGAGCAGCAGGCGCATCGGCACGCGCACGGTCAGCCGCCCGGCGATTGGGGCGACGATGAAGGAGAGCATCGTGATCGGCAGGAAGCGCAGGCCGGCCTGCAGAGCGCCGTACCCGAGCACGTCTTGGATGTACAGGGTGAGGTAGAGGAACATCGCGAAGATCGAGCTGGAGAGGGTGAACGCCACGATGTTGGCCCCCGTGAAGGCGTGGCGACGGAACAGGCTGAGGTCGAGCATCGGCCGCTGCTGGCGCATCTCCGCGACCACAAACGCCGCAATCAGCAGCACCGAGGCGACCAGCAGCGAGACGATCTTGGTCGAGCCCCACCCGGCTTCGTTGCCCTGCTCCAGCGCATACACGAGCAAGAACAGCGACCCGGAGAAGGTCACCAGGCCGAGCCAGTCCACTCCCGTCGCATTCGGGTCTCGCGACTCGGTGACGCGCGCGAGCGTCAGCCCGACGGCGGCGATGCCGATCGGCACATTGACGAAGAAGATCCACTGCCAGCCGATGCCGGTCGTGATGATCCCGCCGACGACCGGCCCGACGGCGACGGCGGCTCCGGTGACGGCCCCGAAGACGCCGAAGGCGATCCCGCGGTCGCGGCCCTGGAAAGCCTGGGCGATCAACGCCAGCGAGGTGGCGAACATCATCGCCCCGCCGACTCCCTGCACGGCGCGGGCAAGGTTGAGCATCAGCGGGGAGTCGGAGAGCCCGCAGACAGCGGAGGAGCAGGTGAACACCACGAGGCCGGCCGTGAACACGCGTCGGCGTCCGAACAGGTCGGCGAGCGATCCGGCCGTCAGCAGGAAGGCGGCGAGCGTCAGCGCGTAGGCGTTGACGACCCACTGCAGGTCCGCGAAGGAGGAGTGCAGTTCGCGCTGGATCGAGGGCAGCGCGACGTTCACAACCGTGATGTCGAGCAGCAGCATGAAGATTGCGATCGACACCGCGATCAGGGTCCACCACTTGCGTTCCATTGGTTCGGGCCTCCTTACTCGCGAGTCGGACTGCCGGTTCCACTCAATGTAGGACCACTCCCGGCGCGGCTACGCCTCCACGGCGCTTGGCTCGATCTCAGGCGGGGAGGGCCTCGGCCGGCGCGTGGTCGAGCTCGCGCAGCTTGCAGCGCACCCGCGCGCGCGTTTGGGTGAGCTCGTCCTTGAGCTTGGCGAGCTCGGCGGAGCGGTGCTCGACCAGTTCCAGCTGGCGATCGATGTGGCCGAGCGCCTCCTGCAGCAGCTCGTGACGGCGCTCGGGATGGACGTCCTCGCGGCGCAGCTGCGCACGCACCTCCGCGCGCGCCTCCTCGGCGGAGAGCAGGGTCTTGAGCTCCTCCAGCGTCACCCCGAGCAGGCTCTTCAGGCGCATCACCTCGCGCAGGCGCTCGACCTCGGCCTCGGTGTAGGTGCGGTGCTGCCCGGAGGGCCGCGCGGGCGCCTCGGCGAGCAGCCCGATCTCCTCGTAGTAGCGGATCGTGCGGGGCGTCGTGCCCACCAGGCGGGCGACGTCGCCGATGCGCAGGGGGGCACTCACGAGCGCGCTCCAACCGTGGCCGGCCGATCGCCGACCTGGCGCTCCTCGGAGCGCGCCTCCACGTGGCGGGGGCGCATCAGGCAGACGCCCGCGCCCACCAGCGAGGTGGCGGCGAGCACCCACAGCGCCGTGTGCATGTTGTCGATGAACGGCGCCAACTTCTGCGAGGAAAGACCTTTGGCGAGGCCTGAGAAGACGGCGAACAGCGTGGCGCGGGGGACGGCGGAGGTGACGATCGCCATTACGAACGCGATCGACAGCACCGCGCCGGTGTTCTGCAGCAGCGTGCGCGCGCCCGCGGCGATCCCGCGTCGCTTGGCGGGCACTGCGCCCATCATCGCGGCGGTGTTGGGGCTGTTGAACATCCCCGAGCCCACGCCCACCGCCAGCAGCCACAGCGTGCTCTGCCAGTAGGGGGTGTCCACCTGCAGCGTGGTCATCGCGGCGAGCGCGCCTGCGCTGACGAGCATCCCCAGCGCCGCCAGGCCGCGCGAACCATGGCGGTCGGCGTAGATGCCGGCCAGCGGCGAGGAGACGAGCATCCCCAGCGCGAGCGGGATCAGCTTCACCCCGGCTGTGATCGGGCTGTCGCCCTGGGCGCCCTGGAAGTAGAAGACGAACAGGAACATCAGCGCGAAGCGCGCCAGCCCGTTGATGAAGGCCGCGGCGGTGGCAGCCGCGAACAGGCGGTTCTTGAATAGCGTCAGGTCGAGCATCGGGGCGCGCGAGCGGCTCTCGATCACCACCCACAGCGGCAGCAGTACGAGCGCCGCGAGCAGGCCGCCGATCACGATCGGATCGTCCCAGCCGCTCAGCCCGCCGCGCGATACGCCGAGCACGAGGCCGGTGAGGCCGAGGATGAAGGTGACGTTGCCGAGCACGTCATAGCCGCGGATCTCATCGGGCTTTGAGAGCTCGCGCAGGATCAGCGCGCCCCACGCGGCGCCGGCGAGGCCGAGCGGCACGTTGAACCAGAAGACCCAGTGCCAGGAGATACCGACCAGCACGCCCCCGAGCACCGGCCCGATTGCCAGGCCGATCGCCGCGACCATCGTGTTGGTGCCCATCGCCAGACCCAGCTCGTCGTGGGGGAAGGCGTCGGTGACGAGCGCGGCGGCGTTGGCGAACAGAAAAGCCGAGCCGATCCCCTGCAGTACGCGCCACACGATCAGCACTTCGGCGTTCGGCGAGAAGCCGGCTCCCAGCGAGGCCAGCGCGAACACGATGAAGCCGCCGATGTAGGCGCGCTTGCGCCCGAACAGGTCCGACAGCCTGCCCGCCATCAGCACCAGCACGGTCGCGGCGATCAGGTAGGCAAGGATCACCCACACCAGCGCCAGCAGCGAGGCGTGCAGCGAGCGCTCCAGATCGGGCAGCGCGATGATCAGCGTCCCCGAGTTGGTGGCCGCCAGCAGCATGCCGAGGCTGGTGCAGGAGAGCGCCCACCACTTGTAGTGAGCGTGGCCTTCCGCGACCCCCAGCCGGCGGCGGCGGGTGGCGGTCTCGGTGCTGGTCCTCAGAGCGGCGCGGGCCAAGGGGCTGCCTTTCCGGAGACGCTTGCGGGGCGTCTCTCACAACTTGACGTGAACGTAAGGATCACGATAGCAGGCAGCTACTATGAGTCCGTTGGGCCCAGAATCTCTTCGAGAAAGAGTCGCGTCTTCGGGGGTGGCTCGCGCGATGGGTACATGCCACGCAGCAGCTCGAGCGCCTCATCGACACTGCGTGTGTCGCACTCCGCGAGCAGGAGCTCGATGTCCTCGTCGTCCTCGCCAAAGCGCATCGCCATCAGCTTCATTGCAAGCAGGTAGCGGGGCGAGGCGGTGGTGATCTCTATCCCGCGAATCTCGTGGAGGGGGCGGGGGTGCTCGTCGGCGCCGGGCATGTAACCCTTGACCGCGTCGTTCAGCCAATCCTCAGGCAGTTCCAGATCCGCGGCGACTTTCTCAGCTGCCCTGTAGATAGCGGCCTTGGGCTCGAATACCGCGTCGATGTCCTTCGTGACTCGTCGCGTCGAGTAGGCCAGCGCGATCGCTGCGCCACCAACGATGAATATCTGGCCGCGCACATCCTCCCGCAGCAACTCGTCTCCAAGCGCTTGTAGTGCGACGAGGATGCGGCCGCGGGTGAAGTATCTCTCAGGCACGGTCGAACACCTCGCGTGCGATGAACACTCCGTGACGGGCGAGCACGGCGGGCGTGTGGGCGAGGGTGTAGGCGTGGAAGGCGGGCCGGCTCGCAACGAACCACCACGGCTCGACGAAGCGGGTGGGGCCTTCCACCCATGCGGGGGCGGGGATCCCACCCTCCCCGGCGAACAGCTCCGCGATGCCTGCGAGGGCGGCGTCGAAGCGAGGATCCCCAGTGGGAGGGGGCTCGTCGCGGATGAGAGCGATTCTCCCTGGGCGGGTGGAGCCCCTGAAGTCGTCGGCGAACCCGAACAGCAGCCGCGCTGCATCTTGTTCGCGGCTGTCCGTGAGGTCATCCGCGATCGTCGGGGCGAGCTCAGCCAACGAAGCCGCGCCACGCCGCACGCGGGGTCGGGCGAGCACCTCCACGTCGTGATCGCATGCCTGCAGCAGTCGCTCCAGAGTTGCGAGATTTGGGATCCGCGTTCCGGACTCATAGGCCGCAACCGCCGGCTGGGCCGTATGTGCCCGACGTGCAAGCTCCAGCTGCGTCAATCCCGCGGCGCGGCGAGCGCTACGGATCAGCCCGGTGGTCTCCACCAAGAGCAGTATACACATTTAGATATAATCTCTGACCCCTACACCCCCTCTGGCGTTGGGCCGCCGACAATCGCCGCCTCCGCCAGGATCTCCTCCACGCGGGCCATCGCACTCTCGTCGAGGTGCATCTCCGCGGCGGGCGCCGCGCCCTCGATGTGCGCGGGGCGGCGAGCGCCGACGATCGCCACGTGCACCGCGGGGTTGGCGAGCGTCCACGCGATCGCCAGCTGCGCGACCGTGATGTCGAGCTCCCCTGCCAGCTCCCGCAGGCGCTCGACGATGGCCAGGTTGCGTTGGTAGGCCTCGCCGCTGAACAGATCGCTGCCCGCGCGCCAGTCGTCGTGCTCCAGGTGGGTCTCGCCCGTGAAGTGCCCGCTCAGCAGGCCGTGCGCGAGCGGGCCGTAGATCAACACGCCGATGTCGTGCTCGCGGCAGTACGGCAGCACCGCCCGCTCGATCTCGCGACGCAGCATGTGGTACGGCGGCTGCAGCGTCTCCAGCGGGCGGGTACGCTCGAACTCGGCGATCTGCAGAGCGTCGTAGTTGGAGGCTCCCACGTGGCGCACCTTGCCCTCGCGCACCAGATCCTCCAGGGCCGCCGCCGTTTCCGCAAACGGGGTGCGCGGATCCGGCCAGTGCACCTGGTAGATGTCGATGTAGTCGGTGCCGAGGTGGCCGAGACTCTCCTCCACGCCTTTGCGCAGCCACGCGGGGCTCGAGTCGCGCAACAGCTCATCGCCCTCCTGGCGCAGGCCGCCCTTGGTGGCGATCACCACGCGCTCGCGTGGCACGCCAGCGAGCGCCTGCGCGAGCAGTTTCTCCGAGGCGCCCCACCCGTAGCCCTGCGCGGTGTCGAAGAAGTTGATGCCCAGCTCTCTCGCGCGTCCGACGGTCGCCATCGCCTCATCGCGGTCGATCTGGCCCCAGTCCCCGCCGAACTGCCACGTCCCCAGACAGACGCGGGAGACCTCGAGGTCGGTGCGCCCCAACTTGATCGTCTCCATCTCACTCCCTCCTTTGTCCGTCTCGCGGCTGGCACGGCTCGCGAGTGATTGCGCCTTCCGGGTTCCACCTACCCGCGGGCGGCTGGATGGATGCACGTCGGGCTCGACGGATGCCGGTGTCGTGGTGCTAGAAAGAGGATATGAGCGAGACGCCGCAGACCGACCCGGAGCAGAAGTCCGAGCAGGAGTGGAGCGAGCAGCTGACGCCGGAGCAGTACGAGGTGCTGCGCCGCGCGGGCACCGAGGCGCCGTTCACGGGGGCGCTGCTGCACAACAAGCAGACCGGCTCCTACACCTGCGCCGGCTGCGGGGCCGAGCTGTTCGGGTCCGACACCAAGTTCGACTCTCACAGCGGCTGGCCCTCGTTCACCGAGCCGGCGGTCGCCGAGGCGGTCGAGCTGCGGCCCGACAACAGTCTCTTCATGCGCCGCACCGAGGTACGCTGCCGCCGCTGCGGAGGGCACCTCGGGCACGTCTTCGATGACGGGCCCGGCCCCACCGGACAGCGCTACTGCATCAACTCCGCCGCGCTTGCCTTCAAAGCCGACGAGTAGCCTTCCGGTCCGATGATCATGATGGACCAGTCCCGGCGGCTCTCCGAGCCGCTGCGGTGGGGGCGGCGCGAGCGTACGATCGTCGCCGTGCTGCTCGCGTGCGTCGCGCTCGCCGCCGTCGGTCTCGGCGTCTACGCCCTATCGAGCGGTGCGCCCGCGCGCAAGGACTGCATCGAAGTGACGTTCGCCTCCACGCTTGGCGGTGCTACCGAGCATGCGTGCGGGAAGCAGGCGCGTACGGTGTGCGCCACGCCCGGTGCGGCCAAGAGCATCGGCGAAGAGCTGCGTACCGCCTGCGTGCGGGCCGGTTTCCCGTTCGATCCGCGGCGTTGAAGGCGATCTCTTCGCACGGCATGCGAGTGGGTGCAGTGTCGCCCGATCCGTGGCCCTGAACAAACCTGCCGGCGGAGCTGGGCGGCGATTGGCGGATGTCATCGTGGCCGCTCGGCGCGTCTATACAAATGTCGAAAGACCTGCCCCAAGTGTTGGCCAGGATGTCCCTGGCGAGCGCCCTGCAAGACGGATTTCATAGAAATCGCAATTGGCGCACTTCGCCCGGGGGCGGGGTTGGCGCTGTCAACCGATCCACAACGACAGGGAATGGAGGCACATGACCTGGCTGTCATACCCAAGTTGGCTGAACGCAGGTGACAACGCCTGGCAGATGACCGCCGCGACGTTCGTCGGGCTGATGAGCCTGCCCGGCCTCACGGTGCTGTACGGCGGCGTGATGCAGAAGCGCTGGTCGGTCAACAGCATGATGCTGACGTTCGTCGCGTTCTGCGTGACGCTCATCGTGTGGTGTCTGTGGGCGTTCAAGATGGGCTTCGGCTCGCCGATCGCTCACAGCGGCTCGGGCATCTTCGGCACGAAAGGGTTCTTGGGGACGGCTCTCGGTGAGCCTGGCAGCGTGCTAAGCCACACCGCCGAGGAGGGTCGAGCGGTGATCCCCTCGATCACGACAGGGCCGGATTTCCACTTCCCGGAGTCCTCGCTGGTCTACTTCCAGTTCGTGTTCGCCGCGATCACCCCGATCCTGGCGCTTGGCTCAGTGCTCGGGCGGGTCAACTTCAAGGCGTGGATTCCCTACGTGGCGTTGTGGATCACGTTCGTATACACGGTCAACGCCTTCCTGATCTGGGGCGGCGGCTACTTCGCGGCGCATGGTGCGTTGGACTACTCCGGTGGTTATGTCATCCACCTCTCCGCCGGTATCTCAGGATTCGTGTTCGCCTGGGTGATCGGGCCGCGATTGCAGCGCGATCGCGAGGTCGACGCACCCAACAACCTGCTGATGCTGGCGTGTGGCGCCGGGTTGCTGTGGTTGGGCTGGAACGGCTTCAACGGCGGGGACTCCTACTACGCCGGCGCCGACGCCTCGGCGGCGGTGCTCAACACCAACCTGGCCACCGCGGTGGCGATGATGGTGTGGATCGCGTGGGATTACATCTACCGCGACAAGCCGTCGATGATCGGCGCGATCAACGGCATGATCACCGGCCTCGTCGGGATCACGCCATCGGCCGGGTTCGTCAACGGATGGGGCGCGATCATCGTCGGCGCGGTCGACGCGACGATCGTGTGGATGGCGATCCGCTACCTCAGCCGCACGCGCCCGTTCCGCAACGTCGACGACACCCTCGGGGTGATCTACACCCACGGGATCGCAGGACTCTGCGGCGGTCTCATGGTTGGGCTGCTGGCCGACCCGGCGATCGTGGAGTACGCGGGCAAGTTTGGCACTACGACCCCCAACCTGCCAGGGTTCACCGGGTTGTTGCTCGGCGGCGGTTGGACGCTGCTGCGCTGGCAGGCCGAGACCGCCGCGTGGGTGATCGCCTACACGGCCGTGGCGACGTTCATCATCCTCAAGGTCGTCGGGCTGGTGTTCCCGTTGCGACTCTCCGACGAGGACCTGGAGATCGGCGATCACGCGATCCACGGCAACGAGGTGTACCCCTCGGATGTGCCCACGCTCGGGGGCCCGCATCCGCCGACGTGGCAGCCCACGCCGGCGGCGGTGGGGGGAACAACGTAGGGCGAGGTCGTCTCCGGCGGAGCGCGCCATCCTCTGGGCTCGACTCCGCCACACGACGCGATGCACTGTGGCCCCGCTTCGGCGGGGCCACAGTTGTTTCCTGACGCGTCTCGCCGCCCCTGGCAGCGTCCTCGATCGCTCGTGTGCTGGAGCACACTTCGCTCACTGCGTCCTTGCCAGGAACGACGATTCGCTCGTCAGGAGGCGCTGTTGCTGTACATACGGCTGCCCTTAGCTGGTGGGCAAGCCGATAGGGCAGCTGACTCCGGTGCCGCCCAGCCCGCAGTAGCCGCCGGGGTTCTTGGCGAGGTACTGCTGGTGGTAGGACTCGGCGTAGTAGAACGGGTGCGCCGGCGGGCCTTCGATCAACTCGGTTGTGATCTCCCCGTGCCCCGCGGCGGAGAGCATTCGCTGGTAGGTCTCCCGCGAAGCCTCTGCCTGCGCGCGCTGGGTCTCGCTCTGCCAGAGGATCGCCGAGCGGTACTGCGTGCCCACGTCGGCGCCCTGGCGCATGCTCTGGGTGGGGTCGTGGCCCTCCCAGAAGAGCTTCAGCATCTCCTCGTAGCTGGTCGCGGTCGGGTCGAACACCACCAGCACGACCTCCGCGTGGCCGGTGCGCCCCGAGCACACCTCCTCGTAGGTGGGGTTGGGCGTGAAACCGCCGGCGTAGCCGACCGCCGTCGTGTACACGCCCGAGGCCTGCCAGAAGATCCGCTCGGCGCCCCAGAAGCAGCCCATCCCGAAGACAGCCTGCTCGAGGCCCTCGGGCGTCTGACCTGTGTTCAAACGCAAAGGGGTGCCGAGCACCTCGTGGCGCTCGGGTACCGCCAACGCCTCACTGCGCCCCGGTAGCGCCGAGCCGGCATCGACCATAGTGGGGGTGCGGCGGCCGAAGAGCATACGTCTAGGCTAGCGCTCAAGCTGACGGCTGGGAGATCCGAAGAAACGAGTAGATGTTCCGTCTGCATTTCCCGAGAAGCTCTCGCGGTGGGCTCGGGTCGCTGCTCGATAGGCGCCCACCGATGGTGTGGGCCGCCGCGCTGCTGTATGCCTGCCGTGGCGCGGAGTGCTTTGCGGCGGTCGCCTTTCCGCTGAGCGTCCACCAGCCCGTGCGTCTGGAGCTCGCGGTCGGGACGCTCGCGCTGCTGCTCGCCGCCGGGCTGTGGATCTTCGCGCGCAACCCCTCGATGCTCTTCATGCAGCTGCTGATGGCGCTGAGCGCGGTGACGCTGAGCGTGATGGTCGCCAACGCGCGCACCACCGGCGGGGTGATGCTGGCGGCGTTCGCCTACCCGTGGACGGCGATGTACGTGGCCCACTTCTTCTCCCGCCGCGCGCTTGTGGCGCAGGCGCTGCTGATCTCCGTCGGCTTCGCGGTCGGGCTGATCGTCAGCGGGCTGCCCCACATGGGGATCGTGTGGGTGGTCGTCACCGGCACCGCCTGGTCCACCGGCCTGGTGCTCGGCAACCTCAGCGAAAGCCTGCGCCAACGTGCCGACACCGACCCGCTCACCGGCCTGCTCAACCGCAGCGGCTTCCTCGCGCTCGCCGCCCGCGAGCGGGCGATCGCCGACCGCACGCACACACCGCTGACGCTCGCGGTGCTCGACCTCAACGGCTTCAAGCAGATCAACGATCGCTTGGGGCATGCCGCCGGGGACCGGGTGCTCGCCGAGCTGGGGCGGGAGTGGCAGGCCCGCCTGCGCGCCGGCGACATCCTCGCTCGTCACGGCGGTGACGAGTTCGTGCTGCTGCTGCCCGCCACCTCCCAGTCGGAGGCCGATGGGGTGCTCGAGCGCCTACGCTGGGATGGCCTCCCCGTCGATTGGTCGGTTGGTGTCAGCGGCTGGCAATCCGGCGAGGATCTCGACGCCTGCCTTGCCCGCGCCGACCGCAGCCTGTACAACGTCAAGCAGTCGCGCATACCCCTCCCCCTCGAGGGGCCCTCCGCCGAGGGTCGCCGCATGCCGTCGCTGCTGCCCTCGACGTAGAGCTCGTCGTGGCTGGGGGCGGTGTCGTGGCCGGCCCGCGCAGTGGCTCTGCTGCCTCATCCACGTCAGCGGCGATTCCAACAACTCCAAAGTGGACAAATCCGTGTTTGGGTTTGAGCCATCCGGGCAAGATACGCACGAGGAGCATCCCTCCCTCATTCCCTCCCAGATCGGCCCGCTGCCCCCGGCGGGCCGATCCCGTTAAGGGACCTCGTGGGTGGCGCTCGGGGCCTCGCGGGTGGCGCCCGCCAGAGCCGGCTATGTGGCCGTCCGCGGCTAGGCGTTACCGCGGACGCGAGGAGGGCATGCCCAGCCAGCTCTCGAGCGGCGCGGGCGGGCCGAGGTGGAAGCCCTGCGCGTAGTCCACGCCCAGCTCGCGGAGGATCGTGAACGTCGCCTCGTTGCCCACGAACTCGGCGATCGTGCGCTTGCCCATGCCCCGCGCCAGATCCACAACCGCGCCGATGACCAGGCGGTCGGTGGGGTCGAAGGTGCAGTTGCGCACGAACTCCCCGTCGATCTTGATGAAATCGAAGGGAAGGTGCTTGAGGTAGTAGAAGGAGCCGAAGCCCGCGCCGAAATCGTCCAGTGCGAAGCGGCAGCCCAGCTGGCCGAGACGCTCGGCGAAGGTGCGCGCGGCGGCGATATTGCCGATCGCCGTGGTCTCGGTCACCTCGAAGATCAATTGCGTCGCCGCCACCCCCGCGGCGCGCAACTCGCGGCCGATGTGCAGCGCCAGCTGCGCGTCTCCGAGCGAGTGGGCGGAGAGGTTGATCTCGACGATCGGCCGGTGGCCCTGCTCGCGTTGTTCGCCGAGCATCCGGATCGCGCGGGTCACCACCCAGCGGTCGATCTCGCGGATCAGCCCGAAGCGCTCGGCGATCGGAAGGAAGCTGCCGGGTGGAATCAGGTCGCCGTGGGCGTCGATCATCCGCACCAGCAACTCGTGCTGCGTGGTGAGTCCGGTGGCGGTTTCGACCACCGGCTGGGCGTGCAGCACCAGACGGTCCTCGTCGAGCGCCGCGCGGATGCGCTCGGCCCATTCCAGGCGAGCCTCGATGTGCGCCTGCCCGCGGCCGGCGCCACCATAGGTGATGCTGCGGTCGCGGCCGGCCTCCTTGGCGTCGTACATCGCCAGGTCGGCGTTGATCAGCGCCTCCTCGGCGCTTAGCTGCTCCACGCCCTCCAGCGGTGCGACGCCGATCGAGGCGGTGATCGGTCGCTCGCGTCCGCCCGGCCCGCGCGGCGCGTGCTCCTGACGCACGACCTCCAGCAGCGAGTCGGCGAGGCTCTCCGCTTCGGTGCGCTCCCCGGTGGGGGTGAGGATCGCGAACTCGTCGCCGCCGAGGCGCGCCAGCGTGTCGCTCTCGCGCAGACGGCTCGCCAGGGCGCCCGCGACGCGGACGATCAGCTCGTCGCCGGCGCTGTGGCCGAGGGTGTCGTTGACCTCCTTGAAGGAGTCGAGGTCCAGCACGATCACCGCGCCGGCGTGACCGTAGCGCTCACCGCGCGCCAGGTGCTCCTCCAGGCTGCGCTCGTAAGCGCGGCGGTTGAGCAGGCCGGTGAGCGGGTCGTGGTCGGCCATGTGCTTCAGTTCGGCCTCATACCGGCTGCGGGCGAGCGCTTCCTCGTTGCGTGCCTGCTCGAGCGCCCGCTCGGCCTGATCGCGCTCCGCCAGACGGCGGGCGACGAGCGCCTCCGCGTAGCGCTCCCGGCGGCGCCCCTGCACGCCGAGGACCCCCACCATCAGCGTCAGCATCGCGCCGACCAGCACGATCGCCAATGGCAGCGAGTGGTCGGGGGAGGGTTCGGCGACCGCCAGCGTCCAGATGCGTCCCGCCACCGCGATGTGCGAGGTGGCTGGATGCTTCAGCGTGCCGGTCGCGAGCAGCGTCACGCTGCCTTCGCGCAGCGCGAACGCGGTGCCCGGTGGTATCGCACGCACCAGCGCGGGCCTCAGCAGCGCGTAGCTGTAGCCGATCGACGCGAAGCCCCGCAGTGGGCCGTGTGCCGTAGACGGCGGAGGGGTTGGCAGGGGGTCGTAGATCGGCACGTACAACACGGTGCCGGCGCCGCCGCTGTTCATCAGGTGCAGGGTGGGCGTGGCGCGCGGCTGGTCGGAGCGGGCCGCCGCCTCCAGCGTGGCGAGGCGCTTGGGCTCCGCGGCCACGTCCAGCCCGAGGCTCGAGGGGCCGCGGCTGCGGCGGGTGCTGTCGAGCACCACGTAGTACTCGCTCATCCGCGGCGCCCGGCGCCGGATGCCGGTGTGCGCGGAGGCGAGCACGATCGGGCCGTGAGCGCGTTCGAAGCGGCGTCGTTGCGGTGCTGTCACCGTTTCCATCAACCCCACGCCCTCGATCCCCGGTTCGCGCTCCAGGCCGTGGGACGCGGCCGCGAAGATAGCGTTGTGCGCACCCCAGTCGGCGCCGACGCTCGCGGCGAGCTCGGCGGTGCGCTGGATCGCCGCATCCACCGTGTACAGCGCCTGCGTGCGGATGTTCGTCGCGAGTGTCGCTCGCCGGCCCTGTGCTTCGTGCTGGGCCCGGCGCTCGGCCAGGAACGCTCCGGCAGCGGTGAGCACCGCCACGCACACGGTCACGGCGGCGGGCAGCCATGCTCGCTGTCGCTCTCCCCGGGCCACGTTGTACATATCGGCCCATCCGGGACGGACCTGAATATCGAAAGAGTTGAGCCGGTTTGGGTGCGAGCGGGTGTGTGGATGCTCCTGCAGGTCGGGCTGGCGCGCTGGTGCTCGATGTCGGCCGGCGCCTGGGGATGGACGCTTTGTTTTGGGACCCAGACCCTTCATTTTGTGAAGTAGTCGGGCGATGGGCGGTGGGTACCTCAAGGGCACAAGGCAAATGCTGTTTGTGCTACGAAGGGCCCGCATGCAAGCTGTGGAGAACATGGCGGGGCAGCGAGGCGCCCGGAAGTCGTCCGCCGCAGGCTGGCGTGTGGTGGCCGCGTATGGCGCGGTGGCGGCCGCCACCCAGATGCTGTGGCTGACCTACGCGGCGATCACGACC
This sequence comes from uncultured Solirubrobacterales bacterium, assembly GCA_963744535.1. Taxonomy (GTDB): domain Bacteria; phylum Actinomycetota; class Thermoleophilia; order Solirubrobacterales; family Solirubrobacteraceae; genus Palsa-744. The sequence continues at coordinate 532,071 of CAVUTW010000002.1, read as the reverse complement.
GAATCGGCCCACCGCTACGGGGTGTCCGTCGGCGCGATCGGTTGGCTGGCGGAGATCTTCCCGCTGCTGTACGTGGTGCTGGCGATCCCCGCGGGCGCGTTGCTCGACCGCTGGTTTCGGCCCTCGCTCGCGCTTGGGGGGGCGCTTGTCGCCGCCGGCGGGCTGGTGCGCCTCGGCGGTCTGACCTTCGCATGGGCGCTGGTGGGGCAGTCGCTGGTGGCGCTCGCCCAGCCGGTGGTGATGAGCGCGGTGGCGAAGCTCCCCGGCGAATACCTACCGACGCGGTCGCGCGCGCTCGGGATCTCGCTCGCTTCGGCCGCCGGCTTCGTCGGGATGCTCGCCGCGCTGCTGCTCGGCCCGCTGCTGGGCGCCTCGCGCCTCGAGCTGCTGCTGGAGATCCAGGCCGCGCTCGCCGTGCTCGCGGCCGTCGCGCTCGCGCTGACGCTGCGCCGGCGCGGCAGCGGCGAGGGGGAGCAGACGGCGATCGAAGGGGGCGTCGCGCGCGCGTTGTGGGCGCGCCCGGAGATCCGCGTGATGTCGGGCCTCGCGTTCCTCGGCTTCGGTGTGTTCGTCGCGCTCTCCACATGGCTGCAGACGCTGCTGCAGCCCTCCGGGATCTCCGAAACCGCCGCGGGCGCGCTGCTGGTGGGGATGATCATTGCGGGAGTGGTGGGCTGTGCGGTACTGCCCGCGGCGATCGCGGCCCGCGGCGCGGAGCGCCGGTTCATGGGGGCGGTGATCCTCGCCGGCTGTCTCGGCAGTGTCGCGTTGGGAGTGCTGCCGGGGATCGCCGGACGGGCGGTGGTGATGGTGGCGATGGGTGCGGTGCTGCTCCCCGCGCTGCCGGTGCTGATGACCGTTGCCGAGCGACTCGCCGGCCCCGCGGCGGGCACCGCGGGGGCGATCGTGTGGATGGCGGGCAACCTCGGGGGACTGGTGGTGGCGCTGCTGGTGCAGGCGCTCGTCCACCACCCGCTCGCCGCGTTCCTGGCGATGGGGGGCGTCGTGCTGTTTGCCATCCCGCTCGCCACGCGGATGGTGACGCTGCGGGGGGTCGCCGATGCCGCGTCCAGGGTGGGGGCGTCAGCGAATGGTGGGCCGGATCGAGCGCCGGAGCCGGGAGAGCTCGCCGCGGCACGGTCGGCGGGATCCTAAGCGGCTGAGCTTGGCCGGTCGAGCCGCGGCGCACTCCTCAACCGGCTGAGCTTGGCCGGTCGAGCGGCGGCGCGTTCTTATATCGGCTGATCCGCCAGCCAGTCCAGCACGTCGGCGGGGTTGCGGTGGGGAGGGAACACCGGGTAGAACACCTTCGCGATGCGCTGCTGATGAGCGATCAGGGTCAGGCGCCGGTAGAAGCGCCGGCCGGCGAGCTCGAAGGTGGGGAGCCCGAGCATGTGCGCCAGCTGCAACTCGGGATCGCTCAGCAGCGGGTAGGGGATGTGCTCGCGGCCGGCAAACTCGCGCTGCTCCTCGTGCGGCTGGGTGCTCAGACCCAGCACCGAGGCGCCGTAGGCCGCGAGCTCCAGCACGTGATCGCGAAAGGCGCAGCTCTGCGGCGTGCAGCCACGGGCACCGGGGATCTCGTCCCATCCCTCGGGCAGCGGCTCGCCCGGCACGCCGGTGCGAGGGTAGACGTACATCACTGCCAGGCGCTCGGTGGCGGCGGCGAGGTCGAGCTGCTCCCCAAGCGTCGAGCTCAGCATCACACTCGGCACCTCCATCCCCCGCAGATGGTCGGCGGCCCCATCATCGATTGGCACCCGGATGTCGGCGGGGAGGTATCGGTAGCTCTCTGTCATCGCGCAATTCTTCCAAAGGACGGCTGGCTTTTGCTTCCTGGAGCTTTGACTTCTATTCCATCCATCGTGATTGGTGTAGTCAGAATGAATCTTGGCAGGCATCGGATGGTTGAAATACAAGCTTGAGCTTTGTGTCCAGCGCCCGCAAGTGTTCTACCCGCCGATCAGCTAAGCGACGCCCGACTTGCGACGCCCGACTTGCCGGGCCACGCACGGTCCGGTCCGTCCTACCCGCCGGTGCTGCCGAAGCCCCCGCGGCTGCGCTGTTCGGGATCGTGCACACTCCACTGTGCCCTGCCTGCGCGCACGAACACTCCCTGCGCGATCCTGCTGCCCGCGGGGATCGTGGTGGGGGAGGCGGTGAAGTTCAACAGCTGCAGCCTCACCTCATCCTCGGGGCCGCGGTAGTCCTCGTCAATGATTCCCACGGCGTGCGGCTGGATCACGCCGAACTTGCGCGGCGTGGAGGAGCGTAGGCACACCAGCAGGCACCAGCCGGGCGGCGTGGCGAATACCAGCCCCGTGCCCACCAGCGCGATCTCCCGGGGGTGGATCTCAGCCGCTTCGGCGGTGCACAGGTCGAAGCCATGGGAGCCGGGCGTCGCATAGTGGGGCGGCTGCGCGGCGTCGTGCAGCAGGCGGATCGGAACGTCCATCGGTTGCGCCCACGCGTCTTGCTCGCGACGGTCCCTTTGCCCAGGCCCGTCGTGCTCGGATGGTGGCGGGTGTGTCGGTACGTCCATCGGCTGCTCCCACGGTCGGGCGCGGCGGGTGCCGCGACGTTCGCCGGAGCCTACCGGCAGGGGATGGCCGCTCGACTGGTGGGCCCCCGCCGGCGCGTGCCGGCGGGGGGAGGCTGCGGCGTGCCGCTACTGCCCCTCCCCGTCGGCTGCGGGCCGACGGGGAGAGCGATCGCTCGAGCCCGGCCCGGAGCGCCGCGCGACGCTTGCCAGTCTGTAGCGCCGTATACGTGGTCCCCGCCGGGGAGCATCGAGCGATTCCTCGGGGAGCAGCAGGAACCGTCGTGGAGTGCTGGGCATCGAGTTGGAGAGGGAGCTGGTCATACGCTGATATTGACCCATCGCGCCCTTCGCGCCTTTGGACCGCGGTCCAAAATGTGTCGCCGGTGGGTCTCGCTGATGACCCGTTCGCGTGGATCCCGAGGCGGGCGTCGCCCCGTCACCCACCCCCGCCCTCACCCACGGAGTGGGTCTTGGCGAACTCGGTTCGCGGAGCCTCGACGCTCGCACGGTAGGGCTTGAGACTGCGGTAGGTGTCCTGCGCCTGGATCTGCTTGCGCTCGACGAACCCCGCGCGCTCCAGGAGCTCCAGTGCTTTGTCGCCATTCACTCGCTTGACGCCCGCCCGTACCCGGAGCGTCCGCGCATCCGCTCCCGGGTTGGACTCGACCGTGCGCGACATCAGTTCGAGAAGTTCCCGGGCGCGGGGGTCGGCGGCCATCGCTGGTAGTCCAGCAGATCCGCCGCCGAAAAGAGTCCTCGCTCGTCTCATGGCCGCACGTACGCGCTACCGGGGAAGCCGGGTACACGCACTGCTCGAAGCCGGGTAGTCCCGTGGCGGGGTCGCGCCGCGACTGTGGGCCGGTCGATCGGCGGCGAGTTGGGCGCCATCGGGCGAGCTGCGCAGTAGATGAACATCCCCGATCGTCCGGGCTGCTGACACCCGCAGCGCGTCCGTCGGGCGCTCCCGTTACGATCGTTCCATCACTGTCAATGACACTTGCTTACCGGCCTGCCCTGCGTATGGCGTCATTCTCCAGACAATCACGTACTAAAAATCTGATTTATCGGAACCTTGCCCGTCGCACGAAAGCCTGCCGCGGCGAGTGGGAGACGCGACTCGACTTCTTTGCGTCAACCCATGAACCTTTGTCTGGAGCTCCAGGGGGCCTGGCGCACGCGCAAGCAGGCGGCGGATCCTCGCCGGGCGCTGTGACGCGAATGCGCCACAGCGCCCACCGTATCGTCCACCGCGAACAAGATTGACCGATTAGGCGGAATAAAATGGCTTCGAAAGATAAGACCCGCCCGTCAGGGCCGCGGGTGCGTTCCGGTCCCAGCGGCCTGCCGCGTGGACAGGTATCGGAGATTCAGCGCAGCCGCATGCTCACCGCCGCGGCGGAGGCGGTCGAGGAGGTCGGCTACGCACGCCTGACCGTCGCTCAGGTGATCGCCCGGGCGCGGGTGTCGCGCAAGACGTTCTACGACCTCTTCGAGGATCGGGAGGATTGCTTCCTCGCCGTGTTCGACCAAGCCGTCGAGCAGATCAGCACGCTGGTGAGCGAAGCGTACCTGCGAGAAGATGGCTGGCGCGACGGGCTGCGGGCCGGTGTGCTGGCGATGCTGCGGTTCATGGACGACGAGCCCGGCCTTGCGCGGATCTGCGTGGTGGAGGCGTTGGGGGCGGGCCCTCGTGTACTGAAACGGCGCACGCAGGTGCTCGCCCAGCTCAGGGAGGTTGTCGACCAGGGACGTTCGAGTGTCGGCGCCCGGGTGGCGCACGCCACCGAGGAATCGCCCGACGTCACCGCCGAAGGCGTCATCGGCGCGGTGTTCGCCGTCCTGCACTCGCGCCTGTTGGCGCGCAACAGAGAGCCGTTCACGGCGCTGTTGGGTCCGCTGATGAGCATGATCGTGCTGCCCTACCTCGGTGCCCGCGCAGCCAGCAGCGAGCTCACCCGCAAGCCACCTCCGCTGCCCAGGCGCAGGAGACCGCCGCGGCGCATCGTCAAGGATCCGCTGGAGGGACTCGACATGCGCCTCACCTACCGCACCGTGCGTGTACTGACCTTCGTCGGCGAGCACCCCGGTGCCAGCAATCGCGAGATCGCCGAAGGCGCGGGGATCGCCGACCAGGGACAAATCTCGAAGCTGCTGACTCGCCTGGAGCGACTGCAACTGGTGCACAACATCGGAGAAGGTCAGATCATGGGCTCCTCCAACGAGTGGTACCTCACCGACCGCGGCAGTCAGGTGGAGCGGGCCACGCGCCCGCGGTAGCTCCGCAACGCCGCGGATCGGTCCCGCCAAGGGCCGGTGGTCGGAGCAGAGGAGGAGATGCTCGCGCGGCTGCTGTTCTGGAGAGTGCTCGGCGTGGCCGCCCTGATCGTGGCGGCGGCGGTGGTGGAGTGGCTGCTGCACGGTGGTATCGGGGCGGCGCTCCGTGACGTCGCGACAACGCCTACGGCGGTCCCCCAGCGCGTCCCAGGCACTCCGAGCGGCTTCCGCGTGGGGCGGTCGGTGGAGCTGCTTGTCGTGCTCGTATTCTCCTCCACGGCGCTGCTGCTCGGTGTCCGCCGGCGGGCGCGCAACGGACGGCGTTACGTGCGCCTGCGCGTGGAGCCCTACCGCACCGACCGCACCAGCGTGGAGGGGGTGGTGGCGATGTACGAGGCGTTGCATAAGCGCCTACAGCGCCGCTGGTGGCGGCGTCTGCTGCGCGGTCAGCCCTCGGTGGCGCTCGAGGTTCATCACGTGCGTGCCGGGGACGGGCTCGGAAGAGCGCTGCTGGCGGTCGCGTGTCCGGTGGGGATGGAGATGATGGTGGAGGCGGCGCTGCGCAGCGCCTATCCCAACTGTCGTGTGGCGCCTCCCGACGCGGCGCAGTCTCTCCGCCAGCCACAGGCCCTGCTGCGCTTGAAGAAGCACGCGGGGTTCATCAAACGCGTGAAGCAGCTGGACCCGTATGAGCTCGTGCGCGAGCCCCCGATGGACAGGTTGATGACTGTGATGGGGGCGTGCGGGGAGGGGGCGCTGGTGCAGCTCGCGCTGACTCCCGCGCCCGCGATGCTGGAACGCTGGGCCAAGTGGCGGTACAAGCGTCACGAGGACCATCTCTCGCGCGAACGGCGCGAGCACCTGTGGGTCCGCGACCGCTCGCTGGTGGAGGAGGCCGAGCTGCGTGGGGGCCTGGAAGTGCAGCACCGCCCGCTGTACTTCGCCGACGTGCGCGTGCTCGCGCAAACACGGCGAGGGTGCGAGCAGATCGCCTCGGAGCTGCGCGCCGAGGGCGCCGAGAACCGCCTCGTGGAGCGCGGTACGACCGTGCGTCACGGTCTGCTCGGACTGTACAGCCGGCGGGTGCTGCGCGGCGAGGGCAACCCCTGCCCGGGGCTGCGGAAGGGGGTGATGGCGTCAACTGAGCTGGCGGCTCTGTGGCATGCGCCCTCGATCGACTACGCCACCGTGCCGTTCGCCCGCGGCGCCCTCCCGCTGGCGCCGGCGCCCCCCGCGATCATGCGCCCCCGCGAGGGGGAGGGTCTGCTGCGCGACGCGCACGGGCCCGTGACGATCCACCCGCGGATGCGCCGTCAGAACACCGCCGTGCCGGGCGCGGTGGAGCAGGGCAAGTCGAGCTACCTCGCGGCAACCGTGGCGCAGGATCTGCGCAGAGAGCGGTGCGCGGTGATCGTGCTCGACCCCAAGGGCGACGCCGCCGAGGCCGCCGTGAGCGCGGTGCCGGCGCAGCGCACGTGCACGCTGCTGGACTTCTCCCACCCGACCTGCGGCTTCAATCCGCTTGCCGTGGACGCCCCGGCGGACACGATCGCCGACTACGTGGTGGGGGCTCTCCGATTGCTCTTCACCGACGCAGACATCCGCGCATCGTCGGACCGGTACCTGCGCAACGCGATCATCGCCGTGCTCGCACACGACAGGCGCTCGACGCTATGGGACGCGGCGCGCCTGCTGAGCGTGGGGGAGGAGGGCTACGCCTACCGCGCCCGCGTCGGCGCCCACGTGCGCACGCTGCCCGAATACAGGGAGATCGCGGAATTTTTCACCGCCGAGCTGGCCGCACAGCTGGCGGACTCGCGCAGCACGACCACCGCGAAGCTGGACGCGCCCGTCAACAAGCTCGCACGGCTGCTCAACTCGCCCTCGATCAAGCGCGTGCTGCTCAACGACTCCCTCATGGTGGACCTCGACCGGGTGATCGCGGACGGGGAGGTGCTGGTCGTCAAGGGCGCCCTCGGCGCGATGGGCGCCGGCAACACCTCCGTGCTGATGCAACTGCTGATGGGGATGCTCGACGCCGCGCTGGCGCGCCAGCAGGACACCGTCCCCGCCGAGCAGCGCGTGGCGGTGGCGCTCAAGGTCGACGAGGCCCCACTGGTGCTCAACCGCGGCTTCGCCGAGACGCTCGCGCTGAAGCGCTCCGCCGGGTTGGAGACGGTGGCGTGCTGGCAGACCGACTCGCAGTGGACCGACCGCGAGGTGCGCGCGCAGCTCGACGCGCTGTTTGCCCACCGCGTGTACTTCGCGACGGCCTCGGTGAGCGACGCGCGCGACGCCGCGAGCTTGATGATGTCGGAGTACTCCGACACCGTGCGCCCCAATATCACCGGCCTCTCCGCGCTCGGACACCCCGACGCGCGGTTGCACCTGCCGAAGCACCACGCGATCGCCAGCTGGGTTGCCCCGGAGGGCCGCCAAGCGCCGTTCCTAGCGAGCACGATCCCGCTGCGGATTGACCCCGAGCGCCTCGCCCTACACGCCGCCCGCCAGACCGCGCGCGGCGGGCGCTACCTCGCCGATCTCAGCCAGCCCCACTGGGAGCGCCGGGAGGCGGAGCCGGAGCGTGGGGGAGACGGGAGGGTGTCAGATGGGATCGTCCGCGCGCGCGGAGGTGGAAGCGAGCCGGCTGGGGGCGGGGCTTCCATGCCCCGCCACGATCGTGGGGCGGGGGAGGGGGAGGGGAACCGTCGTCGAGAGCCAGTCGAGCAGGCGCCGCTGCGTGACAGCGCCGTGGCGAGCGATGCTGACACTCAGGCGTCGCTACCGGAGGCCGCCGTGGAGTGCGCCGCCGATCGGGGGGTGGGCCCCGGGGTGACGCTGCCCGCGACCGCCGCGGAGCGTGCCGCCGAGCGCGGCATGGACCCTGGGGCGCGGCTGCCCGACACCGCCGCGGAGAGCTTTGCCGAGCTGGTGGGCCTCGACGCGGCCCACCGCGTGCGTTGGGCGCGCGCGGTCGCTGCGCCCAGTGCGCTCGATCCCGACCCGCTCGACCTGGAGATCCTCGTGCTCATCGCCTCGATGCGCCATGTGCTCACCGGCCAGATCCACCGCCGCTTCAACCCCCGACGGGCGGTCACCACCACCCAGCGGCGCCTCAAGCGCCTCTCCGACGCCGGCCTCGTGGGACGCTTCCAGTTCCATCGCCGCGACGGGGGAGGCGCGCCCATGTGCTACGTGATCGCCCCCCTCGGACTCGAGCTGCTCGGCGCGCACGGGCGCATGGAGGCCCCCGCCCAGCACGATGTCCATGAGGCACGAGCCCCCTACCCCATATCCAAATCCTCTTCATCCGCCTCGCCCCTCGCTGCGGCTCCATCCTCGCAGCCGGTCGCGGGCGATCGCCGGTTGCGCCAAGCTCGCCATGAGGTGCACGTCACCGGGTGGGCGCTCGCGCTGGAGCGCGCCCTCGGTGCCGGCGCGCTGCGGCTGCGGGGCCCGGGGGAGTCGGTGCTCTCGCCGCCGCTGCGCTCCACCCCCGCCGGGCGCGTTGCGATCGGCCCCGGCGAGTTGCGCCTGCCGGGAGGGCGCGCCCCGCACGACTTCCTGCGCACCGACCCCACCGGCGTCCGTGTGGAGGTCGAGCGCTTCGAGACCGTTCGCCCCGACGCGAGCGTCGAGCTGCCGGATGCCGGCGGGTGGCTACTGATCGAGCGCGACGATCGCCGCCCCGTTGGCAACGCGGCCGCCAAGCTCGCGCGCTACGACCACCTGCTCGCCGGCTGGTCGGTCTGCATGCCCCGCTTCGCGCGTGGCGACGCCGGGCCGGTCGGCTTGAATCCCCAGGTGGTGTTTCTCTGTCGCGACCGCCCCCGCGCGAGAGAGTGCGCCCGGCTGGCCGACCATGTGTTGTGTGCGTGCCGCGCCTACGCCGGCGAACATCCCCACAAGTGGGAGTACCCCGGTCGTGCCCGCATCGTGTTCGCCTCCGAGCGCGACGTCCACGAGGGACTGCTGCTTGCCTACGGAGTTCCCCAGCTGCCCCCCGAAGTGCGCAGTGCTGGTGCGCGTCGCGGCCTGCGCGCGCGCGACGCGGCGATCGTGGCGCGGGAGCTCCCGCTCGGGAGGGGTGGGAATGTATAAGACCCCTACGCTTGGTGTATCACGTTAGTTATACGATACTTTCCAAAAGGACAGTAGGCCAGCTTGGGGGACGGAGGGTTGTATAGCCATTGCGATAGGGCGGGGTGTTGAACAAAAAATTCAAACCTGTGTGCAATTGCTATCGGGTTCTGAATTTTTTATAACAACCCCAAGCCCCAGTGATAAATACTATCGCTATACCGAAAGCGAAGTCTCCGGGCAAACTGGGCGGCACCCGCTCAACTGACCCACTGCCTCCAAAAGTTCAATGCACATCCTCACCTCCATCGCTTGCGCCTGCCCTCACTGCTCGCTGGACACTCACGTGGCGGATGCGCCGTTATGAGCCAACCTGGCGCGATAGGACGCATGCGGTCGCCCCACCCGGATTTGCCTTTGCCCCTCCCGGATTTGCAGTCACCCCGGCCCGCATGCGCTCGCCGGTGCAGTTGAGCGGCAGCCTCGCTGTGCACCCAACTGCGCGCCGCGGGCTCCGGGAACGGCTCTGTTGAGCCAAACTGCGCTCGATCGGTACAGGCGACTGCGCTATCCACTCCGCGGAGAGGGGGTGTCCGTCGTCGCTCGTTCCGCGCAGCGCTAGCATCGCGGTCCTTCCATCCTCTGCACCCAGGCCGCACAGCAGCACCCACCAACTGCACACCGTCCGCTATCGCCGTTCGACCCGAGCGTGGATCGCGCTCGCCGGCGGATGCTCGGCGTGTCTAGCCTGCACACCGATCGCGGTAGCACCGGTTTCTCCTGAGCCCCGCACCGCACGTCGTACGTTCGGTCGGTCTCGTGCTGAGCCTTGAGGGACCCGGTCTCGTGCTGAGCCGTGATGGACCCGGTCTCGTGCTGAGCCCCGGTCTCGTGCTGAGCCTCGATGGGACCCGATCGCGCCAACTTTGAATATGTGCGGCACGCATGCGCCGCGCCCCGAGATCCCTTAAGGGATCTCGACCACGTGTCTCTCTCCAGCTGACGCGCATGCGCCGCTTGACGGCCATCCGCCGGCGCCCTACAAGCCGCTCCCACTCGATCACCGCACGACGGCCCCGTGGGCCAGGAGACGCGCCATGCCCCTCACCACGCTCCCAGCGAAGTCACCGCATATCTCACGATCCCACCGAACCCTGACCGTTCGTCCGACCACTCGAACGGCCCATCTCACGACTCCCGGCGTGCTCGCCAGCTACACCGACCCTGCCGGCCGGCCCCGCGAGGTCCTCGCACTGCCCGGGCATGGAGGCAGCGTGCTGGTGCTCGACCGCGACGCCGCCACTTGGGGCGATCGGCGGCTGTTGGCGCATCTCGCCGCCGACGAGCCTCTTGAGAACGCACATCTCGTGTGCCGCGACTATCTGCGTGATCCCCGCGCGCGTCGCTGCCGGCCGCTCGCCCCCGAGGATCTTCTCGCGACCCCCTTCGCGGAGGAGTGCGAACCGCAAGAGGAGGTTGGAGGACTCGATCCGCTTGCGCCGCCGGAGAGTGTGGAGTTGCGCGACCGTCACGGTGCTCGCCACCGGCTGGAGCCGTTTGACGCCGGCCGCTCGGTTCCGGAGCTGCGCTGGTGCCGGCGGGAGAGCCCCACCGAGCATCGGTGCGACTCACGGCGGGCAAGCGGTCCCCGACCCGAGAGCGTGCGCGACGTGATCGCGTGCATGGATGGCTACGAACCCGTGCGCGCGCTCACCGTCAGGGCGGTGGCGCGTCACCGCGAGGACGCCACGGTGTCGGTCACAGTGCTGCGCTCCGAGCTGCGACGTATCGACGCCAGCCGGATCGTGCTCAATCGGGGGCTGCGCCGAGCGGTGTTGCACGCGCTGCGCACCCAGCGGATCAGCCTCAGCGAGATCGCGCTTCGCTGTGGGCGAGTCAAGTGCGACGGTAAAGGCAACCGCAGCGGCGAGACCAGCTGGCTCTCCCGTCGCGTCGGCATCGCGCCCGAGGGCGGCGGCGATGGCCAACCCACGCCGTGGATTCACAGCGAGGTGCTCGCCCTGATCGCGCGCGAGGGCCTCGGCATCTCCCCGCGCGAGGTCGAGCTTTGACCGCCGATCGCGATTGCAGGGAGTGTCCGCGTCTCGTCTTGGTGGCGGAGCAAGACGAGCGGGTCGCCCGCCCGCTGGTCGATCAACTCGCTGCCGACGGCTACGGGGCGCGGCTGGCGCTGACGAGCGAACACGCGCGGGCGTTGGCGCGGGCCGATCCGCCACACCTCGCGCTGCTCGGCGAGCTGGAGAACCCGCGGGCGGCGCTCGAGCTGCTGAGGGAGATCCGCGGCGGCGGCCTGCTGGAGCGGCGCGGTGCGGCGAGCCCTTGGCCGGAGGGCCTGCCCGTGATCGTGATGAGCCCTCAGGTCGAGGAGCCCGACCTGCTGCGCGCCTTCGACGCTGGCGCCGATGACTTCCTCGCGCGGCCGCCTTCGTATCTGGAGCTGCGTGCCCGCCTGCGCATGCTGCTCTTGCGTACATGCTCCGCCCGTGCCCGACTCCTCGAGATCGGAGCGCTCGCGATCGATCGCGACGCTCATGTGGCGACCCTGCACGGTCGTCCGCTGCGGCTGCGCCGTTTGGAGTATGAGCTGCTCGTGCACCTCGCCCACGAGCCCGGGTGTGTGTTTGCCAAGGGAGAGCTGCTGCGCGCCGTGTGGGGCTATCCCGCGCTGGTGTCCACCCGCACGCTCGACTCCCACGCCAGCCGCCTGCGCCGCAAGCTTCGCGAGCAGGGCGACGAGCAGTGGGTCGTCAACGTGCGCGGCGTTGGCTACCGCCTGATCTGAGCCTCAGCTTCTGAGCCACGCATCCGTCGGTCCTTGACCCGAGCGAGTACGTGCGTGCACTCCATGCAGCACCACCCAACGGGTCCTCGGACTCGTGCGCCCCACGCAGCACACCTACCGACGGCGAGTCCCAGGGCTCGCCGTCGCTTGTTGACCCCGCACCCGGCTCAGCTGGGTGCTCCATCGAGAGCGAAAGGAGGGGCTCCATGCCCCAATCGAACGAAACGACCCTCAGTCAGGAAGCCGACCCCCTGGCACCGCTGGCACATCTCTTCCAGTGGCTGGTGGGCACAACCGTGCACATCGTCCTGGGCGCACTCCTCGGTGTGCTCGCCGCCCGCGTGATGCGCCGATGGCACCTGCACTGGAGTTGGGCGGCGAGCGCGTTCGCGCTCGTGGTGCTCGCCCGCACCGCGCTGGCGGGCGGCGCGGCAACGCTGGGCGCGGCCGCGCTCTGCGCTGCCATTCGCGGTCGGCGTTGGCACGGCGAAGATCTGCAGGCCGGCGCCGATCTGGCCGAGATCGCGGCCGAGCGCAACACCCCGCTCGATGGGCTGCGAGCCGGCGTCCACGGCGTGCGCTCCTGGCTCGCCGGCAGCGCCGTCGCCGATCGGCCGGGTGTGCATCCGCGGCTCGCGGGCGCCCACGTCACCGGCGGCGGGCCGCGCGAGGGCGTGTGGCGCCGGGGGCGAGGCGAGCGTGTGTGGTGCGGTAGCCAGTTGAGCATCGGTGTGGACCGCCGCGGACGCTCGGTGGCGATCGAGCTCGGCGGTGAGGGCGGAGGCACACATACCCTCGTGGCGGGCGCCACCGGCTCGGGCAAGACGTTCACGCAGGCGTGGATCGCCACGCTGGCGATCGCGTATGGGATGTCGGCGGTCGTGGTGGACCCAAAGGGCGATGCGGGGCTGCGCGAGCGGCTGCACCGTGCGGCTCGCGCGGCGGGCAAGACGTTTTACGCGTGGTCGCCCGAGGGGCCGGCGGTCTACAACCCGTATGCCCACGGCGGGGAGACGGAGATCGCCGACAAGGCGCTGGCGGGGGAGCGCTTCACCGAGCCTCACTACCAACGCCAGGCGCAGCGCTACCTCGGACATGCCGTCCGCGCGTTGCGTGCCGCCGGGCGGGAGGTGAGCCTCGGGAGTCTCGTCGAGGCGCTCGATCCCGATGGCCTGGAGCTGCTGGCGCGGGAGCTCCCGCGAGAGAACGCGCGGGTGGCGCACGCCTACCTGGACTCGCTCACCGCCCGCCAGCGCGGCGAGTTGAGCGGCGTGCGCGACCGCCTCGCGATCATGGCCGAGTCCGACGTGGGTCCGTGGCTGGATCCCACCACGCGAGGCGCGGAGCCCTTCGAGCTGCTGGACGCGGTGGGCAGCGGGGCGGTGGTGTATTTCAGCCTCCGCGCCGACTCCCGGCCGCTGCTGGCACAGATGCTCGGAGCGGCGATCGTGCAAGATCTGCAGACCGTAGTCTCGGCGCTGCAGGAGCACCCGGCGCGGTGCGTGGTGGTGATCGACGAGTTTTCCGCGATCGCCGCCGAGCACGTCGCCGGCCTCTTCGCCCGTGCCCGCTCGGCAGGGATCAACCTGCTGCTGGGCACCCAGGAGCTCTCAGATCTGCGCGTGCCCGGCCGCGAGATGCTGCAGGAGCAGGTGCTGGGCAACATCACCAGCCTGATCGCTCACCGCCAGGCGGTCCCCGCGTCGACCGAGCTGATCGCGCGCCTAGCTGGCGGCCGGGGCGCATGGCGGACCTCGATCGGCAGCGACGGTCGCACCACCCGCACGCGCGTCAGCGAGCCGCTTGTCGGCCCCGAAGAAGCGATGAGTCTCCCGACGGGTCACGCGGCGGTGATCCGGCTGAGCAGCCCACGCGCCGCCGTGATCGCGCGAATGCACTCCCCCGATCACGGGTGCTGAGCGGCGCTTGTTCGAAGGCGTGAACGCGCCCGAAGCACCGTGCGCTCGGGGGAGGGGTCGCGCGGAGTCGCCGTATCCGACATATCCGACGAATCCACCACTACCGCCATATCCAAAGAACTCAGCACAACCACACCACAAGGAGGACCACTCGATGGTCTCTGTACACAGCCACACCAATTACGACGACCACCACCACAACCACGACAACGAAGATCGCATCCACGACGACAACGAAGATCGCACCCACGACGACAACGAAGATCGCACCCACAACGAAACTAGCCTCGGTCGCCGCGAAAACCCTGCTGCTCCCCCCGGTCGCACCGCGATCGTGCGCTGGGCGGCGGGTATGGGCGCGGTCACAGCGGAGGCTGTGGCCGTGCATCTGGGCGTCAGCCTCGCCTCGGCGCGTGGGCGGCTGCGGGCGGCCGAAGGCGAGCGGCTGCTGAAGCGTTGCCGTCCGCTGACCGGTCATCCGGCGCTGTATACGGTCACGCGCACCGGTCTACGGAAGGCCGACATACGAGGTCTCGACCCATGCGCCGTGAGCGCCTCGAACGCCCTGCACCTGATCGAGTGCGCTCGCGTGGCGGCGGCGCTGGAGCGCTGCTACCCCGACCACCGGGTACAGGGCGAGCGGGAGCTGCGCGGCGAGGAGCGCGAGCGCCACCGCGCCCTCGCCAGCGCTGAGGTTGGCGTGGGTCCGCGCGGTGAGGGGAGATCGCGCCACCACCCCGACTTGGTGCTGTGGCCCCTGGATCCGGCAGACGGTCTACCCGTGGCGGTGGAGGTGGAGCTGACCATCAAGGCGGCGGAGCGCCTGGCAACGATCTGTCGGGCGTGGGCGCGAGCGCGCTGCGTGGCGGGCGTGCTCTACCTCGCCCCGCCCGAGGTGGAACGTGCGGTGCTGCGCGCAATCGACCGTGCGCAGGCTCACGAGCGGGTGGTGGTGGTTGCACTCGACGCGCTGCCGGAGCAATTCAGCACCCCGAGCGAGCGTACCGTCCCAAGCGACGCGTAACTTCTCTGACGGGGCGGTGGCTGACAGCAAAGGAGCGACGTTATGTCGTACGCAAGCATCAATCGTGTCGTGCTGGTCGGAAATCTCACACGGGACCCAGAGCTGCGCGAGCTGCCCTCCGGCAACAGCGTCTGCAACCTCCGGATTGCGTGCAACGGTATCCGGCGGGACCCAGAGGGTGAGTATCACGAGCGTCCTCTCTACTTCGACGTCGCCGCCTTCGGCGGGCTGGCGGAGAGCGTGGCCCGCTACATGCACAGGGGCAGCCCTGTGGCGGTAGACGGGCGCCTGGAGTGGCGCGAGTGGGAGGCCACCGACCGGAGTCAGGAGACACTCGCCTCTGGCGAGCATCCCCGTTCCGGCCAACAGAAGCGCCAGGCCGTAAGTGTGGTGGCCGAGAGCGTTCAGTTCCTGGGCCGGCCCGCCACGCACGGCGAGGGGGACGTGGAGAGCGACGAGCGCGAGCTCGTGGGCGCCGGCGCAGGCGAGATCGATCTGGTGTTCTAGCTGTCATCGAGCAGTGAAGCATGCCGCGGGGCGCCGGATTGCCGGCGCCCCGCGGGCGGCCCCGGGCCGCTTTTGTGCGTTAAAGGGCCCGCATGTGCCATCGGAACCGAGATATGCCATAGACTGCCGCGCCGAAACCTCCCCGTGCAAGGAGATCCAAACAGGTGCCAGTCAACGACAAAGCGGTCGGCAAGACGTACGAGCCCACGGTGTATGCGGTGGGCCGCGAGAAGATCAAGGAGTACGCCCGGGCGGTGGGCGAGACCAACCCCGTCCATCTGGATGTGGAGGCGGCTCGCGCCGCCGGCTACGCCGACGTGGTGGCGCCGCCGATGTTCGCCGTGGTGTACTCCGCCCCCTCGGTGGGGCCGCCGATCTTCGATCCCGAGATCGAAATCAACTTCCCGATGATGGTGCACGGGGGGCAGGAGTTCGAGTGGGGCCCGCCGGTGGTGGCCGGGGATGAGATCACCACCACCGCGAGCGTCAAGGAAATCTACGAGCACCAGGGCAAGGGCTTCTACGTGTTCGAGTCGATCTCAGCCAACCAGCGCGGCGAGCAGGTGTGCCGCGGCACGTGGACCAACATCGTTCGAGGAGTGTGAGCAATGGCCGACCTTCGAGGAGCGAGCAATGGCTGAGCTGACCACGGGAGCGCAGATTCCCGAGCTGAAGATCACGCCCGACAAGTACCTCACCGTTCGCTACGCGGGCGCCTCAGGGGACTTCAACCCGATCCACGTCGACGAGGAGTTCGCCCGCGCGGTGGGCCTGCCCGGGCGCATTCTGCACGGGCTGTGGTCGATGGCGCAGGTGGCGCGCGCGCAGACGGAGGCGGCCGGGGGCCCTGAGCACCTGCGGCGCCTCGCCGTGCAGTTCCGCGGCATGGGCGTGCCCGAGCAGGAGGTGGTTGTGACCGGCACCGTGCGCGAGGCGCGCGACGGGAAGGTGCTGGTCGACACGGTAGCGACGCAGGGCGAGAAGGAGATCATCCGCAACGCCGAGGCCGAGCTGACGATCTGAGCAGCCCCCGGAGAGTTGTCTCCCCGGTTGCTCGTACAATCAAACCTATGCTCACCACCCGGCAGGAGCTGATCCTGTGCAAGGTGGTGGAGGGATACCTGCTGGAGGGCCAGCCGGTGGCATCGAGGACGATCGCCGCCGACCCGGAGCTCGACTGCGGGGCCTCCACCGTACGCAACGAGCTCGCGCTGCTCGAGGAGCACGGGTTGCTCGCGCATCCGCACACCTCAGCCGGGCGGGTCCCGACCGACGCCGGCCAGCGCTACGTCGTGGACCGGATGCTGGCCTCGGGCGAGGGCCTGGTGAGGGTGCCGCGCATGGAGCTCTCGCTGACACGCCAGGAGGTGGAGGAGGCGATGAGAGCGACCACCGAGACACTCTCACAGGTGACCGACCTGCTGGCGGTCGTCTCCGCGCCCTCGGCCAGCACTGCCACGATCCGTCGCGTCGAGGTGCTCGCGGTGCAGCCACGGGTGGTCGTGGCCGTGGTGATCACCTCCACCGGCGAGGTATCCAGGGTGTTCGCCACGTTCGAGGAGCCGGTCGACGCGGGACTGGTGGCGTGGGCAGGGGAGTACCTCAACGATCGGCTGGTGGGACTGGGTCTTGGCGCGCGGATGCTCCATCAGCGCCTCGCCGATCCCATGCTGCCGATGCAGGAGCGCGCCTTCCTGGACCGTCTGACCCCCGCGTTCGGCGAGCTGGCGGCGGAGTCCGAGCATGTGCTCTACCTCGATGGCACGGCGCGGCTGTTCTCGGAGGCGCAACTGCGCGACGTCGGTCAGATCAATGAGCTGATGGAGCTGCTGGAGCGCCGGGTGGCGCTGCTGGACGTGTTCCGTACGGCATTGAGCGAGCCGGGGGTCTATGTGCGCATCGGCCATGAGAACGAGATCCCGGCGATGCGCTCGCTGGCGATGGTGGCCACGGGATACGGCGTGGCGCAGCGCCGCATGGGGATCGTCTCGGTGATCGGCCCGGTACGGATGAACTACGCATACGCGATCCCCGCGGTGCGTGAAGTGGCGCACGAGCTTTCACGCTTCGTCGAAGAGACCTACGCGGAGAGCTAACCTGCCGGCCGGTCTCACGCTGAGAGCTGACCCCCTGTCGGTCTTGTGTTCCAGGCGTCTTCTACCTGCGGAGATCCGCCAAACCCCTACTGTGTCCGTCAGCACCCGACTCCTCGTCAGCACCCAACTCCTCGTCAGCATCCAACTCCTCGTCAACACCCGACTCTTCGTCAACATGCAACTCCTCATGTCCACAACCGTCCATCGACAGAAGCCGTGAGTCGCGCCTCCACCCCCCGTGATCCCTACGAGGTGTTGGGCGTCGCCCGCGACGCCTCCGAGCAGGACGTCAAGAAATCCTTTCGGCGCCTGGCGAGGGAGCTGCACCCGGACGTCAACGCGCACGATCCCCAAGCGGAGGAGAAGTTCAAGGAGGCCGCCGAGGCGTACGAGATCCTCTCCGACCCACAGCGGCGCGCTACCTTCGACCGCTACGGCCACGAAGGGCTGCGCTCCGGCGGGTATGCCCCGAACTTCGATGCGTTCGGCTCGATCGGCGACCTGTTCGACGCCTTCTTCGGGGGTGCCAGCCCCTTCGGAGGACGTTCGGCGGGGCCGGCGCAGGGAGGGGACGTGGCGGCGGCGCTGGAAATCGATCTGCGCGATGCAGCGAGCGGCAAGCGTGCGGAGGTCGCCTTCGAGGTGGTCGAGCGCTGCGAGCGCTGCCACGGCAACGGCGCCGAGCCGGGCACCCCGATCGAGACCTGCGAGCGCTGCGGCGGGGCGGGGCAGCTGCAGGCGGTGACGCGCACACCGTTCGGCCAGATGATGCGCACCGTGGTGTGCGATGCCTGCCACGGCGACGGCCGCACCGCCAAGCAGCCGTGCGGCGACTGCCGCGGCCGGGGCCGGCGCACCGCCAGGCGCACGCTGGCGGTTGACGTGCCGGCCGGGATCGCCGACGGCCAGCGCATCCGCCTCAGCGGCAAGGGTCACGCAGGCGAGGCGCGAGCGCCCGCGGGCGACCTGTATGTGCTCGTGCGGGTGCGCCCCGACGAGCGCCTGGTGCGCGAAGCGGACGATCTGATCACTGCGCTGGACGTCTCCGCCCCGCTCGCGGCGGTGGGAGCGACACTCGAGGTGCCGACGCTGGAGGGTGCCACGCCGGTGAAGATCGCCCCCGGAACCCAGCCGGGCGAGGTGCTGACGGTGCGCGGCCAGGGGATGCCCAGCCTGCGCAACGGCAGGCGCGGCGACCTGCGGGTGGTCGTCAACGTGGTCGTGCCCCGACGTCTGAGCGCCGAGCAGCGCGAGCTCATGGAACGCGTACAGGAGACGCTCACCGAGGAGAACCTGCGCGGTGAGGAGTCGATGCTCGGCAAGCTGCGGCGCGCGCTGCACCACCGAGCCGCGTGATGAGCCGAGGCTATGCGCAACCAGGCTGCCTGACGAGCGGCCGGAGCCACCGAGTCGCGTGATCCGCCTCGCGGTGCGCGTCCGCCACGACGACGCGGAGGTGGTGTTGGCGCAGCTGCTGGAGCTGGCGCCCTCCGGCGTGGAGGAGACGGAGGTGGGGGAGGGCGTGGTCGAGTACGCGGTGTACGGCAGCCCGGGTGAGCTTCCGCAGTTGCCCGACCTGCACGCGGCGGTGGGAGCGGCGCTGGTGGAGGTCGCGACCAGCGAGCTGCCCGACGACTGGGGGGAGCGCTGGAAGCGCTTTCACCGCCCCGTTTTGATCGAACCGCCGGTGCGCCAGAGGGTCGACAAGCCAGCGATGGAAAGACCAGTGCCGGGCCTGCATGTGCGCCCGCCGTGGGAGCCTCCGAGCGACAGAGATGACGTCGAGGAGATTGTGATCGACCCCGGTCAAGCGTTCGGGACCGGGGGGCACGCGACCACACGCATGTGTCTGGAGCTGCTGCTGGAGCTGGGCGCCGAGCGGCGAAAGAGGGGGCCGCTGCTTGACCTCGGCACCGGCTCGGGGGTGCTGGCGATCGCGGCAGCCCGACTCGGGTTTGGGCCGGTGGTGGGCCTCGACAACGAGCCCGAGAGCGTTGCGGCGGCGCAGCAGAACGCCAGGGTCAACGACGTGGAGTTGGAGGCGCTCGGCTTCGACCTGCGCCGTGAGCGCCTGCCGACCATCGCGGGTGCCCCCGCGCCAACGGTGCTCGCCAACCTGTTGAAGCCGCTGCTGCTGGACCTCGCACGATCGATCGAGCGTGCCCCTGAAGACCTGATCGTCGGGGGGCTGCTCACCGAGCAGGTCGACGAGGTGGTGGCGGCGTTCAAAAAAAGTTTGAACATGCAGGCGCACCAGCGTCGCGCCAGTGGCGAGTGGGCTGCGGTATGGCTGCGCAGCGGTGAGTCGACGGTGCAGGAATAAGCAGGGGTCGGCGGTGGCCGCCCGGGAGCGAGTAAATCCCGATCAAACGGGGTCCGGCACCTCGGTGACGGCACGGGCCATCGCACGGTAGATCAGATCGATTGCGGGCCTCACGCCGTCATCGCTCTGCAGCAGCGCGGCCGCGGCGGCGAGCGCTGAGCCAATCACCTCGAGCGCCTCGCCGACGTCACCCGGCGAAGGGTCGCGGCAGGCGGCGAGCGCCATCTCGAGCATCGCCAGCGCCTGCTCGGGAACCCCGGCGAAGAGCGCGGGCCCGGTGAGGCTGCCGTAGCCGTAGACGCGGGCGAGGCGGCCGGAGAGCGTGATCGAGGGGCCACGGCGCGGGGCAGTGACCGGCGGCAGGCCACGCCCGTCAAACAGCCCGGCGACCGTCTCGCCGAGCACCAGTCGGGTGGTGGCCTCGTCGAGCCCGGCGTGGGCGGCCATGCGCAGCACCATGTAGAGGCCGCTCTGGGGAAGCCCGTAGGGGGGGTCGGTGGCAAACACGATCCGCTCGGCGGGGACGCGCGCGAACAACTCGACGACGTCGAGCCCGAAGAAACAGGAGGTGTCGTACAGCACACCAGGATGCTCTGCGAGCATCGAGGTGAGTATCCCCTGGTCGCAGATCGCGCCGTGAGCGAGGATCAGCACGACCTCGGGGTGGCGCAGAGCGAGCTCGGCGAGCCCCTCGGCGATCGGCGGCAGGCCGCGGCCGGCGTGGATCAGGATCGGCACGCGGGCCTCTTCAGCGACCGCGAAGATACCCTCCAGCCCGTTGCCGTCGAAGGTGAACTCCTGGGCGCGCGGGTGCAGCTTGATCCCGCGGGCGCCTGCGGCGAGGCAGCGTTCGGCCTCGGCAACCGGGCCGTCGAAAGGGTCGAGACGGCAGAAGGGAATCAGGCGGCCCTCGCTTTCGCCGGCCCACGCGAGCACCCGATCGTTGGGCACGCGGTAGGCGGGGCTGCGCTCGGGATCGTGCAGCGGGAACACACAGGCGCGCCGCGCGCCGGCGTCGTCGAGCTGGGCGAGCAGCTGACCGAGCGTCAGCGAACGCCCGTCCTCGTCGAGCCCGAGGTGGGTATGCGCGTCGAGCACCTCGGCGTTGGCTGGCAGCAACCGCTGTGCATCGGCCGCGAACGGCGCAAGCGCGTCGGCGTAGAGCGAGTCATCCATGGTCGGCACCCTATTGGGTTGGACCACGGGAGACCGTCTACATTGCGTGGTTGTGCCGCCAGACACGAGCTCTGAGAACGCGGATGCGCTGGTGGCGGATCGGGCCGATGCACGAGGCCGTGGCTGATCAGTGCGAAAGGCGCCGGTATGGGGGTGCGTGTAGTTGCAATTTTTTTGAAAGCCGTGCGCAATTGCTATCGGCCTTTAAACTTTAATCACACAACTCACGCTCACTGCAATCGTATATATACAGCACAAAATTGCGAGTAGGCGGCGCTTGACCTTACGGCGCTGCAGGAAGCTTCATCCCGTGGTGGACTTCGTCGAGGCGCCCCACCTCGGGGATGGTAGGCCCTACGCGTGCAGTCGCTCGCTGGCGGGCACCAGCCCGGCCTCGCGCTGGAAGCCCTCCAGCACCGCGCGCATCGTCTCGGCGTCGGGCTGCACCTTCGACGGCCATGGCTTGGCGGGGTGGTCGTACAGGGTCTTCAGGCCGTTGCCGGTAACGATCGCCACCACCGTCTCGTCGGGGTCGAGGCGGCCTTCGGCGGCGAGCTTCTTCACGACCGCCACGGTGGTGCCGCCGGCCGGCTCGGTGAGCAGGCCCTCGGTCGATGCCAGCAGGTCGATGCCCGCGAAGATCTCTTTGTCGCTCACCGACGCCGCGGTGCCGCCGCGCCCGCGGACAGCCTCGATCACGAACACCCCGTCGCCGGGCGAGCCGATCCCCAGCGAGTGAGCCTGCGTGGTCGGCTTCACGGGGACGATCTCCGAGGCGCCGCCCAGAATCGCCTCGGCGATCGGGTTGCAACCGTCGGGCTGGGCGATGTCGATCTTGGTGTGCGCGGTCTCTGCGAGGCCAACCATTTCGAGCTCCTGCAGGCCCTTGTGGATACGTGAGGAGAGCGTGCCCCCGGCGGCCGGGGAGACGATGTGATCCGGCGAGCGCCAGCCGAGCTGCTGCACGATCTCGTATGCCTCGGTCTTGGCGCCCTCGGCGTAGAAGGGGCGCAGCGTGATGTTGGCGAACTCGAGGCCCGTCGCTTCCGCGAGCGCGCGGCAGGCTTTGTTGGCTTCGTCGTAGTTGCCCTCCACCTGACACACCTTCGCGCCGAGCGCGCGGCAGGCGTGCGCCTTGGTGCTCTCCAAGCGGTTGGGGTAGAAGACGTACGCGGCCACCCCCGCCTTCGCCGCCAGCGCCGCCACGGCGGTGCCGACGTTGCCGGTCGACACGCACCCGATCTCCTTGCGGCCCAGCTCCAGCAGGCGTGCCACCGCCATGCTCACCACGCGATCCTTGTAGGAGAGGCTCGGTCGGGAGGTGCTGTCGTCCTTGAGGTAGAGATTGCGCAGACCCACCGCGGCGCCCAGCCGGTCGGCCTTGATCAGCGGCGTGAAGCCCGCGAACTCGCCCACGCGCGCAGGGCCCACGGCGTCGTGGATCGGCAGCAGCTCCTCCAGGAACCAGATGTTGAGCGGGCGCTCGTGCATCGGCGTCTCGCGGATGCGCCGCGCCGCCAGCTCGTAGTCGTAGTCGACGTCGAGGCTCTTGCCGCAGCGTGGGCAGTACGCCCCGCCCTCGGCGAGGGGCGAGCGCAACTCGCATTTGCGGCACACCAGCTCAGTCGCGCAGGAGCGCGTGTGCTGGAGATCCCCGGCTTGGTTCTGTGCGGTGCTCATCCGCGTCTCAGCACATCATCGCAGAGGACGCGGTCGGCGAAATGGTCATATTCGGTGAATCCCACAGAGTTGGGGTCGGTATGCGCCCTTGCCACGATCTCGGCCGCCTTGCACGCCTCGCCGTAGTCGACGGTGGCTGTTTCTCTCTGGTGTGCCCGCGTTCGGCTCATCTTGCCGGCTCCTCGGCCCCCGCCACCGGCGCCGGCTCCGTACGTGGGCCCCCTGCAGGCGCCATGGCGGGAGGCTGGCGCGACCACTCGCCCGCCCGTGGCCACGGCGGATCGACCCCCGGCTCCCCGAGGCCCGAGGACTCCCACAGCTCCTCGCCGACGTGTGGCGCGAAGGGCACGATCACGCGCGCCATCAGCCCCAGCGCATCGAGCAGTGCCTCGTGGTCCTCGCGGCACAGCGCGCCGCTGTGCTTGAGCACGCGCTTCTCGTAGTCCTTGATGCGATCCAGCAGGCGGATCGCATTGCGCACCGCGCTGTGCATCTCGAGCTCCACCAGCTCCTCGGTGATCTTCTCCACCGCGATGTCGCACCATTTCTCCAGGCGCCTGCGCAGGTGCTCGGTGCGGCGCGGGTCGAGCTCATCGGTCTCCTCCACCCGCTGCGCGAAGCGCGCCTGCGAGTACTGCCACAGGTTGTGCAGGAAGCGCTGGCAGAACTGCACGGCGCTGTCGCTCCAGTTCAGCGACTTCTGCGGCCGCGCCGCCCACAGCACCGCCATCCGCACGGTGTCGGCGCCGAAGGACTCCACCAGCTCGTCGGGGTCCACGACATTGCCGAGATGCTTGCTCATCTTGCGCCCGTCGCGAATCACCATCTCGTGCATCAGCGCCCCCGCGAACGGCTCGCCATCGGCGAGAAACGCGAGCGGGCCGATGTCGCGCAGCGCCTTGGTGGCGATGCGCTGGTCGAACATGAAGTTGCCGCTGTCGCTGCCCGCCACCAGCCGCTCGGAGGGCAGCCATGCGCGCAGGTCCTCCAGTGCGAGGATCTCCTCCAGCGAGCGTGCGCGCTCGGACGCGGGCACGCACGCGGGGATCCACAGCCACAGTGCGTCGAAGTGGCAGTCCAGCGTGTCCGTCTCGCGCTTGGCCGGCCCATCGCAGCGGGGGCAAGTGGTGTTGACGAAATCCTCCCTTTCCGCCAGTGGGTTGCCGGCGCCGGTCGGTTTCAGATCGAGCGGCAGCTCCACCGGCAGCTGCTCCTTGGGGATCGGCACCGTCCCGCATGCCTCGCAGTACACGATCGGGATCGGCGTCCCCCACGAGCGCTGGCGGGAGATCGAGAAGTCGTTGGCCTTGTAGCGCACCGCTGGCCGAAACGGGGATGCTCGCCGGAGGCGAGTGTCTCCCGGCTTCGGTCGCACATCCGGCCCCGCGGCGACCTCCGCGGGACGGACGGGGGAGCCACTCCCGCTCGGGCCGGCATCCACGTTGCCTCCCACCCCCCCCTCCTCATCCCCCTTCTCCAGCGCCGGGGGGATGCCGAGGCGCTCGGCGATCAGCTCATCCGTACGGTCGCACTCGGGGATCCCCAGCACCGCGGTCGCGCCGAAGCGCTCGTCCACCGCGGGGGAGATCAGCAACGGCAGCGACGGGCCGCCGTCGGATATCGACACGGTGCAACCGGTGTCCACCAGCGCCACCGCCTCCGCGCCGCGCGAGCTGCGCTCCCAGCCGCCGAGTCGCATCTCCTCCAGCTGCTCCCCCACCGCGGCGTCGGCGCTCCAGCGCTCCACCTCGGGATGCTTGGGGGAGATCAGCACGAATCGCGCCTGCGCGATGCTCTCGGCGTGGGGGGTGAACACGGTCAGCTCGCGCCCGTCGGCGGCACGCGCTCGCAGCTCGACCCCGTCCGCGCGGCCCAGCACGAAGCGCTGGCTGGCCAGCGAGGTCTCGTCCCATTTCTCGAGCTCCGCGATACGGCTGTCGTTCTCCTCCAGGTAGGCGCTGATGCGCAGGTACCACTGCGCCCGCTGGGTCAGCCGCACCGGGTTGTGGCAGCGCCAGCAGGTGCCGTCCTCCACCTGGATCGTCGCCAGCGTGGTCTGGCAGGTGTCGCACCAGTCCACGCTGCCGCTGCCGTGGTAGATCAACCCGGCGTCCAGCAGCGTCAGGAACAGCCATTGCGACCAGCGGTACATGATTGGGTCGGAGCTCATGAACGTGCGCTCCCAATCGAAGGAGAAGCCCAGCCGCCGCAGCTGGCCGGTCATATGCTCGGCGCAGCGCGCCACCCACTCGGCGGGGGACTCCCCGTTGGCGATTGCCCCCAGCTCGGCGGGCAACCCGAAGGCGTCGAAGCCGAACGCAAACAGCACCGGCTCCCCCCGCGCGCGCTGGAAGCGGGCGTAGGCGTCTCCGATCGCGTAGCTGCGCACGTGCCCGATGTGCACGTTGCCGGAGGTGAACGGCGCCGATGCCTTGATGTAGACGCCGCTGTGCTCCGCTTTCAGCAGGGGCGTGCGGAAGGCCTCGCTCGACTCCCACGCGCGCTGGCGGGCGTGCTCGATCGCGCGCGGGTCGTAGGATGAGGCCCGCCGATTCGTGTCCTGCCCGTCCGGGGCTTGCCTGCCTGGGGCCGGTCCGTCTGTGGCCTGTCCACCCTCGGGCCCGGGGGTGGGCGGGCTGCCATTCCCGGTCGGATCCGCGTTGCTCATAAGGCGAGGATATCCGAGCGTCTTGTGCGCGATCTCACCCCCGCGCCTGTCCGGGCGAGCTGTAATGATGCAGAGATGGAGATAGAGATCGGACGCGGCAAGAAAGCCCGCCGCGCATACGGATTCGACGACATCGCGATCGTGCCCTCACGGCGCACGCGCGATCCCGACGACATCGACATCTCCTGGAAGCTCGGGCCCTACCAGTTCGAGCTGCCGATGATGGCCTCCGCGATGGACGGCGTGGTGTCGCCCGAGACAGCGGGGATCATCGGCCGCCTCGGCGGCCTGGCGGTGCTCAACCTCGAGGGCATCTTCACCCGCTACGAGGACGCCGACGAGCAGCTGGAGCGGATCGCCGCGCTGCCCAAGGAGCTTGCCACGCGTGAGATGCAGGAGATCTACCGCGAGCCCGTCAAGCCCGAGCTGATCGCCCAGCGCATCCAGGAGATCAAGGCGCAGAAAGTGGTCGTCGCCGCCTCGCTCACGCCCCAGCGGGTGCTGCGCTATCACGAGCTCGCGCTGGAGGCCGGCCTCGACGTGCTGGTGATCCAAGGCACAGTCGTCTCCGGCGAACACGTCTCCACCGTGTCGGAGCCGCTCAACCTGAAGGAGTTCATTCCCTCGCTCGACGTGCCTGTGGTGGTCGGCGGCTGCGCCTCCTACCACACCGGCCTGCACCTGATGCGCACCGGCGCCGCCGGCGTGCTCGTCGGGGTCGGCCCCGGCGCGGCGTGCACCACGCGCGGGGTGCTCGGCATCGGCGTGCCGCAGGCCACCGCGATCGCCGACGTCGCGCACGCGCGCTCCACCCACATGCTGGAGACCGGCGACTACTCGATGGTGATCGCCGACGGGGGCATGAGCAACGGCGGCGACGTCGCCAAGGCGATCGCGCTCGGCGCCGACGCGGTGATGATCGGCTCGCCGCTGGCCCGTGCCCACGAAGCGCCGGGGCACGGATTCCACTGGGGCATGGCCACTTTCCATCCCACGCTCCCCCGCGGCGCGCGTGTCGCCACCGCCCAGAACGGGACGCTCGAGGAGATCCTCGTCGGGCCCGCGCGCGAGAACGACGGCACCTTCAACCTGTTCGGCGGCCTGCGCACCTCGATGGCCACCTGCGGCCACAAGGACCTCGCGGAGTTCAACCGCGCCGAGGTCGTCGTCGCGCCGGCGCTGCAAACAGAGGGTAAGGCGCTGCAACGCGACCAAGGCGTCGGTATGGGCGCGGTAAACGGGAAGGCAACTGCACTCGTCAATGAGTGAGCCGGCGGCCACGGTGGTGACCCCCGTCGCCGACGGACCGCACGCCGTGTCCGAGTCCGCCCCCGCCGTGCCGTCGCGCGCCGTCCCCACCACTGCCACCGTGGTGGTCATCGACTACGGCGGTCAGTACTCGCAGCTGATCGCACGGCGCGTAAGGGAGTGTGGGGTGTTCTCGGAATTGGTGCCCCACCACGTGCCGCTGCATGAGATCGCGGCGCGCGGACCGCGCGGGATCATCCTCTCCGGTGGCCCCGCTTCGGTGTACGCGCCCGATGCTCCGCGCTTGGAGCGCGGTCTGCTGGAGCTCGGGGTCCCGGTGCTGGGCATCTGCTACGGGATGCAGCTGCTGGTGCACGAGCTCGGCGGTAAGGTCGAGCAGGCGGAGGTGGGGGAATTCGGCCGCTCCGACCTCACCGTGGACGAGCAGGGAACGCTGCTGCACGGCACGCCCCGCGAGCAGACCTGCTGGATGTCGCACCGCGACACCGTCTACGAGGCGCCGCCCGGTTTTGCGGCGCTCGCGCACACCTCCACCTCTCCGGTGGCGGCGGTGGAGAGCGTCGAGCGTGGCATCTACGGCATCCAGTTCCACCCCGAGGTCGTCCACACTCCCTACGGCCAGCAGATCCTGGAGCGCTTCCTCGCCGAGGTGTGCGAGTGCCCCCCGACGTGGTCGGCGGCGTCGATCGTGGAGGAGCAGATCGCCCGCATTCGCCAAGCAGTGGGGGAGGGGAGGGTGATCTGTGGCCTCTCCGGCGGCGTCGACTCATCGGTGGCGGCGCTTTTGGTGCACCGCGCCGTGGGCGACCAGCTCACGTGCGTGTTCGTCGACCACGGCCTGATGCGCAAGGATGAGGGCGAGCAGGTGATCGCCACCTTCCGCGACACCTTCAAGGTGCCGCTCGTGGCGGTCGACGCCGAGCGGCGCTTTTTGGAGCGGCTGCGGGGGGTCACCGAGCCCGAGGCCAAGCGCAAGGCGATCGGCGCCGAGTTCATCCGCGTCTTCGAGGAGGAGGCCGCGAAGCTGGACGGAGCCTCCTACCTCGTGCAAGGCACGCTCTACTCCGACGTGATCGAGTCAGGCGGAGGCACCGGTGCGGCGACGATCAAGTCCCACCACAACGTCGGCGGCCTCCCCGACGACATGCGCTTCGAGCTGGTCGAGCCGCTGCGCGCGCTGTTCAAGGACGAGGTGCGTGCCGTGGGCGCCGAGCTGGGCCTGCCCGAGCGCCTGGTGTGGCGCCAGCCCTTCCCCGGCCCCGGCCTTGCGATCCGGATCGTCGGCGGCGAAGCCACGCGGGAGCGACTCGACGTGCTGCGCGAGGCCGATCACATCCTGCAGGAGGAGATCCGCAAGGCGGGTCTCTACCGCGAGCTGTGGCAGTCCTTCTGCGTGCTCCCCGACATCCGCACCGTCGGCGTCCAGGGCGACGAGCGCACCTATGGGTACGTGGTCGTGATCCGTGCGGTCACCTCCGATGACGCAATGACGGCCGATTGGGCGCGGCTGCCCTACGACTTACTGGAGACCATCGCCTCGCGCATGATCGGCGAACTGCGCGAGGTCAACCGGGTGGTTCTCGACATAACCTCAAAGCCGCCTGGCACCATCGAGTGGGAGTAGCTCTGGCGGCGTCTCGACGCGACTGGCGGCGTCCTCGATCGCTCGTGTGCGGAGAGCACACTTCGCTCACTGCGTCCTTGCCAGTCACGACGAGCCATCCGCCAGGCACGCTTTTGGCCTATGATGTCGCTCTCGCCGCGCGCGAATGGATGCGTGCGGCCTTTTTCACGTCATGAAAACCTACGTCGCCAAGCCCACCGACCGCGAGCGCAACTGGCTGCTCGTCGACGCCAACGGCAAGACCCTTGGCCGTTTGGCGACGCAGCTTGCCGACGTGCTGCGCGGCAAGCGCAAGCCCGAGTACACGCCGCACATCGACACCGGCGACTTCGTCGTGGTCATCAACGCGGAGAAGGTCGCGGTGACAGGCAAGAAGCGCACCGACAAGCGCTACTACCGCCACTCCGGCTACCCGGGCGGTCTGCGCTCGCGCACTTTTGAGGAGATGCTGGCGCGCCGGCCGGAGGAGATCATCCGGATCGCGGTGAAGGGCATGATGCCCCGCAACCGCCTCGCGCGTAAACAGTTGACGAAGCTGAAGATCTACGCCGGGCCCGAGCACCCCCATGTTGCGCAGAAGCCCGAGCCACTGGAGATCGAGGCCTGATGGCCGACGAGCCGGCAACGCCCGAGGAGCCGCTCGAGGAGGAGCCGGTCGCCGCTGAGGAGCAGCCTGCCGGGGAGCCCGCCGTCGAGGAGCCCGCCGCCACCGAGCCCGTCGCTGAGACGACGATCGCGGAGGAGTCAGCTGCCGAGGAGAAGACGGCCGCCGATCCAGTGGCCGAGGTGCCCGCCGGGGAGGAGGCCGTTGTCGAGGAGCGCACCGCGGAGGAGGCCGTCGAGGAGCTTGTCGCGGAGGAGCTTGCGGTGGAGGAGGCGATCGTAGAGGAGCTTGTCGAGGAGCTGGTTGTAGAGGAGGCCGTGGCAGAGTTCGTGGCGGAGGCTGCCGCCGAGTCGCCTTCCGAGGAGCAGTCGTCCGCTGAGCAGCCATCCGCCGAGGCCGCTGCGCAGGAGCCGGCCGCTGAGGTCGAGGCCGAGGAGGAGGACTTCGAGGAGGAGGAAGAGGAGCCCGCCCCCCGCGTGAAGCCAGCGGTACCGGGGGCGCACCTGGAAGTGGACATCGTCCCCGAAGGCGTCGACCCGCTGGCGCGCGAGGCCCCGGCTGACCCCTACGCGATCGAGGAGTACTCGGAGGATGGCGCCGTGGCCGAGGAGGAGGCGGCGGAGGAGTCACTGCCCCAGCCGATCTCCACCGCCGCGATCGACCTCGCCGCTGGAGCGCGCTACCGCGCGACCGGCAAGCGCAAGACCGCGATCGCGCGTGTGATCCTGCGCCCGGGCAGCGGCGTTTATTTGATCAATGGGCGCACTCTGGAGGAGCACTTCCCGCGCATCACGCTGCAGCGCAACATCCGCCAGCCCCTGGAGACCGTGGGCTACGAGGAGCGGATGGACGTGATCGCACGGCTGCACGGCGGCGGCATCTCCGCACAGGCGGGTGCGTTGCGTCACGGCATCTCCCGCGCGCTGCTGGAGGCCGACCCCAATCTGCGTGGCGAGCTCAAGCGCCGCGGTTTCCTCACACGCGACTCGCGTGCCAAGGAGCGCAAGAAGGCCGGTTTGAAGAAGGCGCGCAAGCGGCCGCAGTTCTCCAAGCGCTGAGGGTGCGCCCACCCTCATGGCCCGCAAGCTGTTTGGCACCGACGGTGTAAGAGGCGTCGCCGGGGAGTTGCTGAGCGCCGACCTCGCGCTCGGTCTCGGTCGCGCGGCGACCGCGCTCGCCGCGGCCGAGCGCCCCCAGGTGCTCATAATCCGCGACACTCGCGAGTCCGGGGAGATGCTTCAAGCGGCGCTCGCCGCCGGGGTCAGCGCCGCGGGTGGAGATGCCCTGCTCGGCGGCGTGCTGCCGACTCCGGCCGCGCCGCTGTTGATTGCTCGTTACGGCTTCGACCTCGCGGCCGTCATCTCCGCTTCGCATAACCCCTACCAGGACAACGGGATCAAGTTCTTCGGCCCCGACGGCTTCAAGCTCTCCGACGACACCGAGCTCGAGATCGAGCGGGCGCTCGAGGCTGGGGCGGGCAACGGGGGCACCGCGATCGGAGGCGTCCGCGAGTTGCGAGGCACCGGAGAGGACTATCTGCGCGAGTTGCACACCCGCTTCGCCGAGCTCGACCTGCACGGGCTCGACGTGCTGCTCGACTGTGCCAACGGCGCCACCCACGGTGTGGCTCCGGAGATCTTCAGACGCCTCGGCGCGAGCGTGAGCGTGATCGCCGAGCACCCCGACGGACGCAACATCAACGCCGGCTGCGGCTCCACGCATGTGCAGGAGCTCGCCGCCCGGGTGCTCGCGGGCGGCCACGCCGTAGGCTTCGCATTTGACGGCGACGGCGACCGGGTGCTCGCCGTGGACGGTGCCGGAGAGGTCGTGGACGGCGACGAGCTGATGGCGCTCGCCGCGCTGCACCTCAAGCGCGGCGGCCGCCTCGTCGGCGGTGGGGTGGCGGTGACGGTGATGACCAACTACGGCTTCCACGCCGCGATGCGCGCCGCGGACATCGCGGTCGCATCGACGAAGGTCGGCGACCGCTACGTGCTCGAGGAGCTGCGCGCTCGCGGGTGGGTGCTCGGCGGCGAGCAGTCGGGGCACATCATCGACATTGGCTTCAACCGCTCCGGCGACGGCATCGCCAGCGCCCTGCTCGCGCTCGAGGCGCTCGACGGTGCGCCGCTCAGCGAACGCGACGCGATGCACAAGCTCCCCCAACGGCTGGTCAACGTGCGCGTCCGCGACCGTGGCGCGCTGGAGCGTGCCGACACCGTCACCGACGCCGTGCGAGCCGCGGACGAGGCCCTCGCCGGCCGCGGGCGGGTGCTCGTGCGCCCCTCCGGCACCGAGCCGCTGGTGCGCGTGATGGTCGAGGCGCCCACCGAGGAGGAGGCAGAACAGGTCTGCTCCAGCCTCGTGGCGCTCGTCGAGCGCGAGCTGGCCTGAACGTCCATTTTCCAAATCCCGTGGAGGTTCGCTGGTATCTTCGAAGCGGTGTGCGGAATCGTTGGCTACGTCGGTAGACGGGAGGGTGGGCCTCCCGTCCAAGAGCTGCTGCTCGCCGGCTTGAAGAAGCTCGAGTACCGCGGCTACGACAGCGCGGGGATCTCGGTGATCGCCGACGACCGTATCGAGGCCGTGCGCGCCGTGGGCAACCTGCGCGCGCTGGAGGCGAAGCTGGATGGCGTGCGCGGTCGGGCCGATGCCGGGGAGGGCGGCGGGGTGGCGACACTCGCGCGACCCCTCACCACCGGCATCGCCCACACCCGCTGGGCCACGCATGGTCGTGTCAGCGAGGCGAACGCCCACCCGCACTTCGACAGTGCCGATCGCGTTCACGTGGTGGTCAACGGGATCGTCGAGAACTACATGCCGCTCCGCGAGCGTCTGCTCGCGGAGGGTTGCCTCTTCACCTCGGAGACCGATGCGGAGGTGATCGCTCACCTGATTGCCGCCCACTATGCCGGTGACCTCGCAGACGCTGTGCGCGCCGCCTACGGCGAGCTGCACGGCCACTTCGCGTTCGTGGCGATGAGCCTCGACGAGCCCGAGACGCTGGTGGGGGCGCGTCGCGAGTGCCCGCTGGTGGTTGGCCGCGGCGAGGAGGAGCAGTTCCTGGCCTCCGCCGTGCCCGCCTTCCTGGCGCGCACCCGCACCGTGCAGTACCTCGAAAACGGCGAGATCGCGGTGCTCACCCCGGATGGCGTCACGATCACCACGCCCGACGGGGTGCCCGTGGAGCGTGCGACCGAGACCGTCGAGTGGGACGAGGAGGCCGCCGAGAAGGGCGGCTTCGAGACGTTCATGCTCAAGGAGATCCACGAACAGGCCGACGCCGTCGCCGAGACGATCGCCGATCGCACGGCGCGCGGGGACGGCGTCAGCCTCAACGAGCAGGGGGCGCTCGACGAGGCCTTACTGGCCGGAGTGAGTCGCATCGTGATCGTCGCCTGTGGCACCTCCTACCACGCCGGCCTGATCGGGCGCTATGCGATCGAGGAGTGGGCGCGCATTCCGGTGGAAATGGATGTCGCCTCGGAGTACCGCTACCGCAACCCCGTAGTCGGCCCCGGCGACCTCGTGATCGGCATCTCCCAGTCCGGCGAGACCGCGGATACGCTCGCCGCAATGCGCCTCGCGCGCGAGCGCGGTGCCACCGTGCTCGCGATCACCAACGTGATGGGCTCGCAGGCCACCCGTGACGCCGATGGGGTGCTGTTCACCCGCGCCGGTTTAGAGATCGGGGTGGCCGCCACCAAGACGTTCACCTGCCAGGTGGCCGTGCTCTACCTCCTCGGCCTACGTCTCGCCGAGCTGCGCGGCACTCTGGCGGCGGCGCGGATCGCCGAGCTGGTGGGCGAGGTCAAGCGCCTGCCTCACTGCATCGCCGAGATCACCGGCTCCGACGGTGGGTTGGGAGGCCCGCCCGCCTCCGGCCCGCTCGCCCCCGGCTCGCCCACCCCCGTGGTCGCGCAGGTCAGGCGCATCGCCGAGGAGCACTGGCAGGGCGAGTTCTTCCTCTACATCGGCCGCCACGTCGGCCTCCCGGTCGCGCTGGAGGGCGCGCTCAAGCTCAAGGAGATCTCCTACATCGCCACCGACGCCTACGCCGCCGGGGAGATGAAGCATGGTCCGATCGCCCTGCTCGACGAGTCCACACCCGTGGTGTGCGTCGCCACAGACTCACCCGTGCTCGAGAAGGTTGCCTCCAACATTCAGGAGGTGCGCGCCCGCGGCGCCCACGTGATCGCCGTGGTCAGCGAGGGCAACGCGCAGATCGTGGAGCACGCCGACGCCGCGATCCCGATTCCCGCGATCGACTGGATGCTGCAGCCGATCCTCGCCGTCATCCCGCTGCAGTTGCTGGCCTACGAGATCGCACGCCGCCGCGGCCTGGACGTCGACCAGCCGCGCAACCTCGCGAAGACGGTCACCGTCGAGTAGCGCTCGGCGAGTCGTACCCGAGGGCGCATTAGGATCGCAAGGCATGGGAGCTCTCCCGGAGTGGTGCTTGGCCCTGCCCGACGCCGAGGCGATGCGGGCGATCGACCGCTGGGCGATTGCCGAGCAGGGTGTGCCGTCGCTCGACTTGATGGAGCACGCCGGGATCGGCGTGGCCCGCGCCGTCGAGCAGCTCGCGCCCGACGGGCTCGTGACGGTGCTCTGCGGCAAGGGCAACAACGGCGGCGACGGTTTGGTGGCCGCGCGTCTGCTGCGCGAGGCCGGTCGCGAGGTCGATGTCCTCACCGCCGGGCCCCCCGATGAGCTGAAGGGAGACGCGCGCGAGAATCTGCTGCGCCTGCCCGGCGAGCCACCCGTGCAACTCCGGCCGGTGCGCGATTGCGCCGCCATCGTCGACGCGCTGCTCGGCACCGGCTTCGCTGGCGAGCCCCGGGGAGCGATCGCCGAGGCGATCGACGCCGCCAACGCGTGCGGTGTACCGGTCGTCAGCGTGGACGTGCCCTCCGGAGTGGATGCTTCCACGGGCGTCGTTTGCGCCCGCGCGGTGCGTGCCGCGATCACCGTCACCTTCCACGCCGCCAAGCCCGGCCTCTGGATCCACCCCGGCAAGGCTCACGCCGGGGAGGTGCGCACGCTCGACATCGGCATCCCTCGCGGCGCACCGACCGCCGCCGGCATCGGCCTGATCGAGAGTGCCGTGCTGAGCCTGCTCCCGCACCGCGCCGCCGCATCGACGAAGTTCTCGAGCGGCCACGTGCTCGTCGCCGGCGGCTCGCGCGGCCTTACCGGCGCACCGCGCATGGCCGCCCACGCCGCGATGCGCGCCGGAGGCGGCTACGTCACCGCCTGCGTGCCCGCTTCGGCGCAGACGATCCTCGCCACCGGCGGACTGCCTGAGCTGATGACCCGCGGCCTGCCCGAGGAGGACGGCGCGCTCGCCGGCGCCGGCGTCGATGCCGTGCTGGAGGCCGCGCAGCGCGGCGGGGCGCTCGCGCTCGGGCCCGGCCTCGGGCGCGGGTCCGGTGCATTCGCGTTTGCGCGCGAGCTCGCCCGTCGCGCGCCGATCGCGACCGTGATCGACGCCGACGGCCTCAATGCCCACGCTGGACGCCTCGGCGATCTGGCCGCACGCGAGGCCTCGACGGTGCTCACCCCGCACGCCGGAGAGCTGGGACGGCTGCTGGAGCTCTCGAGCGAGGAGATCGAGCGCGAACGCTTGCGCCACGTGCGTGCCGCCGCCGAGCTGGCACAGGCCGTGGTGGTGCTCAAGGGCGACGACACCCTGGTTGCCGACCCCACCGGCGCCGGCGTGGTGGCCGTCAGCGTGGGGGGCAGTCCCGCGCTCGCGACGGCGGGCACCGGGGATGTGCTCACCGGCGTGATCGCGGCGCTGCTCGCTCAGGGTCTGCCGGCGTTCGCGGCGGCCGCCGCCGGCGTGCAGCTGCACGCCGCCGCCGGGCGTGTCGCGGCGCAGACGGTCGGCAGCGCCGACGGCGTGATCGCCTCCGACGTGATTGCCGCGTTGCCCCGCGCGCGCGCCGAGGTGGGACAGCCGTGAGCGTCGATCGCGCGGTCGCTCGTGTCAACCTCGACGCGATCGCGCGCAACTGCGGGCGGCTGCGCGCGGAGCTGCGCGAGGGCGTTCGGTTGTGCGCCGTGGTCAAGGCCGACGGCTACGGCCATGGGCTGCTTGAAAGCGCGGGGGCGGCGCTCGCCGGGGGTGCCACCTGGCTGGCGGTGGCGAGCGTCCCCGAGGCGCGCGAGCTGGTGGGCGAGGTGCGAGCCAGGCTGCTTGTGCTCGGGCCCCTGCGGGAGATGGAGGTGGAGGAGGCGGTGCATCTGGACATGGAGATCGTCGTCTGGGGTGAGGAGCTGCTCGCCGACGTTGCCCGGGTGGCCGAGGGCATGGGTAGGGCCGCGCGCGTGCACGTGAAGCTCGACACGGGCATGGGCCGCTTCGGCGTGCGCGACCCGGAGCGCGCCTCCCATCTGGTGGCTGTCGCCGCGGCTCATCCCCACGTCGAGCTGGTCGGTGTGATGACCCACTTCGCCACCGCCGACGAGCTGGGGGACGACTTCTTCAACGAGCAGCTGCGGCGTTTCGCGGGATGGGCGCTGGAGGTCAAGCGGGAGCACCCCGAGGTGCTCGCGCACGCCGCCAACAGCGCCGCCGTGCTGCGCGACCCCGCCGCGCACTTCGACATGGTGAGGTGTGGCATCGCGATCTACGGCATGGACCCCTTCGGCGATGACCCGCTCGCACGCGGCTTGGAGCCCGCGCTGCGGTTGAGCTCCTACGTCGCCGCCGTCAAACGCTGCCCCGCCGGTGAGAGCACCGGCTACGGTCGGCGCTTCCTCGCCGCGCGAGAGACACATATCGGCCTCCTGCCGATCGGTTACGGCGACGGCTGGCGGCGCGGCCTCTCAGGCAACGCCGAGGTGCTGATCGCGGGTGCTCGCCACCCGCTGGTGGGTACCGTCAGCATGGACAGCGTCGCCGTCGACCTCGGCTCCGACCCGACCGCGCCGGCGCTGCTCGGCCAGCCGGCCGTTCTGATCGGCAGCCAGGGCGCCGAGCGGATCACCGCGGAGGAGCTGGCTCGGCGCCTGGACACGATCAACTATGAGATCACCTGTGGGCTCACCTCGCGCGTTGCGCGGGTGCACCACGGTGACCACGGGATGGCGCGTCTTGGCGCCGATTGACAACCCACTCGAGCTGACCCGCGCCGCGCTCGCCGGGCGGCGCGCCTGGCTGGTGGGCGGCGCGGTGCGAGACCGCTTGCTGCGCGTCGGGGGGGACGGGATCGGAGCTTTGAGTGGCCCGATCCCCGAGCTTGTCGCGGGCGGGGCGACTGGGGTTGCCGGGGTCGCATCGTCGGGCGCCGCCGATCTCGACGTGGTGATCGATGGCGAGCCCCGCGAGGCCGCGCGTGCGCTTGCCGGTATGGCGCGTGCGGCGGCGTTCGCGCTCTCGGAGGAGTACGGGGGCTGGCGCGTCGTCGCCCGCGACGGCGCGTGGCAGGTGGACTTCGAGCGCCTACGTGGCGCCACGTTGGAGGAGGATTTGGCGCTGCGGGACTTCACCGTCAACGCGATCGCTCAGCCGCTGGGTGAGCCCGGCGCGGCGCCTGGCGCGGCGATCGATCCGCTGGGAGGCTTGGAGGACCTCGCGCGGCGGCAGCTGCGGGAGGCCGGCCCCCGGGCGTTCGCCGAAGATCCGCTGCGGGTGCTGCGGCTCGTGCGGCTCGCCGTGGAGCTCGACCTCGACGTGGACGCCGACACGTGCGCCCACGCACGAGCCCACGCGCCGGCGCTGGGCGAGGTCGCGCCGGAGCGGACCTTCACGGAGTTGCGCCGCATCGTCGACGCGCCCGGTGCCGTTGCGGGCTTGGAGCTGATGGGCGAGGTGGGTGCCACGGCGGTCGTGCTGCCCGAGCTGGAGGCGCTGCGTGGAGTGACCCAGAGCCGCTATCACCACCGCGACGTGTACGGTCACACCCTGGAGGTGCTCGAGCGGGTGATTGCGTTGCAGGCAGATCCGGTCGCGATCCTCTCGCGCGGCGGCTGGCGGGAGACCGGCGGGAGCGGCTGTGGGTCGGCTGAGCCGGAGCGGGGCGAGATCGGTGGCGAGGGGTCGGCGGGAGGGGGAGCCGAGGCGATCGAGGCGCTCACGGCGCTGCTGGCCGAGCCGCTCGCCGACGGGCTGACCCGCGGGGGGGCGCTGCGGTGGGGGGCGCTGCTGCACGACGCCGCCAAGCCGCTTACCCGCGACGTGCGCCCCGGGGATGGGCGCGTCACGTTCATCGGACACGACGCTCGAGGCGCGCA
This sequence comes from uncultured Solirubrobacterales bacterium, assembly GCA_963744535.1. GTDB lineage: Bacteria > Actinomycetota > Thermoleophilia > Solirubrobacterales > Solirubrobacteraceae > Palsa-744. The sequence goes on along the minus strand of CAVUTW010000002.1, from coordinate 495,241 downwards.
GCTGGCCGGCGAGGTGCTCGGCAGGTTGCGAGCGAGCGGCCGGCTGCGGGCCCACGTCGCCGCGCTCGTACGCAACCACCTGCGGCTGGGCTTCCTCGTACACGAGCCCCAGCCGCTCGGCCGCCGCGGCGTGTTCGCCTATCTGCGCGCCTGCGAGCCCGTGGAGGTGGACGTCACGCTGCTCTCGGTCGCCGACCGCCTCGCCACCCGCGGCGAGCGCGCAGAGGAGGCGATCGACGCTCACCTGTGCCTCGCGCGGGGGATGCTCGTCGATGCGCTCGACTGGCACGCCGAAGGCCCCCCGCGGCCCCTGCTGCGGGGCGACGAGCTGGCGCGCGAGCTCGGCATCCCGGAAGGCCCGTACTTGGGCGAGCTGCTGGAGGAGCTGCTGCGGGCGCGGTACGCGGGGGAGATCGCCAATCGCGAGGAGGCGGTCGCGCACCTGCGAGATGGGTGGGGGTCACGATGAAAATGTCCTGGCTGCCACTACGAGCCCGGGTCGCTCAGCTGTGTTCCTCCGCGAGTGGCACTTCAAGGCCGTCACCGTCAAAGGAGCGGCCGGTTGCGATGCATGCACTCGACGAGGTGCAAGAGACACCCGACAGCCAGCTCCCCGTCCCTTCGGGAGTCGACGTTTCCTGGGTCGTCCACGCCGTTCCGTTCCATCCCTCGGCGAGCGGCACTTCGGCGCCGGAGCTTTCGAAGTAGTCCCCGACGGCGGTGCAGCTGGTGCTCGAGGTGCACGACACCGCGAGCAGGATGCTCGATTTTGCGCCCGTCGGGAGCACCGGTTCCTTCAACGTCCACGCCGTCCCGTTCCAACTCTCAGCGATCGCCGCTGTTTTTTCAGAGCTGTTCACGCTGAACCCAGTCGCCATACATGAAGTGCTCGACGTGCACCACACACTGACCAGGCTGCTTTTCTGCGAACCCGTGGGAGCAACCGCTTCCTTCAACGTCCACGCAGTCCCGCTCCAGCTCTCCGCCAATGCCACTTCGGCCCCGGCACTGTTGATGTAACGGCCCGTCGCCATGCACGAGGTGCTCGACGTGCACGACACGCCTCGTGCACTGGTGCCTTTCGAGCCCGTTGGACTCGCCATTTCTGCTGTCAGCGACCACGCCGTGCCATTCCAGCTCTCGCCGAACGCGACTTCGACACTGCTGCTGTTGACGTAGGTCCCAACCGCGATGCACGCCGTGCTCGACGTGCACGATACGCCTACCAACTTGCTGCTTTTGGCGCCCGTCGGAGTGGCCGGTTCTTTCAGCGACCACGTGGTCCCGTTCCAGATCTCCGCCATCACGACTTCGGTGCCACTGCTGTTGGTGTAGCTGCCGACCGCCACGCACGAAGTGCTCGTGGCGCATGAGGGAGCGATGAGACCCGCCCCTTTGGAGCCCGTCGGGTTGGGGGTTTCCTGCCGCGCCCATTCTTTGCCATTCCAGCGCTCGGCCAGTGTCACGCTGACGCCGCTGCTGTTCAGCGCACTGCCGACCGAGGTGCAGGCTTCGCTCGTGGTGCAGGACACCCGCCCCATGTTCCCGCTGGGCAGTTTCGGCGTCACCGGTTCCTGCAGCGCCCATTTTTTCGTACTTCCGAAGCGCTCGGCGAACAGCGTTTCTTTGCTTGCGCTGTTGAGATAGGTGCCCGCCGCGGTGCACGCTTCGCTGGAGGTGCACCAGACGCCGGTCAGGCCGCTGCTTTTGGCCCCGGAGGGATTTGGCGCTTCCTGCACCGTCCAGGTTTTGGCGCTGTTGACCTCGGCCAGCGCCGATTCGACTCCCCCGCTGGTGACGTAGTGGCCCACCACCTCGCACGCTTCTTCGGCCGTGCACGAGATACCGACCGGGTCGCTGCTTTTCGCACCTGTCGGATTGGGGGATTCCAGGTTGGTCCATTTCGAGGAAGACCAGCGCTCGGCCAGCGTAACTTCTGTCCCGGCGCTGTTCACATAGTGTCCCGCCACGGTGCAGCTGACGAGCGAGATGCAGGACACTGCTGAGAAGCTGCTGCTTTTTGCGCCCGCGGGGACGACGGGTGATTCGAGCGTCGTTTTTTTCGTCGCTGAGCTCCAGAAATACGCGAGTGGGACTTCTGTCCCGGCGCTGTTCACCTCGTGGCCCACAGCCATGCAGCCTTCGTTCGTGAGGACCTTTTTACAGGAGATGCCCGTTAGAGCGGCGCTTTTGGCACCCGTCGGATTGGTCGACAAAAAGAGCGACCAGGCTCCTCCGACACTGGGTTCTCCGACCTCACGCTCCCACAGCAACGTTTCAACGCCCGCGCTGTTCACGTAATGACCAACGCTGAGGCAGTCTTCCAAAGTCGAATTCGGGATGCAGGAGATACCGGTCAGCGTCGCGCCTTTGGTTTCACTTGGGAGCTGATACGACCTGCTCGTCCATACCGTTCCGTTCCAGTGCGTCGCGATGATTTCTTCCCTACCGGAGCCTTCGATTCGATGCCCAACCGCGCTGCACACCGTCGCGGATGCACACTCGATGCTCGAGAGGACGGCGTTGGTCAGCGCCGGCGATTCCTGCACCGACCACGCCGTTCCATTCCAGCTCTCGGCGAGCGGGTTGTCGAGGCCTTCGTGACCCTTGGATTGGCCGACGGCGATACACGATTCAGCGCCGCTGCACATCACATCCGACAGCCCGCTGGTTGTCGTATTGGTCTGCTTGGCGAGGTTCGACACGGTCTGGGTGGCCCAGCCGCTGAGATGGAACACGCCGTTCGGCGTGCCCTCGCCTGTGGGGCCGTCATAGCCGGCTTCACCCGTGCAGAAATAGCTGTGTTCGGCGCACGTCCCGTTGCTCCCTTCGGCGATGTCGAACAACATCCCGGGCTTTGTGTAGAAAGCTTCGGCGCCCGCCGTCCTGGTTGCGGCGTTGGCGTGCGCCTCGATCGCCGCCACCAGCGGCGCCGAGACGCTCGTGCCACCGACGTTCTGCCATTCACCGTAATAAATCGCAACCGGGGTGGTGTTGTCAGCGACCGCGGCGACGTCGTTGTCCATCCGTGTCGTGCAGCCGGCGTCGGTCTGCCAGGTGGGCTTGGACTCGTACAGGCTGCAGCCACTACCGGTGGCGCTCCACACCGATTCGCTCCAGCCACGGGAGTTCAACGCCCGTCGCAGGGTGGTCCCCCCGACGGCGATCACGTTGGGTGACGTCGCGGGCCAGCTCGGCGCGCCGGCTTCCCCATCGTCGTAACCCGAATCCCCGGAGGACACGGTCACCGGGATACCCGAGTGATTGTAGTCCGCGAGATATTCTTTGCACCCTTTTTTGGACGGGCAAAAGGTTTCGTTGTTCTCGGGATAGCCGTAGCTGTTGCTGATCTCGGTCGCTTTGAGCGTCGCCGCCTCGGCGGCAGAGGCAGCCGTGTCTTTGGCTTCCTGGGTGGTCGCCTCGACCAGCAGGATGTGGCAGTGCGGGCACGCCGCTGAGACCATGTCCAGGTCGAGGGCCGTCTCCTCCTGCCAGCTTTTTTCAAGTTCTCCGCCTTCGGCGGGGTAGTTTTTTTCTTCGCCTTTCTCGTTGACCTTCTTGAAGCAGCCGTTGGCTTTGGTGCAGGCTTCCATACCGAAGAATTCACGATATGTGGCGAGTTCTGCTTCGGCGTTGGCGTAGCCGTAAGCGTCGATCAGCGCCACTGTCTGCCCGACCCCGCCGTTGGCCGGGACACCGTATGCCGAGCGCAGGTCGACCGGATCGTAACCACCAAATGGGCCCCCGCCTTCGAACAGTCCGACTCCGGGCACCTCAAAGCCCGCCGGGGTCTTGACGGCCGGTGGGTCGATGACCATGTTGCATTCGATCATGCGCCCGCCGGGCGGACAAGGCGTGTAGGGCTTCGTGCGCGATCGGGTGAACGAGTAGGGCAGCTTCCACTTGCCTCCCGTCTTCGCGGCTGCCGCCTGCGCGAGGGGCAGGCACAGCAATGCCACGAGCATTGCTCCCAGCAGTGCTCGAAGGGACCTGCGATGGACGGGCGAAGATGCTCCAAGCACATGCCCGTCAACGCGCCAACTCGCACAGCGAATACCCGGCTCGCCTCCCATAGCGCCTCCCCACCTATGAGTATCGATAAATGCCAATCCGCGGTCTACTGGGCTGCGCAGTTGCGATCGCCCGCCAGGCAACGGCGCGGATGGCTTGCATTGAATTTATACGGACCAAATACCTGGAGTCAAGTGCCAAGACGTCCAGTCGAAGGAAAGAATCCGCAAATAAGGCGAGTTTTTCGTTTCTTCCGGACTGCTGTAAGCGGGGGCGGCACCAAATAAGACTATGTCTCATTCTTATTTGGTTGGGGCGCGAAAAAGAGCGCAGGCCAGCTCCGCTCGCTCCCCGGGTAGGATGGCTTCGGCGATGACCGATCCCGACTGCATCTTCTGCAAGATCGTCGCCGGCGAGCTGCCCGCCACGATCGTCGACGAAGACGAGCGCACGGTGGCCTTCATGGACATCAACCCCGCCACCCGCGGCCATGTGCTGGTGGTGCCGCGCGAACACGCGCGGGACCTGCTGAGCATCGACCCGGAGGACCTGTGCGCGACGGCGGCCGCCGCCCAGCGCCTGGCGAGGCGGATGAGCGAGCGGTTGGGCATCGCCGGGATCAACGTGCTCAACTCCTGCGGTGGCGCCGCGTGGCAGACCGTGTTCCACTTCCACCTGCACGTGATCCCGCGCTACATCGGCGACCCGCTGCGGCTGCCATGGCTGCCTGCCGCGGGCGACGTGGACGAGATTGCCGCAGCCGCGCAGGAACTCGGCGGCCGATAGCGAACCGCTACATACCGACTTTCGGTGTGTTCTATGCCCAACATGCTCCGCTCCAGGCCCAACTTGCTTCGCCCGTCGCTCGCCGCGCTCCTGACGGGGGCGGCATTGACGTTGGTGTTGCCGTCCATCTCGCTGGCGACGCTCTCGGAAGTGGGCGTGCTTCCCGCGACCACGCCACCCACCACGCCAAGCTGTCCGACGTCGTGCCTGGCCGTCACGCGCACCACCGGCTACCAGGTGAAGGTGGGCAAGACGCGCAGCCTCGTCACCGTCCCCCGCAACGGCACCGTCGTCGCGTGGACCATCTCGCTGGGCAAGCCCAACGCAACCCAGGTCAAGTACTTCAACACCAACGAGGGTGGCACCGCCTCGGCCGCGATCGCCGTGCTGGCGCCGCAACCCAAGCCCAATCTTGCGTTCAAGCTGGTGGCGCAGAGCCCGCTCGTGCAGTTGACGCCCTATTTCGGCAAGACCGCCCAGTTCCCGCTCGCCACCACCCTGCAGGTCAAGAAGGGCGACGTGATCGCGCTCGCGGTCCCCACCTGGGCACCCGCGCTCGCGCTCGGCTTCACCAACGAAACCTCCTGGCGCGCCAGCCGCCTGCGCAACCAGTGCACCAACACCAGCGTCCAGTCGATGCAGCAGCTGGGAACCAGCGTCCAGTACTACTGCCTCTACCGCGAAGCGCGCCTCACGTACAGCGCCACGCTGATCTCCACTCCCTGAGTCTAAGGCGCCTGGGCGCCGCCGGTGGGGCTGCTCGCAGCGCCGCCGCCACCCGTGGCTTCGGAGCCGCCTTTGGCCCCGCTTTCCCCGGTGCCGCCGCTCGCGCCCGAGCTTGCTTCAGGGGTGCTTGTTTTTTCCGCCGGGGCGCCACCGGCGCCGGTCGTGCTTTCGCTGCCCGTGCCCCCCGCCGGGCTGGAGCTCGCGGGTGCTTCGCTCGAGCTTTCGGTCGTCGAGCTGCCCGTAGCGCCCGAGCCGCTCTTGGCGGTGGTGGCGACGGTTGACGTCGCGGTCGTGGGCGTTGCTTCGCTTTCCGCCTGCGTGCTGGTGGGCGGCGTGATTTCGGGGGTGCTGTGCGGCGGTACGTCGGCCGAGTTGCTGGTGCCTCCGCAGGCCGCCAGCGTGAGGCCCACCAGCAGTGCCGCGGCGCCCGCGAGGATGGGGGCGAGCGACCGAAGCCGGGAGACACCCCCCTTCGGGGGGAATCCCCGTTTCGACCAGCGTGTGGTCACGAGCCCAGCGGGCCCATCCGGCGCCCGCAGGTGGGGCAGTCGTTGAGGTCCTTCTGCGCGAGCTGCTCGCACCAGGGGCAGAAGCGCAGGTTCTCCACCGAGAAGGGAAGCTTGGAGGTGGAAGGCGCCAGTGGCAGCACCTTGCCGACGACCTCCAGCGGCTCTCCGGTCTCGCGATCGAGGTAGATCTCATCGGGCTGCGCCGCGAGGATGATTTCCCGCCCGCTCGCCGGATTGCGCAGGCGGTATCGCTGCTGCACGCTCATCGAGGGCACTTTAGCGAAGCCCGCGGCCGGAGCGCAGGTAGGCTGCAACTCATCCGCATCCTGATCTTCCATGGCTACCTGCTCTCAGGAACTGGCTCCAACATCTACAACGCGCGCCTTGCGCAGGCGCTGGTGGGGATCGGCCACGAGGTGCACCTGCTCTGCCAGGATCGCCACCCCGAGCGCCAGCCATTCCTCGACGCCGCCGGGGATTGGGAGCAGGGGCAGCTGCAGGTGCGCGCGCTGCGCGAGCCGGTGCGCTGCACCGTTTACCGGCCCAAGATCGGGGGACTGCTGCCGGTGTATGTCGAGGATCCCTACGAGGGGATCGAAGCGCGCGCCTTCGCGCGCTGCAGCGAGGAGGAGATCGAGCGCTACATCGAGGCCAACGTCGCCGCCGTGCGCGAGCTGGTGGGGCGTGTGAAACCCGATGTCGCGCTCGCCAACCATGTGGTGATGGGACCCGCGATCCTCGCCCGAGCGCTCGCCCACCGCGTGCCGTACGCCGTCAAGGTCCACGGGAGCGCTCTGGAGTACACGGTCAAGCTCGACTCCGAGCGCTTCCTGCCCTACGCCCGCGAGGGCCTGGAGCCCGCCGCGGGGATCCTTGTGGGCTCGTCGCACACCGCGCGCAGCCTGTGGGATGCGCTGGGGGACCCCGCGATCGAGGCCCGCACCCGTCTCGGTCCTCCCGGGGTGGACGTGGAGCTCTTCAAACCGCTTCCGCGGCGCGACGCCACACGGCCGTCGGAGCCGGTCGTGGCGTTCGTGGGCAAGTTGATCGTCAACAAGGGCGTGGACCTGCTGATCGCCGCGTGGCCGCTGGTGCTCGAGCAGGTGCCACGGGCGCGTCTGGAGATCGTCGGCTTCGGCGGCGACGCCGAGTGGCTGGCGCTCCTGCTGGAGACCCTGGCGGCCGGCGACCTCGAGCTAGCGATCGACATGGCGCGCGCCGGCCGCGCTCGCGGAATGGCGCAAGCGCATGCAGACGGTGCTCAGGGGGCGGCGAACGCACGGGCAGGTGCTGACGCCCGACCCACGCCACTGCGCCACCTCGCGGCGTTCCTCGGAGATTTGCGCGGTCAGCGGCGCGAGCGCTACCTGGCGGCGGCGCGCACGTTGCGCGAGCGGGCTCGCTTCGCCGGGCGCATGGAGCACGAGGGGCTCGCCGAGCTGCTGCCCGCCTGCGAGGCGCTGGTCGTGCCCAGCACCTTTCCCGAGGCGTTCGGCATGGTGGCGGCCGAGGGGGCGGCGTGTGGTGCGCTGCCGGTGAGCGCCGGCCACTCGGGCCTCGCCGAGGTGAGCGGGGTGCTGGCGCACGCCGTCCCGGCGCAGGCCGCGAGCTGGCTGTCGTTTCCCGTCGACGACGATGCCGTGCCCGCGATCGCGCGGTGTCTGGTCGGCTGGCTGCGGGCCGATCCCGCGCTGCGCGAACGGACTCGCGCGGGGCTGGTGGAGGCAGTGCGCGAGCATTGGTCGTGGGAGGGCGTTGCGCGGGGAGTCATCGCGGCCGCGAGCGGCGAGCTGGGTGTGCTGCCCTCGCCGTGAGGGTCTATCGCACGTATCCAGGGTGTGTGCCAACCCGACGGCCCCGGGGTTCATGTATGCCTCGGAGGCGCCCGCTGAGCACGCCGCGTGACGTCGCCCGCCAGTTCGGATAGAGTTCCGGTCGCTGTGAGGGAGTCGGGTAAGTCTGGGACGTTGCTGATAGCCAGTGGCCTGGTGCTGCTCGCCGTGGCTGGCTGCGGCTCGGCGAAGCACGGCGAAGAAGCCAACCTGGTTGCCGGCAAGCAGCAGTTCGTCGCCAAGTGCGGGGCCTGCCATATGCTCGCGCGCGCCAATACCAAGGGCACGGTGGGGCCCGACCTCGACGAAGCGTTTCGCCACGGCGTCGACGAAGGGCTGGGACGCAACACGATCCGCAGCATCGTGCAGTATCAGGTCGAATTCCCCAACCCCGAAAACGTGATGCCCAAAGGGCTGGCCGGCGGGTCCATGCTGAAGGACATCGCCGCCTACGTTGCCTACGCGGCTGCCCGGCCGGGCAGCGACACCGGCCTGCTCGCGAGCGCCGTGGCCGCGCCGGGCTCCGGCAAGCCGGCGGTCGAGAAGAACGGCAAGCTGGAACTGGAAGCCAATCCCGCCGGGCAGCTTGCGTACACCGCCAACAAAGCCACCGCCACGGCCGGCGCGCTGACGATCTCGATGAAGAACGTCTCCGGGGTCACCCACAACCTCGCGATCCAGTCGGGCACCAGTGGCCCGGTCCTCGGGGCGACTCCGCTGGAGCCCAAGGGCACCGCCTCCTTCGCGGCCAAGCTGAAGCCGGGCACCTACACCTACTTCTGCCAGGCCCCCGGCCACCGCGCGGCGGGGATGTACGGGACCCTCACCGTAAAGTAGCCAGCGGCGCATGCGCCGCTGGCCGGACGCGCACATGTGCGCGTCCGCGGGTCGGCACATGTGCCGACCCGTTCCAAGTGGGGAGATCAGGTGATCGCGCGCACGATCAGGATCGTGGCGATGAGCACCGCGAACACGACGATCACGTACAGCAGCAGGCGAAACATCTCGCCCTCGGAGCGCAGGGGGTTCAGCATCAGACGATGTAGACCGTGAAATAGACCACGATCCACATGATGTCTACGAAGTGCCAGTAGATGCCCGGCACCTCCACGCCGCGGTGCTCCTCGGGGGTGTAGTGCCCGCGCCATGACCTGATGGTGACGATCGCCAGCAGCATCAGCCCGATCGTCACGTGCGCACCGTGCAGGCCGGTGAGCGAGTAGAAGATCGTCTGCTGGGCGGCGTCCTGGGGGGCGAAGCCGATGTTGGCGTACTCGTTGATCTGCAGAACCAGGAACGTCACGCCGAGCAGGAAGGTGGTCAGGATGCCCGCCTTCAGCCCGAAGCGGTTGCCTTTCTTGATCGAGGTCTGCGCCCAGTGCATCGTGAAGGAGGAGGAGATCAGGATGCAGGTGTTGACGAGCGTGGGATACACCGGCAGCTGGGTGCCGGGCGCCGGCCACGGGTCGCCTTGCGCCACGCGGATGAAGAAGTAGGCCGTGAAGAAGGCCCCGAAGATCATGATCTCCGAGATGATGAAAAGCAGCATCCCCAGCAGCTGCGGATCGACCCGCGAGCTGCGGTGCGCCGGCGGCGGGCCGTGATGCTCGTGCTCGGCGGCGGACGGGCGGGGTCCCGATCCCGGGGCGTGGGCGATGCTGGCGGCCTCCATTGCGGCTGCGCTCCTGCGCTAGCTTCCCGCGCCGGCCGCGGCTGCGGCCCGCGTCGCCTGCAGATCGACCACCACGTGCTCCACCGGCACCGCGGTGGCGCCGCGCACGCGCTCGATCAGGTTGGAGCGCATCCAGCCCGAGCGCTCGTCGGGAAGCGTGGAGATGACCACGTCGTCGACGCGGAACAGCTCCAGCGCGTTCATCGCCGCGGTGTAGGGGTCGGGGTCGCCGATCATGCCCGAGCACAGCAGCCCGGCGGCACGGAGCTTCGCGAGCATCGCTGTCAGGCGTGCGCGCGCCTCGCGCGGCGCGGCCCCGTCGCCGCCCTGCTGGGGGACGACCGCGATGAAGAGATGGCGCTCTCCGTGGGCTGCCTTCTCCTGTAGGCGCTCCACCAGCTCCTCGCCGCTGGAGGTTTTGTTGGCGATCACCAGCGTCACGCGGAACGGCAGACCCTCGGCCTCGAGGTCGGTGACGATGTGCTCCACCGGCAGTCCCGAGGCGATTTGGACGCGCTCGATCAGGTCGCGCCGCAGCCAGCCGGAGTGCGTGGTGGGGTGCGTGGAGACGATCACCTCGCTCGGGCGGTACTCGCCGATCGCGTCCATCGTCGCCAGGAACGGATCGGCGTCGCCCACAGCGCCGCTGGCCTCGATGCCCTCGTCGGCGAGCAGCGACACTGCGAGGTCGATGCGCACCTGGCTGGCGTCGCGCACGGCCTCGTCGTAGATCACCAGACCCGAGGAGGGCTTGCTCGTGGGTACCACCAGGCGAAAGCGCACGTCTCCGGGCGCCGCCAGCTCGCGCACTCTGTCGAGCAGCTTCTTGCCACCGAGCGTGCGGTTTGCGACTACCAGTATCTCCTTCATCGCGATCTACCTCCCCTAATAGTTCTTAGCCTGCTGACTACCCGTCGGCCCGCCATGTCTCGCGGCTGCTGGATGCCGTCAGGGTCTATGCCCTGTGTCTCTGAGTCGTGCCTCGTCGATTCCACGTCCTCACTCGCCCCCGCTCGGCACCGGCACATTGCCGGCGGTCTGCGTTCGGACTTCCGAGGGCAGCGGCGCCGGCGTGAAGATGCCGTGCACCGCGCCCGGTACGCCGTACTCGTACGGTCCGCCGACGACGGTGGGGACGCGGTCGAAGTTGAAGACGGGGGGCGGCGAGGAGACCTGCCACTCGAGCGTCAGCGCGCGCCACGGGTTGGCTTCGGCGCGCGGGCCCCCGCGCCAGGAGTTGACCATGTTGTAGAGGAAGATCAGCGTCGCCGCGCCGAGGATCCAGCTGCAGATCGAGATGGCCAGGTTGAGGTTGGCGAACTGAGCGGCGTAGGTGGACACGCGGCGGGGCATCCCCTCCAGGCCAAGGATGTGCATCGGCCCGAACGTCAGGTTGAAGAAGATGAACGTGCTCCAGAAGTGCCACTTGCCCAGGCGCTCGTCGTACATGCGCCCGGTCATCTTCGGGAACCAGTAGTACACGCCGGCGAAGATCGTGAACAGCGAGCCGCCGAACAGCACGTAGTGCAGGTGGGCGACGATGAAGTAGGAGGCGCTCACGTGGATGTCGAGCGGCAGCATCGCCAGCATGATGCCGCTGATGCCGCCCGCCGAGAAGGTGATCATGAAGCCGAGCGCGAACAGCATCGGGGTGTCGAGGTGCAGCACCCCGCGGTACAGCGTTGCCAGCCACGAGAAGATCTTGATGCCGGTGGGCACGGCGATGATCACGGTGGTGATCGCCATCGGGATGCGCAGCCACGCGGGCATCCCCGAGGTGAACATGTGGTGCGCCCACACGGTGAACCCCAGCAGCACGATCGCCAGCAGCGAGAACGCCATCATGCGGTAGCCAAAGATCGGCTTGCGCGACTTCACGGCGAGGATCTCGCTGATGATCCCGAAGCCGGGCAAGATCATGATGTACACCGCCGGGTGTGAGTAAAACCAGAAGATGTGCTGGTACATCAGCACGTTGCCGCCCTTGTCGGCGTCGAAGAAGTTGAAGCCCAGCGCCCTGTCGAGCAGCACCATGAACTGCGAGGCGGCCACGAACGGCGTGGCGATCACGACCAGCAGCGAGGTCGAGAAGTTGGCCCACACCAGCAGCGGCATCCTGAAGAAGCTCATCCCCGGTGCGCGCATAGTGATGATCGTCACAAGGAAATTGAGCGCGGTGGCGACCGAGGAGGCGCCCGCGAACTGCACCCCGATCGAGAAGAAGTTCTGCCCGATCGGAGACACGGTCGAGAGCGGCGCGTACGCCGTCCACCCGTCCGAGAACGAGCCACCGGGCGCGAGGAAGCTCAGCAGCATGATCGCGCCGCCCAGCGGCAGCATCCAGAAGGAGAGCGCGTTCAGGCGCGGGAACGCCATGTCGGGCGCGCCGATCATCAGCGGCAGCACGAAGTTGGCCAGGCCCGCGAACACGGGGATCACGAAGAAGAAGATCAGGATCGTGGCGTGCACCGAGAAGAGGCCGTTGTAGGTGTTGGCGTCGACGAACTTCGACCCCGGCTGCGCCAGCTGGATGCGCATCAACATCGCGATCAGCCCGCCCACGAGCAGGAAGAAGAAGGAGGTGACCACGTACTGGACGCCGATCACCTTGTGGTCGGTGTTGACCTTGAAGTAGTCCTTCCAGCTGTACGCCCCGTGGTTGGCGTGGCTCTCGGGGCGCGTGGGGCGGCCGGAGACCCAGTAGAACCAGTAGTCGAAGGCCCCCAACCCGATCAGGAAGAAGATCGGGCAGCCGATCAGCGACACCGTCAGGATCGCATCGGGGTTGAGGTAGTGCGTGTAGGTCGCGTGGCCCGTGGCGGTTCGCACCACCCACGTCAGCGCGGTCGCGAGGGCGATCCCGAACGCCACCCCGAGGAAGGCGCGGTAGAAGCCGGGTGCGCGGAGTTTGGCGCCCCAGCCGGCGCTCCTTGGAGGTTCCTCACGCACACCAGGCGGCACGGCGCTTGCGGTCGCGGCCATCAGCCGGCCCTCCTTCGAACGATCTTAGGGTTCACGTCACAATGGATGCCGGATCTGGGGTGGTCGATCCGTGGATGGGATGCGACGCACGCGAGCGCAGGCGTGCCGGTGGCACGCCGAGCATCGCGGGTGGCGCAGACCGCCGCGGAGCGGCCGCATCCAGGCCGGCAGATATTGGGACGTGGGCCCTTAGTGGTTCGCATACACCTTACCTGCTACCCCGTCGCCACGGTCGAGGGTTTGCTCGTCTGGCTTTTGATCCATTCCTGGAACTTGGCGGGCGTGACCACGTGGATCGCCGAGCGCATGAACGAGTGTCCGACTCCGCACAGCAGATTGCACACCACCGGGTAGGTGCCCAGCCGGATGGGAGTCGCGCGGTAGTGGGTGGTGATGCCCGGCACCGCGTCCTCCTGCAGGCGGAAGGCCGGGATCCAGAAGGCGTGGATGACGTCCTTGGAGTGGATGTTGAAGTACACCGACTCCCCCTTGGGGACGTACAGCGAGTAGCTCTTCAGCGGGGCGCCTCCGGTCACCGACGAGGGGTATTCGTAATCCCAGAAGAACTGCTGGCCGGTCACGCCCACCTGGATTTCCTTGCCGGGCGGTTTCTTTTCGTTTTCGTGCAGCACCACGAACGAGTAGGAGACGAGGCTCAGCACCAGCGCGGCGGGGAGCGCCGTCCAGAAAACCTCCAGCCGAGTGTTTCCATGGATCGGCGGCCCGTCCATCAGCTCCTGTCCCGGGCGCATCCGGAACTTCCAAACGCAGTACAGGATCACGGTGGCGACCAGCACAAAGATCGGGATCGAGGCGATCACCAGCACGTGGTAGAGCCGGTCGGTGTTCTTCGCCTGCTCGGACGCCTGCGGCGGGAACCAGTGGATCACGAAGCTCAGCGCGATCCCGATCGCCGTCGCCACCACGCCGGCGATCGCCGTGAGGATCACCGAGCGTCGCGACTCAGGCTTCTCGGGCATCCGCGCTCAGCAGGCCCCGAAAAAGGCCCGATCCGCATAGAGGGGGGCGCAGTCGGCCGAAGGCCGGCTGGCCGATGATTTGGACCCCACCCGCCCGCTCGCCGAAGGCGAGTGTCCCCCGGCTTCGGCCGGGCCCCTCTTTTTAATGACACGAATCCCATGATTTACAGCAGACCCAACCATCCCATACGAGATCCTATTGCCTTCGGCGGAGGAATGGCAACCCGGTCTTCTGGCGTCGGCTGCAATCGGCCTTGACAGAGACGGCTCAGACCTCTACATTGAGGCAATCGTTGCAATCGTCTGCTGTGAGGACGGCGGAGATCGACTCCAGAAAGGAGCACGCCGATGCGAGTGCGCGAAGGGATGAGTCCAATGATCGTGACGGCCGGCCCCGGTCACACGCTGCGAGATGCCGCGCGGCTGATGTCGCGGCGGAGCGTGGGTGCGGCGATCGTGATGGATCCGGAGGGCAACGGCCCCGGGATCCTCACCGAGCGCGACATCCTGCGCTCGATCGGCGCGGGGCAGGATCCCGACCGAGAGCTTGTCGGGAAGCACTTGACCAGTGAGGCCGTGTACGCCGCGCCCGACTGGTCGCTCGAGGAGGCTGCCGCCGCGATGACGCGGGGCGGCTTCCGGCACCTGATCGTCGTCGAGCGAGGGGAGACCGTGGGTGTTCTCTCCGTTCGCGACATCGTGCGCTGCTGGACCGCAGATGGGGCTGCCTGTCCCGTTCCGGCGAGCGCCGCGGTGGGGTAGGAGGGGTATGGTGGCCCGTCCTCTGCCGCCGGGGGACGGCGGGTGACGGCGCCACCAGCGATGGGACCGCGCATGGACTGAGGGGGCCATGCGCGGTACCTCACCTGGGCGGGGGAGGGGGTACCCCCTCCCCCGAGCCCCATCCCCGTTGGGGGAGGGTGAGCCCAGGGTGGGCGGGCCTTCGATCCCCCTCCCTCTCCGCCGGGGGCGATTCTTTGCGGGGTTGTGGCTTGGTCCTTGGTGATCAGTGGTGGTGATGCTCGAGCGGAAGCTCGTCTATTTCGCGGCGCGTGTCTTTGATCCAGCGCGCTACGGACCACACGGTGAGGATTACGCCGATGACGGTCAGCTCGATCATCGTGGTGATGCCCACCAGCGCTAGCGTGATTCCGACGGCGGTCAGCAGCGGCAGGAGGCTCGGGCCGGGGAGGTGGACCTCCTCGCCGACGGGCGGGATCTCGGGATCGATCGGGCTCATGCGGCGCTCCGCCGCCAACTTTCCCGGCCGCGCCCACTCAGCGACACTGTGTGAGCCGGGCGGTTCACGAGACGTACAGGGCTGCGACCACGAACGTGATGCCGAACATGAACAGGCAGATCCCGCTCACGATTAGAGCCAGACGGATGTTCTTACGGGCGAGACGACGATCCATCGGCGGAAGTCTATAGCGAAAGCCGGGCGTCAAGCACCATCGCGCTGAACAGCAGCGCCAGGTAGGCCAGCGAGTAGAGGTAGAGCTGCAGTGCGCTGCGCCGATCGGCCCGGCGATAGAGGCGCACGGCGCCGCCGATGAAGCCGAGGCCCAGCACCAGCGAGGCCGCCAGATAGATCCCCCCGAAGCCCCCGGCGCAGAACGGCAGCTGCGTGACCGCGTACAGCAGCACCGAGTACAGCAGGATCTGCCGGCGCGTCTCCGCCTCTCCGCGCACGACCGGCAGCATCGGCACGCCAACCTTCTCGTACTCGCCCTTCATCAGCAGCGACAGCGCCCAGAAGTGCGGTGGGGTCCAGAAGAAGACGATGAAGAACAGCAGCACGGCCGTGGCGCTGATCGAGCCCGTCACGGCGGCCCATCCCACCAGCGGCGGCACGGCGCCCGCGGCCCCCCCGATCACGATGTTCTGCGGGGTGCGGCGCTTCAGCCACACGGTGTACACGAGGACATAGCCGAGGAAGCCTGCGAACGCGAGGCTGGCGGCGAGCACGTTGACGGTCAGCGAGAGCTCCAGGAAAGAGAGCGCCGCCAGGCAGCAGCCGAACGTCAGCGCGGCGGTGGGCGCGATCCGTCCGGCCGGAATCGGGCGCGTGGCGGTGCGCGCCATGCGCGCGTCGATGTCGCGGTCAAACCAGTGGTTGACGGCTCCCGCGCCACCCGCGGAGAGGTAGCCGCCGAGGCAGGTGAGTGCGACCAGCAGCGGCGAGGGATCCCCGGCCACGTACATCGTGGCGATCGTGGTCAGCAGCAGCAGCGACTGGACCTTCGGCTTGGTCAGCTCCAGGTAGTCGCTCGCCAATTGACGTGCGTGTGAGGTTGGTCGGGGTTCGCGGGCGGCGACCGTGCTCTCCCGGCCGGTTGGGCCTGGGATCGGCACGGCGCCGGGCAGTGATGCCTCGAGCGCCGGGGCGACCGTCAGGGGTGCGGACGAGCCCTCCATCGCAGAGGAGTTTAGGCCGATTGGACTACCGGGGTGCCGACCGATCGGCCGCGCAGACGCATTCGCCGATCGGCGAGCACCGCTAAACGCCCACCTGTGTGGCCCCGACGGGCACTGTCGCTTGGCCGGGCGCCGGCTCGGCGGAGGTGCGGCGCTCGATCTCCAGGCGAATGTCCTTCATCGGTTCGGCCGAGCGCACGCGCGGGATCGCGTCGAAGTTGTTGACGGCCGGAGGCGAGGTGGTGAACCACTCGAGCGTGTTCGCTTTCCACGGGTCGGGCCCGGCGATCGCGCCCCGCTTGAGGCTGCGCAGGACGTTGATGACCGTGACCAGCACCCCGGTGGCGAGGATGAACGAGCCGACCGTCGAGATCTGGTTGTAGAGCGCGAGGTGACCGACGTTTTCGTACTCGTACACGCGTCGCGGCATCCCTTCCAGGCCAATCGCGTGCTGGATCATGAAGGTCACGAGGATGCCCCAGAACATCAGCCAGAAGCTGAGCTTGCCGAGCCCTTCGCCGAGCATTCGCCCGGTGATCTTCGGGAACCAGTAGTAGATCGAGGCGAAGATCGGCATCACCGCGCCGCCGACCAGCACGAAGTGGATGTGGGCGACCACGAAGTAGGTTTCGTTGAGCTGCCAGTCGACCGGGAAGATCGCCAGGAAGATGCCGGAGATGCCGCCGATGATGAACAGCGCGATGAAGCCCACGCAGAACAGCAGCGGCACCTTGTATTCGATCGTCCCTCGCCACAGCGTGCCGATCCAGTTGAAGATCTTCACGCCCGTGGGGATCGCGATCAGCATCGAGCTGAGCATCGCGAAGACGATTATCGCCTCGGGCAGCGGCGTCGCAAACATGTGGTGGGCCCACACGAGGAAGCCGAGGAACCCGATCGCGGCGGTGGAGGCGGCGATCGCCTTATAGCCGAAGATCGGCTTGCGCGCAAACACCGGCAGGATCTCCGAGACGACCCCGAACGCGGGCAGCACCATGATGTACACCTCGGGGTGCCCGAAGAACCAGAAGAGGTCCTGCCACAGCAGCGGCGAGCCGCCCTGCGCGGCGTCGAAGAAGTGGGTGCCGAAGTGGCGGTCGGTCAGCAGCATCGTGACGGCCGCCGCGATCACCGGTAGCGCGAAGATCAGCAGCACCGAGTAGGTGAGGATCGCCCAGATGAACAGCGGCAGCCGGCCCCAGCTCATTCCGGGCGCGCGCATGTTGGCGACGGTCACGTAGAAGTTGATCGCCCCCACCAGCGAGGAGATGCCGGTGAGGTGGATCAGGTAGATCCACGCGTCCTGCCCGCCGCCGGGGGAGAAGAAGGCGTTGGAGAGTGGGGGATAGCTCGTCCAGCCGGCTTCCGGCGGATTCCAGAAGATCGAGGCGTAGAAGACGATCCCGCCGGCGAGTAGCAGCCAGAAGGAGAGCGCGTTCAGGCGTGGGAAGGCCATGTCGCGCGCGCCGATCATCAGCGGCAGGAAGTAGTTGGCCAGGCCCGCCATCATCGGCACGACAAACAGGAAGATCATCGTGGTGCCGTGCATCGTGAACAGCTCGTTGTAGGTCTGGGGGGCGACCAGCGTGTTCTCGGGAGCGCCCAGCTGCAGGCGGATCATCAGCGCCTCGACGCCGCCGAGGATGAAGAACACGAACGTGAGGACCATGTACATGATCCCGATCCGCTTGTGGTCGGTGGTCGTGAGCCAGCTCATGAAGCCGCGCTCCTCGCGATCTACGCGGTGGGCGACTACTTGCGGTGCGGGGGCGGCGTAAGTGGCCATGATCGGTTGCTTGCTCTCAGTTCTCGGTGGTGTAGTCGATAGCTGTGGGGAGTCGATAGCTGTGGGGAGTCGATAGCTGTGGGGAGTTTGGTGGCGTGGGGCTGGTGGGGAGGGGTCTGAAGGCCCGCCCAGCCGGGCCTGCCCCGGGGCGGGCGGTTCTCGATCTGTCAGGGGTTCTCGACCTGTTCCGGTCCGGTACGGGAGTTGAGCGCCGTCCGTTCTTTGGCCGCGTCGCCCTCGGCTTCTTCGAGCATCCGCTTCTGGTTGGCCAGCCAGATGTCGAATTCGGCCGGTTCCTCGGCGCGCACGGTCGCGATCATGCGCGCGTGGCCGCGACCGCAGAGGTTGGCGCACTGCCCGCGGTAGACGCCGGGCTTTTCGATCTTGAACCAGCCGTAGTTGTGGTAGCCGGGGACGGCCTGATACTTGCCCCCGAGCGCGGGGATCCACCACGAGTGCACCACGTCTGAGGAGACGATGTTGAGCGTCACTGTGGTTTTCGTGGGGACGACCATTTCCGTGTAGGAGTAGGGCGCGCCCAGGCCGTCGGGGTTGCCGGCCCCGGGGTAGACGTACTGCCAGATGAACTGGCGGCCGATGACCTGGATTTCCAGCGATTTGCCATTGGGAGGCAGGCGCTTGTCGGCGGTGGCGTACAGCTCACCGCTGTCCGCGCCCAGCACGTCGCCGCCTGCGTCCGAGTTGGGCGGATCCTGGATCGAGGAGAGCTTGACGAAGGTAACCACGGAGAGCACAACCAGGATCAACGCCGCTCCCAAGGTCCAGCCGATCTCCAGGCGGGTGTTGCCGTGGATCTGGGCCGCCACGGCGCCCTTGCGCTTGCGGAACTTCCAGAGCGCGTATCCCAGCGCCCCCTCGACGGACACGAAGATCACGAGCGCGATGTACAGCGTGATCTTGTAGAGGCTGTCGATCTCGTTGGCGTTCGACGAGCCGCCCGACTTCGGGACAAAGAGGGACGAGAAGGACGCGAGGGTTGTGGGCAGGAGATGGTGCAAGGCGGCGGGGATTCTATTCAGCCTGGGACGGAACGCGCTTGATGACGTTTGCCACGAGAGATTTGGGGCCGCGGGTCAGTCTGGGCGCGTATTGCCCAGCAACCCTTGAGACTTGGCTTTCAGTATAGCGATAGTATATATAGGTTTGGGTTGGGGTGGTTGTAAAAAATTCAGAACCCGATAGCAATCGCACACGGCTTTTGAATTTTTTGTTCCAACACCCGCCCTATTGCAATGGTTATACGGCCTTGCTGCCCATTCCGGACTTGCTGCCATTCCAAACTGACCCACCACCTGCCATTCCAAACTGACCCACCACCGAATTTCTGACCCACCACCGAATTTCTGACCCACCACCGAATTTCTGACCCACTACCGAATTTGGCCTGGCTACTTGCCGGAGAAACGAGCAGGACGCTTCTCCACGAACGCCGTCGCCCCCTCGACGAAATCGTCGCTGCCAGCCTTCTCCTGTTGGAGCCGGGCCTCGAGCTCCAGCTGCTCGTCCATGCGCGTGTAGAGCCAGCTGTTGAGCAGGCGCTTGGTGCCGGCGTAGGAGCCTGTCGGCCCGGCGGCGAGTCCTCGTGCGAGCTCGCCCGCCTGCTCGGCGAGCTGCTCGTCGGGGACCACGCGGTTGATCAGCCCCCACTCGAGCGCCTGCGCGGCGGGGATGCGTTCGCCAAGCATTGCCATCTCGGCGGCGCGCGCCATGCCCACACGGGTGGGAACGAACAGCGAGGAGCCCCCGTCGGGCACCAGGCCGATGTTGACGAAGGCGAGCAGGAAGTAGGAGCTCTGCGCGGCGATCACGAGGTCGCAGCAGAGCGCCAGGGAGCAGCCGATGCCGGCGGCGGCGCCGTTGACGCAAGCCACCACGGGCAGCGGCAGCTCGCGAATCGCGTGCATGATCGGGTGGTAGCGCTCGGTCAGCATCTTGTACACATTGGGCCGGCCCTCGGGGGTCAGCTCGACGCCGAAGTCCTTCAGGTCGGCGCCTGAGGAGAAGGCGCGTCCGGCGCCGGTGATCATCACGGCGCGGGCCGCATCGTCCTCGCCCGCCTGCCGCAGCGCGGCGAGCAGGTCGCGACCGAACTGCTGGTTCCACGCATTTAGCGCCTGCGGGCGGTTGAGCTCGATCGTGGCGACTCCGTCGGAGTCGATCGACAGGTTGACTGTCTCGAAAGTGGTGCCGGTATCGATGTCGCTCATCGCATGCTCCTCTGAGAGTGGGTGCGGGCTGGGTTTGCGGGCTTGGTGCGCGGACTGGCATCCTATGGTGCAGATGGCACGTCCCGTGATCGGCATATGCACCGCGCTGGAGCGCGCCCGCTGGAGCGTGTGGGACCAGGAGGCGGCGCTGCTGCCGCGCAACTACGTCGAGGCGGTGCAGAGCGCCGGTGGACTGGCGGTGATGATCCCACCCGATCCGCTGCTGGTGGAGGACCCCGACGAGGTGTTGGAGATGCTCGACGGGGTGGTGCTTGCGGGCGGCGCCGACATCGACCCCGCCTCCTACGGCGAGCCGCGCCATGAGGAGACGCTCAGCACCGTGCCCGAGCGCGACGCCTTCGAGATCGCGCTGGTGCGAGCGGCGATCGCGCGTGAGTTGCCGGTGCTGGGGATCTGCCGCGGCATGCAGCTGATCAACGTTGCGTACGGTGGAACGCTGTTCCAGCACCTGCCCGAACGCTTCGGCCATCACGAGCACTGCCGCGTGGCGGGAAGCTTCGACGACGCCGACCACGACGTGCTGCTGCAGGACGGTTCGCTGGTGGCGCGGGTGATCGGCGAGACGCGCCACGCGACCAAGTCCCATCACCATCAGGGGGTGGATCGCCTCGGAGGGGGCCTGGTTGTGAGCGGCACCTCCGCGATCGACGCTCTGCCGGAGGCGATCGAGCTGGAGGGCGATGGCTCAGGCGGCGGCGACCCTGCCCGGCATTTCGTGCTTGGCGTGCAGTGGCACCCGGAGGCCGACGAGACGAGCCCGATCGTGGGGGCGCTGGTGGCGGCGGCGCGGGGCGCGATCGACAGCGAGCGGATGATCTTCGAGGCGAGAGAGCCCGAGATCGCAGGGCCGCCCGCCGTCGCAGCGGGCGAAACGGCGACCGAGGTGACGGGAGCGGCGCTCGGCGAGCGCTGATCGGGCGGGTCCGAAGGGCGGGACGGCGGGGCTCATATACTCCCCGCCCTGTGCGGCGCGGGAGGGCGATCAGAGCAACCGCCTGGGGAGTGGTGGCGGCGGGGGTGCTGGCGCCCTTGGTGCGAAAGAGGGTGAACGCGCCGCCACTGGCGACGCAGACGCTTGCCTTCTGCGCGCCGATCGGTCTCTGTGTCGCGATGCGTCGCTCGCGCACGCGAGACGTGGCCACCTGCTGTCTGCAGATGTGGGCGTACGTGGCTGCGTACAAGTCGCCTCACGACCAGCCCACCGAGCAGGAGCGGCGGGTGCACGTCGACTATCCGATCGTGATCGACCGCACGCTCGGCCTCGGCGAGCTCCCGACCACGCGCCTGCAGCGCCGACTCGCACGGGTCGGCCCGGACGGCCCCGAGTGGCGGACGCTCGACAAGGTGCTGGTGTGGGCGCACTGGTCGTGGTTCATGGTGCCCCACGGCGCGCTCGTATACATCATGCTGCGCCACCCGCGGCGCTTCGACCGGGCGGCGACGCTGACCTACGCGGTGTTCGACATCGGCGCGATGATCTACTGGGTGCTGCCGACCGCCCCGCCATGGTATGCGGCGTCCGCGCCGGAGAGCGGCCGTGAGTCGGCCGCCGGCGTACCCAGCAGCCCAGCCTGGAGGGGAGTGAACGGGGCGGAGGAGGACGGTTTGGATGTGGGTGGGCATCCGCCGCATCGCATGATCGAGGTGCGGCGGATGATGGTCGAGTACGGGGAGATGTTCTGGAGAGACGGCTGGGGCCCTCTCTACAGTGTGCTTGGAGGCAACCCTTTGGCTGCGATGCCCTCGCTGCACTTCGCCACATCCGTGATGGCTGCGCTGCTGCTCAGCGAGGGCGGGCCGGTGGCCGGCGCGGCGGGGTGGACGTACGCTTCGACGCTGGGGTTTGCGCTGGTGTACCTCGGGGAGCATTACGTCGCGGACCTGCTCGGGGGAGCGGCGCTGACGATCGCGGTACGCCGTCTGGCGCCGCGGGCGGCCCCAGCCGTGAGCTGCTGCGCGCGCGCGGTGGCGGCGCTGGAGGCGAAGGCGCACGGGGACGGTCATGCCTCCTAGAGAAGCCGGTGTCGGAGTGTGCCCCGAGGAGGTGAGCACGCAGGGCCATGGCGGTGTGGCGTCGAAGGACAATGGGATGGCTGTGTTGCAGGCTGAGGCCGTGGGGCCCGCGGGGGCCGACGCCGGCCGGGTGAGAGCACCTGCCTCCCCCGACGGGAGGCTCTCCGGCGTTCGCCCCGGCGTGAGGCGCGCGAACGTGCGCGCCGGGCGGATCACCGAGTTTCGGCGTACCACGGGCCCGCGGCCAAGCCACGAAGAGGTGCTGCGCGTGCGCCTCACCGCCAGGCGGATGCTGCTGTTCGGGACCTTCGTGCTGGCGGCGCTGGCGTTCCTGTACTTCGTGCTGCCGCAGCTGGGCGGTGTGAAGCACACCTGGGACCGCCTCAACGAAGGCGATGCCTGGTGGATCGCGGTGGCGGTGATCGTGGAGGTCGTATCGATGGCCAGCTACATCGCGATCTTCCAGGGTGTGCACGTGCCGAAGGGCTCGCCGATCCGCTGGCGCCACAGCTACCAGATCACGATGGCGGGACTGGCGGCGACGCGCCTGTTCGCCGCGGGCGGCGCGGGTGGGGTGGCGGTGACCGCGTGGTCGCTGCGGCGCTCGGGAATGGAGAGCCGCGAGGTAGCGGAGCGCATGATCGCTTTCCTCGTGTTGCTGTACGGGGTCTACATGGCGGCGCTGGTGGTGTGCGGAGTGGGCCTCTACACCGGCGTGTTCCCCGGCCCGCACCCGTTCGCGATCACGATCGTCCCGGCGATCATCGGGGTGGCGGGTCTGCTGGCGATCCTGGCGGTTGCGTTCGTCCCGCAGGATCTCCAGGCGCGGCTGGAGCGCTTGAGCGCCCGCCACCGATCGAGGCTCGGCCAGAAACTGGTGGGCCTGCTGGGAAGGCTCGCCAAAGGTCCCGCATCGGCATCGGGGGGAGTGCGCTTCGCGATAGGCAAGCTGCGCCACCCGGAATGGGCGCTGCTCGGAGTGATGACGTGGTGGGGGTTCAACGTCGCCGTGCTGTACGCGTGCTTCCGTGCCTTCGGAGAAGCGCCGCCGGTGGCGGTGCTGGTGCAGGCGTACTTTGTGGGGATGCTTGCCAACCTGCTGCCGCTGCCCGGGGGTATTGGGGGGGTGGACGGCGGAATGATCGGGGCGCTGGTGGCCTTCGGGGTAGGCGGTGGGCTGGCGCTGATCGCGGTGTTGACCTACCGACTGCTGGCGTTCTGGCTGCCGAGTATCCCCGGGGTGATCGCCTACTTCCAACTGCGCCGCACCGTCGGCCACTGGGAGCTGGGCGGAGGGGACCGATCGGAGAGCGGCGAGCGAGCGGCGGTCCCCGTTGCGTGATCCTCAGGCTGGATCCACCGGATTGGTGGATCCGGGCTCAGCGTGGCAGGCGGTCGGCGTTGACGCCGCGCAGCAGCTGAGTCGGAGTGGTGCCGAGCCCGTGGGCGAGTTTCACGATCGTGGAGAGTTTTGGGTCGCGATCGGCTTTCTCGAGCAGCGAGATGTGGGTGCGGTGTAGCTCGGCGGCGTCGGCGAGTGCTTCCTGGGTCATTCCGCGCGCCTGCCGCTCGGTCCGGAGGTTGTCCGCGAAACGCTCTACGATCTCCATGGAGAGAGCATCGCCGGCCTCGGACAGATAGTCTACAGACAGAAAACTGCGAAGCCCCTGGGGGGGCTTGAGAGGATTGGGGTGGCCACCGGGACGGCCGACTCCACCAAGTGCCGGCGCTGACTTCCTCCAAGGGCATGTCATGCGCTGGCTGGCCGGCGCCGGGGTCATTCCTTCCTTCCTCGGCGCCGGCCGCCCTTCGGCCCAGCCCA
The DNA here is from genome assembly GCA_963744535.1 of uncultured Solirubrobacterales bacterium. Classification (GTDB taxonomy): domain Bacteria; phylum Actinomycetota; class Thermoleophilia; order Solirubrobacterales; family Solirubrobacteraceae; genus Palsa-744. The sequence continues at coordinate 471,455 of CAVUTW010000002.1, read as the reverse complement.
GTCGAGGGCCGTGGGATAGGGTGGGTGACTTGGCAGAGCGCGTGCTGATCCTCTCCTGGGAGTACCCGCCGGTGATCGAGGGCGGGTTGGCGCGGCACGTGCGCAAGCTGGCGGAGGAGCTGGTACGCCAGGGCCTGGCGGTGGATGTGCTGACGCGAGGGACGGGCGAGTCACTGAAGATGGAGCAGCTCGCTGGCGTGAGCGTGTACCGCGTACGCGAGCCGAACTGGCCGCGCGACCTGGAGCGCTTCGTGGGGTGGGTGGAGCGGATGAACCAGGACATGGTGCGGGTGGGAGAGACGCTCGCGCGGGAGCGGGAGTCGGGAGCGCGCGGATACGAGTTGGTGCACGGCCACGACTGGCTGGTTGCGCACGCAGGGGCGGCGCTGGCGGAGCGCCTCGCGGTGCCGTACCTGACGACCATCCACGCCACCGAGCACGGGCGCCATCAGGGCTGGGTGCACGACGAGCCACAGGCCCACATCCACGCGGTGGAGAAGTGGATGGCGGGGCGCGCCGACTCGGTGATCACCTGCTCGCACTACATGCGAGGCCACGTGGCGGACATCTTCGACATCGACGAGAACCGGGTGACTGTGATCCCAAACGGGATCGATCCGCTCGACCTGCGCCCGGTGGGAGATCTGGAGGCGCTGCGCCGGGAGTTTGCGCAGCCGCACGAGCGCCTGGTGGTGCTGGTAGGGCGCCTCGTTTACGAGAAGGGCTTTCAGCTCGCCTTGGATGCGTTGCCGGGCGTGATCGAGCGCGTCGGGAACGTGCGCTTCCTGGTGGCGGGCAGTGGGACGCACGAAGCGGAGCTGAAGGCGCAGGCGGAGCGCCTGGGACTACTGGAGCACGGCGCCTTCATGGGGTGGATCGGCGACGACGCGCTGCACTCGCTGTACCGGATCGCGGACTTGTGCGTGGTGCCTTCGATCTACGAGCCGTTCGGGCTGGTGGCGCTGGAGGCGATGGCGTCGGGCTGTCCCTGCATCGTTGCCGACACGGGCGGCCTGCGCGAGGTGGTGCCGGCGGGCGAGCGGGTCGGGCTGCGCTTCAACGGCGGCGACGCGGCGCACCTCGGCACGATGATCGAGCGCCTGCTGACCGACGATCGGCTGCGCGAGCGGCTGGTGGCGGAGGCCTCCGAGCACGTGCTGGGCTTCGACTGGAGCGACGTGGCGCGCCGCACGCGCGGCGTGTACCGCGACTTGACGGCTGATCGAAACGGGGATGCGAGCCGAAGGCGAGTGTCTCCCGGCTTCGGTAGGCGCACCGGCCAGCGGGTGTAAGTGCGAGCAGATGTATTGCGCGTGGCGTTGCTGCGCCGCCTGTACCGGGTGGCGTGGCGGGGCGTGCAGTTGCGCGCGATGCTGTGGCGGCGCAGCAGCAGCGGCGTGAAGTGCGTGCTGACCCACGGCGAAGAGGTGCTGCTGGTACGCCACACCTATGGTCGGCGCAAAGTTTGGTATCTGCCAGGCGGCGGGGTGCACCGCGGCGAGCTCCCCCTGCGTGCGGCGGCGCGGGAGATTGAGGAGGAGTTGGGCCTGCGCGGGTTGCAGCTGCGCGAGCTGGCGACGTTCGAGACGCGCATGGAGCGGATCGCGGTGCGCCTGACGTGCGCGCACGCAGAGATCGCGGACCCCATGCAAGTGCGAATCGACCCAGTGGAGATCGCCCAGGCGGGGTGGTTTGCCCGCGATCGTCTGCCAACTCCGCTTGGCTCCGAGGAGCGGGCGCTCATAGGTATGCTGCGCTGATGTTGGAGGGGTTGATGCAGGATGACTTTCCGCTGAGCCTGCAGCACGCGCGGCGGCGGATGCGCGACTGCCACCCCGCGGCGCGGGTGGTGACGCTGACGCCGCAGGGAAGCGAAAGCGCGAGCTTCGGCGAGGTGTGCGAGCGCGTGGATCGCCTCGCGCGGGTGCTGAAGCGCCTGGGGATCGAGCAGGGCGATCGCGTGGGGACGTTCGCGTGGAACAACCAGCGCCACTTCGAGCTGTATCTGGCGGTGCCGTGCATCGGGGCGGTGCTGCACACCCTCAACATCCGCCTGTTCGCCGAGCAGATCACCTACATCGTCAACCACGCCGAGGACCAGGTGATCTTCGTCGACGACTCGCTGGTACCGCTGCTGGAGCCGCTGGCCCCGAGCTTCAAAGGAGTGCGCCATTTCATTTTGATGGGCGACGGAGATGCCGGCGGTCTCCCTAACGTGCTGCGCTACGAGGAGCTGTTGGCGGAGGCGGATTCGGATATTGATTCGGAACCCGCCCACCCGGCGGGCTCCGGATCCCTCTACCCAGAGCTAGACGAGCGCCAGGCGGCGTCGCTGTGCTACACGAGCGGCACCACCGGCAACCCCAAGGGCGTGCTGTACTCGCACCGCTCGATCTGCCTGCACGCGACGGGATCGCTGATGGCGGACAACCTCGGCCTCTCGCGCCGCGACCGCGTGCTGGTGGTCGTGCCGATGTTCCACGTCAACGCTTGGGGCCTGCCATTCGCGGCCGCATTGTGTGGCGCGGACCTCGTGATGCCCGACCGCTTCATGCAGGCCGAGCCGCTGGCGCGCGCGATCGAGCGCGAGCGCCCCACGGTGATGGGCTGCGTGCCGACGATCTTCGCCGACATGCTGCGCTACGCCGACTCCCACGAGGTCGATCTCTCCTCCCTGACCAACTCGGTGTGTGGCGGCTCGGCCGTGCCACGGCAGTTGATGAAGGACTTCCAGGAGCGCCACGGCGTGCGCATCCACCAGGGGTGGGGGATGACCGAGACGAGCCCGGTGGTGACGTTCTCCGACCCCGTCGAGGACCGTGGTCACGACGAGCGCTACTGGGACGAACGCGCACTGCAGGGCAAGCCGCTGCCGTGGACGGAGCTGCGCCTGATCGGTGACAACGGCGAGGAGGTCCCGTGGGACGGGGAGTCCACCGGCGAGATCGAGGTGCGCGGCCCGTGGATCGCCCGCAGCTACTACGAGGATCCCAGCGGCGATGACAAGTTCGACCGGGGCTGGCTGCGCACGGGCGACATCGCGGCGATCGACGAGCAGGCGTTTGTGCGCATCACCGATCGCTCCAAGGACGTGATCAAGTCGGGCGGGGAGTGGATCTCCTCGGTGGAGCTGGAGAACGAGCTGATGGCGCATCCCGACGTGCTCGAAGCCGCGGTGATCGCCAAGCCCGACGAGCGCTGGGCGGAGCGGCCGCTGTGCTGCGTGGTGCTGTGCGAGGGCTCGAGCGCGACCGCGGAGGAGCTGGTCGAGCACCTGCGCCCCCGCGTGGCGAAGTGGTGGCTGCCCGACGAGTTCGCGTTCATCGCCGAGGTGCCGAAAACGAGCGTGGGCAAGTTCGACAAGAAGGTGTTGCGCGCCATGCTCGCCGACGGAACCCTTGCGGGTCGTGTCTTCCCGGGGGGAGGTCGGGATGAGAGCCCGCCCTCCCTGACCCCCTCCCGCTGACTGATGGTGTTGCGCGCCATGCTCGCCGACGGAACCCTTGCGGGTCGTGTCTTCCCGGGGGGAGGTCGGGATGAGAGCCCGCCCTCCCTGACCCCCTCCCGCTGACTGATGGTGTTGCGTGAGCGGTTGCAGGCGGACGCCCTCGAGGGTCGCGTCAGTGTTGGCAGCCCAACCGCGCGATGACGCCGATCGGCAGGAGAAACGGGTGCGGGGTGGAACGGGAAAGAAGCGATCCATCGATGGCAATAGACTTCGCGGGACCCCTGACCACGACCCCGACCTCGCCGGGGCCGCAATCGAACACAGAACACGGGAGGTGCGCATGACTCGGACCCAAGGAATGGCGTCGAGTGGGCCCCAGACAGCAGGTGCAGCGACGATCAGCCAGGCATCCCGCCGCCGCACGGGAATGCGCGACCTTCGCCGCTTGGCGCGCCGTGAGTTGCTCGTACTGCCGGCCGTGCTGGCGCTGCTGGTTGGAGCCGCGCCGGCCCTCGCCGCGACGAGTACCGGCACGGGGACCTCGGGCTACGGGACGAAACCGCCCACCCCGACGACCAAAACGGAACCGAAAAAAGAAGTAGAACCCTCCAAAGAAGCGTCCAAAACCACGCCTACAACCACCGTGGAACCGGCCAAAGAACCGACCACAACCCCCACGGTGACCACACCCCAAGCCTCGACGCTGCCCTTCACCGGGCTGAACCTGACGTGGGTGGTGGGGGCGGGCGTGCTGCTGCTCGGCGCCGGCCTCTCGATCCGCCTGGCGCTGCGCACCCGCTCCGGTCGCTGAGCGCCTCCTAAAGCGTTACAAGCCCCGCGCCGGTATTCGGCGCGGGGCTGTTGTCTGCTGCCATGGCTCCCGCTAAAGCTCCGTCTCCTGGCCGGGGGCGAGGATTCGCACCTCGACGCTTGGGGCCAAGCTCGCCACGTGCTGGGCAAACAGGCGTGGCGGGTCACCCAGCCGCGCCCAGCGCCGGCCGCAGAGGCCGATCGGCGAGAGCGTTCCCCAGTGCACGGGAACGGCGATACGCGGCCCGATCAAACCGACTGCCCGCGCCGCGTCAAACGGACCCATATGACCCGCGCCGAGCGTCGGGCCCCATCCGGCGACCGGCAGCAGGGCGACATCGAGCGGTCGCGGCAGGTGGGACATCTTCGCGAAGATCTCGGTGTCTCCGGCGAAGTACACAGTGTGCCCGCCGCTCACCAGGTAGCCGAGCGTCTCGGCGCGGGGGCCGCCGAGGCGGCGCCCATCGTGGCGAGCCTGTACTGCGGTTACAGCGAGCGTCCTGGCTTTCATAACGCCGCCGGCCTCCAGCTCTGTCACCGTCCCGACGTTTGCGACCTCGCCGACTCCGAGCTCTGTCATCGTCCCGACGTTCGCGACCTCGCCGACCCCGAGCTCTGTCACCGTCCCGACGTTCGCGACCTCGCCGACCCCGAGCTCTGTCACGGCTCCAAAGCCCTTACGCCGTAGCCACGCGCCGGCGCCGGCCGGCACGACCACGTGGGTCTCCTGACCGAGGAGTCGCAGCGAGGCGAGGTCGAGGTGGTCGTGGTGGAGGTGTGAGATCAGCACGGCATCCACGCCGGCGAACAGCTCCCTCCGCACCGGTGGGACCCGGCGGCGCAGGTGGGCGACACGGCGGCGCAGCAGCGGGTCGGTAAGCAAACGCACGCCATCCACTTCGATCAGGACGGTCGCGTGGCCGAGGAAGACGATACGGTCTGCGGTCCTGCCCGTGCGATGGGCAGCGACCGCACCATCGACCATCACAAGACGGTAGCAACGCAGATGAACACAGCGACCGACGAGCGCGCAACCCAACGACGCTTGAGCCGCGTGCGGCGGTTGTTGGGGTTTGGGATCAGAACCCTGATCATGCTTGGGGTGCAGGCGCTGGTGCTGGTTGTGTTGACGGCACTGCTGCCCAGCCATGAATCGCTCTCCCTGGGCGCCGCCGCACTGGTGGCCGCGACGATGGCGATCATCAACGCGGTGCTGTGGCCGCTTGTCACACGCATCGCGCTGCCGCTCACGATCGTCACGTTCGGACTTGGCTCACTCGCGCTCAGCGCCGGCGTGGTGGCGCTTGCCTTCAACCTCGTGGACGGCAAAGCGCCGTCATTCTGGGCCGATCTGGCGATCGCGTTCGGGCTGGCGCTCGTCTCGATGGTGGTGGCGCCGCTGCTCGATGTCGACGGGGACGCCCGCCATCTGAGCGTGGTCAGGCGCAGGGTGCGACGCACACGCCGCCACAGTCCCACCGATGTCCCGGGGGTGATTTTGTTCGAGATCGACGGGCTGGGCGAGGGGGTGTTGCGCGATGCGATCAGGGAAGGCCACGCACCGACGATCGCGCGGTGGCTCGGAGACGGCACCCACCGCATGCAGAGCTGGGAGTGCGACCTCTCCTCGCAGACGGGCGCCAGCCAGGCGGGGCTGCTGCTGGGCAGCAACTGGGACATGCCCGCGTTTCGCTGGTATGAGAAGGAGTCGGGGCGCACGATGGTCTCCAACCATCCCGCCGACGCGGCCGAGATCGAGCGTCGCCGATCGACGGGCAAGGGGCTGCTGGCGGCGGGGGGGACGAGCCGGGGGAACATGTTCTCCGGCGACGCGCCGCGCTGCACGGCGACGATGAGCGTGATCCGCGACCGCGGCCGCTCGAAGGCGGGAGACCTGTTCGCCTACTTCTCCGATCCGTACGGGTTCATGCGCACGATCGTGCTGTCGCTCGCCGACATCGCATACGAGCGCCTGGCGGCCCGCCGCCAGCGCCGCAGCGGCGCCGAGCACGTCGACCGGAAAGGCATGTACCCGCTGATCCGCGCCGTGATCGCAGTGGTGATGCGCGACCTGGTGACGGCGCTGCTGATGGCCGACATCGTCGAGGGCGTGCCGGTCAGCTACGCCACCTTCGTGGGCTACGACGAGGTCGCGCACCACTCGGGCATTCGCGCGCCCGACGCGCTGGCGGTGCTGGGGCGCCACGATCGCCAGCTGGCCCGCCTGGAGCGCGCGACGGCGCAGTCGCCTCGCCCCTACCACCTGGTGGTGCTCTCCGATCACGGTCAGACGCAGGGCAGGCCGTTCCGCCAGCGCTACGGAGAGACGCTCGAGGAGGTCGTACGCGGGGCGCTCACGCAGGGCGAGGTGTACGCGCCGGCCGCGGTCGACGAGGCGTGGGGTGACATGGGCGCCGTGCTGGCCGATGCGAGTCGGGAGCCGAGCGTTGGGGGACGGATGCTCGCGCGCGCGACCAGCGGCAGATCGGTGGAGGGCACCGTCGCGCTGGGACCGAATCGGGAGGCGCTCGCCGAGCGCGGCGTTCGCCGGGCGGCCGAGGAAAACAAAGGGAAGGAGAAGGGGGAGGGGGCCGTGGTCATGGTGTCCGGCGGCCTCGCGCTCGTCTACCTGCCGTTCAGCGCCGAGCGACTCACGCTCGAGCAGATCGCCGAGGCGCATCCACGGCTGGTGGATACCCTGACGGCCCACCCCGGGATCGGCTTCGTGATGGTGGGCTCGCAGGCGCACGGCGCACTGGCGATCGGCGGGGCGGGGCAGCGGCGCCTGAGCGACGACGCCGTCGAGGGCGAGGACCCGCTCGCTCACTTCGGCTCCACGGCGGCCGACCATCTGCGTCGCCACGACGCCTTCCCCCACTGCCCCGACATCCTCGTCAACTGCATGTACGACCCGAGCGCCGACGAGGTGGCCCCGTTCGAGGAGTTCATGGGCTCGCACGGCGGTCTCGGCGGGCCGCAGACCAGGCCGTTCGCCGTCGTGCCGGCCGCGTGGAGCGAGCCGGGGGCTCCGATCGTCGGCGTGGAGGCGATGCACGAGGCGCTGCGCGACTGGCTGGCGCAGACGCGACGCGTCGCGCATGCCATGCCGAGTCCGGCAGGCGACCATCTCAGTCCCCTGTGCGAGTGAAGGGAGAAAGATGCAATGATGGGGGCGGTGAGACTGCTCAATAGGTATATCCTGGCCAGCGGAATCCTGGTTGCTACTTTGATCGCAGTGGTCGGCACGAGCGCCTCCGCCACATCCACCATCAAGATCACCGACTGCACCAGCGCCAGCAGCCGCCCCAAGACGCTGACCCTCACCTGCGCTGATGCCAACACCGTCCTCAGTGGGCTGCGCTGGTCGAGCTTCGGGGGCGTGAGCGCTCTGGCCACCGGCACGCTTGAGACGAACACCTGCACCCCCAACTGTGCCAGCGGCAAATTCGTCCGCTACCCGGTCGCCGTGAAGGCCAGCAGCCCTCGCTCCTGCAAAGCTGGCGTGCGCGTGTACAACAAGATCACGCTGCGCTTCATCGGTCGCGCCCCGTCGTCGGCCGGCAGCTTGAAGCACTGGACGTTGGGCTGCCCCTACTGAGTTGGGATGCCCTCTGGGCGAAGCCGCACCGGCAGCGTCTTCAGCTGGTTGAGGAACGGCGACTGCACGAACGCGGGCTGTCCGACCATCTCCATCGCGGGGAAGCGCTTCAGCGTCTCCTCGAGCAGGATCTGCAGCTCCATCCGCGCGAGCGCCGTGCCGAGGCAGAAGTGGCGGCCGCCCGCCCCGAACGCCTGGTGCTCTGGGTTACGCGTGACGTCGAAGAAGTCGGGGTTCTCGTACCGAGTCTCGTCGCGGTTGGAGGACGTGTACCACATCATCACCTTGTCGCCCTCCTTGATCGGCTGCCCGCCCACTTCGGTGTCGCAGGTGGCGGTACGGCGGAAGTGGGCGAACGCCGGGAACATCCGCAGCGACTCCTCGACGGCGCTCGGAATCAGCGAGGGGTCGTCGAGCAGCTGCTGGCGCTGGGAGGGGTCTTCCATCAGCGCGCGCATGCCGCTGCAGTAGGTCGCCTTGGTGGAGTCGTTGCCGGCGGCGACCAGCAGGAAGAAGCCCATCACGATCTCGTGTTCCTCCAAGCGCTCCCCGTCGATCTCGGCGTGCACCAGCACGCTCGTCAGATCCTCGCTGGGGTGCTCGCGGCGCTCGGCGATCATCTTGCCGCAGCGGGCGAAGATCTCCGGCACCTCTTTGGCGACCGCGCCGTCGATGCCGTCGGGGTTGAGATCGGGGTCGTTGGCGCCGAGCGTGGCGTTCATCAGCCGCGCCCAGGCGACGTCGTCCTCCTCGGAGATGCCCATGAAGCTGCCGATCACGCGCGCCACGACCGGCTGGGCGACGTCGTTGACGAGATCGCACGTCTCCCGGCCCTCCAAACCATCGAGCACACGCGTGACGATCTGCCGGATCGTCTGCTCGTGAGCGGCGATCCGCTTCGGCGTGAAGCCCGCCTGGAAGAGCGCCTTGATGCGATCGTGCTTGGGAGGATCCATGCCGATGAACATCGCTCGCACCAGCTCCAGCGGGAACACCGCGGAGACGCCGGTGACGCCGCCCTTTTCGGAGGAGAACGTCTTCCAATCGCGGCTCACCGTGAGCACGTCGTCGGCGGTGGTGATCGACCAGAACCCGGCCTCCTCGGGGAACTCGGTGATCCGCTTGGTCCAGTGCACCGGGCACTCGCCGCGCAGCCGCGCGAACAGCTCGTGCGGCGGACCGTCATCCCACAGCGGACTCTCGGTCACCAGCACCTCGTCGAGGTCGAGGCTGTCCACGTCGACGCTCTGCACGCCACTCTCTGCCGATATCGCCATGAGAACCTCCGTTCTCGCCAAAGGGGGGGCCCCAGATCATACTGGCTGGCCGGCCAGGTTGGGGACCGGCCAGCCGAGAGGCCCTACCCCGCCGCGGCCGCCTGCACCTCTGGCGAGTATTCCGTCATCTCGTACACCTGGCGGATCTCGATCACGTCGCCGTCGGCCGCGGGGCAGCGCGTGGCCCATGCCACCGCCTCCTCCTTGGAGGGCGCCTCGATCATCCAGTACCCGCCGATGACCTCCTTGGCCTCCGGGAACGGTCCGTCGGTGACCCGCGGCTTGCCGCCGGCGAATCCGACGCGTGCGCCCTTGCCGGTCTCGTGCAGCCCATCGAGCGTCAGCAGCACGCCGGCCTCTTTGAGCTGCTCGTTGTATTTGCCCATCGCCTTGACGTCCTCGGGCTTGGGCCCCCAGTTCTCCTGCGCTCGTGGGCTCGGGATCATGATCATCATGAATCGCATTGAGCTGCTCCTTGTGGTCGTGGTTGGCCGCCGGCCTCCTGTGGGTGTTGTGGAGGTTCTACCCGGCTCTGACCATACGTCGAACGGATGCGCGCCGAATCGACATTTTTGAGCAAGCAGTTCTGAGAGCCCAGATTTCGTGAAGATCTCGTGACCTTGGGCCGCATCTCGTGAACATCTCGTGATTTGCCTCGGGAGTGCCGAATCCCTGTGTTAGAAGCTTCGGCGTCAACTTCCGATGGAGGATTCCGTGCGCCGCTTCAACGCTCTTCGACCTGCCCTACTCATGCTCTGCGGGGGCGCCCTCGCCCTGATGCTCGTGATGGCCCCGCTGGCTGCGGCGAGCGGCACAACCTACACGCCGGAAACCCCAGTCGTGGACACGATTGAAGGCGGACCATGGAACACGTCCCAAGGTGACCCGTCGCAGGGGAGCGCATACCCGAGCTCCGACCTGCTGCCCACATTCTCCTTCGGCGGCCCCGAAACGACGCTCGGCGGTGTCAGCGAGCCCAACATCGCCGTCTACCCGGGCGAACAGAAAGTCATCGAAAACGGCAAAGAAGTGACCAAGCTGATCCCCTATCCGAGCGGGGTCGCGGGCACTCCCGGGCCGCTCGACGGGTACTGCTCGAGCCTCGGCGCCAACCCCGAGGCCGGCTCGCCCGTATCCCAGCCGCCCGGCAGCACCCTGCCGTTCTCGCCCTACTACTTCCCCGACGTCGTGCGCAACCCCGACGGCTCGCTGACCGGCTACTTCGACTACCGGCCGAAGGACGCCGACGAGGCGATCACGGTCGCGCGATCCACCGACAACGGCAAGACGTGGGTCGCCGAGGGCAAAGCGCTCGAGCAGAACCCGGGCTACTGCCCGACGGCGGACACCAACGACGATGGCCAGGGGCACCCCTACGTCGCCTCGATCGGTGGCAGCACCAAGCTTTACACGCTGCAGCGCCCCGCGGGCGACTACGAAGGCGTGGGCCTGCTCGTCCACAACGTCGACTCGTCCGCCGCCGACCCGCTCGGCGCGCTGCCGTCCAGCGAATCGGTCGGGATCGACCCGAACACGTTCGCGGGCGATGAAGTCAGCGTCCCGCCAGGCGGCGAAGCGGGCGTGAGCATCCCCGTCTCGACGCTCGGCGAAGCCAGCTCGCCCGAGCACATCGTCGCCGGCCCCTACGAGGACTACAACGCCGCCTCGCCTTCGACCTCGGTGATCACGTGCGCGGGCACGAGCTCCACGCCCGCAGAGCTGACCGGTTGCACGGTCGCCGGCGCCTCGCCGCTCACGGTCAAAGCGAACGACGACCTCGTTCAGGTGATCGCGACCGCCAACCCCGAAGAAGTGGGCGGGAAAAAACCCGAAAAAGGCGCGACCTACACGGTGCCGGCCGGGCCGAACAAGACCAATGGAGAAGGCGGCCTGGAAAAGCTCAGCTTCCTGAACGGCAACCCCGTCGTCTCGCCGCTCACCACCTTCATCCTCAACGAAAACGCGCCCAACCGCTTCTACATCGATGGGGACACGGTCTACTGCGCGCAGTCCAACGCCAACCCGACGACGAAAATCGAGGACTGCACGAACACGAGCGGCTCGCCGCTGACCGTCCACCAGGGCGACGCGATCACCGCCGATCCGATCCTGCCCCCCAGCGCACAGGTCACGACCGGCCTGAAGTCGCCTGACGGCATCGTCGGCACCCTGCCCAAGTACCCGGACGCCCCCGAAGGCTCGACGGTCGTGCTCTACACGGAGAAGATCCTCGCCTACTTCATCGTCGGGACCACGGATGGATCCGGGAGCGGCTCGACCTACAAAGCCGGGACGGTGACACTTCCTCTGGCGCCGGGATCGGCGATCGTCTACACCCCGTCGGTCCACCCGAGCGAGCCGCTGCCCACCAGCGGGTCCTTCAAAATCTACCTCGGCACCGAAGTCGGCAAGCCGATCCAGGAAGTGACGTGCACCGGCAACACGCCCGCCGCGCAAACCGGCGTGCCGTCCGGCAGCTACGACTTGACCGGCTGCACCGGCGGCACGGGATTGGTCAAGGAAGGCAACTGGGTCGGCGGGCCGAATGCCGCAATCGCTCCGGTCTCCACGCTGGAAAAGATCGGCGAGGGCAAGAACTCCGCCTCCAAGGGCCCGGAGAAGCTGTTCGCCAACAACGAGGACTACACGGTCCTGCGCGCGGCATATACCGAAAACGGGGTCAACTTCACCGACCTCGGCCCGATCAGCGGGACGACCTCGGGAACCGGCAACGACGCGGGCGAATACAACGACCTCTCCAACCCCCTCCAGCAGACGAGCCCGTCGAGCGCCGAACCGACGAACCTCGCCCCGGGCAGCCTCGACACGACCGAGCTGCGCTTCATCGGCTCGCGCGGCACGATCGTCACCAACCCCAACGGGAGCTACGGCATGTTCCTGTCGGGGTCGTGGGCGACCGACGGCGACAGCGACGCGTTCAACCAGATCTTCTACACCGAATCGACCAACGGCAAGGAATGGTCGGTGCCGAAGGTCGTGCTGAGTACCGACTACACCTTCTCGGCGTCCGCCGCCCAGGACGAGGCGCTCGCCGAAGGCAGAGACGAACCGTTGGGCGTCAGCGCCTACTACTCGGGTCGCGCGTATGGCCCGGCCGTCGTACAGAACCCGAATGGGTCGCTGACGATGGTGTTCTCCGGCTACCGGCTGCCGAAACCGATCGAGAACACGGGCACCGTCCTCGGCACCAATCCCTTGGCTCGATACACCGTTGGTGCAAAAGACCCCGCGCTGTACCGCAACATCCTCACCGCCAACCTCACCTCGGCGACCACGCCGGGTGTGCCGACCACCACCTCGGTGAGTTCCTCCAACGAAGGCGCGGGACCGGTGGGGGCGCCGGTCACCTACACCGCAACTGTGGCGCCGGTGGCCCCCGGCGCCGGCGCTGCCACCGGCACCGTGTCGTTCTCAGACAGCCACGGGCCGATCGCGGGCTGCGAAGCCGAGTCGCTGAACGCAGGCTCGCCCGACATCGCCACTTGTGCGACCCAGCTCCCCGCACAGCAGGGCAGCGACGAAATCACAGCCACCTACGCATCCGACGCCAACTACGCCGGCTCATCGGGGAGCACTGATGAGATCGCCGGCCTGCATATCACGACCACCTCGCCGTTGCCCGAGGTGACGCCTGGCGTGCCATACAGCTATCAGCTTGAAGCGGCGGATGGCCTCGCTCCCTACAAATGGAAGAAAGTCTCCGGGAAGCTGCCGTTGGGGATCAAATTGAGCACTACGGGGCTGCTGTCGGGCAAGGTGGGCCCCAAAAAATACCCGGGCGGGGCCTCGTTCCCGATCACAGTTGAGGTGCTCGACTCCACGAAGAAGGTGCACGAGACGACGACGGAGTCGTTCGTTGTGAGCGTGTCCTAGTAGCGGGCCGCAGCGTTCCACGCACCGGCGCGCGGGGGGCCTGATCGCCTCGCGCGTCCGGATGCGCGAGACTGTGCGGTGCAATGGGCACCCGTGACGGGATGAGCGAGTGGGCAGCGCGGGGGATGGGAACCCACCCGCCCGCCCATCTGCCTCGCAAACCCCACGCGCGCGAGCTGTTTGCGCCGCTGGGGCGCCAGTACGATCGCGTCGCGACGCTGCTGAGCTTCGGCCAGGACCCGCGCTGGCGGCGGGCAATGGTCGCGGCGATCGACGCGGCCCCGAGCGAGCGCGTGCTCGACGTGGCGACCGGTACGGGGATGGTGGCGCAGGAGCTGGTGCGTCGCTACGGCTGCACCGTGGTCGGGCTCGACCAGAGCCCGGGGATGCTCGCCGGTGCCCGGGAGCGCCTGGCGCGAGATCCCGCGCTCGCCGCACGTGTGTCGCTGATCGAGGGCGAGGCCGAGCGGCTGCCGTTCGCCGACGCGGAGTTCGACCACCTCACATTCACCTACCTGCTGCGCTATGTGGACGACCCGGCGGCCACGGTGGTGGAGCTCGCGCGCGTGGTGCGCTCGGGGGGTCGGATCGCGATGCTCGAGTTCGCGGTGCCGCCCAACCCGTGGTGGCGCGCGGCGTGGCGTTTGTACACGCACTTGGGGCTGCCGGCACTGGGCCGGCTCTTCTCGCGCGAGTGGTCGGAGACGGGGAGCTTTCTCGCGCACAGCATCCCCGACTTCTACGAGCGCTGCCCGCTGGAGCAGGTCGTGCAACTGTGGCGCGCGGCCGGGATCGAGGGCGTCCAGGTCAGGCGCATGAGTCTCGGCGGGGGCGTGGTGATGTGGGGCACGAGGGGGGTGGCGATTTCATCGGAGGCCGCGATCGCGCGCGCCACGGCCGGCCCGCGCGGAGACGGACCTGACGATGCTCGCTGAGGCGGTGATCGATGCCGACTGAGACGGCGGCTACTCAGGGACCGGTCTCCAAGCCGTTGGACCGCCCTGCCTTCTATGCCCTGCGCCCGGGCGGCTGGCGCGACCTGGTGACGGTGCTGCACCCGCCGTACACCGCCTGGAACCTTGCCAACGTGGCGATCGGGGCGGCGGTCGCACCGCACCTGTACGGCGGGCGGCTGCTGGCGACGCTGGTCGCGTTTCTGCTCGGCGTGGGCGTGTGCGCGCACGTGCTCGACGAGCTCAACGGCCGGCCGCTCGGCACCCACCTCTCCAGAGGCACGCTGGTGGCGATGGCGGCACTCTCGCTCGCCGGCGCGGTGGCGATCGGGGTAGTGGGAGCGGTGAGCGTGTCGCTGACGCTGATCCCGTTCGTGTGCGCGGGGGCGTTCATCGTGCTCGCCTACAACCTCGAGTGGTGGGGCGGCCGATTTCACACCGCCTTCTGGCTGGCGGCCTCGTGGGGGGCCTTCCCGGCGCTGACCGGCTACTGGGTCAACGCGTTGGAACTCCGCGTCGCGGCGGTGCTCGCTGCCGTGGGCTGCTTCATGATGACGATCGCCCAGCGGCGCCTCAGCACCCCCGTGCGTGAGCTGCGCCGGCGCACGGCCTCGGTGGAGGGCGAGCAGCGTCTTACGGACGGCACGGTGCTAGCGCTCGACGCGGCCCGCCTCGCGGCTCCGGCCGAGGGCGCGCTCAGCGCCTGTGCGTTGGCGATGGTGCTGCTCGCCGCGGGGCTGGTGCTGGCGCGGTTGTGATGGGGCGGCTGGTGCTGGCGCGGTTGTGATGGTGCGGCTGTGATGGTGCGGCTGGGCGCCGGCCTCCCGCTTGCGAGGCTGTGAGCTGGAGCAGCGGGTGCGTGCCCAGGCTGCAAGAGTTCGGGCACGATGAGCGCGCTCCCCCTGATGGCGGTTCCCAACGTCTCCGAAGGCCGCAACCCGGCGGCAGTGGAGGCGATCGCCGCGGCCTTCACTCACAGCGGCGCGTCGCGGCTGCTGGATGTGCACCGCGACACCGACCACCACCGCGCGGTGTTCACGCTCACCGGCAGCCCCGGTTCGCTGGCGGGCGCGCTGGCGGCGGGCACTGTGGAGGCGCTCAGGCGCGTTGACATCGGCGACGGCCGCGGCGCGCACCCGCATGTGGGCGCGGTGGACGTGGTGCCCGTGGTCCACCTCGACGACAAGCTGCGAGGGGCGGCGTGCGCGGAGGCGCTCGTGGTGGCCGAGGAGATCGGGTCGCTCGGAGTGCCGGTGTTCCTGTATGGCGAGCTTGGCGGCAGGCGCACGCGTGCGGAGCTGCGCAGAGGCGGCGTGAAGACCCTGGCCGAGCGGATGCTCAGCAGAGAGCTGATCCCCGACTTCGGCCCAACCGCACCGCACCCCACCGCAGGCGCCACGCTGGTGGGGGCGCGAGCGCCACTCGTGGCCTTCAACCTCGAGCTGATGCCCCCCGCCACGGTGGCCGACGCGCGCCGGATCGCGGCCCTGATCCGCGAGGGCGGCGCCGAGGGGCTGCCGGGCGTGCGCGCGATCGGCGTGGCGCTTGATGGGGACCCACCCACCCCGCAGTTGTCGTTCAACATCGAGCGCCCCACCGAGGTGCCCTTGCGCACAGTTGTCGAGGCGGTGGACGCGCACGCCGTCATCGCCTGCGCGGAGCTCGTCGGCCTCGCGCCCGCGGCCGCCCTGGAGGGCTTCCCCGCGGACGTCCCGATGCCCGGCTTCGACCCCGCGCGCCACACGATCGAGAAGGCACTGAGCCTGGATTCACCGATCCCGGGGTCGCACCGGCACCGGATGACGCATCCCCAGGACCCATAGCCCTCGCCCCGAGGAGGAGTCACCCCTGCGGATGCTCGGTCCATGTCCCTGGCTCGGTCACCGCACCGGATGCTCAACCCGCTATCGGTGAATCCAGGCTAGGCTTGTAGCGGGATGGCACCGACCAAGCGCAAGACCAAGCACCGGGGCAACGCGGCGGGGATGGTGGAGTCGCGCGGGCGCACGGGGCGCCCCCCGACCGCCGCGGAGCGCAAAGGGACCGCCCGTGAGAAGGCGAAGGAGCGCGACCAGCAGAAAATGAACCGGCTTGATCGCCCGCCGACGTGGAGGGGCGCGATCACGCGGGCGATGCTCGCGGCGATCCTGATGCTGCTGATCGGGATCGTGGTGCTGAAAAACTCCAGCGAGGCGATTGCGCTGTTCCCGATCGTGCTCCTCTTCTACATCCCGATCAGCTACTACACCGACGCGTGGATGTACAAACGCCGCCAGCGCCAGAAAGCGAACGCAAAGGCCAGGGCGAAGGCGGACGCAAAGGCCAGGACGAACGCACAGTGAACAACCCCCTGGACGTGCGGATGTTCACGGTCGGCGCTGTGCAGGAGAATGCATATATCGCCACGCCAGACCGCGCGAGCGGCCGCGCGGTGATGATCGACCCGGGCGACGAGCCCGAGCGGCTGCTGGCAGCCGCCCGGGCGTTGGGCGTGGAGATCGAGGCGATCCTGATCACGCACTGCCACTTCGATCACGTCGGGGCGGTGGCCCCCGTCGCGCGGGCGACCGGCGCTCCGGTGTACTGCCCGGAGATCGAGCGTCCGCTGCTGAGCGAGATCATGAACTGGGTGCCGCCGGGCTTCGGCCCGTTCGAGGGCTGGGAGCCGGAGCACATCGTCAGGGGGGGCGAGCGCCTGACGCTCGCGGGCCTCGAGATTGAGGTGGTGTTCACACCCGGCCACAGCCCCGGGCACGTGACCTACGCGTTGACCCCGGCCGGCGAGATCGGGAACGAGGGGCCCGACCGAAGCCGGGAGACACTCGCCTTCGACGAGCGGGCGGGTGGGGTCCAAATCATCGGCCAGCCGGCCTCCGGCCGCCGCCACCCTCGTGCCGACAGCGGAGAGCCGGCGCAGGCCCCGGCGCTGCTCTCCGGCGACGTGCTCTTCCAAGGCTCGGTGGGCCGTGTCGATCTGCCCGGCGGCGACTGGAGTGTGCTGGAGCGGTCGATCGGAACACTGCTGGAGCGCTTCCCCGCGGAGAGTGTGGTCTACCCAGGCCACATGGGTGTCACGACGCTGGGCCGCGAGCTGCAGACCAACCCCTTCCTCGCAGAGCTCCGCACCGCGACCGCGCCCGCCACGGGCGAGGGCCGGCCGATTCGACTCGCCACGCAGGCGCCCGCGGCAGTAGGCGAACCGTCCCGCCGGTGAGCGCCCCGAAGCTGAAGGCTCCCCGTGGCACCCACGACGTGCTGGGCGAGCAGGCGAGCGCGCGCGCTCGCATCGAGGCCCGCGCGCGGGCGCTGCTGGAGGGGGCCGGGTACGGGCGGATCGAGACGCCGACGTTCGAGGCGACCGAGCTGTTCGCACGCGGCGTGGGCGCCTCGACCGACATCGTGCAGAAGGAGATGTACACCTTCACCGATGGCAGCGACCGATCGCTGACGCTGCGTCCGGAGGGCACCGCCCCCGTGTGCCGCGCGTACGTCGAGCACGGCATGCACAAGCTGCGCCAGCCGGTGAAGCTGTGGTACCTGTCGAGCTTCTACCGCTACGAGCGCGCCCAGGCGGGGCGCCAGCGCCAGTTCTGGCAGGTCGGCGCGGAGGCGCTTGGCTCCGACGAGCCAGCGGTGGACGCGGAGTCGATCGTGCTGCTGAGCACGCTGCTGGACGAACTGGGCGTGAAGCAGGTGCGCCTGCGCCTGTCGAGCCTCGGCGGCCCCGAGGCTCGCGCCGAGTACCGCGAGCGGCTGCAGGCCCACCTGCGCGCCCACGCCGAGAACCTCGCACCCGAGGTGCGCGAGCGGATCGACCTCAACCCCCTGCGCGCGTTCGACTCCGACCACCCCGGCACCCGCGCGACGATGGCAAGCGCTCCGCGCCTGCTCGATCGCCTGAGCCCGGAGGACGCTGCCCACTTCGCCGAGGTGCGCGCCCTGCTCGACGAGGCAGGCGTCGCGTACGAGATCGACCCGACGCTGGTGCGCGGCCTCGACTACTACACCCGCACGGTGTTCGAGCTGACGTCGGACGCGCTCGGCGCACAGAGCGGGGTGGGGGGAGGAGGGCGCTATGACGGCCTCGTGGAGACGATTAAGGGCCCACCCACCCCTGGCCCCCCGACCCCGGGCATGGGCTGGGCGATGGGGGTGGAGCGAGCCCTGCTGGCCAGCAACGCGCCCGCGGACGTGCCGCCGGCGATCGACCTCTACATCGCGTTTGGGGAGGGGGTGGATCAGGCCCCGGGTGGGCGGGCCCCCATCATTAGGGGGCAGGGGGAGGGGCTCGCATCGCAAGCCCAACCACCCGCAGGCACGGTCGCCGGCGCCGCCCTCGTAGCCACGACCGCGAGGACCGCGTTCAAGGTCCTGCACGAAGCCCGCAGCGCGGGCCTGGCCGCACAAATGGAGCTGGCCGGCCGCTCACTGAAGAACCAGCTGGGCCACGCCGAGCGCCTCGGCGTCCGCTACGTGGCGATCGTCGGCGGCGGCCAGGACGGAACGGATGCGGGGGAGACGACGCTCAAGGACACGCAGGCCCGCACGCAGGAGAACGTCCCCACGGAGACGGTGGTCCACGCCGTGCTGCGCGGCCTGCACGATCTCTAGACCGACGACCTGAGGCGTCCAAGGCCAAATCTGGGGCTCAACTCGCGCGGCGTGGATGCCGAAGTTGGTGTTGATGGCCCAGATCTCGCGCCCTTTCCAGATTGCTCTGGTGGCTCTGCTCGCGCTGGCGATGCTGATGGCCACTTGGTTCATGGTGCTGCACCGCTCCACTGGAACGACCTCCAGCGGGGGCTCCTCGCTGAGCGGCAGCTCCTCGGCCGGCAGTTCGGCGAGCCACGCCACCACGCACGTTGCGCCCTCCGGTGCGGGCTCCGGTCGCGTCTACCATGGCCCCGCGCCGGGTCTGGAAGGCTTGACGCGGGACATCAAACGGGCCCACGAAGCCGGGGCCAAGGAGGAACGGGGCGTGACGTACGAGGAAAAGCACGCCGGGGAAACGCACGGCTCGACCACCTCCGCCTCGACTGGATCTCCCACCAAGACGCACACTTCGACGAGCTCCGCCGCCTCCGCGCGTCACGCGACCACGGCAGTGCATGCACATCACACCACCGCGATCGTGCGCACACACCATGGCTCCACCACTGCGATCGTGCGCACACACCATGGCTCCACCACTGCGATCGTGCGCACACACCACGGCTCCACCACCGCACGCCCCCACGCGCGAGCGCAGGGATCGCACAGCGCGGCCGCCCCGGCCGCGACGGCCGCGCTCACGCTTCACAACCTCACTGATGCACTTCATCTGAAGGCCGTTGTCGACCTGGTCGAAGCGATCGATCCGGCGCTCGGGCTGAAGTCTAAGCTTGCGCACGCGGAAGGCGTCTTCGTCGCCAGGATGAAGTCCGCCTTGCAGCCCACCTCAGCGGCGACGATTGCCGCCGAGCTGCACCAGGGCAAGACCGTGCTGCTGCTCTTCCTCAACCCCAACGGCTACGACGACGACGCCACGGCGATCGGCACCACCGAAGTCGCCTACAAGCTCCGCCACCACGTCGCGGCGCACCTCGCGCTCTCCAACCAGGTCAACTCGTTCGGCTCGATCACGCGCGACATCCAGGTCTACCAGACTCCGACGTTGCTGATCATCAACCCCAAGCGCGAAGTCACGACAGTCACCGGGCTCACCGACGAATTCGCGCTCGAACAGGCGATCGCCGAAGCCAAAGGATAGGGTCGGCCGGTCGCGGCGGGGTCTCGGGCTCGGTCGCCGCCTAAACTCGGCAGCGTGATCACCGAGACGCTCTTCGCCGCACATCTGGAGCACCCGCGCGGGCGCGGACACACGCCTGAGGACGCCTTCACCGGAGCCGCCGGCGGAGCGGCCTGCGGCGATCTGGTGCGCGTCTCGCTCGCGCTCGACGCCGCGAGCCCCGACGGCACGATCGTCGACGCCGGCTTCGACGCCTCCGGCTGCGGGGCGGCGCTCGCCGCCGGCTCGGCCACGGTTGCGCTCGTGCGTGGCGCGCCGCTGCTGGCCGCCGCGCGCGTCGGGGTGCAGGAGATCGTCGCCGAGCTTGGTGGGCTGCATCCCGCCAAGCGCCACGCCGCCGAGCTCGCCGCCGACGCGCTGCACCGCGCGCTCGGGGCCGCGGCGCGCACCCGCTCCTCGCTTGCGCCTGCGCCCGACGGCGCCGAGCGCGCCCTGGTCGCGATGAGCGGCGGCGTGGACTCGGCCGTGGCGGCGCTGCTCACGGCGCGCGAAGGGAAGGAAGTGGTGTGCGTGACGCTCGAGCTGTGGGCCGACGCCGAGAACGACGGCGAGCGCTCCTGCTGCTCCGCGCAGGCCGTCCGTGGCGCCCGCGCGCTCGCGCAGGCACGTGGTCTGCCCCATCTCTCGATCGACCTGCGCGAGGAGTTCCGCGCCGGAGTGGTAGAGGGCTGGTTGGAAGGCTACGCACAAGGGGTCACTCCCAATCCCTGTATCCGCTGCAACGGCTCGGTACGACTCGACGCGATGCTGGAGCTCGCCACGCGGCTCGGCGCCGCTCGGCTGGTCACAGGGCACTACGCCCGCGTGCATTTTGAGGGGCCCACCCACCTCGCCGATCCGCCTGTTCCGCTGTTGCGGATCGCCGCCGACCGGCTGAAGGACCAGAGCTACGCGCTCGCCGGGCTCGACCCCGCCTCGCTCGCGCGGCTGTCCTTTCCATTGGGAAGCCTCACCAAGCCAGAGGTCCGCGAGATCGCCGAGCGCGAGGGGCTCTCGGTCGCGCACAAGCCCGACTCGCAGGATCTCTGCTTCCTCGCCGGCACCGGCCTGCAGCGCTTCATTGCTCGTCATGGCAATGTTGCGCCGGCTCACGGAAGCATCGTCGATGTCGACGGCACAGAGCTCGGCATTCACAGCGGTGCGCATGCATTCACCGTGGGCCAGCGCCATGGTCTGGGCCTGCCCGGTGGGCGCGAGCCATTGTTCGTGCTGGGCACCGATCCTGTCGCCAACACCGTCACCGTTGGTCCCCGCGCGTCGCTGCTGACCAGCACGGTCGCGATGCGCGATGTAACGCTTCGTCGGCACGGAGCACGCGTCGACGGCGTGCGGGTGCGCTCACATGGGCCACTGCTTCCCTGTCGCCTGTCTCGCAAGTCCGAGCCGGGACGACACGCGGATGTCGAGGTGCAGTTGCACGATCCGATCACGCGCGCCGCGCCAGGGCAGATCGCATGCCTTTACGAGGGTGAAGTAATCCTTGGTTACGGCACGGTCGCCGGCGGTAAGATCGACCGACCATGACTTCGGATCAGATCCGCGAGCGCTACCTGGCCTTCTTCGAGGAGCGCGGCCACCGGCGGCTGGCGTCCGCCTCGCTGGTGCCGCCCTCCGAGGATCGCTCGGTGCTGCTCACCACGGCCGGGATGCAGCCGCTGAAGCCCTACTTCCTGGGGCGCGAAATACCGCCCGCGCCGAGGCTCACCAGCTGCCAGAAGTGCTTCCGCACGCCCGACATCGAGAAGGTCGGCTCGACGCTGCGGCATCTGACGTGCTTCGAGATGCTGGGGAACTTCTCGATCGGCGAGTACTTCAAGCAGGGCGCGATCGAGTTCGCGTGGGAGCTCTCGCGGGAGGTCTTCGGCTTCCGGGGTGAGGACATCTGGGTCACGGTGTTCGAGGGCGACGACGCACTCGGGCTGGGCGCCGACGAGGAGGCGATCGAGCTGTGGGAGGCGGTGGGCGTGCCACGCGGGCGGATCGTCGGCTGTCCCCGCTCGGAGAACTTCTGGGAAGCGGGACCGGTCGGGCCGAGCGGGCCATGCTCGGAGCTCTACCTCGACCGCGGCCTTGACTTCGGCACGGAGGACGACCTCCCCGGCGGGGAGAACGA
This sequence comes from uncultured Solirubrobacterales bacterium, assembly GCA_963744535.1. Classification (GTDB taxonomy): domain Bacteria; phylum Actinomycetota; class Thermoleophilia; order Solirubrobacterales; family Solirubrobacteraceae; genus Palsa-744. The sequence continues at coordinate 449,574 of CAVUTW010000002.1, read as the reverse complement.
GCGCTTCCTGGAGTTCTGGAACCTCGTCTTCATGCAGTACAACCAGGATCCGCACGACCACCTGGTAGGGCTGCCGACGCGCAACATCGACACCGGCCTTGGGCTCAACCGCATGGCCGCGATCCTGCAGGGCAAGGAGTCTGTGTTCGAGACCGACCAGTTCCAGCCGCTGATCGACCTCGGCCAGGAACTGTCGGGCAAGCGCTACGGCGAGGAGCTCCCCACCGATCGCGCGCTGCGGATCCTCGCCGACCACACGCGCGGGATGTCGTTCTTGGTTGCCGACGGCGTTGTGCCCTCCAATGAAGAACGCGGCTATGTGCTGCGCCGCGTGATGCGCCGCGCGATCCAGCAGGGCCGTGCGCTCGGCATGCAGGGCGGCTTCCTCGTGCGCTACGCGGAGGTCGTCCGCGAGCTGATGGGCGGCGCCTATCCCGAGCTGAGCACCCAGCGCGCGGCGATCGAGAAGTGGCTGGCCGCCGAGGAGGAGAGCTTCGGGCGCACACTGGAGCAGGGCACGCGGCTGCTGGAGGAGTTGATCGAGCGGGCACTCGACGCCGACGAGGAGGGGATCGCCGCGGCCGACGCCTTCGAGCTGCATGACACCTACGGCTTCCCCTTCGACCTGACGCGGGAACTGGTCGCCGAGCGCGGCCTCGGCGTCGACTCCGAGGGCTTCGAGCGGCTGATGGACGCGCAGCGGGCGCGGGCGCGGGCGGCGGCCGGCGCGGGATCGGATCCCGCCCACCCCGCGGGAGAGGACCCTAGCGAGCGCGCGCGAGAGCTGGCGGCGCAGGCCGGCTTTCAGACGCGCTTCACCGGCTATGAAACCGAGACGCAGCGGACAGCGGTTGGCGCACTGGTCCCGATGTTTGACGGCGGCTCCCCAACGGGCGGTGGCGTTGCGCTCGATGGCGAGGCGAGCGCCGGGATTGCGGCGGCGAGTGACACCGGCGGGGACGCGGCCAATGGGCAGGTTGGTGAGCGCTATCTCGTCAAGCTTGCCGAGTCCCCCTTCTACCCTGCCGGCGGCGGTCAGGTCTCCGACGGCGGCACGATCGAGTGCGAGCACGGCGACTGCCGCGCGCGCGTGGAGGGCGTCTTCCGCCTCGGCGAGGACCAGGCGCTCGCCGTCGTCGTCGAGCAGGGAACGCTCGATCCCGACGAGCCGGTGCTCGCGCGCGTCGACCACGCCGCTCGCCATGCGACCGAGTGCAACCACACCGCCACGCATCTGTTGCACGCCGCGCTGCGCGAGCGCCTTGGCGAACATGTACGTCAGGCCGGCTCCTACGTCGGCCCCGACAAGCTGCGCTTCGACTTCAGCCACTCCCAGGCGTTGACCGCAGAGGAGCTGCGCGACGTCGAGGACCGCGTGAACGAGTGGATCCTCGCCGACGACCCGGTGCGCCCGATCGCCACGACGCTGGAGGAGGCCCGCCGCCTCGGCGCGATGGCGCTGTTCGGCGAGAAGTACGGCGAGGTCGTGCGGATGGTGCAGATCGGCGAGGGGGAAGGCGGGGGGGAAAATCAGTACTCACGCGAGTTGTGCGGCGGCACGCACGTCCGCGCCACGGCCGAGATCGGGCTCTTTCACATCCAGAGCGAGACCTCCAGCGCCGCCAACGTGCGCCGCATCGAGGCACTCACCGGCCCGGTCGCGGTCGAGCTGCTGCGCGCGCGCGACCGCTGGCTCGCCGAGATCGCCACCACACTGCGCACTCGTCCCGAGGGCGCGTCTGAGGCTGTGCGCGAACGAGAGCTCGAGCGCCGTCGGCTGGAGAAGGAACTGAAGGGGCTTCGCGGTGGTGGCGGCGCGGCGGGCAACGGTGGGGAGGCGGGCGTCGGTGTCGATCTGGACGCGCTCGCCGCGCAGGCCACCGAGGTCGCCGGTGCGCGCGTGCTGAGCGCCATCATCGATATCGCCGACCCCAAGGCATTGCCGGAGCTGGTCGACCGCCTGAAGGGCAAGCTCCCCGACGCCGCGATCGTGCTTGGCGGCGCGCTCGATGGTCGTGTGCACCTGATCGTCGGCGTCGCTGCGCCGCTAGTCGAGCGTGGCGTGAAGGCCGGCGCGATTGTCAAGGCAGCGGCCGCTGTGGTCGGTGGTGGCGGCGGCGGACGCGACACGCTCGCACAGGCGGGCGGGCGCGACGTGGAGAAGTTGGAGGAGGCGCTCGCGGCCGGCCGCGTCGCGATCGAGGCCGCGCTGGGAGGGGTTGGTGGTGGTATTGAAAATTAAAAGGCCGTATCACAATGGCGCACACCTTTTAAAAAGAACATGTACACCTCCGCACCCCGCCTCGGCAGTCGCCGACCATCCAGGCGGGAGTGTCAGTCGCGGGCTATCGCGCGGCGGTGCGTGAGCTTCTGTGCATCTCGCGGTGCAAGTGATGCGCGTACTGGGTCTCGACTACGGCAGCGCCCGCTGCGGCTGCGCGCTCGCGGACCCCACAGGGACGATCGTCACGCCGATCGAAACGATCCCGCGACCGGCCACCCGCCGCGGGATCGATGCGCTGGCCACGCTCGTGGCCGAGCGGGAGGTCGAGCGGATCGTCGTCGGCCTCCCGCTTTCGCTGTCGGGTGAGGACAGCGCGCAGACGCGCGAGACGCGGCAGTTCGCCGCGCGCCTTGCCCGGCGGCTGGGGGAGGGAGTCCCGGTCGAGCTGCACGACGAGCGCCTCACCACGCGCATGGCGCAAAGGATGGGAGCCCGCCCACCCGCCCATCCACCCGTCTCGGCACCGGAGGACTCGCGCGCCGCAGCGCTGATGCTGGAGTCGTGGCTGTCCACATCACCTTCCTCCGCCGACGAGGGATCCCGGACAGAGGGGGAGCCATGGCCGTCAGCGTGACCAGACGGCGCAGGCGGTTGGGGGCGTTCGTCACCCTGGTTGTCATCGCGGCTGGGGCGTTGCTCCTCGCCACGGCCCTGCACAAAACCACTGTCCCCCCTCCTCCTCCTCCCCCTCCAAAGATCGTGCGGATCACGATCCCCGAGGGGGAGACCCGCGGGCAGATCGCGCGGATCGCGGCGAGCGAGGGGCTGAGCGGCAGCTACCTGGCGGCGGCGCGGCGCTCCTCGCTGCTCGACCCGGCCCACTACGGGGCGCCGGCGGGGACGCCCAACCTCGAAGGCTTCCTGTTCCCCGCGACCTACGAACTGTACGCCGGCTCGCCCGCGCGGCAACTGGTGGCCGAGCAGCTGCAGGCGTTCGAAGAAAATTTCGGCCGCGACGAGGTCCGCCGTGCGCGCGCGCTTCACATAACGCCCTACAAGCTGCTGATCGTCGCCTCGATGGTCGAACGCGAGGCGCTGCTGGAGCGCGACCGTCCGAAGGTCGCCGCGGTCATCTACAACCGCCTGCGCCTGGGGATGACGCTCGGGATCGATGCGACGATCCGCTATGCGCTCAACGACTTCTCGGGGCCCCTCACCGAGACGCAGCTGCAAACCAACTCCCCGTACAACACGCGCACCCACGTCGGTCTGCCGCCGACCCCGATCAGCAACCCCGGGGTGGCCGCGATCGAGGCCGCAGCGCACCCGGCGCACGTGTCCTATCTGTACTACGTCAACGGCGCCGACGGCTGCGGGGACCTGGTGTTCTCCACGGGCAGCGCCGAATTCGAACGTAACGCGGCTGCCTACCGGGAAGCCCTGAGCCGCAACGGGGGGCACGAACCGGCATGCAGGAAAAAATGACCGACGCGGCCGTCGTCCTGGGAAGCGCAGTCCGATCGACATCGGCGGGCAACGGTAGGCCTGAACCGGCGCGCAAGCAGAGGGGACAGTGAGTCCCACGACCCGCCTGGGCGTGCTCGGCTGGCCGGTGGCGCACAGCCGCTCGCCGGCGATGCACAATGCCGCGCTGCGGGAGCTGGGCCTGGCCCCGCGGTGGAGCTACCAGCGGCTGCCCGTGCCGGACCAGCCACCGGGGTTGTTCGAGGAGACGACGCGCGCGCTCGGCGGCGCGGGCTTTCACGGCGCGAATGTGACGATCCCCCACAAGCAGCGGGCGCTCGCGTTGGCGGATGAGGCGAGCGAGGCGGCGCGCGCGATTGGCGCCGCCAACACGTTGACGTTCGCGCCCGACGGGAGGATCGCGGCGGAGAACACCGACGCGCCGGGGTTGATCGCCGCGATGGAGCGCGCCGGGCACTCGCCCCGGGGTTGCACCGCGCTCGTGCTCGGGGCCGGCGGCAGCGCGCGCGCGGCGGTGTGGGCGCTGCGCGAGGCGGGGGCGCGGGAGGTGTCGGTGTGGAACCGCACGCCGAGTCGCGCGCGGGAGCTCGCGCGGGCTTTCGGGATTCGGGCAGTGGGGTTGCCCGAAAGTGCCGACATCCTGATCAACTGCACTGCGGTTGGACTAGTACCCCCGGCTAGCGCTGCCGAGAGTGGCCTCAACCTGCTGAGCCTTGAGCACGATCTGGTCGGTAGGTACTCGTATGTGGTTGATTTCGTCTACGCCCAAGGCTCGACCGAGCTGCTCGCCTGCGCACGCGCGCAGGGAGTGCCAACGCTCGACGGTCTGGAGCTGCTCGTTGCCCAGGGCGCGCTCAGCCTGGAACTGTGGACTGGACGGCCGGCGCCAATCGCGATCATGCGCAGCGCGGCTCGCGCGGGGGACGAGGAGCGCCTGGGCTCCGAGGTGGCATAGGCGCAGCGTCAGCCGCGAGGGGGAAGATTGGCATCCGCAGCGCAGACAGCGCCCGGAGATCGCACTCGGGACCGCTCCGAGCCCGGGGGCGAGGTCGTGAGCGACCACGCCCCCGATGAGGGTCCCGACCTGCACGAGATCTTCGGCATAGAGGGTGGCGCAGACGGCCGACCAGGCCCTTCGGGCCTTGTGCCCCCGGCGAGCCGGGCCCCTCTTCTTCAATCAGACCTCGTCGAGCAGCAGCGCCCGGTCGTGGTCGCGCTTCCCGAGCCGCAGGTGAGCGTGGAAGCGGAGGTCATCACCGAGAGCGTGGGCAGTGTCGAAACGGCACTGTCCCCCGAGCCCGCGGCCGACCTCCACCAAAAGGAGCCGGAGGGCCGCCCGGGCATCACCTCGCCCTCGCGGCGCGGCTCCTCCTCGCGCTTCCTCACCGACGTGATCGTCGACATGGGGCTGGTGGCGCGCGAGCGTGTGGACGACGCAATCGCCACTTCGCGCAGCTCGGGGACGACGCCCGAGCGGGTGCTGGTCGAAGGCGGGATCCTCACCCACGACGGCCTCGCGCGCGCGCTGGCCGAGCGCTACGGCCTCGACCATCTCGACCTCGGCGTCTTCCAGGTGGACATGAGCGCGGCCAACCTCGTGACGACCGCGGCGGCCAAGCGCTACCAGGCGGTGCCGGTGGCGTTCGTGGACAAGCGCACGCTGCTGGTGGTGATGACCGACCCCTCCAACGTGCTGGCGGTGGACGACATCGCGATCATGACCGGCTTCGAGGTGCGCGTGGCAGTCGCCGCGCCGGAGGACATCGTCGCGCTGATCTCGCGCCTGGACCGCCTTGACGACGTGGTCGCCGCGAGCGGCGAGCTCGCCGAGAGCGAGGACGCCCAGGCGGAGGTCGTCGAGCTGCACGAGACCGACGACGACGCGCCCGTCATCAAGCTGGTCAACCAGATCGTCGCGCAGGCGGTCGAGCAGGGTGCCTCCGACGTGCACCTCTCGCCCGACGGCAAGGAGACGCGTGTGCGCTTCCGCGTCGACGGGGTGTTGCAGGACATCACCACGGTGCCCCGCAAAATGGGACCGGGGGTCGTCTCGCGCGTGAAGATCATGGCGGAGCTCGACATCTCCGAGCGGCGCCTACCCCAAGACGGGCGCGTCGGGCTGACCGTCGACGGCCGCCACGTCGACCTGCGTGTGGTGACGCTGCCGAGCGTACACGGCGAGTCGATCGTGATGCGCATCCTCGACAAGGACTCCGTGGTGATGAAGCTCGAGAAGCTCGGCTTGGGCGGGGAAGAGCGCGAGCGCTTCGAGCACGCCTTTCACCAGACCCACGGCGCCGTGCTCGTCACCGGCCCGACCGGCTCCGGTAAGTCGACCACGCTGTATGCGGCGCTGCAGGAACTGAACACGCCGGAGAAGAACATCATCACCGTCGAGGACCCGGTCGAGTACCAGGTCGAGGGGATCACCCAGGTGCAGGTCTCGCCGAAGGCCGGCCTCACCTTCGCGACCGGCCTGCGCGCGATGGTGCGCGCCGACCCCGACGTGATCATGGTCGGCGAGATCCGCGACCGCGAGACGGCGCAGATCGCGATCGAGTCGGCGCTGACCGGGCACCTCGTGCTCTCGACGCTGCACACCAACGACGCCCCCTCGGCGATCACGCGCCTGATCGAGATGGGGATCGAGCCGTTCCTCGTCGCTTCGGCTCTGGACTGCGTGCTCGCGCAGCGCCTCGTGCGCACGCTCTGCTCGCACTGCAAGAAGCGCACGATCATCCCCGCCGAGGTGCTGCGCCAGAACGGCTACAAGGCGATCGTCGATCTGGAGGCGTATGAGCCCGTCGGCTGCCGGCGTTGCGGCGGCTCGGGCTACCGCGGCCGCGCGGGGATCTACGAGGTGATGAGCGTCACCTCCGAGATCCGCGCCCTCGCGCTGGAACGCCGCGCCGCCGAGCAGCTCGGCGAGGTCGCTATGCAGCAGGGGATGCGCCGTCTACGCGACGATGGCCTCGACAAGGTCCGCCAGGGTCGTACCTCGATCGCGGAGCTGGCGCGGGTTCTCGGTGGCGGCTAGCAAGATTTCCTGCAGCAGGGACGTCCACTCGAATTTTCGTCCACTCGCTCGCGCCAAGCCACGCAGCGGGCCCGCCGGGGCCGATGGGCAGGGCGATGGGCATTGACTTTGCAGACCTCGTGATGGAGGTCGTCTCCCGCCGCGCTTCGGACCTGCACATGGCAGCCGGGGCGCATCCGACCGTGCGCGTGCGCGGGCGCCTGACACCGCTGGAGGACTACCCGGTGCTGCAGCCCACCGACACGCGCGAGATCATCTACTCGATCCTCACCGGCGACCAGCGCCAGCGCCTGGAGACCGACTGGCAGCTCGACTTCGCCTACTCGATCCCCGGCCACGCCCGCTTCCGCGTCAACGCCTACTACCAGCGCGGGGCGATCGGCGCCGCCTTCCGCCTGATCCCCGTCGGCCTCACCTCGATCGATGAGCTCGGCCTGCCCGCCACCGTGCACGAGTTCACACGCAAGCCGCGCGGCTTCGTACTGGTGACCGGTCCGACCGGCTCGGGCAAGTCCACCTCGCTGGCGGGGATGATCGACGCGATCAACCAAACTCGCGACGAGCACATCATGACGATCGAGGACCCGATCGAGTTTTTGCACCCGCACAAGCGCTGCATCGTCAACCAGCGCGAGCTGGGCTCCGACGCGCAGAGCTTCGGCGACGCCCTGAAGGCCGCGCTGCGCCAGGATCCCGATGTGATTCTCGTCGGCGAGATGCGCGACCTGGAGACGATCTCCACGGCGCTGACCGCCGCGGAGACCGGGCATCTGGTGTTCGCCACGCTGCACACGCAGGACACCGCGCAGACGATCGACCGCATCATCGACGTGTTCCCCTCCCACCAGCAGGGGCAGGTGCGGGTGCAGCTGTCGGTCGCCCTGCAGGGAATCATGACCCAGCAGCTGATCCCCACCGCCGACGGCTCCGGGCGCGTGGTCGCGTGCGAGGTGTTGGTGCCGACGCCAGCCGTGCGCAACCTGATCCGCGAGGGTAAGACCCACCAGATCTACTCGACGCTGCAAACCGGTACCGCGCACGGGATGCAGACGATGGATGCTTCGCTGGCGACGCTCGTGCGCAGCGGCAAGATCTCCCAGAAGGTGGCCGAATCGCGCTCCTCCACCCCCGAAGAGCTGCGGCGCCTGTTGGGCGCCGGCTCACTGGCAGCGTAGAGAGGCGGTTAGGACGTGAGCACGTACGTCTTCAAGGCGATGGACCTCGCCGGCGCGAAGGCGAAGGGCGAGGTCGACGCCGACTCCAAGCAGGCGGTCTCCGACCAGCTGAAGTCGCGCGGGCTGATCGTCCTCGACATTGCGGACAAGCATGCTTCCCGCGAGATCAATATCACCTTCATGGAAAGGGTCACCGCGTCTGACCTGGCGGTCTTTTCGCGCCAGCTGGCGACGATGATCACCTCGGGAATGAGCATCCTGCGCGCGCTGTACGTGCTGGAGGAGCAGACCGAGAACAAGCTGCTGAAGGGCACGATCGTGGCAGTGCGCAAGGACGTCGAGGCCGGGCTGCCGCTGAGCGACGCGATGGAGCGTCACCCGAAGGTGTTCAACCCGCTGTTCATCGCGATGACGCGCGCGGGGGAGACCGGCGGCCTGCTGGAGGGCTCGCTGCTGCGCGTCGCCGACCAGCTCGAGAAGGACGCCTCGCTGCGCCGCCAGATCAAATCGGCGATGATCTATCCGACCCTGGTGATCGTCTTCGCGGTCGGCGTGATGATGGCGCTGGTCGCCTTCCTGGTGCCGGTGTTCCAGAACGTGTTCAAGGAATTCGGCGGCGAACTGCCGGCGATCACCAAGGTCTCGGTGGCCATGTCCCATCTGGTCATCAACGACTGGTGGCTTTTGATCGGCGGCACCATCGCGGTGATCGTCGCCTTCCTGAAGTGGAAGTCGAGCTCCTGGGGGCGGCCCCAGTGGGATCGCTTCCGCCTGCGCATCCCGATGAAGATCGGAACGATCGTGCAGGAGGTGGCGATCGCGCGCTGGTCGCGCACGCTCGCGGCGCTCACCGGCGCCGGCGTGCCGCTGCTGCACGCCCTGGAGATCACCGGCAAAACCGCCGGCAACGTCGTCGTGGAAGACGCGATGGACACCATAATCACCTCGGTCAAGCGCGGCGGCACGATCTCCTCTCCGCTCGCGGACATCCCGATCTTCCCGATGATGGTGACCAACATGGTCGGGGTCGGCGAGGAGACCGGCGCGCTCGATGCGATGCTCGGCAAGATCGCCGACTTCTACGACGACCGGGTCGACGCTTCGGTCAAGGGTCTCACTTCGATCATGGAGCCGATCATGATCATCGTGATCGGCGGGATCGTCGGCTTCATCGTGATCTCGATGTACATGCCGCTGTTCACGGTCTACAACAACATTCAGTAACGGCCTACCGGCCGATCTTGAGGCTCCCCTCGCGCACGGACAGCGACACGCGCCCGTCGAGCAGCTCCAGCAGCTCCGCGCCCACCAGCTCACGGCGCCAGCCGCGCAGCGTGCGCACGTCGGGCTCTTCGGAGCCCGTACGCACGGCGGTGACGATTGCCTGCAGGTCGGCACGCGCGGCGATCAGCTCGTAGGCGAGGTCGGCCTCACGCGCGCGAGCGCGCACGAGCGCTTCGCAGAGTGCCACCAGCGGGGCGTCGGCGGGGTCGGGGAAGCCGCCGCGCGGCGGGCGCTCCAGCGGGATCTGCGGCCCATCTGCGCGCTCGGCGCCGCTGCGCATCGCCTCCAGCAGCTCTGGGCCGCTGCGGCGCAGGCTGCCCTGGCCGAGGCCGCGGATCTGCTCCAGCTCTCGCAGCGTGGTGGGGCGGCGCTTGGCGAGCTCGACCAGCGCGGCGTCGGCGAGCACACTCTGCACGGTGCGATCCTTGGTGGCCGCGGTCCGCTCGCGCCAGGCCACCAGCTCGCGCGCGATCGCCTGCGAGGCCGGGCTCAAGTTGCGGATCCGCGGCAAGCGCGAGAGGATTGCCCGCTCGTCGCGCTCGTCGCTGGCTTCTTCGACTGCGCGGCACTCCTCGCGCGCCCACTGCAGACGCCCGGAGGCGCTCAGGCGCCGCCGCAGCTCCTCGGCGAGCTCGAGCAGATGCACGACGTCCTCGCGCGCGTAGGCGAGCTGCTCGCTGGAGAGCGGGCGCGCGTCCCAGCGGGTGAAGCTCGCGCTCTTGGCAAGACGCACGCCGAGCAGCTCGGCGAGCAACGTCTCATAGGAGGTCTGAGCCGCCATCCCCGCGAAGCCGGCGGCGACCTGTGTGTCGAACACGTTGCGCACGGGTGTGTCGAAGCGCCGGCGCAGCAGCGCGATGTCCTGGCGACCCGCGTGCACTACGACTTCGACCGCGGGGTCCGCGAGCATGCGCGCCAGCGGCGTCCCGTCGAGGCGCTCCCGCAGCGGGTCGATCAGCTCGATGCGCAGGCCGGCGGTGTGGTCGGGGACCGCGAGCTGCACGAGGCACAGCAGCGTGCGGTAGCGACCCTCACCCATGAACTCGGTGTCGAGCGCCAGCCGTCCGCTGTGCTGTGCTTGCGCGGCGATCTCGGCGAGCACGGTGTCGTCGGACATCTCGGGTTTGGTGGACATCAGGTCTGGTGACTTTCGGGTTGGTTGGTCCTCTGGAGGTGGGCGTACATCTAATCCTCTCGCGCGCCCGGAAGGCGCAGCGCAAAGCACGCTCCGGGCTGTGCGAGCGCGAATCCATCGGCCGCATCCGGGAGACACTCGGCTCGCATCCCCGTTTCGAGCGAAGCCGGGGGACACTCGCCTCCGACCGACACGGGGGGACACTCGCCTTCGGCGAGCATCCCCCGTTCGGCCAGCATCCCCGTTTCGGGCAGAAGCTCCAGTGTCCCGCCCATGCGTGCGGCGAGCTCGCGTCCGATTGCCAGACCCAGGCCGAAGCCGCCCTGTCCGCCGGTGGTCGAACCGCGCTGAAAGCGATCGAAGATCAACTCCCGCTCGGTCTGCGGGACGCCGGGACCGTGGTCGCGTACGCTCAGCCTGGCCCATCCCTCGGCGGCGGCGACATCCAGCTCCACGCTCGAGTCCGGGGGAGCGATACGTAGGGCGTTGTCGAGCAGAATACGCACGATCTGCGCCACCGCGCCCGGGTCGGCCTGCGCCCAGCAGGGCTCCGCGGGCGGATGCACGCTCAGCTGCGCCCCGCGCTCGGCCGCGGCGAGCTCGAACTCGGCGGCGACCGCGCGGGCGAGCTCCCCGAGCTCGAGCGGCTCGCTGCGTAGCGCGATCTCGGCGTCGAGGCGGCTCAGGTCGAGCAGGTCGGAGGCCAGACGCGAGAGTCGCCGCGACTGCGCTCGCGCGCGGGTCGCACGCTCGCGCGCGTCCTCGATGTCGAGCTGCTCGGCGCGCAGATCGTCCTCGAGCAGCTCCAGCATCCCGTCGAGCGAGGCGAGCGGCGTGCGCAACTCATGCGAGGCCGTGGCTACGAAAGCGCGGCGCGAGGCCTCCTGGCGACGCAGCCGCGTCTGCATGCCGGTGAAGGCACGGGTCAGCTCCGCGACCTCGTCGCGACCGCGATCCTCGGGCAGTGGATTGGCCTCCGGACCGCGACGCTCGAGCTCGCGGGTGGCGTCGCGCAGACGCTCCAGGCGGCGCAGCAGCGTGGTTGCCAGACCGATCCCGAGCAGCAACGCCACGAGTAGGCCGGCGCCGGCCGCCTCCAGGAACGCGGTGCGCACCACGCGCACCGCGGAGGCGACGTAGTCCAAGCGCTTGGTCAGCACCACGACGTAGTGGCGGCCGGCGATCTTGATCCGCTGGGCGAGGATCAGCTCGTCGTCGCGTACTTCGCTGACGGGCGCTTTGCCGGTGCTCAGCGCGCGGCGCGCCTCGCCGTAATAGTCCGGCACGTCCTGGGTCGGCTGGTCCCCGGCGTAGACGACGTCGAGCTGGCTGTTGAGAATCGTCAGCGTCGCCTGCGAGCGGCGGCGCAGCACCAGCTCGGCCTGGCGCGCTTCGCCTTCGTTCAGACGTCCCGTCGCCGGGTCGACAGCGATCTCGGCGAGCTCCGGTCGCGCGGTGCCGAGCGCGGTCAGCACGGTCGATTCGCCGTCGGCGCGCAGCCGCTGCTCGAGTGGGGAGAGCAGCGCCAGCGCCGCGACCGCAAGCGTCACGGCACTTGTCAGCAGCAGTGCGGCGAGCAGCCGCGGGCGCAGGCCGAGCAGCCATGCTCCCATCACGGCTCCTGGAAGCGATAGCCGGCCCCGCGTACGGTCAGGATCAGCTTCGGCTCCTCGGGGCGCTCCTCGAGCTTCTCGCGCAGGTGGCGGATGTGGACGTCGATCGCGCGCGGGTCGCGGTAGGCCGAGTCGCCCCAGATCGCGCGCAGCAGCTCCTGGCGATTGAGCAGGCGGCCCGGCTCGGACATCAGCCGCGCGAGCAGCTCGAACTCCGAGAAGGTCAGGCGCACCGGCTCGCCTCCCACGGTCACCTCGCGGCGGCCGCGGTCGAGCGCCACCGGACCGACAGCGATCGTTTCGCGTCCGAGCGCCCGCGGCCCGGAGCGGCGCAGCACTGCTCGCACGCGACTGCGCAGCTCGGCGAGGCCGAACGGCTTGGTGACATAGTCGTCCGCGCCGGCCTCCAGCCCCTGCACTGCGTCGGCCTCGGTGTCCAGGGCGGTGAGCATGATGATCGGCACCACGTTGCGCTGCTCGCGCAGCCTGCGGCACACCTCGTACCCGTTGGGCCCCATGCCGAGCGCAACGTCGAGCAGGATCACGTCGAAGTGCTCGGCGCCGGCGCGCCCAATCGCCTCCTGGCCCGAGGCGACCGCCTCGACAGTATGGCCCTCGCGTGAGAAGGACCGCGTCAGCGTCTCGCGCAGCGTCTCCTCGTCGTCCACGACCAGGATCTTCAGGGATGCCGGTGTCTCGGTGGCGTTCATCCCCGCGGAGGGTACCCATCATCGGGCTGCGGGCCGCCTGATGGCCTTCGGCGGAAGCCGGGATCGCTCGTGGGTGGATGGTGGATGTACTTCGGGCAGCCGCCACAGCATCCCCGGCCGCGGCATTCCCGCCTGTCGGGAGACGTCGGTGCCGTGTTCGCTCACCCAGCGGGCCGGCGCCGAGCAGTCGGGGTCGGTGGGGGGCGAGTGCGGCCCGCAACCCTCGTCGAGGAAGGCGTAGTGGATCCTGCCCGCGGCGACGAGTGCGCGCAGCCGCGCGAGCGAGGTGAAGACGTGGCCTTCGAGCGTGGTCAGCACCAGGATCGGCCGAGCGTCGCGCTCGACCAGCTCGCCCATCTTCGTGCCGGAGTCGAACGCGACCTCGTAGTAGGCGCTGCCTTGGTGGGTGCGCAGGTAGGCGCTGAGCGGCGCGAGCTCGCCGTGGTGCAGGATGCCCAGAGGGTTGGTGTCCGAGACGTTTTCTTTCAGGGCGTTCAGCGAGGCCCACATGGGAATCGCCAGGACGCAGAGGAGCGCCAGCGCGGTGACGCCCGCGCGCGGCGTGTCGGCGCGCGGGAAGCCGCTCCAGGCGAGCGCTATCGCGCCCACTGCGGTGGCAGCGGCAATCCACCACACGGTGCTCGGCCCGAACAGCAGTCGCTCGGCGTACAGCGCTACCACCAGCAGCGTCATGCTCAGCGCGAGCAGGCGATCACGGCTGCGGCGCTCGGTGGCCCACGCGAGGCCGATCCCGAGCGTGCCCGCGACCGCGGGCGTGAAGGCCTCGGTGTAGCGGGGGTGCAGGCGGCTCATGTCGCTGAACAGCGCGATGCCCGTCAGCAGCCACAGCGTCAGGCCCGCCAGCAGCGCGATGCGAAGGCGCCGTTGGGTGTCCGGTGGGCGCTCGGGCGGCGCATTGGCGAGGGCGTCAGTCGTGGTTGGGGCGTCCGTCGATCCGGTTTGCGCGGATACCTCCGCTGGAGGTGGGCGCTCGGAGTCGGCGGCGATGTCGCGATTCGTGTCCCGCCTGCCCACGCGCCGTTCCCACCACAGCGCCCCCAGCGCGGCGCCGCCCAGCAGCAGGCCGGCGAGCACCTCCAAGCCGAGCCGCTCGCCCGAGAGCGGGCCGATGCGGTCGAGCAGGCGCGTCGGCGACGGCGGCATAATCGGGATCGCGTCGCGCTCTGCCTGCGTGGCTTCGGGGTAGTGGCGGCTCGGCTGGTAGGCGGCCTGCACGCCTTCCAGCGACTTGCCCTCCAGGCGATCGAGTCCGTTGAAGACGAACGCGGAGTTCCACGCGCTGCCGTTGGTGGAGCCATATGCCCACGGCCGGTCGTGTGCTCCGAACAGCAGCGTCCCGGTCAGCCACGCCAGCGCGACCGCCACGTACACGACTGCCGCCAGCGCCAGCTGCGCAACGCGTCGCCGGCGCGTGCCCGGCAGCCCCAGCCAGGCGAGCAGCACGAGGCCCGGCAGCGCCACGACCGACTCCAGCAGCTTCACGTCGAAGGCGATCCCCAGCGCGGCGGCGGCCCCCAGCAACCACAGGGTGCGCCCGCCGCGCGCGGCTCGCACCAGCAGCGCCAGCGCGAGCACGGTCAGCGCCATCATCACCGCGTCCATCGTGTCGCTGCGCGCGGTGATCAGCTCGATCGGCAGCACCGCGAGCGCGAGCGCCGAGGCGAGCCCGGCGCGCACGCCGAACGCTGGCCTCACTGCGGCGTACAGCAGCGGCACGGCGAGCGTGCCGGCGAGCGCCTCGGGCGTCTTCAGCGCGGCCGAGCCGAAGCCGAGCAGCTTGACGCTCGCCACTTGCAGCCACAGGTCCACCGGTGGCTTGTCGATCGCGATCGCCCCCGAGGGCTCGACCGCGCCGAAGAAGAAGTTGTGCCAGGAGAGCCCCATGCTGCGCACGGCGCCGTCGTAGAACGGGTCGCCGATGACCTGCCCCAGATGGGCGAAGCGCAGCGCGGCTGCACCCGCCGTGATCGCGGCCAGCGCGACCCAGCCGGCCCATCTCGCAAGGGTGCGAGGCCGCCCCGCGGGTACCCGGCGAGTCGATGCCTCGACTCGCTCCGGGGGGGTCTCGGTCGCCGCGCTCATCTCCATAACGCTATTCTCGCCGTCCGATGGCCAAACACGAGCCAGAGTGCATGCCCTGCCGGGGCACCGGCCAGGTGGTCTCAAGCCTCGGCGGCGAATCCCGCAAAATCCCCTGCCCGTGGTGCCAGGGGACCGGCGTGCGCACGTCCGGCATCGATGCCCAGGAGGCGTGGCTGGAGGGCGGTGGCTCTGGCGGCGAGGACGGGAAAGCTTCCGCCGAATCGGCTGCGTAGCCTCGCGGGCTCAACGGCGCAGGTCGTGCAATGCACGTTTGGACAGCTCGACGCGACGATCGAGCAGTCAGATGCTGTGGCGCGGTGGTCACTTGCACCACGTCGGAGCCTCCTCTGGTGTGTATGCTCTACACATGAGCCGCACAAACGTCGATCTGGATGATGCATTGGTGGAGCGCGTCATGCGCCGCTACCGCGTTGCGACCAAGCGTGCGGCGATCGATCTCGCGCTCCGCCGGCTGGACCTGGAGCCGATGAGCCGTAAGGAAGCGCTGGAGATGCAGGGCACCGGATGGGAGGGCGACCTTGACGAGCTGCGCGGCAGCTGGTTGCACGAGACCCCGCAGGCATCGTGATCCTGGTTGACAGCTCGGCTTGGATCGAGTTTCAGCGGGCCACCGGAAGTCCAGCCCATCTTCGCCTCAGGGCGGCGGTCGAGTCCGACGAGCAGCTCGCGACCACAGGGGTTGTGATTCTGGAGATCCTGGCTGGCGCTCGCGACGAGCGCCACGCCAGCGATCTGCGCCGCCTGCTCGATCGCTGCACGTTCCTGGCGCTCGAGGAGCCATCGGATCACGAGACAGCCGCATCGTTGTATCGCGCGTGCCGGCGAGGGGGCAAGACGATTCGCCGGCTCCCCGATTGTCTGATTGCGGCCGTCGCGATCAGAGCTGGGGCGGAACTGCTCCATCAGGACAGCGACTTCGGCGCAATCGCCCTCCACTCCTCGCTGGCAATTGCGTCAACCGACGCATCCGGCTGAACGCACGATGGGCCGCGGACTGTGCGACCGGGGGAGCGGTGAGCATCGATTACTCACCGTGATGAGGAAGACAGGCGTCTCTCTTCGCCTAGGCTTCGCGGTGTGCCGAGGATCGCGAGCTTCGACGGGCTGGTGTTCAAGATATTCTTCAATGACCATCCTCCGCGTGCCCAACACGGCCTGCACCCGACGGGACGCTACGATCGGTCCTTGGTGGCGTGGCGAATGACGATACAACTACAAGAGCTCAAAGATGGCGAGTATGACTTCACGCTCGAAGACGTGCAGGTATCCCACTTGGCGCTTGGGGCACAATTCGATATTTATGTACGAGACGCGAAGCACGCTGGACTCAAGATTACGATTACGACACCATTCCGAATCGGTGAATCGGAGGGGCCATTGTCCGAACCAATCGACCCCGAGAAGGACGATCCTCGTATCGGGAAGCTCATCTTAAGCCTGCGTCGGAAAATGCTTGTTCTGTGTCATGTCGATCCGGACGGCACACTGAAACTAAGATTCGATGACGGCCTCGTTATCGTAGTTGAGCCCGACTCAGAGTACGAGGCATGGGAGCTGGATCACGCAAAGCTCAAAATTGTCGGTGCTGCCGGGGGTGAGCTGGCGATTTGGAATCGCTGATCGGAGCCTCCGGTACATGCCGATCCAGCCCGGATGGCTCGTCTACCGAGCGCCCGGTCGCTTCGAGGTGCTTGCGTATGTCTGTGAGCGAGACCGTCTCGCCCGCGGGCAATTGGGCATTGGCGGCGGCGATACCCGCGACGAACTCTGCGCGCGTACGCCAGGGCGAAGTCCTCGAACTCCTCGGGGGCGATGGCAAGCATGGCTCAGGCCGACCACGGATCGATCATGTCCAACCCGAGTCCGTCGAAGTGGCGAACATTGCGTGTCGCGACGCTTGCTCTGCGAGCAGTGGCGATGCCCGCGATCTGCAGGTCGCGGATCTCCAAGGTGCGGCCGGCGCGCTGCCGGCTTGCGGCGATTGTGCCGGCTGCCATCGCGGCCGTCTGATCGAAAGTCTGGATGCGGCCTTCCAGATGCTCTGCGAGGAGTTGGTCAAAGGCCTGCTCCAACTGCCGTCGGCGCCGGCCCGGCGCCAGCAGCTCCAGGCCCATGCGGACCTCGAAGACCGTGATCGCGGTCGTCCAGATCGATTCCACAGGCTGGTCGTCCAGCCACTCGATCAGCTGCTGGTCGGGGATGCGCTGCATCAGCCCGGATAGGACGTTCGTGTCGAGCAGGATCACTGCTCGAACAGAGCAGGACGAGCCGGCTCGCCGCGGAGCTCGCCGATCTCCCCCTCGAGGCCGATGCCCGCGAAGCTGGCCGCGATGCGGGACCCCAGCTTTGTTGGAGACCGCTGCTCGTCGCGTACGGCGTTGATCAGGATCTCGCGGACCTCCTGCTCGGTGCTGTGACCGTGGCGACGCGCGCGCCGGCGCAGCCTGGCCTTCACGTCATCGTCCAGTTGTCGAACGAGGATCTGCGCCATGCGGAGAATGATAGCACGCTATCAGCCTTGTGGGAGGCCAGTCGTTGCGAGTCAAAAGGCAGCTTCGGTTGGGAGCACGAGTGGGGATGCAGATCCAGCCGCCTGGGTACGAGCCCACAGCGACTCGATGATCTCAATCGCGTCCTGGGGCTTGCGCCTGCTGCATGACACGACCGTGTTGATTGACGTGCTGCGGCCGACCCGTCCCTGCTCGAGTACGAGCTTTGCGTGATGTCGCGATGCCACCGTGGATCTGCACGATTAACGTCGAGAGCCGCTGACTCGCGGACGTACTGTCCTACCCCGAGCCCGATGAGTAAAAAATGATTGGCTCAAGCCGTTCGACATCTTTCGTCTGCATCTGATAGAACCCCCGGCCATCGGTTCCTTCGCGCGAGATGGGAGGCCCCATGGGCGGGATGCGGTTGGGCAAAACATGGTCGATGGTCCACACCGAAACGCGAGGTCGCCCGGTCGCGTGGACCCGGGCGACGAGGAGCATCGGCCTGTTGGCGATGCTACTCTCGGCGGGTTTAGTTCTGGGGGCGACTGGTGCGTCGGCTGAACCGCTTTGCACAGACACGTGGACGGGCGCCAGCGAAGGGGCCTGGCAGACCGCCTCGAATTGGTCTACGGGTAAAGTGCCTGCTTCTTCGGATGTGGCGTGTATCGAAGCCGGGAAAACGGTCAGGGTCACGGAAGGAACCAATCACACCGGTGTGTTGGAGGACAAAGGCACCGTTGTGATCACGGGTGGCGAACTGGAACTGGCGAATGCCCTAGAAGCCTCCACCGCTAGTGCGTTGAAGATGACGGGCGGCTGGCTGATGGGCGGCGGGAGTGTCAATATCTCTGGTTCGCTGGTTCTCGAAGGTGGGCGTATGATCGGATCGGGCTCAACAACCTTGGAATCGGGTGGTACCGGAACGATCAAAGCGCCCAGTGGTATGTCGCTCGTGGAACGAGTATTTGTCAACAATGGTGTTGCGACGCTGTCTGAAGGTCAAATTGCGATGTCCGAAGGAGCTAAGATAAAGAACAAAGGAACGTTTACGGCTAACAGCGAAGGGGCAGAATTTCAGATTTATGTTCTGTCTGGCAGCACCTTCGCGCCAGCGATCACGAACTCGGGAACGTTTCAAAAGACGGCCGGGAGCGGGACTACCAATGTTGAAGTTCCTTTTGAAAATGAAGGGACTGCCAAGGCTACCTCTGGCTCTCTGGCTTTTACTGATGGCGGCTCGTCTAGCGGGACCAATAGCTGGACCGGGGCTGAAGGCGGTTCTATCGGCTTTGTGGCTGGCTCGTTCTCGTTCACTAGCGGAACATGGTCGGGCGCGATCGAAGTAAAACCAGGTCTCGGTCATTTTGGTGGTCCTAAAATCTCTGCAGAAGGCGTCAAAGCGACCGGCGCGGACCTCACGATGTCTAAAGGAGAATTCAAGGTTCTTGGTGGCACGGTGACGGTCGAAAGCCTGACGATAACCGGCGGAGAACTGACGGGCGCGGGTACATTTGCGATCGCCCATTCTCTCGCGTGGAACGCTGAAAACACCATGTCAGGCTCTGGTGAGACGGTGGTTGATGCAAGCGCTTCTGCGACGATCAATACTCCGAACCAAAAAACCGCGCTGATTGAACGAACGTTTGTGAACGAAGGGACTACCACATTCTCTGAAGGCCAGATCTGGATGTCCGAAGGCGCAAAGATCGTGAATACAGGCACATTCAATGCTAACAGTGAACTTGGCGAACCTCAATTCTTTATTCCGCCCGGCACTAAAATTGCGCCCGAGATAATCAACGATGGGTTGTTTGAAAAGACGGCAGGCTCAAAAACTACCAAGGTTGAAGTGCTGTTTGAGAATCTTGGGGAAGTAGGGGAATCAAGCGGAAGGCTTGCCATAGAGAATCCTGTAGAAATTGAACTCTCTACACAGTACGGGGAAGAAGCAAATCCGTCGGCATCCGGCCAAGAACATCCAGAATGCGGAGAAGGGGTGGATTGTGCTACCGGCAACTTCTCCCAGTCACAAACGGATTTGGCGATCGGAGGCCGGGGTGTCGGTCTGGATCTAACACGCTCCTATAACTCTCGGGCCGCTGTGGCCGCTACTGAACACGGCATGTTTGGCTATGGGTGGACTAGCTCTTTCAGCGATCATCTGGTGGTTGAAAAAGCAAGCAAACAAGCCACTCTCGTTCAGGCTGAAGGCAGCACTGTGGCGTTTACGGAAGGCAGCGGTGAATCGTTTACCGCCCCGGCTTGGTCGCAGGATACGTTGAGTGGGAGCGCTGAAGCTGGGTATACCCTGACACTGGCTAATCAGACCAAGTACAAGTTTTCGGGTAGCAATGGGCGTCTGGAAAGCGTGACCGATCGAAACGGGAACGCTACGACGCTCTCGTACACCGAAGCCGGGCGTTTGGAAGCGATCACCGACCCCGCGTCACGGAAAATCACACTCAAATACAACTCCGAAGGACTGGTCGAAAGCGCCAAAGACCCGATGGGGTATGTCGTGAAATACACTTATGAAAGCGGGCAGCTCGCAAGCGTGACAGAGCCGGGGGAAGAAAAAGCCCGGTGGCAGTTCAAATACGACAGTTCGCACGAGATCACTATGATGACGAACGGCAGAGGGGGTGCGACCGTCATGGAATACAACGGGTCCCACCAGATAACCTCGCAGAAGGACCCGATGGAACGCACACAGACATTCGAATACGCTCCGTTTTACAACAAGACCACGAACAAAGCGACAGGGGCCGTAACTGTCGAGCGCTTTGACAGCAACGATCTCCCGTTCTTGATCACGCACGGCTACGGTACATCCAGCGCAACCACAGAAAAGTTCTCCTATAACGCCGCTAACTGTCTATTAAGTGTTACTGACGGTAATGGGCACACGACCAAGTACACCTACGACAGCTCGAACAATCGTAGGAGCGAGGTGGACGCTGAAGAACACGAAACGAAATGGACGTACGACAGCACGCACGACGTAGAAACGGAAACGTTGCCCAACGGCGAGACTACAACATACAAACGCGAAAGTCACGGTAATCCGGAAGTCATCGAACGGCCGGCCCCCGGCTCGACCATCCAGTCCACGAGCTATAAATACACGTCTCATGGGCAGGTGGAAAGTATGACCGACCCGCTGAAACGTGCTTGGAAATACGAATACGATACCGCCGGGGACAAGATCACAGAAACCGACCCGGAAGGCGACAAGCGCACCTGGGGCTATAACGAAGACTCCCAGGAAACTTCAATGGTCAGCCCACGAGGGCACGTGTCTGGTGCGAAAGAATCCGAATTCACGACGACGACCGAACGCGACGCGCAGGGACGCCCGCTCAAGGTTACCGACCCGCTCGGGCACGAAACGAAATACACCTACGACGGTGACGGCAACGTCGAAACCGTGACCGACCCAGAAGGCCACAAGACGACATACACCTACGATGCCGACAACGAGCGGACCAAGGTTGAAGAACCCAATAAAGCGATCACCGAAACCGAATACGACGGGGCGGGCCAGGTCAAGAAGCAGATCGACGGCAACAAACACGCGACGGAATACGTCCACAACGTCCTCGAGCAGATCACCGAAGCGATAGATCCGCTCAGTCGGAAGACCACCAAGGAATACGACAAAGCCGGCAACCTCGTGAGCGTCACTGACGCCGAGAAACGGACCACGACCTACAAATACGACCCCGATAACCGGCTCACTGAAATCACCTACTCGGACGGTAAAACGCCGACTGTCAAATATGAATACAACAGTAACGGCGACCGCACCAAGATGGAAGACGGCACCGGCACGACCACCTACGAATACGACCAGCTCGACCGCCTCACCAAAACCAAAGACGGCCACGGGAATACCGTCAGCTACGAATATGACCTTGCCAACGAGCAGACAAAGATCACCTACCCCAACGGCAAAGTCATCGAACGCGAATACGACAAAGCGGGACGGCTCAAGAGCACGACGGACTGGTCGAAAAACGCCATCAAATTCACCTACGACGCGGACTCGGACCTCACGGCCACGACATTCCCGAGCGGCACGAGCGACGAAGACACCTACAAATACGACGACACCGACGCGATGACCGAAGTCAAGATGAAAAAGAGCACCGAAACGCTAGCGTCGCTCGTCTACACGCGTAACAAAGACGAGCTGGTCGAAAAAGCGACTAGCAAAGGGCTGCCTGGGGAAGAAAAACCCGCCTACACTTACGACAAAAACAACCGGCTGACAAAAGGAGTCGGCATCCCCTACGAATACGATGCCGCCAACAACCCAACGACTATCGGCACCGAACACACCTACAGCTACAACGCTGCCGACGAGCTCGAAAAAAGTATGCTGAAAAAAGCTACCGCCGCGACGTACACCTACAACGAAGTCGGCCAGCGCACCAAGACCGAACCCGCCAGCGGACCCGCAACAACCTACGGCTACGACCAAGCTGGGAATCTTATATCCGTCACACGACCAAAAGGCACGGAAGTCGCAGCAATCGAAGATACCTACGGCTACAACGGCGACGGGCTACGCACGTCCGAAACTATCTCAGGCACCACCACCTACTTGGCGTGGGACTTCTCCGAAAAGCTAGCACTGATTCTCAACGACGGTACCAACAGCTACATCTACGGCGCCGGGGGCCTCCCTGTCGAGCAAATCAACAACAGCACCGGGACCGTGCTCTACCTACATCACGACCAGCAAGGCTCAACACGCCTACTTACCGGCTCGACCGGCAAAGCCGAAGCCACCTTCACCTATGACGCCTACGGCAACCTCACCGGCAAAACGGGGACTGCAACCTCTGCCCTTGGCTACGGCAGCCAGTACACCAGCCCCGACACGGGACTCATCTACCTACGAGCACGTGAGTACGACCCAGCCACTGGGCAGTTCCTCAGCGTCGATCCGAAGGTCGAAGAAACTAACGCGGTCTACGAATACGCGAAGGACGACCCGCTCACGAACAGCGACCCGACGGGCGAGCTCTCCGAATACAAAGAGATCCTCGGCGCGTACGAACTGGTGGTGGACGCCAACAGGCTGCGCTCGCTGGCCGCCAACTCGGCGCTGCTGGCCGCCGCTGTGGCCGATGACTACCTCTCGATCCCGCCGGCCGAGTACGCGAAGTTCCTGCTGCAGAAGGCGGCTCGCTTCGAAGCCGTGGCAAACAGCCTCGAACATCGCAAGAAGAACGGCGCGATCGGCTTCCTCGTGCGCGAATGGTATGTGACGCTGCCCAAGACGCACATCGCGCTGCCGCTGAAGTTCAAAGAAGCTTACGCTTGGTACGAGGGGACGAACCGATCGGGCGAGGAGCAGTTCTGGTGTGGCAAGGAAGGCTGGGTCTACCTGAAATGAGAGTGTTTGCCGCGACGCTCCTGGTAGGGGCCCTGCTGCTCGCGGGCTGCGGAGGCTCGACGCCGACGATCTCCTCGCAGGCGCTCGGGTCGCGGTCGGCCACCACCGCCACGCACACCGAACAGGGCGCGGCGCCCGTGCTGGGCAGCCCCGGCGCTAGGAGGGCCTTCGCCCGCTATGTCGTTTGCATGCACGCGCACGGCGTAAGGCACGTCCCCGACCGCACGAGCGCGCTGCGGCTGCTCAAAGCACTGGAGGCCGGCAGCGCCACCTATCGCGCCGCCAACCTCGCCTGCTACACGACGCTGGCGGCCAACCAGGCCGTCGCCGGCCGGATGCCCGCCCGGGGCTCCGGGTAGATCTTTGGGCCACACGCGTGCCGGCAATCTGGGCGGATGGGCGATGATGGGGCTCTCCCGCCCAAACGTCCAACCCCGCTTGCGTCGCTCAAGCGCTCCTGAAGCAGGCCGATGCTGAGGCCAACAAGAGCCAGCACGAGGTCTCAGGGCAGAGCGCAGATTGCGCGTGACAAAGCCGGTGACCTCCGCGAGCCGAATCAATCGACGCACGGGGGAAGCATCGCCATCTGAGGCGATGAGAACCACGGGCTGGCGCCATAACCGGATCCTAGGAGGATCACATGTTGGATCGACTGCGCCAGCGTACAGGCGATGAGGGTGGTTTCACGCTCATCGAATTGCTGGTTGTTATTCTCATCATCGGCATTCTTGCCGCGATTGCCATTCCCGCGTTCCTGAGCCAGAAGAGCAAGGCCGTCGACTCCTCGGCCAAGGCGCTCGTGAACACTGCCGAGACGACGGTCGAAACGTACGCGACCGACCACAACGGCGAATACACGGGGCTGAAAGAAGCGAAACAGCTCCAGGAATATGAAAAAGGGCTCACGATCGAAGCCGGCAAAAATGAAGCCTACGTGAAGGAAGCCGTAGCAACAGAAGAAGGCAAAGGCTACAAAGTCGCCGCGGTCGCTACCAACGGCGCCGAATATACCATCACCAAGAGCGGAGAAGGTGTAGTCACCCGCGGCTGCAACCCAGAAGCCGAAAAAACCAAAGGCGGCTGCGTCGCCAAAACGTGGTCTTCGTAGACGACAACGACTAGCCGGCAGATCGTTCCCAGCCCTCGTGGCTCCGGGCGATCCCGCCACCGAAGAAGCATCCCTGATAGAGGGGGCGGCCAACCGGCCGCCCCCTCTTTTGCCTTCCAGAGAGCTGGGCGCAGCTTCGTGCGCAGATGGACGAAATAACGACTCGGAAAATGGCCACTTTAGGAATACGCCGCAAACGCCGATGAGGTTCTTGCCGATGCCGTCGCTCAGCCCGATAAAGCCGAATCTCAGCCCCAATTTCGTCTTCGTGCGCCAGCGCACGGGCGATGAGGGTGGTTTTACCCTCATCGAATTGCTGGTTGTTATTCTCATCATCGGCATTCTTGCCGCGATTGCCATTCCCGCGTTCCTGAGCCAGAAGAGCAAGGCCGTCGACTCCTCGGCCAAGGCGCTCGTGAACACTGCCGAGACGACGGTCGAAACGTACGCGACCGACCACAACGGCGAATACACGGGGCTGAAAGAAGCGAAACAGCTCCAGGAATATGAAAAAGGGCTCACGATCGAAGCCGGCAAAAATGAAGCCTACGTGAAGGAAGCCGTAGCAACAGAAGAAGGCAAAGGCTACAAAGTCGCCGCGGTCGCTACCAACGGCGCCGAATACACCATCACCAAGAACAAAGAAGGCGTGGTCACCCGCGGCTGCAACCCAGAAGCCGAAAAAACCAAAGGCGGCTGCGTCGCCAAAACGTGGTCTTCGTAGACGACAACGACTAGCCGGCAGATCGTTCCCAGCCCTCGTGGCTCCGGGCGATCCCGCCACCGAAGAAGCATCCCTGATAGAGGGGGCGGCCAACCGGCCGCCCCCTCTTTTGCCTTCCAGAGAGCTGGGCGCAGCTTCGTGCGCAGATGGACGAAATAACGACTCGGAAAATGGCCACTTTAGGAATACGCCGCAAACGCCGATGAGGTTCTTGCCGATGCCGTCGCTCAGCCCGATAAAGCCGAATCTCAGCCCCAATTTCGTCTTCGTGCGCCAGCGCACGGGCGATGAGGGTGGTTTTACCCTCATCGAATTGCTGGTTGTTATTCTCATCATCGGCATTCTTGCCGCGATTGCCATTCCCGCGTTCCTGAGCCAGAAGAGCAAGGCCGTCGACTCCTCGGCCAAGGCGCTCGTGAACACTGCCGAGACGACGGTCGAAACGTACGCGACCGACCACAACGGCGAATACACGGGGCTGAAAGAAGCGAAACAGCTCCAGGAATATGAAAAAGGGCTCACGATCGAAGCCGGCAAAAATGAAGCCTACGTGAAGGAAGCCGTAGCAACAGAAGAAGGCAAAGGCTACAAAGTCGCCGCGGTCGCTACCAACGGCGCCGAATACACCATCACCAAGAACAAAGAAGGCGTGGTCACCCGCGGCTGCAACCCAGAAGCCGAAAAAACCAAAGGCGGCTGCGTCGCCAAAACGTGGTCTTCGTAGGCGAGAACTACTAGCAGCACACCGCGCCTGAGCCGTCGGGCTGCGCGAGGGCTTGCCACCGGCTCAAGTGCCGGTCTCGCTCGGCCGATTATCACCTCATGGAGGCAACCCTCGCTGGCGTGATGGGCGCCGTATTCGGCTCGTTCCTGAACGTCGTCACGTACCGCTTGCCCCGGCGCGAGTCGATCGTCAAGCCGCGCTCGCGCTGCACCTCCTGCGGGACTCCGGTGAGGCCATACGACAACGTGCCGATCCTCTCGTGGCTGGCGCTCAGGGGCCACTGCCGCAACTGCGCGGCGCCGATCTCTCCCCGCTACCCACTGGTGGAGGCAGGTACGGCACTGCTATGCGCCGGCGCGGTGCTCACGCATGACACCGCCGCCGGAATCGCGCTCTCGGTGACCCTGATCCTGCTGCTGGTGCCCGCCGCGTTGATCGACCTCGAGCACCGCATCATCCCCAACAAGCTGACCGGGGCCGGGGCGCTGCTGGCGCTTGGGTTGGGGACGGCGCTCGACCCCGCGGGCGAGCCGACGCGGCTGATTGCTGGCGCTGCCGCGGGTGGCTTCCTGCTGGCTGCGGCGCTCGCTTACCCCGGAGGGATGGGGATGGGCGACGTCAAGCTGGCGGGCGTGATGGGGCTGTTCCTCGGCGCGGCCGTGGCGCCCGCGATCCTGATCGCGTTGCTCTCGGGGGTGCTGCTGGGCGCCGTGATCGTGGCGCGCAAGGGAGCCCGCGCCGGACGCAAGACCGCGGTGCCGTTCGGTCCCTTCCTCGCGTTGGGGGGGATCGTCGCGGTGTTCGCCGGGCAGCCGCTCGTCAACTGGTACCTGCACAGCTTCGTGCACTGAGAGGCATCAAATGCGCTTACTTCGACCAACCCTCACGTCTGGCCGCAGCCACGGGGCGGGCCGCTCGGCACGCGGGGTGGACGAATTGGCGCCGCGGAAAATTGCCCCTTCAGCGATCGGCCGGAAAAGTCGATGACGTCTCTGCCAATGCCGTCGCTCAGCGCACTGAAGCCGAACCTCAACCTCAATCTCTCCCTCGGTCGCGGGGGTGGGAGCGTTGTCGGGCTGGACATCCAGCCCGGCTACATCGCCGCCGTGCAGGCGCACGTCAACGGCGGGATCGTCGTGGAGCGCGCCGCCGGCGCGGCGCTCGCGCCGGACATCATGCGCGAGGGCGAGGTGATCGACGAGCGCGAGCTCGGCGTGGCGCTGCAGCAACTCTTCCGCGACGCGGGCCTGGGCAAGCGCGTGCGGGTGGGGCTCGCCAACCAGCGCACGGTGCTGCGCACACTGGAACTGCCGCCGGTCACCGACCGCAAGGATCTCGACACCGCTGTGCGCTTCCAGGCCGAGGATCAGGTGCCGATGCCGCTGGCCTCCGCGGTGCTGGACTACCACTCGCTCGGCGTATTCGACACCCCCAACGGGCCGCGTCAGCGCGTGATCGTCGTGGCCGCCCAGCGCGAGATGGTGGAGCGCCTGCTGCGCGCGGTGCAGCACGCCGGGCTGCGCCCCGAGGGCGTCGATCTCTCCGCGTTCGCGCTGATCCGCTCGCTCTACCGCCCGGGCGCCGCCAACGCCCTCCCGGCGCAGAACGGCGAGGATGCTGCCGCCGAGCGACAGGAGCGCGTGCTGTACCTGAACGTTGGCGGTCTGACGAACATGGCGATCGCGGAGGGCACGCTGTGCCGCTTCACCCGCGTCGTCGGCGGCGGCCTGGAGGCGATGGCGAGCGAGATCGCCGAGCGGCGCGGCATCCCGCTCGTCGACGCGCGCGCGCTGCTGGCCGAGTTCGATCTGCCTCTCCCCGGCGCGGCCCCCCAGCCGACGCCGCCCGGGCCGAGCGCGCCCTCCGCGCTGCCCCAGCCGGCCGCCGCTCCCGTGCTTCCCGACCCCGAGGCCGTCGATACGTGGGCGCTCGCGCAAGACCCAGCCGCGCAGCCGCCGGCGGCGCCCGAGGGTGCAACCGATGGGCCACCTTCGATCCATCTCGATCTTCCCGAGCTCCCGCCGGATCCGGCGCCGGAGCCCGCACCGGCCCCCATCGCTGCTGCGCCGAGCGTCGATCCCGAGGTGCGGATGGTGCTCGAGAACGGCATCCGCGAGATCGTGGGGGAGGTGCGCAACTCGCTGGACTTCCACCGCTCCCAGGAGGGTGGCGGCGAAGTGAGGAGCGTGGTGCTGAGCGGGCCGGCGCTCGAGATGCGCGGCTTCGCGGAGGTGCTCGAGGCCGATCTCGGCCTGGAGGTGCGCCGCGAGTCGGTGCACTACGCCGACGCGGCGGACGGCCACGGGGTCTCCCTCCATCGGTTGGCGATCGCGACTGGCCTCGCGACCGAAGAGGCTCCGCGATGAGGGCCGTCAACCTGATCCCCGCGGAACAGCGCAAGGGCGGTGCCATCGGTCGGCGCTCGCAGGGTGTCGCGTTCGCGGTGCTTGGGCTGCTGGCGGGCGCGGCGCTGCTCACGTTCCTGTACGGGTCGGCCAGCCATCAGCTGGAAAGCCGCAAGGCCGAAGCGGCGGCGTTGACCAACCAGGCGCAGCAGGTTCAGGCGCAGGCCGCCCAGCTGTCCTCGTACACGAGCTTCATCCAGATGCGCGAACAGCGCTTGCAGGCGATCTCCCAGCTGATCGGCTCCCGCTTCGACTGGTCGGCCACGATGTACGAATTGAGCCGCGTGCTGCCGGCGAATATCTCGCTCAGCTCGCTGCAGGGCACGATCGGGTCGGCGACGGCGACAGCCTCCCCAAGCGCCGCGGCGCCCGCCGCTCCTGCCGCGGGCTCCACGGCGTCCACGACGTCCGCCACCGCCGCGGGCTCCACGACGTCCGCCACCGCCGCGGCCCCGGTGACCTCGGCCACGCCGCCCGGTGCGACCCCCACCTTCACGCTCAGCGGGTGCGGAGGCAGCCAGATCGCGGTGGCGCAGATGCTCGTGCGCCTGCGTTTGGTCAGCGGCGTCAGCAACGTCAACCTGCAGAGCTCCGCCAGATCCGGCAGCAGTGGTGGAGGCTCCGGCGGCTCCGGCGGCACGTGCCCGGCGGACGACCCCTCCTTCACCGCGCAGGTGAGCTTCCAGCCGCTGCCCTCTCCGCCGAGCTCCAGCGCCGAAACGTTGGAGGCGAGCGACTCGGGCGAATCCAACGCTTCGGGCTCCTCGCCCAAGAGCAGCCCCAAAGCGGTGTCCACCAGCGGGAAGGGAGCGGCCGGATGACCACGCGTGACCGGATGGTGTTGATCGTCGTCGTTGTGCTGGTGCTGCTGGCCGGCGGATGGGTGCTGGTGGTCTCGCCCGAGCGCAAGCAGGCGGGGGCCGAGCAGGCGCAGGTGCAGAGCGCGCGCCAGCAGCTCGAAACCGCCAAGAGCCAAGCCAACAGCGCGCGTGCTGCCGAGCAGCGCTACGACGCCGCCTACAGCTCGGTGGTGAGCCTCGGCAAAGCGGTGCCGTCCTCCGATGAAGTGCCATCGCTGATCTACCAGCTCGAACTGGCGTCCGACCAGCGCGATATCGAATTCACCTCGATCACCTCGGGTGGGTCGAGCGGCTCGTCGGGCAGCTCCAGCAGCGCCTCCGCGTCGGCCGCGGCCGCCACCTCGGCGACCCCCTCGGCCTTCACGCCGATGCCGTTTACGTTCGTCTTCAAAGGCAGCTTCGAGGGCCTCGCGCACCTGCTCGGGCAGATCGACGGCTTCGCGCAGCGCGACACCGCCGGTCACCTGACGGTGAGCGGGCGTCTGCTGACGATCCAAGGGGCCGACATCGCCGTCTTGAACTCGAGCAGCTCGGGCTCCTCGGGAGCGCTGACCGCGACGATCACCGCCACCGCGTACGTGCTGCCCGCCAGCCAGGGGCTGACCGGCGGCGCCACCGCCGCCGGCCCGGGCGCGACAACGACCTCCGCGTCCTCCGCGGCGCCGACCACCGCCGCGGTAGTGAGGGCCACGCCATGAACGAGATCCTGAGCTCGCTGAAGTCCGACCTGCTCGACCGGCGGATGCTGCCGATCGTGGTGGCGCTGTGCCTCGCGCTCGCGGGCGCCGTCGCCTATGTGGTGTTGGACGGCGGGGGGAGCGAAGCGGGCACGACGCCCTCGGCCGCGGCTGGGGCTCGAGCGGGCGGGGCTTCCACCCAATCTCCGGCCTCGCACGGCACCAACGTGGCGGTCAGCGAAGCCCACGCCAATCCCCACGTGGCCGTCTCCGAGACGACCGAAGGCGCGCGCTACCGGCACAAGCCCGGCTCGCACGACCCCTTCACCCCGCTGCCCTCGCCGAAGACGGCGTCGGAAGCGAGCGCCAAGAGCAGCGGATCCGCTTCGGTGTCCTCGCCCTCCACGAGCTCGAGCTCGACGAGCGTGGAAAAGAGCAGCCCCAACTCGACCGATACGGGTGGCTCGACGACCACGCCCTCAACCCCGGTGAAACCGGCGCCGAAGAAGCAGAAGCCCAAGACCGTGTACGCCGTGAGCGTGCAGTTCGGCGTGATGTCCACGACTGCCGGCGTGGCCTCGCAGCTGACCCCCTACACCGATCTGAAGCGCCTGCAGGCGCTGCCCTCCGCGCAGGAAACGCGGCTGACCTTCTCGGGCGCGCGTGGCAACGGCAAGGGCGCGGTGTTCGCGCTCAGCCGCGAAGCGATCCTCAAAGGCGAAGGGACCTGCATCCCGAGTGCCGAACAGTGCGAAGCGATCGACCTCGAAGCGGGGCAGAGCGAGGAACTGACGTACCTCGAAGCGGACGGCCAGAGCGTGCCGTATGAACTGAAGGTGGTCGGTATCACCAAGGAATCGACCACCGCGAACGCCGCGAGCGTTCGCCACCATCACCGTCATCGCCGCCACCACGGGTAGCGCAGCCCGGCGAGTGGTGGGTGGGGGAGATCGTCCGCGCGCGTAGCCGCGTGTACCGGCCGCCCGGGGGCTGGGCCTCCGTGCCCAGCCACGAACGCCATATGCTGGGGCCGCAATGATCCTGCGCTTGACCACCGCCGGCGAGTCCCACGGGCCCGGCCTGACCGCGATCGTCGAGGGGTTGCCCGCCGGCCTGGAGCTGCGCGCCGAGGAGATCGACGCCGATATGGCCCGCCGCCAGCTCGGACATGGCCGTGGCGGGCGGATGAAGATCGAGCGCGACGCAGCGACCGTGACGGCGGGGGTGCGGCATGGGCGCACGCTCGGCAGCCCCGTGGCGCTGCAGGTCGCCAATCGCGACTACGCCAACTGGGAGGAGCGGATGAACCCGTGGCCGGTATCGGACTCCGTCCCCGAGGTGCACCTGCCGCGGCCCGGCCACGCTGACCTCGTGGGCACCTGGAAGTACAAGCAGAGCGACGTGCGCAACATCCTCGAGCGGGCCTCCGCGCGCGAGACGGCGGCGCGCGTCGCCGGCGGCGCGCTGGCGAAGGCGTTCCTGCGTGCGCTCGGGGTCGAGGTACGTTCGCACGTGGTGCAGATCGCCTCGGTCAGCGCCCCCGAGCGCGAGCGGGCGCTGAGGCTGGATGACTTTGCCGCGGTGGACGACTCGCCGGTGCGCTGCCTGGACGCGGAGGCAACGCGCGCGATGGTCGCTGAGATCGACGCGCTGCGCAAGGCCAACGAGTCGCTCGGCGGCGTCTTCGAGGTGCTCGCCTTCGGGCTCACGCCCGGCCTCGGCTCGCACGTCTCCTGGGAGGAGCGTCTCGACGGCCGTCTGGCGATGGCGATCCTCTCGATCCAGGCGCTGAAGGGCGTCTCGATCGGCGCCGGCTTCGACGTCGCCGGGCTGCCGGGCTCCCAGGCGCACGATGAGATCTTCCATTCGCCCGAGCGCGGCTACTATCGCGAGACCAACCGCGCGGGGGGCCTGGAGGGGGGCATGACCACCGGTGAGCCGCTGGTGGTGCGCGGTGCGATGAAGCCGCTGCCCACTCTCACCAAGCCGCTGCGCTCGGTCGACATCGCCACCCTCCAGCCGGCCGAGGCGCTGCGCGAGCGCACCGACTCCTGCACGGTCCCCGCCGCGGGCGTGGTGGGCGAGGCGATGGCTGCGCTCGTGCTGGCCGACGCCTACCGGCGCAAGTTCGGGGGCGACCACATCGACGACGTCCGCGAGGCGGTGCGCGCCTACGAGGAGCGGATCGATTGGCGCCGCTGAGCGCCTGCCTGCGCGCCCGCGGAGGTGGTGGCCGTTGAGCGCCGGTTGTGCGCCGGGCGCGTGGCAGGCGCCGAGGGCGGTGTGACGTGGCGCTTGTCCTGATCGGCTTCATGGGCGCGGGCAAGTCGACGCTCGCCGGCCGGTTGGCGAAGCGGCGCGGACGCGCACCGATCGACGGTGACGCGCTGCTGGTGGAGCGTTTCGGGCACTCGGTGGCCCACGAGTTCGAGCTTCACGGGGAGCAGGCGTTTCGCGCGGTGGAGGAGGAGGTCGTATGCAGGTTGCTGGAGGGCGTCGAGGACCGCGACGTGATTGCGCTCGGCGGCGGCAGCGTGCTCTCCACGCGCGTGCGCGCGGCGCTTACGGGACACACGACAGCGCTGATCGAGGTCACGCCGGAGGTCGCATGGGAGCGTGTACACCGCGGCGACGGCGCCGAGCGCCCGCTGGCGCGCGACCGCGAGGCCTTCGAGGCGTTGCACGCGCAGCGGCGGGAGCTGTACGAAGAGGTGGCCGATGCACACCTGCTGTGGGCTGAGTCGGCTTCGGGTGACTACCCCGTATTTGTTGGACGTGGCCTGCTGGACGACGCGCGTCTCGCATGCGTCTGGCCGTTCGATCGCGCTGCCTCGCGGTCGTTCTGCGTCACCGACGAGACTGTGGGTGAGCTGTATGCGGGGCGGTTGGGGGGCTGGCCAAGTCGATCGCGATCCCCCCGGGCGAGTCGGCCAAGACGCTGGCCACGGCTGAGCGCGTGTGGCGTGAGCTGGCGCACGCGGGCATGACGCGTGCAGACCACCTCGTGGCGCTCGGCGGCGGGGTGGTGGGCGACCTCGCCGGCTTCTGCGCAGCCACCTACCAGCGCGGGGTGCCGGTCGTGCAGGTCCCGAGCACGCTGGTCGCGCAGGTGGACTCCGCCTATGGCGGCAAGACCGGCGTCGACCTGCCGGAGGCGAAGAACTACGTCGGCGTGTACCACCAGCCCGCGGCGGTGCTGGTCGACCCCGACACGTTGCGCACATTGCCGCCCGCGGAGCTGAGCGCCGGCTGGGTTGAGGTGCTGAAGACGGCGCTGATCGCCGGCGGGGAGCTGTGGGAGCGCGTCGGCGGCGAAGCGCCGGGGGCGCCGCCCGATGAGCGCACGATTCTCGCCTGTGTGCGGCTGAAGCTCGCGGTGGTCGCCGAGGACGAGCGCGACAGCGGCCGCCGCCAGGTGCTCAACCTCGGACACACGGTGGGCCATGCGATCGAGACCGCGACCGCCTACGGGCGCTACCGCCACGGCGAGGCGGTCGGGCTCGGCCTGCTCGCCGCGCTGCGCCTCTCCGGCCAGGAGCAACTGCGCGCGCGGGTGCGGGAGCTATTGAGCGCCCGTGGACTCCCGGTGGCGATGGAGGGCGCGAGCGTGGATGAGGTCGTGACGGCCGTCGCCCACGACAAGAAGCGCGTCGGAGCTGCCAGCACCCCGTTCGTGCTCGTGCACGCCCCGGGTGACGTGCTGGTTGGCTGCGAGGTGGCCCCGGAGGACCTGCGCGCCGCGGTCGCCGAGCTGGCCTCTTAGTATCTCGCGCCTGCGTATAGCAGTAGTATATATGGAAAGGGCTGGGGGTTGTTATAAAAAATTAAAAGCCCGATAGCAATGGCGCACGGCTTTGAAAAAGTTACATACACCCCGCAACCCCCGGCATCGGTTGAGCATCCGCGTCCGAGGGGCGCTCGTGCGCAGAACAGAAGATAGGCTGCTGCCTGTCCGAGGGCGCTCCCGCCCAGAAGATAGGCTGCTGCCAGGATGACTGACGCCTCCTACCGCATCGAGGTCATGCACGGGGTCAACCTCGACATGCTGGGCAGCCGCGACCCGACGCAGTACGGCACGCTGACGCTCTCCGAGCTGGAGCAGCACATCGACGCCTTCGCCGCCGAGCAGGGTCTGCGCGCCCGCTTCTTCCAGACGAACTCCGAGAGCGAGCTCATCGAGCGCCTGCATCTGCTGCGCGACGACGCCGACGGGATCGTGATCAACCCCGGCGCGTGGACGCACTACGCGTGGGCGATCCGCGACGCGTTGGAGATCGCCGCGCTGCCGGCCGTCGAGGTGCACCTCTCCGACGTGAAGGCGCGCGAGCCGTGGCGGCGGGTGTCGGTGATCGAGGATCTCTGCGTCGCCTCGATCAGCGGCCAGGGGCCCGATGGGTACCGCCTTGCGATGCAGCGCCTGCGCGCAGCGCTCGACGAGGCCGCGGCGTGAGGAGCGCTGACATGGCGGAGCACGTCGGGAGCCGGGCGGGAGGTCGATCGCTGTGGCGGTGAGCGAGCGGTCGGGCGCCGGCGTCGAGGTGGAGCGCACCCGCGCGCTCGCCGCGCGGCTGCGCGGGCACGAGGCCGAACCCGATCTGCTGGTGCTCTCGAGCCCGGTCAACCTGCGCTACCTCACCGGCTTCACCGGCACCAACGGCCTGGCGCTGATCGCGGCCGCCGAGGGCGGGCCGAAGCTCTTCCTCACCGACTTCCGCTACGAAACGCAGTCCGCCGCGCAGGTGCCAGCACTATTCGAGCGTCAGATCTACGCGATCGACCTGCTCGAGGCGCTCGCCGGGGAGCTCTCCCCACGCGAGGAGTCCACCGAGGAGGTCGCCGAGCATGAGGTCGAGCCGCCTCGCACGAACCTTGCCGAGCTGTTCGCCAGCGGTGGCAGGCTGGGCTTCGAGGAGGGCGCGATGACGGTCAAGCAGCACGCGCGCCTGCGCGAGCTGCTGAATGAGAGGTGGGAGCTCCTCCCCTGCGGTGGCCTCGTGGAGAAGCTGCGCGAAGTCAAGCAGCCATCCGAGCTGGCGCGCATCCGCGCCGCCTCCGAGCTCGCCGACGCGGCGCTGCGAGAAGTGCTCGAAGCGGGCCTCGTGGGCCGCACCGAGCGCGATGTGGCGATCGACCTGGAGCTGCGGATGCGCCGCCTCGGCGCCGAGGGTCCAAGCTTTCCCTCGATCGTGGCCGCCGGCCCGCACGGCGCGCTGCCGCATGCCGAGCCGCGCGATGAGCCGATCGCGCGCGACACGCTCATCACGATCGACTGGGGCGCGCTGCTCGACGGCTACTGCTCGGACTGTACCCGCACCTACGCCACCGGCGAGCGCCTCCCCGAGGGCGCCCGCGAGGTGTACGAGCTCGTGCTGGCGGCCCAGCTCGCCGGCCTCGCCGCCGTGCACCCGGGCCCCAACGGCAAAGAGATCGACGCGGTCGCCCGCGATGTGATCGAAGCGGCCGATCACGGCGAGCACTTCGGCCACGGCCTCGGCCACGGCGTCGGTCTCGAGGTGCATGAGGCCCCGCGCCTCTCGCGCACCGCCGGCGAGCGGCCGCTGCGGTCCGGCAGCGTGGTGACGGTCGAGCCAGGCATCTACATCCCCAACCGCTACGGCGTGCGGATCGAGGACCTGGTCGCGGTCACCGACAACGGGCCGCTGGTGCTCACCGGGCTGGCGAAGGAGCTGACGGTCGTCGGTTAGGCCTGCGCAGCTGACGAGCTGCTACTTGAACAAAAGACGGTAGCGCGCTTGGAAGATGCCGCTTCGCCTCGGCGGTGCGCGAGTCGATACACGTCGACGCAGACGCCACGTTGGACTGAGTGCCGCGCCGCGAGGCGAAGCCTTGACCCAGGTGGGGGCTACAAGCGCGAAACGAGCTCGGCCACGATCTCCGCGGCGGACTGTTGCTTTTTGGCGAGCGCAACGCTCTGTCCGGCCCACAGCGATAGCGCCTCGATCTCGCCGGTTGTTCCAACGAGCGGGGGCGCGGGAGAATATCGAAGCAGGGGTTCGCCCGAAGCGAAATGCGCTATCACCCCTTCTCCTGGTCGACTACCCAGTGGCGGCCGGCCCGCGGCCTCCCACATCTCGGCAGTTGAGTTGTGGATGGCGCGGTGCGGAGCGTCCGGCCATCCCACCTCGTAGAGGTTGGCGTACCACTCGGCATCGGTCTCGGTCGCGGCCATCAGGAGGCGCCGATACTCCTCGTGGATCGGCATCTCGTCGGCCAAGAGAAATCGGGTGCCCAGCCAGGCGGCCTGCGCGCCGAGGGCAAGCACGGCCGCGACTCCTCGAGCGTCGCCGATCCCACCGGCCGCAATGACCGGTATGGGTGCCACCGCGTCGACTACCGCCGGCACCAACGGGAGCGTCGCCACGCTTCCCCATACGTGCCCGCCAGCCTCCCAGCCCTGCGCAACGATGATGTCCACTCCACATCCGACTGCTCGCCGGGCTTCCTCGGCACTGCCGACCGTATGCATGACAAGCCCTCCAGCGTCATGCACCAAGTCGACGTAGCTCTGCGGATCGCCGAAGATGAACGACACGATCCGCAGGCCAGCAGAAAGTGCCTGATCGACTCGACGGTGCTGATCCGAGGTGAGAGCGAAGTTGCCGCCAAACGGACGATCGGTCAGCGCTGCCGTTTCACGGACCAGATCTCCGGCGTCGTCGACCCACCACAGCCCCATGGTGCCGAGGGCGCCGGCATTCGAGACCGCGGCGGGCAGCCGGGGATCTGCAGCCATCGGCGCCGAAACAATCGGGTGGTCGATCCCCAGCAACTCGCATACCGGCGTATGGGTACTCATTTGCGATGGCCCCTTTCTGGCGCCCACGCGCCGGCTGACTAGGCTCAATGTAGACCCGAAAGGCTCCCATTGCGCCCGGGACGTACCGGTCTGCCCCCGTGCCGTAGACCGGGGTCCGGACCCGTCGACCACCGGGTGCAGGCGGCCTGGACGGCGGCCATCGTCTCGTCACTCCTCAACCATGGATAGGAGCAGATCATGCGCAGCGACATCGCCCTCGGCGGCACCTTCCCCGACTACGAGTTGCCCGATCACGAGAACCTCGCTCGAAAGCTCAGCGAGATCCAGGGCGAGGACCCTCTGATCCTCACGCTCGCTCGCGGGAACTACTGCCCCAAGGAGCACCAGCAGCACCTCGAGCTCGCGGCCAACTATCCGAAGATCGCGGTGGCCTACACGAAGGTCGCCACCATCTCGACCGACACTCATCATGCGAGCCAGGAGTTCCGCGCGTCGGTCGGTGCCCAGTGGCCCTTCCTCTCCGACCCGGAGCGGACCGTCCAGAAGGACCTCGAAATCCAGGAGTACACCGACCCCGAGCACGACCCGATGATTCCGCACACGCTCGTGCTCAAGCCCGGGCTGGTCATCCACGGCATCTACAACGGCTACTGGTTCTGGGGACGTCCCTCATTTGTGGATCTCTGGCACGACCTACGGACCGTGACCCGCGAGATCCGCCCCGACTGGGATCTGAGCAAGCCCGGGCTGCGCGAAGCGTGGGATGCGGACGACTACTCGCCATTTCATGGATGGGACAGGCGCTCCCCTCAGTCGACACCGTCGTCTTACAATTCTTGACACCGGCTCGCCGTCAAGCAGCGCTTGGGGCTGGATGACGATCCCGAGAGAAGGCGGGTCATAGGAAACCGTCATATCGCAAGCGCGAGGCCAAGGACTGCCTGTTCCTGGGCCAGTCTTTGAGTACGGCCTCGCACCTCGGAAAGGCTAAGCTAGCGGCGGCGCAAGAACGTCGACCACATCAAAAACCGAGCTTTTGCAGGTAAAATCCTTGGTCAGCACCAATCAATTCAAGAACGGTAATCACATTGAGGTGGAAGGCACGGTCTTCAAGATCGTGGAGT
This sequence comes from uncultured Solirubrobacterales bacterium, assembly GCA_963744535.1. Lineage (GTDB taxonomy): Bacteria > Actinomycetota > Thermoleophilia > Solirubrobacterales > Solirubrobacteraceae > Palsa-744. Next base: position 412,488 of record CAVUTW010000002.1, on the reverse strand, counting down.
TCCAGCACGTCAAGCCCGGCAAGGGCGGGGCGTTCGTGCGCACGAAGCTGCGGCGGGCCTCCGACGGTGCGGCGATCGACCGCACCTTCAGGGCGGGCGAGAAGTTCCGCCCGGTGCGCACCGAGGCGCGCAAGATGCAGTTCCTCTATGCCGACGGCACCGACGCGCACTTCATGGACACCGAGTCCTACGAGCAGCTGGCGGTGCCCGAGAGCAGCTTCGAGGAGGCGCTGCGCTGGATCAAGCCCTCCAGCGAGGTCGATGTGCTGTTCATCGACGAGCAGCCCTCCGACGTGCAGCTCCCGAGCGCGGTCGACCTGGAGGTCGCCGAGACCGAGCCCGGCCTGCGCGGCGACACCGCCTCGGGAGGCGGCACCAAGCCGGCGACGCTCGAGACGGGCACCACGATCAACGTTCCCCTGTTCGTGAACGTGGGGGAGCGGGTGCGGGTGGACACGCGCTCGGGCGAATATGTCTCGCGCGCGTAGCGGTCGGGCCTAGCGTGCGCCGCTCCGAGCAGCGTCAGGAGGCGGTGTTCGCGCTCTACCAGCACGACCTCACCCGTATGCCGCTCGCGGACACGCTCCCCGCGGGGGCCTCGCTGATGACGCGGGCGCTGGCTCACGCCGCGGCCGACCGTGCGCCGGAGCTCGACGAGGCGATCGATCGCCACGCGCACGGCTGGTCGGTGCAGCGCATCCAGCCGCTGGAGCGCAGCATTCTGAGGGTGGCGCTGATCGAGATCCTGCACCCCGACGCGACTCCCGGCGCAACGCCGATCCCGCCGGAGGGAGCGATCGAGGAGGCGGTACGGAGCGCGAAGACCTTCTGTGGCGCGGAGGCCCCGGCGTTCGTCAACGGGGTGCTGGCGGCGGTGCTGCGCGAAGTACGGGAGAATGCTCCGATCTCATGAACGACGCGGTGGACTCACTCGATGAGCTGATCGGGCGCTTGGAAAGCGCGGCGGAGCAGCTGCGCTCCGGCGAGCTCTCCACCGACGCGGCGGCCACGCTGGTGGACGAGTGCGCGGCGCTGGCCAATCGCGCGGGGGCGGAGCTCGAGCGCCGCGCGCGCGCCGAGGTGCTCGCGCCGCCCCCCGGCCAAGACTCGCTGCTGTAGTGCCCGCCGGCGCTGCCCCCGAGGCCACCTACCCCGAACATCTGCGGGCCGAGGTGGAGCGCTATCTGGAGAAGATGCGCTTCTCCGAGGAGAGCCTGACGGCGGGCCTGGACGAGGCGATGCGCTATTCGCTGCTGGCGGGCGGCAAGCGGATCCGCCCGGTGCTCGCGCTCGCCACCGCCCAGGCGGTGCGACTGGAGCACCGCGAGGTGCTGCCGTTGGCGGGGGCCATTGAGCTGATCCACACCTACTCGCTGATCCACGACGACCTGCCGGCGATGGACGACGATGGGCTGCGCCGCGGCCAGCCCACCTGCCATGTGGCCTTCGGCGAGGATGTCGCGATCCTCGCCGGGGATGGGCTGTACGCGGAGGCGTTCCGGCATCTACTGACCCACCAGCGCGCCGCGCCCGAGCGGGTGCTGGCGGCGGCGGCGGAGCTCGCCGCGGCGACGGGCGCGGGGGGGATGGTGGGGGGTCAGTACGCCGACGTGCGCGCCACCGCGCCGCAGGGGCCCGCCGGCCTGCGGCGCCTGCACGAGCTGAAGACCGGCCGGTTGATCGGGGCGTCGGTGCTGTGCGTGCTGACGTTGGGCGGCGTCGACGGACCTGCGACAATGGCGTTCAACCGCTTTGCGGCGGAGCTGGGTGTGTTGTTCCAGATCGTCGATGACATACTCGACGTGACCGGGACCGAGGACGCGCTCGGCAAGCCCCAAGGAAGCGATGAGCGTCACGGCAAGCGCACCTACGTGAGCGAGTTCGGAATCGACCAAGCGAAAGATCTGGCGGCAGAGTCCCACCGCACGGCACGGACGGCGCTGGCGGAGGCGGCTCGCGCGGGCACCGAAGCCCCGCGCGGTACGGGCGAGCTGGAGCGGATCACGGACTTCATCTACACCCGCACCTCATGAGCAAAGACAAGCCCGACAGCGACAACGGCGCCAGCTCAAAGCGATCCCTGCTGGCCACGGTCGAGGGCCCGCAGGATCTCCATGGCCTCTCCGAGGAGGAGCTGCAGCGCCTGGCGCAGGAGGTGCGCGAGTGCATCATCGACACGGTGGGGGAGATCGGGGGGCACTTCGGGGCCAACCTCGGCACCTGCGAGCTGGCGGTGGCGCTGCACTCGCTGCTCGACTCGCCCCGCGACAAGATTCTGTGGGACGTCGGCCACCAGGCTTACCCGCACAAGGTCCTGACCGGCCGGCGCGATCGGCTGGACACGATCCGCCAGTACGGGGGCCTCGCGCCGTTCTGCTCGATCGGGGAGTCCCCGCACGACATCATGGGCGCCGGCCACGCCTCGACCTCGGTCGGGTACGCCGTCGGCATCAAGGAGGGGATGCGTCACCTTCGCGCCCGCGGGGGTGACTCCCACCCCGATGGCAAGGTCGTGGCGGTGATCGGCGATGGCGCGATGACCGGTGGCGTGGCGTTCGAGGCGATCGGCCAAGCGGGGGGGATGGGCACCCCGATCGTGGTGGTGTTGAACGACAACGGGATGTCGATCTCCCCGAACGTGGGCGCGCTGTCGCGCTACTTCAACCGGGTGCGTCTGAACCCGAAGCTGTGGCACGCGCGGGAGGGCGTCGAGGGGGGCCTCGCGCGCCTGCCGGGCGCGGTGGGGGCGGCGTTCGAGAAGTTGGGGCCCCAGCTGAAGGAGTCGCTGAAGGCGTTCTGGGCCCCGGGCCTGTGGTGGGAGGAGCTCGACTGGGCCTACATGGGCGTGATCGACGGCCATGACGTGCGTGCGTTGCGTGAGGCGCTGCGTGAGGCGCTGGCGGCGCAACGCCCGGTGGTCGTGCACATCGCCACGGTGAAGGGCAAGGGCTTCGCGCCGGCGGAGGACGGTGGGCTGGAGGGCATGGAGAAGTGGCATGCGGCGAAGCCGAAGTCGATCCTCAACGGCTCCCCGACGCCACCGCCCGTGGTGTCGCCGGCCGCGAGTGCGAGTCCCGCCAGGGCGGATGGGCAGGCGGGGAAGGCGCAGGCGGGAGTGGCGAAACCGCAGTACACCCAGGTCTTCGGCGAGGCCCTGGTGCGGGAGTGCGAACGCGACCGGCGCGTGGTCGGAATCACCGCGGCGATGAATTCGGGCACCGGCCTGAACATCCTGCAGAAGGCGCTGCCGGAGCGCTACTTCGACGTGGGGATCGCCGAGCAGCAGGCGATCCTGTTCGCGGCCGGCCTGGCGCTCGAGGGTGTCAAGCCGGTGGCGGCGATCTACTCCACGTTCCTGCAGCGCGCCTACGACCAGATCGTGCACGACGTGTGCCTGCAAAAGTTGAACGTGGTGTTCGCGATGGACCGCGCCGGCCTCGTCGGCGATGACGGCCCCACCCACCACGGCGTATTCGACATCGCCTACCTGCGCTGCCTGCCCAACATCGTGTTGATGGCTCCGCGCGATGAGGCGATGCTGGTGCACATGCTGCGCACGGCACTGCTCTACGACGGGCCGATCGCGCTGCGCTACCCGCGCGGAGAGGGCGTGGGCGTGCCGCTGCCCGAGGAGCCGCGCGCGATCGCGATCGGCACGGGTGAGATCCTTCGCGAGGCCGGTGGCGGGCACGCCTGCGCCACCGATCCCGCCGGTGAACGGGCGCTCTCCGAACGTGAGCCCCCCGAGAGGACGACCATCTCAACGACGCCTCTCGCGCGTGAGGGCCGCCGCGTGGCGCTGGTCGGCTACGGCAGCGGCGTCGGCAAGGCGTTGGAGGCGGCCAACCTGCTGGAGGGGCATGGCGGCCTCGGCGTGACGGTCGCGGACGCGCGCTTCGCCAAGCCGATCGACGCGGGCCTGATGGCACAGCTGGCGGCCGAGCACGACCTGCTCGTGACGATCGAGGAGGGTGTGCTCGCGGGGGGCTTCGGCAGCGCGGTGTGGGAGACCCTCAGCGAGATGGGGCTCACCCCGAGGATCCTCCGCGTGGGCCTGCCCGACCGCTACATAACGCACGGCAAGCCGGCGCTGCTGCATGAGGAGGTCGGCTTCACCGCCGCCAAGATCGCCGAGCGCGTGGCGGCGGCGATCCTCGACCGCGACTCCGCGACGGTGGGGGCGTAGGCCGGGAGATTGGCCGGCCCCACAGCGCTCGGCCGGCGCGTGGCGAACATACGTGCGTTATGTCGCTTGCAACAAAGGTCGAACATGTGTGCGCACTCTCACACACGAGGCTGCTCGCAATAGGCATCATGCTTTTAGACCCGAAGTACAGCAGCATCCCTCCTCCCTCGAAACGGCCCGCTTCCCAGGCGGGTCGTTTCATTTAACGCTGCGGAGCGGATACCGTTCGGGCGATGGGCAAGCAGCGTCTGGACACTCTCTTGGCGGAGCGCGGGTTGTTTGAGTCGCGCAGCCGCGCCGCGGCCTCGGTGATGGCGGGGGAGGTGCGGGTGGGGGACGGGGGCAGGCGCGCGGAGAAGCCGGGGGAGATGGTGGCGGCCGACGTGGTCGTGAGCGTCGCCGAGCGCCCGCGGTATGTCTCGCGCGGCGGGATCAAGCTGGAGAACGCGCTGGCTCGCACCGAGATCGCGGTGGCGGGGCGGGTTGCGCTCGATGTGGGAGCGTCGACGGGGGGCTTCACGGACTGTCTGCTGCAGCGCGGCGCCGCCGCGGTGGTCGCCGTGGACGTGGGTTATGGAGAGCTCCACCACCGCCTGCGCACCGATCCGCGGGTGCACGTGTTGGAGCGCACCAATGCGCGCGTGCTGGAGCCTGCAATGCTTCCCGGCGTGCCCAACCTCGCGGTGGTGGACGTCTCGTTCATCTCTCTCACCAAGGTGCTGCCCGCCGTGCTCGGCTGCCTCGCCGCTCCTTACGACGTGCTCGCGCTGATCAAGCCCCAATTCGAGGCACCGCGCGAGCGAGTCGGCAAAGGCGGCGTGGTGCGCGACCCTGCGGCGCGCCGTGCCGCGCTCGCAGCCGTCGGGCTCGCCGTCGCGGGCATCGAGAGCCCGGTCGGCCAGCCCATCGAGAGCCCAACCGGCCCACCTGTGGTCCTCGGCTTCCGCTCCTCCGGCCTGCCCGGCCCCAAGGGCAACCGCGAGACCTTCGTCTGGCTGGCCGAGCCCGGTCGCGCGGGCGGCGCTCGTAGCGCGGAGGAGATCGAGCGTATGGCGTGCGGGGAGGAGTCGTGAGTGTGGCCGAGCGCTCGGGGGAGGAGCGAGGGATGGTGAGTGTGGCCGAGCACTCGGGGGAGGAGGGAGAAGTTGTGAGCATGGCTCACCACTCACCCACCAGCCCTCGCCCGGAGGGCGCCCCTCAAAAAAAACCTGATCACATGGGCGGGGATGTCCTCAACGTCGCCGTACTCACCCACAGGCGGGTCGCGGACACCCATGCCGCGCTGGGCGCATTGATCGGGCGGGCTCGCGCTGTCGGGGCCACGTTGCGCTTCGACCCGGAGGAGACCGTCAAGCACGGTCTGCGCACCGAACCCGGTGTCGAGGTGGACGCCGAGATCGGCGGGGGCGCCGAGCAGCTCTGCATCGTGCTCGGCGGGGACGGCACGATCCTGCGCGCGCTGCAGCTCTACGCGGGCAGCTCGGTGCCGGTGTTTGCGATCAATTTCGGCGAGATCGGCTTTCTCGCCACGGTCGAGCCGGAGGAGATCGAGGATGGTGTCGCGCGCGCGCTCTCCGGCCGTTTTGAGCTGCTGCGGCTCCCCGGGATCGTGCTCGAGACTCCCTGTGGCGAGGAGACCGCGATCAACGACGTCGCGATCCACCGCCGCGTCGGCGAGCGCGTGGCGGAGCTGGCGTACGCGCTCGACGGCGAGGAGGTCGGCTCGGTGCGCTGCGACGGGCTGGTGCTCGCCACGCCCGCGGGCTCCACCGGCTACAACCTCGCCAACGCCGGCCCCGTGATGGCGTGGGGGGTGAAGGGGTTCGTGGTCTCGTTCATTGCGCCCCACTCGCTCACCGCCCGTGCGCTGGTCGTGGCGCCGACCGACCCGATCACGATTCACAACCGCTCGCGCGAGGCGTTGGACGTTTCGGTCGACGGACGCCCCGTCTGCGAGCTGGGCCCCGACGAGCACATCCGCGCGCGCTTCGTCGACGGCGTCGGCACGATCGCGCAGCTCCCCGGCTCCTCCTTCTATCGCCGCCTGCGCGAGAAGTTCGGCCGGCTCGCGCGCTGAGGTCGCGCCGCGGTCTGACGGTGGCCGCGCTCCGGGCTGATCTCAGCCTGCCCGCGGTGGAGCGGGCCTGAGCCTTGGGTCTCGCGCCATGCAGAGGCTTGGCCTGAGGGTCACGCGGCGGCGCTGCGGACTGCCGCCGGCACGCGGTGCTCGCCGGTGCGCTGCAGCGAATCCACGAAGCCGTCGAGCTGCTCACGCGAGAAGCGCCGTTGCCCGCCGGGCGTGCGGTAGCACTCCAGGTGTCCCGCGTCCGCCCAACGGCGGATCGTGGCGAGCGAGACGCCCAGATAGCGCGCCGCCTGCGAGCTGGTAAACACCAGTTGGCGGTCGCTGTGCGGGGAGTTGGGTGGCGCGAACGGCATCGGCGTGTCCTCTCGAGTTCGAAGGGTGGGGGCCCAAATGGGCCAAGGCATTCCGGATGTCGCTCCGCGCTCCGGCGTGCCTCTCTGAGTCGAGCTTCGGCACCTCGGCCCCGGAAGTTGAGCGTCGCGCACCTTTGTGGACGTTTCGTCCACATCGCCCAACCGGCTTGCACCGCCCGCCTGTCGCCTCGACGGCTCGCAGCGGGTCGGGCCTGAGCCTGGAGCGGGTCCGCGGCGAATCGGCCAAGCCGGCTGTGACAGGCCGTTTGCCGAATCGACTGCGGCGGCCATCTCGGAAGTCCTGCATATGCAAGAAATGCTGCACATTGCAGCGAATATCGGATCAAAGCTGGACAATTCGTCCAACACTGGTACTATCCTGCGCAAACCTACTCAAAAGGTAGGTTGCGGTTGCTCTGGAGAGGTAGGGACCGGGGGCCGCGTAGCCCCCTGTCATGCGGCCCTGGGCCCCGAGCTAAGGAGGACGAGCATGGGTTACAACAAATAAGAACCTTTTGGTTTATGCCAGGAAATTAGCTTCTTACGAGCGCCGCCCTCCAGCGGCGCTCGTTTGCTGTGAGGGTCGATGTCGAGGCCCGAAGGTGTTATCGAGGCCCGGAGGTGCTATCTCGCCGTGGGCTGCGCGATCGCGCGGGCGCGGCGCTCGAAGGCCAGCTCGGCCTCGAAGTCGGCCTCTTCGCCAGAGGCCAGCTTCGCGGGGCCGTTGCGCTCGAGCATCGCCACGAAGCTGTTCACGAGCTCCCCGTCGAACTGGCGTCCCGCCATCCGGCGCAGCTCGGTGATCGCGTCCTGCGGCGTTTTGGCCGAGCGGTAAGAGTCGCGCGAGGTCATCGTGTCGTAAGCGCTGCAGATCGCGAGGATCCGTGAGGGCAGTGGGATCTCGTTGCCGATCAGTCCGGCCGGGTAGCCGCTGCCGTCGACGTGCTCGTGGTGGTAGAGGATCGCGTCTGCGACCGGTCCGTAGCCGTCGAGACGCCCCACCAGCGTCGCCCCATCCTGCGGGTGACGGCGGATCAGCGCCCAATCCTCGTCGGAGAGGATCTCGGCGTTGAGGATCCGGTCGGGCAGCGCGAACTTGCCGATGTCGTGCAGCAGCCCCGCCGTGTGCACGAGGTCCTGTTCGGACTCGCTGCAGCCGGTCTCCTGTGCCAGCGCGCGCGCGTAGCGGGCCACCGCGGCTGCGTGACGTGCGGTCACGCGGTCGCGCAACGCGAGCGTCTCGACCAGCGTCGTCAGCACGCCGAGCTGCAGCGAGGCGAGGTGCATCGAGCGTGCCTCCAGCTGATCGGCCCGATCCTCGGAGCGCAGCAGCGCCATCGCCAGGTATTGGAAGATCAGGATCACCAAGACGGCGCAAAGGAGCACCGGGAAGCCAAGCGTTGCATAGGCGACTGCGAGAATTGCCGTAAGCCCTCCGGCGGCGATCTGGCCCGGGAGGATCGGCACCAGCACGTCCCGTATTTGACTTGAGAGTCGCCGTCCCTCGAGTACCCGGTTGTCGATGGCGATCAGCACGAAGTTGAGCACATTCATCAGCATGAAGACGGCGAAGACCACTAGCGCGAAGGTCACCCCATCGGTGATCTCGCCGGCATCCGGATGATGGACATTCCCGACCAGCGTGCCGACCAGCAAGCGAACCAGCAAGCCGCCAACCACCGGAAAGACTGCGAACGTCGCGAGGTTGTTCAGCCATGCCGCAGGTGGGAGTCTTCGACTGGTCGAGGTCCATATCATCGCGGCGACCCCAAAGAGTGCGGCGGGAGCCGGACCAAGCAAGGTCATCGCGAGTACCAACGCAATGAATGCCGTCGTGATCTGCTGGCCGCGGAGGGTGATGCTCAGCCGCTGCCCCCCCAGAGCGAGGGCCATCAGCAGCACCACAAGCTGGAGTGGCTGCCAATCTTCCGCGCGAGAGGTCAGCACCGCGGTCGCAATCGCGCACGCCAGTAGGATCGCCTCCGCCAGCCAGAAAAGCCGTGTCGTTATCTTGGATGCCGGCATGTCGGTCCTCTGTCGTCCTTAACGGCCGATGCGGGGTAGCACTTAACGACGGTTCGTCATACCCCGCGAGATCCTGAGTATGTTTTTCGAACGCGTTGCCCCGTGGCCGACTCGAGGGTTTCGGCGGTGGGCGCCATCTCGGGTGCTGAGATCGCGATGGGGCCGGCCGCTTGGATCGTGCCGGTGGCCCACAGCCGCGCGAACCCGAGCGTGGTGGCGGCGATGATCGAGCCGAAGACGAGGAACGCGATCCGCGGCGAGCTCAGCGCCATCACGAGCCCGCTCAGGGGGAGGCCGATCAGGGGACAGAGGGCGCCGATCGATTCGACGCCGCCCATCAGCCGCCCGCGCAGCCGCTCGGGTGTGAGCAGCTGCACGGTGCCCAGCAATGAGGCCCATTGCACGCCATTGCCAACGCCACCGAGGAATGCCGCGAATGCCGCGAGCGCCAGCGTAGGCGCGGCGGCGAAGCCGAGGTAAGCGAGCCCCACCGCGAACGTGCCGAGCGTCAGCATCGCCCCCAGCGAGCGCCGCGCGCCGCGTGCGAAGAGCAGGCTGCCGCCCAGCTGCCCCACACCCCAGATCGCCAGCAGCGCGCCATAGCCGACGTCGCCGGCGCGCAGGGTGCCCTTCGCGTAGAACACCTCCACCGGCGCGGCGGTCTCGAAGAAAACCAGCGCCGTGGCTTGGGTGAGCAGCACGGCACGCAGCGCGGGGGCGTCGCGCACGTGCTCCCAAGCCGACGCCAGGCGCGCTCGCACCGAGGCGCCGGCGCGCTCCTCGACATACACGTAGAGGTTCGCCACCAGCGCTCCGCACGCGAGGAACGAGCCCGCGTCGATCAGCAGCGCGACAGACCCCCCGAAGGCGCGCACGGCGAGCGCGCCGAGCGTCGGCCCGATCACGACCGACGCCGACAGCGCCACGTTGAGCGCCGCGTTGGCGTTGTAGATGCCCTGCTCGCCGCGTTGCTCGCCATTCGCGGATGCCTGTCCGCCGGTGACGCCTGCGGGCAGCCCCTGCGCGCCTGGCGCCTTGAGCCTTGCGGCTGGCGCCTGCAGATCCTCCGCTCCGGCGCGCGCCGCCTGGGCGCGCAGCAGCGAGCTCGCGGTCAGTTCCACCGCTCCGTCGAGCGCCACCAGCACGAGGATCGCGGGCAGCATGAAGTGCCATACCGTTGCCGCCAAGAGCGTGGCGCAGAGCGCCTCGAACGTGTACAGCGCGCTGAGGGCGTGTCTGCGGGTCGACGCCTCCACGCGGGCGACCAGCGCCGGCACCGCCAGCGCCGGCAGGTAGCGCGCGACGAACAGCGCCGTGACGGCCGCGGCGCTGTGGGTGTGGTCGTAGATCGCCAGCGACAGCGCGACCGTGCCAAACCACGTGCCCAGCTTGTTGACCGTGTAGGCGGCCAGGATCCTCCGCAACCGGGGAGAGGTGGGCAGCATCGACACGCCGCCACGCTAGCGGCTGCATCGGAAGTGAGAGATTCGTCTGGACGAGATGATGGATTTCGTGCAGGCGAGCTCGGGGAGCGGCGGCCGCGCGGGTGGTGTCGGTCGCGGTCGGCTGGGGGTCGGCGAGCGCGGGGGAGAGAAGCGGTTGGCGGAACTCGGTGTGCAGCGATCGATGAGCACCGGTGTGGCGCTCCGGCGCGCTCACCAGCCGAGTGTGGCCCCGCGGCCGGCGCTGTGAGCCGACGTTCGATCGGCAGGCAGTCCGAGTGCCACGACCGGGAGGCTGGGGTGGCGGCTGCCCAGCATGCGCATCAGCGACTCCGCGGACACTTCGTCGAGGTCGCCCGCCAGCATCACGACGCTGCTGGCGGGGGCCCGCTCGAGCACCTCCGATACCGCGCCAGCCTCCCCGAGCTGGGCACCCTCCGGCAGCGATTCGCTGAGGCCGTGCAGCACCGCGGCGCGCTGCGCGGGGTCGGCTCCAGCGACCAGGATGCGCGAGTGCTTTTCGGCGCTGAGGGCTGCGGGGCTCATGTCATCAAAGGATGCGTGTCGTCGCGGGGCTCAGATGGTCATGTAGCTCGTGTCGATCAGTTCGGCTTCGCCGACGATCCCGAGCTCAGCTTCGATGTTGCTGCTGGCTGACAGACGCGCGAGCGCCGACAGCGCCAGAAACGCCACCGCGGCGATCGCCAGCCATACGAGCGCAACGCCCACCAGGGTCATCGCCGCTCGCCCCATTTCGCATCTCGTGTCGTGATATCGCGCATCGCCGTACCTTTCGGTGTGTCGGCGCCCTGCCTGTCGCCTGCGGGGGGTCCGGACTGGTGGGAGCCGTTTGAATAAGTCACTGCACACGACATGATGCGGCTTGCGCGGGCATTTGTCTGCCGTCCGGATGGTGCCGATCGTGTCGTCCCAAAGGTGCCGATCGATGTCGTCCCAGTGGGGCATGCCGGCGCGCCCGCGCTCCTTGCTTGGACGATATGTCCAACTGCTTTAGTATGTTTTGACGAGCTTGGCCGCGGTGGCGGTCAGGCTATTGGGGCGTTGGCTGTGCCCTGTCGGGCTGCCGCCTTCGCGGTCGCTACGGTGTGCGGCATGCAAGCAGGCACCCCAGGCGTGGACCGTCCGATCGAGGTGATCATCGCCGACGACCACGCCGTCGTGCGCGACGGGATCCGCACCGTGCTGGAGCGCGAGGCGCAGGAGTTCATGGTGGTCGCGGAGGCCGCCGACGTGCCGGCGACGATCCGCGAAGTGCGCGCCCACAAGCCCGATCTGCTGACGCTCGATCTGACGATGCCCGGCGGTTCGAGCCTCGCCGCGCTGCCGCAGTGTTTCGTCGCCCATCCGTCGCTGGCCGTCGCGATCCTGACGATGCGCGAGGATCCCGAGTACGCCCGCCAGGCGCTGCGGGCGGGGGCGCGCAGCTACGTGCTCAAGGAGGCCGAGCCGGCCGAGTTGTTACAGGCGTTCCGCCTGGCCGTGGCCGGCGGCAACTACCTGCACCCGCGGCTGGGCGCGCTGATGGCGACCGGCGGGGAGAACGCACAAGAGGGAGCCGCGCTGTCCGAGCGCGAGCGCGAGGTGGTGAGGTTGATCGCACTCGGCCACACCAACCCGCAGATCGCCGAGCAGCTGCACGTCGCCGAGCGCACCGTCAAGACCTACCGCGCCCGCGCGATCGAGAAGCTCGGCTTCTCCTCGCGCGCGGAGCTCACCGCATACGCGCGGCGGCTGGGCTTGGTGGATTAGACCGCCGCCGGGCGCCCCGCGAGGGGCACCCTGAGGCGCACCGTGGTGCCCTCGCCGGCGTCTCCGCAGCCGCCCATCCCCAGTTCCAGCTCGCCGCCCACCAGCTCGGCGCGCTCGCGCATGCCCGACATGCCAAAGCCCCCCTCCAGGCCATCGCCGCGCGGACCGAGGCCGGCACCGCCGGCGGGCAGGCCACGACCATCGTCGGCGACCGCCACACGGACCGTCGAGCCGTCGCCGTTCAGCGCCACAGAGACAACCGCGCGCGAGGCTTGCGCATGGCGGGAGACGTTGGTGAGCGCCTCCTGCACAACGCGGTAGATCGTGCTCTCGAGCTCCGCGTCGAGTCGTTCGCCGTCGGGGACAAGCGCGATCTCCGTGCGCACCTCCAAACCGTCGATCGCGTGCGCGCGGCGAGCGAGCGCTTCGAGCGCGGGCACCAGGCCGAGATCGTCGAGCGCCGCCGGACGCAGCTCGGTGATCAGGTGGCGCAGCCCATCGATCTCCACGCCGAGACCCTCGAGCACCACGTCGACCGCCGTGGAGAGCGCCACCTCGTCGTGGCGGTCGCGCGCATCGGCTAGTTTCAGGCGCAGCGCGCCGAGACCCTGCACGGTCTCGTCGTGGATCTCGCGCGCCCAGCGCGTACGCTCGCGCTCGCGGGCCTCCATGCCGTAGCGCAGGCGCTCGATCTCAACCGAGCGCTCCGCCGCGAGACGCTGCGCGACACTGGCCGCGAACGCTGCCAGCGCCTGGCGGTCGGGGCCACGGAAGCCGCCGCCGGCTCGCAGCGCGATCACGAGTCCGCCGCCGTGACCCTCCATGCTCAGCGGCTCGATCAGGGCGGCGCGGGCCTCCAGGCCAAGTTCGTGCAGCCACGCCGCCTCCTGGCCACGCGGGCGATCGAGCGCCACGGGCTGCCCGGCGCGGTAGAGGGCGCCCAGGGCGGATCCCTCCACGGGCACCACTCGCAGTCGCGGCGTGCCGGCGCCGGAGGCGGCGGCGACCCGCAGCTCGGCGCGCTCCTCGATCACCATCAGCAGCGTGGTGGCGTCGAGCAGCGCGAGGCCGCGGTCGGCCATCAGGCGCAAGAGCCACAGCTCGGAACCGGAGAGCATCGGGGAAACCTATCCGCTGGGGGGGTCGAATCCGCCACAGCGCGGTTTCTTCACCCGTCTACTGTCGGCGGTTGAGCCGACCCAGGGGGCATCGTCTGCTGACGGTGGGCCCCACGATGCGCAGGTCTACACCTCGGAAATCGGCGCGTGGCCGTTCTCGGAGCGCTCGAGGCGAGCCGCCACGCGCGCTTCGCCGAGCAGCGCGCCCGCGCTCATCCCGGCCCGCCACGGCGCGAGCCCGACCGCGACCCCCAGCGAGCGGCGCCGGCCGGAGGATTCCAGCTTGATCGAGCGCAGACGCAGAAGTATCCGCCGCGCGACGAGCTCCCCGCGCGGCAGGTCGGCCCCGGGGAGCACCACGAGCAGCTCGCCCTCCGAGGGGCGCCCGACCCGGTCGAAACGACGCAGCTCGCGGCGCAGCGCGAGCTCCACATAAGCAAGCACTCGCTCGGCGAGCAGCTCGCCGTGGGCGCGGCGCAGCGCGGGTAGATCCTCGATGTCGAGCAGCAGGCAGCTGAGCGCGGTGCCGTGGCGGGCGGCACGGTTGACCTCCTCCTCCAGGCGCCCGCGCAGCGGACCCTCCGAGAGGAACTCGATCGAGCCCCGCAGCGGGAGCTCGGTATCACTGATCTCGCGGGCGACCATGCGTGTGCGGGGGGAGAGGACGGACATGTACTACCCAATCAACGCAAGTCTACGGGCTGGTCTCACGGGGGTACGCCCGCCGCCGGGCCGCACCGGTGTAAGCGCGGCGAGTGGTCGTTGGGGATCATCGCGCGGCGCAGTGTGGGTGTCCAGGGCCCTGTGCGCCGGCCGATCGGAGATCCGTCGATCTCGATCGGTCATCCATACTCGCGACGGCGCTTCGCCCCGGTCATCCATGCCCGCCACGGCGCTCCGCCCGGTCATCCATGCCCCCGATGGCGCGCCGCACACCGATCCGTCGGTGCCCGCTGATACACCTGCACGTGTGTTGCAACAGTTGCGTGTCGAGAATCTGCTGCTGATCGAGCGGGCCGAGCTGGAGCTGGCGCCGGGGCTGAACGTGCTCACGGGCGAGACCGGCGCCGGCAAGACCGTCTTGGCGCACGCGCTCGATCTGCTGCTCGGTGGGAGGATCCGGAGCCCCACCCTCGTGCGGCCGGGAGCCGGCGAGGCGTATGTAGAGGGCGCGTTCGCCCCGTCGCCGGCGCTGCTGGCGCAGCTGCGCGAGGGCGAGCACGGAGAGCTGTTGGCGGCCGACGCCGAGGAGGTAGTGCTGGCACGACGTGTGGGGGCCGACGGGCGCACTCGTGCGTACATGAACGGCCGCACAGTCACCGTCGGCGACCTGCGCCGGATTGGAGAGGCACTGCTCTCCTTCTACGGCCAGCACGAGCACCGCAAGCTCACGCTCGCCGCCGCGCAGCTGGAGATCCTCGACGGCTTCTGCGGCCCCGCGCAGGCCGCCCGCCGGGCCGCCTGCGCGGTGGCGTATCGCGAGTTACGGGAGTTGGCCGAGCAGCTGGAGGGCTTGCGCGAGCTGGACAGCGCGCGCGAGCGCGAGCTCGACCTGCTCGAACACGAGCTCGGGGAGATCGACGCGCTTGCCCCGCGTGAGGGCGAGCAGGAGCAGCTGCGCGCCGAGCGCGAGCGGCTGCGCCGCCTCGATGCGCTGCTCGCCGCCGCCGCGGGAGCCGCCGAGGCGCTCGCCGGTGGGCAGGGCTTCGACGGAGGCTCCGACGCCCCGGGGGCGATGGCCCTGAGCGCGGGCGCCGCCGCGCGCCTGGACGCGATCGCAGGCATCGATCCGGTGCTCGACGAGCTCGCCGAGCGCACCCGCGCGCTGGCGATCGAGGCTGGGGATCTCGCCGGCGAGTTGCGCGACTATGGCGAGCGGGCCCAGAATGACGATCATGCCGGGGCTGGGCTGCAGGCAGTCGAAGAACGCCTCGCGGCGTTGGAGCGCCTGCTGCGCAAGCACGGCCCCACCGTGGCCGCCGTGCTGGAGCACGCCGAGCGCGCAAGCGCGCGCCGCGAGCAGTTGCTGGGCGCGGCTGTCGCACTGGCGGAGGTGAGCGAGCGCCTGCGGCAGGCGCAGGCCGTGTTGGAGACCCGCGGTGCGCAGCTGCGCACCGCGCGCGAGGCCGCGGCGCCGCGCCTGGGCGAGGCCGTACGGGAGCAGCTTGCCGCACTGGCGATGCCCGACGCGGCCTTCGCGGTGGAGCTCTCCCCGCGCGAGGTCGGCCCCGCCGGCGGGGATTCCGTCGAGTTGACGATCGGCCCCAACCCCGGCGTCCCGGCCGCTCCGCTGCGGGAGGTCGCCTCTGGGGGGGAGCTCTCGCGCGTGATGCTGGCGTTGATGACCGTTGCCAACAGCGGCTCGGAGGCGACGCTCGTATTCGACGAGGTCGACGCCGGCATCGGCGGGCACACCGCGCGCGCGGTGGGGGAGCGGCTGCGCGAGCTGGCGGGCACGCGCCAGGTGCTGTGCATCACCCACCTGCCCCAGATCGCCTCGCTGGCTGAGCGTCACTTCACCGTCGTCAAGGACGCGAGCGCAGGCTCCACCCGCACGCGAGTGGAGCGGTTGGGCGAGCCCGAGGTGCTGAGCGAGCTGGTGCGGATGCTGGGCGCCCCCGAGCGCGACGCCTCGGCGCGCCGCCACGCGCGCGAGCTGCGCAAGGCGGCTTGAAGCTCGTGCGACTTCGACGGGCTATTCGAGCGTTTCAGCGGCGCCCGAAGAGGATTCTTGTTCGTCGGCTTCTTCTTCGCCGACTTCTTCCACTTCCTGTTCGCCTTCATTACCTTCCGTCGATGCGGGTTGCCTGACGGGGCGATTGGAGTGGTGTCCCCCGGTCTGCGGGGGAGTGTGGGACTTCTCGCCTCTGCCGTGTGACCTGCCCGTACGGGCGCTGGCGCAGGAGCGTGAACCGTGTTTGGAGTGTCTGGCTGGCGAGTGTGCGCAGAGTGGTCCGCGCGTGCGTGCGCTCGCCTGCGGGGACAAGCCGAGCGCAAGCACGAGCACTGCCGCCGCGAGCACGACCGCAATGGTTCTTGCGCGGGTTGAGATTACGGCGGCCATGGCTCGTCTCCTCGTCGTCCATGCAGGCCGAAAGCCCCAGCGCGTCGGGTCTCGCTGGACGATATGCCCAGCTCAGCGGGGGACGAGTGCCGGGTCGGGGGCATGAACGCGATTCCGGGGGACCGGGGGCTAGACTCTGCAGGCAGTACATGAGCCGCCCCGCGCCCGACCGCCACGCCGACCCGCCGGCCAAGACCCGGTTCATCTTCATCACCGGTGGCGTCGTCTCCTCGCTGGGGAAGGGCATCGCCGCGGCGTCGATCGGGCGGCTGCTGGTGGCACGCGGGCTGACCGTGGGGCTGCAGAAGTTCGATCCCTACATCAACGTCGATCCGGGCACCATGTCGCCCTACCAGCACGGGGAGGTGTTCGTCACCGAGGACGGCGCCGAGACCGATCTCGACCTCGGCCACTACGAGCGCTTCACCGACGCCAACACCTCGCGCGCTTCCAACGTCACCGCGGGCGGGATCTACGACACCGTGATCCGCCGCGAGCGCCGCGGCGACTACCTCGGGGGCACCGTCCAGGTGGTGCCGCACATCACCGACGAGATCAAGCAGCGCATCGCGCTGATCGCGCAGTCGAGCGACGTCGACTTCGTGATCACTGAGGTCGGCGGCACCGTCGGGGACATCGAGTCGCTGCCGTTCCTGGAGGCGATCCGCCAGTTCCCCGTCGACGTGGGGCGGCGGCGGTGCATGTTCATCCACCTCACGCTGGTCCCCTACATCGGCCACGCCGGCGAGCTGAAGACCAAGCCCACCCAGCACTCCGTCAACGAGCTGCGCCGCATCGGGATCGCGCCCGACATGCTGATGTGCCGCTCGGAGGGCTCGCTCTCGCAGGAGATTCGCAAGAAGATCGCGCTGTTCGCCAGCCTGCCGCCCGAAGCGATCGTGTCCGCGTGCGACGTGGACAACATCTACAAGGTGCCGCTCACCTTCCGCGAGCAGGGGGTTGACGACTGCATCCTGGAGCACTTCGGGGTGGAGGCCCCCGAGCCCGATCTCGCCAGCTGGACGGAGCCGATCGAGCGCGCCGAGCGGGCTGGTGCGAACAGCGGGAAGGTGGATGAAGCGAGCAGCGGGGGGGATGCGCTGACGGAGAGTGGGGCCATCAACACTGTGCGGATCGCGATCGTCGGCAAGTACGTGCAGCTCCAGGACGCCTACCTGTCGGTCTCCGAGGCGCTGCGCCACGCCGCCGCGCTGCAGGACGCGCGCGTGCGGATCGAGTGGGTGGACTCCGAACTGCTGGAGGGCGCCGGCGCTGGCGGGAGGCACGACCGTGAGGATCGCGAGCGCGCCCGTGAGCTGTTGGGCGCCGTCGACGGCATCCTGATCCCGGGCGGCTTCGGCGGGCGCGGGATCGAGGGTAAGATCGTCGCCGCCCAGATCGCGCGCGAGCAGCGCGTTCCCTACCTGGGGATCTGTCTCGGGATGCAGGTTGCCGTCGCCGAGTTTGCGCGCAACGTGGCCGGCATGGAGGGCGCCAACTCGACCGAGTTCGACCTCGAGACCCCGTTCCCGGTGATCGACCTGCTGCCCGAGCAGAAGGAGATCGCCGACCTCGGCGGCACGATGCGCCTCGGGGCAGACCCAATCAAGCTGCACGAAGGCTCCCGCGCGCGGGCGATCTACGGCGAGGCGGTCGTGTACGAGCGCCACCGCCACCGCTACGAGGTCAACAACCTGCTGCGCCGCCAGCTCCAGAACGCCGGCCTCGGCATCTGCGGCACCTCCCCCGACGAGCGTCTCGTCGAGACGATCGAGCTGCCCGAGCACCCCTTCTTCGTCGCCTCACAGTTCCACCCTGAGTTCAAGTCTCGCCCCGAGCGCCCTGCACCGCTGTTCCGCGAGTTCGTTGCGGCTGGGCTGCGTCACGCGGGCGGGGGCGGTGGGCAGGTCGGCGGTGAGCTTGCCGAGCCCGACCGATCGCGGATGGTCGCTGAGAACCGGTGAGCGCTTCGCCTCGCGCTGACGAGCTGGAGCAACGTTACCTGCACGACATCTTCGCCGAGCTGTGCCGTGCCGAGAGTCCCTCCGGCCACGAGCGCGCCTGCGCGCAACTGATCGAACGGGAGTTGGGGGCACTGGGGATCGAGGTGCAGGAGGACGACGCCGCGGCGGTGGCGGGCTCGGACTGCGGCAACCTGCTTGCGCGGATCGGCGTCCCGCCCTCCCCAGGAGGCGAGGCGGGCGAGCGGCAGAGCGTCCTCCTGTGCGCGCACATGGACACCGTGCCGCTGCTCGCCCCAGTGGAGCCGGTTCTGCGCGATGGGTTCTGGGAAAACGCCAACGAGGGGATCCTCGGCGCCGACAACAAGGCCGCCGTTGCCGTGCTGCTGGTGCTCGCCCGCCGTTTGCATCGCGATCGTGCCGCTGCCCATCGACCTGGAGTCCACGAACGTAGCGTTCACGGATCCGGTGCCCACTCACCCGACACCCACTCACCCGACACTCACCCACACGACACCCACCCACACGAGGCTGCAGGTGCGCAGGTGGACGTAGAGTTGCTGTTCACCGTCGGCGAGGAGCGCATGCTGGCGGGCGCCCGCGTGTTCGACTGCACGCGCCTGCGCAGCCGCTTCGGCTACGTCTTCGACCACGCCTCGCCGATCGGCGAGCTGGTGCTCTCCACTCCAACCCACCACCGCCTGCAGGCCACCTTCCACGGTGCTGCCGCCCACGCCGGAGTGCGGCCCGAGGAGGGTCGCAGCGCGATCCTCGCCGCCGCGCGCGCGGTCGCCGACATGCGCCTCGGCCGGATCGACGCTCACACGACCGCCAACGTCGGCACGATCGAGGGCGGCTCCGCGATCAACGTCGTCCCCGAGCGCTGCTCGATTCTCGCCGAGGTGCGCGCCCAGCGCGACGAGCGCGCCGAGGAGATTCTCGCCGAGCTGCTGGACTGCGTACACGAGGCCGCCAACCTGCCTGAGTGCGAATGTGACGTCGACGTCACGGTGGAGCGCATGTTCACCGGCTACCGCACCCCACCTTCCGCGCCGGCGGTGCGTGCCGCCGAGCGTGCGCTGCGCGCCTGCGGGCATGAGCCGGTGCGGATCGCAAGCGGTGGAGCCTCCGATGCCAATGCGCTGGTCGCTGCCGGCCTGCCCGTCGTCAACCTCGCCAACGGCACGGAGCGCAACCACGAGCCCGGCGAGCGGGTCAGCGCTGCGGCGCTGGAGGCGACGCTGGAGATCGCGCTGGCGCTTCCCGCGGCAGTTGCGGCCATTACGCAGGAGTAGCTCCACAGAGGGCGAAATGCCCAGACCGTGAGCATCACCACCGCCAGCGCGGGCATCGAGAGCCTTGCGCTCGACTTTCTCGCGTATCTGGAGCTCGAGCGTGGGCTCTCGCGCAACACGCTGGAGGCCTACCGCATCGACCTGCTGCAGTTCGGCGAGTTTCTACGCCGTCGTGATTTGAGCCCGCTCGCGGTTGGGCATCGCGACCTCGCGGCGTTTCTCTCTGAGCTCGCCGATGGCACCGGGGCTCGCCCCGCGGTGGCGCCCGCCACGCTGCAGCGCAAGGCCGCCTGCCTGCGCTCCTTCTACCGGCATCTGCGCGGCGAGGGTCTGCTCGAGCACGATCCGACCGCCGAGCTGCGCGGACCGCCCCGCCTGCAGAAGCTGCCGCTGGTACTGACGCGCGAGGAGGTCTCGCTGCTGCTGCGCCAGCCCGCCGGGATGGAGCCGCTCGCGCTGCGCGACCGTGCGCTGCTGGAGGTGATGTACGCGTGCGGGCTACGCGCCTCGGAGACGATCGCGCTGGAGCTCGGCGACGTGGATCTCGACGAGGGGATGTTGCGCGCGCGCGGTAAGGGCTCCAAGGAGCGAATCGTCCCCGTCGGGAGTGCCGCCATCGCTGCGTTGCGCGTGTGGTGCGAGCGCGGGCGCCCCGTTTTGGCCGGGGCGGTGGTCCGATCCACGACCCGCCCGCCCCCTGCGGGTGGCGGCTCCGAGATGCGTCCTTCAGTGCAGGGCATGTCGGGTGTGCATGCCCTCTTCCTCAACCACCGCGGCCGGTCGCTCACGCGTCAGGGTCTCTACAAGATCGTGCAGGCGCACGCCCGCACCGCCGGGCTCTCCGAGCGCATGAGCCCGCACACGCTGCGTCACACCTTCGCCACGCATCTGCTCGCGGGCGGTTGTGACCTGCGCTCGGTGCAGGACATGCTCGGCCACGCCGACCTTGCGACGACCCAGATCTACACCCATCTCTCCTCGGAGCGTCTGAAGGGCGTCTACTTCGACGCTCACCCGCGCGCGAAGGGGTGAGCCGCGGCGGCGGCTGCGCGTGAAGGGGTGAGCCGTGGCGGCGGCCCTATGCTGGGGCGACCTTGCCCGAGCTTCCCGAGGTCGAGACCATCCGCCGCCAGCTCGCCCCGCTCGTCGAGGGTCGGCGACTGTTGCGCGTGGAGATCCTTGACCCGCGCTGGTCGCGCCCGCTGGCGCCCGAGGAGTTGGCGCAGGCGTTGGTGGGACGACGCGTCGAGCGCCTCGACCGGCGCGGAAAGTATCTGCTCTGGCGTCTCGCCGATGAGGTCTTCCTTGTTCAGCACCTGCGCATGACGGGCGCGATTCTGTGCGAACCGGAGCCGGAGCCGGCGCATGTGCGCGTGCGCGTCGAGCTGGGCGCACCGAGTGGGGCGCGGGAACCGGGAGCTCGTCCGCAAACCGCGTCTGCCCGGTCGCGCGGCCCCCGGCGGCGGCGCCTGGTGATCGTCGATCCCCGCCGCTTCGGTACCGGCGAGCTGCTCTTGGGGGAGGAGGCGATGGAGCGCTTCTTCGCCGTGCGGCTGGGATTGGAGCCGCTGGACGAGCGCTTCACGGCCGAGCATCTGCGTGCGCTTGCGCGCGGGCGCACTGCGCCGGTGAAGGCCTTTCTGCTCGACCAGCGCCGTGTCGCCGGCGTCGGCAACATCTACGCCGACGAGGCGCTCTTCCGCGCCGGCGTCCACCCGCTGCGCCCCGCGGGGCGGCTCTCGCCCGCCCAGTATGCCCGCCTGCGCGAGGGCGTGATCGAGGCGTTGGGCGAAGGGATCGACGCGCGCGGAGCCACGATCGACGACTTCCGACACGTCGACGGCGTGCGTGGCTCCTTCCAGGATCGCTTCCTCGTGCACCGCCGCGAGGGCCTGCCCTGCCCGCGCTGTGGGCGCACGATCGTGAAGATGGTCGTCGGCGGGCGCGGTACCTACGTCTGCGAGCGCTGCCAGCCGCGTCCGCGGGGTGCTGGCCCTCGACGAGGGGAGCAAGCCGGCGGCCAATCGTTGGGCGCTCGACGGACTGGGCGTTGAAGGGGGTGCCCGCGAGCCGGGAGCTGCGAGCGGGCGCGTGCTCTCAGCGGCTCAGGCCACCAGCAGCTCGTCCAGCCGGCCGCTCTCAGCGGCGGCCTGCGTCTCGTCGAAGCCCCCGATCAGCCGACCCTCGACGAGCACCTGGGGGAAGGTCATCATCCCGGTTTTTGCGGCCAACTCCACGCGGCCCGCGGGGTCCTTGGAGAGGTTGACCTCGGCGAACTCCAGCCCGCGGGACCGCAGGAGCCCCTTGACGCGGGCGCAGTAGGCACACGGCTCGGTCGTATACACGGTGATCTTGCTCATTACTTCATAAAGTATAGCAAGGCGAGGTCCTCAACAAACACCGAGGGCCCGCACTAGGCGGGCCCTCGGCAATCGCTTGGCGCGACGATCTCTTACTTCTTCTTGTGCTTCTTGACCTTCTTGGTCTTCTTCCTCTTCTTGGAGGCCGCGTTTGCCTTGCCCTGCTTGTCGCCCGTGCTGGCAAGCGCCCCCGCGATCGGGGTCACCAGCGGTTTGGCCGACGCTTCAATTTCTGATTTGCGTTTTGCCAATTCCGCTTCTCGCCCTGCCTTTGCTTCCGCTTCTTCTTTTGCGCGCCTCGCGTTGGCGGCTTCGATTTCTGCTGCGGTCTTTTTTTCTTCCGCTTCCTTTTCGGCTTCTCTTTTGTGCTGTTTTTCTTCAGCGGTGGTTTCCCGTTTGATGCGTGCTTCTTCGGCCGCTACTTCCCTGGCCTTCTGTTTTTCTTCCGCCGCCTTTGTTTCTGCTTCCCTTTCTTCTTTCGCTTTCTTTGCTTCGGCTTCTTTTTCTTCTTTTGCCTTCTTTGCTTCCGCTTCTTTTTCTTCCTTGGCTTTTGCTTCTGCTTTTTCTTTTTCTTCTTTTGCTTTTTCTTCTGCTTCTTTCTTTTCCTTCGCGCCGAGGTTCGTCGAGAAGTCGACGAGATGATCGCGGACGATCTCCTCGTTTTCGTACCGCGCGGTGAGATCGACCGATGCGAACGTGCTGTCCACCAGATCGATCGCCGCCAGGCCTTCGTCGTTTGTGGTTGCGCAGAGGCTGTTGGTGCCTTCCAGATAGGGATTGGTCACGTAGCTGCCGCCGAGGTAGACTTCGCCGCCTTTGCCCAACATGTGTTCGGGGTCAGACAGCGTGTCGCCGTTGGTGGGGTTGCTGAACTTGTAAAGCCCGGCTTCCTGCTGTGCGTGGAAGCACACCGTCTCATCGACGATCGGACGCCCGTCGATGTCCTGCGCCTTGGCGACGACGATCCGCACGTTCGCTTCTTCTTTACCGTTGCCCTTCGGGAACTCAAAGAATTCCTTTTCCCACTTCGACCTGACTTTCTTGACCAGCGATCCTTCTGAGTCCTGCTGCCTATAGTCGACCGGCTGGTACGGATACACGGCCGTGGCGGAGATCGACGATTCGCCGATGACTTCGTTGTACAGGTTCTTCAGGTCGCAGCCGCCGTCGGCGTTTTTGATGATCTTGCCTGCTTCGCTTTCGCCTTCGGCTCCACCGAACACGGGGATGTGGTTCAGGTAGAACCCGTCGCCCGGCGTGTACGTCACGAGCACTTCGCCGCGCTCGTCGGTGTAGAACGTTTCGTTCAACGAGCCGCTCGGGGTCTGGTAATAGGTCGAGCCCTCCTCATCGTCCTGGCCGCCGGTGCGCTGCAGGCAGCCCGTGGATTCGGCGGTGCGCGACCCGGTGCTGAGCACCGATGTCCAGAACTTGTACGGTTCGGGGTGTTTGTTCAGGAACCCGGGGAAGTCGCCTCCGGGGCTTGGCCCGTCGATCCCCGATGCCTGAGCTTCGGGGCGATCGGTGGCCGGGATGTACGCGCTGTAGTACGGGTTGTTCGAGTAGATCTGGGCCTTGCTCGCGCCCGAGATCTGACCCACGCCACCCAGACTCGAGCCGCCTTCGTTCGCCGCGAGATGCACATCGAGGCGCATCGCCGGCATCGGGGCGTCATCGGCGTTGAGGCTGCCGTTGCTGAGGAGCGTTTCGGTGACCTGCGGATCGAACGGTCCGACCACATCTGAATTCGTGCCTTCCTCCGGGCTTCCGTGAATGTCCCACAGGCCCGGGTTGCTGCCCGGTGGTTCGGTTTCTCCGGAGCTGCTCGCCAGCGCGTCGGCCAGGGTTTCCCAGCTTTCGGGCAGGCTGTAGCTCGCTTCGGGGAGGACGTTGTGCAGCGGCGAGGCCGGTTCGACCGGGAAGCTGCCCGTCACCTTTACCTGAACGAGGCCTTGGTCTGCGCTCGATTCGGGTTCGGAGAGGGGCGATGGCACGAATTCGCCGTCGCCCGAGGGATCGCCACCATAGGGGAGCTCGGTCAGCGCCGGCTTGTTGACCGTCAGCCAGATCGCCAGGAACTGATGCGAGAATACGACTGCTCCGGCGCTGTTCGTGACGACCGCCCTGATCCGCGCCAAGCCCGGATTCAGTGACTTGTAGTCGATCTTCACGCAGCCGTCGCCGGCTTCGGCCTGGCTGCTGCCCGCGCTCGGGGCGAAGAAGGCCTGGGTTCCGGATTCGGGCGCCGGGATCTCAGCCGGATCCGGGTTGCCCGACCAGTCCTCCTCCTGGAAGTTGACGCGCTGGCCGCCTTCTTCGCTGGTGTTGATTGCCGGGTCGCACGCCACCAGGCGCACGTGCTCGCCGACCCACGCCACATACGGGATGTTGGCGCTCTGCGGGCCGTCGGATGTGGACGTGAACGTCTGGCTTGGAGCGGCAGCGGCGCCGGCCGTGAGCGTGCCGAGGGCGAGCACCGCCGCTCCTATCGCGGAAACGAGTCCCGCGATCATTTTCCGTTTGACTTGTGGTCGCATTGTGTGCGGCCTCCTCCTTGAGTGAGTGAGCTGAAAGTGCCTTCCATCGGACACGAGGTGTGAAATGCCACGAAATCCCCACTACGGGTATTTCATCGCCGGGATGCTATGGGCATTCGGCTCATTGCACAATCATCATGTGGGGTAGTTTTTTGCCCCGCCAATTTGGGTAGGCGGAGTGCCACCCCAAAGGCTCACAGCGGTGGTCGTCAGCTTGTGCGGACTCGATCCGGTTGGGCTATTAACTCGTCCACCGGATGTGTGAGAGACTGATTGGGATTCTGGGTCTGCTGTCCGACGGCCTGCATCGCCTGCACGCGGTTGCGCACGCCCAGCTTGGAGTAGATCGTGCGCAGGTGGAACTTGACCGTGTTCGATGAGATCGTGAGGTGGCTGGCGATCTGCTTGTTGCTCATCCCGGAGGCGAGCAGCGCGAGGATCTCGCGCTCGCGCGCGCTCAGTATGGCGAGTGGGTTGTCCGCCTGCGCGGAGGCCGACTGCCAGCCCGAGGGCATCACGGCACGGCCCTCGAGTACGTTGCGAAGAGCGAGGATCGTCTCCTCGACGGTGTCGGATGTAAGCACGACGCCCTCCGCGCGCTCCTCGATCGCGCAGCGAACGACAGCCGGTGTGGCCAGCTCGCACAGCAGCAGGATCTTCAGCTCGGGGTGGGCGCCCTTGATCTGCGCAACCGCCTCGGGGCCGGCGGCGGGATCGTCGGTGTAGACGATCGCGGCCTGGGGGCGCAGCCTGCCGGTGCGCATCGCGGCGTCGAGCTCGCGCCAGCTCGGATAGATGCCGACTACCCTACATCCGCCTTTTGTGAGCATCCAGGCGAGCGCCTCCGCGACCAGCGTTTCGGCTCCGCCGACGATCGCGATCCTGGGCTCAACCGTCGCCACTTGCGATCTGCGCGTACAGGTTGGCGGCTTCGACACGATTGCGCACTCCCAATCGCGAGTACAGGGCACGGATGTGAAACTTGATCGTGTTTGGGCTGAGCTCGAGGTCGAGGGCGATCTCGTCGTTGCGTCGGCCCGCCGCGATCAGCGCCAGGATCTGGCGGTGACGGGGGCTCAACCTCGCTTCGCATCCCGGTTGGGCGGGGAGCAACTGCTGCCATCCGGCCGGCAGCACGGTGCGCCCGGTGGTGGTGTAGGCGAGCGCGGCGAGGATGTCTTCGGTGGAGTAGCTCTTCAGCAAGACCCCGCTCGCCCGGTGCTCGATCGCACAACGAACCACCTCCTCACGGGCCGTGCGGCAGAGCAGGACGACCCGGGAGCGGCTGCACGTCGGGCTCAGTGCTTGCATGGCGATGCCGCACTCGCCGAGCTCCCCGCCGTCGCAATCGAGCAGGAGCACGGCTGGAGAACGCTTGAAGTCCGCGGCGAGAAACTCGGCTGCGGTGGCGAAGGACCCCAGCACCTGCAGCCCGTCCTGGGCTGTGAGCAGGCTGGCGGTGGCGTCCCGCAGCAGACGCTGCCCGCCGATCAGCGCGATCGTGATCGCGGGCCGGGGACGCTCAAGCTGGGGGCGACCTCGCCATTCGGTGGGT
The DNA here is from genome assembly GCA_963744535.1 of uncultured Solirubrobacterales bacterium. GTDB lineage: Bacteria > Actinomycetota > Thermoleophilia > Solirubrobacterales > Solirubrobacteraceae > Palsa-744. The sequence goes on along the minus strand of CAVUTW010000002.1, from coordinate 386,736 downwards.
AGGCCGGCGGCATCCCCGGTGGGCAGCGGTGGCCCGGGCAGGACATCTAGGCCTGGCATTGCATCCCGTCTCATTCCCGTTTCTCTCGGCGGTGCAAGGGGCTTCCGTGCTACCCAGCCGGCGGTACGGAGCCCCCGTGCCACCAACTGTCGCTGTCCGCCATCCACCGAGAGGCTTGCCTGCCCGAGCGTACGCAGGGGTGGGAGACACGATCCTTGCCTGTGGCGCGGATCTATACGATTACTTCAGTCGGAATGTATATCACGCATAATGCGAAATTGCGTGGCGGATTTGGCGGCGGGCCGATTTCGACGGTAAACTACCCATTCGAGCGTCCGAAACCGACGAACTGGTGCTGCAAGGCGAATCAGTGACTAGGGGGCTATCGCCCGGCTCCTGTTGCGACTGCGAATGGGCGCCTGTTGCCGATCTCGTGTGCCGGCCGCGGCGGCGCCTACACTCGCGGTCGATATGCCCGGGCCGCTGAAGACTGAGGCTGTGGTGCTGCGCTCGATGCGCTATGGGGAGGCGGATCGGATCCTGCACCTCTACACGCCCCACCGCGGGCGGGTGAGCGCGATCGCAAAGGGGGTGCGGCGTGCACGCAGCCGCTTCGGGGGGCGGCTGGAGCCGTTCTTCCGCCTGCGCTTGGAGTTGCACGAGGGGCGCGGCGAGCTGCTCACCGTCACCGGCGCCCACACTGTGGACGGTTTCCCCCGCCTGCGCGAGGACGCCGGCGCGCTGGACGCCGCCGCGCGCGCCTGCGATGCGGTCGGGCGCCTGTTCGAGACCTCAGAGCCCCATCCCGGCGTGTTCAACCTGCTCTGCCGCCAGCTAGCGCTGCTCGACGCGCGGGCCGGGGAGAGGGGCGCCGCGACTGGAACGCCTGTGGCGGATCCGGATACGGCGGGGCCGCCGTTGGAGGGACTTGAAGGATCCCGCCCTCCGGGCGGGTGCGCGCGCGCAGTGCCCGCCACGCGCGCGGGGGCGCTGCAGTTCCGCCTGAAGCTGATGCTCGCCGCGGGCCTTGCCCCCCACCTGGGGGCGTGTGCGCACTGCGGGGAGCGCGAGCACCTCGTCGGCTTCTCCGGGGCCGCCGGCGGGGTGGTGTGCGGAGCCTGCGAGGCAGGGTCGTTCCCGCTCGGTGAGGATGCCCATGGCTTCATGGCCGAGGCGCTCGGGCGGGCCCTCGCCGAGACCCCCGACGCGCCCGAGCGCGCGCTCGGGCAGGTCGAGCGCGCGATCTCCGAAACGCTCGAGCACCACGCCCACCTGCGGCTGATGCCGGCCGCTGGCTGAAGCGGGGATGCGAAAGTGTCCCCCGTCTTCGGCCGAAGCGGAGATGCGAAAGTGTCTCCCGCCTTTGGCGATCTTCGATCGCTCGCGCCGGCTGAGCAGCCGTAAGGGCGCGGGCACGGGAGCGCCGCGGGGGTGGTCCTCGCGCGACGGTGGTGCTTGCGATGGTCGACGCCAATTGAACCTGTATCGTGGCAACCGTGGACGAGGGTTTGCCGATCGCCTACCAGCTGCTGGACGACGGGGTGCCCGTGCTGGCATCCGACGGTACGCCCGTGGGGACGGTGAAGTGCGTGCTGGCCGCCCCGGAGAAGGACGTCTTCCACGGACTCCTGGTCGCAACCTCCAACCACGGCGTTCGCTTCGTCGAGGCGGGCCTGATCGCATCGATCCACGAACGTGGCTGCGACCTGCGCATCGATGCGCTCGCCGCCGGAGGTCTTCCCGAGCCGGAGCACAAGGCGCCCGTGTACAGCGAGAACCCCGATAAGCAGCAGCGGTGGCGCCACTGGGTCCACCACATCACCGGGCGCAGCGACTGGAATCGGGAGCGCTGAAGGCGGGGGAGCGCTGAAGGCGGCCTCCCGCGGCTGGGATCGCCGTGGACGATGCCACAATCGAGCGATGGACACCGTATCGCACGAGCAGACGGTGGCGGCGGCTTTCGCGGCGCGCAGGGAAGAGCTCGAGCAGCTGACGCTCGCGCCGTCGGCGGCGCGCTCCTACCCGGCGCGGCGCGCGCGTGAGGAGGCCGACTGCTCGCTGCGCACCCCCTTCCAGCGCGATCGTGACCGGATCGTGCACTGCAAGGCGTTTCGTCGCCTGAAGCACAAGACGCAGGTGTTCGTGGCGCCGATGGGCGATCACTACCGCACGCGGCTCACGCACACGCTCGAGGTGACGGGGATCTCGCGCGCGGTGGCGCGCGCGCTGCGTCTCAACGAGGATCTCGTGGAGGCGATCGGGATGGGCCATGACCTCGGGCACCCTCCGTTCGGACACATCGGCGAGGAGGTGCTGGACGCCTGCCTGCGCGAGCACTTCGACGGAGGGTTTCGCCACTACGAGCACTCGCTGAGGGTGGTGGAGCGCCTCGAGCGCGATGGCGCGGGCCTCAACCTCACCGAGCAGGTGCGCGACGGGATCGCCCGCCACTCCAGCCGTGCCCCCGAGCCCGCCACGCTGGAGGGGCGGATCGTGCGCGTGATGGACCGCGTGGCGTACATCAACCACGACATCGACGACGCCGTGCGCGCCGGCCTGCTGCGCGAGCGCGACCTCCCCGCGGAGCCGATCGCGTCGTTGGGGCGTTCGGGCTCGGCGCGGATCGACGCGCTGGTGCACGACATGGTCGAGCGCTCCGAGCGTGCCGGTGAGATCGTCCAGGGCGATGAGGCCGCGCGCGCGATGGGACAGCTGCGCGAGTTCATGTTCGAGCGGGTCTACCTCGGGCCGGAGGTGCGTGCCGAGCGCGAGCGCATAATCGGGGTGGTGAGGACGCTGTTCGAGCACTACGTCGAGCATCCCGAGCTGCTGCCCGACCGCCCGGCCGGCGGTGGGGAGCAGGCACAGCCGTCGCGGGCCGCGGCAGCGGGCGCGGCCTCGAGCGAGACGCGTGATGGCGAGCCGGACTTGGCGCAGCGAGTCACCGACTACATCGCCGGAATGACCGATCGCTACTGCATCAGGTCCTACACCGAGTTGAAGGTGCCGCGCGCGTTCGCGCGATAGGGAGGAAGGAGGAGGGGGAGGGGCTCGCACGGCGATGATTGTCCGTGGTGAAGGCGGCCAGCGGCCCGCGTCGGGGGCGGGGCGGCGGCCGAGGCGCGCGAGCGGCTAGCGTAGGCGGCGATGGCTCGCTACACACAGGCGTCCAAGGACAGGGTGCGCGACGCGGTCGACTTCGTCGAGCTGGTGTCCACCCGCACCGACCTGCGCCGTGCGGGCCCCAGCGCCTACGAGGGGTTGTGTCCCTTCCACGACGAGCGCACCCCCTCCTTCGGGATCGACCCGACGCGCAAGGTGTACTACTGCTTCGGCTGTGGGGCGAAGGGGGACGTGTTCACGTTCGTGCAGGACAGCGAGGGTGTGGAGTTCAAAGAGGCGTTGGAGCAGCTCGCCGATCGCTGCGGGGTGGAGCTCGAGCGCGAGGCGGAGGACCCCCGCGAAGCCGAGCACCGTCGCCGCCGCGAGCGTCTGCTGGGGCTGCTGGCGCGCACCAGCGGCTACTACGAGCGCTGCCTGTGGGAGTCCCCGGAGGCGGCGCTGGCGCGGGAGTACCTCGAGCGCCGCGGTTTGCGCGAGGAGACGCTGCGGGCGTTCCGCGTCGGCTATGCCCCGAGCGCGTGGGACAGAGTGCTGAGCGCCTCGCGGCGGGCGGGCTTCTCCGAGCAGGAGCTGTACGCGACCGGCCTCGTGCAGCGCTCCTCGAGCGAACGCGGGCGCGTGTACGACCGCTTCCGCGCCCGCATCATGTTCCCGTTGGCGGACACCCGCGGCAGGGTGCTGGGCTTTGGCGCACGCGCGCTGCGAGAGGAGCAGAAACCGAAGTATCTGAACACCTCCGACAACGACGTCTACCACAAGGGCCGTCACCTCTACGGCGCCGACCTCGCCCGCGCCCACGCGGCGCGCGCCGGCAGCGTGATCCTGTGCGAGGGGTACACCGACGTGATCGCGATGCACCAGGCGGGGATGCCCAACACCGTGGGGCTGATGGGCACCGCGCTGACGCCCGAGCAGGTGGGCGAGCTGGCACGGATGGCCACCACCGTGCTGCTGGCGCTCGACGCCGACACCGCCGGCCAGGAGGCGATGCTGCGCGCCTCACAGCTGGCGGCGCGACGGCGTTTGGAGCTGCGCGTGGTGAGCCTCCCCGGGGGGATGGATCCGGCCGAGCTCGTGCAGCGCGAGGGCCCGGAGGGGATCGCGGCGGCGGTGGCGCAGTCGGTGCCGTTCGTGCGCTTCCGCGTGGAACGCGTGCTGGTGGCGGGCGACCACTCGAGCCCCGAGGGCCGCGACCGCATGGTGGACGAGTTGCGCCCGGTATTCGCCACGCTGGCGCCCAGCGCGATGCGGATGGAGCTGACGCGCCTGGTCGCGGGGCGTTTGGAGCTGCCGGAGAGCCTCGCTGAGACGCTGCTGTCGGCACCGGCGCAGCACAGGGACGCTCGGCCTTCCAGGGCGGGTGGGGAGACGGCCCGGGGGGCGGGCGCGAGGTCCGAGTCGGACCGAACGGCGGGTGCGAGATCTGAGGCGCGCTCGCCGGGCAGGCCCAATGTGCGCCAGTCCCGGGGCGGAGACGATGGTAGTGAGGTCTTCGCCGGGACGGCGGGGGGCGAGCGGGCGACGGATCGGTTTGCGGTGGGGGAGCTCTCGCGTAGGGCGGAGACCGAGCGAACGTTCCTGGCGCTGTGCATCGCCGCGCCGGCCGAGGGCGAGCAGGCGCTGGCGGAGCTCGACCCCGCAGAGCATTTCACCAGCGAGCGGTTGCGCCGCGCAGCCGCGCACCTGCGCGCGGGGCGGCTCTCCGAACCGATGGCGGCCGTCGAGCAGGAGGACCCGAATCTGACGGGTGTGCTGGCGGAACTGGTGGTCGCCGCCGGTCGCCTGCCGAGCGCCGCGGCGCCGGCGATGCTCGACGTGCAGCGGATGCAGCTCGACCTCGCCCGTATCGACCGCCGCATCCTCGCCGCGCGTGCCCAGGGCAGCGGCGAGGTCAGCGACCTTGCGCGCCGGCGCATCGAGGTCAAACGCGCGTTCGAGCAGGCTTACGAGCGGGCGCTGGCGGAGACCGGGGGGTAGGGCCGTAGGACGAACAAACGTTCGTTTTTCCGTCCGGTCCATCGCGGACAATAGGGTGCATGGATCGAGCGTCGCTGGAGCAGATGTTGAGTCAGGGCCTTTCGCTTGCGGAGATCGGGCGGCGGTTTGATCGGCATGAAGCGACGATTGCTTACTGGGTTCAGCAACATGGGCTGCAGGCGGTCAATCGCGAGAAGCACGCAGCCCGGGGTGGGCTGAGTCGAGATGAGCTAGAGCTGCTGGTCGATCGGGGTGCGACCATCGCCGAGATTGCAGACGCGCTTGGGCGCAGCAAGGCCACGGTGCGCCACTGGCTGATCAGGCACGGGCTGAAAACGCATAGCAATCGCGGTAGGCGACCTTCGGAGAAGATGTTGGCAGCGAAGGAGGCTGGGCTTCGGGTTGTGACGATGTACTGCAAGCTTCATGGCGAGACGGAGTTCTGGCTTACCGGGCAAGGCAACTATCGGTGCAAGCGATGCCGATCTGACTCGGTCTCTCGCAGACGGCGCAAGGTCAAGACGATCCTGGTTGGAGAGGCGGGAGGGCGCTGCTGCATTTGCGGATATGACCGCAACATGCGGGCCCTGCATTTTCATCATCTCGAACCATCGCAGAAGCGTCATGAGATCAACGCCAAGGGCGTCGCAATCGCGATCGATAAGCTGCGAGTCGAGGCGCGCAAGTGTGTGCTTCTATGCTCTAATTGTCACGCGGAGGTCGAGGATGGCGTGGCGTCGATTCCGAGCGACATTCACCAGCCTCCGGGTAGCACGGTTGGACGATCTGGGGTAACTCAATTGGCAGAGTGCGGCGCTGTTAACGCCGAAGTTGTGGGTTCGAGTCCCACCCCCAGAGCCTCAGAGCCCCCTGCGTCGGCCTTGGCGGGCGGTTTGGGATAACCCCCGGAGTGGAGGGGTTGGAGAGGCGTTCCACAAGCCCTGCCGCAGCGCCAGCGGGGTCATTACCATCCCACCACGCGGCCAACTCCCGAGCGCGGGCACGGATCGCCGAATCATCGAGCGCCCGCTCCACGGCGAGTCGCAAAGGTCGGGGTGCAATGAAGCGGCGGGGGAGACGCACGCCCGCGCCGGCCCAGTCGAGTCGTGCGGCGTTCTCGCTCATATCGCCGGCGACGGGGCAAGCGACCACCGCGCAGCCACTGGCGAGCGCGCGGGCGAGCGTGCCGTGACCGGCGTGGCAGACGACCACGTCGCAGTGGGCCATCGTGCGCGCGTAGGAGAGCCACTCGACCACGCGCGCGTTCGCGGGGACCGGCAGCGGGGCTGAGGGGAGACGGCGGTTCCAGGTGGCGAGCACGCGCACGGGGGCGTCGGTGAGACCTCGCAGCGCGGCTCCCAGTAGGCGGTGCTCGGGGTCCTGAGCGGTGGAGGGGGCGATCAGCACGAGCGGGTCCTCGCCCGGCGGGAGCTCCACGTCCGCGGTGGGGGGCTCCCAGATCAGCGGGCCGACCACGTGTGTATTCGGACCCCATCCACCCTCAGCGCGGGGGTACTCGAGCTGAGGGAAGGTCCCCACCAGCGCCAGCTGCCGGCTGATGCCGCCGTGGACGTGGTCGAGTGGCGGCAGGCCGAGGCGCTCCCGCACGGCGTTGAGGTCCCGCCGGCCGCGCTCCAGCCCGTACTCGACTGGCCGCGTGGCGCGCCGCCAGAAGGCGCGGCCGAGCGCGGTGCGCGGCAAGCGGGCGCCGATCGAGTAGATCGGGGCACCCAGTGGGGGTTGGGGGTGCACGTGGGGGATGAGCGTCGCGACCGGAACGTTGTGGAGCTCCGCGGCAAGCGCGGGGGCGAGCGTAAGGATGTCGGCGACGACCGCGTCCGGCTGGAGGTCTTGCACGAGCGGGAGCGTGTCGCGGGTGGCGTGCACCACGGCCTCGTAAAAGTCGAGCGGCTCCGGTCCATTCGGGAAGACGTGGTACTCGGGGGCGGCGGCGAAGCGCACACCTTCTGCCTCCACGTGTGTGCGCCAGCGCTCCCACGTCTGCAGCGTCACCTCGTGCCCGCGCGCCGCCAGCGCGCGCCCGAGCGCGATCATCGGGAAGGCGTGGCCCGGATCCCCGAAGGCGCCGAGCAGGATCCGTCGTGGGTTAGCCTCAGTGTCGGATCCGCTCAAGCCGGCCACCACACGGGAAACTGCCTTACGCGGCGGCGAGCTCCGCCACCAGGCGCAGCTGCGTGAGGCGCTCCTCGGCGGTGAACGCGAGCGGGGTGATCCCGAGCGTGCCGACGCCCGCGTCGCGGAAGACGGCGAGGCGCTCGCGCACGACGTCGGGGGGGCCGCAGAGCGAGACGGCGTCGATCAGCTTGTCGGGGATCGCCGCCATCGCCTCCTCGCGCTTGCCTTCGAGGTAGAGGTCCTGGATCGTTTTGGCCTCCGCCTCGAAGCCGTAGCGCTGGACGAGGTTGTTGTAGAAGTTCTGCTTGCGCGAGCCCATCCCGCCGACGTACAGCGCGATGAACGGCCGGGTCGCGTTGCGCGCCGCCTCCAGGTCGTCGGTGACGAACGCGTTGACGGTCGGAGCGATGTCGAAGCCATCGAGCGTGCGCCCCGCGCGCGCGGCGCCCTCCTCCAGCAGCGGGCGCAGCTCGGAGACGTGCTCGGGGGAGAACAGCGTAGGGATCCAGCCGTCGGCGATCTCGCCCGCGAGCGCCGTGTTCTTCGGGCCGATCGCCGCGAGGTAGATCGGGATGCGCTCCTGCACGGGGCTGATCGTCAGCTTCAGCGCCTTGCCCGGGCCGTCGGGGAGCGGCAGCTCCAGGGTCTCCCCGTGGAACTCCAGGCGTTCGCGCGCCAACGCCATCCGCACCACCGCCACGTACTCGCGCGTGCGCTGCAGTTGTTTGGCGAAGCGCTGCCCATGCCACCCCTCCGCGACCTGCGGACCGGAGGAGCCGATCCCGAGGATCATGCGCCCGCCGGAGAGCTGGTCGATCGTGGCGGCGGTCATCGCTGTCATCGCCGCCGAGCGCCCCGGCATCTGGAAGATCCCCGCGCCGAGGCGGATGGTCGAGGTCTGCCCGGCCAGCCACGCCAGCACGGTGGCGGTGTCGGAGCCGTACGCCTCCGCCGCCCACACCGAGTCGTACCCGAGCCGCTCCGCCTCCTGCACGATGCGCAGCTGGTCCTCCGAGGTGAGGCCGAGACCCCAATAGCCGATGTGAACGCCGAGCTTCATGCGCAAGTTTCCTTTCAAGGGAAGGGGATTCGTTGCCGTGCGCGACCCCGTGCCCTACGCTGGACGCGCCCGCCGGCCGATGGAGGCCGCTGGCGCACACAGCCTATGCCAATCGCCCGCTCCTCCCGCAACACCCGCACCATCCGCGAGCTGCGTCTCGCGATCGAGTGCCTGCCCCTGGGCACCCGCGAAGCGATGCTGGACGGGGTGCTCGCCAGTCCGCGCATCATCGTCGGCGCCTACACCGACGGCGAGGGGGGAGTGTGTCCGATGCTCGCCGCCCACCGTCGCGGCGGACGCACCAACTTCCTCTCCTTCGCGCGCTCCTGGGATCGCTTTACGCACGCGCGTCGCCGGCGTCCCGCCACCTCGCACGAGCTCTGCACGCTCGTGGCGCTGCTGCGCGGCAGTCTGCTTGACGAGGAGCGCGTGGATCTCGCGCAGGCGATCGACGAGCACGCCGCGCTGTGTGCCCACCATGAGCGCGCGGATCGGGAGCGGGCCCGCGCGGAAGCGATGCTCGCGCTGGAGCCGGGCGGCGGCGAAATCGTCGCGCGGCGTCTGCGCGCCCCGCGCTGGTTGGGGCGCCGCTGCGAACGGGTGTCCGTCTGACGCCAGGCCGGGGGTACCGGAGCGCGTTGATCCGCGTGCGTTGCGACGGGTGCCGGGCCGGCCCCAACCCACGGCCGGCGGGTCGTCTCGATCTGTGGTGCCCGCGATTTGTGTGGTGCCAGCGGTTTGGCTTGCGGCTCTACAGCGCGTCGCCCGGGCGCACGAACATCATCTCGGGCACCACGCACGCGGGGGAGACCCGCAGCAGGTAGCGCACCGCCTCGGCGATGTCCTCGGAGCGGATCATCTCCTCGGGCTTGACCTCGCCCTTGATGAAGTCGGTCATCGGGGTGTCGACGAACGCGGGGCACAGCGCGGTCGACTTGATCCCGTCGGCGCCCAACTCCTTGTTCATCGCTTCCGTCCAACCGACCACGCCGTGCTTGGAGGCCGAGTACACCGACAGCCACGCCTCCGCGCGCTTGCCGGAGATCGAGGAGGTGTTGACAACGAGGGCATTGCGATGCTCGGCGCCCGCCGCCCGCAGCAGCTCCACGCATTCGCGGTAGAAGAGCACGATCGAGCGCAGGTTGATGTCGAGCTGCATGTCCAGGCGCTTGGTTTGGATCTCAGCTAGCGGGGCGCCGATCCCCACCCCCGCGTTGTTGACCAGTACGTCCAGCCGCCCATACCGCTCGCGGTGGGCGGCGACGATCTTCTGGATCTCCTCCTCGTGGGAGACATTCGCCGCCACGCCGTGCACGTCGAAGCCGGCCCCAGCCAGATCTACCACCGCGCCCTCGAGCTTCTCCGGGCGGCGCGCCGCCATTGTGATCCCGTACCCCTCCTCGCCCAGCACCCGCGCGATCGCCAGACCGATCCCGCTCGAAGCCCCTGTGACGATCGCCGCTCGCTCAGCCATCTCTGCACGCCTTCCCTCGTGGTTGTCGATGGATGGAATACAACCATTCGGGAGCCGGCTCCGCGTTGCGGGCGCGGCGCACGCCGAATCTGCCGCCCTCGGGATCGTTGGTACCGTCTGGCCCACCGCGCGGGCGCCCGCGCGGGACGGGCCCGTAGCTCAGCTGGTTAGAGCTGGCGACTCATAATCGCTAGGTCGCAGGTTCGAGTCCTGCCGGGCCCATTCTAGGATCTGGCTTGTTTGTGCGGGATGCGCTGGCGCAGGATGTATGGGCGAGGGAGGGAAAGCAGACCTGGGGCCACCCTTGGGGCCACCCGAGTGCCGGGGTGGCGCTCCAACAGGTATGACGAGCCTGCACGTATCTGCGATGGCGTCGCTCGCTTCGGGAGGTTATCGCGGATGCCCTGGAGGTTTCCGTCGTGCGTCGGGCCGCCCGTACCGCAGGAGCGCAAAAGACAGCCAGCGCTCGCAGGAACCCGCAAGGCGTAGCGGAGAAGAAGCAGCGACGCGGCAGAATGCGAGCCTGTAGGGTCAGGCGGGGGCTCTTAGCCTGGATCCACCGCATGGGGGCTTGGTCGGGGGTGGTTGGTGTTGTTGGTGGCGTTTTTGGGGTGGTGGTCGTCATTGGGGGGGTGAGGGGTACCGCGCGTGTGCCCGGAGGTGTCAGGGCGCGTGTTTTCCGGCAGCGTTGGGCGTGCCGGGGTCGGCGGGGTGGTCTGCTGGTCTTTGGTCGGGGTGGTTTGCGTTTAGGTGTGTTCTGGGAGCGCGCGGATGCGAGCGAGTGCCCTATTGAAGTCGTGTTGCCACGGCCAGCGGGCGGGAAGGTGTAGCGTCCACTGCCGTCCCGTGCGAGTCAGGCGGCCAGGGATCTGGAGCAGTCGGCGGCGCATGGTGCGCGCGACGCGGACGGTCTCGCCGCAGAGCCCGATCACGCTGGTCCAGCGCAGCAGGTTGTGCGTGATCGCGGCGATCACTGTCCAGGCGCTGTTCGCGTTGAACTGGCCAGAGGGAAAGTGCGCCAGTGCTTGGTCTTTCAAGTCGCGGATCGTGAGCTCCACGACGGCGTGCTGGCGATGCTCAGCTTCCACGACCTCCAGCGCCTCGGTGCGGTTGGTGATGAACGGGAAATACCGCCAATCTGGCCACAGCTCTGCTTGCGGGCCGATGAGCCGGGTGCGACGCACGATCAGCCGTCGTCCGTGAGTGGTTATTTCGGCGATCTGCGCTTCACCGTCCTTGGGGTAGTCCTCCAAGGGCTGCCACGCCTGCTCAGGGATCAGCTTGATCGCCGCGGGAACCCAGAACTGCAGGCGCACACTGATCGAGTAGCTCCAGCCGGCGCTCTGGAGCCTCGCGATCAGCTTGCGGTTCCAGAACCCCGAGTCGGCCCTGAGGAGCTTCTCGCCGGTCGCGCCTGCCCGTGCCACTCGGGCGATCAGCTCCTCAGCGAAACGCACGACACCGCGCTGGGTGTTCGCCTGTCCCTTACGCAGCCGAACATGCAGAACCTCGCCGCTGCTCGCGCGGCTCGCGAGCAGCGGGTGGTACCCGCGCTGTTTGGTGTATCCGAAACCGACACCCTCCTTGCGGTAGCCGTAGGTCTGACCGATGAAGCTGTCCACGTCAACGATCAGCCGCTCAGCGCCCGGGCCGGCGCCCGCCCGCCACGCACGCACCAGTGCCTGGTCGAGTACCCGGTCGAGCTGGCGCACATGCCCGAAAGTGAACGCCCGCAAAAACGTCCCGAGCGTCGAAGGCGCCGGCAGCCAGCCACCCAACAGGCGGCGCGTGCGACCCGCCCGCAGCACATCGCAATCATCGATGCAATCAGCGCCGAGCAGCATCGCGAACACGAGCGCCATCACCTTCCTACCCGCGTTCGCCGCCCCCGGCCGATCACGACGAAGCATCACGAACCGACCAACCAGCCCCTCGATCCCAAGCCGCCCCGCGAGCGTCGCGACCAGCGCGATCCCCGCATCCGAAACCACACGATCATCGTCAAAGACGACCCGCACCCCATCCAGTCCGACCCGCTCGTCATCCTGCACCATACGAGTGACCTCCTGATGCCAGGCCACGACTGCCCAATACAGCCGCTTTTGCCTGCTCAGGAGGTCATTTAAATCTCACGCCCGGACAGAACAACCCAACCCACACGGTGGATCCAGGCTAAGACAAACGCTCAATCTCGACGAGGGCGTATTCTTGACATCGTTTGGATGGCACTCAGCTCGTGATACCCATATCCCCGGAAGCGAGTTTGACTGGCCCTACCATGACCGTGTGACCGCTGGCAAACTCAACGAGTTCGCCTATCAGGGCCTGCATGGCGTTGTGATCGATGCCATCGCGCGTTCTTGGGGACTCTCCGGATCCGATGTCTGGCCTTCGTCCGAGAGTTTCAACGCGGAAACGGCTGACGAGATAGAGATCGGCCGAGGACCCGATGGGGCAACTGTACGCGCTGATAGATATTCGTATATTCGAAGACCATGAGCAAGCAGCGTGGGCGGTACTTCAGCGTCTTGAAGTGCGCCTCGGTGTAGGGTTGTCAGTCGAGGTGTACGGCCGGTTGTGGGTTCGGGTGACGCCGAGGTCGGCCAAGAGGAACGCGACGGGCTGGGAGCGGGCTTCAGAAGATGGGCCGCCCAGCGAGCCAGCCGCGGACCGCATCGAAGTCCTGGAGCGACATCCGCTGCGAAATGCTTTGGTGTTCGCGGAAGGCCGCATCGGTAAAGTACGAAGTGGTGACGAGGACACCAGCGTTTGACTGCTCGCGGTCGATGACGCTGCGCAACTCGCGAATCAGGTGTGGACCAACGGGCCGGTCGTGGCGGTAGCGCTTGCACTCCACTACGTATAGGACGGACCCGAGGTTCGTGTGCCGCGCAGCGCGGACGTCTACGCCGCGGTCGCCGGTCGGAGTAGTGAGTTCGACGGCGAACCCGTTGCGCGCGAACAACTCGGAGATCAGTTCCTCGAATGCGCGCGGCGGCATCGCGCGCATCGACTCGGGATCGGCTTGGCAGGTGGCGACGACTTGAGAAGTAACGGATTGAATTGCGGCAGTCAGGCGCGAGCCACCTGGGCTGTCGGGGGCAAGTGGCTGCCCGGTGGGGTCCAGCGGACCCCATCTGGCAATTGTACGCAGAGTCGGCGGGTGCGGACAACTGGCGCCTGCGCATGCCTACTACTAGCCGACGGGCGAAGTGAGATACCAGGCCTCGAAGTGTCGCTCGGGACTCGTTGAACGCGCGCCATGAGCCTCGATGCGGCCGCTCGGTGGGATTGCGTCTTCATCCGTTCGTCGATATGATCTCCACTTTCGAGCCCGGAGCCGAGAAGGGGCCGCAGAACACCGCTGGCGTCTAGAGCTACGCGATTACGCGCGCCTACAAGAGATGCTCCGAGCCCGTCTGGGCCGCTCGTAACCAGCCACTCCCACAGTGCCATCGCCCGATGTCGAGTATTGCTTCGCGCGAGATCCGAGCGTCTCGAGCAGCGCCACCTCGCACCTGTTATGGACGACAAGCAGCGATCTGTATCTGCACCGGACGGGCGCCTGCTGGCCCGCCAAAAGCGAGCGTGTCCGTCTGCCGAATACGTCGCCGAACTTCTGAGCCAGAGCACTTAGTAGTGCTTTGTTAAGTGTCACTCGTGTTGTCGGGTTGGGTGGAGCGGGATCTGGTTGAGGTCGATGGGTTGCTGGCAGGTTTGGCAGCGGCCGGTCCAGCACTTGAACAGGGGCTGAAATAGTTGGACTGCCTGGGGTAGGGTCAGGCCGGCCGCGGGTGATTTGGGTTCTGCCGCTCCAGGGTGAGGAATCCGTGTGGGCGGTGACCAGGGCGGTGTGGTGATACCAGCCGAGATATGCGCGTCCCTCGTAGTGGTCGAGGCCGAGCTCGCCCTTGAGCTGTTTGTAGTCCAGCTCGATCTTCCAACGCATCCGCGCCAGGCGCGCCAGGCGCTCGGGCTCGATGTCGGCCGGTAGGTTGGAGAGCCAATAGTCGGTCGGCTTGTTGCGCCCTGCCGGCCACTCGATGATCAACCACTCCTCCCTGGGCGGGAACGGTGTTCGCTTCTCCCAGTCGTTAGCGGCCCGCACCCGCAAGAAGCAAAAACGCGATCTTGTGCGCTTGGCGTCGGGTCCGTCACGGAAGGTGACCGTCTGAAATCGCTCGGGGGAGAGCCCGGCGATCAGCGCGCCGATTTGTTCGGGCTTGCGGTCCGGGCGCGAGCGGCTCTTGGGCCGGCCACGCCCTGGGTTCTGATCGGGCACCTGGAAGTTGGTCTCCGGTGTGAACACGCTCACCTCCTCGGAAACCGACAGCACGTACTCGAGGTCGGCATGATCGAGTCGCTCGCGCAGCTCGGTGTTCTTGCCATAGGCGCAGTCGCCGAGGATCGGCGCCCTGGAAATCTTCCATCCAGCGGCGCGTTCGACCAACTCAACCCCGAGCTCGGGCTTCGTCTTGAACACAACCTCCGCCGGGATCTTCGCCCTGCGCCGGCGCTCCGGATCCTCACACCACTCCTCGGGCAGATACAGCGCCCACCCCAACGGCACCGTCCCGCGAGCACCGACAGCGTGCACCGACACCCCGATCTGGCAGTTGCCCGTCTTGCCCAGCGTCCCAGAGTACTGGCGCTTGACCCCCGGTGAGTGCTTAGGGCCTATCCCTGTAGGAGGGATTCTGCTCGGTCGTGGCGAACTTGGTGTCTGATCTGTTGATCGGACATAGGAGGTTGGAGATGGGTTTGGTCGACCGCGATGATGGCTGGCGTATGCCGGACTGGTTGTGGGTGCGGATCGAGCCTTTGTTGCCGGTTGCGCCCGAGCATCCGTTGGGAACTCACCGGCGTGGTTTGCCCAAGCGTCAGGTGATGGACGCGATCTTGCTCGTGCTGCGTACTGGCATGCAGTGGAACGCGCTGGACGCGACGGGGGTGTGTAATTCCTCTACTGCGCACCGGCGCTTTCAGGAGTGGGAGCGAGCCGGAGTCTTCCACGAGATTTGGCGCCAGGGCTTACTCGACTACGACATGCAGGTCGGTATCGACTGGTCGTGGCTGGCAGCGGACGGCGCGATGAGCAAGGCGCCGCTCGGCGGGCCGAAGACGGGTCCCAATCCCACTGATAGGGCCAAGGGGGGGCGAAGCGCTCGCTCCTCGTCGAGGCGCGTGGGGTCCCGGTCGGGCTCGCTCACGACGGCGCGAACCGCAACGACCACAAGTTGCTGAAGGAGACGCTCGACTCGGTCCCGGTCGAGCGTCCAAAACCAACCAAGGCCGACCCCCAAGGCCTCTGCCTGGACAAGGGCTACGACTTCCCCGTCGTCCGCGAGCTGCTCGAAGACCGCGAATTCACACCACACATCCGTGCGCGTGGCGAGGAGATCGATCTCAAGTCCCGCAACCCGGACTGGCGAGCACGCCGGTGGGTCGTCGAGGCCTGTCACTCATGGCTCAACCGCAACCGCGCAATCCTGATCCGCTGGTCCAAGAAGGAGGAGAACCACCTCGCCCTCCTCCATCTCGCCAGCGGCCTGATCGCCTTCAAGCGAGCACACGCAGCACGAACGGCAGCGGCCCTACAGGGATAGGCCCTTACCGTCCTTCGGGAAGCCGGTGTCCTCCAGCACCCACGCCTGCACATCGATCGCCGGCGCCACGCGCTCCGCCACCGCCCGCACCACCAGCCCTGGATCCCACGGGCTGTCCGCAAGGAACTGCTGCATCGAGTGATAGTCAGCGTCATCGCCCAACCGCGCCACGATCGGCTCGAGAGACTTGCGCTCTCCCTGCTCAATCAACCCCCGCAGATACAACGCGCCGTTGACCATCTGCACCGGGCGGTTCATCGCCTCAGCCAGCACCTCGCCCGCGAACGCCTCCAAGCGCTCACGCACCACCGACGGGAGATCGACACCCACCATCTCATCCGCATCAGCCACTGCCACAGCAACCATCATGCCTCCTCGCGTCGGGAACGACAGACACAAAGAGGGGTTCGCCACCCAGCCAACAAAACCTACCAGGGACTTAACAAAGCACTATTAGGCAGGAAGCAGAACGGCTGGTGGTGTGCCTGCTGGTGGATCCGTCCGGACGGTCTGATCTGATGCGGGTGGGCCGTCGTGTAGTTTGGCGGCCCTTCAGACTCCTCCGCCCAAGCGCTGTCTTGCGCGGCGGTGTGCCTGCAGCCCAGCGCGAGGGGCAATGGCTAGCCAGCGACACTCGGCAGGCGCGCCATCAGATGGCTCGTTGCGATAGATGAGCCGGAAGCGCGGCTTGCCTTTGTGTCTGGGAATGTCGAAGCGGACCCTCCGGCAGTCCACCAACTCGGAGTGGCGCCCGGAGCCCATCATCTCGCCGAGATAGGGGTTCGCCCCGCACTCGACCAGCAGCTCTGCGATGCGCCGCTTGAGAGCCTCGACTTCGGACTCGCCAACTTCGTCGTCCATGGCCAGGCTCGCAATTAGACTCGCCACGTCGTCGCGTACCCCTTCCGCGAAGGTGACCGGAACCTCGCGGCCATGCTCCAAGCTCATGAAGCTCAGGCTGTGTGGATGCCGAGTTCCGCCAGAGCCTCTACGCCGTCTCGGGTGCGCTCGGCAGCGCCGCTCCTGATGCGCTCGGCGGCGAGCGTGGCGGCCTCGTCGTCGACGTGGCTCTCTTCGACGGCGTCGAGCCTGGCGTTGAGGGCGTCATGCATCCTGCGCATCTGGTCTTCGAGGCGACCGAGCCGATCCATGAGCTCGCTGGACTGCGTCTCTGATGTGGGGGTCATGTGGTCAGGATACCTTGCGGGGTTCCCGTCTTCGCTGCGTTCCTTCGTCAGCCTCCAGCCTGTGGTCCTTTCCGTGTCCTGAACCGCGCGAATCTCAGGTGATCTCAGCAAACCTCAGCTCCGCTGACGCGCTCCACGTCACCTCAGGTCACCCCGCCTTCCTCCTTCGAGTCCAGTATCGTCCATAGGTCGGAAAGCCCCTAGGCAAGCCGGATTGGCGCCGGTTGAGGTCGATCCGGTCGCGCGTTTGCTAGCGAGAAGGTCCTCGCCCGTGCGCGTCCGGGGCGAAATCCCGGGCAAAAAGTTTTTTGGCAACTCGCGGTCTCGCGGTCTATACATGTGTGCGCGAACGAGTACCGGACCCCAACCAGGTAGACGCTGCGTTGATTTGTGGGCGTGTGCGGCGCTCGCAGGCGGCTGGCGCGGGTGTGGCCGAAAGTCTTGTCAATTTTCGGGGGCTCAGGGCCAATACATGTGTGCAGAGACACATATACAGCCGCTGGGAGGGTGTCCACACTCGTCAATTCCTCATAGAGCCGCTTTCTGGTCGCGGTTGTAGTGGAGGAGGGTTTGCCGTTCGGTCGTTTGCGATCGGCAAACCGAAGGGTACCCGGATTGGCTTGGTTGCACAGGATTCGAGGTGTTGCAGCGCGCCCGACTCTTTCTCCCGCTCCATCGTGGTGCCTGTCGTTGCGCTCGTGCTCCGGTTCTGCTTTCCGCCGATATATCCCCCGGAGTCCTGCCCGTGAGTTCTTCTCGCTCCGCTGGCCGGGATCGTGTCGTCCGGCCTCGTCGTCGCCCCGACCAGAGCGACGCGGCCCTCACGCCTCTGGACCGTGGCCTGCTCACCGTGCTGTGTGCTCACCGGGTCGTGACTCAGGAGCAGCTTGGACGACTGTTCCCGGCGGTGCCGGAGCGCACGTTGCGCTATCGCACGCGGCGACTGTATGACCTTGGGTTGGCGGGTCGTAGTAGGCCGTATCGGGAGCGAGGGTCGGCCTCGAATCATCATTGGCCGACGCGGCACGCGGATTGTTTGATGCGGGGTGATCCGGTGCCACGGGGTGGGGAGCGGCGGCGGCCGAATCCGGTCTTTCTCGCGCATGCGGCGGCGCTTACCGACCTGTACGTCACGCTCTGGACCGGGGCGGGCGGGCTCGGGTTGACCGTGCAGGGTTATGGGCGGGAGGGCGCGGCGCGGGAGGTGTTCGAGCATGAGGGTCGGGAGCGTGCGATCGCGCCGGATGCGGGGGTCCATCTGCGGGATGGGGAGGGTCGGGATCTGCTGGCGTTCGTGGAGGTCGATCTGGGGACGATGTCTCACGCGCGGCTGAGGCAGAAGGCCGAGCTGTACGCCGCCTATACGGACGCCCGTGCGTGGGAGGGCCGGTTCCGGTTTCTGCCGGCGCTGTTGTTCTTGACGACCAGCGATGTGCGCGCGGGCCGGTTCCTGAAGGCGCTGGGGCGCGCGCTGTCCTATGAGCGCAAGCGGCGAGGGCGGCGTGAGTTCGTCGCGGCCGCCTGTGGGCTCGCGTTCGCGCCGGGCCGGCTGCTCGACGGCGGGTGCCTGGAGGATTTGGATGGGAACACGGGTCTGGGTTTGGTCGAGGTGTTGAGCGCGGCGCGTTCGCCGTATGAGCGAGTGCTCGCGCGCCAGCGGGAGCGGGGGAAGGCTGAAGAGGAGCGCCGCCGGGTGTTGTGGGAAAACGGGGAGGCGATGCGTGAGCACCTATGCGGTGTGCGGTACGCGCTCGGCGAGTACATCAAGGCGCTGGGGCCGCAGGGGGAGCGCACGATCGAGCTGCTGCTCGCAGGGAAGGGGGAGCCCACGTTGGAGGAGCGGGGTATGTTGCGAGCGTTCGCGGGGGACCTCGACGAGGCGCTGCTGGAGCCCTTGGCGCACAAACTCCCGCAACCTGGCTCTGCGGTGGCCGGCGCAGCCGAGCTGCTGACCGGCCACTACCGTCGCGCGCAGCGTCTGAAGATCACCGCGCTCGTTGGGCGCCACGGGTCGCTGCCATGCCTGCGGCTGGCATCGAGCGAGGTGCAGACACGCGGGCTGCTGGCCCCCGATGCGCTTGGCAGGCTGCCGGGTGAAGTCGAGCGCAATCTGCGTGGGCGGCGCGAGCAGCACGAGCGATACACCGCGCACCTTGAGGCCCGCGAGCAGAGGGCTCGGGAGCTTGTCAAGCAGGCCGGGCGGCTCGCACGATTGACCCGACGCCCAGAGGACTTCTATGAACAGATCGACCAGGAGCGGCTGAGGATCTGCTCGCGCTGTGGGGAGGTCGTCTTTCCCCCGGCGCCCGAAGCCTGCGGGTACGACAGCCATACGCCGCCCCAGCACTGCCATTACTGCGGCGGGCGCTCTGAGACGGAGCCCTACCGCCACCCCATGCCCATGTCCAGCACGGAAAGCGAGGACCCGACATGAACAGCACCGACACGCAGAGCCACGCCACGCAGAGCCACGCCACGCAGAGCCACGCCACGCAGGACGCTTGCCGAGCATCCGGGAGGCGTCGCCCCGCCAACTGCCATAGAGATCGCCGACCTCATGATGCGCGCGCGAGGGATGCGTGCCGAGGGGATCGGATAAGGGCTGAGGTCGTGGCGAGGATCGGCCGAGAGGCCACTGCGCCGTTGCTCGATGCGAGTGAGGCGGCGGCGAACTTGAACGTCCCGTTGTGCCTCGATGTGGCGTTCCGGGTCTCGGACGCGCAAGTTGCGCAGATCGCGCAGCAGGCCGCAGAGCTGCTACTAGCCGGAGAGCCGACGGCGCAGCGGGATGGATGGTTGCGTGGCGCCGAACAGATCGCGGCGTACATCGACTGTCCGCGGTCGCGGGTCTACGCGCTCGCATCCGCCGGGCGCCTCCCCGTGGAGCGGGACGGCGCCAGCCTGATTGCGCGCCGGAGCGAGCTGGACGCGTGGGTTCGGGGCGGGGGAGGCAAGCGTCCATGAGGGCTCAGGCGCGCTCGGCTTCGATGGCTGCGGCCAGCTCGGAGAGCTTGACGCCGAGCGCGTCGACGATCCGGCAGACGCTGTCCCAGCTCGGCGCTGTTCGTGCTGTTTCGATTCGCCCGAGGGTGCCGACGGAGATCCCGGCCTTGAACGCGAGCGTCTCCTGCGTGACGCCGCGCTGCTCGCGCGAGCGTTTGAGGACGGCTGCCAGGGCGCGGTCGGGGGCTGGGGAACGGGGCATCGGCGAACCATCTCACGGTATGGCCGTCTAAACCAGGCCATCTATGCAGGGCTATTGACGACAGGCTATCTAAGGCGTTATGCTGTCTCGTCTATCAGACATAAGTGAGGGCCGCGACGTGGTGAGCGCCCGGCCCTCGTGGCACCGGAAGCGTGAACTCCCGGCGCACAGGCACCCTACCGAGACGGCAAGGCGCCCTCACGCCAGAGCGGACCTCCCGGTTGCCTCCGACACCAAGGAGGAACCGAAGATGACCGATGAGCAGCAGAAGAAGAACCAATGGATCGCGGAACGCGTGATCGTCGTACAGGTGCTCAGGGACGACCACTCCGAGCAGTGGACGCGAGCAGAGCTTGAGACCGCCCTCGACGACATCGACCCCTTGACCGTCAGCGACGCGCTGGCGCTGCTCGCGGCCGACGGCGTCGTGGTCATCGACGGCGAGAACGTTGAGGCGTCGCCATCCGCGCGCCGCATGGATCACCTCAGCCTGGTGGCGATCTGATGGACCGCCCAGGAGAGCACCTCTTGAGCGTGCCGCCGGGGATGCCGGTGGGAGGACTCATCGAGCCGGGCCTCAAGACCAATGGGACGGTCGTGCGTGATGACTGACGATCGAAAGCTGGAGAGAACGAGCACTCCCGGCATCTACCGCCGACACGCGAACGGATGCAAACGCAAGAAGCACTGCGACTGCCCATACATCGTGCGCTGGAAGCAGGGCGGCAAGTCGCACAAGCAGATGTTCCCGAGGCTCGACCTTGCCCGCGAGTTCAAGAGCAGACTCGGCTCCGGCATGACCACTCGGCAGCCGCTCTCTTCCAAGACGGTCGCCGACTACTACGAGTCTTGGCTGCCCGACTACACGGGGCGCACGGTACGGGGGCTGGAGGATTCGACCCGGCGCGGCTACAGGATCAGCTTCGAGGGGTACGTCCTGCCGCTGCCGATCGCGCACATACGGATGCGAGACCTCGGTGCGCCGAACGTCCGACAATGGCTCAGGGAGCTTGAGCGCCAGGGCGCCACGCCGGCCACGATCCGCCGTGCCAAGGTCGCCCTGTCGGTGATGCTGGCCTGCGCTGTCGAAGATGGGAGGATCGCCGCCAACCCTGCCGCCGGTGTCCGCTACGTTCCGAGCGAGCAGGCCAGGCGCCAGCACCACCGCCGCGGGTCGCGCCCGCTGACCGCGGCCGACGTGGCGGCGATCCTGAACGCCATGCCGGAGTGGTGGCGGGCGTTCTTCGCGCTGCTTGCACAGACTGGTCTACGGATTGGGGAGCTGCTCGGGCTGACCTGGGAGCACGTTCATCTCGGGGATGACGCGCACGTCATGGTCGCCGAACAGGTCTACCGGGGGCAGCGCAAAAAACTCAAGACGGAGGCGAGCATGGCGCGCGTGCCGCTCTCGGCCACGATGGCGTCGTGGCTGGCTGCGCTTCGACCCGAGAACGCCGAGCCTGACACGCCGGTCTTTCCCTCGGCGACGGGAGGCCCCCTGAACTACGCCAACGTCTACAACCGCGTGCTGCGCCCGGCGCTCATCGACGCTGGGCTCGCCGTCAAGGTGGGCGAAAACGCTCGTGGACGCCCCGTGTGGGACTACCAGGGGATCACCTTTCATGCGTTTCGCAAGGCGTGTGGCTCACTGCTGCTGCACCACGGCAAGACGCTCAAGCAAGTGCAGGGCTGGCTCCGCCATTCGCAGCTCACGACCACGATGAACGTCTACATCACGCAAGTGGATGACGGGCTCGGCGGCGCGGACGCATGGGATGAGATTCTCGGAGACACTTGGGGTCATCCTGGGGGAGAACCAATGCGGACAATCGACGCGACGAGCCGGCGAGCGCCGAGCAGCGTTGCTGAGGCGAAGGCCCGCGCCGGGCAACCCGCGGACCTCTCGCATCAGGCGAAGGAAGGTGGCGCGTAATGACCACCCGCCGCCCGGACCCGTTGCGGCGGCTCTGCGCCAGCCGTACGCCCGGCGTCTCGACGCCCTCGGCTTCGTCGTCGGCATCTGAGGCGACTGGGATGCCAACGATGCCTACCCGCCGACACTTGGGTCATGCGATTCGCCGCTTGCGCCAGGCACGCCGTATGTCGATCGAGGCGCTGGGGGGCCTGGCGGAGATCCACCCGACCTACGTCTCGTCGATCGAGCGTGGTCTCAGCAACCCGACGTGGGACAAGCTGTGCAACGTCGCTGACGCGCTCGACATCAGAATCTCCGCGCTCGCGAAGGTGGCAGAAGCCGAGGTATACGGCGCGGGCTACACGCCCGATCCGCTGTACGGCCGGCCGGAGGGTGCACGATATGGGAAGGCGCGATGATCGAGAAGCGGGCTGATCGCTTTCGGCCGCGCTGCTCGCCAGATACGCGGGCAGTAGGGCATGAGCTTGGAGGCGGTCCTCGGAGACACCTGGGGCCACCCTGGGGCCACCGAGCACCCGAAGACAGCCGCAAACGGGACCCCATCCCGGCGGGTGGAAACCGCTTCGTAGAGCCAAATCGGCGACTATCCGCAGGCAGCGGCAAAGGCCGGGGCCGACTCATAATCGCTAGGTCGCAGGTTCGAGTCCTGCCGGGCCCATTGCTCAAATTGGCCTATCCAAGCTAAAAGGACTCCGGCTTGGGTGGGGCGTAGGTTGTTTGGTGAGGCTTCGGGGCAACCCTTGGGGCAACCCACCCCGCAGAACGTGTAGGCGGGCCCCCCGGCGCAGTCGGCGTGGTGGACCCGAGTCGGGTCGGCACCCGGGAATCGGCTGTAGCCTCTGGCAATGGTCGAAAACACCCCTCTCGTCTCGCCGGCCGCGGCTTCTTCGCGGAGCCTGACCACCTGTAGGAGGGCTGCAACCCCGAGACGTGGATGCCGGATTCAGCCTGCCCCTGCTTGGGTTGCCGCTTCGGAGGTGCTTGTGGGAGCACTTCAGGTAGCGAATCCCGCCGCTCGACATCGCGCGCAGTTGGATGTGGCAATTCGGCGCGGCATTCGGCTCTGCCCGGCGAGGGCGACCGTCACTCGGCTCCAAACCGCCCAGAGCCTGCGATCGCCGCCGGTGAGGCGGTGGAGGGTTGGTGCGCGCCCCCATAGGACGACGCATTCGCCGCCCTGGTGGGCTGCCTGATAGCGGATGCCGTCGAGATCGCCGTATTGCTCGTAGATGCTTCGTCCCCAGCGTTGTGTG
Organism: uncultured Solirubrobacterales bacterium; assembly: GCA_963744535.1. GTDB lineage: Bacteria > Actinomycetota > Thermoleophilia > Solirubrobacterales > Solirubrobacteraceae > Palsa-744. The sequence goes on along the minus strand of CAVUTW010000002.1, from coordinate 363,779 downwards.
CGACGACGTGGCTCATCGCCCCACTGCAGCGTGCCGGGCGCGCCGATTGCGAGCGCGCCTTGCCCGGTGAGATCGAGCAGCTCGATCGACGTGCGTGGGCTGACCCAGGCGGCACGGGCGTGGGGGCAGATCAACACCTCGGGCCACTGCCCCGGATAGGACTCGGCCAGCGCCGTCGCCAGAGCGGCGGCGAGGTACAGCGCCCCGCGGCCTTCGGGGTCCTCGCGTGGGCGTTGGTGGTTGTCGCGCACGTGAGGGTCAAAGCGGGCGAGCGGACCGAACGTCCGCGGCGCCATCCCGTCCTTGCCAGGGTCCTCGTGATAGATGCGGACCATCGGCCGTTGCTCGTGCCACTTCCACGTCGAAGGATTCGCCGGCAGCGTGGCCGGCGGATCACCTAGCTTGGCTATCACGCGGCCGGCGTGAGCATGCGGGCAGCCTCGAGCACGCGCGAAACGCCGCCGCGGCGGGCCAGGGCCCGTGCTGGTGTGCTCCCGTCGAGGTCTGAGGTGGGGGTGGTGGCCCAGATCGTCAGCGACAACGCGCCGCCTGGGTGAGCGGCGATCAGCTGCTTGAGACCAGGCAGCGTCCCGTCTTCGTAGAATTGCCAGGCCGGGAGCCGGCTTATCCGTCCGCGGCGCAGAGCGATTAGCCCGCCCGATGCCACGCGCTTGGAGACCGCCTGCGGCGTGATGCCGAGCCGCGTAGCCGCTTGCTCGCGCGTGAGAGCGTCCGACAGTGCGTCGCGCAGTGCGTCCTCGAGCGTTGCGTAGCTTGCTCGCCTTGCGCTGGCAAGCTCCCGGTCGCTCGGTGCACGGCCCCACAGGGTCTCATCGAGCTGATCGGTCTCATCCGCGGCGGCGGTTCGCGACAACGCCGCATCGAACGCCCCGATCAACGCTGCAGACGCCTCCTCGTCGGCCAACTCGGCGGCCAGCTGTCTCGGCGTGAGCGGATCCTCGCCCAGACGCTTGACGAGCTCTTCGGCCAGGCGCTCGGCCTCTGGGGTCACAGTTGAAGCCATAGTTCCACGGTAGCATCCATCCGCAACCTACGCAACCACCGATCCGGCAGGCCATCAGGGCCGCTCAGATGCCACGAGTTTAGGACGACGACCCCTTGCCTCCGTCCTAAACCCACCGGAATCCGCCGGAAATCACGGGTATGTCCGTGGACTTGCTGTTCGGCGAACCGCCTGCAAATCGCCTACTTCTCGTAGTCGTTCAGTTGTGTGGGTTTGGGGCTGTGGGTTCAGAGCAGGGCGGGTAGCGCGCCGCCGTGTTGGTGGGCGGTGAAGAGTTGAGTGAGGTAGGTGTAGAGGGAGCGGTGTTGTAGTCGGCAGGTGACCGAGGCGGAGAGGGATCGCTCGGTGAAGCGCTCGCCTTCTTCGGATTGGTTTCCGTGGCTGAGCTTGCGGTGGATGACTGGTCCGCGGAGCGCTCTCTCGGCGGCGTTGTTCGTCGGGGTGACGCCGTCGACGGTCACAAACGTCCATAGCGCGGGCCAGATCTTCAGGAGGTTGTTCGCGAAGCGCCGGTGCAACCGGTGGCGCTTTGTTTTCTGGCGGGCGTGCTCGAGCAGTGAGAGGAACTCGTCCTGGATGGGTTTCATCTCCAGGATCAGACGCTCACGGTCTTGGTGCTCGGTGAACGCGTGCCAGGCCTTGAACATTCGGCCGGTCAAGTCAAGGCCAGCCTCCCCGAAGGTCTTCTGCAGGGCCAGTCCTTCGCTATGGAACCGGAAGTCGCGTTGCAGGTGTGACCAGCATGCCTGTCTGTGCTCGGGGTCCAGGTGATCGTAGGCCCACCAGCGATCGGAGGTCACGATCCCGGCGTACGCGGGGCCGAGCAGCTCGATCAGCCGGTCGCGGTGGCGATCGGCGACGATCCGGAAGATCGCTGCTTGCCCGGTCGCGGCAGTCCACATCGAGCGGTTCTCTCCTGCTAGGAACCAGCCTGTCTCATCGACGTTGATCGCCCCAGACGCCAGCACCCCAGCCACAAGCTGCTGATGCGGCTCGGCGAGCAGTCCGCTAGCGCGCCGGCAGATCTCATCGATCGCGCCGGTAGAGATCTTGACCCCGAAGAGCTCTGAAGCGAGCTCGCTCAGATCACGGCGGGAGATCCGGTTACGGGCGGTCAGCGTCACTAGCGCCGCCTGAAGGATCGGCCCGAACGCGGAGTCGCCGAGGACGCCCAGGGTGCCACGGGTCCGCGTTCTGCAGCCCGGGCAGCGCAACCGGTGCGTGCGATGCTCGACGTACTCGACAGTGATCGGGGGCAACTCGGCGACCTGGTGACGCCCGGCGCCCCACCGCGGGACCTTCTCCACCTCGGTGAACTTGTGCCCACAGCCCGAGCACTCGCTCGGGTAGTGATCGACGATCTCGCTCATCTGATCCTCGCCCAACAGCTCGCGTCCCGAACCCCGGTGACCGGGCTGCCCGCCCGCCTTGCGTCGCTCCCCGTCCTTCTTGAGCAGCTCCTTCGTCTTCGCTCTGGCCAACGCGCGACGCTCTTGCCTTGACATCGCGGTGTCCGCTGACGGCGCCACCGAACTGTTCCGCGAGCTCGCCCCGCTCTTGGCCTCCAGCACCCGCACACGCTCCTCCAACCGCTCCTGCGCCGCCATCAGCCTCATCAAGAACTCCACGCACGCCTCACGGCCAGAGTCATAAACCGCCTCAGCCTCAGCACGCCCCACACCCCAAAAGTTCGCCGTCCCCAGCCACGCTCCTGGTTATGGAAACCCACACAACTGAACGACTACTACTTCTCCTGGCTGTCGCGCCGGTCCTCATAATTGCTAGGTCGCAGTTCGAGTCCTGCCGGGTCCATTCGGCGGACTCAATCCGAACCGAGTCGGCCTGCTGGAGCCTAGCGGCCACTAGACAGTTGTCTGACCGAGGCTACCCACGATAAAATACAGTACATACAGCATCTGGAGCGAGTCCGAAACCATCGTTGAAACAGCTGGGTCTACAACTCGGACTAGGACCAACACGTTCGACGCTGCCGGGCGTCCGAAAACGGCTGCAATAACCTCGACCGTAGGAGAACCGCTTCCGACAGTCACCTATGAATACAGCAAAGAATCAGGCGCACTTGAAAAGCAGTGCGCAAACGCAGGCAAACTCTGCACCGAAGGCAAACCCAAGACGATCACGAGCGTCGATAACAGGCTTGGACAGCCCGAAAGCTACACTGACGCAGCCGAAAACACGACAACCTTTGAATACGAAAAAGAAAAGGGTGCTCGCCTAAAGACCGTTAACGATCAAGAGGGAACAGAAGCCTTTGAATACAACGAAACCTCTGGTCTACTCGACGGACTCACCTACACAAACGGCATGAGCACCAAAATGACCTTCAATGCGACGTTCGATCCCGAAGGGAACATGCTCACCGAAAGCTACCCCAACGGCATGACCGCGACGTATACCTTCAACCAAGTCGACAAGCCCACCAGCCTCGTATACAAAAAGACAACCAACTGCACCGAAGAAGAAAAGAAAAATGCAAGTGGTTCAAGGACGCGGTCGTTCCATCGATTCACGGTCAGTGGCTTGCGCAGACGAGCATCCTCTCCCATCAAGCCTACGGCTACAGCCAGGCAGGCTGGCTGGCCCAGGTCCAGAACACCCCTATCGGCGGCAAATGCACCACCCGACTCTACGCCAACGACGAAGACGCCAACCGCACAAGTCTCACCACTCGTGACTCCAGCACCGAAAAATGCGCAATGGAAGGCGGCAAAATCCAAGAACACACCTACGACACAGCTGACCAACTCACCGACCCCGGAATCGCATACAACCCCTTCGGCGACATCACCACTCTACCCGCCGCCGACGCCGAAGAAAGTGCAGGACATTCACTCATCAACACCTACTACACCGACAACCAAGTCTCCAGCCAGACACAAAACGAACAAACCATCGGCTACCAGCTAGACCCCGCTGGCCGCACCCTCGAAACCATATCTAGCGGCAAACCAAACGACTCCACCATCATCTCCCACTACGCCGGCCCTGAAAGCGCCCCCGCATGGACTATCAACCCCGTCTCAAACGAATTAAGGCGCAACATCACCGGCATCAGTGGTAGCCTTGTCGCCATCCAGAACAACGGCGAAACGCCCGAACTCCAGCTCACCAACCTCCACGGCGACATCATCGCCAAAGCCTCCCTGTCCGAAACCGCCACCGCGCTAGCCGCCACGGCCGACACCAGCGAGTTCGGCGTCCCCACCGTCACCACCCCAGCTAAATACGCCTGGCTCGGCGCCAGCGAGCTCCCCACCGAACTCCCCTCTGGCGTCATCACGATGGGCGTCCGCTCCTACGTACCCCAGATCGGACGCTTCCTCCAGCCCGACCCCATCCCCGGCGGCTCAGCAAACGCCTACAACTACACCTTCGACGACCCCGTCGACAGCACCGACCCCACCGGCGAATACACCAACAACGGATCAACCGCCATCGAGCAAGCCCTGAGCGACGAAGCCCAAGCAGCCGCGACAGGCCGCTGCCGAAGCTGCCGCTAGGGCAGTGGCCGAAAGGGCCGCCGCCGAAGCTGCCGCAGCCGCTGCCGCCGCAGTCGGACCGCAGTACGTGGGAGAAGAACAATACGCTGGCGAAGAATACGAAGTAGAATGGGAACAAGTAGGCGGCTATAGTGGTGGCGGTGGGCGGTTCAGAAACAATAAGGATCCATGGCAGTGTACGTTGGGTGGTGCGGTTGTGGCTGCTGGTGTCGGAGCCCTAACGGCAGGAATAACTGGTGTAATAGCGGGAGGATCATTCGCGGCTGGTTGCGAAGCTGGAGCGGCAGACTCTGCGAGTGGCCATCCTCACAAGGGTAAAGAATCTTCTTCTCCGGTCGAGCATCCATGTAGAGACGAATCTAAAAAGCACACGTGTAGGGAGTCGTGAGATATGTGTAAGCTATTTGTTCTGCGCTCGATCGAACGGACTGATAAACGTAAGAGTGTCAGTGTTGTGAGGGCGATATGCGTATCTGGCAAAGAGTAGGAGCCGTGCTTATAATATTGGCGTGCTTGTTGCTGATCGGACGAGAGATTAGTAATGCGCTAAATGCTGATTTTAGTATTGTGCTCGTGTTCGGTCTTTTGGTCGGAGGCATAGTCTTTGGTACGATTGGTCTCCTAGGGGATCGCCCAAAAACTAGGTGAGCGGAGTTGTTCAGTGAGATGCCAGCCGGGGAGTTATGCCGGTTCCGTGGGGCTTCAGAACTCGAGCGTACCTGGCCTGACGCTGCCGCTTCGCTGCGGGAGGGCCTGACCGAGACACTGACTCTGATGCGGCTCGGGGTCACCGGTCAGCTCTCCAAGGCGCTGAGCTCGACGAACCCGTGCGAGAGCCTGATCGAGATCGTCCGCCGCACCCAGCGCAACGTAAAAGCGCTGGCAGGACGGAGATATGGGCAAGCGCTGGCCCGCAGGGATGCTTGTCGCCGAGCGGCAGTTCCGACGGATCATCGGCTACCGCGACCTCGCCAACCTCGTAATCGTGATCGAACGCTACGCAGCACAAGACGCATCACCCACCACCCCCACCGCCGCCATTCACGCCGAGGTACCGCAAACTATTACTGTCTGACCGTCAAATCCTGGAGGCCACTCTCAAAGTTCTACGACGATCCGGACACCCTCGGGGTTCTGCCGAGGGTGATCATTGCTCTGAAGCTCGCCGGTTGAGCAGCAGTCGAGATCGATGAGACCAGCACCGTCAGCTCGATGAGCTCGTCGACCAATCCGCTGCAGTGCGTGACCGGACCCCGTTCATTGGTCCACCTGGTCTGGTCCCCGAGTAATGGACCGCGTATATGAGAGGCTGGGCGGCGTGATTCCCCGAAGGAGAGGTGCATGCCGAAGTCTTATTCGCCGGAGTTTCGTCGTCGTGTGATCGATCTGTGCCGGTCTGGTGAGCGCAGACCGCGAGAGGTCGCCGAGGAGCTCGGAGTCGCTGAAGCGACGATCTACCGCTGGATCGCCGAGGAGGAAGTCAATCTCGGCGAGCGGCCGGGCGTCCGCAGCGGCGAGCGTGCTGAGCTCTCTGAAGCCCGCGCTCGGATCAAAGAGCTTGAAGCCGAGCTGGAGCTGACGCGTAAAGCCTCGGCGTTGTTTGAGGAGCAGGAAGGACGACGGGCGATCCGCCCAAAAGGATCTACCCGGTCATAGAGGCCCTGGCCGGGCAGGGACACTCAGCGAAGGCGTGCTGCAGGATGCTGGACGTAGCCCCGTCGGGCTACTTCTACTGGCGTACTCGTCCACCGTCGATCCGCCAGCTACGCCAAGGACAGCTCGCGGATCTCGTACTCGATATCCACCGGGCATCGAACGGCGCCTACGGCAAGCGCCGGATCACCGCGGAGCTTCGGCTCGGCTATGGCATGACGGTCAACCAGAAGGCCGTGAGAGCAGCCATGCGTCGGCTCGGCATCCAGGGGCTGTCGGCGCCCAAACGTAAACGACGCGGGCCGCAGAGCGACGGGGCGGCCGCCAGCGACCTGGTCGCCCGGCAGTTCGCCAGGGACGCGCCTGACCAGCTATGGCTCACCGACATCACCGAGCACCCCACCAGGGAGGGCAAGCTCTACTGCTGCGCCGTCCTTGATGCCCATTCCCGACGCGTAGTTGGCTGGTCGATCGACAGCCGCCAAGCGACCTCGCTGGTGACCAGCGCGCTCGGGATGGCTGTCAAGAACCGCAAGCCCACCAGCGGCACGATCATACACTGCGACCACGGCAGCCAATTCACCTCGTGGACCTTCAGCGAGCGGATCAAGGCCGCCGGGTTGGCACTCTCGATGGGCAGTGTCGGCGACGCGTACGACAACGGCATGATGGAGTCCTTCTGGGCCCGCATGCAGACTGAGCTACTGAACCGCAAACGCTGGCGCACCCGCCTCGAGCTCGCCAACGCGATCTTCGAGTACCTCGAGATCTTCCATAACCGCAAGCGCTGCCACTCCGCACTCGGAATGCTCACACCAGCTGAATATGAGACGCTACAAACAAACAACCCCATAGCCGCCTTGGCCTGATCCCCTGAGTTTGGTCCGGCCCTTGTGAGAGTTTCTTGCGCCCGCGATGATGGGCTAGAAAGGAACTCTGATGAAGCGACGCAGGCACACGCCGGAGCAGGTCATCCGCAAGTTGCGGGAGGCCGAGCGGATGCTCGGCGAGGGCGAGGGCATCCCGGAGGTCGCGAAGGCGCTCGGGGTCTCCGAGCAGACGTTCCATCGCTGGCGTAACCAGTACGGCGGGATGAAGGCGCAGGACGTCAAGCGGTTGAAGGAGTTGGAGCGCGAGAATCAGCGGTTGAAGGCGATCGTGGCTGACCAGGCGCTTGAGAACCGCGCGCTTCGGGAGATCTCTTCGGGAAATTGGTAGGCCCAGTCCGTCGGCGTCGGGCGGTCGCGATGTTGCGCGACCGTCTCGGCGTCAGCGAGCGCTGGGCATGCCGGGTTGTTGGGCAGCATCGCTCCACGGAGCGCTACGAGCCCAAGCGTGCCGAGGAGGACCAGGCGCTGCGCGCCGAGCTGCGCAAGTTCTCCAAGGGGCGCCCGCGGTGGGGATACCGCCGCGCGCACCACCATCTACGTGAGGAAGGCTGGGATGTGAATCGCAAGCGGGTGCAGCGGCTGTGGCGCGAGGAGGGGCTGCGGGTCCCTGTGCGCAAGCGCAAGCGCCGACGGCTGGGCTCATCGACCGTTCCAGCCGAGCGGCTGCGCGCCGAGCGTCCCAACCACGTATGGGCGTTCGACTTCCAGTTCGACCAAACCGCCGACGGCAGGGCGCTGAAGCTGCTGAACATCGTTGATGAGTTCACCCGCGAGTCGCTGGCGATGCTGGTGGCGCGCAGCATCGACGCTGAGACGGTCGTCGGCTCACTGCAGCGGCTGTGCGGCGAGCGCGGCGCCCCCGGGCTGCTGCGGTGCGATAACGGGCCGGAGATGACCGCGCACGCGCTGCGGGACTGGTGCACGCTCTCGGGTGCCGGGACTGCGTTCATCGAACCCGGCTCGCCGTGGCAGAACCCATTCGTGGAGAGCTTCCACTCGCGCGTCCGTGACGAGCTGTTGGACGTCGAGGAGTTCTTCTCGTTAGCCGAGGCGCGCGTGGTGATCGGCGACTGGCAAGAGGACTACAATCACCGCCGCCCGCACTCCGCGCTCGGGATGCGCACCCCGGTCGCGTTCGCCGGCGCGTACACCGCCGCCGAGAACATCAACCGCGTAGCGGCATAACCCCGGGCCGGGCACCCCTTTCCCCTCGCCCCCTGCGGCCCGTGGACATGGCGCGTTGTGGACAGCAAGCTGCCCACAACGCTTGGACAACGCTTCGCGTTGCCCACATGCCCACCGGCCCAACCGCTACATCACATACACTCCACGAGTCAACCCGTGTCCACAAGAACGGGGTCCAAACCACCGACTCTCACACGTGGTGGACCGAAAAACGGGGGCCGGCCAGCCTGACTCGCACGAACCCGGTCCATTAATAAGGGACCAGACCAAGCGGACCGATCTTACGGGGTCGGGCCATGCGGGCTACAGCGTGTGCCCTCAGAGTTCATGTGGCCTCACGGCGATCTTCAGACGAGCGACTCCTCGGAGCAGCCGCTCGTCGATCGTGACGAGCCGACACTTCAGCAATCGCGCGGGCGCGACGTAATGAGCGTCGTAGGTCTTCGCCCACCCGAGCTCGTCGGCGACGCTCCACGCAGCCTGAACCGGGCCATCGGGCGTGCAGATCTCCACCGAAGCCTTGAGGAGAGGCTCCAGCATCGTCTTGGCGCGAGGCTTGGTGATCTCTCCCCGCCAGGCCATCTCGTGCAGTGCCGAACTCGCCTACGTGACCATGAGCTGCGATGCGAGGGAGCGTGTGCCCGCGCTGACTGGCGAAGCCCACAGGCGTATGGCACGCGGTGACCGCCACCGACGCGTCAACAACCAGGACCTGAGCCTGGATCCACCGCATGGGGGCTTGGTCGGGGGTGGTTGGTGTTGTTGGTGGCGTTTTTGGGGTGGTGGTCGTCATTGGGGGGGTGAGGGGTACCGCGCGTGTGCCCGGAGGTGTCAGGGCGCGTGTTTTCCGGCAGCGTTGGGCGTGCCGGGGTCGGCGGGGTGGTCTGCTGGTCTTTGGTCGGGGTGGTTTGCGTTTAGGTGTGTTCTGGGAGCGCGCGGATGCGAGCGAGTGCCCTATTGAAGTCGTGTTGCCACGGCCAGCGGGCGGGAAGGTGTAGCGTCCACTGCCGTCCCGTGCGAGTCAGGCGGCCAGGGATCTGGAGCAGTCGGCGGCGCATGGTGCGCGCGACGCGGACGGTCTCGCCGCAGAGCCCGATCACGCTGGTCCAGCGCAGCAGGTTGTGCGTGATCGCGGCGATCACTGTCCAGGCGCTGTTCGCGTTGAACTGGCCAGAGGGAAAGTGCGCCAGTGCTTGGTCTTTCAAGTCGCGGATCGTGAGCTCCACGACGGCGTGCTGGCGATGCTCAGCTTCCACGACCTCCAGCGCCTCGGTGCGGTTGGTGATGAACGGGAAATACCGCCAATCTGGCCACAGCTCTGCTTGCGGGCCGATGAGCCGGGTGCGACGCACGATCAGCCGTCGTCCGTGAGTGGTTATTTCGGCGATCTGCGCTTCACCGTCCTTGGGGTAGTCCTCCAAGGGCTGCCACGCCTGCTCAGGGATCAGCTTGATCGCCGCGGGAACCCAGAACTGCAGGCGCACACTGATCGAGTAGCTCCAGCCGGCGCTCTGGAGCCTCGCGATCAGCTTGCGGTTCCAGAACCCCGAGTCGGCCCTGAGGAGCTTCTCGCCGGTCGCGCCTGCCCGTGCCACTCGGGCGATCAGCTCCTCAGCGAAACGCACGACACCGCGCTGGGTGTTCGCCTGTCCCTTACGCAGCCGAACATGCAGAACCTCGCCGCTGCTCGCGCGGCTCGCGAGCAGCGGGTGGTACCCGCGCTGTTTGGTGTATCCGAAACCGACACCCTCCTTGCGGTAGCCGTAGGTCTGACCGATGAAGCTGTCCACGTCAACGATCAGCCGCTCAGCGCCCGGGCCGGCGCCCGCCCGCCACGCACGCACCAGTGCCTGGTCGAGTACCCGGTCGAGCTGGCGCACATGCCCGAAAGTGAACGCCCGCAAAAACGTCCCGAGCGTCGAAGGCGCCGGCAGCCAGCCACCCAACAGGCGGCGCGTGCGACCCGCCCGCAGCACATCGCAATCATCGATGCAATCAGCGCCGAGCAGCATCGCGAACACGAGCGCCATCACCTTCCTACCCGCGTTCGCCGCCCCCGGCCGATCACGACGAAGCATCACGAACCGACCAACCAGCCCCTCGATCCCAAGCCGCCCCGCGAGCGTCGCGACCAGCGCGATCCCCGCATCCGAAACCACACGATCATCGTCAAAGACGACCCGCACCCCATCCAGTCCGACCCGCTCGTCATCCTGCACCATACGAGTGACCTCCTGATGCCAGGCCACGACTGCCCAATACAGCCGCTTTTGCCTGCTCAGGAGGTCATTTAAATCTCACGCCCGGACAGAACAACCCAACCCACACGGTGGATCCAGGCTTAGTCAATGGCCGCTGCGTGAGCGATGGAGCGCGGCCACCCAGTTAAGCGCTGGGGTGTCATCATCGCGGACCCGCCACTCCTCTGGCAGCTCGGACATCGGGTGCAGCTCGTCCTCGATCACGCGCAGGTCACGGTCATCGATCGCGTGTCTGGCACCGACGCGTCGCGCCGGCAGCCGCCCCGACCGAATCCACCGGCGGACAGTACCGGGGTTCCTACCCAGCCGATCGGCAGCCTCAGCGACGGTCAACATGCGGGAGGATGGTACGCCAAGCCTCGGACCCCAGACCCGAGTCTGAGCAACATAGGCGATCAACAGCGGCCCACCACTACCAACCACGTCCACGTCGACCCCTGTAGATCGTGGTTCGATAGAACTCCGATTAGGTCCATTGCTCGATCTCTCGTAGTGGAGCCATTTCTTGCGCTTGGGTGTTCTGCGAAATGGCCGTGTGGGCAACAGAATGGGCAACACGAGGTCCCCAGTGGTGTTGCCCACGCGCAAGGGGGCAGGTCGGTGCGCCGTCTCGACGGACCATGCACCCGGAAGAGCGCCGTTCAGCGCAGCGTCTGGCCAGCCCGAGCGCCGAGCAAGCCAGCTGACACCCCGGCCTATCCGTTGCGTTTTGCGCATACAGTCATGGTCGTGCGGATCGTCAGTCTCGTCCCCCACGCCACCGAGCTGCTGTTCGCGCTCGGACTTGGTTCTGAGGTGGTTGCGGTCACGCACGAGTGCGATTACCCGCCCGCTGCCAGAGCGGCCGAGCGGGTTACGCGCGATGTGCTGCCCGCTGGTCTTGGTGCCGCGGAGATCGACGCGGCGGTGCGTGAGCGCACACTGCGCGGTGAGGGTATCTACGAGCTCGACGGAGAGGCAGTCGCCGCGCTCAGCCCAGACCTGATCGTTACGCAGGCGCTGTGCCCGGTGTGCGCGGTCTCCTACACCGAGGTGGCGGAGCTTGCTGAGAGGATGCCATCACAACCCCGAGTCGTCTCGCTCGACCCGCACACACTGGGTGACACTCTGGGCGATTTCCACACGCTCGCCGAGGCCACCGGTCGCCGCGAGCGAGCCGCCGAGCTGGTGGGAGAGGCAGCCGCCCGCATCGATCGTGTCAGGCTCGCGGTGCACGGGAAGCCGCGTCCGCGTGTCGTTGCGCTCGAGTGGCTGGACCCGGTCTACATCGCCGGTCACTGGACTCCCGAGCTCATCGAGTTGGCCGGGGGGCAGAGCTTGTTGGGCTCGCCTGGCGCTCCCTCGGCCACGGTCTCGTGGGGGGCGGTGGCCGACGCGGAGCCCGAGGTCGTGGTGGTGATGCCCTGCGGCTACGACGCCCCGCGGGCGCACGCGGAGGCCCTGGCTCATACAAGCGAGCTGGCTGCCCTGACCGCCCGGCGAGTCGTGGCCGTCAACGCTTCCGCCTACTTCTCTCGTCCCGGTCCGCGACTAATCGACGGCTTGGAGTTGCTTGCGCACATCCTGCACCCCGACGGCGTCCCCGATGCCCCCGATATCGCGCTCCCCGTAGAGTAAACACCCCCGAGACCTGCGCATCGGCGCGTCGGGACGCGCACCGTCAAAGCTTGCGCGCCCTAACCGATCGCCCGGTGGAGCCCTGCGCCTGGATCTCGAGATAGATCTCCATCCGGTGTACTGGGACGTTCGCGGGCGCCTGGATACCGATGCGCACCTTTGTACGATCGCTCGACAGGATCGTGACCTCGATATCGTCGCCAATCATGATGCTCTGCTTGGCCTTCCGTGTTAGGACGAGCACGAGCCTTGATTCCCCGACGCGATCCAGCTTACTCGGAGTCCGGATCCAAGGCGGACGCCTAGGCCGGGCCATCGACACGCGAACTCCACTTGCGATGTCATCATTCCTGTGGGAGCTTAGCGCCGGAATGACGATCAGGAGCCGTAAACCCCGTTGGATCCGCAAACTCATGTGTAGCTCGTATGCGATCCGAAGCTCGTATGTTAAGAAGCGAACATGATCGAGCTGGTCAAGAGTCCATCGACGCGGGTGCTATCCAAAGGGCGCCCGGTGCTTTGGCTGGTTGTCTTGCTCCTGTTCGCGGCGCTCCTCCTCGCCGCCGGCGCCCAAGCGAGCGAGACGAACGCACCCGACGGCGCCGCGGAGACACCGATAAGCGAAGCGGCAACGGAAAGCAGTACGCCGACAGAACAAGCGGCTCCCGCCACCGAAGCGGTGCCGCCGGTGGTCGAAGAGGCGCCGTCTGCTGCTGAAGTGCCGCCGCCGGTGGCTGCTGAAGCGTCGCCTGCTGCTGAAGTGCCGCCGCCGGTGGCTGCTGAAGCGTCGCCTGCTGCTGAAGTGCCGCCGCCGGTGGCTGCTGAAGCGTCGCCTGCTGCTGAAGTGCCGCCGCCGGTGGCTGCTGAAGCGTCGCCTGCTGCTGAAGTGCCGCCGCCGGTGGCTGCTGAAGCGCCGTCTGCTGCTGAAGTGCCGCCGCCGGTGGCTGCTGAAGCGCCGTCTGCTGCTGAAGTGCCGCCGCCGGTGGCTGCTGAAGCGCCGTCTGCTGCTGAAGTGCCGCCGCCGGTGGCTGCTGAAGCGCCGTCTGCTGCTGAAGTGCCGCCGCCGGTGGCTGCTGAAGCGCCGTCTGCTGCTGAAGTGCCGCCGCCGGTGGCTGCTGAAGCGCCGTCTGCTGCTGAAGTGCCGCCGCCGGTGGCTGCTGAAGCGCCGTCTGCTGCTGAAGTGCCGCCGCCGGTGGTCAAAGTAGTGCCGCCCGTGGTCGACGAAACGCCGCCCGCGGACGAAAAAGTGCCGCCTGTAGCTGAAGAAGTCCCTATAGCGGTCGAAAAAAAGACCGCCGAACAGACTGCCGGCGAAGTGGTCGCTGAAGCGGGCTCCGGCGACGCCGTCCAGGGGGTGGGGGAAACCCAGCAGTCTGCCGACGCATCGGGGCTGACCCACAAAGACGCGGCGGGGGAAGTCGCGCTGGGAGTGTCGATTGCAGTGGCGCCTTCTACCGCCCCCGCTGCCCCGCCTGAAATCTCGACGGTGCAGGACCAGTTGTCTCTCATGGCGCGGCCGCGAACGAGTTCGCCACGCTGCTCTGGGCAGGTGAGCTGTGAGCTCGCCGCAATCGGAGCGTCGATTACCGCGAGCTACGCCTGTGGCCGGTTGGGCATCTCGGCCGTGTCGTCGCTGCCGACCATCCTCGCCACCATCGACGCGTCGCCCACGACGATCGCGGCAGGCGCAGCACATTCGGGCAGCCAAGACGATGGTTCTGCGGTCGAGAACCATCCCCCCGCCCCAACCCCCGGATCAGGGTCCGGTGGAGCAGGCGGTGGATCGGCTGCGGCGGGCGGCTCGGGCTCCGCTTCCTCTGCATCCTCCACGCTTGTTGGTGCTCTCCTCCAAGTCGTGCCGCGGGCGATGCGGCGACTGCGCCTTGCGCAGCCGTCGTGGCGCACGTCGTTCTTCGTTCTGATCCCAGAGCGACCGGGCTAGCTCCTCCCGGTCTCTCTCTACCTCGTCCTGGATCGCCCGATCCAGGACCGTTGGCCATCAGTTCGAAGACCTGTTGAAAGGAGCTGTACAGATATGAAACGTCACCTGACATTGTCAACGACGAGTCAGTATGCACGCCATCAGGACGACACGGCTGAAGCAGTCGCGGATCGAGCCCACGCCGGCGACGGCGGGACCGGCCTCTCAGAGGTTGCGCACGCTCGGCCGCGCCTGACGCTCGCGAGTGCGCCCGTCTGGAGGCATAAGTTGATCCTGACAGGCAAGTTGGACTCCCACTCTGCTCCCGAGCTCGAGGAGGAGATCGAGTGTTTGTGTCAAGAAGGCGTCACGATTCTCACGCTCGACCTTCGTCGCCTCGACGCGATCGATTCAACCGGGGCAACGGCGATTGCATGTCACGGTAGCGCTTGCAAGAGGCGAGGACACGACTTCGCGGTGATCCCCGGATCGCGCGTAATTCGTAGCGCGTTGGCTGAGGCGGGCGCCGCGAACCTGCTGACGCCCGATCCAAACGAGAGCGTTGTTCGTCACCTTTCGAGCTGTTCAGCGGATGACACTCGCCCAGACAGGTCGACCACAATGATCAAGGGCCTGTGACAGGAGCGGATATGCAAATCGTTTGCAGAGCCCTACCAGCGGGTAGCACAAATCCCGTGGCGAGCACTCTTGCAGCACCCCAGCAGGAGGAGGCGCGGTTGGCGACGGAGGTGACTGTTCCCGCCCCCACGCCGGCCCTGCCCGCGGCGACAGACGCGCGACCAGCCGAGACGCTGTCGAACGAGGAGATCGTGAGGGTCCTGTTCGACGCCTTCAGCCGCCGTGACCTGCCGAGCGTGGTGGAGCTGATGCACCGCGACGTTGTCTTTCAGCCAATGACCGCGGCGGTGACGCGTGCCGGGGAGCCCTACCGCGGCCACGAAGGGATCCGCCGCTACACCGAAGACGTGGATAGGCACTGGCAGCGGTTGACGATCCGCCTGAAGCAGATCCGCTCCGCCGGGCAAGCTGTGGTGGCGCTGGGGCTGGTCAGCGGGAGCGGCTCGGGGGGCTCCTTCGAGGACGCCCCCACCACGTGGGTGGTGAAGTTCAAGGAGGGTAGGGTTGCGCACGTGCAGATCTTTTCCGACGAGCGCTATGTCACGAGCGCGCTGGTGGGCGAGAACGCCTGATTGGCGCGTCCCCCCCCACCACGGGCCCCACTCCCCACCGTCGATCCCTGGCGGCCGGTGCCGGGTACCCTCGACCCACGCGGGCCCGCCGGAGCCCTCCGGTGCGGGGAATACGCTCAGGGAATGCAGTCATGCGAGCGCCTCGCGGTGATCGACCTCGGCTCGAACTCCTTCAGGTTGGTGGTGTTCACCGCCACTGAGGGGTGGTGGCAGCGCAGCGACGAGATCTACCAAGTGGTGCGGATCGGCGAAGGAATGGCGGCCACGGGCAGGCTGGGGGTGGAGCCGGTACACCGGGCGCTGGCGACGCTGGACGTGTTCGCCCACTTCTGCGAGGCGGCGGGTTTGACCGGTGGGGGCGCGGTGGACGCCGTCGCCACCAGCGCGATTCGCGATGCCGAGAACGCGCCGGCGTTCCTCGCCCAAGCGCGCGAGCGCACGAAGCTGCCGATCCGGGTGCTGAGCCGCGAGCAGGAGGCCAGTTATGGATACCTGGCGGCGGTCAACTCGACCACGCTGAGCGACGGCTGCATGCTGGATCTGGGCGGCGGCTCGATGCAGCTGGTCGGGGTGAGGGACCGCAGGGCGTACGAGTCAGGTTCGTGGCGGGTGGGGGCGGTGAGGATGACGGAGCGCTTCCTGCTGGGCGGCGGACCGGCGAAGCCGCGCCAGATCGAGGCGCTGCGCGAGCACGTGGCGCAGGAGCTCCAGAGCGCGGCGTGGCTGGCGAAGACGGGTCGGCGTCTGGTCGGGATCGGCGGGACGGTACGCAGCCTCGCCGCCGTGGCTCAGCGCGCGGAAGGGCTGCCGAGCAACGGTGTGCAGGGCATGATCGTGACGCGCGAGGCGCTGGGGGAGATCATCGAGCGGCTGGCGGCGCTGGCGCCCTCGCAGCGCGCGAGCGTCCCCGGGGTGAAGCCGGCGCGGGCGGACCTGATCCTGGCGGGAGCGGTTGTCGTGGAGGGCGCGCTGCGAGCCGCCGGCTTCGACGCGCTGGAGGCAACCGAGGCGGGACTGCGCGAGGGGGTGTTCTTCGAGCGCCATCTCTTTGACCCCGCCCATCCCGACGCGCCCCCGCTGTTCGCGGATGTGCGCCGCGCGTCGGTCGAGAACCTCGCTGCGCGTTACCGCGTGGATCGCGCCCACACGCAACACGTGGCGACGCTGGCGCTCGGCATGTTCGACCAGCTGGCGCGCATGGGGCTGCACGAAGGCGACGCGGGGGAGCGGGAACTGCTGTGGGCGGCGTGCATGCTGCACGACATCGGGATGTCGGTGGACTATGACGATCACCACAAGCACTCCCGCTACCTGATCCTCAGCGCGGGCCTGCCGGGGTTCTCGCCGAAGGAGGTGGCGATGGTGGCGCAGGCGGCCCGCTACCACCGCAAGGGCATGCCCGACCCGGGGCCGCTTCAGGCGCTGTTCGGCGAGGGTGACGCGGCCCGGCTGGACCGCTGTGCGGTGCTGCTGCGCCTCGCGGAGGACCTCGAGCGCTCGCGCGACCAGCTCGTCAAAGACACGGTGCTCAGCGCCGAGAACGGCTCGGTGCAGCTGAAGCTGTTGGCGGATGGTGGCGCGGCGGTGCCGCGGTGGGCGGCGGGCAGAGAGAGCGGACTGTTCGCGCGCGCGTTCGACAAGAAGCTTTCGGTAGTGGCGTAGGCGGGGATTTTGGGAGCGTCCGCGCGGCGCTCGTGCAAAACCGGCGCATGGGGGCTGGACATCCATGTCCCGCCCCCGCGGCTCAGGTGGCCGCCAGCTGCCGCACGTCCCCGGCGCAGTCGTACAGCGCGAGGCTGTAGATCGAGTAGCGGGGGGCGCCCAGCCAGTACTGCGAGGGGATGTAGTGGCAGGCGCGGATCACCGCTTTGGTGGCCCTGTTGCCGCCGCGCGAGGCGTAGGCCCCGCCGAGCACCACGTAGCGCGCTTCGTGGTGGGCCACCATGCGAGCCAGGCCGGGACCGTTGAGCGCCGGGTCGGTGCCGCTGTAGCCGCCGACGGCGCCGGCGCGCCAGCCGAGCAGGATGATCGAGGCGGAGGTGTTGGATGACACGGTCAGCACTTCCCACTTGTGAGTGGGGTGGCGGGCGTCGATGTAGCGCGTCAGGGCGCGGTAGACGCGCACGTCGTGGTGGGTGATCCCATAGGGCCCAAGGCTCCCGGCCACGCGCGGCCCGGCGGCGGGGAAGGTGCCCTCGACTGGGACCGACCAGGTGGTGGTGGAGAAGGCGGTGGGGGCGATCAGCAGCACCCCCAGCACGAGCGCCATCGCGGCGGCGGCGAGGCGGCGCACGGCGAGCAGCGCGAGGACCCCCACGGCGGTGCCGGCGATCAGCAGGGGCGGCAGCCAGTGGGCGTAGTGTTCGCGGTGCAGCAGCACGAGCTGGACGGCGATCGTGGCGGCGACGGCGAGCGGGAGCAGCAGCACGCGCGGGTCGCGGGCCCGGCCGAAGCGGGCGAAGGCGAGGGCGCCCCCGGCGATCATCGCGGCCGAGCCGGGACCGAGCGCGGAGATGTAGTAGGGGTGGATGATGCCCTTGGAGAAATCCATGATGAGGGCCTCGATGAGGAACCAGCCGCCGAACACGAACAGCACTCCGGCGAGCGGGTCGCGCCGGACGCGGTCCCACCAGCGGCTGACACGCGCGCCCCTGCCCACCCCATCCGCGGGGTGTGGGCCGGCTGTAGTGGGGGCGTCTTCCGCGCGGGGTGCCGCGGCATCCGCGTGACTCGCGGCGGCGGCGGCGGACGCTCCCCGCGGGGGCCACAGGACGCAGAGCGCGAGCGCGATCAGGCCGAACAGCGCGAAGGGCAGCATCCACCCGCCCTGGCCGCCGAGGCCGGTGTGGAAGACGCGCAGCGGTCCGGTGGGACCGCCGAAGGGGGTGGGGTTGGTGTAGTGGCCGTTGGGGAGGATCGGGTTGGGGACGTGCGCGGGCGCGGCGGTCCGTTTGGCTCGCAGGATGGTGTGCGTTCCCTGCGGAAACGGCGCCACCGCACCGAGGTGCACGAAGATCTGGTTGGGACCCCCGATCTGTCCTTCGACGCGGCCGAGGCCGTTGTAGCCGAGGGTGAGGTTGCTCTCGGTGTTGTCGGTCGAGCCTCCCACGTACGGGCGCTGGGAGGCGGGGGTGAGTTCGACGAGCGCGATCCACGAGAGCGACACCACGGCGAGCACCACCCCGGCGGCGATCAGTCGCAGCAGGCGGCGGGGCAGCGGCGCGGGAGCGCACAGCAGGTAGCCGAGGGCGATCCCGGGGACAACGAGGTAGGCGGCGAGGGTCTTGGCGTTGAACGCGAGTCCCACGAACGCGGCGGATGCGAGCAGCGACGGCCAACCGCCCGTGCGGATCGCGCGCAGCGCGCAGCCGCACGCCAGGATCAACATCAGAATCAGGAACGGGTCGACGCCGTTGTCGCGGGAGACGGCCACGTAGGAGGGGAAGACGGCGAGGGCCAGCGCGCCGCCGAGCGCGGCCAGCAGCCCGAGCGGGCGGCGCAGGGCGCCGTACAGCGCGGCCACCCCGAGCACCCCGATGATCGCCTCGGGGAGCAGCAGGCTGAGGTGGGAGAACCCGAACAGCTTGGCGCTGAGCACCTGCACCCACAGGGAGAGCGGGGGCTTGTCGATGGTGACCAGCCCGCCGGGGTCGAAGGAGGCATACAGGAAGTCGTGGAAGGAGCCGAGCATCGACCGCACGCCGGCCGCGTAGAACACGTTGGCGTAGCCGTTCTGGGAGAGCCGCTCGGTGCCCAGCACGGCGGAGAGCGCCAGCACCGGCGCCAGCGCCACCCAGCCGAGCACCGCGCGCATGCTGGGTGCGCGGAGGGTTGGCCATGTGCGTCCCGCGGCAGGGGCCGGCGCCGGCACGGGGGCTGTTGGCGGAATCGGGGTCTGTGGGCTGGCGGTGTCTGGGGAGGCGCTCATAGCGGCGGGATGGTAAGCGGGCGCGGCGAGAGGTGCGCCGTTCAAGAGAAGCAAAGCGGAAACGGTGCTAAGAGAGCATTAAGACCTAAGAGCGCACTAAGAGGGTGCCAGCCCATCCAGCAGCCGTTCGAGGTCTTCCTCGTCATTCCAGGCGCCGACGGACGCCCGCAGCCAGGGGTGGCCGGGGATGTCGCGCAGGAGCACCCCGTGCGCGGCGAGTCGCTCGCGCTCGGCCGGCGGGTCGGGGCTGGAGAAGGAGACGAGCGTGCTGCGCGCCACCCCGCCCACCACATCACGGCCACGCGCGGCGAGCCGCTCGGCGAGCTCGGCGGCGAGTAGCCGGGAGCGCTCGTGCAGCCCCGCCCACCCGAAGCGCTCGAGCACGCCGAAGGCCGCCAGCGCGCAGGCGACGGTCTCGGCATTCAGCGAGAGCGTGTCCAGGCGCCGAGCGTCATCGTGCAACCCGGCGTCGAGGCCGGCGCCCGGGTCGGCGAGATTGGCGTAGCCGCGGCGCGTCACGGCGAGCCGCTCGCGCAACTCCGGCGTGGTGTAGAGCATGCCGGTGCCGTCGGGCCCGCACAGCCACTTCTGGCCTGGTCCGGCGTACGCGGCGCAGCCCAGGGCGCGTACGTCGGTGGGGATCGCGCCGACTCCCTGGGCGCCGTCGAGCAGCACCGGGACGTCCGCCTCGGCGAGCTCGGCGGAGGCGATCGACCCGGTCGTCCAGCTGACGTGCGAGCAGGCGATCAGGCGGGTGCGGGGCCCGACGGCGCCGGGCAGCTGCAACCACGGGACCGCGCGAATCGATACCCCGCACAGCTCACGCGCGGCGATCAACGCGCCGAGCAGCCCTGGGTGCTCCTCTACGCTCGAGAGGATCTCATCGCCGGGGCCCAGCCGTAGGCCCTCGATCACCAGCGACAGCCCCTCGCTGGTGCAGGTGGTGAGTGCGAGGTCCTCCACCGCGCAGCCAAGCAGCGAGGCGTAGGCGCCGCGCAGCGCCTGGCCCAGCTCGCCACGGCGTTCGAAATGGGCGTGCGTGCGGCCCTCCACTGCCTCGCGCTCCACTTCCTCGGCGGCGGCCTGTGCGGCGGCGGCGGGCAGCGGGCCGTCGGTGCCGGCGTTCAGGTAGGCGGCGCGCCGGAGCACCGGAAACTGCGCACGCAGAGCGGAAGCATCCACGGCCGGCAGGATAACGACGTGCCGGGCGCCGGCCTGACATACTAGATTTCGGGCTATCCGAATCGTTTGCCATGAGTTGAAATAATGGTGGCGTGGACGCGGAATTCCACGCTGACAGGCGGGAGCGGTGACAGGGACGCGGTGGGCAAGTCGACGACGGGGCGCGACCGGGGTGGAGGTGGGGTTTGATGGGGTGGACCGAGAGCGGATTGAGAGAGGAGGCGCGATGACCGATCAACGGTCGGCCGACGAGGACGGGCAGGTGTGTCTGTGGAAGCCCACTGCGGGGGAGCGGGAGCGCGCCTGGTTGACGGGCTTCATGCGCTGGGTGGGCGCGCGCGAGGGCAGGACGTTTACGGAGTACGAGCAGCTGCGCGAGTGGTCGGTGACCGAGCTGGAGCGTTTTTGGGAGAGCATCTGGGAGTACTTCGGGGTGCGCTGCTCGCGACCGTACGAGCGGGTGCTGGATGCACGCACGATGCCGGGCGCGCGGTGGTTTGAGGGCGCGGAACTCAACTACGCCGAGAACATGCTGCGTGCCGGTGGGAGATCGCCGGCTCGAGAACCCGCCGGCGAAACGACCGATCAAAGCTCGGCCGGCGAGCGTGACGGTGGGCGTGATCCCAGTCAAATCGCCGTGCTGCACGCCTCCGACCGAAGCCGGGAGACACCGGCCGTTGGCCGGCATCCCCGTTTCGGCCAGCGCGAGGGTGGGAGGGACCCCAATCAAATCGCGGTGCTGCATGCCTCTGAGCTGCGTCCGCTGGCCCAGCTGACATGGGGCGAGCTCTCCGCACAGGTTGCGGTGGTGGCGGCGGGGCTGCGTGCGCTGGGCGTGGAGCGGGGGGATCGCGTGGTGGCCTACATGCCGAACATCCCCGAGACGCTGGTCGCGTTCCTGGCGACGGCGAGCGTGGGAGCGATCTTCTCGAGCGCGGCGCCGGAGTTTGGCGCGCGCAGCGTGATCGACCGCTTCGCACAGATCACGCCGAAGGTGGTGCTCGCGGTGGACGGCTACCGCCACGGCGGCAAGGACTTCGACCGTAGGGGGGTGGTGGGGGAGATCCTCGCGGAGCTGCCGACCGTGCGCCACACGGTGCTGGTGCCCTACCTGTTCGAGCGCGCGGGTGGGCGGGACCCTGATCAAATGGCGATCCCGTCGGGCTGGCCGGGGGCGCTCACGTGGGGGGAGCTGTGCGAGCGTGGGGAGGCCGATCGAGGCGCGGCCGCCGCGCCGGTGTTCGAGCAGGTGCCCTTCGACCACCCGCTGTGGGTGCTGTACTCCTCGGGGACCACCGGCCTGCCGAAGGCGATCGTGCACAGCCACGGCGGGATTCTGCTGGAGCAGCTGAAGAAGAGCCATCTGCACCTCGACCTGCATCGAGGCGATCGCATGTTCTGGTTCACCACGACCGGCTGGATGATGTGGAACTTCCTGATCGGCTGCCTGTTCACGGAGGCGGCGATCGTGCTGTACGACGGCAGCCCGGGGCACCCCGACCTGGGCGCGATGTGGGCGCTGGCGGAGCGCACGAAGATGACCTGCATGGGCGTCAGCGCGGGCCTGCTCAGCGCGTGCGAGAAGGCTGGGGTGAAGCCGGCGCGGGAGTACGACCTGAGCGCGCTGCGCGCCATCGGCTCGACCGGCTCGCCGCTGGCGCCGGAGAGCTTCGCGTGGGTGTACCGCGAGGTCAAGTCGGACGTGTGGCTGTTCTCCACGAGCGGGGGCACCGACGTGTGCACCGCGTTTGTCGGCGGCTGCCCGCTGCTGCCGGTGTACGAAGGGGAGTTGCAGTGCCGTGTGCTGGGGTGCGCGGTGGAGGCATGGGACGAGCAGGGGCGCAGCGTGACCGACGAGGTGGGGGAGCTGGTGCTGACCGAGCCGCTGCCCTCGATGCCGCTGTTTTTTTGGGGAGACCCACCCCCCGACCCGCCCGCCCGCGCCCCCGACCTGCCGGGGGACGCGCCGGAGAATCGAGTGGGGCCGCGCTACCTCGAGAGCTACTTCTCGATGTTCCCCGGCATCTGGCGCCACGGCGACTGGATCAGGATCACCCCGCGGGGGGGCGCGGTGATCTACGGCCGCTCGGACGCGACCATCAACCGCCAAGGCGTGAGGATGGGTACGAGCGAGATCTACCGCGCGGCGAGCGCGGTGCAGGAGGTGATGGATGCGCTGGTGGTGGACATCCCGCACGGGCCACAGAGCGGTGCCCGCCCAACCGAGCTGCAGATGTGGCTGTTTGTGGTGCTGAGCCCCGGGGTTGCACTCGACGATGAGCTGAAGGGGACGATCAGGCGACGGATTCGCGAGGACTGCTCGCCGCGGCATGTCCCCGACGAGGTGATGCAGATCGCCGAGGTGCCGCGCACGCTCTCCGGCAAGACGCTGGAGGTGCCGGTGAAGCGGATCCTGATGGGCACGGCGCCCACGGAAGCGGCGAGCGTGGATTCGCTCGCCAACCCCCAGGCGCTCGACTACTTCGTGGAGCTCGCACAGACGCTGCGCTGAGTCGCCCCGGTCTCGTGGGCGGGAGGTGCGGTGTGACACACAGTCCGCCTGGCGGCTCGATGAGGTGCAGACGCGGCGCTGAGAAACACGGGCCGTCTGGGAGGAGTCCGCGCAGGCCGCGTCGAACAACGGGGCCGATGAGACGAACGACATCTACCCCAGCAGTGCAAGAGCCCCCGGTGGGCCTCACGGGCGAGCACCAAAGCCTCTCCAAGTACATCCAGACGCGCTTCGAGGAGTGCTCGCGCTCGCAGAAGGATGTGGCACAGTACATCGTCGATCATCTCGACGAGGCTGCGTTCCAGACCGCCGAGGAGCTGGCGCGCCGCGCCAACACCTCAAGCTCCACGGTGGTGCGCTTCTCCCAGGCCCTGGGGTTCGAGGGCTTCCCCGAGCTGCAGGCGGCGGCTCGCGACGAGTACCGGCGCGTGCACGCCAACGGCGGGGGATCGAATCAGAGCCACCAATCCGCAAATGGCAGCTCGGCCCCGTTGTTCTCGCTCGATCAGAACGAGTTCGAGGCGGCGCTGGCGGCCGACCACCTGAATGTGGAGGAGACCGCCCGCAAGGTGTCACGCGGCGACGTGGATGAGCTGATCGACGCGATTGTGAGCGCCGAGAAGGTGCTGGTGGCGGGCACCGACCAGATGGCGTTCTTCGCCAGCTACCTGCGCCACCTGCTGATGCTGCTGGACCTGCGCGTGGAGGTGGTGGCGAGCCCCTCCCAGGAGGCGCTCAGCCGGCTCGGGCGCATCGATGAGAGCACGCTCGTGATCGGTCTCTCCGCCGGGCGCCCGCACCCGCTGGTGCTGCGCGCGATGAAGCTCGCGCGCCACCGCAAGGCGCGCACGGCGGCCATCACCGACGCCACCCTCTCGGAGGTGGCCAAGCTCGGGCAGATCAAGCTGTACTACTCCTCCAACAGCCCCGCCTACGTGCGCTCGCACGCGGCGCTGCTCAGCCTGATCCAGGCGCTCGCTTACGGCGTGTACGCGCGCGACAGCGCCCAGTACGAAGACCGCATCAAGGCCTTCCGGCTGAAGTGATTCTCCCTCATGCTGTTCCGGCAGGTGCATGCACCTGCCGGCCGGGCGGCGCATGCGCCGCCCGGGCCACTGGCGCATGCGCCAGTGGCATCTATGGAGGCGGATAGACTCTCTCCCATGCGCGACGAGGCGACATTTGCGGTGAAGGCCGGCCTGGCGGAGATGCTGAAGGGCGGGGTGATCATGGACGTGGTTACGCCCGAGCAGGCGAAGGTGGCCGAGGACGCTGGCGCCGCCGCGGTGATGGCGCTGGAGCGCGTGCCCGCCGACATCCGTCGCGACGGGGGCGTGGCGCGGATGAGCGACCCGGAGATGATCGCCGGGATCCAGGAGGCCGTGAGCATCCCGGTGATGGCGAAGGCGCGCATCGGCCACTTCGTCGAGGCCCAGGTGCTGCAGGCGCTGGAGGTGGATTACGTCGACGAGTCGGAGGTGCTGACCCCCGCGGACGAGGCCAACCACATCGACAAGTGGGCGTTCGAGGTGCCGTTCGTGTGCGGGGCCACCAACCTCGGCGAGGCGCTGCGGCGGATCGGCGAGGGCGCGGCGATGATCCGCTCTAAGGGTGAGGCCGGCACCGGAGACATCGTCGAGGCGGTGCGCCACATGCGCATGATCGGCGGCGAGATCCGCCGTCTTGCGACGCTCCAGGAGAGCGAGCTGGCGAGCGCCGCCAAACAGCACGGGGCGCCACTTGACCTCGTGCGTCGGGTTGCGGCGGAGGGGCGCCTACCGGTGGTGCTGTTCTGCGCGGGCGGGATCGCCACGCCCGCCGACGCCGCGCTGATGATGGCGCTGGGCGCCGAGGGTGTGTTCGTGGGCTCGGGGATCTTCAAGTCCGAGGACCCCCCCGCCAGGGCGCGCGCGATCGTGGAGGCCACCACGCACTGGCAGGACCCCGCGCGTGTGGCGGGCGCCTCGCGCGGCCTCGGCCCCGCGATGGTCAGCCTGGAGAGCTCCAAGCTAGGTGACGAGCAGCTCCTAGCTCAGCGCGGTTGGTAGACCCGCCGCTGATAGGCGTGCTGGCGCTGCAGGGCGGCTTTGAGGCGCATGCGCGGATGCTGCGCGGTGTGGGCGCGGAGGTGCGCGAGGTGCGCACGCCCGCCGACCTGGAGGGCATCGATGGGCTGGTGATCCCCGGGGGGGAGTCCACAACGATGACGCTCGGGATCGAGCGGGAGGGCCTGGCGGAGCCGCTGCGCGAGCTGTGCGGCCCGCCGCCGCACGGCCGTGGGGTGGGCGGGATTCCCGTCCTCGGATCGTGCGCCGGGTTGATCATGCTCGACCGCGACCATCTCGGGCTGATGGACATGCGTGCGCAGCGCAACGCGTTCGGCCGCCAGATCAACAGCTTCGAGGCGCCGGTGGCGGTGCGCGGAATCGACGGCCCCCCCTTTCACGGAGTCTTCATCCGCGCCCCGCGGATCGCCGAGCACGGCCCCGGCGTGGAGATCCTCGCGGAGGTGGACGGCCACGCGGTGGCGGCCCGCGAAGGCAACCGGCTGGCGGTGGCCTTCCACGCCGAGCTCACGCCCGATGCGCGGCTGCACCGGCTATTTCTGGAGGAGATTCGTGCTGCTCGGGGGCTTCCGTCGGCAACAGGATGAGTGGCTCTTCGAGCAGGTCCAGCACGCGGTTGATCGCGTCGTGGATTTCGCCAGCCAGCAGACCCTCGTCGTCGAGCGCGACCGCCTGCTCGAACGGCCACGAGCGCGACACGTGGATGCTGGGCCGCAGGTGGGCGGCGCGGCGCCCGAGCGTGCGCAGGAACGGTTCGAGGCGAGCTTTGTCGCGCGCGGAGGCGTGGCGGCGGCGCAACAGCCACGGCCACAGCTCGGGGAGGATCGTGTCGGGGCCGTGGGCGCCCACCTGCTGCCAGTCCTCGCCCTGCCAGCGACGGATGTAGGTTGCGGCATCCAGGCGCGAGGTGAGGTAGACGCGGGTGCGCGCGGGAGCGTTGCGGAAGCCCAGCTGCGGCTGGGGCTCCACGCGCCAGCCCCCGCTGCCTTTGTCGGACTGCTCGAGCTCGGGGAGGCGTTCGGCGTGGCCGGCGCCGTAGAGGTGCTCGGCCTGGCGCTTGAGCTCGCCCGGCCAGAAGTGCAGGATCAGCTCGTCGCCTTCGAGGTCGAGCGCGGCGCGCTGCATCGAGATCACCCCGAGCGCGGTGTCGAGTCGCACGTGCGCAAGACCGACGCGCTCGGGCTGCAGGCCCGTCGCTTCGCGCAGCAGTGAGCGCAACCGCCACTTGCGCCGCACGGGGTCGGCGCCGACGCGCCGCAGCGAGCCGAACGGCAGCAGGTGGCCGAAGTCCTGGTGGGCGTAGGTGAGCAGATCCTGCACCAGCGCCCGCTCGGCGGGGGAGAGCACCGCCAGCTCCACCAGGCGCCACCACGACTCCAGCAGGTCGTGCCAGCGCAGCACGCAGGTGCGCCGCTGCGTGAAGCGCGCGCTGCCGAGGTTGAGCTCGCCGACGCGGTGCCCGTTGCGCCGCGCCCAGCGGGTGCACACCTTGCTCTCCAGCAGCACCACCAGCTCGGGATCGAAGCGCAGCACGCCGTCGAAGCGCTGGCCGCGGCTGGTGTCTTTGACCTCGCCGTCGCTCTCGGCCGGTTCGGTGTCGGGCGTGAGGAACACGCTCACCAGCCGCTCGCGCTTGACCTCCCCGCCGGCGGCGCTCTCCTCGGAGGCATCGACGATGTGTGTCGCCTGCATGTCCACTGTGCAGTCGGGCAGCTCGCTCTGCGAGGGCTCCCCGATCGAGCGCAGCAGCGTCTCGCGCGCGAGGGGAACGAGCCGCAGCACGATCATCGCCGCCCGCGTCAGTTGGTCCTCGTGGGTGCGCCCGAGGTCGCGGTAGGGGTCGAAGACGTTCAGGTGCGGGTTGGCGGTGGCGCTGTCCACAATCACCTCCCCGTTCGGTGCGACCACATCGATCCCCTCACTCAGTGCCTGCCCCCGCCGATCGCGCGTGTCCTGTACGTCCAATCAGCGAACTGTCAAAGACTTTAGCGCACGTTGTCGTTTTTGGATGCGGTTTGCCGCAGGCCGACCGGTCGGGGCCGGCAACCGCTGCATGCGGAGGCCTGGAAGCGGATCGGTGCCCGGTCTGGCGGGCCGGTGCGTTCCGCATCGGCAGCGGTGGCTGTGGTCAGCCGCAGCCGGCGCCGGACTCTTACGCTGCCTCGAACCGGGCGATCCCGTCCGTGATCCGTTCCACCGCGCGCTCATCGCGCAGCAACAGGTCGACGTGGCCGAGCACCTCGGAGATCGTCAGATAGGCCTGCGTGACGGCGACGTTGCCCCACAGCGCGTGCGCCAGCTCGTAGGCGGTGCGGGTACGCTCGGCGAGCAGCCCGTGGATCTTCTTGGCGCGCCGATCGTGCATGCGCAGGCGCTCGTCGATCAGCGCGGCGTGGTCGGCGATCGGGGCGCCGTGGCCGCCGAGCACCAGCTCAAGCTCCATCGCGCGCGTCTGGCGCAGCGAGTCGAGGTAGGTGACGAGCGCCTGCGGGCGATCTCCGGCGTAGTCGCCCTCCACCTCCAGCGGCCGCGCGATCAATGGGTTGGAGGAGATGTGCGCGAGCAGGTGGTCGCCGGCGATCAGCTGCGAGCGGCGCTCGTCGTGGAAGACCGTGTCCGAGGGGCTGTGGCCGGGGCGGTGCAGCACACGCAGCGTACGGTCGCGCAGCTCAAGGGCCTCGCCCGCCGCCAGGGGACGGTGGACCTCGACGGTGCAGCCCCAGGCGCGGAAGCTGGCGGAAACCGCGCGCAGGGCGGTGACGACGTCGGTGGGCACCCCATGGCGCAGCATGATGCGCGCCGCGAAGCGGTCGTCGAGCTCGGACTCGCTGCGGAAGTCGCGCAGCCGGCGGTCGAGGCCCTCGAGCGCCGCCACCTGCGCGCCCGAGCGTCGCGCGAGGATCGCGGCGAGGCCGATGTGGTCGATGTGCTGATGGGTGATCACCAGCAGCTGCAGATCCTCGATCGCGTGCCCGCGGGCGGCGAGCGCCCGTTCGAGCTCGTCGAGCGCCTTGGCGGAGTTGGGGCCGGAGTCGACCAGCGTCAGCGGGTCGTCCTCGATCAGGTAGGCGTTCACGCGGCCCACCGCGAAAGGGGTGGGAATCGCCAAGCGATGGATCCCCGCGGCCGCGGCGCGCTCCAGTGCGGCCGCCTCCTGCTCCTGATCCTCCGTGGGCGTGGGGCTCATGAGTGTTCCCCATTGGGCGTAGGGCTCATGAGCGGATCAGCGCCAGCACCTCGTCGCGGCGGCGCTCCATGTCCTCGTGCGAGCGCAGCGACTCCAGGCAGAGACGCAACAGCGGCTCGGTGTTGGAGGGGCGCACGTTGAAGTGCCAGTCCTCGTAGTCGATCGAGATTCCGTCGAGATGGGACTGCTCGGCGTCGGCGTAGCGCGCGGCGATCTCCTCCATCTTCGCCTGCTGGTGGATCTCCGATCCGCCGGCCACTTCGGAGTTGATCTCACCGGAGATGAAGTAGCGCTCGCGGTAGGGCGCCAGCAACTCGGACATGCGCCGGCCGGTGCGTGAGAGCTGCTCGAGAATCAACAGCGCCGGCAGCGTGCCTGAGTCGGCGCAGTAGAAGTCGCGGAAGTAGTAATGCCCGGACACCTCACCGCCGAACAGCGAGCCCTCTGCGCGCATACGCGTCTTGAAGAAGGCGTGCCCCACCCGGTTGACGTACGGCGTGCCGCCCGCGCGCCGCACCGTGTCGGGGACCGCGCGCGAGGCGCGCACGTCGTAGAGGATCGCTTGTTTGGGGTCCCCACCCACCCGCTTTGCGAGCAGCGACTCCGCCAGCAGCGCGGTGAGGAAGTCACCGTCCACGAAGCACCCGGTGTCGTCGATGAAGAAGCAGCGGTCGGCGTCTCCATCCCAGGCGATCCCGAGGTCGGCGCCGGTGGCCAGTACCTTGTCGATCGCGAACTGCCGGTTCTCGGGCAGCAGCGGGTTGGGCTCGTGGTCGGGGAAGTTGCCGTCGGGGGTCCAGTAGGTCTCGATCAACTCCAACCCCAATTCCTTCAGCAGCGGACCCACCATCGGGCCGGCCATCCCATTGCCGCCGTCCACCACCACCTTCAGCGGCTTGGCCGCCGAGCGGATCGTCTCCGGATCGATGAAGCCCAGCGCCGCCTCTTGGAACTCGGCGTAGACGTCCACCTCCTCGACGGCCCCGCGTGGTCCTGCCGGGGCGCCGAGCCCGGCCTCGATCAGCCGGCGAATGTCCTGGATGCCGCTGTCGCCAGACAGCGCCAGCGCACCCTCGCGCACCAGCTTGCAGCCGGTGTACGCCTTCGGGTTGTGCGAGGCGGTGCACATCAGCCCGCCGTCGAGCCCGCGTGAGCCGACCAGGTAATAGAGCATCTCGGTGCCGAGGAGCCCGGCGTCGAGCACGTGCACGCCCTCGGCCAGCAGGCCCTCCTTGTAGCGCGCCGCGAGCTCCGGCGCGGTGAGGCGCATGTCGCGCCCCAGCCCCACGCGCAGCTCGCCCACGGGCTTGCCCTCCAGCTGCGCGAGCACGCGCGCGAACGCCCTGCCGATCGACTCGGCGATCTCGCCGTCGATCTGCTCGCCGTAGAGGCCACGGATGTCGTAGGCCTTGAAGATCTCGGGGGAGGGAGCACGCACAGTGGGTTGCATCCTAAGCTTTACCGGGGGAGGGCAGGCCCTCCCCCGGAGCCCCCTCCCAAAGGACTGGTCGTGTCAGGACACTCCAAGTGGTCGAGCATCAAGCACAAGAAGGCGATCGTCGACTCCCGTCGGGGGGCGGCGTTCACGAAGCTCGCGCGCGCCGTCACCGTCGCCGCGCGCGAGGGCGGGGGGGACCCCGACTCCAACGCGGCGCTCGAGAACGCGATCCGCAAGGCCAAAGCGGCATCGATGCCGAAGGACAACATCGAGCGCGCGATCGCCAAGGGCACCGGCGAGGGCGGCGACGGGGAGGCGCTGGAGACGGTGATCTACGAGGGGTACGGCCCCGCCGGGGTGGCGCTGCTCGTGGAGACCGTCACCGACAACCGCAACCGCACCGGCCCGGACGTGCGCAACCTCTTCACCAAATACGGCGGCTCGCTCGGCGAGCCCGGCTCGGTGGCCTACCTGTTCGAGAAGAAGGGGGTGATCGTCCTCGACGCCTCTCGCTACACCGAGGACGACCTGCTGGCCGCAGTGGAGGCCGGCGCAGAGGACATCTCCGAGGACGAGGACGTCTTCGAGGTGATCGCCCCGCTTGCCGACTTCACCGCGGTGCGCCGGGCGCTGGAGGAGGCGGGCGTGGAGCTGGAGAGCGCCGAGCTCACCTACCGGCCCTCCAGTCTCGTGCCGATCGAGCACGAGAGTCAGGTCGTCAAGTTGATGAAGCTGATCGACGCGCTCGAAGAGAACGACGACGTCTCCGCGGTGCACGCCAACTTCGACGTCCCCGCCGAGATGCTCGCGCGCGCCGCCGCCGGGTAGGAGGCCCTGGCGTCGACGCCAGTTGCGCCATCCACCCGCGCGGACGATCTCCGATGACCACCCTTGCTTTGCCACCCGTCGCGATCCTCTGCGGCGGGCGCGGCACCCGTCTGCGCGAGCGCACCCAGGAGATACCCAAGCCGCTGATCGAGATCGGTGGGCGTCCGATCGTGGAGCACGTGATCGAGCTGTACGCCGCCCAGGGCTTCCGCCGCTTCTTGCTGGCCACCGGCTATCGCGGCGAGCTGATCGAGCGCTTCGCCGCCGCGCGGCGCTGGCCGGAGGGGGTGGGGGTGCAGTGCGTGGACACCGGCCTCGACACCCCCACGGGCGGGCGGGTCAAGCGGCTGGAGGGGCGTTTGGCGGACGAGCCCACGTTCTGTCTCACCTACGCCGACGGCCTGGCCGACATCGACCTCGCGCGGCTGCTGCGCTTTCACGAGGCGCACGGCGCCCTTGCGACGATCACCGTGGTGCGCCCCGAGCTGCAGTTCGGCGTGGCCGAGCTGGATGGCGAGGACGGTCGCGTGCTCGGCTTTCGCGAGAAGCCCCGCTCCGAGCACTGGATCAACGGCGGCTTCCTCTGCCTGCGTCCTGGTGCGTTCGCCTATCTTCGGGAGGACTCCGTGCTCGAGCGCGAGCCCTTACAGCGGCTCGCGGCCGATGGTCAGCTGCGCGCCCACCGTCACGAGGGCTTCTGGGAGTGCATGGACACCTACAAGGACACGGTCGCGCTCAACGACCTGTGGACCTCGGGCGCGGCGCCGTGGCGGGCGAGAGGGTGGCGCGACCCGCCGAAGGCGGGGGAGCCGGGCCCTCTTCTTTCAGATAGAGGCGTCCGATCGCCCGCGCAGAATCACATCCCATGATCGTCCTCGGGATCGACCCCGGCCTCGCCAACGCCGGCTACGGCGTCGTCGCCCGCCGCGGCCGTCGCCTGGTGGCGCTCGACGGCGGCGTGATCGACACGCCCGCCAGGGCTGCCCTGGAGTCGCGCCTGGCGAGCGTGCACGATCGCGTGCTGGAGCTGATCGACGAGCACAGTCCCGCGGCGATGGCTTTGGAGCAGCTGTACTTTGGGCAGAACGTGCAAACCGCCTTCGCGGTCGGGCACGCCCGCGGGGTGACGATGCTCGCCGCCGGGGAGCGGGGGGTGCCGTGCTTCTCCTACACCCCCCAACGCGTGAAGTCCTCGGTCTGCGGTAACGGGCGCGCGGACAAGGCGCAGGTCGCGCGCATGGTGCAGACGCTGCTGTCGCTGTCCGAGCTGCCCACCCCCGACCACGCCTCCGATGCGCTCGCGGTGGCGCTCTGCCACATGAACGCCGCGCCTCTGGCACACGCTGTGGCGGTGGCCGAGGTGGTGGGGTCGCGGTGATCGTGTCTTCTTTTTGGGCCCCTACCAACCGGGTCGGGAGTGTCGGAGCATGATCGCGCTGCTGCGAGGAGAGGTTGCCGTGCGCCGCGCCGACCACGTGGTGATCTTCTGCGGGGGGGTCGGCCACCGCGCGGCGGTGTCGGCCGAGACGCTGCGCCACGTCCCCGCGGTGGGTGGCGAGACGATGTTGCACACCCACCTGATCGTGCGCGACGACGCGCTTGCGCTGTACGGCTTTCACTCCGAGCAGGAGCGCGACCTCTTCCTGATGCTGCTCTCCGTGCAGGCCGTCGGCCCCAAGGTTGCGCTCGCGGTGCTCTCCGCCGGGCCGCCGCGTGAGCTGGTGGCCGCGCTCGCCGCGGGCGACGCGGCGCGCCTGCAGGCGGTGCCGGGGATCGGCAAGCGCACCGCGGAGCGGATCATCGTCGAGCTGCGCGAGAAGGTGGGGGTGAGCGCGGACATCGAGGTGGGGGCCGGCGCCGGCGTCGCGGCCATCAAGGCCCGCCGCGTGGAGAGCCCGCGCACGCTCGCCCGCGACGGGCTGCTGGAGCTCGGTTACAGCCACGGCGAGGCCGAGGAGTTGTTGCGCGAGGCGAGGGGCGACAGCGCCGAGGAGCTGATCGCGCAGGCGCTGCGCACGGCGCGCACGGGGTGACCCGTCGATGACCCGTATCCAAACCCCCGACCTGGACGAGCACGACGAGCTCGAGGAGGAGCTCGAGCGCTCGCTGCGCCCCCGCCGCCTGCGCGAGTTCGTCGGCCAGCGCGCCCTGTGCGAGCAGCTCGCCGTGGCGATCGAGGCCGCCGCCGCGCGCGGGGAGGCGCTCGACCACCTGCTGCTCGCGGGGCCGCCCGGCCTCGGCAAGACCTCGCTCGCGCAGATCGTCGCGAGCGAGCTCGGGGCGCCGTTCGTGCAGACCGCCGGCCCCGCGCTCGAGCGAAAGGGAGACATCGCAGCGTTTCTCACCGCCCTGGAGCCGCGCAGTGTGTTCTTCGTCGATGAGATCCACCGCCTGCCACGCACTTTGGAGGAGACCTTCTACCCGGCGATGGAGGACCGCCGCCTGCCGATCACCGTCGGCCAGGGCGCCGGGGCGCGCGTGGTGACGCTCGATCTGCCGCCCTTCACGCTGGTGGGGGCAACCACTCGCACGGGCCTGCTGACCACGCCGCTGCGCGACCGCTTCGGCATTCAGGCCCGCCTTGAGCCATACAGCACCGCGGAGCTCACGACGATCGTCAAGCGCTCGGCCGGGATCCTCGAGATCCCGCTGGAGGAGGGCGGCGCGGAGGCGATCGCCACGCGCAGTCGCGGTACCCCGCGCGTGGCCAACCGCCTGCTGCGCCGCGTGCGCGACTACGCCGAGGTGCGGATGGAGGGCATCCTCAGCGCCGACGCCGCGCGTGCGGCGCTCGAGCTGCTGGAGGTCGACGAGCGCGGCCTCGACCGCCTCGATCGGGAGATTCTGCGCGCGATCTGCGAGCGCTTCGCGGGCGGCCCCGTCGGCCTCTCCACGCTGGCGGTCGCCGTCGGCGAGGAGCGCGACACGATCGAGGACGTCTACGAGCCCCATCTGCTGCGTGAGGGCCTGCTCAAGCGCACCCCGCGCGGCCGCGCTGCCACACCGGCGACGTATGCCCACCTTGGCTTGGAGCCTCCGGCGGGGTGGCTGGGCTCGCCGGTCGGGGGCGCGGGCTCCGACGCCGCGGGCGAGCAGGCGCTCTTCTAGGCCACCACCCGGTGTTCCCTTGGGCGGAGCCTCGTTGCGGCTCCTTCCCTACTCTTGTGTGTGGAGGGTGGCGCAGCCGGCCGCGGGCCGGCGAGCCGAGCCCCTCCTTTTTCAATCACTAGGGTGGCGCAGCCGGCCGCGGGCCGGCGAGCCGAGCCCCTCCTTCAATCAGACCATGTCCCATCCCTTCATCTGCCCCAATTGCGGCCACCGCTCCAGCGAGCTCGACCGCAACCTCGGCTTCACCCGCCAGCCGAAGGGCTGCGTCAAGTGCGGGTTCGCCTTCCTCTTCGAACTGCTCGACGACTACTACCCCGCGCCGGACGCCGCGTTCTTCGTGTGCGACCGCGAGGGGCGGGTGATCGGCTGCGGCAAGAACTCCTTTGCGCTCACCGGTCTGGAGGAGGAAGCGGTGATCGGCCGGCCGGTCGCGCAGGCGCTCGGTCTGGAGTTCTCAAACGGAGACGACCCCGTTGGCACGGTGCTGGAGTGGGGGGTGCGCGCTTTGGGCAAGCCGGTGCGCGTCAGCGGCGACCGCGATCTGCCCGCAACGGCGCGCGCCGACATGTTCCCCGCCTACGACGACGAGGGCGGTCTTTTGCTCGTCCTTACCCCGGACAAGTAGTCTTTTTCCAATGACCGACCGCCGCCGCAACTCTTTGGTCCTGCTGCTCGTCGCGCTGCTGCTGGCGGTGTCGGCGGTCGTGATCGCGACGAAACCGACGCGTCTCGGCCTCGACCTGAAGGGCGGGGTGTCGTTCATCTACAAGGGGATCCCCACCGCCCACGCGAAGGTCAACCCCGAATCGCTCAACCGCGCGATCAACATCATGCGCAAGCGCGTCGACCAGCTTGGCGTCGCGCAGCCGGAAATCCAGCTGTACGGCGCCAACGAAATCAACGTGTCGCTGCCCGACGTCACCAACGTCAAGCGCGCCGAAGACCAGGTCGGCAAGACCGCCCAGCTGCTCTTCTACGACTGGGAGCCCAACGTGATCGGGCCCTCGGGCAACCCCGAACCGACCAACACCGGCGTCACCTGCGGCGGCGGACGCGAACCGGCGTCGGTGACCTGCGGACTGCCCGAGTACAAAGCGGTGCTGCTCGCCGTCAAACGCAAGCCCTACCTCTATCCCAACGCAACCACGCTGCAAAAAGGCTGCACAGCCGCGCAGGTCCACGGCTGCATCTTCGGCGCGTGGTATCTGATCGACACCAAGCACGAAAAGATGCTGTGCGCCGGCGGCAAGCCGATCTGCGGCCCCGCCGACACACAGGCCGAGCTGTACGCCGACGGCTACAAACCGCCGGCCGGCGCGAAGCCCAAGGCCGTGCACGTCAACCCCGGCACCGTGCTCGTGCAGGCGCACCCCGAAGAATTCAAGAACAAGGTCGTCAAGGCCGAACCCAACAGCTTCTACGTGCTCAACGACAACCCGGTGCTCGAAGGCGGCAGCATCAACAACCCGCAGCAGGGCTACCAGAGCGAAGGCGGCGGCTCGGGGCTACCGGACGTCACCTTCGGCTTCGACGAACACGGCAAGACGGTGTTCGAACGGGTCACCAAGGAAATCGCCAAACGCGGCGAAAACGCCCAGCTGCCGGGCGTCACCAAGGCCCAGGCGCTGCAGCACTTCGCGATCGTGCTCGACGAACAGGTGATCACCGCGCCCTCGATCGACTACACCGCCTACCCCAACGGGATCGACGCCTCCAACGGCTCGGAGATCACCGGCGGCTTCACGCTCACCTCCGCGCAGAACCTCGCCGACGAGCTGCAGTCGGGCGCGCTGCCGATCAGGCTGGAACAGATCTCCCATTCGCAGGTCTCCGCGACACTCGGCAAAACGGCGCTCGACCAGGGCCTGCTGGCGATGGCGGTGGGGCTGCTGGTGGTGTGCATCTTCCTGCTGACCTTCTACCGCGTGCTGGGGATCATCGCGATCGGCGGCCTCGCGATCTACAGCATCTACTACTTCGCGCTGATCAAGGCGATCCCGATCGTCTTGACGCTGCCCGGCATCGCCGGCCTGATCCTCACGATCGGCATTGCCGCGGACGCCAACATCGTGATCTTCGAGCGCATCAAGGAGGAGATCCGCGCCGGGCGCTCGATCCCCGCCGGCATCGCCGCCGGCTACAAACGCGGCTTCGCGGCGATCGTCGACGCCAACGTGGTGACGTTCATGACCGCCTTCATCCTGTTCGCGCTCGCGACCGCCGAAGTGCAGGGCTTCGCCTTCACGCTCGGCATCGGCACGCTGCTGTCGCTGTTTACCGCCGTGCTCGCCACGCAGGCGGCGCTCGGCTCGATGGGCCGCTCGCGGGTGATCGGCCACCCCGCGCTGCTCGGCGCCGCCCGCGCCAAGCGCGCGCTGCGCTTCGACTTCATGGGGAAATCGAAGTGGTTCTTCACGCTGTCGGGCACGATCCTCTTGATCGGCGCGCTGGCGATCGGCGGCAAAGGGATCAACTTCGGCATCGACTTCACCTCCGGCACGCGCATCCAGACCGGCTTCACCCAGCCGATCTCCCAGGAACAGATCCGCACGGTGCTGCGCGAACACAACCTTTCCAACGCCCAGATCCAGAAGCTCACCGGCGACAAGAACGTCGGCGGCAGCGGCTATCAGATCTCGCTCAAGCAGCTCAAGCCGACCCAGGTGGCCGCGGTCGAGGAATCGCTGGGCAAGATCAGCCCGCTGCGCGACACCTCCGACAACTCGATCGGGCCGACCTTCGGGGCGACGGTGGCCAAGTCGGCGGTGATCGCGATCATCGCTTCGCTGATCGTGATCTCGGTGTACATCGCGCTGCGCTTCGAGTGGAAGTACGCGGTGCCGGTGCTGATCGCGTTGATGCACGACCTGCTGATCACCGCGGGGGTGTACGCGCTCACCGGCCGCGAAGTGAGCAGCGCGACGGTCGCTGCGCTGTTGACGATCCTCGGCTATTCGCTGTACGACACGATCATCGTGTTCGACCGTGTGCGCGAGAACGTGCCGCGGATGCCGCGCGCCGCGTTCTCGCAGATCGTCAACCGTTCGATGTCGGAGGTGCTCACGCGTTCGCTGGCGACCAGCTTCTGCACGCTGCTGCCGGTGCTGGCGCTGCTGCTGTTCGGCGGGGAAACGCTGAAGAACTTCGCGTTTGCGCTGATGGTGGGGATCGCCTCCGGCGCCTACTCCTCGATCTTCATCGCCTCGCCGGTGCTCACCCACTGGAAGGAACGCGAGGGCTCCTACCGCAACCGCCGGGCCCGTCTGGTGCGTGACTTCGGCCTGGTGCCCCCGTATGCCACCGCCCTTGACGGCTCGCCGATCGACGTGGAGCCCGCCAAACAGCGCCGCCGTCAGCGCAAAGGCGGTCTGCTGGTGGCGGCGGAGGAGCCGGGCGAGCAGGTCTCACAGGAGGAGTTCGAGGAGATGGTGCGCGATTTGGACATCGAGCGGGAGGGCGCCAACGGTCGCAGCAGCCGCACCGGCAAGGGTCCATCAGCTGGCACCGGCACGATGCCAACCAGGTCACGTGTCCCCAAAGCTACGTCAGCCCGGGCGCCCGTGGAGCCCGCGGCGCCGCAGGAGCCCGCGGCCGATCTCACCCCCGAGGACCTGGTGCTCAAGGAACAGCCCAAACGCCAGAAACGGCCTCGCAACAAACGTCATGGGAGGTCGCGCTGATGGGAATGCTCGGCTGGGTGATGATGGGCCTCGCGATCTGGCACTTCACGATCTGGCTGCCCGATCGCTTCTGGGGCGGGATCGTCGGCGCGCTGATCGGCTCGCTGATCGGGGCGGTCGTGATCAGCACGTTGATCTACAGCATCAAAGTCTCCGGTCTGGCGATCCCCGGGAAAAAGGAGACCGACATCGCGGTGGTGCTGTTCGCAGTGCCAGGCTCGCTGATCGGCATGGCGGCGGTCTACCTGGAGGGCATCCGCCGCGAAGGGCTGCGGGCGGCGGTCACGACGCCCCGGTGAGGCCCCCGTAGTTCCGTCCAGACCCACCCGTAGGGTGGGCTGCGATGGCGTCCAGCAGCCGCTTTGAGATTTTGCCGTGCCAGCAACCCCAGGTGCAGGCGCTCGAACGCCTGCTGGGGGTGAGCGGCGCGGTCGCGCAGGTGCTGGTTCGTCGCGGGCTGGCCGACCCCGAGCGCGCGCGGGCGTTCCTGGCGGCCGATGAGGAGCATCCACCCGCGGCGTTCGAGGGTATCGACGAGGCGCTCACGACGATCCTCGACCACGTGCGCGCCGGCGCGCGGATCACCGTGCACGGCGACTACGACGTCGACGGGATCTGCTCCACCGCGGTGCTGGTGCGTGTCCTGCGGGCGCTGGGCGCCGACGTGGACTGGTATCTGCCCGACCGCGCCAGCGACGGGTATGGGCTGAACGCCCGCACGATCAGGCGCCTGGCGGTGCGGGGCACGCGCCTGCTGATCACCGCCGACTGTGGCATCACGGCGGTCGAGGAGGTGGACCTCGCGCGGGTGCTGGGGATGGAGGTGGTGGTCAGCGACCACCACTCGCCGCGCGCCGACGGCGCGCTGCCGCGGGCGCCGATTGTGCACCCTGTCGTGTGCGGCTATCCGTGCCCCGACCTGTGTGCGACCGCCGTGGCGTACAAGCTGGCGCTCGGCCTGTGGGAGGCCGCTGGCCGAAACGGGGACCGATTGGGGAGACACTCGCTTCGCTCGCATCCCCAAATCGACCAGCGCCACGGGCGCGTGTCCCCCGGCTTCGGCCGCTCGATGGTGGTAGACGGGGGGACCCTCTATCGCCCGCACGACGACCTCGACCTCGTGGCGCTCGCAACGATCGCCGACGTGGTCGCGCTGCTGGGTGAGAACCGCGCATTGGTGCGCGACGGCCTGCGGGCGCTGGCGGCGACCGCCAAGCCGGGCCTGCGCGCGCTGCTGGCGGTGGCACGCGCGAGCGGCAGTCGATTGGACGAGCGCACCGTGGCGTTTGCGCTGGCGCCGCGACTGAACGCGGTGGGGCGGATGCACCGCGCCGACGCCGGTCTGGAGCTGATCCTCACCGAGGACTCCGCGCGCGCGCAGGAGATCGCGGCGGAGCTCGACCGTGCCAACCACGAGCGCAAGCACACCGAGACACGCATCCTGTTCGACGCCGAGCGTCAGGTGGCGGCGCTGGGCGAGCGCGCCGCGTACGTGCTCGCCGGCGAGGACTGGCATCCCGGGGTGATCGGGATCGTGGCCTCGCGCCTGGCCGAGCGCCACCACCGGCCGTTCGTGCTGGTGGCGCTCGACGGCGCAACTGGGCGCGGGTCGGGGCGCAGCATCGCGGGCTTCGACCTGCTGGAGGGGCTCAACGGATGCGCGGGACACCTGCTGCGCCACGGCGGCCACCGCGCGGCCGCGGGCCTGGAGGTCGAGCGCGAGCGCTTGGAGGAGTTCGCCGAGGCGTTCGCGGCCCACGCCGAGCGCGTGTTGAGCGCCGAGCAGCTGGTGCGCAGCGAGCGGGTGGATGCGGTCGTGCAGGGCGGGGAGCTGGGGATGTCGCTCGCCGAAGAGCTGCGGGCGCTGGCGCCGTTTGGCTGCGCCAACCCGGCGGTGTCGCTGCTCGTGCAGGGCGCGCGCTTCGCCGAGCGCCGGCCGATGGGAGAGGGCAGGCACGTGCGTTTCACCGTGCACGCCGATGGCGCGTGCGCCCGCGCGGTCGCGTTCGGCGCCGGCACCAGCCTGCCCGTGCGCGACGGCGTCCCCGCCGATGCCACGTTCACCCTGGAGGTCAACGAGTGGCGGGGCGTGAGCGAGCCGCGCCTGGTGCTGCGCCATGCGCAAGCGAGCGTGCAGGCGACCCTCGGTGAGAGGGCTCCCGAGGAGGAGGGGGAGCTGGTGCTCTTCGCCTAAGCCTGGATCTCAGTGAGATCCAGGCTAAGGGCCCACGACGAGAACCCTGACCTCGGCGCGATTGGGTTTGGTCGCACGACACGATCTCAGCCCGAAAGGCCCTACCCTTACGGCATGGCGACAGAGCAGACACACCGGGCTCAGGAGAGCCCCACAAAGGAGCCGGAGCGATCGCCCGCGATCGCCGGGCAGCTCAACGAGTTCGAGCGCCGCCTGCTCGGTGACCTATTCGCGATTGTCGCCGAGCACGCCGCCGATACGACGATCCAGATCGATCGCACGCGCGTGGAAGAGGCGTTTGTGTTCGCCTGCGAGCACCACGCCGCGCAGCGGCGCAAGTCGGGCGAGGACTTCATCGTGCACCCCGTGGGTGTTGCTCGCATCTGCGCCGGGATGCGTTTGGATACGGAGACGCTGTGTGCCGCGCTGCTGCACGACACCGTGGAGGACACCTCGGCCTCGATCGAGGAGGTGCGCGAGCGCTTCGGCGCCGAGATCGCGGGCATCGTGGACGGTGTCACCAAGCTGACCGGCATCACCTTCCACTCGCGCGATGAGGCGCAGGCGGAGAACTACCGCAAGATGATGGTGGCGATGGCCACCGACGTGCGGGTGATCCTGATCAAGCTCGCCGACCGGCTGCACAACATGCGCACGATCGAGGCGATGCCCAAGCAGAAGCAGATCGACAAGGCGAAGGAGACGCTCGAGATCTACGCCCCGATCGCGCATCGGCTGGGAATCCACGCGATCAAGTGGGAGCTGGAGGACCTCGCGTTCGCGACCCTGCATCCCCGCAAGTACCAGGAGATCAAGGGCTTGGTCGCCCAGCAGCGCGAGGAGCGCGAGAGCTACGTGAGCGAGGCCGGCGAGTACCTGACGAGCGAGCTGCGCAAGCTTGGCGTCGAAGCGCAGATTGCCGGGCGCGCCAAGCACTTCTACTCGATCTACGCGAAGATGACCAAGAAGGGACGCGAGTTCAACGAGATCTATGACCTCACCGCGATGCGCGTGATCGTGGACTCCGTGAAGGACTGCTACGGCGCGGTGGGCGTGATCCACTCGCTGTGGAAGCCGCTGCCGGGGCGCTTCAAGGACTTCATCGCGATGCCCAAGTTCAACATGTATCAGTCGCTGCACACCACTGTGATCGGGCCGGAGGGACGGCCGCTGGAGATCCAGATCCGCACCGCGGACATGCACGAGATGGCGGAGTTTGGCGTGGCGGCGCACTGGATGTACAAGCAGCGCGGCGAGAAGTCCGGGCGCGAGCGTTCCGGCGGC
The DNA here is from genome assembly GCA_963744535.1 of uncultured Solirubrobacterales bacterium. Lineage (GTDB taxonomy): Bacteria > Actinomycetota > Thermoleophilia > Solirubrobacterales > Solirubrobacteraceae > Palsa-744. The sequence goes on along the minus strand of CAVUTW010000002.1, from coordinate 323,089 downwards.
CTGGAGGACGACTCCAAGGTCAAGTGGTTGCGCTCGATGCTCGACTGGCAGCAGGACATGTCCGATCCCAAGGAGTTCATGGAGAACCTGAAGATCGACCTGTTCGAAGACGAGGTGTACGTGTTCACGCCCAAGGGCGAGGTCAAGTCGCTCGCGGCGGGCGCCACGCCGCTGGACTTCGCCTACGAGGTGCACACCGAGATCGGCCACCGCTGCGTGGGGGCGAAGGTGAACAGCAAGATCGTGCCGCTGCACTACGAGCTGCGCAGCGGCGACATCGTGGAGATCCTCACCACCAAGCGCGAGCGCGGTCCTTCGCGCGACTGGCTGGCGATGGTGAAGACCACGCGCGCGCGCAACAAGATCAGGGCGTGGTTCAAAGCGGAGTCCCGTCAGGACACTGAGCACACCGGGCGCGAGCTCTTGCAGGAGCACCTCAAGCGCCAGGGGCTGCCGGCGCAGCGGATCACCGGCTCGGCGTTGCTGGCGGACGTGATCCGCGAAATGGGCTACCGCAAGGCCGATGATTTCTACATGGCGCTCGGCGGCGCCAAGGTGTCGCCGAAGATCGTCGTCAACAAGGTGATGCAGCGCCTCAAGCGCGGCGAGGCGGCAGACGGCGGAGCAACCGCGGCCAGTGATCTGCTCAAGGTGGGGCGCTCCGCGCGGCGCCCGACCCGCTCCTCCGGCCAATACGGGATCAGAGTGGAGGGCGTGGATGATGTGATGCTGCGCCTGGCCAAGTGCTGCCGGCCGGTGCCCGGGGATGAGATCGTCGGTTACATTTCACTCGGCCGCGGCATCACGATCCACCGCGAGGACTGTCCCAACGCGACAGTGCTGCGCAAGAACCCCGAACGCTTCACCGAGGTCTACTGGGAGGGGGACCAGTCGAGCGGGTTCGTCGTCGAAATCCAGATCGACGCGTGGGATCGCCACCGGCTGTTGGAGGACCTCTCGCGGGTCTTCTCCGAGGCGGGCGCCAACATCGTCGAAGCGCGCTGCCTCTCCAATCCGCCGATGGTCAAGAACCGCTTCGTGGTCGAGGTCGCTGACACGCACTCCTTGAAGGGCGCGATCAACCGGCTGCGCAACACCGAGTCAGTGTTCGACGCCTACCGCGTCACCCCCGGGCCGGCCGGGTAGTTGGTCAGTTGGTCAGTTGGTCAGTTGGTCAGTTGGTCAGTTGGTCAGTTGGTCAGTTGGCTTTGAGTATAGCGATAGTAGGTACAGGATGGGGCTGGGGTTGTTATAAAAATTCAGAGCCCGATAGCAATTGCGCACGGCTTTTGAATTTTTTGTTCAACACCCCGCCCTATTGCAATGGCTATACGGCCCTCATGCGACTACGTTGAGCGCTCTGGGTATGATCGAGTACCGCGCCTCGGCCACCTCGCCGAGGTAGTCGCCGTCGACCTGCAGCGGCAGCGGCTCGCCGTCGGCGGTGCGGACGGTCAGCTCGGTGGCGGGCGCGAGCGCGGTGATCTGACGGTGGCGCGTGAGCCTGGCGCGCCGTGAGAAGGCGCGCCAGGCGATGAATGGCATGTCAATCGGCCGGGCCCGGTGCAGAACGCAGGTGGAGAGCGTCCCGGAGTCGAGCTCGGCGTCCTCGGCGATCTCGATCGGGCGGTTGCGGAAGTAGGTGAAGGGGGAGCCGTTCTGGATCACGGCGGTAACGCCCGAGTGCTCCTCGCCGGCGAGATGGGTGGTGAGGCGCGGAGGACGCAGTAGGTAGCGCCGAGCGAAGGTGGTGATGGCGACCCACGTGAAGAACCACGGCCCCCAGCGGGCCTTGCGCCGCGGGTTGGCGTCCACGCGCTCCACGACGGAGGCGTCGAGGCCGAGTCCGGAGGCGAACGTGAAGCAGCGCCCGTTGACCACCCCGAGGTCGACCTTGTGGATGCGCCAGTCGTCGGCCATCGCCAGCAGATGCTCGGTGGCCTCGATCAGCGACCCGGGGATACCGAGCATCTTGCCGAACACGTTGGCCGAGCCGCCCGGTAGGCAGGTGAGTGGGGTGGCGGAGCCGAGCAGGCCGTTGGCGGCCTCGTTGACGGTGCCGTCTCCGCCGAAGGCGACCACCACGTCGTAGCCCTCGTGGGCGGCCTCGCGGCAGAGCTCGGTCGCATGGCCGCGGGACTCGGTGTCGCGGGCGTCGACCTCGAAGCGGCTGCGCAGGGCATCGACGACGAGGTGGCGCAGGCTGTCGGAGACCGTCGAGGCGTAGGGGTTGACGACGATCAGCATGCGCTTCTTCGGCAGGGACTCCCCGAGGTCGAAGGCGTCCTCGCCCTGCTCGGGGTCTCTATGCTCGGAGCTGCCCGGCTCGAGCCCCTCTCGCTCCGGATGCCGCCGCGCGGCGGGGGGAATGGTGGTCATCGACCTGCGTACACCGTCCGCGCGGGAGCGTTACCGTCGCGGGCACGAATGATCGAAGAGCGAGGGGCCCGACCGAAGCCGGGAGACACTCGCCTTTGGCTCGCATCCCCGTTTCGGCCAGCCGGCCTCTGGCCGCCTGCGCCACCCTCTTATGCTTTCCCGCCGCGCGTTCGATATAGTGCCCATAGCAGTACACATCAAGAGGGGTGGAGGGACTGGCCCGACGAAGCCCCGGCAACCACCGCGTCCCAACGCGGAAGGTGCCAATTCCAGACAGATGTGTGGCGGGCTCCACGTTTTTTCGCCACACGGGACAACGGCGAAGACGATGAAGGAGGCCAGATGGCTGCCAGCAACCTGAAGTGTCGAGAGTGCAAGGCGGAGTACCCGCTGGAGGCGCTGTACGTGTGCGAGCGGTGCTTTGGCCCGCTGGAGGTTGACTATGACCACAGCCGCCTGACCGACGGCGGCGTGGACGAGCTGCGCCGTCGCATCCAGGGGGGTCCGCAGAACATCTGGCGCTACGCCGACTTCCTGCCGCTGGCCGGTGGGCCTCCGGGTCCCTCGGGGCGACTGGCCTCGCGGGTCGGACTGCCGGCGGGGTGCACGCCGCTGGTCCGCGCCGACCGCCTCGCGCAGCGGCTGGGGTTGAAAGAGGTGTGGGTCAAGAACGACGCCGCCAACCCCACGCACTCCTTCAAGGACCGCGTCGTCTCGGTGGCGGCGGCGCGCGCGCGGGAGCTGGGCTACCAGACGATCGCTTGCGCCTCCACTGGCAACCTTGCCAACTCCGTGGCCGCCCACGGCGCGGCGCTGGGCCTGGAGTCCTATGTCTTCATTCCGGCCGACCTGGAGGAGCAGAAGGTGCTCGCCACGGGTGTCTATGGCACCCATCTGGTTGCCGTCAAAGGCAACTACGACGACGTCAACCGTCTCTGCACCGAGCTCTCCGCCGAGCGCGAGTGGGCGTTCGTGAACATCAACCTACGCCCCTACTACGCTGAGGGCTCGAAGACGCTGGCGTACGAGATCGCCGAGCAGCTCGGCTGGGAGCTGCCCGACCGCTGCGTCGTGCCGATCGCCTCGGGCTCGCTGTTCACAAAGGTCGCCAAGGGCTTCGCCGAATGGCGCGAGCTCGGCCTCGTGAGCGGAGAGCTGCCGCGGATGAGCGGCGCGCAGGCCGAGGGCTGCAACCCGGTGGCAAGCGCATACGCGGCCGGCCACGACGTGTGTCGTCCGGTGAAGCCCAACACGATCGCCAAGTCCCTGGCGATCGGCAACCCCGCGGACGGCCCCTATGCGCTGGAGGAGGCGCGCCGCAGCGGAGGCTCGATCGACGCGGTGAACGACGAGGAAATCAGGCAGGGCATCGCACTGTTGGCCCAAACCACCGGCATCTTCACCGAGACCGCCGGCGGCGTCACCACGGCGGTGCTGGCGAAGCTCGCCGAGCGCGGCGAGATCGACCCCGCCGAGCGCGTGGTGCTCGTCATCACCGGCGAGGGCTTGAAGACGCTGGACGCAGTGCGAGGCACATTCCAGACGCACACGATCGAGCCAAGCGTCGAGCAGTTCGAGACCCAGGTCGAGAGCGTAGTGCAGGCAGCCGCCGAGGCCAATGTGGCCCTGGCCGGCAACAGCGCACTGGCCGGCAATGGCGTGCTCGTGGGCCACGGCACAAGGGGCTGAACCGATGCCGGTAACCGTGAAGATCCCCACCCAACTGCGCACCGCAGCCGAAGGAGCAAGCGAGGCCCAACTCGAAGGCGCAACCGTGCAAGAGGTGCTGGACAGCCTGTTCGAGCGCTTCAGCGAGCTGCGCACCCGAATCTCCGACGAGGACGGCGGCCTGCGGCGCTTCGTGAACGTCTACCTGAGCGGCGAGGACATCCGCTTCTTGGACGGTCTGCAAACGCCAGTGGCCGACGGCTCCGAACTGACGATCCTCCCAGCAGTCGCGGGGGGCTGAGTCGGCCTCTCGGCAGTCGCGGGGGGCCGAGTCGCGATTCACCGCTCCAAGCGCCGATCTACGGGCCCTGATCCACCGGCAGGCCGCTCACCGCGATTGCGCGGCGGCGTGGTGTGCCACAGCGGGCGCCGTCGGTAGCGAAGACCCGCTGACCCCAATAGTCGACACCAGCCCAGCGGCGCACATAGCCCCAACCGTAAGCGCCCGCATCCGACGAGGAGTAAGCCACCCCATGTGGTGAGTCTGCAGCCAGGTCCGAAACCCACTCGCGGCCGAAGCCGCAGCCATAGCGCAACCAACACACATAGACCAAGCATAAACGACCCTCCCCGCAGCGGCGCCAGGCATTGACGCCCCAAAAGGGAGGGGGTGGGGGCGACGGGGGAGGGGGAGGGCCAGCCCTCCCCCTCCCCCGTCAAAAAGAGGAAAGTCAGGGGTCAAAGGGCATAGCCCCAGCAGGCGCTCCATCGCCAACCTCCACACGGCTCTCAAGCCGCCGGCGAAGCTCCGCGCCGCGCCCGGCGGAGACCGCCCGAGCGGCCCGCTGGCCACTGAGCGGAAGACCATGAGCAGTGGCAAAGTCAAGCAGCTCCTGCCGCTCCACGGCCTCGCGAGCGGAACGCCGGAACAACCACCAGAAGAGCCCAATCGTAAAGAGGCTGACCACAACCATCATCACCGCGCCGGCAAGGTTCTGATCGGCCAGAGGCGAGAGGTGGTGCCGAGAGTCACCCTGCAGGTAGAAGGGATAGAACACGGCATCCGACCAAAGAAAGATGTTGCCAAGCGCAGCGGCAGTGAGGCTCACGGCGCCGATGTAGAGCAGCTTGCCGAGGTTGCCAAACCAGCCTGGCATCGGCAGCGGCCCAAACAGGCACAGCCACATGTTGATCCCGAACGCGAGGAACATCACGTGCTGGATGAGGTTCAGCCCAACGTGTTCCACGGCGCCCTGGTAGGGCCCGGGCAGATGCCACAAGTAGAGGTCGATAGCCCACAGTGGAAAGGCGATCAGCGGATTGGCGAGCACACGAAGCCGGTTGAAGAGAGCGACCGATCGTCGATCGGATGCAATCGACCGATCGGTCGACAAGATCGGGGCCAGCAGTGGCCCGGTGAGACCGAGCACGATCAAAAGCGCGGCGACCTCCGCGATCAAGAGGCTCTCGATCATGTGCACGAACAGCAGTTCCTGGCCGGTCTTCCCCACCCCGATCAGGGCGAGGGCGAACACGAGGCACCCCGCGTAGAAGCACCCCTGGCGCCAGCCGGGCACGGGTTGGCCGCTAGGCGCCAAAGTGCGCACACGCAAGGCGTAGAGCAGGCAGAGCAACGCCATGGGCACCAGCTGGATGACGTCCTCCAGCTGAAGCGAGACGGCAAATGGAACGACCGAAGCCATGGCTTTCAGCCTACGCCCGCAAGCTGACGAGCACGGTCGATGAGGGCCTCGGGGGACGCCTCAAACCCAGGACCCCTGCTCATCGACGAGCCGCCAGCTGTAGAGCACCGCTGCCACTGAGGTGGCGAGGTTGAGACTGGATACCCCCTCGCGCATCGGCAGGCGCACACGCGCGTCGGCGCGGTCGAGCAGCTCCTGGGAGAGCCCTTGGCGCTCGGCGCCAAACGCCAGGATCGAGCGGGCGGGCAGCGCCCCGGGGCGCAGCGGCTCGCCGTAGGGGTCGAGCGCGATCAGCGGGCGGCGATCGCCCGGACCGCCGGGGGGGACGGCCTGGGCGAGAGGCTGCTTGGGGGCGATCAGCTCGAGCGCATCCTCGCCGAGCCGTGCGACTGGCAGCGCGAAGTGCAGACCGGCGCCGCCCCGCAATGCCGCGGGGTCCCACGGGTCGTGGAGGCCCGTCGTGAGCACCCCAGCGGCGTCGGCGGCGGCCGTCACACGCACGCAGGCTCCGATATTGCCAAGGTCGCTGGGGGCCTCCAGTAGCACGACCGGCGCGGGTCGTGTCTCGGCGAGCAGCGCGCGCGCATCGGTGGGTGGGCGCCGCGCGATCGCGATCACCCCGGTGGAGGGCGCCAGCGGGGCGAGCGTCGCGAACACCTCGGCGGGGACCGTGACGGCGTCGGCGAGGATCCGCTCGCGCACGTCGGGCGCCAGCGCATCGGCCAGCGCGCCCAGCCGCGCGGGCGACACGACAGCAGTGCGCAGCACCCGTGCGCCGAAGCGCAGCGCGTGCTTGAGCGCGTGCAGCCCCTCCAGCACCGCCAGCTCAGGATCGCGGCGGGCGTCGCGGAAGACTCTTTTCAGGTCAGTCGCGGGGCCATCGGGCGCTCGGCCCGTCGGGTTGACAGTTTCTCTTGACACGGCCCATTAGTCTGCCAGGGCGAGGCCCCCAGGCGGACGGTAGGTCGCGAACGAAAGGATCGAGCATGCGCTGGAATCCAGAACGGCTCCGGTGGGCCAAATGAGCGGCCGTTTATGTGGAGCCCTGCGAGTAGAGCGGGGGGCGGCTCGCAGAGATGGACTCTATCGTGCGCTCAGGTCGCTCGTTCGGCAGGCCATCGCAAGGGCCACAACCCAGCCGATGAAGGTCCAGCCGAGGAAGAAGTTGATCACCAAGACGCTGCCCTGGTTGGTGACCTTTCGCGCAACCGCAACGATCGTCGGCAAAAAGTAAAAACCTATCCCGACGATCACAAAAAGGAGTGCGGCGGCAGCACCCCCGCCACTTGAGCTGGCAAGCACGATGATCCCTTCTCTCGGTTATTACTGTGTGCGCATCGTATCGGCAGTTGAAATCACCGAACTTGAGTGCTGGTGGCGCCTCCGCTCTTGTGGATCGAGGCTGTATCCAGTCTGCACGCGATGATTCGGCGGGGCGAGTTGCGTCGTGAGCAGGCCCAGCCGGTCCTTGTCACCGGCCGTTCGCCGGCCGTCGGGACGGCAGGCGCGATTGGTTGGGCCGCGTGTGCGCATGCGAAGCGTTGGGCGCCCCCCGCATCGGCGCTGATAACACGGGCTACCATGAAACGTGTGAGTAGCCTGATCGACATCAGTCCCGGCGAACGCGAGCAGATCCGTCTGGACTTCTACCGCGCGCATCGTGGGCAGGCCGGCTTTTCCTCGGTTTCCGTGCGGCGCGACCTTGAGCGGCGAGACGCCTGGTTCCTCGATGTCGGAGCGACCGGGCCGGTCGATGTTCCGTCCAGATATCGCGGGCTCACGGTCCGAGTCAAGCAAGCGCACGGCGCAATCAACGCCGTGGCCCGCAGATCATTGTCGACGTTCCTCGCCCGCCAAGCCTTGACGTAGGCATCAAGCCTGCCCTATTGAGTAGCCAGCACATGGCGGATTCTGGCACGGGTTCCAGCCACGCTGGTCTCGGCCAAGAACGCGTCATGTGGGAGGCGTAGCATGAACACGATGATCACCGTCGTAGAGGCTGCGCAGCGTGTTGGGAGGAGCCCGGGAACCGTGCGTCGCTGGATTCGCGAGGGTCGCCTGCGGGCGGATACGGTGCACGGTCAGCGGCTGATCGATCCCGGTGCCCTCAATGAGGTGCGCGACGAGATGTACCCGATGCTGCCGCTGCCGCCGGAGTGGCGAAAGCTGGAGGACGGTACGCCGGCACCGAACTGGGTCGCAGGCGTCGCGCTGTCGCGGCTCGGCCGTTGAGACTTGTCATCGACGCGAGCGTGGTGACTGCTGCGTCGGCGACTCCCATTGGGTTTGCGCGCTTTCGACGCTTCGAGCTGGTCGCGCCACCGCTGATGTGGATCGAGGCCGTTTCGAGCCTGCATGCGATGGTCTAGCGAGGCGAGCTGGAACGTGATCAGGCCGCGTCTGTGCTGAATCGCGTGCTGTCTGCTCCGGTTCGGCGTCGTGAGCCGAGCAAGCTGGCGCGCGAGGCGTGGAAGATCGCGGATGAACTTGGCTGGGCGAAGACCTACGACGCGAACTACGTTGCGCTCGCGCGCCTGCTCGGCTGCAAGCTCGTGACGTTGGACGCGCGGATGCGGCGTGGGACTGCTCGGCTGGGCTTCGTGGTAGGGCCGCTGGAGTTGGGTGGCTGATCGGCCGAGCGGGACCCCCGCATGAGGCGGGGGACCGCTCAAGCCGCGGCTTCGTGGACCTCGATGGCGGCGTGGCGCTTGCCGCTGTGGGGCTGGGACTTGATCCGCACATCGATGTATACGTCGAGGGCCTCGGCGACGTCGGCGATGGTCCCGAGGTTGGGAACGGTGCCCTTGCCGGCGAGCAGCCGGGAGACGACGGGCCGCTTGACGCCGAGGCGCCGCGCCACCTCGGCCTTGGTCATCTGCTTGGCCTCACGGATGTCCTCCAACTGCTTGAGAAGCTTGGCCGATGCGACGAGCTTCGCAAGGTCGCGCTCGAAGGACCGCCAGTCGATGCGCCGCGGCGAGGACGAGAAGGCGCAGATGCAGGCGCTGGTCGAGGGCGGCGTTTGGGCGAATATGGGCGAACAGCGCGATAAAGAGACTTCGGAGACGATCGAGCGGAGAGCCGCCTGACAAGCGAATCCCGCACGGTCACCGGGATCCCGCGACGCGCCCGGCAAGATTCGAACTTGCGACCTCTCGCTCCGGAGGCGAGCGCTCTATCCACTGAGCTACGGGCGCCGACGACACCAACGGGTGGCGTCTGGCCATAAGCCTACCCGCTTGGGCTGAGCCTCCCGGCAACCCCCCGCAAGCCTCCCATCGCCGCCCCCCGCTACCGTTGCGAACATGGATCTTTCGCTGTTCTTCGCGGGGACGGGGGGCTCGGTGCCGAGCCCCCGGCGGGGGCTGCCCGCGGTGCTGGTGCGCCGCGGGGGCGAGCGGCTCCTGTTCGACTGTGGCGAGGGCACGCAGCGCCAGCTGCTGCGCTCGGTGGGGCTGGCGGACATGGAGTGCGTGTTCATCACCCACTTCCACGCCGACCACTGGTTGGGGCTGCCGGGGATGTTGAAGTCCTTCGCGCTGCGCGACCGCGAGCAGCCGCTGACGGTGTACGGGCCGGTGGGGCTCAAGCAGCTGATGGCGGACACCCGCTTCATCTACGGGCGGCGGCTGCCGTATGAGCTGAGCGTGGTGGAGCTGCAGCCGGCGGAGGCGGTGGAGCGCGATGGCTACAGGGTGGCGGCGGTGCCGGTCAGCCACACACGAGCCGGGGCGGTGGGGTACGTGATCGTCGAGGACGCCCGCCCGGGCGAATTGGACCCGGCGTTGGCTGAGAGCTTGGGCGTGAGGCCGGGGCCGGACTTCGGGCGGCTGGTGCGCGGGGAAAGCGTGAACGGGGTGGCGCCCGCGCAGGTGGTGGGCCCCGCGCGCGAGGGCCGCAAGGTCGTGCTGTCCGGCGACACCTCGCCGTGCGAGGCGCTGGCGATCGCGGCGCACCAGGCGGATGTGCTGGTGCACGAGGCGACGTTCATCGAGGAGGAGGCCGAGCGCGCGCGGGAAACCGGCCACAGCACGGCGCGCCAAGCGGCCGAGTTGGCGCGCGGCGCGGAGGCGAGGATGCTGCTGCTGACCCACCTCTCCACGCGCTACGCCGGCCGCGAGGTGCGCGAGGAGGCGCGCGCGGCGTTCCCCGACGCCGAGGTGGCGCGGGACTTCGATACGGTCGAGATCCCCTTCCCCGAGCGTGGCCCCGCGCGGCTCGAGCGGTGGTCGAGCCGCCCCGGGCTGGCCGATCTTCGATCGGCCGCGAACGAGAGCGTCGAGCCGGCAGAAGGCATGCCGGCCGTGGCGTCCTCGATAATGCAATGAGCTTGCCGACTCGCACAGAACCGATGCCTGGCCGGGCGCGTACCCAATGAGCGCGCCCTCGTTGGTTCGTTCTCCCGCTCCCGCGGCAGACTTGCTGCTGCGGGACGTCCACCTGTTGGACCCGGCGGCCGGCGTGGACGGACGCTTCGACGTGTTGGTGCGCGGCGGGGCGCTCGCGCAGCTTGGTCTGCCGGGGGCGCTCTCGCCAGAGATACTCTCTCTGACGCTCCCCGTGGGATCGGCGGCGGGTGAGCTCGAGGTCGTCGAGGGCAACGGCCGCCTGTATGCGCTGCCGGCCTTCTTCGACCCACACGTGCACCTGCGCAGCCCCGGGCAGGAGCACAAGGAGGACATCGAGAGTGGCACGCGAGCCGCCGCCGCGGGCGGGTTCGGAGCCGTGATCGCGATGCCGAATACCGACCCGCCGATCGACTCCCCCGAGCTGCTGCGCGCGGTGCGCGAAACGGCCGCCGCCCGGGCGCACGTGCCGGTGGGCAACCTCGGAGCGCTCACCCGCGGCCTCGACGGCGAGCGGCTGACGGCGATGGAGGAGCTGCGCGAGCAGGGCGTGGCGGGCTTCACCGATGACGGGCACCCGGTCGCGAACACGGGGGTGCTGCGCGAAGCGCTCCAGCGCCAGCGCGAGTGCGGCGGGACGATCGCGCTGCACGAGGAGGACCGCTCGCTCTCGCGCGGGGGCGCGATGCACGAGGGGGCGCTCAGCGCGGAGCTGGGCATCCCCGGCATCCCCTGCTCAAGCGAGGCGAGCATGGTCGCCCGCGACGCGGTGCTCGCCGCCGGCGAGGGCGCGCGGGTGCACTTTCAGCACCTCAGCTGCGCGGCCTCGGTGGCAGCGGTGGCGGCGGCGAAGGCCGGCGGCGCGGCGGTGAGCGCTGAGGCGACCCCGCATCATCTGCTGCTGACGGAGGAGGCGGTGCGCGGGATCAACGAAGACGCCGGCAGAGCTGGAGTTGACCGTGGCGGCGTCGCGGGGGACAGGCATGGTCTGGACACCCGCGCCAAGATGAACCCCCCGCTCGCCACCGAGGCCGACCGCAAGGCGCTGGTCGAGGCCCTGCGCACGGGCACGATCGACTGCGTGGCCACCGACCACGCGCCGCACGCGCAGGTGGAGAAGGCGCTGCCGTTCACCGAGGCCCCGATGGGGACGACCGGCCTGGAGACCGCGTTTGCCGCGCTCTACACGGAGCTGGTGCTGCCGGGGGTGCTGGAGCTGGGAGTGCTGCTCGAACGGATGACCGCCGGCGCCGGGCTGTTCGGGCTCCCGGTCCCGACGATTACGCCGGGCGCGGAGGCCAACATCGCGCTGATCGACCTCGACGCCGAGTGGATGGCCGGCGAGCACGGCTGGCAGAGCCGCGCGGCGAACTGCTGCTTCGCAGGAAGGCGCCTGCGCGGAAAGGTGCTGCTGACGGTGGCCGCCGGCTCGGTGGCGTACCGCGCACAGATGGATGGCGCAGACACGCGCACACCCGGGGCGAACCGGGCGGTGGCGGTATGAGTCACGCACGGGCGGGAGCCGCCGCTCCGCACACGCCGGGCGCGGGCCGGGCGGTGGCGCTATGAGCCTACTCTCGCGTGAGCACGCGGCGCTGGTGGTGGTGGACGTCCAGGAGGCGTTCCGCGGCTACGCATCCTTCGATGGCGTGGCAAGCTCGTGCTCCAAGCTCGTGCAGGGGGCGCGCATCCTCGGGCTGCCTGCGCTCGTGAGCGAGCAGTACCCGAAGGGCCTCGGCCACAGCGCGCCGGAGCTCGGCCTGGAGGATGAGCCGCTGATCGAGAAGAGTGTCTTCTCCGCCGCGCGCGCAGAGGGCTTCGACCGCTCGCAGATCGGGGAGCACGGGCGCACTCAGGCGCTCGTGTGCGGGATTGAGACCCACGTGTGCGTGTCGCAGACCGTCCACGACCTGCTGGGGCGCGGCATCGAAGTGCACGTTCCGGCGGACGCGGTGGGCTCGCGCCACACGCTCGACTACGAGCGCGGCCTGGAGCGCATGGAGCGCGCCGGCGCGGTGATCACCACCGTGGAGGCAGCCCTATTCGAGTTGCTGGAGCGCGCGGGCACGCCCGAGTTCAAGGCCGTCCAGAAGCTGATCCTATGAACGACGCGACCGCATACGTGCTGCTGGAGGACGGCGCCCGCTTCGACGGCGAGGCATGCGCGGGGTCGGATCCCGCCCGCCCCACCGTCGGCGAGGTGGTGTTCACGACCGGGATGTCGGGCTACCAGGAGTCGATGAGCGACCCCTCGTTCGCGGGCCAGCTGATCGCGTTCACATACCCGCACATCGGCAACTACGGGGTGAGCGGCGAGGCGATGGAGTCCGAGCGCGCGTGGGCGCGCGGCGCAATCATGCGGCAGGCGTGCGACAACGAGGACGCGCCGAGCGCCGAGCAGGGCTGGCTGCAGTGGCTGGCGGACTGCGGCGTGCAGGGGATCACCGGCGTGGACACACGCGCACTGGTGCGCCACATCCGCGAGCAGGGCTCGATGCGCGGGGGGATCTTCCCGGCGAGCGTCGCGCCCGAGCAGGCCCGCGCGCTGATTGAGCAAGAGCCGCCGATGGACGGACAGGATCTCGCGGCGGTGGTGAGCCCCACCGAAATCAGCCACCACGGCGACGGAAATGGCCCCCGAATTGCGGTGATCGACACGGGCATCAAGGGCTCGATCGTGCGCAACCTCGTGGCGCGGGGCGCGCGTGTGTCGCTGTACCCGTGCGCGACGCCGGCGGCGGAGCTGCTGGGCAGCGACGCGGACGCGATCCTGCTGGCCAACGGCCCGGGCGACCCGGCTGCGCTGGGGTACATAACGGACACCGTGCGCGAGCTGATCGGGCGCAAGCCGGTGTGGGGGATCTGCCTCGGCCACCAGCTGCTGTGCAGGGCGCTGGGCCTGCAGACCTTCAAGCTCCCGTTCGGCCACCGCGGCGCCAACCACCCGGTGAAGGACCTGCAAACCGGGCGTGTGGAGATCACCTCCCAGAACCACGGCTTCGCGGTGGTGGGCCCGAGCGGGCAGGGCACGATCGAGAGCTCCAAGCCGGTGCGCTGGCAGACCGACTTCGGCGCCGCTCAGCTCTCGCACGTCAACCTCTACGATCGCACTGTCGAGGGTCTGGAGCTGCTGGACGTGCCGGGCGGGTCGGTGCAGTACCACCCCGAGGCGGGGCCCGGCCCGCACGACAGCGTGTACCTGTTCGACCGCTTCCTGCAGCGAATCTCGGAGGCGGCAGCGTGACACCCGCGCGCAGGGAAGGGATTTTTAAGGGGGACCTGGGTGGGTGGGCTCCCATCATTTGGGGTCGGGGGACGGGTTTGTTTGTGTCAGATCGGAGCGTGTGCTGATGCCCCGACGCGATGACATCCACCGCATCTTGATCCTGGGCTCGGGCCCGATCGTGATCGGGCAGGCAGCGGAGTTCGACTACTCCGGCGTGCAGGCGTGCAAGGTGCTGCGCGAGGAGGGGTATGAGGTCGTGCTGATGAACTCCAACCCGGCGACGATCATGACCGACCCGGAGCTGGCGGACGCGACGTACATCGAGCCGCTGCTGCCGGGGCCGGCGGCGCAGGTGATCGAACGCGAGCGCCCCGACGCGCTGCTGCCGACGCTCGGCGGGCAGACGGCCCTGAACCTCGCCAAGGCGCTGCACGACGACGGCACGCTGGAGCGCCATGGGGTGGAGTTGATTGGCGCCAACTACGAGGCGATCGCCTGCGCGGAGGACCGCAAGCTGTTCGGGGCGGCGATGGCCGAGGCGGGCCTGAGTATGCCGGCCAGTGCGATCGCCGCGGGCTGGGATGAGGAGCTCCGTCGCGTGGACGTGAAGCGCGGCCTCGCGCAGGCGCTCGACGCGCTGCCGGACATCGGCCTGCCGTGCATCGTGCGCCCCGCCTACACGCTGGGGGGGCGCGGCGGCGGGATCGCTCGCACGCCGGAGGAGTTTCGGACGATCGTCGCGCGGGGCCTGGAGGCCTCGCCGATCGGGCAGGTGCTGATCGACCAGTCGGTGATTGGGTGGGGCGAGTTCGAGCTGGAGGTGATGCGCGACCGCGCGGACAACGTGGTGATCGTGTGCTCGATCGAGAACATCGACCCGATGGGCGTGCACACGGGCGACTCGGTCACCGTGGCCCCCCAGCAGACGCTCCCCGACCGCCTCTACCAGCGCCTGCGCGACCAGGCGCTCGCGGTGATCCGCGCGGTGGGCGTGGAGACGGGGGGGTCGAACGTGCAGTTCGCGGTCAACCCGACCACCGAGGAGGTGCTGGTGATCGAGATGAACCCCCGCGTGTCGCGCTCCTCGGCGCTCGCCTCGAAGGCGACCGGCTTCCCGATCGCGAAGATCGCCGCGCGTCTGGCGGTGGGGTATCTGCTGGAGGAGATCCCCAACGACATCACCCGCCTCACCCCGGCGTGCTTCGAGCCGACGATCGACTACGTCGTGGTGAAGTGGCCACGCTTCGCCTTCGAGAAGTTCCCGGGCGCGGAGTCCACGCTCTCCACGCACATGAAGTCGGTGGGGGAGGCCATGGCGATCGGGCGCACGTTCGGGCAGGCGTTTGCGAAGGCGCTGCGCTCGCGCGAGCTCGACAAGCCGCCGCGGTTCGGCGCCCTCGCGGACGAGCAGCTGTTGGAGGACCTGCTCGTCCCCGCCCCCGAGCGCTTCGAGGCGATCCTCGAGCTCTTCCGCCGCGGCGTGGCACTTGAGGAGGTGCACGAGCGCACCGCGATCGACCTGTGGTTCCTGCGCGAGCTGCACGCGCTCGCACAGGACCCCGATGCGCCATTCGCGGGCGAGCGCACGTTCAAGGCGGTGGACACCTGCGCGGCGGAGTTCCCGGCGCAGACTCCCTACTACTACTCCGCATGGGAGCGCCCGTCGGCGAGGAGCGCCGCGACCCCGGCAGCCGGTAGGCCCGGGGATGCGGCCGCCACCGGCGCCGAGGTCACGCAGCCGCTGCCAGCCCACGAGGTGCGCCGCGGCGAGCGCCCCTCGGTGGTGATCCTCGGCGCCGGCCCCAATCGCATCGGGCAGGGAATCGAGTTCGACTACTGCTGCGTGCACGCGGCGATGACGGTGCGTGAGTCGGGGCGCGACGCGGTGATGATCAACTGCAACCCCGAGACCGTCTCGACCGACTACGACACCTCCGACCGCCTTTACTTCGAGCCCCTCACGCTGGAGGACGTGCTCGGCGTGGTCGAGGTCGAGCAACCGGAGGGAGTGATCGTGCAGTTCGGCGGCCAGACCCCGCTGAAGCTTGCCGCCGGCCTCGCCGCCGCGGGCGTGCCGCTGCTGGGCACGAGCGTCGAGGCGATCGACCTCGCCGAGGATCGCAGCCGCTTCGGCGAGCTGCTCGGCCGCCTCGGCTACCAGGCGCCGCCGTACGCCACCGCGTGCTCGGTCGAGGAGGCGTTGCAGAGTGGGGAGGAGGTCGGCTACCCGCTGCTGGTGCGCCCCTCCTACGTGCTGGGTGGCCGCGCGATGGAGATTGTCTACTCGCGTGCGGGCCTGGCCGACTATCTGCGCCGCGAGGTGGGCGAGGACACGGGCAAGATCTTCCTCGACCGCTTCTTGGAGAACGCGATCGAGGTGGACGTCGACGCGCTGTGCGACGGCAAGGAGGCGTGGATCGGAGGGATCATGCAGCACGTCGAGGAGGCAGGCGTGCACTCCGGCGACTCGGCCTGCGTGCTGCCGCCGCACTCGCTGGGCGGCGAGATGCTCGATCAGATCCGCGCCGCCACGCGCGAGCTGGCTCTGAGCATTGGCGTGGTGGGGCTGCTGAACGTGCAGTACGCCGTGGTCGACGGCCAGCTGTACGTGCTGGAGGCCAACCCCCGCGCCTCGCGCACGGTGCCGTTCGTCTCCAAGGCCGTCGGCTTGCCGCTGGCGAAGCTCGCCTGCCGCGTGATGCTCGGCGAGCCACTCTCCGTGCTGAGCCTCCCCCGCGAGCGCGAAGGGCTCGGCTTCGGAGACCACGTCTCGGTCAAGGAGGCGGTGCTGCCGTTCGACCGCTTCGAGGGCTCCGACGCGGTGCTCGGGCCGGAGATGCGCTCCACCGGGGAGGTGATGGGGATCGCCCGCGACTTCCCCACCGCGTTCGCCAAGGCGCAGGCGGCCGCGGGCTGCCCACTGCCGCTGCACGGCACCGTGTTCATCTCGGTCACCGATGCCGACAAGGCGGGCGCCTTCGCGATCGCCGAGCGCCTGCACGAGAACGGCTTCCGGATCCTCGCCACGCGCGGGACCGCCGAGGCGATCGCGCGTATGGGGATCCCCGCGCAGACTCTCAACAAGGTCTCCGAGGGTGGGTCGCACGTGCTGGACTGGATCGAGCGCGGCGACGTCGACCTCGTCGTCAACACCCCCACAGGATCGGGCGCGCGCACCGACGGCTGGCAGATTCGCCGCGCCGCGGTCACCCGCGGCGTTCCCTGCCTCACCACGCTCGCCGCCGGCGTGTCCGCCGCGCGCGCGATCTCCTCCGCCCGCCAGTCCGGCCCCCCGCCGGTGCTGTGCCTGCAGGAGCTCCATCGCGGGCGCGAAACGGCCGGTGGGGCTCGCCAGGGAGGGGAGGAGGCCGAGGGTGCCGCGCCCGTTGGCGAGCACCCGGCGAACGACGCGCACGGGGAGCATGCGATCGCCCCGGCTCCGGGCGACTCTCCGGAGCGCCCCGGGGCCGGGGTGGCGTGAGGCTGTACGCCGCACTGTTCGACCTCGTGCTGCGGCGTCTGGCGCCCGAACAGGCGCATCGGCTGGCGGTCGCCACACTGCGCGCGGGGTGCCGGATCCCCGGTTGCGCAACCCTGCTGCGGCGGCTGCTGGCCGCCCGCGACCCGGCGCTCCGCGTCGACGCGCTGGGCCTCAGCTTCCCCAGCCCGCTCGGGGTCGCGGCCGGGCTGGACAAGGATGCCGGCTGCTTCGAAGGTCTCGGCCTGCTCGGCTTCGGCTTCGTCGAGGTCGGCACCGTCACCGCCCACCCGCAGCCCGGTAACCCACCGCCGCGCGTCTTCCGGGTGCTCAGCGACCGCGCACTGCTCAATCGGATGGGCTTTCCCAACGCGGGCTCCTCCGCGGCCGCCGCGCGCCTGCGACGCCGCTCCGGTCGCGTCGTCGTGGGGGCGAACGTCGGCAAGAGCATGGTCGTGCCGTTGGAGCGCGCCGCCGGCGACTACTGCGCCGGCGTGCGCGCGCTCGCCCCCGTCTGCGACTACCTGGTTGTCAACGTCAGCTCGCCCAACACGCCGGGGCTCAAACAGATGCAGACGATCGAGCTGCTGCGGCCGCTGTTGCGCGAAGTCCAGCGGGAGCTTCGGGAGATGGGGGTCGAGGTGCCGCTGCTCGTCAAGGTCGGCCCCGACCTCCCCAACCGGCAGCTGCTCGCGATCGCCGACCTCGCCCTGGAGCTCGCGCTCGATGGGATCGTCGCGGTCAACACCAGCGAAGATCGCACGCTCCTCTCCGAGCCGTCGACGGTCGCCGGCGTCGAGGGCGGGGGGGTCTCCGGGCCGCCGCTGCGCGCGCGTGCGGTGGAGGTCCTGCGCCTGCTGCGCGGGAGGGTGGGAGATCGGTTGGTGCTGATCTCCGTCGGCGGCATCTCCACGCCCGAGGATGCCTGGGAGCGGATCCTTGCCGGGGCCACGCTGCTGCAGGTCTACACCGGCTTCGTCTACGGCGGCCCGGCGTGGCCGTCGCACGTCAACCGCGCGCTCGCGCAACGGGTGCGCACCGTTGGCGCCAGCTCGATTCAGCAGCTCGTAGGCAGCCGCGAGGCAGTGGTTTGACGGATCGTAAAACCCCTGCAAACATCGACTCCCACCGTCCACTACCCTCCACATACCTCAACCTCTAGTAGAGCTTTAGGCGAATTGGGGTACCGCGCCATCATCGCCGTGCGGGGGTGTGTAGACTCGCCGCCAATGATGACGGCGACGGGCACGACGCCCTCCAAGCATTCGGCGGCCCCCGAGCGCTCCATCGACCAGCGTATGGACGCGCTCGCCAAAGCCAACCGGATTCGCACCGAGCGGGCGCGACTCAAGCGCGACCTGAAGTCCGGGCGGCTCTCGATTCACACGCTCCTGCTGGAACCCCCGGAGTACATCGAAACGGCGAAGGTGTTCGACATGATGCTGGCCGTCCCAAAGTATGGGCGCGTCAAGGTCAACAAGATCCTCGCTCTCTGTCGCATTGCCCCCAGCAAGACGATCGGCGGGCTCTCCGACCGTCAGCGCTCGGAGCTGGTCGCCCTCCTACGTCGTCGCTAGGCCGGTCCCTGCGACGTGGCCCGCGTCTTCGTCATCACCGGCCCCTCGGGCGTCGGCAAGGGAACGCTGATCCGTGGCTTGATGGAGCGCCTACCGCAGCTGGAGCTGTCGGTCTCGGCCACCACACGCCCGTCGCGCCCAGGCGAGCGCGACGGGCGCGACTACCACTTCCTTACCCTCGAGGAGTTCGAGCGGCGGGTGCGGGAGGGGGGCTTCGTCGAGCATGCCGACTACGCCGGACGGCGTTATGGCACGTTGCGCGACGAGCTCGACGGTCGCGTGCGAGCCGGGGTGCCGGTCGTACTCGAGATCGAGGTGCAGGGTGCCCGTCAGGTGCGCGCCGCGCTGCCCGAGGCGCTGCAGGTATTCATCGCGCCGCCTTCGCTCGATGCGCTGCGCACCCGCCTGATCGGCCGCGGCGCCGACGGCCCCGAGGAGGTCGAGCGGCGCCTGCGGGTCGCTGAGCACGAGCTCGCCGCACAGTCGGAGTTCGCCCATGTGGTCGTCAACGACCGTCTGGAAGACGCGCTCGATCAGCTTGTCGCGATCGTCGCCGGGGCGCTCGGAGACTGACCCTCTACAATCAAAGACCCACCACGAAAGGGCACCACTACCTTGATCTCCCCCCGCATCGATCATCTGCTGGAGAACGTCGACTCCAACTACGCCTCCGTCCTGGTGGCCGCCAAGCGCGCGCGCCAGATCAACAGCTACTACCACAACCTCGGTGAGGGCACCTTCGACGAGTTCCCACCGCCGATGATCGAAACCACTTCGAAGAACTACCTCACGATCGCCCTCGAGGAGATCGCGCGAGGCAAGATCAAGTACCACTACCGGTAGAGGGTCGGGCAAGCCACCGACCAACGCTTGCCCGTAACGCCTCGGCCGTCTAAAACCCCAGTATGTCCAGAATTCTGCTCGGGGTGAGCGGTGGCATCGCCGCCTATAAGGCGCTCGAGATCGTGCGCCTGGCGACGGGTGCTGGCCACGCGGTGCGGGTCGTGCAGACGCCGGCATCCTGCCGCTTCGTAGGGCGCGCGTCGTTCGCGGCACTGAGTGGCGCGCCGGTGCTCGTCGGCGAGTTCGAGCGCGACCCCGCGCGTGGGGCGTTCCCAGACCAACAGCCCCCCAGGCACCAGCCGATCGGCCACCTCGAGTTGGTGCGCAACGCCGACCTCTTCCTGATCGCCCCCGCCTCCGCCAACACGATCGCCAAGCTTGCCGGTGGCCTGGCCGACAACCTGCTTACGAGCGCCGCGCTCGCCGCCATCTGCCCGCTCGTGGTTGCGCCCGCGATGAACAACCACATGTACGAGCACCCCGCGGTGCGCGCCAACCTCGACACGCTGCGCGCCCGCGGCGTGCACGTCGTCGAGCCCGACGCCGGCCGCCTCGCGTCGCAGGGCGAGGAGGGGATGGGCCGCCTGCCGGATCCTGCACGCCTGCTAGAGCGCTGTGAGGCGCTTCTAGTCGAACGGGGGACGAGAGCCGAGGGCGAGTGTCTCCCCGCATCGGTTGGTGCCTGGCAGGGGCTGCGCGTACTCGTCACTGCGGGCGGCACCCGCGAGCCGATCGACAGTGTGCGCTTCATCGGCAATGGCTCCTCAGGGCGCATGGGAGTCGCGCTGGCCGAGGCTGCCCGCGCGCGCGGGGCCGAGGTGACGATGGTCGCCGCCAACGTATCGCTGCCCCGTCCCGCGGGGGTCGCCTGGCACGAGGTAGCCACTGCTGCCCAGCTCGCCGAGGCGTGTGAGCGGGAGTTCGCCGCCTGCGACGTGCTGCTGATGGCGGCCGCCGTCGCCGACTTCCGTCCCACCGAGCCTGCCAACGGCAAGCTGAAGAAGGCCGGCCGCGAGCATCTGCGCTTGGAGCTCGAAGCGACTCCCGATGTGCTGAAGACATTGGCGGCCGAACGGCGTCCCGGGCAGAGGCTGGTGGGGTTCGCCGCTGAGCACGGCAGCGGCGCGATCGAGTACGGGCGCGGCAAGCTGCGGGAGAAGGGGCTCGATGCGGTTGTCGTCAACGACATATCGCGCCCGGACATCGGCATCGGGTCTGACAGCAACGAGGTCACGATTATCACGGCGACAGGTGACGAGCACATTCCTCGCACGTCGAAGGCGAGGATCGCCGAGGCGATCCTCGACGCTGTGGATCGGTTGCCCTAATCCGGGACGAGGGGCGCTCTAAAGTGAGGCGTATGGACAGCGTCTACGACCTCTACCGGAGTGGCTGCGAGCTGCTCGACCATGGCGACCATCAGGCCGCGATCGTGCCACTCACTCGCGCCCGCAAGCTGGAGCCCGACAAGGCTTCGATCCGCGAGGCGCTCGGCCGCGCCCTGTTCCATGCCCAGCGCTATGAGGACGCCGCGGCGGAGTTCCGCGCGGTCGCCGCGCAGTCGCCCACCAATGATTACGCGCTTTTTTGCCTGGGCCGCGCGATGCAGCAGCTCGGCCGCCACGAGGAGGCCCGTCACCCACTCGCGCTCGCCTGCTCGCTGCGTCCGGAGCGCAGCGACTACCGCGTCTACCGGGAGCGTTCGCGTCGTGCCGTTCACGACTCATAGATGGCCGATGCTATTCTCGACCCACAGCTTTCGTGTCGGCGTGCGGACGCCGGCTGTCGGACCGAGAGTGGGCGGATGCCCGCTTTTTTTATTGTGAGGAGGGCCCCATGGCAACGTTGCAGACAGAGATCGAAGGACAACTCGCCGAGTGCGAGCCGGATGTCGAGGTGCTGCTCGCCGAGGTCGTCGGCGGGGGGACTCTGCGCATCTTCATCGACCATCCCGAGGGTGTGACGCTCGCGCTCTGCGAGCGTGTGACGACGGCGCTGACGGCGCTGCGTGAGCGCTATACGCTGGAGGTCTCCTCGCCTGGCATCGAGCGCCCGCTGACCAAGCCCGAGCACTTCCGCCGCTTCGTGGGCCGCCGCGCCCGTGTTCGCACGCGCGGCGATCGGCCGGCGCCGTCCAACCAGCCCTCGTCGCAGAGCCGGCGCAGCTACACCGGGGAGCTCGTGGGGGCCTCCGACACGGAGATCACGCTCGCCGCCGACGGGGCGCTGGTGAGCATTCCGTACGCGCAGATCCGCCGTTCCAACCTGGTGGAGGAGTAACAGTCATGTCACGCGAAATCCTCGAAGCAATGCACGCGCTGGCCCGCGAGAAGGGCATCGAGCCGGAGAAGCTGATGATCGCGCTGGAGGACGCGCTGCTCTCCGCCTACAAGAAGCAGCCCGGCTCGGCCAAGTACGCGCGCGTGGAAATGGACCGCGAAACGGCCGACTTCCGCGTGATCGAACTGATCATCCCCGAGCGCCTGGAGGCTCACCTGATCGTCGAGACGATCGACGAGGGCACCACCGTCGATCCCGAGACCGGCGAGCTGCGCGAACCGGAGGAGCCGGAAATCGACCCGGCCAAGTTCGAGGAGTATCGCGATCAGATCGGCGAACAGGACGTCACCCCCGATGACTTCGGGCGGATCGCGGCGCAGACCGCCAAGCAGGTGATCCTGCAGCGCATCCGCGAGGCCGAGCGCGACATGATGTTCGAGGAGTACCGCGACCGCGTGGGCGAGCTGATCACCGGCATCGTGCAGCAGTCGGACTCCCGCTACACGCTCGTGCAGCTGCGCGAGCGCGTCGAGGCGCTGCTGCCGAAGTCCGAGCAGGTCGACGGCGAGCGCTACGACCACTCGCAGCGCATCAAGGCCGTGATCAAGGAGGTGTCGGCCTCGACCAAGGGCCCCTCGATCATCGTTTCCCGCCGCGACCCCGAGCTGATCAAGAAGCTGTTCGAGCTGGAGGTCCCCGAGATCGCCGACGGCCTCGTGGAAATCGCCAACGTCGCGCGCGAGCCCGGCTACCGCTCGAAGATCGCCGTGATCTCCCACGCCGACGGTGTCGACCCGGTAGGCGCCTGCGTCGGCCCGCGTGGCTCGCGCGTGCGGATGGTCGTCTCCGAGCTGCGCGGCGAGAAGATCGACATCATCCCCTTCAACGAAGAGCCGGCCCGCTTCGTCGCCAAGGCACTGTCACCCGCGCGCGTGCGCGAGGTGCTGGTCGATGACGATGCCAAGCAGGCGACGGTGATCGTGCCCGACGACCAGCTCTCGCTGGCGATCGGCCGCGAGGGCCAAAACGCGCGCCTGGCCGCGCGCCTCACCGGCTGGCGCGTGGACATCCGCTCGGAGACCGAGTTTGCCGCCGAGGAGGCTGAGCACGGTTACGAGGAGGAGGAAGTCTCCGGGCGTTGCGCGGCGATCCTCTCCAACGGCAAACGCTGCCCCAACGCCTCGCTGCCCGGCTCGCGCTACTGCGGCCTGGAGGCTCACCAGGCGCTGGCCGCCGTCAGCGGCGACAGTGTTGCCGAGCTCAGCGCCAACGGCGGTGGTGGCGCCCCCACCGAAGATACGCCGGCGACGGAGGCTCCGGTCGAAAGCCCACTCGTGGCGGAGACGCGTGCTGAGCCGGCAGCCGAGGAGCAGGCGTCATAGCGGGCCACGTGCCCCGGCGCCGCTGCGTCGGCTGCGGACGGATCGCGCCGAAGTCGGAGCTGTTGCGGATCGCTGTCGCGTGGGATGGGACCCCGCCCGGGCGGGCGGGCCGTCATCATACGCGGCGCGCGGTGATCGACTTCGCCGGCACGCTACCCGGGCGCGGGGCCTACCTCTGTAAGACGGGGGTCGATGAGGCGACGCCCAACCCGGAGTGCCTGCGGCTCGCCGAACGCCGCCGCGGTATCGCCCGCGCGCTGCGCTGCTCTGTGGCCATGGATCCCAAGCTCGTAGAATCGATCGTTCAATGAGCAAGAAGCGTGTACACGAGATTGCAAAGGAGCGGGGGGTCGAGAGCAAGGCGCTGCTAGCGCAGCTCAAGGCCGCCGGCGTCGACGTCAAGACGGTCTCCTCCTCGATCGACGAGTCGCTCGCGCTGCGCGCGCTGAACGGGGATGGCGCCTCCGGCGCAAACGGCTCCGCGTCGGCCTCCGCGCCGTCGGCCTCGGCTTCCGGCGCTGGCTCGGTCTCGGCGCCTGCCTCGGGTGCCGCATCTGCGACGGCCCCCGCGCCGCCGACCTCAGCGTCGGCTTCCACCACCGGCTCGGCACCGGCACCTGCCTCGGACTCCGCATCCGCGGCGGCGTCCTCCTCGTCTCCCG
Source organism: uncultured Solirubrobacterales bacterium (assembly GCA_963744535.1). Classification (GTDB taxonomy): domain Bacteria; phylum Actinomycetota; class Thermoleophilia; order Solirubrobacterales; family Solirubrobacteraceae; genus Palsa-744. Next base: position 299,545 of record CAVUTW010000002.1, on the reverse strand, counting down.
CGCCCCCCGCGCCCGCGCAGGCCACCAAGACACAGGCGCCGCAAGCCCCAGCTCCGACGACCCCGGCATCCCCTCCGCAGCCGGCTGCCGAAGCCCCCGCGGCCACCGCCTCACCTGCCGGTGAGGGGGCGAGTGGGGTGGCCGCCGAGGACGGGGCGAGTGCCGAGACTGCCGCGGCCGGCGGCGGGGCGGGCGGGAGCCAAGCCGCCGAGCGGGTGCGCCCGACGCGCGACTCGCGCACGGGAGAGCGCGCCCCGGCCGGCGCCGGTCCACCCGGGCGTCGCCGTGTGGTGATCGACTCGCAGGCCTCCCGCCGCCAGCAAGCCGGCCCTGCCAACCAGCCCCAGCGCCGCCCGCGCCGTGGCCGTCGACGCCGCGGCACCTACGACGAGACGATCGCACCGATCGACAACACCGCCGCGATCCGCGACGCCAACCTCGTACGTATCAACTCCGGCGCCACCGTCAAGGATGTTGCCGAGTACCTCGGTGTGCCGGTGCCGGAAGTGATCAAGAAGCTGATGAGCCTGGGGGAGATGGCGACGCTCACGCAGACGCTCTCCGACGACGCGATCCAAGTCGTCGCCGAGGAGCTCGGCAAGGAGATCGAGATCGTCCACGCCGCCGACGACGTCGAAGTGGAGCCGGTGTACGAGGACGCGGAGGAGGACCTGGTCGAGCGCCCGCCGGTCGTGACGGTGATGGGTCATGTCGACCATGGCAAGACCTCGCTGCTGGACGCAATCCGTAAGACCGAGGTCGCCGCGGGCGAGGCCGGCGGCATCACCCAGCACATCGGCGCCTACCAGGTGCGCCACGCCGGCAAACAGATCACCTTCCTCGACACCCCCGGCCACGAGGCGTTCACCGCGATGCGGGCCCGCGGCGCGCGCGTCACCGACCTGGCGGTGATCGTGATCGCCGCCGACGACGGCGTCAAGCCGCAGACCGAGGAGGCGATCGACCACGCTCGCGCCGCCGACGTGCCGATCGTTGTAGCCGTCAATAAGGTCGACAAGGAGGGCGCCCAGCCCGAGCGCGTGCGCAACGAAATGGCCCAGCACGGGCTGCAGCCATCCGACTGGGGCGGGGAGACCGAGTTCGTCGACGTCTCCGCCAAGACCCGCCAGGGCCTCGACGAGCTGCTCGACACGATCCAGGTGGTCACCGATCTGGAGGAGCTGCGCGCCAACCGTGGTGCCGAGGCGTCGGGCACTGTGATCGAGTCAAAGCTGGATCCCGGCCGCGGCCCGGTCGTGAGCATCCTGATCCAGCGCGGCACGCTGAGCGTCGGCGACGCGCTGGTCGCGGGCGCCCACTTCGGGCGGGTGCGCGCGATGCACGACTTCACTGGCGCGCGCACCAAGCGCGCCGAGCCGGGCGAGCCGGTGGAGGTGCTCGGCTTCGACGGCGTCCCCGAGGCCGGCGAGGCGGTCCGGGTGGTCGAGAACGAGCGGCGCGCCCGCCAGCTCGCGGGCGTCCGCGCCAACCGCTTGAAGACCGAGGCATTGGCGCGCCGCTCGGGGCGCAAAGTGTCGCTCGAGGACGTCTTCAAGCTCGCCCGCGAGGGCGCCGTCAAGGAGCTCGGCCTCGTGATCAAGGCCGACGTCGCCGGGTCGCTGGAGGCGATCGAGGACGAGATCGCCAAGCTGCCTCAGGAGGAGGTGAAGGTCAACATCATCCACCGCGGCGTCGGTGGCATCAACGAGTCCGACGTGATGCTCGCCGCCGCCTCCGAGGGGCTGATCCTGGCCTTCAACGTGCGCCCCGTCGGCGACGCCCGCCAGATCGCCGAGCGCGAGGGCGTGGAGATCCGCTCCTACGCAGTGATCTACCGCGCGATCGAGGAGCTGCGCGCGGCGATGCAGGGCCTGCTGGAGCCCGAGGAGGTCGAGACGGTGCTCGGCCAGGCGGAGGTGCGCCAGCTGTTCCGCGCCTCGCGGATCGGGACGATCGCCGGCTCGCACGTCACCGAGGGCAAGGTCACACGCGGCGCCCGGGTGCGCGTCGTGCGTGAGGGCACAGTGATCCAGGACACCACGATCGCCAGCTTGCGGCGCTTCAACGAGGACACCCGCGAGGTCGCGGCAGGCTTCGAGTGCGGGATCGTGCTCGCCAACTTCCAGGACCTGCGCGAGGGCGACATTCTCGAGACCTACGAGACCCGTCAGGTCGAGCGAGAGCTGTCCTAACGCAGCGCTTGCAAACGCGACGGGCTCGGAGAGTAGGATGACCAGTGGCCGCATGCGCCGCGTCGACGAGGCGATCAGGCAGGTGATCGGAGAGGTGGTGGCAGGCGAGTTGAAGGACCCACGAGTGGGATTCGTGACCGTGACCGATGTGAGGACCAGCGCTGATCTCAGCCATGCCCGTGTGTACGTGAGCGTGCTCGGTGACGAGCCCGACCGTGAGGCGACGCTCGCCGGGCTGCGTAGCGCACACGGCTATATGCAGCGGCGCGTCGCCTCCGAGCTGCGGCTGAAGCGCACGCCCACGCTCGACTTCATCTACGACGACACCACCGATCGCGCGATGCGCCTGGAGGCGCTCCTGGACGAGCCGGGGGCGGACGGCGATGAGTGAGAACGGCACATCGTCGCTGGCCGGATTGGTCGAGACCCGCGCGCTTGTGCTCGAGCGGATCCGCGAGGACTCGAGCTTCGTGCTTGCCACGCACGAGAACATGGACGGTGACGCGATCGGCTCGCTGCTGGGGATGCAGGGGTTGCTCACTGCGCTCGGCAAAGACTCGCTGATGTTCGTCCCCCCCGGCGAGCTGCCGCTGCCCTTGGAATACCGCTTCTTCGATCTCGCTGACGCGATCCAATCGCCGCCCGCGGACATCGCCCAGCGCACCGTGGTGCTGCTCGACTGTGGCAACATCGACCGCAACTCGGCCGATGCGCTGCGCGAGGGGGCGCACTTGCTGAACATCGACCACCACCACGACAACACCCGCTTCGGCACGGTCAATCACGTGGTGGCCGATGCCTCGTGCACGGCGGAGATCATCTGGGATCTAATGCACGGACTCGGCGTGAGTCCCACCCCGGCGGTGGCGCAGGCGCTGTACGTCGGGTTGGTGACCGACACCGGGCGCTTCATGTACGAGAACACGGGGCCGCGCGCGCACCTGATGGCGGCCGAGCTGATCGAGGCGGGCGTCGACGTGCAGGCGATCTACCGCCGGCTGTACGAGGAGATGCCCTACCCGAAGCTGGCGTTGCTCGCGCTCGGGCTCGGGCAGGCGCGGCGCTTCGATTCGGGTGAGCTGGCGATCGCGGTACTGAGCGCCGAGGATTTCCGCCGAGCGGAAGCCGAGGAGAGCTACTCCGAGGGGATCGTCGATCATCTGCGCGCCGTGCGCGGCACGAAGGTCGCTGCGCTCGTGCGGGAGCTGACCGCGCCCGAGCGCCGCGGCGATCGCAAGGTGTCGCTGCGAGCCGTCGACGACGACGTCGACGTCTCGGCGATCGCCCGTGCGCAGGGGGGCGGGGGACACCGCCGCGCCGCAGGCTTCTCCACCACGCTCGAGCCGCAGGAGCTGATCGAGTTCCTGCGCCGCGAGCTCGCCGCCCAGCTGCACGCCGCGCCGGCGCCGGCGTGAACGGCGTCCTGCTGATCGACAAGCCGGCGGGCATCACCTCGCACGACGTGGTCGCCGCCGTGCGCCGTGCGCTGGGGGGTGTCAAGACCGGCCACGCCGGCACCCTCGACCCGTTCGCCACCGGCCTGCTGCTGGTGCTGGTTGGTCGCGCCACCCGCATCCAGCAGCAGCTGATGGGGCTGCCCAAGCGGTATGAGACAGTCGCCCAGCTCGGCGCGGTGTCGAGCACCGGCGACCCCGAGGGGGAGATCACGCACACCGGGCTACTGCCACCGGACCCGCTGTCGCTTCCGACGGGTGAGATACGCCAGCGTCCCCCGATGCACTCGGCGGTGAAGATCAAAGGCGAGCGTGCCTACAAGCGCGCGCGGCGCGGCGAGCAGTTCGAGATGCCCGAGCGGATCGTCACCGTCCGCCGCTTCGCACAGCTGTGGCGCGAGCAAGAACGCGCTGCCTTCCTGATCGAGTGCTCCTCGGGCACGTACGTGCGCTCGCTGATCGCCGATCTGGGTGACGCCTACTGTGTGGAGCTGCGCCGCACCGCGATCGGGCCATTCGAGGTGGAGGACGCGGTGTCGCCGCCGAGGCGTGGCGAGCCGTGGAAGTCTCCCGAGCCGCTCACGGTCGAGCAGGCGCTCGCCCGGCTGGACTAGGCTTTCCCGCGTGCAGATCACCAGCCTCCCCGACGTGCAGCCGCGCGAGCGCCAAGTGGCGGTCGGCACCTTTGACGGCGTGCACCTCGGCCACCGTGAGGTGATCCGTGGCTCCGACAGCGTGCTCACCTTCGACCCCCACCCGGTGTCGGTGGTCGCGCCCCAGCACGCGCCGAAGCTACTGACCCCGCTCGCGGTGAAGGCCGAGCTGATCGCCGCGCTCGGCGTGCGGGAGCTGATCGTGATTCCCTTCGACACCGCCTTTGCCGCTCGCACCGCGCAGGAGTTCATCGACGAGGTGCTTGTCGAGGCGCTCGGGGCGGTTCGGGTCTCGGTCGGGGAGAACTTCCGCTTCGGCCACCGCGCACAGGGCGACACGCAGCTGCTGGCTGCCGACGGACGCTTCCAGACGACGGTGCATCCGCTGCTGGAGGTGGACGGGGAGATCGTCTCCTCCAGCCACATCCGCGGCCTCGTGCTGGCCGGTGAGGTCGATCAGGCAACGCGCTTCCTCGGTGCTCCGTTTCAGCTGCGGGGCGAGGTCGTGCGCGGCGACGAACGGGGGCGCACGCTGGACTTTCCAACCGCCAACTTGATCCCCGACGAGGCGCTCGTGTGTCCCGGCCACGGCATCTATGCCTGCCTGGCAAACGGTCTCCAGGCGGCCGTCAACATCGGGGTGCGCCCGACCTTCACCACCGGTCGCGGCGAGCTGATCGAGGCGTACCTGCTCGACTTCGAAGGCGACCTCTACGGCAGCGAGCTGCGCCTGGAATTCATCCGCCGCCTGCGTGGCGAGCGGCGCTTCGCGACGGTCGAGGAGCTGGTCGAGCGGATGCATCTCGACGTCGAGGAGACGCGGAAGGCGCTTGCCGAGCTTTGAGCGCTTCGCCGGAGGATCGGCCTTACATGGCTGCCTCAGCCTCCAACATATGACACATCCATCGCTCTTTGCTACCGTGTGCCCCCGCTGATGACGTTGACCACTGAGAGAAAGCGCGAGATCGCCGCCAAGTTCGGCTCCAGCGAGCGCGACACCGGGAACACCAGGGTGCAGGTGGCGCTCTTGACCGAGCGCATCAACCACCTCACCGAGCACCTGCGCGGGCAGAAGAAAGACCATCACTCGCGGCGCGGCCTGCTGATGCTGGTGGGGCGCCGGCGGCGCTTCCTCGACTACCTGCAGCGCACCGACCTCGAGGGCTACCGCGCGCTGATCAAAGAGCTCGGCCTGCGCAAGTAGCGGCAGCGGCGGATGAGCGTTCTCGACCCCGGCAGCGAGGTTCCGAGCTTCAGCCTCGCCACCGAAGGCGGCGAGCCCTTCACCGAGAAGAGCCTGCGCGGCAAAACCACCGTGCTGGTGTTCTACCCGTTCGCGTTCAGCCCCGTGTGCACCGACCAGCTGCAGCTCTACGAGAAGCAGCTCGGCGAGATTACTGCCGACGGCGCCGCGATCTACGGCGTCTCCTGCGACAGCACGTGGGCGCAGAAAGCGTTCCGCGAAAAGCTCGGCGTCAGCATCCCGCAGCTCTCGGACTTCGAGCCCAAGGGGTCGGCCTGCACTGCCTTCGGCGTGCTGCACGAGGGTGGTTTCCCGCAGCGTGCGCTCGTCGTCGTCGGCCCCGACGGGGTCGTGCGCTGGAGCTACCAAGCGCCCTCGCCCGCCGACCTTCCCGGCGTGCACATGATCATCGGCGGCCTCAAAAACGTCTGAACTGAGGCGGCCGACAGCCCTGCCGGCACCCGTTACAGGGCTGCGTCCTCAGTCGCTTACCGAAGCCGGGAGACACTCGCCTTCGGCTCGCATCCCCGTTTCGGCCAGCAAAGAACACTTCGCTCCTTGCGTCCTTGCACTGCTTGGCCCTCGGCCGCCTCAGTGGCGTTGTGGGGCTACGGTCGCGGGGCATAGGCGCTAAGCTGCACAGCGTTCGGAATAAAGATAAATAGAGATAGCTCCGCCGACCGACGGGCGGAACAGGAAGGCAGTAAAATATGAGTAGTGATGTAGCCGTTACACGGGTCTCCGTGGAGATCGCTGGTAGCGAGATCTCGTTTGAGACCGGCAGGATGGCCAAGCAGGCCTCCGGCGCAGTGGTCGTCCGCCAGGGCGACACGATGGTGCTCGCGACGGCCGTCGCCGGCTCGCTGCGCGATGTCGACTTCCTCCCGCTGACGGTGGATGTCGAGGAGCGTATGTATGCCGCCGGGAAAATTCCCGGCTCGTTCTTCAAGCGCGAGGGTCGCCCCGGCGAGAAGGGCACGCTGACCGCGCGCATGATCGACCGCCCGATCCGTCCGCTGTTCCCCAAGGACTGGCGCTATGACACGCAGCTGGTCGCGATCCCGCTTTCGATCGACCACGTGCACCCCTACGACATCCTTGCGATGAACGGCGCCTCCGCGGCGCTGATGATCTCCGACATCCCGCTGCCGACGCCTGTCGGTGCGGTGCGCATCGGCAAGATCGACGGCAACTTCGTCGTCAACCCCTCCGAGGAGGACCTGCAGGGGGACGCCGAGAACAGCTCGGACCTCGACCTGATCGTCGCGGGCACCGAGGAGGCGATCCTGATGGTCGAGGCGGGCGCCAACGAGATCCCCGAGGCCGAGATTCTCGACGCGCTCGACATCGCCCACGCGGAGATCAAGAAGCTGTGCGCACTGCAGCGCGACCTCGCCGCGAAGGTTGGCAAGACGAAGAAAGTCTTCGCGACGATCGGCGTCGAGGAGTCGCTGCTAGAGCAGATCCGCGGCTCCCACGGGAGCGCCCTGGACGCGGCGACGCAGGTCGAGGACAAGCTCGAGCGCCAGGACGCGACCAAGGCCGTCGAGGGGGCGATCCTCGCGCAGTACGCCCCGGCCGCGCCCGAGGGTGCCTCTGAGGAGGAGCTCACGAGCGCCAAGGAGCGCCGCGCGGCCGTTCAACTCGCGTTCGACAAGCTCGAGAAGGCGATCATCCGCGAGCGCATCGCCGTGCACAAGAAGCGCCCCGACGGGCGCTCGGAGAACGAGATCCGCGACATCTCGATCGAAGTCGGCGTCACGCCGCGCACGCACGGCTCAGCGCTGTTCACGCGCGGGCAGACGCAGGCGTTGAGCGTCGTGGCGATGGGCACCCTCAAGGAGGAGATGCGCATCGACACGCTCGGCCTCGAATCCAAAAAGTACTACTGGCACCACTACAACTTCCCGCCGTTCTCGGTCGGGGAAGCGGGCCGCATGGGTGGCGTCAAGCGCCGCGACATCGGCCACGGCGCGCTCGCCGAGCGGGCGCTCGCGCCGATGGTGCCCTCGATCGAGGAGTTCCCCTACTCGATCCGCGTGGTCTCGGACATCCTCGAGTCAAACGGCTCCTCCTCGATGGCCTCGGTGTGCGGCTCCTCGCTGTCGCTGATGGACGCCGGGGTGCCGATCAAGCGCCCCGTCGCGGGAATCGCCATGGGCCTGATCAAAGAGGGCGATGACTACATCGTCTTGACCGACATCGCCGGCGTCGAGGACCACCTCGGCGACATGGACTTCAAGGTCGCCGGCACCGAGCGCGGCATCACCGCGCTGCAGATGGACATCAAGATCACAGGCGTCACGTTCGAGATCCTGCGCGACGCGCTCGCGCAGGCCAAAGAGGCGCGCACGTTCATCCTCGGCAAGATGGCCGACGTCATCCAGACCCCGCGCGAGCAGCTCTCACAGTACGCCCCGCGGATCCAGACGATCCAGATCGACCCCTCCCAGATTGGCTTGCTGATCGGCAAGGGCGGGGAAACGATTCGCGGCCTCTCGGAGGAGTTCGAGTCGCAGATCGACGTCAACGACGAGGGTCAGGTGCTGATCTACTCGGCCAACGGCGAGCTCGCCGACGAGCTGCTGGAGCGGATCCGGATGATGATGAAGGAGGTCGAGGTCGGCGATGAGTTCCTCGGCAAGGTCGTCAAGACGACCACCTTCGGCGCGTTCGTGGAGCTGGCGAAGGGCACCGACGGCCTGCTGCACATCTCCAACGTCTCCCCGGGCGAGCGCATCTCGAGTGTCGAGGACGTGCTCAACAAAGGCGATGAGATCAACGTGCGCGTGGTCGAGGTCGACCGCGAGCGCGGGCGCATCGGCCTGCGTCTCGCCGACGACCCGGAGATCGCGGGCAAGACGGTCGAGGAGCTGGCCGCTGTGGGCGCCGGCGGAGGCGGATCCGGATCCCGCCCACCCAGCCGTTCCTCGGGCCCCTCGCGCAATAACGGTCGTGAGGGTGGTGGCCGCAGCGATTCGGCCCCGCGCGGCTCCGGCCGTCCCCGCCACGGTTCCGGGCGCGACCGCGATCGGTTCTGAGCCGGAGAGGGCTACGGGAGGGTTCCTTGGCCGGTTGCGATCGCGTCGCGCGATCGGTCTTGGAGCCCCACGGCTCGCTGGACGACGGCCGTGCCGGACGCCGTCCCCGCTGAGGTCATGAACGACGTCGGCCATCGCATCACCACCTTGGACTCCGGAGTCCGGGTGGTGAGCGAGCCACTGCCGGCGGTGCGCTCGGTCGCGCTTGGCTTCTGGATCGGCGCCGGCTCGGCGCACGAGCGCGACGCCGAGGCGGGGATCTCCCACCTGCTCGAGCACATGCTGTTCCGCGGCTCCGAGCGCTACGGCTCGGAGGAGATCGACCAGATCTTCGACGCGATGGGCGCCGAGCTCAACGCCGGCACCGACAAGGAGGCGACCTCCGTGTACTCGCGCGTGCTCGACCGGCACTTGGAGCGCGCCTTCGACGTGATCGCCGACATGGTGTGGCGCCCGCTGATGGGCGAGCTCGAGGCCGAGCGCGAGGTCGTGCTCGAAGAGATCGCGATGTACGAGGACGATCCCCAGGACCGCGTCTTCGACGTGCTCGGCGAGGCGGTCTTCGGCGCGCATCCGCTCGGGCGCGCCGTGATCGGGCGCGCCGAGGTGGTCGGGTCGGTGACGCGCGAGCAGCTGCGCGCCTTTCATGCCACCCACTACACCCCTGCGGAAGTCGTGATCGCCGCTGCCGGCTCGGTCGATCACGACGCGCTGGTGCAGATGGCGCGCATGGCTGAAAGGGGACGCGGCGAGGCGGCACGCGAGGAGGTGGACGCAGTCGCGGCGCCCGGCGAGCCCCGCGCCAGAGAGGGCGCCGAAGATCGACTGGACGGCGCGGGGAGGACGGGCGGAGAGGGTGCGCTCGGCGAGCCCTGGTCGGACGGCGCAGGCGGCTTGTGCGAGCCGTCGTTCGAACGACGCGTGCGCTTCCTGCGCAAGGACACCGAGCAGTACCACCTCTGCCTCGGCGGGCGCGGGATGGCCCGCGAGGACGAGCGCCGCTTCGCGCTGCGCGTGCTCGACAACATCCTCGGCGGTGGCGCCTCCTCGCGCCTGTTCCAGGAGGTGCGTGAGCGCCGCGGCCTGGCCTACTCGGTCTTCTCCTTTTCCAACCTCTACGCCCACACCGGCGAGGTGGGCCTGTATGTGGGCACGCGCCCGGAGAATCTGACGGAGGCGGTGGCCGTGCTCGCCGCCGAGCTCGAGCGTTTCGTGCGCGAGCCGGCCGACCCACAGGAGCTCGAGCGCTCGCGCGAGAACGCCAAGGGGCGCATGGTGCTCGCGATGGAGTCCACCGCGGCGCGTATGAACCGCCTCGGCAGCTCGGTGCTGTGCGACCTGCCGATCCTCTCGGTGGAGGAGGTGATTGCGCGCATCGACGCCGTCACGATGGACGATCTGCGCGAGCTCGCCGCCGAGCTGTTCCGCGGGTCTGAGCTGTCGGTCGCGGCGATCGGCCCGGACGAGCAGGCCCTGCTCGCGGCGCTGGCGCCGCTGGAGGCGGTCGCGGCGTGATCCGCGTGGCGGTTGCTGGCGCGGCCGGTCGTATGGGCCTTGCCGTCTGTGCGGCGGTGGAGGGCTCGGATGACATGCAGCTGAGTGGTCGTGCCGATCCGCTGCTCGGCACGACCCTCGCCCAGGTGCTGCCGAGCGCCGACGTGGTCGTCGACTTCACACAGCCGCAAACTGCGGTGGAGAACGCTCATGAATGCATGCAGGCGGGCGTACACGTCGTGATCGGCACGACCGGTTTCAACATGGGCGAGATGGAGGGCGTTGCGGAGCGGTCCGCCGGTGCCAACGTGCTGGTTGCCCCCAACTTCGCGATCGGCGCGGTGCTGATGATGCGCTTCGCCGCCGAGGCGGCGCGCCATATGGCGAAGGCGGAGATCGTCGAGCTCCACCACGATCGCAAGCTCGACGCGCCCAGCGGCACGGCGGCGCTCACGGCGCGGCTGATGGCTGACGCGAGCGGCAGGTCCGCGCCACCGATTCATTCCGTGCGCCTGCCCGGGCTGGTCGCCCACCAAGAGGTGATCCTCGGCGATCTCGGCCAGACGTTGACGATCCGCCACGACTCGCTCGACCGGGAGTCGTTCATGCCTGGGGTGTTGCTCGCAGTCCGCCGGATCGCGACGCTCGCACGGCCGCTCACCGTGGGGCTGGAGAGCCTGTTGTTCGGAGATTCGAGCGACGTGGGATAATGGCTCCGATGGCGAACCTGGGGACGATTCTGACGGCGATCGTGACGCCGTTCGACGCGCAGCTGCGCGTCGACGAGGAGGCGTTCGTGGCGTTGATGCAGCACCTCGCCGCGCACGGCTCGGATGGCTTCGTGGTGGCCGCTACAACCGGCGAGGCCGCGACGCTCAACGACGAGGAGCAGCTCGCGCTGATCGAGCTGGCGGTCGCCGAGCGCCCGCCCGGCAAGACGATCGTCGCCGGCGCCGGCACCAACGACACGCGCCACGCGGTCTGCTTGACCGAACGCGCGAGCGCGCTCGGCCCCGACGCGATCATCTCGGTGACGCCCTACTACAACCGCCCCAGCTCGCTTGGCCTCAAGCGCCACTACGAGGCGGTCGCCGCCGCCACCGACCTGCCGGTCATGCTCTACAACGTCCCCTCCCGCACCGGCACCAACATCGGCCCCGAGCTGCTCGCCGAGCTCGCGCAGATCGAGCACATCGAGGCCGTCAAGCAGGCCAACGCGGACGAGCTGGCGCAGGTCGAGGGTCTCCAGCTGTACGCCGGCGACGACAGCTCGCTCGCGCGCACGCTCGACATCGGTGGGGCGGGCGGTGTCTGCGTGGCCAGCCACGTCGTCGGCGATCAGATGCGCCGGATGGTGGACGAGCCCGAGCACCGGGCGGAGATCGACGCTTCGCTGCAGGACGTCTACAGGACGTTGTTCCTCACCTCCAGCCCGACCTGCACGAAGGCGGCGCTGAACCTGCTCGGCCACAAGGTCGGCGGCGTGCGTCTGCCGATGGTGCAGGCCACCCCCGAGGAGCTGGGGCAGGTGCGGGAGATGCTGGTACGCCATGGGTTGCTCGATCCCGCTGGGGCCTCGCCGGCCCCGGCAGGCGAGGCTGCGCGCACGCAGCAACACGCGTGAGCGCGGCGCTGCGCGTCCTGCCGCTCGGCGGCCTGGGCGAGATCGGCAAGAACATGACTGTCGTCGAGTACGACGGGCGGATCGTCGTGATCGACGTCGGTCTGCGCTTCCCGACCCCGGAGATGGTCGGGATCGACCTGGTGCTGCCCGACTTCTCCTACCTGCGCGAGCGCGCGAGCGAGATCGAGGCGATCATCGTCACGCACGGCCACGAGGACCACCTCGGCGCGCTGCCGTGGGTGCTGCGCGAGCTCGGCCACCAGAACGGCAGCGAGCTGCCTCCCGTGTACGGGGGGCCGCTGACGATGGCGATGGCGCGCTCGAAGCTCGAAGAGCACAAGCTGCGCGATGTCGAGCTGGGCGACGTGGCGCCGGGGGAGGTGCTCGAGCTGGGGCCCTTCTCGATGGAGATGGTGCACATGACCCACTCGATCCCCGACTCCAGCGCCGTGGCGCTCGGCACCGAGCTGGGGACGGTGCTGATCACCGGCGACTACAAGTTCGACCAGACCCCCGTCGACGGCCCGCCGGCGGATGTCTCGCGCCTGGCGGAGCTGGGCCGCGAGGGCGTGCTGCTGCTGTGCGGGGACTCCACGAACGTGGACCGTGAGGGCTTCTCGCCCTCGGAGTCCGGCGTCGGTCCTCACCTGGAGGAGGCGTTTGCGCGCTGCGAGGGGCGGATCGTGGTCACGAGCTTCGCCTCGAACATCCACCGCGTGCAGCAGGTCGTGGACGCCGCGCAGGCGCTGGGGCGCAAGGTCGCGCTGGTGGGGCGCTCGATGCGCAAGAACGTCGGCATCGGTCGCACGCTCGGGCACATCGAGGTGCCCGAGGGGATGCTGGTGGGGGTGCGCGAGATCGAAGACTTCCCCGACGAGCGGATCGTGATCATCTCGACCGGCTCCCAGGGCGAGCCGCTCTCGGCGCTGCGGCGGATGGCCTACCGCGACCACCCGCAGGTGCAGCTGCGCGGCGGCGACACGGTCATCTTCTCGGCCACGCCGGTGCCCGGCAACGAGCGCGCGGTGAACGAGACGATCGACCGCCTCTACCACATCGGCTGTCGCGTGGTGACCCCGGCCGACGCCCCGGTGCACGCTTCAGGGCACGGCTACGCCGAGGAGGTGAAGCTGATGCTCAACCTCGTGCAGCCGCGCTATGTGATGCCCTTCCACGGCGACTTCAAGCGGCTGCGCCTGCACGCCCAGCTGGCCGAGGCGGTGGGGGTCGCGCCGGAGGACATCTTCCAGGGTGAGAACGGGCGGCCGCTCGACATCGACGAGCGCGGCGCGCGCTTCGGCGAGCACGAGCAGTCGGGGATGATCTTCGTCGACGGCGTGGAGATCGGCGACATGGCCGACGTGGCGCTGCGCGACCGGCGCATGCTCTCCGCCGATGGGATCTTCATCGTGGTCGCGACGATCGCCGAGCAGGACGGCCACTCGGTCGCCGACCCCGAGGTGATCTTTCGCGGCGTGCCCTTCCTCGACGAGGCCGGCCGCCTCGTGGAGGAGATCCGCCTCACGGTCGAGGAGTCGCTGCACCGCGCCGCAGAGGAGGAGATCCGCGAGGTGGATCTGATCCAGCAGACGCTGCACGATGACCTGGCTCAACTGGTCTACGACCGCCTCAAGCGCCGGCCGATGGTCCTGCCGGTCGTCGTGGAGGTCTAAGCGGGGTTCGTCAACGCGGGCGCATGCGACTGGCGCGGGGGCGCCTCGCGCGCCGGAGTGAGCGGCAGCCGCACGACGAAGCGTGCGCCATGGGGCGTGACGTTCTCCAGCGCGACGGTGCCGCCGTGCGATTGGGCGACGGCGCGCACGATCGCAAGGCCGAGGCCGAACGAGCCGCCGCGGTCACCGGCGCCGCGCACGAAGCGCTCGAACAGCGTGGGCGCCAGCTCGGGGGTTATGCCGGGGCCGTTGTCCTGCACGGTGAGCATGGCGTCCCTGCCCTCGAGTCCGGTCGAGGCGCGGATCGCGGTGCCGGGCGGAGTGTGGCGTACGGCGTTCTCGATCAGGTTGAGCGTCAGCCGGAAGAGCTCGTCGTGATCGCCCTCGACGATCGCGGGGTGGGCGTCGATCGAGAGCTCGTGCTCGCCGCTCAAGGGCCCGAGCTCGGCAGCCACGTCGAGCACCACCTGCCCGAGATCGACCGGTTGCCGCGGTGCGGCGCGGCCGACGTCGCTACGCGCGAGCAGCAGCAGATCGGCGACCAGTCGGCGCATCCGCCGCGAGGAGCGCAGCGCGGAGCGCGCCGCGTCGCCCTCATCGCCGTGCAGGGATTCGGCGAGCAGCTCGAGGTTGGCCAGCACCGACGTAAGCGGCGTGCGCAGCTCGTGCGAGGCGTCGGCGACGAAGCGGCGCTGGCGGGCCAGCATCGTCTCGGTCTCGGCGTGGGCGTCGTCGAGCGATTGCAACATCCCCTGCAGCGTGCGGGCGAGCTCGGCGACCTCGTCGTCGGCTTCGGGCTGTGGGATTGCGGCGCTCGAGTCCTGGGTGCGCGCGATCTCCGCGGCGGTCAAGGTGAGCGCGGCGATCGGCTGCATCGCGCGGCGCGCGATCGTCGCCCCGGCGAGCAGCGCCAGAGCGCTGCCGGCGAGCGTGCCGAGCACGAGCAGCAGCTCGACGCGGGCGATCGTCGGCTGCACGTCGGAGAGCGGGCGGGCGTACTGGATCACCACGTAGCCGCCGACCGACAGTGGTCCCTCGGCGCGCGACTCGACGCGGTAGCCCGCGACGTTCACGCCCCCTTCGAGGCCAGCGATACGCCCGTCGGGGCGATCCAGTTCGGGGGCGTGAGGGGTGTGTTCGATCACGCTTCCGGAAGAGGAAAGGATCACACGGATGGCGGCATGCTCGGGCGCCGCGTATTCGTCGATGTTCGGAGTGACCACGAGGCGGTTGCGCGTCACGGAGATCCGCAGCAGGCCAGCCAGCTCGTCGGCGGAAGCGGTGACTTCGCTGTTGAAGTCCGAGCGGATGCGGTGCACCGTCAGCGAGCCGACGACCAGCGCGAAACCGCAGAGGATCACGAACGTCAGCAGCGCCGAGGCGAGCGCCAGGCGTGTGCGGATCGGCAGACGGTCGAACGTCGCCGAGACTCGCGCGAGCAGTACGCCTCCTGAGCGCCTCATGACCAAGCTGGGCGACGCGGGCCGGCGAAGGGCGTACCCGGCAGTACGTCGAGATCGAGGAAGAGGGGCCCGGCTCGCCGGCCTGTGGCCGGCTGCGCCACCCTCTTAGCGGAACGTGGCGGCCAGCGCCGCGTCAGGAGGTGCTCAGGCACGGAGGACGTAGCCGGCTCCCCGGATCGTGTGCAGCAAACGCGGCTCGCCTTCGGCCTCGAGCTTGCGCCGCAGGTTGGAGACGAAGACCTCGATCGTGTTGGTCTGGGAGAAGGGGTCATAACCCCAGACCTCGTCGAGCAGCCGCTGGCGGGAGATCACGATTCGCTCGTTGCGCATCAGGTACTCGAGCAGTTCGAACTCCCGCTGGGTCAGCTCGATCCCACGCTCTGCACGCGTCACCTCGTGGGTGTCGGCGTTGAGCGAGAGGTCGCCGACGCGCAGTGGCGCCGAGCCGCGCGGGGGCCGGCGGCGCAGCAGCGCGCGCATCCGCGCGAGCAGCTCCTGGCGCTCAAACGGCTTGACGAGGTAGTCGTCGGCGCCGGCGTCGAGCCCCTCCACGCGCGACTCCAGCGCGTCGCGGGCGGTGAGGATCAGGATCGGTACGTCGTCCTGCTCGCGCAGCCCGCGGGCGACGTCGATGCCGTCGACCTTCGGCAGGCCGAGGTCGAGGATCACGAGGTCGGGCACGAACATGTGGGACTGTTCCAGGCCGGAGGCGCCATCGAGCGCGATGCGGACTTCGTAGCCCTCCATCCGCAGCGAGCGCTGCAATGCCTGGGCGATGTCCTCGTCGTCCTCCACCACGAGGACTCTGGGTGCGCGGGAGAAATCGTTCACGTAGGTACCTGTGTATCGATCTGTACTAAAGCGATGGTAAGGGGTTTGGGCAACAATGCCCCGATGGCGGGCGATTGCCGCTGGTCGCGAGGCAGGGTCTGAAGCTCCGGCGTCGAAGTTGCGGGGTGGATGGCAGGCACACGCACGCGCAGCACACGCCGAGCGCCGGCCGCTCGCGGATCCACCAAGCGGAGATCGACCGCCAAAGCTCGCAGCCGCCAACGGCGGCGCGGCTCGGGCTGGCCGCCGCCGGGGTGGCCACCGCGGCTGCCACAGCTCGACGAGCGCCAGCGCGATGTGCTGGCGCTCGCGCTGATCGCGGTCGGCGTGTTCATGGGCGTGGTGTTGTACGGCAACGGCGACGGTGGGCGCCTCGGCCATGCGCTGGCGGTGGCGCTCGGCTGGAGTGTGGGACGCGCAAAGGTATTGGCGCCGATCGCGCTCGTGGGTGCCGGCGCGGCGATGCTGATGCGCCCGGTGCTGCCGGCGATGCGGCCGCTGCGCACGGGCAGCATCTGCCTCTTCGGCGCGATCGTGCTGGCGCTGGCGGCGGGCACGCTGGGTGTGAGCTCGGCACAGAGCAACCCGGCCGCGCACTGGTCTTCAGGCCATCTGCAGGCGCACGGCGGCGCAGCGGGGCAGGCGCTCTACGAAGTGGCACACCGATTGGTGCAGCAGGTGGGGGTGGACATCCTCGTGGTGTTCCTGCTCGTCGTCGGGCTGATCCTGCTGACGGGCGCCTCACTCGCGGCGGTGCTGCGTGCGACCGGCAGCGGCATGGTCGACAGCACGAGGATGCTCAAAGCCCGCGTCGGCGCCGAGCGCGAGTCGAGCGGCGACCCGCGGCCGGGATCGGCAGCGCAACCGGCCGAGGAGGGCCCGCCACTCGACGAGGAGACACTCGCCTCCGGCGAGCATCCCCGTTTCGGAGAACTATTGCCCCCCGACCCCGAGCCGGGCAAGCTCGTCGTACGTGCCACCCATGTGGAGGCGCCCTCGCTCGACGGCGACCGGCCAATGGAGCCGGTGGACTCGTGGGCGGATGACGAATCCCAGGACGAGCCGCAGGAGTCGTCGGAGCTCGACTCGGAGCCGGATGAGCTGCCACTGGCTGCGGAGGGGGAGTCGAGCGAGCCGATCGCGGGTGTGCGCTCCGCCAAACCGGAGGATCTCACGCCCCAAGGCCGCCTGCGTGAGCACGTGACCGACGACCCCAACTTCGAGTGGCGGGTTCCGGAGGCCGCCCGTGTGCTGTCGCGTTCAAGCGCCGAGCAGGCGCGCCCGGACACCGCCGGGCAGGAGCGCACCGCCGCGAGCCTGGTCGAGGCGCTCGGCCACTTCGGCGTGCAGGCGAAGGTGATCGGCACGGTTGCCGGGCCGCACATCACCCGCTACGAGCTGCGCCTGGCGCCGGGGACGAAGGTCGCGAAGGTGACACAGCTGAAGGACGACCTTGCCTATGCGCTGGCCGCGACCGACATTCGCATCCTCGCGCCGATCCCGGGTAAGCAGGCGGTGGGGGTGGAGGTGCCCAACGCGCGCCGGCGGATCGTGCGCCTTGGTGACGTCTTCCAGGAGCCGCCCAAGGATTGGTCGCCGCTGACGGTGTGGCTGGGCAAGGACGTGGCGGGCAAGGCGATCGGCGCCGACCTCGCGAAGATGCCGCACCTGCTCGTCGCCGGTACGACCGGCGCGGGCAAGTCGGGCGCGATCAACGCGATGCTGGCGAGCGTGCTGCTGCGCGCCAGCCCGCACGAGCTGCGCCTCGTATTGGTCGACCCCAAGCAGGTGGAGCTCAACCACTACGAGTCGATCCCGCACCTCCTGACCCCGGTGATCACGAGCCCGCGGATGGCCGCCAACGCGCTGCAGAACCTCGTCCGCGAGATGGAGCAGCGCTACGGGACGATGTCGCTGGCGCGCACGCGCAGCCTGCCTGAGCTCAACAAGTCACGCGCGGCGCGCGACGAACCGCCGCTGCCGTACATCCTCTGCGTGATCGACGAGCTCGCGGACTTGATGATGGTCGCCCCCGCGGACGTCGAGGACTCGATCATCCGGCTCGCGCAAAAGGCGCGCGCCGTCGGCATCCACCTCGTACTGGCGACCCAAAGCCCGCGCGTGGACGTGATCACGGGCATGATCAAGGCCAACGTGCCCTCGCGGATCGCGTTCGCGGTCTCCTCCCAGACCGATTCGCGCGTGATTCTCGACCAGAACGGCGCCGAGTCGCTGCTGGGGCAGGGCGACATGCTCTTCAGCCCGGTCGGCTCATCGCGCCTGCAGCGCATCCAGGGCGCATACATCGACGAGCCGCAGATCGAGAAGCTGACCGACTTCTGGCGCAGGCAGGGCGAGCCGGAGCTACGCGAGGAGCTGCTGGAGGAGGTCGAGCCCTCGGCGGCGGACGGGGGGGAGTCCTCGGATGAGCTCGACCCCGACGAGGACCCGCTGCTGCGGGACGCGATCGCGCTGGTTGCGGAAATGCAGACGGCCTCGACCTCGATGCTGCAGCGGCGCCTGCGCCTCGGCTACACGCGCGCGGGCCGGATGATCGACATGCTGGAGCGTCGCGGCGTAATCTCCGGCTACGAGGGCTCCAAGCCCCGTCAGGTGCTGATCGCCGAGGCCGACGTGCCGCGCGTGCTGGCCGCCCTGGAGGAGCGGGCGGTCAACTAGCCTTCACGCCAGGATGCCCGAGATCGGAGCAACGCTTAGCGGGGCGAATACGGGCCTCCATAACCCCAAACCTCCGGGTGCAGCCGATGCCTGAGATCGGAGCAACGCTGCGCGAAGCGAGGATGCGCGAGCGGATCGACGTGTCGGAGATCGAGGCGCAGACGAAGATCCGCGCCAAGTATCTGCGGGCGCTCGAGAACGAGGAGTGGGACCTGCTGCCGGGGCCGACGTTCGTCAAGAGCTTCCTGCGCACCTACGGCAACGCGCTCGGCCTCGACGGCCGCGCTCTGGTCGAGGAGTACAAGCTCCACTACGAGCATCCCGGCGACGGGATCGAGCCGATCCAGCAGACGTCTGTATCGGCTCGTCGCGCTCGTGCGCGCCCCGGCGGGGCGATGCGCCGCGGCCCGGGGGTGCCGCCGCCGCCCCGGACGGGCCCCTCGCGCGCCTACATGGCGGCGATCGGCGCCGTGGGCATCGTAATCGTGCTGCTGGTGTACGCCCTGCTCTCGAGCGGCAGCTCACCGTCGAGCAAAGCGCCGCCGAGCACCCCGCCGCCGAGCGCGCGCGGTCTCCATGTCAAACGGGCACACAGGGCGCATGGGCCCGGCACGGCGAGCGCGACCGCGACGCTGGCGTCGCTGAAGCTCGAACCGAGCGCGGAAGTGTACGTCTGCCTGATCGGCGATGGTGGCCGCAAGCGGATCCCGGGTGTGATCATCACTCCGGAAAGCTCCGAGCCGATCTACCATGCTCGCCGTTTCGAACTGACGCTCGGCAACAACGATGTGACGTTGATCGTCAACGGCAGGCCCGTAACCGTGCCGGCCTCCTCCGGCGCGATCGGCTATGCGATCACCCGCACAGGGATGCGCTCGCTGGCGGAAAGCGAAGCGCCGACGTGCAAGTGAGCAGGTGAGCCGGTGGGCGCGCGCGCAGGGATCATCGTCACGGGCACCGAGGTGCTGACCGGCCGCGTGGCGGACCGCAACGGCCCCTGGCTGGCCGATCGCCTGGAGGAGCTGGGCGTCGACCTCGCGCAGATCGCGATCGTCGGCGATCGCCGCGAGGACTTGCTGGCGACGCTGCGCTTCATGGCGGCGCAGCGCTTCGACGTGGTGCTCACCAGCGGCGGCCTCGGTCCGACCGCCGACGACCTCACAGCCGAGGTCGTGGCGGAGTTCCAGGGCCGCGAGCTGGTGTGGGACGGCCCGCTGCAGGAGCGGATCGAGGCGATCGTCGCGCGTCTGGGCGCGCGCTGGCGCAACGTGAGCGTGGAGGCCATGCGCGAGGGCGCGCGCAAGCAGGCGACGGTCCCGCGCGGTGCCACGGTGCTCGAGCCGGTGGGTACCGCCCCGGGCCTGGTGGTAGCCCCCGCCGAGGGCAAGACCGGCCCCACGGTGGTCGTACTCCCCGGCCCGCCACGCGAGCTGCGGCCGATGTGGGAGGCGGCTGTGCGCGACGATTTCCGCGCGGCGGGCCCGCTGCGCGAGGCGTTGGTGGGTGCGACGGTGTACCGCCGCCGCACCCTGCGCCTGTTCGGGATCCCCGAGTCGGAGATCGCCGAGACGCTCAGGCAGGCCGAGCGAGAAGGCGTGCCGCTCGAGCGCCTGGAGGTGACCACCTGCCTGAAACGGGGCGAGGTGGAGGTCGTTACACGCTACGAGCCCGATGCCCAGGAAGCCTACGACGCGCTGGTGGCCGCGGTACGAGCCCGCCACGCCGAGCAGCTCTTCTCCGAGGACGGCAGCACCATCGACGAGCAGGTGGCAGCGTTGCTCCGCGGCGAGCAGGGCGCACACGCGCGCACGATCGCGACCGCGGAGTCGTGCACAGGAGGCCTGCTCGCTGCCCGCCTGACGGATCTCCCGGGCGCTTCGCGGTACATGCGCGGGGGCATCGTGGCATACGCGAATGAGGCGAAGGTGGCGCAGGCGGGAGTCCCCGCCGAGTTGATCGAGCGCTACGGAGCCGTCTCCCCCGAGGTCGCCCAAGCTCTCGCCGAGGGAGCGCGCAAGCACCTCATAGCGCACGTGGGAGTGGGCGTCACAGGCGTTGCCGGCCCCGGCGGGGGCACTCCCGGCAAGCCGGTGGGGACGGTCTACCTGTGCGTGGTGAGCCCTGACGGCGAGCTCGCACGCGCGTTGACACTCCCGGGCGGCCGGCCTGACGTGCGCGAGCGCGCGACCACCGTGGCCCTGCACCTGGTGCGCCGACTGCTCACCTCGAGCTCCAGTGGCTGAGCTGTTCCCGGCGCTCGCGGAAATCGGACCGTTGCGCCTCCCACGTATTTTTTGGAGCGGTCGCCCGGAGCACCGTCGCGAGTCCTTGGGGGCCTCGTCTCCTCGTGGCACCGGCTGACATCCATGACTCAGAAACACCCCCTTGTGTGGTTTTTGCTCGTGTGGTACAGCTATGCGTACGTTTTCAAGTGATTCAAGGACGTTGAATAGGGCGGACGAGGCAACAGAGGTGGCAGTCGGCCACCGTACGCTTTCAAACCTACGGGGGCCCTACCGACTTTTCAGGCACCCGTAGAGGCTCCGGATCGTGACCTCCTCTCCACGAATTCGGATCTCGCCGAGCGGGGGCGCCGGTCTGACGTAGCCGGCGCTCCCGCCGGCTACTTCGAGAACGGGGCGCCGACGCATGTCTGCAGTTGCCGTGCGTAGCGGCTTGGCCCGCGTGGTTGCGATCATCACGCTCATGACTCGCGACGCCGAAGCCAGGCTGTTCGTCGCGCTCGACCTGCCCGCCGAGCTGCGCGGGCGGCTGCTCGGGTGGGCCCGCACCGCCGCAGCGAGCGTTCGCGCCGGGGCAGCCTCTGCGACGGACGCTCCCGCGATGGCCTTCCGCGGCGGGCGGTTTCCCAGCCGGCGCCGGCAAGCGCGACCATTGGCGACCAACCAGCTGCGACTGCTCGACCCCGACGCTCTGCACGTCACGCTCTGTTTCCTCGGCAACCGGCCCGTGGGGGAGATCGAAGCGCTTGGCGAGGTTCTCGCCGCGACTTGCGCGGAGGCGCCGCCGGTCGGCGAGCTCTCCTTCGGGGCGCCGCTGTGGCTGCCTCCGCGCCACCCGCGTGCACTTGCGGTCGAGCTGCACGACACCACCGGCCGCGCTCTGGAGGCGCTGCACGGGGCGCTCGCGGCGGGCTGCGACCTGGAGTCGGCTGACGCGCTCGGCTCGGGTCGGGCTATGAAAGCCCGACGCCGGCGCTTTCGCCCGCACGTGACCGTCGCGCGCATGCGCCCCTCCGAGGCCCCGCGCGAGCGCGCCCTGCCGCCCACGCCGGCGCTTTCGTTCACCCCTGGCTCGGTCACGCTGTACCGCTCCTGGCTCACGCCCTCGGGGGCCGTATACGAAGGTCTCGTCATGTATGTCCTCGCGGCCCCCCGCATCGAGGAGTAGCGCCTGTCGTCGTAGTGGCCTGCCGCGGTGTGAGGCGCAACTCGCAGAGGCCGCCCCCGCCGCGGCTCGGTGCCTCCTGCGGCGACCCGCCGGCGCAGCGGCTTCAGCCGCGGAGCCCATCACAGTCGACTTCCGCAATCGAACAAGTGTTCCGTCCGGAGCGCTCTCTACCGTTTGCGCTCGATCCGTTTTCCCGATTCCCGGAGGAGTTTCCGATGCCGACCGACAACGAGAAGGCCGCCAAGGCCCGCGACGCCGCGCTGAAGGGCGCGCTCACGCAGATCGAGCGCGAGTTCGGCAAAGGCACCGTCATGCGCATGGGCGACGAGGGCGCGCAGGTGCGCATCGCCGCGATTCCCACGGGCGCGCTGTCGCTCGATCTCGCGCTCGGGATCGGCGGCGTTCCGCGCGGGCGCATCGTCGAGGTCTTCGGCCCCGAGTCCTCCGGCAAGACCACGCTGATCTACCACGTCCTCGCCGAAGCCCAGCGGCTCGGGGGAGTCTGCGCCTTCATCGACGCCGAGCACGCGATGGACCCGCTCTACGCCAAGGAGATCGGCGTCGACATCGACGAGCTGCTCGTCTCCCAGCCCGACTACGGCGAGCAGGCGCTGGAGATCGCCGACATGTTGGTGCGCTCCGGGGCGATCGACGTCGTCGCGATCGACTCCGTCGCCGCGCTCACCCCGCGCGTGGAGCTCGAGGGGCAGATGGGCGACCAGACGGTCGGCGCGCAGGCGCGGATGATGTCCCAGGCGATGCGCAAGATCGCCGGCAACCTCAACCGCACCTCCACGCTCTGCATCCTCACCAACCAGATCCGCGAAAAGGTGGGCGTCATGTTCGGCTCGCCCGAGACCCAGCCCGGCGGGCGGGCGCTGAAGTTCTATGCCTCCCAGCGCCTGGACATCCGCCGCATCGAGACGCTCAAGGACGGCACCGAGGCGGTCGGCAACCGCGTGCGCGTGAAGGTCGTCAAGAACAAGCTCGCCGCCCCCTTCCGCCAGGCGGAGTTCGACATCGAGTTCGGCAAAGGCATCTCCTCCACCGGCTGCCTGATCGACCTCGGCATCGAGGACTCCGTCGTCACCAAGTCCGGCTCCTTCTTCTCCTACGGCAACGAACGCCTCGGCCAGGGCCGCGGCGCCGCGAAGGCCTATCTCGACGCGCACCCGGCGATGGCCGCGGAGATCCGCGCGAAGATCTTCGCCGCGCGCGACATCTCGCCCGAGGGCCCCGCCATCCCGCTGGAGCCTGTTGCCGAGGCGCCTGTCAAGGCAGTTGACCCTGAGGGGCCGCCCGAGGTCGCGCCGGCACCGGTCGCGGCGCCGAGGCGCCAGCCCGTCGCGGCGTAAGCCCTCATCCTTGGCGGCCCGGCGTGCTCCGTGTGGGCAGCGGGCCGCCGAGGACACCAAACGTGGTGTCGAGGATCAGGGCGGCCGCTGAGCAAGCGAGGCAAATGATCCGGACCCACCCACCCCCGCGTGGCGTGCTTTGCTGGCCGATCGGAGATCCCGTCGATCTTCGATCGGTGAGCGACCGAGGACACAGCCTCGCGTAGATCAGCGGCCGCCCTGCGGGTACCCTGTCTCCATGCCGCTCTACCACGTAACCACGTTCGGCTGCCAAATGAACGAGCACGACTCCGAGCGGATGAAGGGGATGCTCGAGTCGCTCGGCTACCGCGAGGCCGCCGCGCGTGCCGAGGCCGACCTGATTCTCTTCAACACCTGCTCGATCCGCGAGTCCGCCGACTCCCGCTTCATCGCCCACCTCGGCGAGGCCAAGCGACTCAAGCACGAACGGCCCGAGCGGATCGTCGGCGTGGGGGGATGCTGGGCGCAGTCGGTCAAGGAGGAGGTGTTCGAGCGCTTCCCGTTCGTCGACGTCGCCTTCGGGCCCGGCCAGGTCCACCGCCTCGCGGAGTTCCTCACCTCGGAGTCGCTGACGGCGCAGGGCTTCTTCGAGTTCGAGGGCTTCACCGGGCGCCTGCCCGCACACCGCGAGCGGCCCTTCCAGGGGTGGGTGCAGATCAGCGTCGGCTGCAACTGTCGTTGCTCCTACTGCATCGTCCCCTCCACGCGTGGGCGCGAGGTCTCCCGGCCCTTCGACGAGCTCGTCGCCGAGGTTCGCGCGATGGCCGCCGAAGGCGTGCGCGAGGTCACGCTGCTCGGCCAGAACGTCAACTCCTACGGGCGCGACCTGCGCGAGCCGGCCGCACCGATTGCGCTTGGCGGCGCCACGACCGCGTCGGGACAGGCGCACGAGAGGGGGGCTGGGGCACCCGGACAGGCGCGCGGGGGAGGGTCGGCAGGGGGGCTGCGCTCGCGTACCTTCGCCGAACTGCTGCACGCCCTCGACGCCGTCGAGGGCGTCGAGCGCATCCGCTACACCTCACCCCATCCGAAGGATATGCGCGAAGATGTGATCCGATCGCATGCCTCGCTACGAACAGTATGCGAGCACATTCATCTGCCTCTGCAGTCCGGCTCCACCCGCATCCTCAAGGCGATGCGCCGCACCTACGACCGCGAGCGCTACCTCGATCGTGTGGCCCTGATCCGTGAGCACGTCCCCGACGTCTCGCTCACCACCGACATCATCGTCGGCTTCCCCGGCGAGACCGAGGAGGACTTCGAGCAGACGCTCTCGCTCGTCGAGCAGGTTCGCTACGACGGCGCATTCACCTTCCTCTTCTCGCCCCGGCGCGGCACCGAGGCCGCCGCGATCACCGCGGGGCTCGTGCCCCACCCGGTCAAGGTGCAGCGCATGGAGCGGCTCCTCGAGGCCGTGCAGCGCCACGCGCGCGAGCGTGCTCAGCGCTTCGTCGGGCGCGATCTGGAGGTGCTCGTCGAAGGGCCGTCGCGCAACGATCCCTCGCGGCTGCGGGGACGCACCCGCCACAACAAGGTCGTCAACTTCGCCGGCCTCTCCGCCCCCGGGGATCTGACGCGAGTGCGGATCGACTCCGCCACCTCGCAGACGCTCGCGGGGGAGGAGCTGTTGCTGGCGCGGGCCGTCGGGTAGTCACCCGTCCGGGCTTTCGCGGATTAGAGCCGCTGCGGAGGGTCTCCACCCGGGTGCGTCCTTCCGGATAAGCACGGCGAGCCGCCCCTGCCTGGCGACGGCCCGCCGCTCCTCGATTTGCCGACGCTGCTAGTCAGCGGTCGGGGTCGGCCCCGGGGGAGGACCGGTGTAGCTCGAACCCGATCCGCTGCCCGAGCCGGATTTCGAGCTCGATCCCCCGCTCGACCCTTTGCCCATATTCGGGCACGGGTGGCCCGAGGGGCTCGTCGAGCTCGGCGCCGGGGCTGTTTTGGACGGCGTCGAGGGGGTGGTTGTCGTGGACGGAGTGGTCGTCGTACTCGGCGTTGACTGGGTCGTTGCACCCGTCGTGCCGGTGCCACTCGGAGCCGCGGCCGCGCCGGCGATACCGGCGACCGCGCCTCCCGTTGCCAGCGCGCCCACCACGATGACCGCCCTGATCGTATTCGCCCTGTTCATGGGGACCTCCTGTGGTCGGTTGGGGAGCCTGCTTACGCCACCCATCCTGCGCCCCGTCCCTAAGCTGGGCAGCCTCCGAGATGTGCCGACAGGTGCGGCTCATCTTGCCTCCATCTTTCGGGCACGGTAGACGATGTCTGCGGGGATGCGTCCTTGTGTGAGTCTGCCGTGGTGTGCGCGGTCGGTGTTGTAGAAGCGCAGGTAGGTGTCGAGCTCGCGTTTGAGTCCGGTGTAGCGGGGATAGAGGTAGCGGGCGAACGCTGGCCTCCAGCACTCATCGAGGATCGTCTTGTGTAGGGCCTCGACGTTGCCGTTAGTTTGTGGCCTGCCGGCGTGGATGCGGGTGTGGCGCGCTTTCATCGCGTCGATGGTCTTGGTGAAGTCGCCCTTGAACTCGTTGCCGTTGTCGCTGAGCATCCTCTCGAGCTTCCAGCCTGCGGCCTTCAGCTCGGTGGCGACGCGCTGAGCGAGCTTGCTGGTCTGCGCTGCGGTGGGGTTGCCTTGCTTGCAGATCACGAGCTCCGCCCAGGCGTAGGAGGACGCGACATCGATCGCGGTGAGCTGCCAGATCGCGCCCTCGGTGCCTCTGAGCCTGCCGACGTAGAAGCAGTCGATCCCGACCAGCTCACCGGGCCGCTCGACGTCGATATGGCGCTCTGGCTCTGGGGTTCTCGGCGGCTCATAGGGAGCCGCGTAGCCCGCGATCAGGCCGAGGCGCTTGGCGCGGGTGTTCAGCCCGTGACGACAGAGCACCTTCCACACCCCGTTCGGCGAGACGATGATCCCGCCCCACTTCTCGCGGGCGAGCTCCGAGGCGACGCGTCTGGGGCCAAGGCCGGGGTGAGCGATCGAGAACGACACGATTCGCTCCTCGATCATCTTCGGTAGCGCGTTGGGCATCTGCGGCCGGCGGCGCTCCCGGGGCCTGAGCATCTCCAAGCCGTGGCGGTCGACCTGGCGCTTCCAGGCGTAGTAGGTGGAGCGGTGCACCCCGAACGTCCGGCATGCCGCCGAGACGTTCGTGCGTGCTGCCTCCGCGAAAAGCTGCTGGCGGTAGCCGAACAGCACGTCATCCTTGGTCATCAGGCTCAACCTCTCTCTTCACTTGGCGGTGAAGGAGGCAGCCTGAGACCAGGCACGGACGGGTTCCCCAGCTGGGGAACCCGTCCAAACCTCAAAGACCTATCGAGCCCCCAACTGTCGGGAGCACCCGGAGACAGCCCACCCTAAGCGGCCCGCAACGCCTCTCTAAGGCTTCTCGAAGGAGCTCAGCCCTCGGCTCGGTGCCCCGCCGCCACCTTCTCCGCGAGCTTGTCGTTACCAGTCTTGCGGGTGACTGTCGCGGCGAGGCCGGGGGCGAGACCCGCGAAGGCCGAGCCGACGCGCAGCGTCAGCGGCGCGACGTCCACCTCGGCGCGGTTGCGCGTGATCGCCTCCGCCACCGCGCGCCCCACGTCCTGGGGGCTGCGCGTGCCGACACCGGGCGGGAGCTTCGCGCCCGAGGCCGCAAACATCCCCGCTTCGCGGATGAAGCCCGGGTTGACGACGGACACGCCGACGCCCCGCTCGCGCAGCTCCGGACGCAGCCCCAACGCGAACCCGCGCAGCCCGAACTTCGTCGCGTTGTACAGCGAGCTCATCGCGCTCGGCGCCTTGCCCGACAGCGAGGAGACGAACAGCAGGTGGCCCGCGCCGCGCGCCGCCATCGCCGGGGCGAGGGCGTGCGCCATCGCGATCGGCGCGCGCAGGTTCACCTCCAGCGTGCGGTCGACCTCATCCATCTCGAATTCCTCCAGGCGCCCCGCGCCGGGCAGCGCCGCGTTGGCGACGAGGATGTCCACCTCACCCGCTTCGCCCAGCAGGCGATCGACCGCGGCGCGGTCCGCGAGGTCCGCGGCCAGCGCGCGCGCGCCGAGCTCGCCCGCCAACCCCTCCAGCACATCCGTGCGCCTGCCGGTCAAGATCAGCTTCGCGCCGCGCCCGCCCAGCTCGCGGGCGATCGCTTCGCCGAGGCCGCCGGTGGCGCCGGTGAGCAGGACGGTGGAGTCATGGATCTGCATTGGTGGTCGCTCCCGGCAGGTTGGGGTTGGGTCGAGTCGAGGCGTTGAGACAGGCGATTGGGGTGTGGGCTGACGGGCACGGCCGACCGTTGAGTGGGCCGGTGGTGCAAGGCTACGTCAATGCAGGTGATCGCGCTGTTCGGCCCCACGGGCGTGGGCAAGACCGCTGTCGCGGTCGCGCTCGCCGCGCGGCTGCGAGCCGCCGGCGAGGACCCCGTGGCCGTCTCCGCCGACGCGCTGCAGGTGTACATCGGCCTGGAGACGCTCACCGGCGTCGCCTCGGCGGCCGAGCGGGCGGCCCTGGAGCACCGGCTCGTCTCCTTCCTGCCGCCCGACGCCTCCTTCAGCGCCGGTCAGTACGCCGAGCTGGCGCACGCCGAGATCGACGCGCTGCTCGCACGGGGGAGGCGGCCGATCGTCGTCGGCGGCACCGGCCTCTACCTGCGCGCGGCGCTGACCGAGCTGCGCCTGCGCCCTCCGCCGCCCGAGGGGCTGCGCGAGCGCCTCACCGCCGAGCTCGAACGGGAGGGCTCGGCCGCGCTGCACACCCGCCTCGCGCGCGACGCGCCGTGGGCGGCCGAGCGCATCGACCCCTCCGATCGACAGCGGATCGTGCGCGCGCTGGAGCTGCTCGCAACGGGTGAGCTGGAGCCACCCGAGGGGCCCTCGCAGCTGTGGACCGACGAGGTGCGCCGTCCCACGCTGCTCGTCGGGCTGACACTGGCACGTGAGCAGCTGTACGCCCAGATCGACGCCCGCGTCGAGCGGATGCTGGCGGCCGGGGTGCGCGAGGAGGTGCTGCGCGCCCACACCGCCGGCGCCTCGGTCACCGCGCGCAAGGCGCTCGGTTTCGAGGAGCTGCTCGCCGGCGACGTCGAAGCGATGCAGCGCCGCACCCGCAACTACGCGCGCCGCCAGCTCTCCTGGATGCGCAAGCTCGCCGGCGTCCACCTGATCGACGTGACCGGCCGCGCGCCGGAGGACGTGGCCGCGGAGATCGCAGACTGCGTCACGGCTGGGGACGCCGCTGCCGCACCTCCCGCCGGCGAGGGTTGAGGTCGGCTCCTGAGGCCGCCTTTTCCTCGCGGGCTCGTTGCCCGCCGGGGATGCCGCCTGATGGCACCGTTCCGGCCGGGTGAGCGCATAAACTCGGGCAGCGTATGCCCGCCTCCGCCGAGATACGCCCGATGCGGTTCGAGAAGTGGCAGGCGCTCGGCAACGACTACCTGATCATGGAGCGCGCGCAACTGCCGTTCGAGCTCACCCCGTCGCGGATCCGCAAGCTCTGCGCGCCGCACTTCGGGGTCGGCGCCGACGGAGTGCTGCTGCTCGCTCCCAGCGAGGACCCACAGTTCGTCGCGCGCCTCGAGATCTACAACCCCGACGGATCGGAGGCGGAGCTGTCGGGCAACGGCGCGCGTGAGGCGGTGCTCTACCTGCGTCGCCACGGCTGGACCGAGGAGGACGTGTTTTCGATCCTCACCGCCGCGGGGGCGATCACGCCGACGATCCTCAGCCCCCACAGCTGCCGCATCGACATGGGCGCCGCGTCGCTGAGCTCGCAGAGCTTCCCGAGCGGGTCCCCCGACGGCCACGGCGAACTGAGCGCCGGTGGGCGGCGCTGGCGCTTCCAGCACGTCTCGATCGGCAACCCCCAATGCGCGATCCACGTCGAGGACCTGGATGCGCTGCTGGCGCTCGACCTGACCGCGATCGGCCCCGCGATCGAAGACCACGAGCTGTTCCCGCACCGAACCAACGTCTCCTGGTACACCGAGACCGAACCGTTTCGCGTCCGCGCGCGGATCTTCGAGCGTGGGGTGGGGGAGACGCTCTCCTCCGGCACCGGCGCCACCGGTGCGGCGGTCGCCCATGTGCTGGCCCACCGCCGCTCCCCGCCGGCCCACGACGGCGACGCCCCGCGTCTGCCGGGCGCCGCCGCCGGGCACGTCGGAGGGCACAAATCGGGTGGCGGGGCGCACGAATCGAGTACCGTCACCGTCGCCCTCGACGGCGGCGAGCTGCAGGTCGAGGTGGGGGAGGAGTTGCGCGTGCATCTGACAGGCTGGGCACGGCCTGTGTACGAGGGTTGCCTCAGCGACGACTTCCTCAAGGAGCTGCATGAGACCGAGTGACATCCAACCCGACCGGCATCCGAAGGAGCTGCATGAGACCGAGTAGTCGCCTGAGCCGCATCCCACCGTACCTGTTCGCCGAACTGGAGCGCAAGATCGCCGCCAAGCAGGCCGCGGGGGTGGACGTGATCAGCCTCGGCATCGGCGACCCCGACCGTCCCACGCCGGCGCTGATCGTCGAGGCGATGCAGGAGGCTGTGACTGAGCCGGAGACCCACCGCTACCCCTCCAACCGCGGCCGCGGCGACTTCCGCGAAGCGATCAGCGACTTCTACGTGCGGCGCTTCGACGTGGAGCTCGACCCGGCGAGTGAGATCATTCCCGCGATCGGCGCCAAGGAGGCGATCTTCAACCTCAACCTCGCCTTCCTCGACCCCGGCGATGCGGCGCTCGCTTCCGACCCCGGCTATCCCGTGTACAGCGCCGGCCCGCTGCTCGCCGGCGCCGACCCCGTGCCGCTGGCGCTTGTGCCCGAGCTCGGCTTCGTCCCCGACTTCGAGGCGATCGCCCCCGCGGACCTCGCGCGCGCGAAGCTGATGTACCTCAACTACCCCAACAACCCCACCGGCGCGCTTGCGCCCGAGGGTTTCTTCGAGCGCGTCGTGGCGTTCGCCCGCGAGCACGGCATCCTCGTCGTGCACGACCTCTCCTACTCGGAGATCGCCTACGACGGCCACCGCCCGGGCTCGTTCCTCGCGACCCCCGGCGCGAAGGAGGTCGGGATCGAGGTGTTCTCGCTATCCAAGGGCTACAACATGACCGGTTGGCGCTGCGCCGCGGTGGTCGGAAACAGCGAGGCGGTCGAGACCTACTGGCGGCTGAAGACCAACATCGACTCCGGCCTGTTCGAGGCGGTGCAGCTCGCGGGGATCGCCGCGCTCTCGCCGCAGGCCGACGCCGAGGTCGCCTCGATGAACGAGCTGTACCGCATCCGCCGCGACCTCGTCTGCGACGCGCTCGCCAAGGCCGGCGTGCACGTCACCCCGCCGAAGGGCACGATCTACGTGTGGGCACCGGTTCCCGCGGGCTTCGAGAGCTCGGTTGCCTACTGCGAGCACGTGCTCGAGCGCACCGCCGTGGTGATCTCGCCCGGCAGCGCCTACGGTCCCAGCGGCGAGGGCTGGTTTCGGATCTCGCTGACGACGCCCGACGAGCGCCTCGCCGAGGCCGTCGAGCGGTTGGCTTCGCTCGCCGGAGCCGCCGGCGGCTGATTCTGAACCTCCCCGGCCGGCTCTACACTGGAGGTGAATGGATCGCAGCCGCAACGGCCGTAGCGCCGTCACCCCCAGTTCGAGTCAGCTCGATTCCGTGAACGGGTCCGAGCCTGTCACAGTCCTTGTGAAGAGGTCCGGGCCGCTCGCAGTCCGCTCCCCCCGCGCTCGCCAGCGCGCCCTCTGCATCGCCGCACTGCCCGACGCTGACGACAGCAGCGTGCGCGAGCTGGGCGAGCTGCTGGCCGCCGCCGGGGTGGCGGTCGTAGGGGAGTTGGTGCAGCGCCGCGAGCAGCCCCACCCGAACACCTACCTGGGGCCGGGCAAGGTGGCCGAGGCCAAGCAGGCCGCGCAGGAGTGCGACGCGAACGTGATCGCCTGCGACGATGAGCTCACGCCGCGCCAGGAGCGCAACCTGGAGGCCGAGCTGGGACTGCCGGTGGTCGATCGCACCACGGTGATCCTCGACATCTTCGCCGCCCACGCCGCCTCCGCCGAGGGCAAGCTGCAGGTCGAGCTGGCCCAGCTGGAGTACAACCTCGCGCGGATGCGCGGCCTCTGGAGCCACCTCGAGCGCCTCGGCGGCGGGATCGGCACGAGGGGCCCGGGGGAGAGCCAGATCGAGACCGACCGCCGCCTCGCGCGCGACCGCATCGCGGCGCTGCGCCGGCGCCTGGAGCACGTGCGCGGCACCCGTGCGGTGATGCGCGCCGAGCGTGAGCGGGCCGAGCTGCCGACGGTCGCGCTCGCGGGCTACACCAACGCCGGCAAGTCCACGCTGCTGAACGCGCTCACCTCCGCCTACGGCCGCGGTGCGCCACCCGAGCAGGCCGAGCTCGACCGGCGGGTGCGCGACCGTCTCTTTCACACGCTCGACCCGACCACGCGCACCGTGCACATCGGCGGCCGTCCGCACCTGGTGACCGACACGGTTGGCTTCATCCGCAAGCTGCCCCACCAGCTGGTGGACGCCTTCGGCGCCACGCTCGAGGAGACGATCCGCGCCGACCTGCTGCTGCACGTGCTCGACGCCTCCGCCGCGGAGGGTGAGATGGAGGCGATGCGCCGCGCGGTCGAGGAGGTGCTGGAGGAGATCGGCGCCGACTCATCACCGCGTGTGCTCGTTCTCAACAAGGCCGACCTGCTCGACGAGCCGGCTCGCCGGGAGTTGCGCCTGCACCATCCCGAGGCGGTGCTGCTCAGCGGCGTCACCGGTGAGGGTCTCGACGAGCTCGCCGCTCGCATCGAGTCCGAGCTGCGCCACACGCTTTGCCCGCTCGACCTGCTCGTCCCCTACGCCAGCGGCTCCAGCCTCGCGGAGCTGCACGAGGTCGCGGGTGAGCTCGCGCGGCGCGACACTCCTGAGGGAGTCCGTGTCCGCGCACTCGTCCCCGCGCGGCTGGCCCCGCGCTTCGCGCGGTTCGCGGTGGCTTGAGGGGCTTAAACGACTCGACCCGCCGGAGGCGGGTCGAGTGCGGGTGTAGGAGGAGCTACCTCCGAACGATTGCCAACCATGTTCATCATCACTCAGACCCCGGCGGCACGACGCGCGCCGCGGTGGGCCTGCTCCTCCAGCGTGTCGTCGAGCGGCGCGAGCTCAGCGACATCGATCCCCAGCGCTGTTGCAATTAGCCAGTCGGCGAACCAGACATTCTTGGGCAACAGCGGACCGTGCAGATAGGTGCCGATGACATTGCTGGTGCACGCTCCCTCGAAGCCGCTGCGCCCGTCGTTGCCATAACCCTTCAACACACGCCCAAATGGGGCTTGGTCGGGGCCCAGGTAGGTACGTCCGCCGTGGTTCTCGAAACCGGCGAGGACGCACTCACCAACTCCTTCGAGCGAGACCTCGATCGCGACATTGCCGATCAGGCGGGGGCCGTCCTCGCGCACGGTGCGCACGTCGAGCAGCTCCACGCCCGGCAGTTGCTCGCCGGGCCCCAGCTCATAGGAGCGCCCCAGCAGTTGGTAGCCGCCGCACACACCGAGTACGACCGCGCCGCGCGAGGCAGCGGCGTGCAGCGCCTCGCGCTTGGTCGCGAGTAGGTCCTCGGCGCAGAGGCGCTGATCGCGGTCCTGGCCGCCGCCGAGATAGAAGAGATCGTGGGCTTCGCCGTCCAGTGGTTCGCTCAGCCCGGCCGAGCTGAGCTCAAAGCCGGTTCCGCGCCATGCGCAGCGCCGTTCGAGCACGAGCAGGTTGCCGCGGTCGGCATAGATGTTCATCAGATCCGGATAGAGCGCGCAGACGCGCAGAGTGCTCATGAGAGGGCGCTCCGTGTCTGGCCGCCGGCGCTCAGCAACTCACGCAGGGAGAGCATCGCGGTGTACGTGGGCAGCGCGTACAGCGGCGCCCCACCGGGCGGCACATCGGCTTGAGCGGCCGCCAGGGCGGCGGCTAGATCGGGCTGCACACGGATGCGCTCGGGCTCGATGCCCGCGTACTTCAAACGCACCGCCAGCTCGGCGGCGCGGGTGCCGCTGCACGTGACTCGCCGCACGCGCCCGGTGAGCAGCTCGAAGTCGGCGTCCCAGATCCAGGAGACGTCGCGGCCGTCCGCGATGTTGTCGTTGAGCGCCCCGAGCAGGTCGTGCTCGCCCGGCTCCAGAGCCAGCGTGCGCAGCACCTCGTTGGCGCCGGCGGGGTTCTTGACGAGCAGGATGCGCAGCTCGCGCGGGTGGTCGGGCGCGCCAATCGTGACGCTCTCCGCGCGGCCGAACGCGGCCCGGGTGCTTTCGAGGCCGGCGACGATCCCCGCCAGCGGCACCTCCAGCGCATGGGCCAGCGCGGCGGCGGCGAGCGCGTTATAGACGTTGTAGAGGCCGGGCAGCGGTAGTGCGACCTCGGCCTCGCCCGCGGGGGTGTGCAGCGTGAAGCGCGCGGCCCGCACTCCTTGGAGGTGCACGTCGGTGGCGAACACCGCCGGCACTGGCCGCGTCTGGCCACAGGATGGACAGCGGTAGTGCCCAAGGTGGCCGAGGTAGACAGCCTCGAAGAGGTAGGGGGCGCCGCAGTTGCGGCAGTGCTTGGCGTCGGCGGCGTGGGCCATGTGGGGGAGGGCGAGCGCGTCGTCGTTCACCCCGAAGTACACGGGACCTGGCCCCCCGATCCCGTTCCCAACGGCCGCAGCCGCATCGGCCGCGGCACTCGCGCGGTCGCGGCCGAGGTCGGCGACCACGGGATCGTCGGCGTTGAGCACGAGCCGCGCATCGGGGTCGAGCACATCGCGCACGGTGTGGGCCCAGCTGTCGGCGATTGTCTCGAGCTCGCCGTAGCGGTCGAGCTGATCGCGGAAGAGGTTGCCGAGCAGGAGCGCGTGGGGGCGCAGCTGCGCGGTTAGCTGCGCCAGCCACAGCTCATCGACCTCGAACAGGCCGAGCTCGCCGTCGATCGCACCGCGGCTGTGCGCGGCGGCGAGCAGCGTGGAGGCGATTCCGCCGGCCATGTTGGCGCCGGCGCGGTTGTGCACGAGCCGCACCCCCTCCCGTTCGAGAATCGCGGCGGCCATCGCGGCAGTGGTCGTCTTCCCGTTGGTGGCGGAGATCAGCACGCTGCCGCGCCGCAGGCGCGATCCGAGCACGCCGATCGCGTCGGGCTGCATGCGCATCAGGACCTTGCCCGGCACGCTCGTGGCGCCGCCGCCGCGCAACCGCGAGAGCGCACCTGCGGCGCGGGCGAGGGCAAGCTTCGGGGCGAGCAGCACGCTCACGGTCCGCCGCTGAAAGAGCCCGCGGCGGAGCCCGCGTCCAGATCCTCCTGGCGGGTGTCGCCGGCTGGGGCCGGCTGGCCGAGCGGGCTGTCGACGGGAACGAGCACTCGCACCGCGGCGGGCAGCACGCTCACGCTCAGTGGCAGCTCGCCGATCGGGTCACCGTCGGCGTACAGCGTGAAGGGACGGTCGGCGGCGAGCTGAAGCTCGCGGCCGCGGAGCACGTGCACGGAGGGCTCACGCACGTGCGTGCCCTTGAAGACCTTCGGCAGGATCCGCGTGAGGAAGCGCAGCTTGGGAATCTGCTCGCAGTAGGGGACGTCGAGCAGGCCGTCGTCGAGCAGCGCGTCGGGCGCCGCGTACATGCCGCCGCCGTAGGCCTTCGAGTTGGCGGCGCCGACGCTGTAGCCGGTGAACGTGTGGCGCTGGCCGTCGAGCACCAGCTCGAAGCGCGCCGGACGCCACGCGGCCAGCGCGCGCAGCGCGCCGTAGGCATACACGAGGTTGCCGAGCCACGAGGGCGCCTCGTTGGCGATCCGGTTGGCGTCGGAGTCAAAGCCGCAGCTGGCGATCCCCACGAAGGTGTGCTCGCCGACGAGGCCGAGATCGAGCTCGCGCGCGACGCCGCCGGCGATCACCGCGCACGCCGCAACCGGGTTCTGCCCGATGCCGAGCACGCGCGCCAGGTCGTTGCCGCGCCCACCCGGCAGCACGCCGAGGATCGAGCCGGGCACGGCGCGCAGCGCGTCGGCCGCGGCCCCCGCGAGCCCGTCGCCGCCGAGCGTGACCGCGAGCTCTCCGCCGCGCGCGGCCCCCAGCGCGAGCTCGCGGGCGTGGTCCAAATCGCGGGTGTCCTCGCGACGCACCGTGAGGCCGTGGCCGCGCAAGGCGTCCATCACGCCCGGCGCGGCGCGGCCGGCGCGACCGCCGCCGGCGGCGGGGTTGACGATCAGGCAAACCGAGCGCCGGGCCGTTTGCGCATCGGCCAGGGGCGGGTCGGTCGGCTGGGCCGCCGCTCGCGAATCGGAAGTGGACATCGCGCAAGCGTAGTGGTAGGACAAGATTAAGATTGCGCGAAGAGTGCGCGCGGGCGACTGTACTCGCATCTAAGCTGGCGTCGTGTGTGGGGACCGGGAGCGCCCAAGGCGATGCGTGTGGTGAGGGCTCTCGCCACAGTAGGTGGCGGTGCATCCGGACCGACCGATAAGGCCCTACGCCGTCTGCCGGTGGCCGTGGCGTTGGCGGTCGCCCTTGGCGTAGGGGCGTGCGGCACGAGCACCACCACCACCGTGAGGCGGTCGAACGCGAGTGCGAGCGCGGATGGCGCTTCGTCTGCGACGGGCCGCACGCAGAGCGGCTGCCAGCGCGCCAAAGAGCCCGCGCCGAGAGGCCCGCAGCACGTGCCGCAGCCGACGGGCAGACTGAATCCGGCGAAGCGCTATGTGGTGACGCTGACGACCAACTGCGGGGCGATCGCGATCCAGCTCGATGTGATGCGCGCGCCGAAGACCACGGCCTCGTTTGCGTACCTCGTCAAACGCGGCTTCTACAACGATCTGACCTTCCACCGGGTGGCGGCGAACTTCGTGATCCAGGGGGGCGACCCCAACGGCGACGGCT
Organism: uncultured Solirubrobacterales bacterium; assembly: GCA_963744535.1. GTDB lineage: Bacteria > Actinomycetota > Thermoleophilia > Solirubrobacterales > Solirubrobacteraceae > Palsa-744. The sequence continues at coordinate 263,550 of CAVUTW010000002.1, read as the reverse complement.
CGGGCGGGCCCGGCTACACGGTCGTGGAGCGCCCACCCGCCGACCTCCAGTACACGCGGGGGACGGTGGCGATGGCGAAGACGGAGACCGATCCGGCGGGCGCGTCGGGCAGCCAGTTCTTCATCGTGACGGCGAGCGACACCGAACTGCCGCCGCAGTACGCGCTGGTGGGGAAGGTGGTCGGAGGCATGGCGGGCGTGAACGCCATCTCCAAACTCGCCACGATCCCACCGCAGGATGGCCAGCCGATCCACCCCGTGGTGATCAGCCAGGCGACGCTCTCGCAGAGCTGAGGGCGCGCTACCCACCCCGCCGTGGCGCGCGGCCCGCCGTGGCGTCATGCCGCGGTGCCACCGTCGCGCAGCGAGGTTCAGCTCTTGGGCGCGCGGGCGTTCGCGAGCGCCTTCGCGCGGCGGCGCCGACCGAACAGCGCAGCGATCGCGACTCCGGCGGCAGCCACGAACAGCCCGAGCAGGACGCCGGGTGCGAGGCCGAGTCCGCCGAAGGGCAGCGCCACGAGCTCGACGATGCCGAGCCCCACCGCGAGCAGCGCGATCACCAGCAGCAGGATCAGGAGGATGCCGCGCACGCGCGCGAGGACCCCGGCGGAGGCGGGGGGAAGCAGCAGGCCCATCGCGCGCAGCGCGAACATCTGCCGACCGCTCGGGGGCTCCTGCCCAAGGCGCTGCACGGCGTCGCGCAGATCGCTGGGCCGGCGCTCGGCGAGCGCCAGCGAGGCGTCGGCCATGCGCCGCAGCTGCATCCGCTCCTGGGGCCGGGCGGAGGCGATCGCGCGCTGAAAGTAGGAGCGGGCTTGGTCGGCGTCGAAGCGCTCGGCGGCGCGCGCTCCGAGAATCGCCATCGCCGCCGACTTGAACTTCGTCTCAGCCTGGAGCTCCTCGTCGGTGCGCTGCTCCAGCGCCTGGATCGCGTCGGCCGCGCCGCGCTGCTCGATCCGGATTTGTCGCTGTTTGGGAGCCATCGGCTGGGCATTGTACGGGCTGGACGCGAGCGCTATCCTCGGCGGGGCTCAGGCGGTGATTTCGCATCCACATGGTGTATAGCGATTGTTAGACAGTGCGCGAGACTTACGTACACAAATCCACTCCTCTCTCACCGTCTTTTCCCGTCGCGGCAGGACGGCTGGCCGCGACGGCGCTCACGCTGTCGCTGCTCGCGCTGATCGCCGCGCCCGCGGCGGGCGCCGGCGCGGCGCAGAGCGTGTTGGGCGGCACGACGGCAACGGCCACCGGGGCCGCGAAACCGGCGACCGGCGTGAAGGTCACCCCGACGGCGGCGAAAGTGAAAACCGCGCCGGCCGTGAAAGTGAAAACCACCGCGGCGCCGGCGGCCGCCACGCCGACGACGACTCCGACCACGGCGACGACCGCCCCCACGGAAACCAGCTCGACGACGAGCACTCCGATGATCATGGCGGTGGTCGCACTGTTCGTGGTGTTGGGCGGCATCGCGTTCTACATCGTGCGCGACGCGCGCTCAGTGGCGCCGGTGGTCGAGGGCGTCGCGACCGGCGGCACCCGCAACCCCGAGGGGCGGCTGCGCAGACGCAGAGCACAGGCGAAGGCGGCCAAGCGGCAGCGCAAGCGTCACCGCAAGAGGTAGGAACGTCTTTCAAAATAGGCGGTACCTCCAGGGGCGCATCCGGGCGTGCCGATCTTTTTTGAAAGACGTTCTAAAAGGGAAACAGATTTTTGATGGGACGGCCCCGAGGGCCGTCTGGGTTGGCGACGAGGCTATTGGCGGGCTCTGACGCGCGTGGCGCCCTGCCTCGCAGTTCGTACCCGCGGCGGGGACGGCGGCGCGCTACCACCGTGCGGCCCGCGCCGGGGACCGCGGCCGTGCACCGGCCCGCGGGGGCGCCAGTGGCGGCGGAAGTCACCGGGGCGCGTCTTGCTGCCGCCCTCATCTTCCTCGGAGGAGTCGGGCTCCCCCGCGGCGCGCGACTCCAGCGCGGCGTCGGAGCGGAAGGGGATCCACAGCATCAGCGCGGCGATCGGAAGCTTGATCAGAACCACCGCCAAGAACACGAACCAGATCCACGTGTGCACATGATCGATGCTACTACGGCCAGGGCGCCCACGGGTGCTCGTTATCTACGATATCTGGCCCGCGACGTTGATGTGAACATGCAGGGAAGATGCCCACCGTTGATAAACGACGTCGAGCGGGCTGTTTATGCGGGCGACGCGCGTTTATTGCACGGCCACAAGGCTGGAGCCGCGAACGGGCGCGGGCTCGGAGGCCAGGCACACGCCTCCCTGCTCATGGTCGCGAAGCTCGCCGTGGCGCTTGAGGCGGCTGACGGTAGAGGCTACGACTGTGCGCTTCATGCCGGTCGCGGCGGCGATCTGGGCGGGTGTGATCCCCGGGCGCCGGCCGACGAGTTCGAGAATCACGCGCTTGTTGGCCCCCTTCGCCGCGCGGGGAGCCGTATTGGGTTCCTCGCCGCCCGTGCGCGGAGCGAGGCGCGAAGAACTCCGGCCGATCACCTCTAGTACGTCGCGCAGCCGCTCGGCCTCTTCGATCAGCGGCTCGATCTGCCGCAGCCGGCGCTCCGCGTTGAGCCGGATCTCGTCGAGCATCGAAGCGGCGAGGATCTCGCCGTCGGCAATGTTAGGGATCTCGCTACCTGAACTCTGCATAGGCCAGTCATGATGGCGTTGACAACTGTTGTGATGAGCTTAGCGGATTTGGTAACAAACGATTTGCCCTGCGCTCGCGGCGCTCCTCTATGATCCTCGTTGCAACGCACAGGCCGTGGCGACACCCGCGGCGCAGTCAGCGACAACAACCGGGGAGCAGCCAGCGATGAGCAACAGGACGTTCGTGATCGGCGTGGGGATGACGAAGTTCGACAAGCCGGGCACCAAGGAGGGCGACTACCCCGAGTGGGCGCTGGAGGCCGGCTCGAAGGCGCTCGCCGACGCGGGGATCGCCTACGAGCTCGTGGAGCAGGCCTTCGCGGGCTACTGCTACGGCGACTCCACCTACGGGCAGCGCGCGGTGTACGGCCTCGGGCTGACCGGGATCCCGGTCGTCAACGTCAACAACAACTGCTCCACCGGCTCGAGCGCGCTGTGGCTGGCCCGTCAGGCGGTCAAGGGCGGGCTGATCGACTGCGCTCTGGCGATCGGCTTCGAGAAGATGGAGAAGGGCTCGCTGGGGATGAAGTACACCGACCGCACGCCCGCCCTCGACAAGCACATGGGGCGCATGATCGAGCTGCGACCGCTCGAGGAATCGCCGTTCGCGCCGCAGATGTTCGGCAACGCCGGGCGCGATCACATGCAGAAATACGGCTCCGAGCCCGACCACTACGCGTGGATCGGCTGGAAGAACCACAAGCACTCGGTCAACAACCCCTACGCGCAATTCCAGGACGAGTACACGCTGCAGGAGATCAAGGACGCGCGCATGATCCACGAGCCGCTGACCAAGCTGCAGTGCTCGCCGACCTCCGACGGCGCCGCCGCGGCGCTGGTGGCCAGCGAGCGCTTCGTCGAGCAGCACGGCCTGTGGGAGCAGGCGATCGAAATCGCCGGGCAGGCGATGGTCACCGACCTCTCCTCGACCTTCGACGACACCACCGACTGCATCAAGATCGTCGGCGCCGACATGACCCGCAAGGCCTCCCAGCAGGCCTACGAGGAGGCGCAGCTCGGCCCCGAAGACGTCCAGGTGATCGAGCTGCACGACTGCTTCAGCGCAAATGAGCTGATCACCTACGAGGCGCTCGGGCTGTGTGGCGAGGGCGAAGGGCACAAGCTGGTCGAGGGCGAGCAGACCACCTACGGCGGACGCTGGGTGGTCAACCCCTCCGGCGGGTTGATCTCCAAGGGTCACCCGCTCGGGGCCACCGGCCTCGCGCAGTGCTCGGAGCTGACCTGGCAGCTGCGCGGCCTCTCCGAGGGCCGTCAGGTGGACGGCGCGAAAGCGGCGCTGCAGCACAACATCGGCCTTGGCGGCGCCGCGGTCGTGACTGTGTATCGCCCGCCGGCCTCCTGAGCGCGGCTGTCTTCAAACCGCGGGCCAGCCGGGCCGGCATAAGACGCTGGAGTGGGGGCGCCATGCGCGTCCGTGCCCGCGCGCACCACGTCGCCCATCCGGAGGCCGGCCTCCGGGCCGGGCCTCTCATCCCAAATGCCCGCCAAACTGATCCTTACGTGATCGTAAGGTTGCTAGGTTGGTGTCATGGCAGTCGCCTCCACGCCGTGCGTGTCCGCCGACACGCACGATCGCTACAAGTGGATCGCTCTCTCCAACGTGACCCTCGGGGTGCTGCTGGCGACGCTCGACGGGTCGATCACGCTGATCGCGATGCCCGCCATCTTCCGCGGCATCAAACTCGATCCGCTGGTGCCCGCCAACAGCTTCTACCTGCTGTGGATGATCCTCGGGTTCCTGGTCGTGACGAGCGTGCTGATCGTCAGCCTCGGGCGGCTGGGGGACATGTACGGGCGGGTGAAGATGTACAACCTCGGCTTCGTCATCTACACGGCCGCCTCGCTGGTGCTGACCGTCGACTGGCTGACCGGACGGGCCGGAGCCACCTACCTGATCGTGTTCCGCATCGTGCAGGGCGTCGGCGCCGCGTTTCTGCTGGCCAACTCGGCGGCGATCATCACCGACGCCTTCCCCGCCAACCAGCGCGGCATGGCGCTCGGCATCAACAACATCGTCGGCGTCTCCGGGATGTTCGTCGGACTGGTGCTCGGCGGCCTGCTGGCGCCGATCGACTGGCGCTTGGTGTTCCTGATCTCGGTGCCCGTCGGGCTGTTCGGCACCGTGTGGGCCTACCTGAAGCTGCAGGAGCGCTCCACGCCCAAACGTGCGCGCGTGGACTGGGGGGGCAACATCACATTTGCGCTCGGGCTGATCCTGATCATGGTCGCCGTCACCTACGGCATCCGTCCCTACGGGGACCACGCCACCGGCTGGACCAGCCCCAAGGTGCTCGCGCTGATGGGCGCCGGCCTCGCCTCGCTGCTGGTATTCGCGGCGATCGAGCAGCGGGTCGCCGAGCCGATGTTCCGGTTGCCGCTGTTTCGCATCCGCGCCTTCACGTTCGGGACGCTCTCCACGTTCCTCTCGGCGGTCGCGCGCGGCGGGCTGATGTTCATGCTGATCATCTGGCTGCAGGGCATCTGGTTGCCGCTGCACGGCGTCGACTACGCCGACACGCCGCTGCGCGCCGGCATCTACATGCTGCCCTTGACCATCGGCATGCTGATCGCGGGGCCCACGTCGGGGTACCTATCCGACCGCTTTGGGGCGCGGCTGTTCGCGACCGGAGGCATGCTCGGCTCCGCGCTCGCGTTCGTGCTGTTGAGCCTGCTTCCGATCGACTTCGCCTTCCCGGAACTCGCGGCCGTACTGCTGCTGATGGGGATCTCGATGGGGATGTTTGCTTCGCCCAACCGCGCGGCAGTGATGAACAGCCTGCCGCCCCAGCACCGGGGTGCAGGGGGCGGCATGAACCAGACCTTCCAGAACTCCGCCCAGGTGCTCTCGATCGGGATCTTCTTCACGCTGATGATCATCGGGTTGGCATCCAGCCTGCCCCACACGCTCACCTCCGGACTGAAGGCCCACGGCATCTCCGCGGCCACCGCCGCCGGCGTCGCGCACGTGCCACCCGTGTCGGTCCTGTTCGCTGCCTTCCTCGGCTACAACCCCGTCGAAAACCTCGTCGGCGCGCACGCGCTCGCGGCGCTGTCGCCCGCCAACCACGCCGCGCTGACCGGCCGCACCTTCTTTCCGCAGCTGATCTCCGCGCCGTTCAGCTCGGGCCTGCACGAGGCGTTCGCGTTCGCGATCCTCGCCTGCCTGATCGCCGCCGGCGCATCGCTGATGCGGGGCGGCAAGTATCACTATGCGCCGTCCGCCACGCTCGCCGTGGCCGGGGGCGCCGACGGCAACGAGGTCGGCGAGCAGCACAACGGCGCTCGCACCAATGGGGCGGCACCCAGCCTGCAGGACATCACGATCACGCACACACCGACCAAGGAGGAGCAGCATGCAGGTTGAGTGGTATGGCCAGTCGGCGTTTCGTCTCAGCTCGGCCGACACGACGGTGGCGATCGACCCATTCGGAGACATGTCGGCGCTCGCCGGCTCCCGCGGGATGCAGTTCGACTACCCGCTGATCGAGGGGGTGGAGGCGCAGCTGCTGCTGGTCACCCACGAGCACATGGACCACAACGGGGTGGAGGCGATCGGCGGCGATCCCGCGATCCTGCGCTCCACCGCGGGCAAGCTGGAGTCGCCAATCGGCGAGGTTGTGGCGATCGCCTCCGAGCACGACGAGGCGGCGGGCACCGAACGGGGGCCCAACACGATCTTCGTGTTCGAGCTCGACGGCGTGCGTGTCGCGCACTTCGGTGACTTCGGCCAGAGCGAGCTGCGCCCCGAGCAGGCCGCGGCGATCGGCAAGGTCGACCTGCTGATCCTCCCGGTCGGCGGCGGCCCCACGATCGGCGTGGAGGGCGCCGCGGCGATCATCGAGCGCCTCGCGCCGCGGTGGGTCGTGCCGATGCACTACCGCACGCCGCGGATCGGCTTCCTCGAAACCGCCGACGCCTTTCTGGAACGCCACCCCAACGTGCACCGTCTCGACGGCTCCACCTTCGAGACGGGAGAGCTGCCCGCCGCGGAGGGTCCGCTGGTGGTCGTGCCCGCCGCGCCGTGAGTGCCGCTACGCTGTAGGCGGCAGGGCACCTCGGCAAGGAGACCCGTATGAGGATCCCGATCGTAGTAGCGGGCATGGCCGCAACCGGTCTGTTGGCCGGCGGCGTGCTGGTGCTCGCGGCGGAGGCTGAAACGACCTCGAGCTCCACGCCGCAGACGACCGCGCCGCTGCGCACTGTGAGCGTGCAGGGCGTCGCAACTGCGCCCGTGATTCCCACCGCAAGCGCCGAAACTGCAACCGCCGCCTACCGCCAGGCGATGGCCGCCGCGATCGTCGACGGCCAGGCCAAGGCCCAGTACCTCGCCGAAAAGGCCGGCGCAACGGTCGGGCAGGTGCAGAGCATCGCCGAAGGCAACGGCGACATCCAGTGTCCCGGAGAAGTCGAATACGAAGGCGCCCAGCCCGACTTTGGCTCTGGTGGCACCTTCATCGTCGCGCCCGAGGCTGCCGGACGTGCCGTTCCGACGATCCATAGAGCCAAGAAGCCCCTCGCAAAGCACAAGCGCTCTGCCAAGAAGTCTGCGACGGAGTCGTGCACCGTCTCCACGCAGGTCGCGCTGGTCTACCAGCTAGGTTAGACCTATCCCGCGCGCTCAGCGGCCCGCAGCCCGCGCAGCGTCCACAGCGTGAACACGCAGATCAACGCCACGGCGCAGACGTACGCCAGCGCAGTGTGATTGTGCACGCCCGCGATCAACCCGCGGCCTGCGTCGAGGAAGGCGGTGGCGGGGTTGACCGAGGCTACGACGTGGATCCAACCCCGGAGCAGCGGCAGCGGCACGAAGACCGGCGCGAGGAACAGGATCAGGAAGACCGGAGTCTGCATCAGCGGTCCGGCCTGGATCGTGCGGAAGCGGAAGGCCACGCCGGCGGCCCAGCCGAAGCCGACCAGCACCAGCAGCGCCGCCAGGCCGTAGAGGCCGAAGATGTCAACGCCGTCGCCGGTGATTCGCATGCCGGCGAGCAGTGCCACGCCGGTCACGACGGTGAGCGTGATCGCCGCGCGCGTGAGCGCGACGAGCGCATAGCCGAGGGCCACCCCGCGGCGGTTGCCGGCAGCGAGCATCAGCCGCCGCGCGAAGCCGCTCTCGAAGTCGAAGGCGATCGTAAAGCCGGTGAACAGTCCGCTGAACATCGAGGCCTGCAACAGCACGAACACGAACTGAAAGGCGGTATAGCCGGGGGGGAAGTCAAAGCCCGGCACCCCACCCAGGGCGGAGAGGCCGCCCGCGAAGCTGGCGAGGAAGATCAGGGGAAACACGAGCGAGGGAACCGCGAGCTCGGGCCGGCGCACGTAGGTGTGGATACCGCGCCAGGCGATCGCGAAGGCGACACCCCACACGGTGCTGCGCGACTGTTGGGCGTGCGGGGTAGCCGGCGAAGGGAGGGGAGACCTGCCTGGGCTGGAAGCGGTGCCTGTCGCGGCGCTCATGTTCGCTGGAGCCTAGTTTTCATCGCGCCCTGCACCGCGAGCAGGCCGAGGACGAGCAGCCCGATCGCAACGCCGAAGCCGCGCAGCAACGCGGTCTCGTCCCAGCCGAAGATGTACAGGCTGCGAAAGCCCTCGATCAGGTAGGAGATCGGGTTCCAGGTGGCGACCGTATGAAACCACGGGGTCTTCAGCAGCGAGCGGGGCAGGTTGGAGGAGGAGAGGAAGATGAACACGAAGAACAGCGGGAACAGCCCCTGCACTGCTTCGCTCGATCCGGTACGCAGCGCCGCGACGCAGCCGAACGAGGAGAACGCGAGCGCGGTGAGCGAGCCCAGCACGATCACCACCAGCGCGCCACCGAAGCCGGCGTCGAGGTGGGCCCCGACGACGATGCCGAGCAGGATGTACACCGCCGATTGCAGCGCCCCCAGCGCGGCGACGCCGACGAGCAGCCCGGCGATCAGCGAGACGCGCCGCAGAGGGGTGAGCGCCAGGCGGTTGAAGAAGCCGGTCTCGATGTCCTCGGCGAGGTTGGTGCCGGTGTTGATCAGCGAGAACATCGCCCCCTGGATAAACGCCACGGCGATCGCAAAGGAGACGTAGGAGTGCGTCGGGAAGCCCGGCAGCAGCGTGGCGGCGTGCAGCCCGCTGGCGTTGATGATCAACAGGATCGCGGGGAAAAAGACGATCGGGAACATCTGGAAGGGCTGGCGCAACGTCTTCAGCACCGAGCGCTGGGCGAGCGCGCCCACCTGTGTGATGAGCGAGGCGCTCACGCGGAGATCGGCTCGGGGGCTGGTCGCTCGGTGTCGTCGTCATCGGCTGCGCCCTCCAGCGACCGGCCGGTCTTGGCGAGGAAGACGTCGTCGAGCGTGGGGGAGTGCAGACGCAGATCGGCCACCTGCAGATTCTCGGCGTCGATCGCGCGGACGATCTCAGCGAGGTCGCCGGCGCCCCGGGGCAGCTGCACAGCGACGCCGTTGCTGGCCGCCGCGGCCGCCTCGCCGAAGCGCGCCAGCACCGCCGCCAGCCGCTCGCGCTCGCCGGGATCGTGGGGGACGGCTTCGACGGAGGGGCGCCCGATCGCGGCCTTCAGCTCGGCAGGGGTGCCCTCGGCGACGATCCGCCCATGGTCGATGATCCCGACGCGGTCAGCCAGTGCGTCGGCCTCCTCGAGGTACTGCGTGGTGAGGAACACCGTCACGCCATCGACCGCCAACCGCCGCACCTCATCCCACAGCGCGGCGCGGCTCTGCGGATCCAAGCCGGTGGTCGGCTCGTCGAGGAACAACAGCCGCGGCTTGTGCACCAGCGCCAGCGCGAGGTCCAGCCGGCGCTTCATGCCGCCCGAGTAGCCGCCCACCTTGCGCTCGGCTGCCTCGGTGAGCCCCACCTGCGCAAGCAGCTCGCGCCCGCGCTCCTCGCGCTGAGGCTTGGGCAGGCCATGCAGGGAGCTCTGCAGGCGCATGTGCTCGCTGCCCGTCAGGAATGGGTCGAGCGCCGAGTCCTGCAGCGAGGCGCCGATCACGCGTCGCACCTCGGGGCCATGGTGCACGACGTCGAGCCCCGCCACACGCGCGGAGCCCGCCGTGGGCGGCAACAGCGTCGTCAAGATCAGCGACGTGGTCGACTTGCCCGCGCCGTTGGGGCCGAGGAACCCGTAGATCTCACCGGGCGCCACGCGCAGGTCGATCCCGTCGACGGCCCTGATGCCGCCCTTGAAGTCGCGGACCAGCCCTTCGACCTCGATGCCGTTGTCGCCGTGGCTCATGCTCTGACCTTATCGATGGCCCCCGACGGGGACCAGGCGGCGATGCGACTCGGAGCGGGCGGATTCTCGCGGTGCTCGCCAAGGGCGCCGTCGCGCTCGGTAGCATCCGGCGAACGTTGAAATGAGCCATCACCTCCATGGACATGTGAGCAGCACCGGGCGCGTGAGCAGCGCTCGGCGGGCGTCCTGGTGGGCGGTGGCCGTGACGGTGCTTTCGATCGCGTTGCCGGCGACGGCCGGGGCACAGACGTTCGGGCCGAACCTGAGCACACTCGAACCGAACAACGAAGTGGGGTGCGAAGTCGATCCGTTCCTGGGGGAGCCAATCAAAGCGACCTCCTGCACGTGGAGCTCCAACGTGCCGCTGGGCGAAGACGCCACCAACCCCAACGGCGCCCAGATCCCGCCGGGGGGCGACGGAACGATCGGCCAGGTGAGCGTCAAGGTCGGTCCGACCACCGGGCCGATGCAGGTGGAGGTGCTGCGCGAGGAGCTCGAATTCGTCGAAGTCGGCACGCCCCACGTGCATGCACGCGTGAGCTGCTGCGACGCGATCGAGCAGAGCCAGGTGTTCACCCCGACGGCCAACTCGATCACCAACGAGACGGTCGACCTGCCGGTGGAAGTCGAAGAACACCCCAACCCGCAAACCGGTCTGCTCACCGCCGACATCCTCGGACTCTCGGTGCTCGCCGACAAAGTGCCCGTGCCCGCCGTCGACGAGCGCGCTCTCTCGGTGTTCGACCAGGCCGGCACCGATGCGTGGGCGCCCGCGATCACCGAAGGGCAGGTGCTCGCCGACGAAGCCACCGGCTACCTGGTGCTGATGGACGCCGTGTGGACCCCGACACCGAGCTCCCCGCCGGTCGCCAAACCGACCCCGACGCCCATTCCCACGCCGATCGCCGCTCCCATCCCCACGCCAGTGGCAGTGCCGACGGTGAGCTTCCCGAGCGCCGGCATGCTGGCGCGGATCAAGGGCGCAAATGCCCTGGTGAGCCTCGACTGCGGCGCAGGCACAGCGTGCGATGGCACAGTGAGCCTGCAGAGCGCGCCCACCGGGCAGATCGCGGCGGTCGCCGCCCGTCACAAAGGAAAGCATCGGCGCAAGAGTCAGGTGGTGACTTACGCGAGCAGCAGCTTCGGCCTCGCCGCGGGCCAGTCGCAAGCGGTGGACGCCAAGCTTTCGAGCGCCGGCAAGCAGCTCGCGCGCAGGCACAAGCGGCTGCGGGTGTGGATCAACGTGAGGCTGACCGACGCCAAGTCTGGGCAAGTCATCAGCCACGCGGTCACTCTCAAGTTCTGAGCGCCCCGCTTGAGAGGCCGTTTCCCAAATCAGGTTTACATAACATTCATTATCGAGCGTGGTGGGGTGGCTGCCTGATCTCCTCGCGGGCTGGTCCCGTGACCGGGCAACTTAGTGGACGGCGTCGGCCCAGTCGCGCAGGCGGTTTGAGAACTGCGGTGTGCCTGCGCTCACCTCGACGACGACGTCAGCCGGGACGTTCGCCTTACGGGCGGCGGCGAGGATCGCGTCGGGTGATGGCGCCTCGTAGAGGCAATAGGTGCGTCGCCGGTCGGCGCTCAGGAACGAGAAGAGCCAGCGGACTCCCTCATCGCTGTTGACCTCCTCGATCAGCTCGACGTCGTCGTCGGTGAGGTCAAGCTGATCAGCGAAGCTGCGCTCGATCACGAACAGGGCCATCGACTAATCGTAGCTGGGATTTCCGCTCATCCCGGAGCGAGCCCGTGCCGGTGAGCGTAGGACGCGGCCTCGGTGCGGTTCGCGCAATCGGTCTTGCGCAGGATGCTCCGGATGTGGTTGGCTGCGGTGTGTTCGCTGATCGTCAGCGCTTCGCCGATCTCGCGGTTGCTGAGCCCGGTTGCGACCAGCTTCAGGATTTGCGCCTCGCGTGGGGAGAGTCCGCCCGGGAGACCACCGTCTGGTGCTGGCACGCCGAGCAAGCGGATCTTTCCGAGCAGTCCTTCCATGCCGATCTGCTCGGCCAGGCCGGCGGCCTCACCGAGTAGGGCCTCCGCGCGGTCGCGCACCCCTGGCCCCCGTCGGAGCAGGAGGCGCCCGTACTCGTAACCCGTGTGAGCCAGCCAAGTCGACGCTCCCATCCGCTTGTTCTGCTCCATGGCCCGCTCGAAGTGCTCCTCGGCTAGGCCCGGCTCCCCCAGCGTCGCGGCGAGCATCCCCAGATAGCGATCGGCGGCTCCGTAGCACGCAACCAGGTGACCGATCATGACTGTGGTCCCCGCAAGCGGCCGCAGCTCGGGATAGACGATCGCCGCCATCGCCTCGTCGCCCAGCGCAGCGCAGGCGTCGGTCAGGTAGGTGAGCGTCGCCACCCACAGCGATGCCTGGAAGCCGTCGATGCCCTCAGCTGCAAGCCTCGAGAGCTCCCGCCTCGCCTCGCTCTGCATGCCCAACTCGGCGAGCACGGCGACGAGCCCGGGATGCCATGGCCCCTCTCGGTCGCCTTGGCCGGCGAGGATCCTGACCACCGGCGCAAGCTCTGCCAGGCGCCCCTGCTCGCGGCGAACACCGAACATCTGGATGCCGTGGGTGCCCGATGCGTCGCGACCGGTCAGGAGCTGGCCCCAATCGTGCGAGCGCCCCGCCATCGCCTCTGCGTCCGCGAGGTTCCCGTCACAGAGAGCGATCGCTGACCCGTAGTGCTCGGCAATGTGGTTCATGACCGGCTGCGCGGTACGCTCGGCCATCTCGCGCAGGACAACGATCTCTGCCCTGGCGGACTCGAGGTCGCCCAGCGCGACGAAGGTCGGTACGCGCCAGGCCATCGCCTCCGCGTTGGTCTCGGCGTCCGCCAATTCCTGTGCCAGGTCCCTCGCCTCGGTTAGCATCGAGAGGATCTCCTCCAGCGGGGTCGTGCCGCGCGCCCAGTAGGAGCGAACCAGCACCTTCGCGAGCCCCGCGCGGTCGTCGTGTCGCCTGGCCAGCGCGACGGCGTTTTCGCGCACGAGCGCCCCACGCTCACGTTCCCCCTCGAAGTCGAGCGCTCGCGCGAGTCCCGCCAGTAGGCCGATTCGCAGCTCCTCGCTGTTGTCATCGACCGCCGCGAGCGCCTCTTCGAGCAGCTCGACCGCATCTCGTATCGCTACCACGGGACGCCAGCTGGCGTCCTCGTAGCCGATCGCCGCTCGGGCGAGCAGCTCCGAGCTGTCCAGCGAACGGGCAATCGCGGCCGCTGATGCGAAGGACTCCAGCGCATCGGTCGCCTTGCCCGCCCGATGGCTGACCGAGCCGAGCTCGAGCAGGGCGTTGGCGCGCTCGGACTCGCCCTGGATCCCGATCTGGATCGCGGTGCGCAACCGCATTGCGGCATCGTCGAAGGCCAGGGCGACTCGCGCCGCACGCGCCGCACGCAGGTTGTAGTCGATCGCCCGCTCGGCCCCGCCGAACGGGGCGGCCGCGCCGAAGTGATGCGCGAGGTCCGCGAGTGCACGGTCCGAGCCCGCGCCGGCGCTCTCGAGGGCTTCCCCAACGCGCAGATGCAGCTCGGCCCGCCGCAACCGCGAGAGCCGGTCATAAAGCGCCCGTCGCACGATCTCGTGGGTGAAGCGACAGGCCAGCCGCCGCGAGGAGAGCTCCTCGATCATTCCGCTGCCGATCGCCTCCTCGAGAACGGCGAGCAGCTCGTACTCGGCAAGACCAGCGGCGCAGCGAACCGGCTCCAACTCGAACTCCGGCCCGGCCACGGCAGCGAGCTCGAGCAGGTCTGTGGTCCTCGGTGCCAGGCGCGATAGCCGCTGGTTGACTACCTCGCGGACACTTTCGGGCGTGCCGAGCTCGGTCAGTGGGCGGGTCACCCTGAGCTGCCCGGAGGTGACCTCGACGATCCCCGTCTCAACCAGGGCGCGCCAGAGCTCGCAGACGAGAAAGGCGTTGCCCCCGGTGAGATCGTGGATCGTGGTTGCAAGCTCGCGTAGCTCGGGGTCGGGGTCGCTTCCGGCGGCACGACTGACCAGATCAGCGACCTCCGCCCCAGAGAGCCCTTCCAGACGCATTCGCACGACGTCGTCGGCGCGGCGCAGGTCCGCAAGCGTCTCTGAGAGCTCCACCGGCACGTCGGCCTCGCCGTCGCGGAAGGTTGCGAGGATCAGCAGGCGGGCGCTCCACGCGGAGCGCGCCAGGTGGCGCAGGAGCAGAAGCGTAGTTGCGTCCGCCCAATGCCCGTCCTCGAGTACAAGCAGTATCGGTCTCCTGCGGCTGACGTTCGCGAGCAGGTCGGCAACCGACGTGTGGAGGCGATGGCGCTCGGTATCGGGATCGGCCTCAACCGGCCTCGGCAGCTCACCGACCTGGGCGGGCAGATCGGGCAGCAGCCGGGTCAGCTCGCCGCCGCCGGCGCCGAGCGCGGCGCGCAGTTCCGCCACCTCGGTTACGCGCACTAGGCGTTCGAGTGCCTCGACGAAAGGCCCGTAGGGCGTGCGCACCACTGCGTCGCAGGCGCCGTAGAGAACAAGCGCCCCTTCGCTTGCGGCCTGGCTGGCGAACTCGCGCGCTAGGCGGCTCTTCCCGGCGCCGGGCTCGCCCGCGAGCAGTGCGATGCGGCGCCTCTCGCCTTCCGCTCGCGGCATCAGGGTTCGAAGCTTCTCCAGCTCGCCCGCGCGCCCGACGAACGGGGAAGTCGAGGTCGGGCGAAGCGGGCCCGGAAGGTCCAGGATCTCGGCGTCCATGCAAAGACCGTAGTCAGTCTTGATCATGCCGCCTGGGATCGATTGATGCCGGCAGCACTCGAATTGGGTCAGGTCAGGTCATCACAGAGCGATACGACTGCCCTAGGTTCGACCGAGACGAGTTGAGACGACCAGCCAGGGAGGAACGCATGAGCACCACCAACGCTTTGATACAGACGGCCCGCAGCGGGATGCCTGGATTCCAGGGACGGCTTACAGCCCCCGAGGACCCCGGCTACGACGAAGCTCGCAAGGTCTACAACGCGATGATCGACCGGCGGCCGGCCCTGATCGCAGCTTGCGCTGACTCCGGCGACGTCGCGAAGGTCGTCTCGTTCGCTGGCAACAACGAGCTTTTGCTGGCCGTGCGCGGCGGCGCCCATAACGGCGCCGGGCTGGGAACGTGCGACGACGGTGTGGTTCTCGACCTCTCGGGCCTGAAGGGGGTCGCGGTGGATCCCGGCGCGCGAACGGCGAGGGTCGGCGGCGGCTGCACCTGGGGCGAAGTGGACGCCGCTACCAACGAGCACGGCCTGGCGACGCCGAGCGGGATCATCTCGACCACCGGCGTCGGCGGTCTCACGCTGGGTGGCGGCCTCGGGCACCTGACCCGCAGGTACGGCCTTACGGTCGACAACCTGCTCGAGGCTGAGGTCGTGCTCGCGAGCGGCGACACGGTTCGTGCCGCCGCGGACGAGCACCCCGACCTCTACTGGGCGATCCGGGGCGGTGGCGGCAACTTCGGCGTCGTGACGTCCTTCCTGTTCAGGCTGCACGAGGTGGGAACCGTCGTCGCCGGCCCCACCTTCTGGCCGGTCGAGCTGGGCGCTGAGGTGCTGAAGGCCTACCGAGACTTCCTACCAAACGCTCCACGCGAGCTGAACGGCTTCTTCGCCTTCCTATCGGTCCCGCCGGAGCCCCCTTACCCCGAGGAGCTCCATCTGCGCAAGGTCTGCGGGGTCGTCTGGTGCTATGTCGGCGGCCCCGAGAACGCCGCGGCGGCGATGGCCCCGTTGCTGGATGCGTTGCCGGAGCCCTTGTTGCATGGGCCACAGCCTATGCCCCACGCCGCGTTCCAGGGCGCCTTTGACTCTGTTTACCCCGCTGGCGACCAGTGGTACTGGCGCGCCGATTTCGTCAAGGAGATCCCCGACGCCGCGGTGGAGGCACACGCCATGTTCGGCGCTGAGATGCCGACGTGGCAGTCGACGATGCACCTGTACCCGATCGACGGAGCGGCCCACGACGTCGGCCCCTCCGACACCCCGTGGAGCTATCGCGATGCGGTCTGGGGCTCGGTCTTCGCCGGTGTCGATCACGACCCCGCCAACGCGGAGGTCATCCGCCGCTGGTGCGTGGATTACTTCGAGGCGCTGCACCCCTACTCCGCCGGCGGCGCCTATGTGAACATGATGATGGACGAGGGCCAGGAGCGGGTACGGGCGAGCTACCGCGACAACTACGATCGCCTGGCGCAGATCAAGAGCACCTACGACCCGGGAAACCTCTTCCGGGTGAACCAGAACATCCAGCCACAGGCGTAGGGAATCAGCGCGGCCAATGGAACAATTTGATGTGATCGTGGTCGGGGCGCGCTGTGCGGGATCACCGCTGGCGGCGTTGCTTGCTGATCGCGGCGTGCGCGTTGCCGTGATAGAGCAAGCCACATTTCCACGCGACACCCTCTCCACGCACTTCATCCAAGCGCAGGCGCTGGCGTTCCTCGATCGGCTCGGGGTCATGGAGAAGATCCGCGCCACCGGCGCGCCACTCGTCGGCCACTTTGACGTGCGCCAGGAGGATCTGCGGTATGTCACCTCGATTCCCCAGCGGCCGGGTGACGTAGGCGGTGCGGTGTCGGTGCGTCGCACGTTGCTCGATCCGATCCTGGTGCAAGCTGCCGCGGATGCGGGCGCCGATGTGCGTGTGGCGAGCAAGGTGACAGGGCTGGTGTACGATCGCGACCGGGTGGCCGGCGTGCGGGTGGCACAGAATGGCTCACAGACCACCTTGCAGGCGCGGCTGGTGGTCGGGGCCGACGGTCGCAACTCCACGATCGCGAACCTCGTCGGGGCGCGCAAGTACAACCTCACACCGAACGAGCGCTTCGCCTACTGGTCATTCTTTGAAGGCGCCGAACCGGGCCCCGATCCGGCGTTCGTTCAGCATCGCTGGGATGAGCGACTCGTGTTCGCGACGCCCGCCGACAGCGGGCTGTATCAGGCCGGTGTCATGGCCGACCTGCGTGAGCTCCCTCGTTTCCGGGCGGACCTGGAGGGCAGCTTCACGGAGTACGTCCGCAGCTGCGAGCCGGTGGCGCAGGCGTTGCGGAGCGCGCGGCGGGTGGGAAAGATCTTCGGGATGCTGCGCTGGGAGGGGTTCTTCCGGGAGGCGTCTGGCCCTGGCTGGGTGCTGGCGGGCGACGCCGGCCACTTCAAGGACCCGACGCCCGGCCAGGGGATCCAGGACGCGTTCCGGCAGGTCGACGCGCTCGCGCCGGCGATCGCCGGCGCTCTGGATGACTCCGGCGAGGACCTTGACCGTGCACTGGCGGATTGGGCCCACTGGCGAGACCGGGATGCCGCCGGGCACTACTGGCTGGCAACCGATATGGGCAGGGCGGGCGCGATGCCCACCGTGTTTCCCGAGATGCAGAAGCGGCTGCTCGAGCAGGGCAAGATCGACACGGTCATCGATCTGTTCACCCACCGCTCGCATCCCTCGCAGGTCGTCACGCCACCGCGCCTGCTGGGCGCCACTGGCCGGCTGCTCCTGCGGCCGGGATGCCAGCGACGGAAGCTGTTGCGCGAGGTCGGCGCGCTCGTCAGCGCGGATGTCCGCAGAAAGCGTCTCAACCGGCGCCCCGCATACGTGGCGGCCGCTGCCGGCACGGACGCGGGACCAACAGAGGTGCAAGACAGCGCGATGCGCTGACACCGGCAAAGCCTGATCACGATGCCCCTCTACATCGACCGCCACGATCTCCCGGACGCGACCGCTGCCGACGTCGCCGCCGCCCACATGCGCGACCTCGAGGTTCAGGACGGATTCGGCGTGCGCTTCGTCACCTACTGGTTCGAAGAGGGGGCGGGGAGTGGTGAAGGGCTTCGACGAACCGATCGGTCACTTCGAGGTCGAGTGGCGCGATTGACCCTCAGGACTTCGCGGCGGCGAAGCGCCCAACTTCGGGGTCCGGCGACGCTGCTTCTCAGACGTTCGCTTGGATCTCTCCGGCCAGCTTCGCGTGATGCGTTTCGACGCGCGCGCGATCGCCCGCGCAGCAGCAGGACGCCGCGGAAAATGACGTCGCTGAGAGCTCCTGTACCGAAACAGCATCCATACACGAGGAGGACACACCATGAAGGCAATCACGCTCGAGGACCTGCCGATCGTCATCGACGACGGCGTGCAGCTCCGTCTCCGCGACGAGAACGGCATGTCCGTCGGCTTCGCCCGTTTGCCTGCCGGCGCGGACCTGCGTCCGGCCACAACGGGCCTCCCCGATGACCTCTGCCCCTGCCCGCACTGGGGCTACATGATCAAGGGCCGCGTGCGCATGCACACGGCCGACGGGCATCAGGACTTCGCCGCTGGCGAGGCCTTCTACTGGGCGCCCGGCCATGCCCCGGAGGCGCTCGAGGACTCCGAGTACGTCGACTTCTCCCCCACCGAGGAGTTCCACCGAGTGATCAACCACATCACCGCCGCCGCGGCGCGTCAGCAGTAGAGGTCTACTCCGAGGTTGACCGCTCGGCAGTCGCCGAAGACGACAACCGAAGGTCTCTCGCACGATGTGAGAGATGTCGCCGCCCGGGACAGCCGCTCCGGCGACCCAGTCTCTTTTATCTGAGACGCCCACAGTCTCAGATAAAAGAGACTGCGCCGTCTCAGATCAGCGGGACGCCGCAGTCTCAGATGAATGGGACTGCGCCGTCTCAGCGCTGACCTCGTCCCGATGTCACGACTGGCTGAACGCTACGGGTCAGCGCCGCGCCTGCGCCAGCGGCGATCTCGTGGCCGTCAGAACGCGCCCTGTGGACTAAGATCGCTTTACTTTCTGCCCGCGGGATGGCGGACGAGCATCCGGGCTCCTGGGGCGTCAGTGCTGTCCGACGTCTCGCTAGGCCCCTCGCACGATCTCGTAGGTGAGGAAGGCGAGGCCGTCACCGATTGTCCGTGCGTCGAGGAGGCGCATCGGGTTCATGTCGCTGGTCTCCCCGAACAGGCGCTCGCCGGCACCGAGCACGACCGGGAAGACGACCAGTCGCAGCTCGTCGACCAGGCCGTGCTCGATTAGCGTGCGCCCGAGCTGGTAGCTGGCAGGGACGACGATCTCTCCGTCCACCTGCCGCTTGAGCTTCGAGACCTCGGTCACCACGTCGCCCTTGAGGACTGTCGAGTTGTTCCACTCGGGATCTTCGAGGG
This sequence comes from uncultured Solirubrobacterales bacterium, assembly GCA_963744535.1. Taxonomy (GTDB): domain Bacteria; phylum Actinomycetota; class Thermoleophilia; order Solirubrobacterales; family Solirubrobacteraceae; genus Palsa-744. The sequence goes on along the minus strand of CAVUTW010000002.1, from coordinate 244,506 downwards.
TCGAGGACACGACGTACTTGGACATGCTGTTGATCCTGTCGGCGAGCTCGCCATTGCGGGGTCGCCAGCGCGTCCCGAAAAACTCGTAGCTCTTCCGACCCAGCAACCATGCCTCGGCGCCCAGCGCCTCTTCGAGCGCGACCGTGTTCCACGCTTCGAGGTCCTGGCCCCCAAACTGCACGAACCAGCCGCCCAGCCTGAAGCCCTCCTGGCCGTCCGGGTCCTGGACCACGCCGTCGAGCGAGACATTCTGCGGGCCACTCATCACGATCTTTCCCATCTCGGTTCTCCCTTCGTCGGACTGTTAGTTGCTGCGTTCGTTGAGGCGTCGGCCGCGACGAAAATTGCGCGGCGAGTTTCGAGCCGCCCCGACGTCATTACTCGTGATGCCCGTGACACGAAGAGTTGGTGCGAGGATGCGAGCGTGACCGAGCAGACCCTCGCCCGTGCACGCGCTGGCGACGAGGACGCGTTCCGCGAGCTGACCGAGCCATACCGGCGTGAGCTCCAAGTGCACATCTACCGGATCGTTGGCTCGGCTCAGGACGCGGAGGACCTCCTCCAAGAGACCTTCCTCGCCGCTTGGCGGGGCCTTGGGCAGTTCGAGGAACGCGCCTCGGTGCGCACCTGGCTTTACCGGATCGCCACCAATCGCTCGCTGGATGCTCTGCGTTCTAGCCGGCGCCGTCCGGAAGAGGAGCGGATGCCCCAGATGCCCGAGCCGACACGCTGGAACGAGCCGACATGGCTCGAGCCCTACGCCGACGTTCTCCTCGATGGGGTCGCGGACGAAGCCCCGGGACCGGAGGCGCGCTATGAGACCAAAGAGGCGATCGCGCTGGCGTTCGTCGTCGGTCTTCAGCACCTCCCGCCCCAACAGCGCGCGGTACTCGTGCTACGCGACGTGCTGGGCTATCGCGCCGGCGAGGTTGCCGAGATGCTGGAGACCAGCGAGGCCTCGGTCAATAACCTGCTGCGCCGCGCCCGTGCGGCGTTCGAGACCCGGCTGCCGGCGACCGGCCGCGAACGAGCGCCGCTGCCGAACTCCAAGCTCGAGCGCGACATCGTCGGCCGCTTCGCCGAAACGGTCGAGAATGGCGACATCGATGGCATGGTCGCGCTCCTGACCGAGGACGCGTGGGTCACGATGCCACCCCTCCCCCACGCTTACCAGGGACACGACGCGATCGGCGCGTTCCTACGCGGCTCTGCGGAGCGGCGCGGCGCACCGCTGCGGCTGGTGGCGACGCGCGCCAACACACAGCCGGCATTCGGCTGCTACCTCCCGGTGCCGGACACCGACATCGCGCGCGCGTACGCGCTGTTCGTACTGACCCTTGAAGGCGACCACATCTCGGCCATCACCTGGTTCGCCGACAGCAGCGTCTTGCCGCAGTTCGGCCTACCACGGATGCTGCCCGGCAGAGCGCGATGACGCACGCGGATCAGCCGGGGCGTGCACAACTACGGCTACGCTGCGTCGCCTTTGGTCTCATATAGATGAGACGTCCAGAGTCAGAGCCCGCATGCCGCACGGTGTCCCGTAAACGGATCTCTATCCGGGTGTCCCGTCGCGCTCTCTTCTTCGGGCGAGGTGCTGGAGTTGCCGTTCATGCACGCCGGGCAGCCAATCCTTGCCGTACGCCGATGGACCGAGCCGCGGGTCGCTGAGGACATCAGCGTCACGCAGGGCGTGCACGTACGCGCGATCCTGCTCGATCCGTGCGGGTATCTGATCAGCTCCGCCGATGGACCCGTGACCTGGGATGAAGACATCGACGTCGCCCGTCACGCGCTCGAGCAGCCGCAGCGCGGAGAGGTAGTCCTCAATCGGGTCAGCGGTGTCGTTCAGGTCGAGCAACGGAATCAGGACATCAGAAAGCATGTCGCCGGCGACGAGAACGCCGCGTTCCTCGATCAACAGCGCCGCATGGCCGGGGGCGTGCGCTTGATGCTCGATGATCCGGACTTGAGGGCCATCCCAAGGAATCCGATCAGTTTCGGCGGGCAGGCCGGTAATGAGGCCGAGCAGGTCCAGCGGTACCTGCTCGAGGATGTCCGGTGGTATCAGCGTGGCGACGCGGGCCTTCGCACCCGCGTCCGACAGCCGAGCTCGGACGGTGGCTGCGCAGCGCGCCGTGCCGTAACGAGGCGCCGCGCCGAGCCCGGCGTGCCAGAGCAGGTGATCCCAATGAGGATGCGTCGAGAAGCCCGCCACAACGGGCTGGCCCAACTCGCGAAGGTCGTTCGCGAGGCAGGCGATCTCGTCGCCGGTCACCCCAGGGTCGATGAGCAACACGCCGGCCCGGCCTTGCACGACAACGGCGTTGCTCTGCATGAACTCGCTCTCGTGGATCAGCACATCCTCCGCGACCTGCCTCAGCACGTGGCTCCTTCCGCTTGTGGTTTGCAACCGTCGTCGAGACGGTAGTACCTGCGCGGCCGACCGAAAGCGGGTCTTGTTCCTTGTCCGAACTCGCACCCGCTCCTCGCCAGAAGTGCGACAAGCGCTCGAGCCATAAGCCGGGGGATGCTCAATCGCGCTCGACATCGCCTCCGCGATGAGAGCACCGGTCGAGATCCCCTCCCCTACGCGACTTGTTTGATCAACGGCTCGAAGGTGTCGGCGGTGGTGGTCAGCTCAGCCATGCGGACAGCTCCTCCAGGGCGTCGGGGATCACGTAGTAGTAGGCCCACAAGCCCTTGCGCTCGGAGTCCACGATTCCGGCGGCGCGCAGCTTGCCGAGATGGTGGGAGAGCGTGGGCTGAGATATGTCGAACAGCGGCACCAGCTCGCAGACACAGACCTTCCCGGCGTGCTTGCGCAGCACGTCCACGAGCTGCAAACGGATCGGGTCGCCGAGAGCCTTCGCGACCTCGGCCATGCGCAACGCATGATCGCGCTGCACGTCGGGGTAGACGACGGGCTCGCAACAGCGCTCACCGGCCGCTCGCTTCTGCTTCGGGGATAGCTCCAAATCGACAGGCATCAATCTACTTATATCAATAAGACAGATACCCGTCGATGTAATACGATCAGCGCCGTGAACACGCCTCCGCTTGGCCGCCGTCTACTCGCCGAGCTGTTGGGCTCGGCGTTTCTCGCCGCTCTCGTGATCGGCTCGGGCATTGCAGCGCAGACGCTCTCGCCGAACTCCGTTGGCCTGCAGTTGTTCGAGAACGCCGCCGCCACGGCCGCAGGGCTCTACACGATCATCCTCATGTTCGGCCCGGTATCCGGCGGGCACTTCAACCCGGTTGTCTCGCTCGCCGACGCGAGCTTTGGCGGCATCCGCTGGCGCCATGCGCTCGCCTACATCCCCATGCAGGTTGTCGGCTGCGTGCTCGGCGCGGTCGTGGCGAACGGCATGTTCTCGCTGGCCGCCATCAGCATCTCCACGCACCACCGCGCCACGCCCGCACACCTGTTCTCCGAGGTAATCGCCACCGCCGGGCTGCTGCTCGTGATCTTCTCGCTCGCGCGCACCAAACGCGCACACATCGCCCCGGCCGCCGTTGGTGCGTACATCGGCGCCGCCTATTTCTTCACCAGCTCCGCGAGCTTCGCCAACCCCGCGATCAGCGTCGGGCGCATGTTCTCCAACACATTCGCTGGGATCGCACCCGCGTCGGTGCCCGGCTACATCGTGGCGCAGCTCGTCGGCTGTGTTTGCGCGATCCTCCTCGTGAGGCTGCTCTACCCCGACCTGACACCAGAGGAGGCAGCCGAAGCCGTCATGCCGCATAGCGAGGAGCCTCCGCACGATGGCGTGCGTCCTATTCGTCTGCCTGCATAACGCCGGTCGCTCACAGATGAGCCAAGCGCTCCTCGAACGCGCCGCCGCTGGGAGACACACGGCCCTGTCCGCGGGGACGACGCCAGCCGAGCACGTTCACCCCGAGGTCGTTGAGGCCATGCGCGAGGTAGGCATCGACCTCTCCAACCGCCAACCGCAGCTCCTCACACGAGAGCTCGCAGAGCAAGCGGATATCGTCGTCACGATGGGCTGTGGCGATGAGTGTCCCTACATCCCAGGCAAGCGCTACATCGAGTGGGAGCTACCCGACCCGAAGGGCCGTCCGCTTGATGAAGTCCGCGCGATCCGCGATGACATCGCCCGGAGCGTCGACTCACTGCTCACCGATGAGACTCTGAAGTGAGCGGTCCACAAGCCGCCGCGCCGCCGCGAGTTGGTGTGTCGCTGCGCACCGTCGCGCGTGAGTGGGGCCGGATTGGGTGTATTGGGTTCGGTGGTCCGCCAGCGCACGTCGCGCTGTTCCGCGAACTATGCGTGACACGCCGAGAATGGCTCACCGACGATCAGTTCGAGCGGGCAATCGCGGCGACCAACATCCTGCCCGGACCAGCCTCCACGCAGCTTGCGATCTACTGCGCTTGGCGACTACGCGGCCCCAAGGGAGCAATCATCGGGGGGCTTGGCTTCATCCTGCCCGGCCTCGTGCTGATCCTTGCGCTCTCCGTTCTGTTCCTCGAGGGCTCACCGCCCGCATGGATACGGGGCGCCGGGATGGGAGCCGGCGCCGCCGTTGCTGCCGTCGCGGTCAGCGCCGGGCTGGGCGTTGCCGTTCCGATCTGGAGACGCACCGCTGACGCTCAGCGGCCCCGCGTCCTGCTCTACGCGCTCGCCGCAGGGATCGCGGCGGCCACGACTGGCGCGTGGCTTGTGCTCGTCCTGCTGGCGTGCGGCGCGATCGAGCTGGCATGGCAGCACCGGCTCGCCGGAGGCGTTGCGAGCTTTCACGGCTGGCCGCTGCTCGCAGCGGTCGCAGACCCGGGCGGGACAGGTGCGCTCGTGTGGACGGCGTTGAAGGTCGGGGCGCTCGCGTTCGGCGGCGGCTTCGTGATCGTTCCGCTGATGCAATCAGACGCCGTAGGCACCTACCACTGGATGACCCACGGGCAGTTCCTCAACGCCGTAGCGCTCGGACAGGTCACGCCGGGGCCGCTCACACAGACCGTCGCTGTTGTCGGCTACGCCGCCGGCGGGTTTCCCGCAGCGCTCTTGGCGGCGTTCGTCGCGTTCCTGCCGTCGTTCTCTTTCGTCCTGTTCGGTGCAGCGCGCTTCGAGCGGCTGCTGCGCAACGAGCGAGTGACGGCGTTCCTCGCCGGGGCGGCACCCGCGGCGGCCGGCGCGATCATCGGCTCGGCGATCCCGCTCGCCGGTGCCCTGCGCGAGACGTGGCAGTACGCCGTGCTCGCCGCGGCGGCCGTCGCCTTGCTTGCGCTGCGTCGCAGCATCGTCCACACGCTGCTCACCGCCGGAACGGTAGGCGCCGTCGCCACGCTATTCGGCGCTCCAGTCCCTCATTAGACGCCTGGTCAAGTGTCGCTAGCTCTGCACCGTGCCGGTATGTACTTCCAAGACGCTCAGGTCCCCCCTACTCATCGCCTCCCAGACCCGGTGCAGCAGATCTATGTCGGTGCTCTCGCTCATATGGTGATCCTCTCTGATCGCATCGGTGAATGACGGTCAGCACGTAATGCACCGTCAGGGAGGCGGACGAGGATAGGCCGCATACGGGAGTGGTCAACGTCAACCAGGCACGTCTTGAAGGCTACTCCCCCGCCCGCCGCGCGCTCAAGCCAGAGCGAGACGATCGCACTGGCACACTCCTGGGTGTGCTCACTCTCTTTGGTGCCTGCGCCGTCACTTTCATGGTCCTGATGTACGCGCTGGAACGACGCGGCCGAGGTTTCATCCTCGCCTTCGCTTGCGGCTGTGCCTTGTCGAGCGTCTATGGCTTTCTCGCGAGCACCTGGCCATTCGGGGTAGTCGAGGCGATCTGGGCCGTGATCGCGTTGAGGCGCTACCGATCGAAGCCAGCCGCGCCAGTCGCGCCGTGAGGATCGAACTGTTGTACTTCGACGGCTGTCCCGGTTAGCCGAACTGCGCGAGTGCCTGCCACGCCTGCTTGAGCAGGCCAGCGTAGATGCAGAGATAGTGGAGCGCCGCACCGGTCGATTGCTTCGGAGTGGTTTTCTTATGCGGTGGCGAGTTCCGGCACGATAGGCATATCGATGGGCGATGAGGTGTTGTGCATCGGTCTCCTCGGGGTGTTCTCCATCAGCGTCGGCGACAGCGTTATCGCCGACGATGCCTGGCGGCTGCGTAAGGCGAAGACGCTGATCAAGCTGCTCGCGCTCGCGCCCGAGCGGCGGCTCCACGTCGACCAGGCCGCCGAGCTGCTGTGGGCGGGGCGGGACCCGGACTCCGCTCGCAACAACCTACATCAGGCGATATTCGCGGCTCGGCGCGCGCTCGACTCGATCGGGCTGGACGGCAGCCGCTACCTGGAGCTGCGCGAAGAACTGATCCTGCTCAGCCCCAAGGACCTGGTCCGGATCGACGCGGTCGCTTTCGAAGAGCTCGCCGCCATCGCGCGCGAGGAGGGCGAGCCCGGCGCCTATCGCTCCGCTCTTGAAGGCTTCGATGCCGAGCTGTTGCCGGCGGACCGCTACGAGGACTGGAGCCGGGAGCGGCGCGACTCCCTCGCCGAGCTCCGCCTCGCCCTGGAGGCCGAGCTGGCCGAGCTGGAGCAGGAGTCCAAGCCGCACCAGGTAGGTGCCGGCCGGCCTGAGCTGCCGTCACAGCTGACGAGCTTCGTCGGTCGCGAGCGCGAGCTGGCCGAGGCCGCGACGCTTTTGCGCGACGCGAGGCTGCTCACCCTGACCGGAGCCGGCGGCTGCGGCAAGACCCGGCTGGCGCTGCAGCTCGCCGGGCGGCGACGCGAGGATTTTGCCGACGGGATCTGGCCGGTCGAGCTGGCGGCACTCGGAGAGCCCGAGCTGGTCGGGCCGGCGATCGCTCAGGCGCTTGACACGCGGCTGGCTTCCGACCGGGCGCCGGAGATCGCCCTCGCCGGACACATCGGCGATCGCCGGCTGCTGCTCCTGCTCGACAACTGCGAGCACCTGGTCGAGGCGGTCGCGCGCCTCGCCGAGGCTTTGCTCAGCAACTGTCCGAACCTGATCGTGCTGGCGACCAGCCGCGAGCCATTGCGGATTCCCGGCGAGGTGACCTGGCGCGTCCCCTCGCTCTCCCTCCCGAGGCTAGTCCCCGGAGCGCCCGCGGAGGAGTCGCTGGAGGCGGAGTCGGTGCGGCTGTTCGCCACCCGGGCTGCGCAGGCCGCGCCCGGATTCGAGCTCGACGGCGATAACGCGTATGCCGTCGCCTCCCTCTGCCACCGCCTCGACGGGATGCCGCTGGCGATCGAGCTGGCGGCGGCGCGAGTGAGCGTCCTCACTCCGGCTCAGATCGTCGAGCGGCTCGACGACTCGCTCAACCTGCTGACGGGTGGGGCCCGCACGGCGATGACCCGGCAACAGACCCTGCGGGCGACGCTCGCCTGGAGCTTCGAGCTGCTCGAGGCCGACGAGCAGGTGCTGCTGCGTCGGCTCGCCGTGTTTGCCGGCGGCTTCGGGCTGGAGGCGGCTGAGGACATCGGCGCCGAGGATCCGCTGCGGCGCAGCGAGGCCGTCGGCGTGCTCGGCCGGCTGATCGACAAGTCGCTGGTTCACGTCGAGGATGGATCTGAGGACCGCCGCTACCGGCTGCTGGAGACCGTGCGCCAGTACGCGGTCGAGCGTCTCGAGGAGGCGGGAGAGAACTCCGTTTTCGAGCGGCGCCATCGCGACTGGTACGTCGCGCTGGCCGAGAGCGACCCGACACCGGCCGGCGACCTGCCGGCGCGGACCGCGCTGTGGGGTCTCGATCGAGAGCGAGACAACCTCCGCGCTGCTCTGGCCTCGGCGCTGGTCGCCGATCCCCAGGCTGCGTTGCGTCTCGCCGTCGCCCTCTGGCGCTTCTGGCTGATGCGCGGTTACCTCGCCGAGGGGTACCGCTGGCTCACTGTCGCCCTGGCCGCGGCGCCCGAGTCGACGGCGGTGCGCGCTCGCGCCCTGCTCGCCGCCTGCGTGATCGGGCTGCGTCGCGGCGTCCCCGTGCATATCCACGAGTTTGCGGCCGAGAGCGTGGCGATCTTCCGCGAGCTCGAGGACCGGGCCGGGATGTTCGATGCGGTCGAGGTCTCGGCGGCCTACCGGGCGATCGTCAGTCCCGCGCAGGACGTCGAGCTGCTCGTGCGCGAACACGAGGCGCTCATCGCCGACGATCTTCCAGCCGCGCGGCCGCCGATGTGGGCGGCGCACACGCGCGGCATCGCCGCCTGGTTTCGGCGCGAATACGGCCCCGCACGGGAGCATCTGGAAGCGGCGCTGGAGCACGCCGGCGCTCTCAGCGCCGAGCCGCGCCCGGCGCTCTGGCTGCTCAGCTACGGGATGATCTCGGTCGAGCCCGAGACTGGCTACCCGCTCTTCCTGCATGAGGAAACCGGGCTCGTCGCCCGCCGCGTTGGCGGCGCCGCGGCCTCGGCTTATATCCTCGTCAACCTCGCCGCGGTGGATCGTGCAGAGACCGATTTCGCCCACGCGGAAGAGCTGATTGGGGAGAGTCTCGCCCGCTTCCAGCAGCTCGGCGACGAGCAGGGCGAAGCTTTTGCGCTCAACGCGTTCGGCAACCTGGCCCGCTCCGGCGGGGACTTCGAACGGGGCCGGGCCCTGCTCGAGCGCAGCCTCGCCATTCGGCAGGAGATCGGCGACCGTCGCGGCGCCGGGATCACCCTCGGTTGCTTGGCGATGCTCTTGGCCCGAGCCGGGGACGTGGACGGTGCCCGCATCTCGGCCGGGCAGAGCCGAACCTGGTTTGCCGAAAACGATGACCTGATCGGCATCGGCGCCGCCGAGCTGAGCCTGGCGTGCGTGGCGCTCTGCGCCGGCGATCGCGTCGATGCCCGGACTCACCTCGAGGCCGCCGCCTCGGTCTTCGGAGGGATCGAGACGACCCACCAGGAGGGGTGGGCGCTGGCGGTACTGGCGGCGATCTGCGCGGAGGACGGCGAGGCGGCGACGGGGCGTCGCTGGCTGGACCGGGCGAGCCGGCACTTCGAGCTGCTCGGCGCCCGCGCCGGTATCGCCTACTGCCGAGAACTGGAGGCCAAAACGCTGCAAAGTGAGCGCTAAGAGGCGGCCCGTAGCCTCGCTGTGCGTCGTCGAAACGCGACGTTCAACAACCGAACTGAAAAGGGGGCCGGCATGGCCACGCAAGGAGTGCTTGGAGCGGCAACGCTGAAGGAGTTCGAGGACGGGCTGCACGGAGAGATGATCCGGCCCGGCGACGGCGCCTACGACGAGGCTCGTTCGATCTGGAACGGCGCTCATGACGCCCGCCCGGCGGTGATCGCTCGCTGCGCCGATTCCTCCGACGTGCGCCACGCGATCGGCTTCGCGCGCAGCGAGGGGCTTGACGTCGCCGTGCGTGGCGGCAGCCACAGCATTCCCGGCTTCTCCACCGTCGAGGGCGGGATCGTCATCGACCTTTCGCCGATGAAGGGCATCACGGTGGATGTGAGCGGTGCCACCGCCACCGCCGAGGGCGGCGTCACCTGGGGGGAGTTCGATGCCGCGACCCAGGAGCACGGCCTCGCCACAACCGGGGGCCTGATCTCGACCACCGGCGTCGCCGGCTTCACGCTGGGCGGGGGGATCGGCTGGCTGATGCGCAAGTATGGCCTGGCCTGCGACAACCTGCACTCGGCGCAGGTGGTCACCGCCGAAGGCCAAATCCTCACCGCGAGCGCCAAGGAGAACCCCGACCTCTTCTGGGGCTTGCGGGGCGGAGGAGGCAACTTCGGCGTCGTCACCTCTTTCGAGTTCGCCCTGCACCCGGTCGGCCCGACCGTGGCCGCCGGCCCGGTCTTCTACCCGGGCGAACGCGCCGAGGAGGTCATGCGCTTCTACCGCGATTTCGCGCGCGACCTGCCAGATGAGCTGAGCACCCTGGTCAACCTGATCACCGCGCCGCCCGCCCCGTTCATCCCCGAGGATTGGCACGGCAAGAAGCTGGTCGGCCTGGTCGGCTGCTACTCCGGCGACCCCGAGGAGGGGATGAAGGCGATTCAGCCGATCCGCGATCTGGGCGACCCGGTCGCCGACCTGGTCGGCCCGATGCCCTACGTGCAGATGCAGAGCCTGCTCGACGCGCTCTGGCCGAGGGGCACGCAGGCCTACATGAAGGCGGGCTACTTCCGCGAGCTCGACGACCACGCGATCGAGACGATGGCCCGCTTCCACCAGAACGCGACTTCCCCGTCTTCGGAGATCCACATCCAGCAGTTCGGCGGCGCGATCGCCCGTGTCGGTGAGGACGAGACCGCCCACCGCGAGCGCCAGGCGCCCTTCGTGCTCAACGCGATCGCCACCACGCACGAGCCGGGCGGGGGTATGGAGACCCACATCGACTGGGCGCAGCGGTTCTACGCCGAGATCGAGCCCTCGCTGACTGGCGGCGCCTACATCAACTTCCTCTCATCGGAGGGGGAGGAGCGGGTGCGGGCGGCCTACGGGACCGAGAAATTCGCCCGGCTTCGCGCGCTCAAGGATCGCTACGACCCGACCAACCTGTTCCATCTGAACCAGAACATCCCACCATCGAAGGCTGGCTGAACCGAGGCGAGCTCGACTCAGCCAGGCGCCGCGCCTACGGGCGTCGCGGGTTACCGACGGCGAAAGCCGCGGTCCGGCATGGGATCAAGCGGGCTCGGTGGCAGGCCGGGCAGTGGATCCTCGAGGTTGTAGCCCGACGGCGCGATGTCGTTGGGCGCGCCGGGATGAAAGAGTGACGCGAGCAGCTGGGCCTGCCCGCGGCCGACGCCGAGCTCGCCCATGCCGCCGTTGTACATCTGGATGCCGGCGGACTCGCAGTGCGCGTACAAGCGGCTGAGCTCCTGCAGGCGGCCGACGCGGCAGGGCTTGATGTTGACGATCCGTACCTTGATAGGGGTCGCGCCGATCGACGCGACGCTCGTGATCGGCGCGTCGTAGGAGACGCGATCCGCGATTGGCGCGAGCAGCTCGAGCACCGCAGGGTGATCGTGCGGGTCCTCGAAGACGACCTCGGTGAACGTGGCCAGCGTGCGCTCGTACATCGCCAACAGCGCCGCCTCGTCCTCGACCTCGAGGCCGTACTGGCCCTTGAAGTCGATCGTCGCGACACCCTCGACGGCCGCGACGCGGTCCATGATCTCCCGCGTCCACGACGGCGCGACGTCCAGCTTGAAGCCAACCGTCGGATGCATCGCCCGCCGGTTGGCGACCTTGCCGATGTCCGGTGGATCGCCGAGCCCGAACGAGTTGACGAACGTCACCGGTTGGGGCGTACGGCCGAGGACCTCGGGTAGGCTCGTGGCCGCCTGGCGCAGCGCGAGATCGAGCGCCGCGGACTCGAACGTCCAGCGCCGCCAGTTGCGCTGCAGCTCGTACTCGGGCGGCTCGGGCCACATGTCGATCTCCTCGACGTGAGCGAGGAAGCCGGCGAGCGTCGCCCACTCGCCGGTCAGCGGGAAGTCGCTCGCACGCAGGCTCTCCTGGGCATCCCCCATGCCGACCTGCTCGCCGACGCCCTCCTCGCCACGGCCCTGCAGTCGCAGCTGCGTCGTCGAGAAGTCCTCGAGCCCGGTCGGACCACTCGGCACAAGCGCCTCGAACGATGACGACTCAATCGCAATCGGCAGGTCCTTGACGGCGCTCCAGAGATCGATCATGAGCAGGTCCCTTAGCCTACTTGCCGCGGAAAAAGTAGGGGTGTTGGTGGCTTGTTCCGTCCGGTGTGATCGTCAGAATGTCCTGCAAATGAGTGGGTTTCTGGTTGAAGGGGGTCGGTATGTTGATGTTGTCGGCGGGGCAGGCGGAGTCGTTGTGGGACGAGGCTTTGCCGGTCGAGGTAAGGGAGTTGCCGGAGGATCTGGCGGCGTTGGATTTGTTGCTCTCGGATCCTGGGTTGTTTGGGCCGGTCGTGGAGCGCTTTCGACGGGAGGTAATCGAGCAGAAGCGGGCGGTGTTGACGGATGGTCGCCCGACGATCGCGATGGAGACGTTCATTCGATTGATGGTGCTCAAGACGCGCTATCGGTGGGGGTATCGGTCGCTGGTGGCGGAGGTCTCCGATTCGATTCACTTGCGGCGGTTCTGCCGGATCTCTTTGTGCGAGCGGGTGCCGGACGAGTCAACGGTCCGCAAGCTTGCCCGCAGGATCGGGCCCGAGACGGTCTCAGAGCTGACGCGCACGCTGATCGCCAGGACGATGCGCGAGAAGCGTTTTCGTCCGCGTGCGGTGCGGATCGACTCGACTGTCGTCGAGGCGGATGTGAAGTATCCGACCGATGCGGGGTTGGCCTCGCATGGGGTGCGTGCGCTGGCGAGGGAGAGTCGCAAGTTGGCGCAGCGGATCGGCGAGAGCAAACGGCGGGTGCGGGATCGCTCACAAGCGATGGGCCGCCGGTTGCGGGGGATCACGCGCACGATCCGGGCTCGCTCAGGGGAAGCGAAAGCGCAGGTGCTCAAGCTCACGGCGCAGACCGGCGAGCTGTTGCGGCGTTCGGTGCGCGAGGCCAGGCGGCTCCTGACGCTCGCGCGGACCAAGGCGCGTGGCCGTGGCGCGAAGGCGAAGCTCAGGGCGGCGACCAAGCTCGAGCAGCTCGTGGATCGTTGCGAGAAGGTCGCCTCCCAGATCACGAAGCGTGTGCAGGGCGAACCGATCCGCGAGCGGATAGTGTCGCTCACAGACCCGGATGCCCGCCCGATCCGCAAGGGCAAGCTGGGCAAGCCGAACGAGTTTGGGTATGTGACCCAGCTCGCGGAGGTGACCGAGAACACCAAGCGCGGCGCGCGAGGACTGATCCTGCCGGCGTCGACCGCGCCGGGCAACCCGACCGAGAATACGCTGCTCCCAGGCACGATCGCCGAGCTCAAACGGCTTCAGATCTCCCCGCGGGAGCTGGCCCTCGACGGTGGGTTCATGCCCGGCCCGACGAACGACGCACTCAAAGATCTCACACCAGAGCGAGTGTTCATCTCCGGCCGCCAGGAACGAGGCTCCAGACGCACCAATCGACGGTTGCAGCGCTACCGAACAGGCGAGGAGGGCCGGATCAGCCACCTCAAGCGCCGCTACGGGATGGGCCGCAGCCGCCTGAAGGGCACCGAAGGCCAAGAGATCTGGACCGAGTGGGGAATCCTCGCCTATAACGCCGACACGCTCGCCGTCCGAGCCCGGTGAAACACTCCAAACGCTCCTAACCAGAGCACCACTCATTCACGAACGGCCGCGCCCTCAACAAGCGCGGCCGTTCGTCATCACAGAGACTTTTTCCGCGGCAAGTAGCCTAGGACCTCGACGTACCCATCGGTCCCGTGGACCCGGATCCGCTGCCCGTCGCGGATCAGTCGGGTGGCGCGCTCCACCCCCACGACGGCCGGCAGCCCGTACTCGCGCGCGATCACCGCACCGTGGGTCATGAGGCCGCCGACCTCGGTGATCAAGCCGCCGATCGTCACGAACAGCGGGGTCCAGCTGGGATCGGTGTACGTAGTGACCAGGATGTCGCCCGGCTCAAGATCCGCCTGTGCCATGTCCAGGATGACGCGCGCCGTCCCCTCGACGGCTCCGGCAGACACCGGGAGACCCACGAGTGCGCCGGCGGGGAGATCCTCTCGCCGGTAGCTCCCGGCGAGGACCTCGCCCTCCGAGGTCAGCACTCGCGGCGGCGTCAGCGACAGATATGAGTTGAACGCCTCCTTGCGCTGTCGGATGAGCTCGTGATCCACCTCCTGGTTGCGCACGACGTCGTGCAACTCGTGGAGTGTCAGATAGAAGATGTCCTGCGCCTCGCGCAGCACGCCGGCGAGCTCCAGGCGCTCCGCCTCGCGCAGCAGAGCCTGCTTATAGACGAAGTAGCGGCTGACCATTCCATACTTGGGATACTCGCGGTACCCGGCGAAGGTCCTGACCCGGTCGATCATCTGCTTGGTCTCCCCCGCCTTCCGCTCGCCGTCGGGCAGGTCGCGGAGCCGTGCCAGCAGCTCCTGCTCCTTCATCTCGGCTTCTCGCCGTCCCTGCTCGAACCGCTGCGAACCCACGCCCGGATCGAAGTTCCTGACATGAGCGAGGATCATCGACACGAGGGCAGACGGCTGCTCGCTCCACCGCGTCCGGGTGATGTCGATCTCACCAGTGCACCGCATGCCGTACCTGTCCAGATAGGCCTGGATGGCGTCGCGCGCCTCGTTGCCGCCCGGGAGCGCGGGCATCTTCTCCAGGAAGTGCTCATCATCGACATCCCGGAGGAATGCGACGACGTCCGGGAACGGGCGGATCACATCTGCCACGTCCAGCAGCGCGAGCCCCATCTCCGAGGTGACGTTCCCGGCCACGGACTGCGTGAGCGTGTCGGCCACGTTCTTCTCGCCCAGCCACTCCAGCATGCGCTCGTTCAGCCACCGGCCGGCCTGCGCCGCGGAGGTGATCACCTCCAGGCCGCGCGGATCGAAGAGGACCCGTCTCAGCTCCGGGAGGTCCGCCAGGATGAGCTCGATCAGCTCCGGTCCGGACTTCGCCTCGATCGTCCGCTTCAGCGCGACGGTCGACGCCTGGCCTCGCTCGATCAGCTCGGTCACGATCGCCGGGTCGGCATCGAGCGGCTCCTGCTCGGCGAGGGCGAACACCCCGGTGAGCTCCTCGTCAGGGCGCGCCGCAACGAAGTCGCCGCGCTCCACGATCGTTCGCAGCGCATCGCCCATCAGCGGGTCGGACCCCCCCATGGCGCGGAGTAGCCCCGCCCGAGTTGTGGGCGCACCGAGCATCTCGGTGACGTCGACGAAGAGCCTTCCGCCCGCCACGGACATCGGCCGCGGAGTGGTGAGCTGCCACAGCGAGAGCCCCAGCGGCTTGATGGGGTCCGTCATCATCTGCTGGTGTCCCACGGAGACGTAGACGTGGTTCTTGCGATCTCCCACCTCAGGGACGGGAAAGAGCGTCGTGATCGGGCGGCTCTGCACGATCTGCAACCCGTCCTCGGCCCGGCACCACTCGATGTCCTGGGGGCGTCCAAAGAACTCCTCGATCCGCCGTCCCAGCTGCGCGAGCGCCAGGATGTCCCCATCCTCCAACGCCGGCTGCTCGTTGGCGAGTGTCCGTACGAGGATCGCACCGTCGCGCACCGTGTAGACATCCGGGCTCACCCGTCCTGAGACCAACTCCTCGCCCAAGCCGGGGATGGCCTCCACAACGGCGAGCTTCCGGTCGGAGGTCAGCGGGTCGGCGGTGAACAGGATCCCCGAGGCGACCGGCAGGACCATCTGCTGCACGACCACGGCCATCTGGGCGTGCCGATTCTCGATACCACCCCGCAAGCGATAGGTCACGGCCCGCTCGCTGAACAGCGAGGCCCAGCACCGGCGGACGTTTTGCAGGATCGCCTCGAGACCGGTGACGTTCAGGTAGGTGTCGTGCTGACCCGCAAAGGATGCCGTCGGCGAGTCCTCCGCGGTGGCGCTGGAGCGGACCGCGTAGGCGAGGTCCTCGCCACACCGGACCAACGCGCCGGCGACCGCTTCCGCCAGGTCGCCGGGAAGGACGATCTCCTCGATCCCTCGGCGAAGCTCAGCGCTGAGCGCGGCCACGCCGTCTCGGTCCGCGAGCTTCAGGCGGGAGAGGCGATCGAGTTGTGCATGGATCGACGGTGCCTGGGCCACGGTCCGCCGGAATGCGTCTGTCGTGATGCAGAAACCGGGCGGCACCCGCACCCCCTCGATCCGCAGGAGCTCTCCCAGAAGCGCCCCCTTGCCGCCCGCCACCGCAACCTGAGTCCGGTCGATCTCCTGGATATCCAATACGTCATCGCCCATCCGGTTCACCTCCGTCTGAGTTGCCCGGGCAACCCGTTCGAGATCTCTCTTCCGCCGTACAGCGGGCGATTATGCAGCACGAATCGCGGCCTCATGAGGGCCTTCGATCCGGTATAAATTGGAAGTGGAGAGGAGAGGTCCGCGATCGGCCACTCGAGGCCTTTTGCCAGCGTCAGCAGCCCTCACTCCGACTCGCCGCGGGCGCGCCCGTAGCGCTCGTAGATCACGCGCGAGCCGAACGTCCTGGTCTCGACCAGGTCCAGCGGAACGTCTTCGGTGACCGGCGGCAGGAACGGCGTGCCGCCACCGACGACGACCGGGTTGCGGAACATGCGCAGCTCGTCGACGAGGCCGAGCTCGATCGCTGCCGTGGCCAGGCCGGCGCCGCCGATCGAGACGTCCTTGTCGGTCGCGTCGAGCGCCGCAGCGGCCTCCTCGGCGACCGACGCCTCGGCGAGCCGGGCGTTGCCCTGGACGCTGTCGAGCGTGCGGCTGAAGACGACCTTCGGGATAGCGCACCAGACGTCGGCGAACGCGGCCTCGAGCTCGTTGTCGCGCATCGACGGGTCCGTCTCCCACGGCAGCATCGTCTCGTAAAGCCTGCGGCCGCACAGATAGCTGCCGAGCTCGCGTATCTGCGAGATGTGGAAACGAAACTGCTCCTCGCTAGGGACCGACCATCCGAACGCGCCCTCGCGGTCGGCGATAAAGCCGTCCACCGAGACACTCATCGAGTAGATCAGCATGGCTTCAAGCTCTGATCCGGCTCGCGATGCCGGGGTAGTCGACCACGAGACCGTCGGAGTCGAACTGCACGTCGGCGACGAAGTCTTCCCCCTCGCCAACTGCCTCGAAGCGAACCAGCCGCTGCTCGTCGGAACGGCGCTCGAGGAAGGTGTAGCGCTGTGGGGAGGCGTGGATCGATAGGTCTGGAACTGAGATCCAGACCATCAGAAAGTCCTCGGCGCTGCCTCCGTTGTGCAGGTCGTGGCGCAGTACGGGCATCGTGTTGAAGACCGGTGAGAGGCCAAGATCCAGGTCGAGGGCGTCTCCCAGCTCTGTCGGGTCGCCGCCGGCCTCCGGCAGCTCGAGCTTTCCGGCGCTCTGGCTTGAGGCGCTCCAGACGCCCGCAGGGCTGCGTTGGATCTCCAACTGGCGAGTCCAGCCGGCGCCCTGCGTCTCCACTGCGGCCCTGTCCGTGATGTACTCGCCGCGCGTCCGCAGCTCGAACGAGAGACGGTAGGGCTCCGGATCGGAGCCGATCGCGACGCCGCTGGCGCGAAGGCGCCTCGACTCGAGCTCGATCACGGCGAACTCGGCGCCGGGCGGGTCAGCCTTCGCCCACGCGACGCCACGGGCCCGGGTGTCGATCGCGCGGCCCGCGGTCATCTGTCGTCTCTCCCCCGAGAGCAAGTTGTTCGAGCGCTGAGTCTCATATGGGTGAGACCCCAGAGTCTCACATGAATGGGATTAGGCTGTCTCAGATCGGCGGGACGCCGCAGCTGCGGCGTCCCATCCACCTGAGACCGAGCGGCGCGGATGTCGCGCTCGAGCCACCCGGACCGTCTCCCCAGGGAAAGGGTTCGACGATGGGCTCAGTCGCGTGTATACCATTGAGCGCATGGCAATCCAGCGGATGGACCACGTAGGCATAGTCGTCGACGACCTCGCGGACGCGGTGGCGTTCTTCGTTGAGCTCGGACTCGAGCTGCGGGGCGAGGCGCCGGTCGAGGGCGATTGGGTGGACCGCGTCGTCGGGCTCGAGGGCGTCCGGGCGCAGATCGCGATGCTGCAGGCTCCAGACGGGCACGCACGGGTCGAGCTGGCGAAGTTTCATACGCCGTCGACCGGCGGTGGCTCCCAGCGCGCGCCAGCGAATGATCTGGGCATCCGCCATGTTGCGTTCGTCGTCGACGACATCGACGCCGTCGTCGCTGGCCTCCGAACCCGCGGCGCAGAGCTCGTCGGCGAGGTGGAGCGCTACCAGGACAGCTACAGACTCTGCTATGTCCGCGGCCCCGAGGGAATCATCGTCGAGCTGGCGGAGCCGATTGGCTGACTGGTCTGCGCGCCGCCAGCCGCCTCGCCTCGATCGAGACTGAGATACCGCCGGCTGCTTGAGTATTCCCCTTAAAGTCCGGCAAGGTGGCCGTGTGCGGCGCCACGCCACGGCCGCGTTCATCATTTCCATCTTGGCCTCCCGATCGTCATCCTCTACTGCCCGGGCGACGCTCCCGGTCAACATCAGTGGTAGCGGTCGAAGTCGGCCGGCCAGGGCAGCGGGAAAAAGTGCCGGTAGGGCCGCGCGTCCGCGATCACCTTGGCGAAGGACGGCCGGTGCGCCAGCGCCCGGTAGTAGCGCGTCAACTGCGGGTGCGTGTCCTCGCTCCACGGATGAATCGCCAAGGCGTAGAACAGGCCCGGCGCGGCGGCGCAGTCGGCGATCGTGAACGTATCGCCGGCCAGGAACTCGTGCTCGGCGAGCTGCGTCTCGAGCATGCCGTAGATCATGTCGAGCCGGCCGCGCGCGCGGGCGACGGCGCGCTCGTCGAAGCGCTCCTCGATCGTGTCCGCGACGATCACCTGAACGGCGTCAGAGAGGTACTGGTCGCAGAGGCGATCCCACTTGCGCGCTTCCAGCGACGGCACCAGCTGCGCGCCGGCGATGTGCTCGATGATGATCGAGGTCTCCCCGACGATCTCCTCGCCGTCGCGTAGCAGCGGAATCGACGCCGGCGGCCACAGCTCCGCCAGCTCGGCGCGGTCGAAGTCACGCTGCTCCTCGAGGGCGTCGTAGGCCACGCCCAGCTCGCCCAGCGCCACCAGAACCTTCTGGCAGTAGAGCGCGAAGGGGTGCTCGTAGAGCGTGAGCATCGGTCAGTCCTCCCCCCTGCCGTCGTGCATCTCTTTCCCGTCGATCGTGAACGAAACCGACAGCGATTCTAGTCCGGAAGCGGCAACCGCGCCAGGATCCCCTCGCTCCGTCGGCCGTACCGCCTACCTTGTGGGCGTGCCGGACGGAACACTGCAGCGCAGCTACGGCAAAGTCTTCGATCAGGTGGCGGTCGCATACGACCGCCACCGTCCAACCTACCCCGAGCAGCTGATCGATCTCGCCTGCCTCCTCGCCGGCCTCGATCGCGGCGACCAGGTGCTCGAGATCGGTTGTGGGACCGGACAGCTGACCCGCAGCCTCCTGGCTCGGGGCTTGCGTGTCACGGCGATCGAGCCGGGTGCTCAGTTGGCGGGGCTCGCCCAGCAGCGCCTTGGAGGCACGGGCGAGCTGGAGCTCGTGAACGCCCGCTTCGAGGACGCACGTCTCCCCCACGAGCACTTCCGGGCCGTCTTCTCGGCGTCTGCGATCCACTGGATCGACCCCGATGTCGGCTGGCAGCGCGCGGCGGACGCGCTCGTGCCCGACGGGACGCTTGCGCTCATCCAGTACTTCGGACTGCACGAGCCGCGCAGCGCCGATGACCAGCAGGCGCTTTTGAGCGCGATGACGACGATCGCGCCCGAGATCGCTGCAGACTGGCCGCGCTACCGGGATCTCGAGACCACTCTTGCGGGCGTTCGTGAGCGTCGCGAGAACATCTCAGAGATCTGGGCTTGGCTTGGCGGCTACGAGCTGGCACGCGAGTACGCGGCCCATCTGTTCGACGACGCGCAGATCGCCACGGAGCCGACGCTGATGGAACACACGGCCGCCGAGCTGGGCGCCCTGCTTGGCACGATGTCGTTCTGGTCACGGCTCTCGCCTGAGCAACGCGAGGCCGTGGAGAGCGCGAATCGGACACTGCACGAGCAGCTTGGGCGGCCAATTCGCGCGAGCACCGTCGCGTGTCTGGTCACAGCTCGGCGCGGGGATTCCAGATGACCTCCCCCGGGTGCCCATCGGGATCGCGTAGTCAGCCGCGGCAACGTAGCGTGCAGCAGGGGCCATCAGCCGTCTTCGATCAGCGTCCGAAACGGCCCGGATGACTCGACTGTCGCGCCGATGGCGCGCACCCGTTCGGCGAGCCGCATGTCAGAGGTGACGACACGAATGGCGGCCGGCTCAGCGGATGCCTCGACACGCCTTGCGATCTCCTGATCGGCTGAATCGGGACGTGGTCGTGGAGCGTAGGCGACCTCGATCGCAGTAGAGCCGATCGGCGGCGACGGAGGCTGCTCGAAGACGACCGTGACCTGCTCGCCGCTGCTTGCGACCCACCGCTCGAGCATGTTCACCAGCTTGACCATCGACCCGTGGCGATCCTTCCACCATCCATCTGGACGCGTGCCGATCACATTCATGCCATCTATAAACCAGCGCATTAACAGCCAAGCCTACGGTTGGATTGGACGCCCTCGGCGTAGAACAACTCGCTCGCCGCCTGGGGCAGTCGCTCCCGCGGCGAGCTTTTGACCACCGTGGGGCTGGGCCGATCGAGTGGCTCGCATTGGCATATCTGCGCTCAGCCTTCCGTGCCGTCTGCCGCCTGGATCGAGAGCTGGACGCAGTCAGGATAGAACGCGACATGGTCTTTGATCTCGGCCACCGCGGAGTGGGGATCGGCGTAGAACCAGACCGCGTCGGTACCACGCTCCGCGTCGGCAGCAATCGAGTAGTAGGAGGCCTCGCCCTTGTACGGACAGTAGCTGGTCAGCTCGCTGGCCGCGAGCTGTGATCGGTCGACGTCGGTGATCGGGATGTAGTGGACCGGCGGGTAGTCGGCCTCGCGCAGGACGAGCGTCGAGCGGCTGTCGGCGATCGTCGCCTCACCGCTGCGAACGACGACGTGGTCGCCGCTGGAGGTGATCGTGATCGGGTGCTCGGGACCGGGGATCTTGACGTCACGTGACATGCTGGGCTCCTTCGTTCATCGCAGCCGGAACACCGGATGCTTGGGCGCGGCGCCGCGCAACTCCTCAGCCGAGGAATTTGGGCCTACGCCGTCGAAGAACACGCCGACCTCGAACTTCCAGCGCTTCAGGTAGGCACGCAGGACGGGTGGCTTATCGTCGTCCGCAAGCTCGACAGCGGCGAAGTGCTCGCTGCGCGAACCAACCAGCAGCCGGCCCTCCCCGCTGGCTCGCAGGTTGCGCACCCACTGCGTTTCGCCGCGCGGCGCGACGAGGTAGCGCTCACCTTCGAAGGTGAGGAGATTCACCGGAGTGCGACGCGGCTCACCGGAAGTGCGCCCCGGCACCTCCAACACGCGCGAGCCAAATAGGCTGATGCCGAGGCGGGTCAATCCGGCCACGGCCGGATTGAACACATGGCTGGTGAACCAGCCAGGACGCTTACGCTCGAAGTGAGCCGTGGCCGAGCCGTCTGTCTGCACTCAGCACAGGCTACCTCTTGTGGAAATAATGCCCCTGGTCGAGGTCGGGGATGAGCCCGGGGTGGGTCGGCTCCCACCTCAACTGCTCCCGCGTCCACGCGCTGGAAGCAGGAGCGTCGAGCCCGAGGAAGCCCCCCAGCCAGGTGAAGTGCTCCCCCGCGTCCTGCGCGGCGACGGATACGACCGGGATGTCCAAATGCTGCCCGATGGCCTCGGCAATCTCCCGGACCGGCACGCCTTCCTCGGCGACTGCGTGCAGCGTCGTCCCCGCCGGTGCCTCTTCCAGCGCTAGGCGGAACAGGCGCGCTGAGTCGAGCCGGTGCACCGCGGGCCAGCGGTTGGCCCCATCGCCGATGTACCCCGACACGCCCTGCTCGCGGGCGATGCCGACGAGGGCCGCGATGAAGCCGTTGTCTCCGTCGCCGTGATTCGTCGGAGGGAGCCTCACAATTGAGGAGCGAACGCCGCGGGAGGCGAGGGACAGTGTGAACTCGGCCGTTTCCCATCGGGCCCGCGGACCGCCGCCGAAGGCGGCGACGGCGGCGTGGGAGTCATGCCCGTCCTGCTCGCTCACCACACGCCCCGGTGCCACCCCGAGGATCCCAGAGGCGATCAGGAGCGGCCGGTCGGAGCCCGCGAGCGCCTCGCCGAGCGTCTCGACGGCGCGGCGATCCGCCGCGGCGGCGGCCTGAAAGTCACCAGAGAACGCGAGCTCGTGCTTGAACGCGAGGTGGATCACGCCATCCGACGCCGCAGCGGCATCGTGCAGGGCGTCGAGATCATCGAGATCGCCGCGGTGCACATCCGCGCCGGCGGCGGTGAGGGCGTCGGCCGAGGCATCCGAGCGAGCCAGCCCGATGACCTGATGGCCCGCGCCGAGGAGCTCGGGAACGACGGCGGAGCCGATCCAGCCTGACGCGCCGGTGATGAATACGCGCATGAGAAACCTCCATTGCCCAATCGATGACAGTCACTGCCATCAGCATAGCACCCATGTCAGCCGCTGCCGTCGAATAGGATTGTGACATGGGTCGATGGGAGCCAAACGCGCGCGGCAGGCTGATGCAGGCGGCCTTCGCGCTCTATGGCGAGCGCGGATTCGAGCAGACGACGGTGGCGGAGATCGCCGAGCGCGCTGGACTGACGGAGCGGACGTTCTTCCGACACTTCGCCGACAAGCGCGAGGTCCTGTTCGCGGGCGCGCAGGCGCTGCAGGAGCGGCTGGTCAGCACGGTCGCCGACGCGCCCGGGTCGCTGACGCCGATCGATGCGGCAGCCACGGGTCTCGAGGCCGCCGGAGCTCTCATCCAGGAGGGCGGAGAGCTCGCGCGTGAACGCCAGGCGATCATCGCTTCGAGCGCGGAGCTTCAAGAGCGTGAGCTGATCAAGCTCGCATCACTCGCGGCCGCGCTCGCCGAGGCGTTGCGCCGGCGCGGCGTCGAGAGCTCAGTCGCAAGCCTCACCGCCGAGGCGGGGATCGCCGTCTTCAAGGTTGCGTTCGAACGCTATGTCGAGGAGAGCAATCGGCAGGAGTTGCCGCGACTCATTCGAGAGTCGCTCGACGAGTTGAGAGCCGTCACCGCGGGTCGATAGTCGCGACCGTGTGGCCCTAGATCCGTTCGATCTTCGCCAACCAGGCCGGCACGTCCCGTACCTCGAACCGCGTCTGGATTCGACCCGGACTGACGGAGGCAATGCTCCAGCCGCTGGAGCGTTTGAATGCTGCTTCCAACTCCTCCTGCCTGATGGGATGCGGGCCGCTCCGGTCAGGTCCGACGTCGCTGAAACAGAGCACGTACACGTTTCCGCCACGATCAGTCACGGACGCCAGGCTCGCCACATACTCTTGCCGCTCGTCGCTATCGAAGGAGTGGAACAACCCGCAATCGAGCACCGTCTCAAACGTTTGTCCCAGACGGTCCAGGTGCAAGGCGTCGGCAGCCACGAAATCAGCATCTATGCCGCGACTCGCGGCCTTCTCCCGGGCGCTCGACAGTGCGGTCTCAGCCACGTCGACTCCCACAACGTGCAGTCCCAGGGCGGCGACGTGAAGAGCGTTCTCGCCCGTCCCGCAGCCCGCGTCGAGGACTGCGCCGACAAAGGCGCCTTCGCTCGCCAGGTGCAGAATCGCCGGCTGCGGCTGTCCGATGTCCCAAGGCGGCGGGCCATCGAGGTACGACGCATCCCAGGGCCGCGCCGCCCGCCGCTCGTGGCCGGTCGGTTGTCGCCTACTGGATGAATCGTCGGCTCCGACTTCTGTCTGCTCGGACATCTTTGCTCTTTCCCTGCGACTTGGTTTAGCAAGTCTGATCGTCGCATACAGCGGAGATGTGGCGTCCCCAAGCCGAACGGGAACTGATCTACCGAGACCCGACGCCAACGAGCTGGGATTCGGCAGAGCGCCACCCGACACCGGTTCGGGCGCCGTGACCGCAGCCCAGACCAGGACACGATCGATCAGGAATCGAGAAACGCCGGTCATCGAGGTCACCTAGAGTGACCGCCAAGGACATCACCACCACTACTTCAGGAGCGACCATGACCGGCTCTTCCACCGAGGGAATCAAGATCGTGCTGCATCCAGTGTCCGACTTGGCGGCGGCCAAGGCCGTGTACACCGCCCTGCTCGGCATTCCGCCGCAGGCCGACTCCTCCTACTACGTCGGCTTCGACACCGGGGGCCAGCACATCGGGCTGGTGCCGGGTGGTGGGCCGCAGGGCGCTGACTCGCCGGTGGCCTACTGGCAAGTGCCGGACATCGAGGCGAAGCTGGCCGAGGTGACCGCCGCGGGCGCCACCGTGAAGGAGCCCGCGCACGAGGTCGGTCCCGGCCGCACCGTAGCCACCTTCACCGACCTCGACGGCAACGTGCTCGGGTTGGTTCAGGACCGATAAGCGGGCTCGCCGGGGTGATGGAGCCACGATGAGCGCCGCCACGAGGACAGGGAGGAATATGCGGTCACCGACGCCGCCCGGCGCCGACAGCCACGATCTGATCCGCGTGCACGGCGCGCGCGTGAACAATCTCAAGGGCATCAGCCTGGAGATCCCGAAGCGTCGGCTGACGGTGTTCACCGGCATCTCCGGCTCGGGCAAGAGCTCGCTGGTGTTCGGCACGATCGCCGCGGAGTCCCAGCGGCTGATCAACGAGACCTACAGCGCGTTCGTGCAGGGATTCATGCCGACGCTGGCGCGCCCCGAGGTCGACGTGCTCGAAGGGCTGACGACCGCGATCGTCGTCGACCAGGAGCGGATGGGCGCCGACGCTCGCTCGACGGTCGGCACCGCCACCGACGCGGGCGCGATGCTGCGCATCCTCTTCAGCCGGCTGGGGAAGCCGCACATCGGCTCACCCCAGGCTTTCTCCTTCAACGTCGCCTCGATCTCAGGCGCCGGAGCGGTCACCTTCGAGCGTGCCGGTCGCACGACGAAAGAGAAGCGAAGCTTCAGCATCCTCGGCGGCATGTGCCCGCGCTGCGAGGGCCGGGGCGCCGTGTCCGACATCGACCTCACTCAGCTCTACGACGACAGCAAGTCTCTGCGCGCGGGCGCGCTCACGATCCCCGGCTACAGCATGGATGGCTGGTACGGCCGGATCTTCCTGGGCTGCGGCTTCTTCGACCCGGACAAGCCGATCAAGAAGTTCACCAAGAAGGAGCTTGGCGAGCTCCTCCACAAGGAGCCGACCAGGATCAAGGTCGACGGCGTCAACCTGACCTACGAGGGCCTGATCCCGCGGATCCAGAAGTCGATGCTCGCCAAGGACGTCGACTCGCTGCAGCCTCACATCCGTGCCTTCGTGGAGCGGGCGGTCACCTTCGCGATCTGTCCCGAGTGCGACGGGACCCGGCTCAGCGCGCAGGCGCGGTCGTCGAAGATCCAGGGGATCAACATCGCCGACGCCTGCGCGATGCAGATCAGCGACCTCGCCGCGTGGGTGGGCAAACTCGAGCACAGGTCGCTCGCGCCGCTGCTCGAGGCGCTGCGGGCGACACTCGACTCGTTCGCGGACATCGGGCTGGGCTACCTCTCGCTCGAGCGGCCCTCTGGCACGCTCTCGGGTGGAGAGGCCCAGCGCGTCAAGATGGTCCGCCAGCTCGGGTCCTCGCTCACCGACGTCACCTATGTCTTCGACGAGCCCACGATCGGACTGCACCCACACGACATCGAGCGGATGAACGAGCTGCTGCTACAGCTGCGCGACAAGGGCAACACCGTGCTCGTCGTGGAGCACAAGCCGGAGACGATCGCGATCGCCGACCATGCCGTGGACCTCGGCCCGCAGGCCGGGACCGAGGGCGGCGAGGTGATGTTCGAGGGAACCGTCGCGGGACTGAGGGCGAGCGACACCATCACCGGCCGCCACCTCGACGACCGGGCCACCCTCAAGCAGGCGGTGCGATCGCCGCGCGGTACCCTCGAGATTCGCGGTGCCGCCACCCACAACCTGCGGGACGTCGACGTCGACATCCCGCTCGGTGTGCTGGTCGTCGTCACAGGCGTGGCGGGCTCGGGCAAGAGCTCGCTGATCGGCGGCTCGATTGTCAATTCCGGGCGGGATCGGGATGGGGTCGTATCGATCGACCAGGCGGCGATCAAAGGCTCGCGGCGCAGCAACCCGGCGACCTATACGGGCCTGCTCGACCCGATCCGCAAGGCGTTTGCGCAGGAGAACGGGGTGAAGCCGGCCCTCTTCAGCGCCAACTCCGAGGGCGCCTGTCCCAACTGCAACGGCGCCGGCGTGATCTACACCGACCTGGCGATAATGGCCGGCGTCGCCGTCCCCTGCGAGGTGTGCGAGGGCAAGCGCTTCCAAGCCGAGGTGCTCGAGTACAAGCTCGGTGGCAAGGACATCAGCGAGGTGCTCGCGATGCCGGTGGTCGAGGCGGAGAGCTTCTTTGGCGCCGGCAAGGCGAAGACGCCGGCGGCGCACAGGATCCTCGAGCGGCTCGCCGACGTCGGGCTCGGCTACCTCAAGCTCGGCCAGCCGCTCCCCACGCTTTCAGGCGGCGAGCGGCAGCGACTCAAGCTCGCCACGCGACTGGCGGAAAAACAGTCCCACCCACCCGAGGTTTACGTCCTCGACGAGCCCACCGCCGGCTTGCACTTGGCCGACGTCGAGCAGCTGCTCGGCTTGCTCGACCGGCTGGTCGACTCTGGCAAGTCGGTGATCGTCATCGAGCATCACCAAGCGGTGATGGCGCACGCCGATTGGATCATCGACCTCGGCCCCGGCGCCGGCCACGACGGCGGCCGGATCGTCTTCGAGGGCCCACCCGCCGACCTCGTCGCCGCGCGCTCCACGCTCACCG
Source organism: uncultured Solirubrobacterales bacterium (assembly GCA_963744535.1). GTDB lineage: Bacteria > Actinomycetota > Thermoleophilia > Solirubrobacterales > Solirubrobacteraceae > Palsa-744. Next base: position 218,107 of record CAVUTW010000002.1, on the reverse strand, counting down.
GCAAGCACCTCGCGGACTACCTCAGCACCTGACGCCGCAAGGCCTACGGCAGGTGGCGCACGAAATCGGCGGGCAGTGCCCGCTCGGGCACGTGCTGCTCCTGGCGAGGACGGCCGAGATGCAGCAGCCCGATGGGGGTCTCGAGCGGGTCGAGCTCGAGCACCTCCCGGCCGGCGGGCGAGTCGAGCAGTGGCAGGGTCCGCCAGTAGCCGGCGAGCCCCGCCCCATGAGCGGCGAGCAGCACGAGATAGGCGGCGACCGCGCTCGCGAGCAGATCCTCCAGCTGCTGAGCGCTGTCGCCCTGCGTGTAAACCGATGCAACCACCAGGGTGGGTGCGCGCTCGAGCTTGCCTGCCGAGCCGGGGGCGGCGTGCTCGGCGATCTGCTTGAGCCGCTCAACCGTGCTGGGGCCGAGCACCCGAAAGCGCCATGGGTTGGTGAGGTGGTGGTTCGGCGCCCAACGGGCCAGCTCGAACAGCTGTTGCAGCAGCTCCGGCGCCACCGGCTCAGGGGCGAACACCTTGTGGGTGCGCCTGCTGCGGATTGCGTGCTCGAGCTCCATGCCTCAATGCGCTGGCGAACGCTCTCAGTGGAGAGAGCTGGCGGCGGCCGTCAGGTGCTCGTGCACGAGGCGCACGACCGTCGCGCCCTCCGCGACCGCGGTCGCGCAGCGCTTGATCGATCCCGCCCGCACGTCGCCGGCCGCGTAGATGCCGGGCACGTTGGTTTCGTGCAGGAAGCCCGCACCGGCGTCCGGGCCGGTGAGGATGAATCCGTGGGAGTCTCGCGCGAGGACGTCGCCGACCCAATCGGTGCAGGGCTCGGCGCCCAGGAAGAGGAACAGGAAGGAGAGCGGCAGTTTCGCGCCGTCGGTGAGCGTGACGGCCTCGAGCTGCCCCTCCTCCCCATGCAGTTCGGCGATTTCGGCGCGGTCGCGGATCGCGACCCCGTAGCGATCGAGATCGTTGATCAGATACTGCGACATCGTCTCGCTCAAAGCTTTGCGGCGGTGCATGAGCGTGACGAGGGCGCCGCCGCGCGCCAACCAGATGGCGGCCTGCCCCGCGGAGTTGCCGCCGCCGACCACCGCCAGGCGCCGTCCCGCGCAGATCTGCCCCTCGAGCGGGCCGGCGGCGTAGAAGACGCTGAGTCCCTCGTAGCGGTCGAGACCATCCACGGGCAGGCGCCGGTATTGAGCGCCGGTGGCGAGCAGCACCGTTTGGGCCGCGATCTGGTTGCCCTCCTCGAGTCTCACCACGTGCCGCTCGGTGCCTGGTTCGAGCAGCTGGGCGCGGTAGGGCGTGGCGGCGCGGGCGCCGAACTTCCGCGCCTGTGTGATCGCGCGACTGGTCAGTTCGGTGCCGCTGATCCCCGCAGGGAAGCCGAGATAGTTCTCGATCCTGCGCGAGGTGCCCGCCTGGCCTCCGAGCACGGTGCTCTCGACCACAAGTGTGTCGAGCCCCTCCGAGGCGCCGTAGACAGCGGCGCCGAGGCCGGCCGGCCCACCTCCGACGATCAGCAGGTCCACCTCCTCATATGGCGCGAGCTCGCGTCCGATGCCCAGTGCCCGGGAGAGCTCGCCATTGCTGGGGTTGCGCAGCTCCGCGCCTCCAGGCAGACGGACGACGGGCATATCGGCGGCGGACGACGCGACACGCGGGGCGTCTGGTTGTGCGCTCTGCACAGGGTCGATCCACGAGTGGGGAAGCCGCTGGACCCGGGCGAAGTCGAGCAGCCGCCGCGTCTGCGGCGAACCGCGTGGGCCGATGATCTCGAATCCGACTCCCTGCTGGCGCTGGAGCATCTCGCGACGTTCGACGAACGCGTTGAGGAGCAGATCCGAGAGTCCGCCGTCATCGAACAGCAGCTGCCGGAGCACTTCGCGGTCGACCGCGATGTAGCGCATCGGCTCGGTGACGACGGCGGTGAGGAAGACCGTCTGCCCGGAGAGGAGGTTCATCTCCCCCAGGAAGCCCGAGGCGCCATGGCGGACCAGCTCCTGCCCCGCGGCGTCGGTCACCATCACCTCGCCCTCGATGATCGCGACGAAGGGATAGCTCTCGTCGCCAATCTCAAACAGTGTCTCCCCGACCTCGGCAGTCCGCTGCTGGCCGTGGTCGGCGAGCAGCGCGAGCTGCGAGCTCGACAACACTCGACTGACTAGTCGGTCCATCCGCTCAGCCCAGCGGAGATGGCGGGATGCGCGTTTCCCCCCGGATGCCGGGGATCGCCAGCGCGACCTGGTCCACGAAGCACCACGACCAGGTCTCGCCGGGCTCGAGCGAGCGGATCAGCGGGTGCCCGCTGCTGTGCGCGTGCGCGCGAGCGTGGCGATTGGGGGAGTCATCGCAGCAGCCGACTTTGCCGCACTCCAGGCAGATGCGCAAATGCAGCCACTGCCCACCGCTGGCCAGGCAGTCCTCGCAACCCGCGACCGACTCGGGCAGCTGGGTGATCAGAACCTGATCGAGGTGGTTGCACGATGGCATCTGGGAAATCAAGCCTAGAGGGTCTCAGCCATGGGTGAGACCTCGAGCGGGATCGGCACCGGCTCCGTGGCCTCGGAGTCCCGGCGGGACCGTGACCGGAAGGGACCGTCTCACCGTCGAACTACATGGTCGCGCCTATGCATAATAGAGCGCCATACGAACAACCTAGGAGCGCCTCGCCATGACTCAAGAGCTGTGGACCGCAATGGATCGCTACATCTGCGATCGCCTGCTTCCCGAGGACGCGGCACTCGAGGCCGCCCTCGCCGCCTGTGGGGCCGCGGGCCTTCCTCCGATCGCGGTCACCCCTGCGCAGGGCAAGCTGCTCGAACTGCTGGTGCGTATTCACGGGGCCCGCCGCATCCTCGAGCTGGGCACCCTCGGCGGCTACAGCACCATTTGGCTGGCGCGAGGGCTGCCGCCGGACGGGAGCATCGTGACGCTCGAGCTCGACCCCCACCACGCTGAGGTCGCGGCGGCAAACCTGGAGCGGGCCGGCGTGGCGGAGATGGTGGAGTTGCGCGTGGGTGCCGCGCTGCAGACGCTGCCCGCACTGCACGCCGAGGGCGCCGGCCCGTTCGACCTGATCTTCATCGACGCGGACAAGCGCAACTACCCTGGGTATCTGGAGTGGTCGCTGAAGCTCTCCCGTCCCGGGAGCGTAATCATCGGTGACAACGTCGTGCGCGCCGGCGTGATCCTCGACCCCGACGGCTATGACCAGCGACTCGGCGAGGGCGGCGTGCAGGAGGTACGCCGCTTCTATGACCTGCTCGCCGCCGAGCCCCGAGTGAGCGCCACCGCGGTCCAGACCGTCGGCGAAAAGGGCCACGACGGCTTTGTCATCGCGTTGGTCGGCGACGGCGGCGACAACAACGCTCCGTGATCGACGGGAGAGGGCAATGCGGATCCCGTTGCGGCTGGCAGACACCCAACGGGGCCCGCTGCGAGTGCTGCTCGCTCCCGCCGGGCCGCTCGTGGCGTGGCTGGAACGCCTGGCGGCGATTCAGGCGGTCGATCGCGGCGTCGCCCTCGGGGCGCTTGCGTTCAGCTCCCTGTTCCCGCTGCTGATCGTCTACAGCGCGGTGGTGCCGCTGGCCAGCGCGCATGACTTCGCCAACGGGATCGTGAAGCGGTTGGCGCTCTCCGGTGCGGCCGCGGAGAGCGTGCGCGAAGTGTTCGCCCCCTCGGCGACCGTCGCCCACAGCGTGACCGTGATCGGCTTCGTGCTCGTGCTGTTCTCGGCGCTGTCGCTGGCGCGTGCCCTGCAGCGGCTGTACGAGCTCGCCTACGAGCTGCCGGCCGTCGGCATTCGCGGCACCCCGTGGCATCTGCTGTGGATCGCGCTGATTCCCGTCTACATCAGCGTGCGGCCGCTGGTGGCGGAGCTCGCCGGCGGCTGGTGGCATCTCGCGGGATCGCTGCTGGTGGGAGTCGCAGCGTGGCTGGCGACGCCGTATGTGCTGCTGGGACGGCGCCTGCCGTGGCGGGAGCTGCTCCCGGGCGCGGCACTGGCGGCGCTTGGGATGACGGCGCTGATGGGCTTCTCGGTGGTGTATCTCCCCCACTCGCTCGGCGCCTCGGCAAAACAGTTCGGCACGATCGGCATCGCCTTTGCGCTGTTGAGCTGGCTGGTGCTGGCAGGCTTCGTGCTCGTCGGCAGCGCCGCCGGCGGAGCGGTCGCGCGGCGGCTGCTCGAAGAGCCCCGCGAGCACGCCGCGGGACCTCAGTGACGTGGCGTTCCGTGGGCTGCGAACTACAACTGGCGCTCGTCGTCGCGGCGGTAGCCGACGCGCGCGGAGATGCGATCCGCGGTGGAGATCAGATGCGGCCCCAGATGTTCGACCAGCTGCTCCACGGAAATCATCGAGCCGTGCGCCTGCATGCCCACGGCGGCGATCACCTCGCGCGTCTCGGCGCGCACCGGCGCCGCGATCTCGCACAGCCCGGGCGCCAGCTCTTCCTCGCTGAGGACCAGCGCTTTGCCGCGGTTTTGTGCGAGCTCGGCGCGCAGCGCTTTCTTGCTCGTGGTCGTGCGGGGGCCAAGCCGCTTCAACGTGAGCTCCGCGATCAGCCCGCGCGCCTCCGCCTCGGGGAGGCCGGCCAGCAGCAGCTTGCCCATCGCACTGCAGTGCGGCGGCAACCGTGAGCCGGAGCTCAGGTCGGGCTCGATCCGGGGCTGGCCCCGTCGTGTTGCGCGGATGTGCTCCAGATACACGAGCTCCGGGCCATCCAGCATGCCAATCGCGAGCGTGTAGGGAGCGCGTCTGCTCAGCTCCCGCAATGGTCCGTGCGCGTGCTCGCGCAGGCCGGTGGAGCTCAGCGTCGACATCCCCAGCTCGGTCACCGCCAACCCGAGCCGGTACTTGCGATCCGAGCCCTGCACCAGATGACCGAGCGTGGCCAGCGTGAGCACATACCGGTGCGTGGTGCTGCGGCTCATCCCGAGCTCGTCGGCGAGACCGGCGATCCCCCATACCGGACGCTCCGGGGTGAAGCATTCGAGGATTGCCAGGCCGCGCTCCAGCGACTGCGAGTAGCGCGGTTCTCGCAGGCGGGGCACACGCTCGCGCCAGCCAGCTTCCGAGCCCGCGGTGGTCCCTGCCGGAGGCCTGTTCACCCGCGGCATCGGCATTCCCGGAGGGACCCGGCGGAGAGGGGCCGCGGGTGGCAGTCTCGAGATGCCCGCCGATCGCCGCCGGCGGGGAGCGGTCGGCGCCTACCGGTGAAGCTCATCGACGGACGGTGGTTCGAGCGCCGCGGAGCGCCGGTAGCGACGCGTGCTGGGGTCCCGTTCGAGCAGTCCGACCGCATGCAGCGTGTGCGCATAGCGGTGGGTTGTCGACATCGGCAGGTCGAGCTCCCGGGCGACCTCCTTGATACCTCGTACGGTCCCGTTGGCGGGAAACGAGATCAGCACGACCAGCCCTAACAGCAGCGATCGCGACACGGTGCGATCGTCCAGCAGCGCCGATGTGGTCAGCTGCCCCGGAGCGGCCAACCCGGGCAGCAGATTGGCGCTGTCGCTGTCCGCGGCAGTCGCCGCGGCGACTACGCTCGCCACCTGCTCGGCGGTCAGCCCGAGCGAGACGCCCCGCTCGCTCAAGCCGACCGCTCCCGGATAGCCGACCCCCGTGGCCTCATACCTCGATCTTTACTCAAACCGCTCGCGCGGATCGCTCAGCTTGTTTTCATAAAACAAGAAATGCTCAGACAAAACACGACATTCTCTGGCCGTCGGTTCGATTTGGCGCCTGCCCGGCCTCCTCCCCTCGCCGACTCTCCCCCAGCCTGCTCCGTGCTCACGTCCCCGATGACCGCCGCTACTCGCCGCGCTGCGAGTAGAGCACCCGCCAGATGCGCAACACCGGCAGCAGCAGTCTCGACAGCGAGCCTCCCGCGGCGGCGAGGTTACGGGTGCTCGCCCGCAGCTTCGGCGTGCGCGAGCTGTCCTTTGAGAGGTACATCGCGACCATGCACGCCACGATCACGGTGTGCCTGGCCCCGTCGGGCAGCGTGCGGGCCCGGTGGGCAGCCTCGCGCACGATTTCACCGATGCGCTCCACGCCCACCTCGGCGCAGGGATAGTGGGCGATGTAGCTGTGCTGCGCCCCGGCGGCGTCCTCGGCCTGGTCGGCGTAGCTGTCGAGCATCGTCGCCACCAGCGAGATCCAGGGCAGGTAGGCGGCGCAGACGGCGCGCACGCGACCCTCCTGCGGCTCCCCTTCCCCGGCGGCGAGCGCCAGCAGAACGAGCACCGTCAGCCAGCCGCTGGCGGCCGCGGTGGACTCGAACCACGCCAACTGGTCCCAGTGGCGCGCCTCGCGCCGGGCCCACTCCCGCAGCGCCGTGTCGCGCAGCTCGGGGTCGGGCTCGTGATTGAGGCTCAGCATGCGGGCGAAGGTGGCCGCGCGGATCGCTCGCGCGCGCACACTCCCATAATGGGGAAGTCGCGCACAGCGCTCGCGACAGGCGCCCACGAGCGCGCGCAGGTAGCCGCCGTCCTCACGCCAGGGGTGGTGGCGATAGTAGGCCGACACCGGTGCGCCGGGGTCGAGCGCCTCGCTGAGCGCTACGTGCAGCTGGATGCCGTTGGCCGCGCCCGCGTGCACGCCCCGCTCGCTCACGTTGTCCAGAAAGTCGGCCATCACCTCGAAGGCGACCAGCAGTCCCAACAGGTTGGGGCTGCGCCCGTCCGGAAGCGTCCAGAACAGGGCCGCGCCGTCGGTGCTGGCGCGCTTGCTTTTCAGCGAGTGCAGCGCGTCGGCGCGCAGGGTCGCATCGGGGATGCTCGCGGCCCGCGTGTGCCAGCCGCGCACCTCGCGCGAGACCGCGCGCAGTCCCCACAGCAGCTCGCGGGCGGTGGCGCCCGCCAACGAGCAGAGCTGCCCCGGCGAGAGGGCGGTCGTGTGGGGATGCGAGCTGGTCGTTGGATCGGATCCCTCACCGGTGCGGGGGTCGGCGACGCATCGGACGGTGGCCGCTAAACCGCGCTGACAGTTGTCGGACGAACACGTACCGCAAGATAACCCGGAAGCGCGAGAATCGCCACCGCCGCGGCGCTGACAAGCGCGAAGCTCGTGATCGCCGCGACGCCCCCGACCGAGAAGACGATCGGGAAGCCCGTGACGGTGGCCAGCGCGTGGCTGAGCAGCAGCTGGCCATAGATACCGAAACCTGCCCCCAGCAGGCAGCCGGCGCTCAGCAGCAGCGCGCTCTCGCACAGCAGCGCCCGCCACAGCACGCCCCGCTTGTAGCCCTGGCGCTTGATGTAGGCCAGCTGCGGCCGCCGCTGCCAGATCATCGAGCCCATCGCACCCGCCATCGCGAGCACCGCGGCGATCAGCACCAGCGTGCCGATCTGCGCCAGACGGGAAAGCGACTGGCGCGTGGTGGCGTAGTTGGCCTGCATTCGCTGAGCGGCTGTTTCCGCGACCAGCGCGGTGTGGGGCCCCAGCAGATGCTGGATCTCCGCGCTCACCGCCGCCGGTGAGACGCCCGGCTGGATCTGGACCTGGTAGGCACTCGCGGCGGGGCTGCCCCACGCGCGTGCGTAGTCCTGCGCATTGACGAGGACCGCCCCGGAGGGCCAGGCGAGGTTGGTGCTGAGGGCCGCCACGCGGAGGACCGCGGGGTGTGGCGAGGGCAGCGTGAAGCGCTCGCCGATCCGCAGATGGTGCGTGGTGGCGAGCGCCTGCGAGATCACCGCCCAGCCGCCTCGCCGGATCGCCGCGGTGGCGGGCCTCAGCTCGCCCTGTAGGAGCTGACCGACCGGGATCGGGTGCGCCGCGGTGCGCGGCGGCGCGAGCACCCACACCCGGCGATCCCCCCAATCGAGGAAACCGCCGCGGTAGACTCCGACGGCGCTCACGCCCGGCAGGCGGGAGAGCGTCCGAGCCGCGGTGCCCGCGAAGGATATGGTCGTGAACGTGTTGGCAGCGCCCTGAGGACTCACCCAGACGGCGGCGTTGGCATCGATCGCTCGCGCGGAGGCGTCCAGGCCGCGCAGGAGGTTGCTCCTCGCCCCCTCGACTGCGACGCTGCCGAACACCGCGACCGCGCCGGTCGCGGCGATCGCGAGCGAGCGCACGCGGTTGTGGGGTGCTCGCAGTTCGACGAGCGCGATGCGGGTCGAGGCCGCATAGAGCGGACGTTGAAGTACCGCGAAGCCGGCGAGCAGCGCGTCGAAGGCGACCGGCAGCAGCAACAGCAGTGCCGCCACGAGCGTGACGCTGCCGAGGATCGCGGACTGGGGATGCGCGAGCAGGATCGCCGTGGTGATCGCCAGCAAGCACGCGCCCAACCCCGCGCGCGGCATCCAGGAGCGCCGCTTGCGGCGGCTCCGAGGGCGAGATGGGCCCTGGGCGTGGCTGGGTGCGCCGAAGTTGGTGCTGGCCGACGAGCCCACCGAGCGCAGACGCCGCGTGAGGACATCGCGCAGAGGGCTCAGCACGCCGATACAGGCGGCCAGCAGTCCCGCGGCGGCCGCCACCGCGATGCTTTGCCAGGCGACGATCCGCTGTTCGCCGACGGCGAATGCGAACGCGAGGTAGCCGGGGTCGGCGCGGAACACGAGCATCGAGAGCGCCTCGCCGAGCGCCAGCCCGAGCACCGTGCCGAGCATGCCGAGGACCAGCGCGTCGAACAGCAGCACTTGGAGGGTCATCGCGCGCGTCGCCCCACGGCGACGCAGGGTTTCGACCAGGCCACGGCGCAGGTGAGCGGTGACGAGCATCGCGTTGAACGCGAACATGAAGCCGACCAGCGCGCTGATCGCCGAGAACAGCTCCTCACTCTGGTTGGCGGGCGCGGCGGCCGCCGCGAACAGCCGCGCATCGATGTCGGCCGGCTCGACGTTGAGCGGCTGCCCCGCCGCCAGCGCGTCGAGCTCGGTGCGTACCTCGGGTTCGCGCCCGGGCAGGGCGTGCACGAGAATCCGCGTGATCCTGCCCCGTAGGCCGGCCGCTTCCTGCGCGTACGCCAGCGGCGCGATCGCGACCGGGCTGTGCACGAGCGCGCCGATGTCGCCGGCGTCGAGCTTTGCCCCCATCAGCGCCGTAAGCCGGCGTGCGCCGAGCTCCAGGCCGACCGTCTGCAGCGAGTCGACCCCGATCGCCTGAGCCACTGGCGCAGGCAGCGCAAGGACACGCAGCGTCCCCAGCTGCACGGCGGTGAAGTTCTGCAGCAGCGCGCCGCCAAGGTGCGTGTAGCGCGGGTCGCTGGCGACCAGTTCGACGGTGCGCCGTCCGCCCGGGCCGACCACGGTGGCACGCGCTTCGAGCACCGGCTCGGCGCCGCCGACCCCCGGAAGGCCGAGCACCCGGCCCAGCAGTCGTTGATCGAAGCCATTTGGAGCGCGCGCGAGCAGCTGCACGCCGGCGCGACCCACGATCCCATCGGAGAGCTGGCGAATCGAGCCGTCGAGGCTGGTGGAGGCCACCTGCGAGGCGAACAGCAGCGCCACGCCGACGGCGATGCCGAGGATCGCCAGCAGTTCCTGCACGAGCACCAGCCGCGCGCGCAGGCGGGCCCGGTAGATGTAGAGAATCTCCCATGTCGCCACCGCCTCAGTGCTCCGGGATGCGGGCCCGCGCCAGAGGCTCGGGCAGCTGCTCGGGCGAGTACTCCCGCAGGCGCCCGTCGCGCAATTCGTGCACGCGGTCGGCGTACATCGCCGCCTGGGGGTCGTGGGTGGCGAGCAGCACCGCGGCGCCGCGTTCGCGACAGAGCTCGGCAAGCAGCTCCAGCACCTCGCGGCTGCGCTGCGTGTCGAGGTTGCCGGTGGGCTCGTCGGCCAGCACCAACTTCGGCTCGGTGGAGAGCGCCTGCGCGATCAGCACCCGCTGGCGCTCGCCCATCGAAAGCTGCTCGGTGTGGTGGCGCATGCGCGCCCCCAGCCCGAGTCGTTCCAGCAGCGGTTCCACCCGTCGCTCGGCGTTGCGGGCGTGGGTCAGCCACAGCTTCAGAGCGGCGTTCTCGATCGCGCGCGCCCCCGCGAGCAGGTCTGAGGGTGCGCCGACGATCCCCACTTCGCGCAGCCGGTAGCGGGCGCCGTCGTTCTCGCTGAGCGCCGAGATCTCACGCCCGTCGAACAGCACCGCGCCGCTGTCCGGGCGCATCAGCGCCGCGACCAGCATCAGCAGCGTGGTCTTGCCGGAGCCGCTCGGCCCGTACAGCGCCACCAGCTCGCCCGCGGCGATCGCGCCGGAGACGCCGTCCACGGCACGCACCGGCGCACCGTCGCCGACCTGGTAGTGCTTGACGAGCTCGCGCAGCTCCAGAATGCCACTCATCGCTGGCGCGCGTCGCGCAGGCTCGGCTCGGGGTTGCGCGGAAAGTCGATCACGTTCTCGTAACTTGGCGCGGTGGCGTCCGCCGCGATCGAGGGCGGCGGCGACATCGACGCCAGGCGCCCGTCCGCGAGTGAGAGCACGCGGTGCGAGCTGAGCGCCGCCTCCGGGTCGGATACCGCCATCAACACGCCGATCTCGTGATCTTCGGCGAGCTCCCGCACGAGCCGCGTGAGCTCGTCTGTCTCGCGCATTCCGAGCCCGTCGACCACGTCGTCGATCAGCAGCAGTCGCGGTGTGCCGGCGATCCCCTGGGCGATCTCCACCAGCGCGCGCTCCCAGTCGGAGAGCTCCTCCCAGTGGCGTTCGGCGCAGTGTCCCGCTCGGACTCGCTCGAGCGCCTCCAGCGCGCGCGAGCGCACCTCGCGCCGGCGGTTGCGCCCGCCGATTGCCAGGCGCATCGCCACATAGTCGAGCATTCGCACACCAAGCCCCGGGCCGAGCCGGCCGGCAACCCCGATCTGCTCGCGCAGCAGCCGTGCGTGGGCACGATCGGAGAGACCGTCGAGGTCACGCCCCACGAGCAGCACCCGACCCTCATCCGGCGCCACCATGCCGGCGGCGATCTGCAGCAGCGTGGTCTTGCCCTGGCCGCGCATCGCCACCACCGCGACGACTTCGCCGGCCGCGATATGAAACGTCGTGTGGCGCAGCAGCCAATGCGAGCGCTCGCCACGGCGGTAGCGCTTGCCGACGCCCTCCAGCGAGAGCAGCGCGCTCATGCCTGGGCGGCTCGCGCCGGAGCTTGGATCTCGGCCCGCGCGGGCTCAACCACCTCGTCGCGCATCTCCTCCAAGCGCGCACGCAGCCGCTCGAGGCGCTTGAAGCGCATCCCCCACATCGCCGCTTCGTCGCGCAGCACCGCGCGATGGGCCAGCTGCGAGAACCGCTCGACGTCGGTGGGGCGCCGCGGCGCGACGAGCTCGGCGGCGCTGAGGCGGCCCTGCGCCGCGGCGAACATGCTCGCGCAGGCGCGTTCCTCCGCGCAGATCGCGTCGATCAGCCGCGGCAGGTCCTCGGGCACGCAGAAGGCGATCTTCGCCTGCAGCTCCTCGCGCAGCGCCGGCGCCGCCGTCGGGCTGGATCGCAGCCACGCGCGGAAGTGCTCGACTCCCTTCGGCGTCGCCTCATAGCGCTCCTCCTCGCCGGTGCTGCTCTCGTCGCAGACCACGCGCACGAGCCCCTGACGGGCGAGCCTGGCAAGCGCGTTGTGGCCGGTGGAGCGAGTGAACCGCGCGGAGCGGAAGCGCTCGACCAGCCGCCGGCCAAGCTGCGAGGCGCTGTCGGGTTGCTCGATCACAAGCCCCATCATGGCCTCGCCGGCCGATAGTCCAACTGTTCGCTTACGTGGCATGTAGCGCGGAAGGTACAACAAACCGGGACGCGATGCCGTGTTTGTGGAATCATTTAGATAGGCTGGGCATTTGCTAGACAGGGTGGCTGGCTAACCCCAACCCTGGGAAGCTGGCCGCCGCAGACAAGCATCTGCGCAGGGGGAGTCGCCACCCGGTCTGGCAATCTTCCGTGCCGATGCGCAACCGCGAGCCAGAGCCGGTGTTAGGGGTGGACGTGCACTTGGACCGTTCCCGTGAGTCCGTCTCCAGAGAGTCGTTGACAGCCCTCCGTGCGGTGCGCACGGCGATGGCGTTGCTGTGCGCGGGGCTGCTCGCCTGTCTGGCGGCTGCGCCGGCCGGCGCAGCGCCCCCGCTGAGCTGGAGCACGACCGAAAAAGTAGACAGCGCGGCTCTGACGGGAGTCTCGTGCGCCTCGGTGTCGTTGTGCGTGGCGGTCGACGGATCGGGCCATGCGCTCCTCAGCACGGACCCAATCGCCGACAGCGCATCGACGTGGCACACCGCGGGGACGGGCGCGGGGGCACTCACTGGGGTCTCCTGCCCCTCCAGCTCTCTTTGCGTCGCGGTCGATGGGGAAGGTCACGCGGCGATCAGCACCAATCCCGTTGGCGGCGCCCCGACCTGGCACACCACGAAAATTTCCAGCACCGCGCTGACCGGAGTCTCCTGTGCCTCCAACTCCCTCTGCGTGGCGGTCGATGCGAGCGGCAACGCGTTCGTGAGCGCCAATCCCGGCGAAAGCGCCGGCGGCGGCGCGAGCTGGAGGGAAATCCCGATCGGGCACGCGTTGACGGCGGTGTCCTGCGTCGCTGGCCCGCTGTGCGTCGCGGTGGATAAAGCGGGCGAGGTGCTGGAGAGCAGCGAACCGGCGGGTTCGTGGGCTCCTCCACGTCAGATCGACAACTCCCCCCTACTCGCGGTTTCCTGCGCCTCCGCACCCGCCGGCGTATGCGTGGCCGTCGACGAAACCGGCGTGGCGCTGGCGAGCGGGAACCCCGGCGCGGGCCTTCCCGGCACCTCCACCGCCACCTGGAGCGCGACCCCGCTCGCACTGAGCGCCAGCACGCCCACGGCCGCCTCCTGCGCCGCGGCAGGACTCTGCGTACTGAGCACCGACAACGGTGGCGCCTATATCGGCGACACCCCGACCGCGGCGGCGCCGGCCTGGACGTTCGCCCCGATCGACTCTCCGGCGCAGCTCGCAGGGGTTTCCTGCGTGGCCGAAGGGCTGTGCGCGGCCGTCGACAATGCCGGTCGGGTGCTCGTCACCCGTGTCCCCGCACCCGCCGTGGTCGCCGGCACCCCGAGCGCCGTGGGCGAAACCAGCGCGACCGTCACCGGCACGGTGGACACGAACGACGCGACGCTCGCGAGCTGCCGCTTGGAATACGGCACAAGCGAAGCGTACGGACAGAGCGCGCCGTGTCCGAGCACGCTCGCTGCCGGCAGCACCAACCAGCCCGTCAGCGCGACGCTGAGCGGATTGACGCCGAACGTCACCTACGACTACCGGCTGGTGGCAGTGAGCGCAAGCGGCGAAGCGAGGACCGCCAACGCCACGTTCAAGACGACGGCTCCACCGCTTGTGCAGCCGCACCCATCGATCAGCGGGATCCCGGCCCCAGGGCAGCGGCTGACCTGCAAATCGGGCGTCAGCGGCAGCGGTGCGAGCAGCGCGACGCTGAGCTATGCGTGGCTGCGCAATACCAAGGGGATCGCCGGCGCGAGCGGCTCGACCTACGTGGTGGCGAGCGCCGACGTCTCACACCACCTGCAGTGCCGCGTGACCGCCACCAACGCGGGCGGCGGCGCGAGCGCCACGAGTGCGTTCGTGACCGTGCCGGCGGGCGGGCTGGGCGCGATCTCCGAGACCCAGGTGGGGACTCCGCGCGTAGCCGGTCGCACGGTGAGCGTCACCGTGACGTGCTCGGCGCAGGCGGCGGGGAGCTGCACGATCACGCTGCGCCTGACGGCGGTCGAGACGCTGCGTGGGGGGCGCGTGATCGCGGTGGCGGCCACCCGACGCACCACCCGCAGGACGGTGACGCTGGGCGCGGTCACCGCGCACGTGTCGCCGGGCCAGCGAGGCACGGTGACCGTGGCCCTGAACGCAACCGGCAGGCGCCTGCTCAAGAGCCTGCACAAGCTCAGCGCGAAGCTGTCGGTGAGCGGCACCGTGGTGGGCGCGCTCAGTGCCCAGCTGCGCAGCGCCACGGTGACGCTGGGCGTCGCGGGCAAGGCATCCTCACGCAAGGCGTCGGTCCGTCACTCGCGTGCTCGCCGACGCCGGTGAGCACGGCGCTGGACAGGCTGCGGTTCGCGACTGCCCACTGCCTGGTGGGAGCGATGGCGTTGGTTGTGCTGCTCTTGTCCCCCGCGGCACAAGCGCACACAGCCAAGCAGAGCACCCGCTCGCCGAAGGCCCACCACACCAGCCCACGGGCCGCGCGCCACGCCGGCGCGCGAAAGGCCAGCGGCGCGGCGACGCCGGTGGGCGTGCTGGCACCGACGCCGTACATGGGCTGGGATACGTATTTCGCGTTCGGATCGCACTACAACGAGGCGACGATCCTCGAGCAGGCGAGCCAGATGCGCACGAAGGGGCTGATCAAGGATGGGTACGACTACCTGTGGCTGGACGTGGGCTGGTGGCAGGGGGCCCGCAACGCGGCGGGGGAAATCACGGTGAGCACGACGCAGTGGCCGCGCGGGATGGCGTGGCTGACGCGCACGCTGCACGCGGCGGGTCTGAAAGTGGGCCTGTACACCGACGCGGGCACAAACGGCTGCGGCGGCAAGGGGCAGGGCAGCTTCGGCCACTACCAGCAGGACGTGAACACGTTCGCGAAGTGGGGCTTCGACGCGGTGAAGGTGGACTACTGCGGGGGCATCCAGCAGGGCCTCAACCCGGCGAGCGCGTACGCGGAATTCCACGAAGCGATCGTGCACAACTCCAGCAACCGCCCGATGCTGCTGTCGGTGTGCAACTACTTGCAGCCCGGCCAGTACGAAAGCGAAGTCCCGACGCTCGAAAACTCAGCCTTCTCCTCCTACACGTTCGGGCCGAGCGTGGGCAACAGCTGGCGCACCGACACCGACGTGGGCGTGCCGGGCGACGTGGAGTTCAGCTCGGTGCTGCGCAACCTCGACGCGGACGCCGCCAACCCGGAAGCAGCGGGGCCGGGCCACTGGAACGACCCCGACTACCTCGGCCCCGACCAGGGGATGTCAGCGGCCCAGTTTCGCACGCAGTTCAGCATGTGGGCGATGCTGGCGGCGCCGCTGATGATCAGCGAGGATTTGATCTCGATGTCAAGCGCCACCCAAACTACGGTCGCCAACAGGGAAGCGATCGCGATCGACCAGGACCCGGCCGGCCAGCAGGCGCGCCTGCTCTCCTCCAACGGCTCGGGTGAGGTGTGGGTGAAGCCGCTGGCCAACGGGACGCGTGCGGTGGCGCTGCTGAATCGCACCTCGAAAACGCTTGCGATCGCGACCACCGCCGCCGAAGTGGGAATGCCGAGCGCAACCGCGTATCAGCTGAAAAATGTCTGGAGCGGTGCGGTCACCAGCACGACCGGCGGGATCGGCGCGAGCGTCCCGGGCGAATCGACGGTGCTGTTACGCGTCTCGACCGCGGCCCAGGCGATCGAAGCGGTCCCCAAGCGCCAAGGCTGAGTCTGAGTACGCCTCTAGGGCAGCGGGCGCCCTAGATCGCGCCGACCGCGGCCATCTCGTCGTCGCGGCGGTAGCCGAGGCGCGCGGAGATGCGATCGGCGGTGGCGACGAGGTGCGGGCCGAGGTGGTCGATCAGGTCCTGCAACGAGATCATCGAGCTGTGTGCGGCCATGTTGGCGGTGGCGACCACCTCGCGCGAGTCGGAGCGGATCGGGGCCGCGATCGAGTGCAGCCCCGCGGTGAGCTCCTGGTCGTTGACTGCGATACCTTCCTCGCGGATGCGCTCGAACTCGATCGCCAACAGGCGCCTGCTGGTGATCGTCGAAGGGGTGCGGCGCTCCAATTTGATTTCCCCGAGCAGCTCGCGCCGCTCGCTGTCGGGGAGGTGTGCGAGCAACAGCTTGCCCATCGCGGTGCAGTAGGCGGGCAGACGCGAGCCGAGCGCGAGGCCCAGGTCGATCCGCTGTTGGCCGCGGCGGTGGGAGCGCGCGCGGGCGACGTAGACGATCTCAGGGCCGTCGAGCACGGCGACGTTGATCGTGTAGCCGGTGCGCCGGCGCAGTTCGTCCAGGTAGGGTTGGGCGTGCTCGCGCAGCGAGGTCGAGTTGAGCGCCGACATCCCCAGGTCGGTGACGTGCAGGCCGAGGCGGTACTTGCGCGAAGCGCCCTGCTCGAGGTAGCCGAGCGCGACGAGCGTGATCACGTAGCGATGCGTGGTGGAGCGGCTCATGCCGAGCGAGTCAGCGATGTCGGCGATCCCGAGTACCGGACGGTCGGGCGTGAAGCAGGCGAGGATCGCCAGGCCGCGCTCCAATGACTGCGAATAGCGCGGTTCGCGCAGGCTGGGAACCGTCCACTCATTTTGAGGAATTGCTGTACGCGGCATACTGAGCCCTCTCTGCTTGGATCTTGTTAACCCAAACATTACCCCAGACCGGGCGTTTGGAAACATGGAGTGTAAATGATGCGTATTTTGAACGGTATTTCGTCTGCGCCGAACCGCGATTCCGTTCGAATCCGGCTCGGTCGGAGGTTCGTTCGGGGTGCGGAGGCTCCACCAAGCCCGGGCGCGTTGCGGGCATAGGCTCAGTCGGGAGTGGGCGACGATTCGCCTTCATTGCGCAGGTGAGCGGCGTAGGCCCTGTAGCTCTCGAATTCCTCGACCGACTGGTAGTTGGCCAAGCCGCGCCGCTGAGCGGCGTGCAGCGGGGCGGGCAGCGGGGCGCGCAACTCGCCGGGAAGCGCCTGTTCTTCGAGGGTGACCCACAGTTCCTCTTCGAGAGCCCCGGCGCCCCCGGCGCTGTTGAGCAACTCCAACCGCCCGCCGTACGAGGAGTAGTCGTAGAGCTCGAATTCCTGGCCGGCCGTTTCGGCCGTGAGCGTACCTTCGCGCCAATTGGAGTAGAGCGCGAGCTTGCCGCGCTGGGTGCGCAGCGCAACCACGTGGCGGGGTGCGGAGGCGGCGTACGGTTCGGTCGCGAACTCGGTGACGTCCTCGTCCGTAGCGTGCAGGATCCAGGGGCGCCCCGGAGCGGAGGGGTGAGCGCAGATCGCGGCGAGGTTGTGCCGCGCGGCGAGATGGCGGTAGCGCTCCTGATGGCGCCAGGCGGAGGAGCCGGTGGCGAGCGTCAGCAACAGCGGCACTACGTCCACCGAGGAGGTGAGCTGCGTGCGCGGGGTGGCGGGCGCGGTGCAGGCGAGCCCGCGGAAATCGCGCACGTACAGCGGTACGCGGATCGCCTCCTCGTAGGCGGAGGCGCCCTTGCCGCGCATTCCGTGCGAGCCGCCGTACTCGCCGTGGTCGGAGGTGAAGAGGACGACGGTGTTGGCAAGCACGGAGGGCTGGGCGGCAAGCGCGGAGAGCACGGCGCCGATCGAGGCGTCGAGGTAGCTCTGCAACATCAGATAGGTGTTCATCAGCCCCGCCCAGGCGCCCGGCGCTTCGAGGCCGGTGAAGGGGACGGCGCCGAACGAGCGCGCGGCGGTGTCCTGCAGCGAGCGCTGCAGCTGCGGCTTGCGCTGCGCTTCGAGCGCTTCGGGCGTCTCGAAGTTGGGAGGCAGCGCTTCGGCGAGCGCCGGTGGGGTGCTCTCCGCGGGTATCGCTTCGGTGAAGCGGTACCACCAGGCGATGTCGTGGGGGTTGACGAACGAGACCGTCGCGCACCACGGTGAGCTGCCCCCTTCAAGACGCAGCCATTCGGCGAACTGGGCCGCGATCGCCGGATCGACGGCCGTGCCCTGCCCCGGGGAGCCGTTGGGCGAGGGGTAGGTGCCGCCGGAGAAGCCGTAGGGCTCCAGCGTTGCGTTGGGGTTGGGGTTGAGATGCCACTTGCCCCACCACCAGGTCGAGTAGCCGAGCTCGCGCAGCAGCGTCCCCCAGGTGGGAAAGCCGGGGTCGAGATGGCTGTTGCCGGTGATCAGGCAGCCCGTTTGGTGGGAGTAGAGCCCCGTCACGAGCGCCCCACGCGAGGGCGAGCAGTCGTTGGAGGCGGTGTAGTGGCGTTCGAAGCTGACCGCACCGGCGCGCAACGAGGCCAGGTTGGGCATCAGCGCGGCGGCGGGCATCCACACCGGTGTGCGCAGCTGGTCGACGACGATCACCAGGATGTTCGGCGCGGACCTCCGGTGAGAGCGGCCACTGCGACGCGAGCCGAGCGCGAGCCCGCCGGCGGCGAGTAGCCCCTGCTTGAGGAAGGTGCGCCGATCGCTGGCGCCTGAGAGCTGGGTCGTGTCGGGGTGCACCCTTGAGGTTCCGAACAACGCACACCGACCAACGGTGCGCTGTGGTAAAGGATTTTTAAGGACTTGGATGTTGGCCGACGGCGCGCCGGAGCCCAAAGCGTTGCAGGACCTCCTCGCGCCGCACACAGGCCACGGTGACCGCCGCACACAGGCCACGGTGGACAGCGCGCTTACGTTACGAGGTTGGGCGCCTGCACGCCGCGGGCCTCCGTAGGGACCGGCCGCATCGCCACGATGGTGAAGCACGGCAGTTCCAGCTCGATGCGAGCGCCGCCGGCGGCGCTCGCCGTGGCACTCGCGCGCCCGCCATGGGCCTCGGCGATCGCGCGCACGATCGCCAGGCCGAGGCCGGTGCCGCCCGAGGCGCGGTCGCGGGCGGCGTCGGTGCGGTGGAAGCGGTCGAACACCCGCTCGCGCTGCTCGGGGGGAATCCCGGGCCCGTCGTCCTCGACGACGAAGCGCAGCGACTCGACCCCCTGCTCGTCCGGGTGCTCGCCGGCGGGCGGCGCCCCGAAGCCGCCAGCGTGTCGGTATTCGCCGACACGCTCGACACTCAGACGCACGAGCCCATCCTTGGCGTGCGTGTGCTCGATCGCATTGCCGATCAGGTTGCGCAGCGCCTGCGCGAGGCGGTCGGGGTCGGCGAGCAGCGTGCCGGCGGGCACCTCACCCAGCGCAAAGCGCCGCGGGGCAAGTAGCGTGGCGCCATCCCACAGCTCCTCGACGAAGCTCACCAGGGGGATCGGCTCCACACGCAGGAACTGCGTCTGCTCGGCCTTGGCGAGCAGCAACAGGTCATCGACGAGTCGCGTGATGCGGGCGATCTCCGCCTGCGCGAGACGCTCCACGCGGCGCACCTCCTCGCCTGAGGGGCTGGGCTGGGCGGCCAGCACCTCCAGCTGCCCGCGGATCACCGTCAGCGGAGTGCGCAGCTCGTGCGAGGCGTCGGCGAGGAACTCGCGCTGGCCGGCGAACGCGTCGGTGAGGCGGTCGAGCATGTGGTTGAAGGCGTCCGCCAGCACCTGCACCTCGCGGCCGTCGCGCTCGACTTCGTGGATTCGGGGGTGCAGGTCGCCGGCGTCCACCTGCGCGGCGACCGTCGCCATCCGCCGCAGCGGACGTGAGAAGCGGCTGCCGATCAACAGCGAGGCGAGCAGTGCGCCGGCGAGCGCGAGGACGCCGGCGAGAACGAAGGCCCGCTCGACACCGTGCTGGGCACGTGCCACGCTCGCCAGCGGCTCCCCCACGCCGACGGTCACGAGCTGGGCGGCGTGTCCGTGGGCGCCCGGGATCCGCACCTGTCGCTTGAGCAGGCGCAGGTAGCCGATGTCGGGCACCTCCAGCGTGGAGAACCCGTCGCCCACGTTGAGCAGCCGGTGTGCGAGCCGGTTCTCCTGAGCCTGCACGACTGCGCTCTCACCGTTGTCGGGCGCGGGGGTGCCGAACAACTCGGGCGTGTTGGTGGCGGTGCCGGCACCGGGGACGAGTGCGAACAACACCGTGGAGCTTGCGTTGAAGGGCTGGACGGCGACGTATGCGCGCGCGGCGAGGAGCGTTGCGCGGGGGCCGGCGGCGGAGGCGTTCAGCGCCTGTGCCAGCTCGCCCGCGTCGCCGGTGATCTCGCTGTCGATCTGGCGATGCAGCTGGGTACCGGTGCCGCGGTACACGGCGACGAACGTGATCCCGGAGGAGACGATCACCACCAGCGCCACCCACGCCGCGAGGCGCCAGCGCAGGCTGGCCGGCATCCATCTCAACCGCCACCCGCGCCTTCGCGGCTCAGAGCCGGCTCGAACGTCTCCGCCATCGTCGATCCCCTCCCGGCCGTGGTCAGCCGGCATGGCCGATCCCCTCCCGGTCATGGTCAGCCGGCATGGCCGATCCCCTCCCGGTCATGGTCAGCCGGCATGGCCGAGGCGGTAGCCAACGGCGCGCACGGTATGGATCGGCGCGGGGGATTGATCCCCGCCCACCCCGCGCAGCTTGCGGCGCAGATAGCCGATATACACGTCGACGATGTTGGTGGCGGGGTCGTGTTGGTAGCCCCACACCGCGCTCAGAATCTGCTCGCGCGTGAGCACCCTGCCGCGGTGGCGCAACAGGTACACGAGCAGCTCGAACTCGGTCGTGGAGAGCGCCACCGGCTGACCGGCGCGCCGCACCTTGCGCCCGAGCATGTCCACCTCGATGTCGGCCACCCGCAGCGTCGTGGTCGAGCCCTGCGCCGCGCTGCGCAGTTGGGCGCGCACCCGCGCAAGCAGCTCCGCGAGCGAGAACGGCTTGACGAGGTAGTCAACCGCGCCGGCGTCCAATCCGGCGACGCGGTCCTCGATCTCACCTCTGGCGGTGAGCACGATCACCGGCAGCGCGGGCTTGGCGGCACGCAGCACACCCAACACCTCCATGCCGCCCTTGCTCGGGAGCATCAGGTCGAGCACAACCGCGTCGAAGCCCTCGCGCAGCGCGCGCGCCTCGCCCGCCAGCCCGTCGCGCTCGGCCTGCACGGCGAACCCCTCGGCCTCCATGCCGCGGCGCACGAAGTCGACGATCCCCGGCTCGTCCTCGATCAGCAGGATCGACGGCGCCGTGGTGCTCGCCTGCTCGGAGGGTTGCGCCGACTGCACCATCAGCGCCCAGGATAGGGGTGGATCAGCTGCTTGTGCCAACTATGCGCGGCGCATATGGAACTTCTCACGCCCCCTTTAGCCGCCGCTTGCGTTGCCTGCACACACTGATGCTCAGATTCCACCCGTGCACCGGGACCTCGCACCGCAAATCCATGTCCGGCAACCACCACACCTCACGCTCCCGCGACGCGGCCCTACGCCGGCTGAGCCGTGCCAACCGCTGGCTGATCGCCGGCAGCGCGACTCTCACCGGGGTGCTGACCGCGGTTGCGGCCAACGCCTTCCCCGGTAAAACGCTCAAGGAGACGCGCGCGGCCGCCCCCGGCGGCGCCCACCGCGCCACTCGCTCGTCCGGCACACGCACCGGCCATAGGACCTCAACCGGCACCTCGACGCTCAAAGCGCCCGCGCAGGCGCCACGGTCGAGCGAAGGATCCTCATCGGCCACCACAAGCTCTTCCGGACAGGCGCCATCGCCCTCCACGGGCGAAAGGGGATCGAGCGGCTCTGAAGCTGGATCCAGCTCCCCGGAAGAATCGACCTCCCCCACCACGGAAGCGGGCTCCTCCGGCGGCGAAGCCGGTTCCTCCACCCCGGAATCCAGCTCCAGCGCGCCTCGAGAATCCAGTTCGGCCCCGGTGCAAACGACCGAAACCCCAGTCACCTCCGGCGGCTCGTGAGATACCCGCGCTCAGCATGCGTTCCCGTTCAACGCGCCCCGACGGCGATGGCGCGCTGGGAGGCGCTCGGCACCTCCGTAGTGCTGCGCGTCACCGAGCCTCTGTGGCTGCCCCGCGCCAGCGCGATCCTCGCGCGTGAGCTCGACGCAATCGACCGCGCCTGCAGCCGCTTCCGCGCCAACTCCGACCTGACCCGCGTCAATACGCATGCCGGGGGCCGGCCGGTGCCGGTGGCGCCGCTGCTGGTCGAGGCGCTGCAGGTCGCGCTGCGCGCGGCCGAGCTCACGGACGGCGATGTCGATCCGACGGTTGGCGGCGCACTGGTTCTCGCCGGCTACGACCGGGACTTTTCGCTGATGCGTGAGCAAGAGGATGGCGGAGGGTGGGTCGCGGCGGAGGCATCGGCCGGCCGCGGACGCTTGGGCAATCAGTCCTCTGGCGGAAGCCCCTCCCCTCCCACTCTGATCGCCCGGCGGCTCGGCGGCCACCGCACCGTCCGACTCGATGCAACGCTCTCCACCGTGCGGATTCCCAGCGGGATCATGCTCGACCTCGGGGCGACCGCCAAAGCGTGGGCTGCCGACCGTGGCGCCCGTGCGGTGTGGGAGGCTGCGCGTTGCGGCGTGCTGGTCGGCCTCGGCGGTGACATCGCGACCGCCGGCGGGGTGGGATCCGGACCTGCCGGCGGCTGGCGGATCCACGTCACCGACGACCACCGCTCCGGCCCCGACGCGCCAGGGCAGACGGTCGCGATCGCCGACGGCGGCCTTGCGAGCTCCAGCGTCGCCGTGCGCCGCTGGCGGCGTGGCGCGCAGACGATGCACCACATCATCGACCCCTCCTCGGGCGCTCCCGCGTGTGGCCCCTGGCGCACGGTCAGCGTCGCCGCGGCCGACTGCGCCGACGCCAACATCGCCGCCACGGCCGCGCTCGTGCGCGGCGAGCGTGCACCGGCATGGCTGGACGCGCTCGGCCTGCCCGCGCGCCTGGTCGCACACGATGGCGCGGTGCTGAGACTCGGCGACTGGCCGCTGGAAGGGTCGGCGCCTTCGCGACATGGTCGCGCACCAACTTCAGTGGTGGGACATGGAGGTCCCACCCCCAGGCGCGAGGCTGCCTCGCTGCGGCGCGTGGACGATCTCCAATGACCACTGTGCTTGCCCCACTCGCCACGTCCGGGCCAAGTCTCGACTGGTACCTCACCCGTTCCACCGGGGCTGTCGCGCTGCTGCTGCTGAGCGTCGCCGTCGCGCTGGGGGTTGTGGATGTGCGGCGCTTCTCCACGCCCTCCTGGCCGCGCTTCGTCGTCGATGCGCTGCACCGCAACGTCTCGCTGCTCGCGCTTGTATTCCTCGTGCTGCACATCCTCACCGCGGTGCTCGACTCCTTCGCCTCGATTTCGCTCGTTGCGGCGTTCGTCCCGTTCGTCGGTTCCTACCGGCCCTTTTGGCTGGGGCTCGGCGCGGTCGCGTTCGACCTGCTGCTCGCGGTGATCCTCACCAGCCTGCTGCGCGGTCGCGTGGGCCTACGGGCATGGCGCGCGACGCACTGGCTCGTCTACGCCTGCTGGCCCATCGCTCTGCTGCACACGCTCGGCACCGGCTCTGACGTCAAAACGACCTGGCTGCTTGCGCTCTCGGTCTTCTGCTTGGCGCTCGTGCTCGGCGCGGTGCTTGCTCGGGTGGTGTCCGGCTGGTCTGGCGACACAGCGCGCGGGCGCGGCCTCGCCGTCGGCGGCGCCTTTGCGTTTGCGCTCGGCCTCGTGCTGTGGCTGCCCGCTGGGCCGCTCGGATCCGAATGGGCACGGCGCTCCGGCACCCCCTCCTCGTTGCTCGGCCACGCCTCCGCATCCCGTTCGAAGATCGTGGTCAACCCGTGAGCACCCACCTCGGACCCCATACCGTGCGCGAGCGCTCCGCATCCGACGCGCCCGGCGGTCTGCCACGGCTGCTTGCCGGTATTCCCTCCCGTGGCGCGCTGGGTCTGAGCGAGCATCTTGCGCTCCACGGTGAGCTTCCCACCTTTGGGAGCCGCGGGCGCTTCCGCCGCGACACCGCCTCCGGTCTGATCGATGAGGTCGAGCGCGCCGGTCTGCTCGGTCGCGGCGGAGCCGGGTTTCCAACGGCCGCCAAGCTGCGAGCCGTCGCCGAGGCTCAACGCTCGGCGCCTGGCGGGGCGCGACCGATCGTGGTCGTCAACGGCGCCGAGGGCGAGCCCGCCTCCGCCAAGGACCGCACGTTGCTGCGCTCCCTCCCGCACCTCGTAATCGACGGCGCCCTGCTCGCCGCCGCGGCCGTCGGTGCGCGGGAAGTCCTGCTCGGCGTCTGTGAGCTCTCGCCCTCCGCGCTCGACGCGGTTGCGCGTGCGCTCGACGAACGCGGCGATACTGGTCGCGGATGGCGGGTGGGTGCAGTCCACACCCAGCTTCGTCCCGTCCCCAACCGCTACGTCGCCGGCCACGAGTCGGCGCTCGTCCACCACCTCTCCGGTGGCCCCGCGCTGCCGACCTTCACCCCTCCGCGGCCCTTCGAACAGGGTGTGCGGGGGCGCGCCACGCTCGTCTGCAACGTCGAGACCCTCGCTCACCTCGCGCTGATCGCGCGCCACGGCGCCGGCTGGTTTCGCGAGCTCGGCACTTCTGAGCAGCCCGGCTCGGCGCTGGTGACGCTGGCCGGGTCCGTTGCCCAGCCGGGGGTGTACGAGATCGAGCACGGCTCCCCGCTTGTGGCACTCCTCGACGCCGCCGACGGCCTCACCGCGCCACCGCGCGCAGTCCTGCTGGGCGGCTATTCCGGGACCTTCCTCGATGGCTCGCGGTTGCGCGAGGTGACGCTCTCCGATCGCCACCTCTCCCCCTTCGGCGCCTCGCTCGGAGCGGGCGTCGTGGTGGTGCTCTCCGATGATGCCTGCCCCGTCGCGGAGCTCGCACGACTCACCCGCTGGCTTGCCTCGCAGAGCGCCCGCCAGTGCGGGCCGTGCGTATTTGGACTCGACGCGATCGCCTCCGTTTTCGGGCGGCTCACGGGAGGCGCCGGGAATCCGCTGGGCAGGAGCGACGGGCGCGCCGAGGCTCATCGCGGCGTGCTCGCGCGTGGCAGCGGTGAGCGGGACGCCGTCGACCGGCGCCTGCGCTCCCTCGCCGGACTGGTCCGTGGCCGCGGGGCCTGCTCGCACCCCGACGGCGTCGCCCGCCTCGTTACGAGCGCGCTCGAGGTGTTCGGGCGGGAGCTTTCCGACCACGCCCACCACGGCCCCTGTGCTGCCTGCGCGCTGCCATCTGAGCTGCCGCGGCCGCGTGTCTCGCGCCCAACGACTCCCGTCCCGGCATGAGCCCCACCTCGCACCGTCTGCGCATCAACCCGATCGCCTGTGCGGCCCACGGCATGTGCCACGAGCTGCTGCCCGAGCGCATCTCCCTGGATGAGTGGGGCTACCCGATCATCGATGGCGCCCCACTGGAGCTCGCGTTGCTCGCCCACGCGCGCCGCGCCGCCGCGGCCTGCCCCACGCTCGCGCTACTGGTCGAGCGGGCTGGGGATTGACGTTCCCGGGCGGGCTGGGGATTGACTCTCAGGAGCCGGTGATCTCGCTGCCGCTCGGCGACATCGCCCACCAGGCGGCCCCGAAGCTCTGGACGCCCTGTCCGGTGGTTTCGCCCGCCTTCGAATCGCTCACATACCAGTACAGCGGGTGCCCCTTGTAGGTCACCTGTTTGGTCCCTTCCGAGCGGGTGGTCGTGCCGAGGTCCGCCGCCACCGCTTCGCCTTCGGCCTTCGGGGCGCTGGTGGTCGTCACCGGCGGCCACACCTGCGCGCACGCACCCGAGCAGGTCGAGGTCGAGCCGGTGTCGGCCGCGAACAGGTACACCGTCAGATGCTTCGGGCCGGCCGTGAGGATCGTGCCGAGCGGCGTGTGTTCCGTCGCAATCGCGGTCCCCGCGCCCGTCGCCCCGGAGCTCGCGGCACTCTTGGACGTCGTCGAGGCGCTCGTCGCGGGAGAGCTGCTGGATTCGGTTTTACCGGAGCTGGAGCTGCCGCCGGATCCGCAGCCGGCGACCGCCAGCCCGGCGACCGCGAGGGTAGTCGCGGCAAAAATTGAAGGGTGTCGCACGCTTGTCTCCTGAAGTTGATTGTCCGGGCGTCGTTTGCGGCCTGTTCGGCTCGCTTGGTTCGGCCCTCTCATTGCACGAGACTCCGACGGCAACGATAACCTTTCAGGTGCCCGCGTGGTCGGGTCCACCGCGCGGACCCCCGGCTCTGGGTGACTCCGGTCGACGCTGGACCGCTGGACGTGCGCGGCGGCTGAGGGAAGATTTTCATCGTCCGAGACGCCGCGCGCTACAGTCGAGCGCGATGCCCGCGCTCGATCCCGAGTCGCTGCCGCGCCATCTCAACCGGCTCTACCGCGCCGCGTGGGCTCTGTGCGGTTCGCCCCACGAGGCGGAAGACCTCGTCCAGGAGACGTTCGCGCGGGTGCTCGCCCGTCCGCGGCTGCTGCGCGGCCAGGACGAGCTCGCCTACCTGATGACGGTGCTGCGCAACACCTTCCTCACCGCCCGGCGCACCGCCACGCGACGTCCCCTTGTCAGCTCGACCACGATCGACGAGATCGAGCCCGTCGATCCCCGCGGCGGCGAGCGCCCCGAGGAGGCGCTGCAGGCGCGGGAGGTCTTCACGGCGATCGCCGGTCTCCCCGAGCGCTACCGTCTCGCGCTTGTCGCGTGCGACATCGCCGGGCTCTCTCACCGCGAGGCCGCGCGCGTCCTCGACACCAAGGAGGCGACCGTCGCGACGCGGCTGTTCCGCGCACGCGCGTTTGTGGTGCACGCGCTGGAGTCCTCCTCCCCGTCGAAGGGCGCGACGGGCGACTACACGGGCGAGAACGTATCGATGGGGGAAGATCTTCCCCCGCGCAGGAAGATGAGCCCCCCGCGCGGCGTCTTACCAGGGAGAGCACCACATGAGTCGCGAGCCCGAGGACATCCACGCAATGTTGGCAGCGCTTGCCGACGGCACGCTGCCGGAGGAGCGGCGCGAATCGCTGCTGGCACGCGTGGGCGAATCCCCCGAGCTTGCGGGCGAACTGGAGGACCAGCGCCGCGCGGTGGCGCTCGTGCGCTCGCTCGATCGCCTCGAGGCACCCACCCTGCTGCGCCGCTCGATCGAGCGGGCCTCCAGCGGGGATCTGGCCACCGCGGCGGGCGAGGGGCGGCCCGGAGGCGTCGGCGGGGCCGAACCGTCCGGGCGAGCCCGTGACCGCAACGCACGACGCTCTCTCTCCCCTCGACGGCAGCCGAGGTTGGCGGCAGCCCTCGCAATCACCGCCGCCGTGGTGGTCGTGCTGGTGCTGGTGCTCGCGGGCGCCACCACCACCGCTCCCACCGTGCTGCAGGCATCGAGCTCGGGCCTGCGCACCGCCACCCGCACCGCGCCTGCCGAGAGCCCCCACAACCCCCACCTGCTGGCGGCCTCCGCCGCGGGGATCTACTACCCCTACTGGGATGGCAAACTCGGCTGGCGGGCGGTGGGAGCGCGCACCGACGCCGTTGGCGGGCGCACCGTCACCACCGTCTTCTACACCGACTCCCGCGCGCGGCGGATCGGCTACTCGATCGTCTCCGGCGCCGCGCTGGCGATCCCCTCCGGCAACGCCTCGGTGCAGCGCCACGGCGTGAGCTTCCACGTCCTCAGCCACGCCAATCCCACGATCGTCACGTGGCGCGCAGCCGGCCACACCTGCATCCTCACTGCCCGCGGCGTCAGCGCCGCCACGCTGATGCGCCTCGCCACGTGGCAGCGGGCGTAGGGCCGCCACCGTCTGGCTTGCCCGTAGACAACAGTCGGAAACAGGCGTGAGCCGCCGCTAGTGCGGGCTGTATCGTGCGTTCTGCGTGCGGGGAACCATCTTTAGGGTCCGAATGCCGGCCGTGGCTCGCGCGGCGCTCGCCCTGCTGGCGTTGGTGTGTGCGTGGCGTGCAACCACTGCTCGGGCAGCCACTGCCCTGGCTGAGCCGACCGCGAGGCTGAACGCGGGGTTCTCTCCCGAGCGCCTCGGGCAGGGCACGACGATCGTCTTCGGCTTCACGGTCGCCACCACCACGGGGCAGGTCCCTTCCCCCCTGACCGGCCTGGACCTCTACTACCCCGACCACCTCGGGATCGGGACCAGCGGCCTTGGCCTCGAAACGTGCAGCGCCGCCACGCTGGAAGCCCACGGTCCCGAAGCCTGCCCCTCCCAATCACAGATGGGCTACGGCAAAGGACTCGTCGAGATCCCCTTCGGCCCCGAAATCCTCACCGAGACCGCCCAGACCACGATCTTCATGGCACACCTCCACAACGGGCACCTCGGGCTGCTCTTCTACGCCAACGGCCACTCCCCGGTCGCCGCCCAGATCGTCTTCCACGGCCTCGTACTCCCCGCCAGCAGCCCCTTCGGGGGAGACCTCGCCACCACGATCCCACTCGTCCCCACCCTCCCCGAAGCGCCCAACGCCGCCCTCGTGCAACTGCATTCCACGATCGGCCCCCTGCACCTCACCTACTACGAACACACCCGCGGCAGGTTTCGCTCCTACCACCCCCGCGGCATCATCCTGCCCCGCGCCTGCCCCCACGGCGGCTTCCACTTCGCCGCGTCGTTCTCCTTCGAAGACGGCACCCACACCAGCGCCCACACAGTTGTCCCCTGTCCCTGGTAGCGCACAAAAAACACACACCGCTGGAGAGGCAGAGGCACTGGCAGCCCGGCGCCGCATCCTCCTCGAACGCGCAAAGCGTGTTGAATGTGGCCCTCAGTCGGCGACCGTGGGAGATGGGGCGTGATGAAGGCAGTCCAGATCGTAGACCTCACAGGCCCCGCCAGTGCTCTGCGCCTGGTCGATCTGCCCGTCCCCGAGTCGCCCCCCTCGCACATGTTCACGCCGGGAGAGGGCGTGGCGATCGACGTGCATGCCGCCGGCGTCTCCTTCCCCGAGGTGCTGCAGACGCGCGGGGAGTACCAGTACAAACCGCCGCTGCCGTTCGTCCCGGGCGGCGAGGTCGCCGGCGTGGTGCGCGAGGCGAGCGGGCAGGCGGCGGAGCTCGGGATACGTCCCGGTGAGCGCGTGGCCGCCTTCTGCATGATGGGCGGCTTCGCCGAGGCGGCCGTGGCGCCCCCGTTCCTCACCTTTCCCCTGCCCGACGCGCTCGACTTCGCGCAGGGCGCCGGCCTGATCCTCAACTACCACACCGCCTACTTCGCGCTCGCGCTGCGCGGACGGCTGCGCGAGGGCGAGACCGTGCTCGTGCACGGGGCCGCCGGGGGCGTGGGCACAGCCGTGCTGCAGGTCGCAAAGGGTCTCGGCGCACGCACGATCGCGGTCGTCTCCAGCGAGCAGAAGGCGCTGGTGGCGCGCGAGGCGGGCGCCGATGAGGTGCTGCGCTCCGATGGTCCCTGGCGGGATGAGGCAAAGGAGCTGTCGGGTGGCGGTGTGGACGTGGTGCTCGACCCCGTCGGCGGGGACCGCTTCACCGACAGCCTGCGCTCGCTGCGTTCCGACGGTCGTCTGGTGGTGGTCGGATTCACCGGCGGGTCGATCCCCGAGGTGCGGGTCAACCGGCTGCTGCTCGCCAACGTCGAGGTGGTCGGCGCCGGCTGGGGCGCCTACGCGCTCACCCGCCCCGAGCTCTGCCGCGAGATCGGCGCGCGGCTGGAGCCGATGATCGAGCAGGGTGTCGTGTGCCCGATCGTCGGCGCGCGCTTTGCGCTGGAGCAGGCCGCCGACGCGCTCCAGGAGATCGACGAGCGGCGCGCCACGGGCAAGGTCGTGCTCGACGTCCGCGGCGGGAGCTGAGCGGGCATGCCGACGACAGCGGCGAGCGTGGCATCGCTGCCCCCCGCCCCGGCCGCCCGCGCGGCAAACGGGAGCTAGCGGGCGATGGACTTCGAGCACTCCCCCCGCGCGCGCGAGTTGCTGGAGCGCCTGGACGCGTTCATCGCACGCGAGGTGGTCCCGCGCGAGGAGCCCTACCACCGTGAGCTACTGGCGAGCTCCGACCCATGGGTCGTGCACCCGGCGATCGAGGATTTGAAGACCAAAGCCCGCGAGGCGGGGCTGTGGAACCTGTTCCTGCCGGGCAGCCCCGAGGTCGGCGGGGAGGTGCAGGGCGCGGGGCTCTCGAACGTCGAGTACGCGCCGCTGGCCGAGCGCATGGGCCGCTCGCTGATCGCCAGCGAGGTGTGCAACTGCAACGCGCCCGATACCGGCAACATGGAGGTGCTGCTGCACTTTGGCTCCCCCGAGCAGCACGAGCGCTGGCTGGTGCCGCTGCTCGCCGGGGAGATCCGCTCCGCCTTTTGCATGACCGAGCCCGACGTGGCCTCCGCCGACGCGACCAACATGCAGGCCACGGCCACGCTCGACGGCGAGGAGGTGGTGCTCAACGGGCGCAAGTGGTGGAGCACCGGCGTCGGGCATCCCAACTGCAAGGTGGCGATCTTCATGGGGCTCACCGACCCCGCCGCTGGCCGATTCGGGGATGCGAGCGCAGCGAGTGTCGCCCCAAGCGGTCGCTACCACCAGCACTCGATGGTGCTCGTCCCGCTCGAGCACCCCGGCGTGAAGGTCGAGCGGATGCTCTCCACGATGGGCTTCGACGATGCCCCCGGCGGCCACGGCGAGGTCTCCTTCACCGACGTGCGCCTGCCCACCAGCGCGATCGTCGGCGGACCCGGCCAGGCGTTCGGGATCGCCCAGGCACGCCTCGGTCCCGGGCGGGTGCACCACTGCATGCGCCTGATCGGCCTCGCCGAGCTCGGCGCTGGAGCTCGCCTGCCGCCGCGCCACCGAGCGCGTGGCCTTCGGCCGGCCGTTGGCCAACCTCGGCGGCAACCGCGAGCGGATCGCCGACGCACGGATCGCGATCGACCAGGCGCGCCTGCACGTGCTGCACGCCGCGTGGCTGATCGACACACAGTCCCCGGCGATGCTGGGCGCGGTCTCGCAAATCAAGGTCGCGGTGCCCAACATGGCCCAGCGCGTGGTGGACATGGCGATGCAGCTGCACGGCGGCGCCGGCCTCTCCAACGACTTCCCGCTCGGCGCCGCGTGGACCGTGGCCCGCGCGCTGCGCCTCGCCGACGGTCCCGACGAGGTCCACCGCGGCGTGATCGCGCGCCTGGAGCTCGCCCGCTACGGGCAGGGCAAGTGGGGCTCGCGGTAGGGAGCCGCGCCGGCATATAAGCAATGAGCGACCAAACCAGCTACTGGACCTCTCATAGCTGTCATCTGATCACTGCCCACAGGTCCAGTCGATGGTCCTACCTCACAACTGAGACACAGCGTCTGATCCGCCGCCGCCCGCGCCATCCTTTCCCGAGTGTCATCGGAACCCCCCGCGTCGTCTAAGCGCGCCCGATCCTCGCAGCACCGCTACGGCGTCGTGCTCGCGCTCACGATCCTGGCAGTGCTGTTCTCGATCATCGCGCCCGACACTCCCGCCGGCCGTGCCGTCTCGGTGATCCTGCAGGGGGCAATGCTGTTCGCAATCATCATCACCTCGCGTGATCCTCCGACGACGCGAGGTCTCGCGGCGACACTCACCGTCGTCGCGCTGATCGTCCTGGCGGTGCTGGTTGGGCTCTCCGTCGTGCCACTCTGGGTGGGCGCCGCGGGCGCCGCTCTCGCGGTGCTGGCGGTCCTGATCGTGCTCACCCGCGGCGTGGTGCGGCTGGTGCGCGATCGTGGTGTCACGCTGCAGGCGGTGGCGGGCGCACTCACCAGCTACCTGCTGATCGGGCTGCTGTTCGCGCTGGTCGTGCGTGTGATCGTAAGCCTCAGCACCCACCCCTACTTCGAGCAGATCTCCAATGCGGCAGTCACTCAGAGCCAGCAGATCTACTTCAGCTTCACCACGCTCACCACCACCGGCTACGGCGACCTCACCCCGACGCTCAACCTCGGACGAGCTCTCTCGGTACTCGAGATGCTCTTCGGCCAGATCTATCTCGTTACCGTGATCGGCCTGTTGATCGGCAACCTACGCCGCGGGTCCGAACGCGCGCCGGAGGTGTAAGGTCGCACCCATGAGCGCACCACTCGTCGCGGTCATCACTGGCGCCTCCAGCGGGATCGGCGAGGCGACCGCGCGGCGGCTGGCGCGCGAGCCGGACGCACAGCTGGTGCTGGTCGCGCGCCGCGAGGAGCTGCTGCGCGGCCTCGCCGAGACGCTGCCGGCCGCGTGCAGCTGCCTGGCGCTCGACCTCACCGCGGAGGATGCCCCCGCGCGTGTGCTGGAGCACGTGCAGGAGCAGTACGGGGGGCGCCTGACGCTGCTGGTCAACAACGCCGGGGCGGCGTGGCGCGCGCCCTTCGCCGAGGGCGGGTACGCCAACGTGCGGCGCACGATGACGCTCAACTTCGACGCGCCCGTGCGCCTCACCGAGGCGCTGCTGCCGCTGCTGCGGGAATGCGCCCCGAGCGCGATCGTCAACGTCTCCAGCACCGCCGGACGCGTTACGCGCCCCGGCACCGGCGCCTACTCGGCGAGCAAGTTCGCGCTCACGGGCTGGAGCGACGCGCTGTATGCCGAGGAGCACGCCCATGGCGTCCACGTCGGCACCGTATTCCCCGGGTTCATCGCCACGGAGGGCTTCCCCGCCCGCGAGCTGCTCGCACGACCGCAGACGGCGTGGCTCGTCTCCACGCCCGACCGGGTCGCCGAGGCGATCGTAGAGGTGGGCCTTGGGCGTCGGGCCGAGCGTTACGTGCCGCGCCCCTACTACCTGGCCGCCGCCGCCCGGCTGCTGCTTCCCGGTCTCGTGCGTCGCACACTCACCCGTGGCAGCGCCGCGGTCCTCACGACCACGACCGGGGCCGAACAGGGCGCGCCGCGCACCGATCAGGCACCGGCGGGCAGCCCGTAAGGGGCCTGTCGCGGGGCCTGAGGCGTACGCTCGGCCAGTGGGGACGGTGGCAGCTCGCGCCGATGGCCCACGCGTCCGATGAGCCGAACATCGCGGGCGCAGGTTTCTCGGCCCGGCGCGCGAATAAGAAGCGCATCACGATCAGATAATCACCGCATAACGATTTGCCCGAGTGGGTAGAGCAGGTACTCGGGCAGAGCAACTTATGGGCCGCTGATGGGCTCCAACAGGGTGCACCACCGTGTACGGGGTGGACGAACGCGCCCGCCGACACACTACGCCAGGAATAATTGACAACGCAACTATTGTGCCCTATAATTCCGACTTCGAGCATCGGAGATGAGCGACCGCAGCTGCGGCCCGCTCTCCCATAAAGGGTCCCAAGCTCGTAGACCCCTCTTTTCAATTCGAAGGACCGACTCATGACAGACGATAGCCGCCAGATCACCACACTAGACACCTTGGACGCCACGGGCGCCGGAGCGCAGACGCCGGCTGCCCTCGATTCGCCCTTCGCGGACAGCCGTCCCGAGCCCGCCGCGAGCGCCCCTCGCCGTCGCCCGGTGGCGGCAGTCGAGCCCGAAAGCTTCATTCCCGAGTCCGTCGACCAGCTGCTCGCGCACTCGCGGCGCTACCCACTGCTCACGCCCGACCAGGAGATCGAACTGGCGCAGCGGATCGAGCGCGGGGACCTGCGCGCGAAGGAACTGATGATCAACTCCAACCTGCGCCTGGTGGCCTCCAATGCGCGTCGCTACCAGAACCAGGGGCTGCCGCTCGCCGACCTCGTGCAGGAGGGGATGCTCGGCCTGATCCGTGCCAGCGAGAAGTTCGACTGGCGCAAGGGCTTTCGCTTCTCCACCTACGCCACATTGTGGATCCGCCAGGCGATCCAGCGAGGCCTCGAGAACTCCGGGCGCACGATCCGCCTGCCGGTGCACGTCGCCCAGCGCACCCGCAAGGTGGGCCGCGTCGAGCGCGAGCTCTCGGTGCGCCTCGGGCGCGAGCCGACCTCCGAGGAGATCGCCCTGGAGACCGGCCTCGAGCTCGAGCAGGTCGAGGAAGTGCGCCACCAGCGCGCGGCGCTCGTCAGCCTCGACCAGCAGGTCGGCGAAGACGGCGACACCGCGCTCGGCGACCTGCTGCCCTCCGACCAGGAGCCGCCCGAGGAGACCGCCTACGAAAACGAGCGCGAGCGTCTCGTACAGCTCGCGATCTCGCAGCTGCCAGAAACCGAGCGCACCGTGCTGACGCTGCGCTTCGGCACCGGTCACGAGGCGCCGCAGACGCTCACCGCGATCGGCAAGCGCCTCGGCTTCTCGGCAGAGCGAGCCTCGCAGCTGGAGCAGCGCGCGTTGAAGAAGCTCGCGGAGTCGCCCGAGCTGGCAGCCCTCCGCGAGGCTGCATAGTCCATCTGGACGTACCGTCGCAACCGGTTACTACTCTGAATGCCTCACCTGGAGGCGATCAGAGGAGGCTCGCATGACAGATGGTTCGCAGAAGACGCTGTGGGAGCGCACGGTGGAGCTGACGATTGCGGGCGGGGAACGGATCCTCGCCCCGATCGAGCGCTTCATCGGCAAACGCTCGCTGGTGGGCGACGCGACGTTCTTTCCGCTGGAGCGATTCCCGTGGGTGGAGCACGTCGAGCGCAACTGGGAGGTGATCCGCGACGAGGCCGCCGCGCTGCTGGAGGACCACGCCGCGCTGGCCAACTTTCAGGACATCTCCAAGGACCAGATCGAGATCACCGACGACGACCGCTGGAAGACGTTCTTCCTGTACGGGTACGGCTTCGAGGCGAAGCTGGGGGTGGAGATGTGCCCACGCACGGCCGCCCTGATGCGCGAGATACCCGGGATGAAGACGGCGATGATCTCGATCCTCTCCCCGCGCAAGCACATCCTCGACCATCGCGGCCCCTACAAGGGCGTGCTGCGATACCACCTCGGGCTGATCGTCCCCCAGGACGCCGAGTCCTGCAGGATCCGCGTCGGCGAGGACATCCGCCACTGGGAGGAGGGCAAGAGCATGGTGTTCGACGACACCTTCAACCACGAGGTGTGGAACGACACCGATGAGACGCGCGTGGTGCTGTTCGTGGACGTGATGCGCCCCCTCCCCTTCCCTGAGTCGGCGATCAACGAGGGGATCGTCAAAGCGATCGGCTACTCCCCGTTCGTGCTGGACGCCAAGCGCAACCAGGAAGCGTGGGAACAGCGCTACCGCGCGCGCAGGGCAACAGGTGCGTCAGCTTTGATCAACAGCGCCCCCTGACGGTCGAGGGTCAAGCGGATCAAGGACGCAGTGAGCGAAGTGTGCTTTTTGCACACGAGCGATCGAGGACGCCGAGTCCGCGCAGGCCATCGGCCGTCAGGGTTCAAATGTTGGTGACGTCGAGCCCCGTGCCCTGAAGCCAGCTGTTGGCTTGCGAGTTGAGCACCGTGAACTCGCCCGTGACGATCAGCAGGCCCAGCGCAATCATCACCAGCCCGCCGACGCCCACGATCACCGAGAAGTGGCGCTTCACGACTGCCAGCGCGTCGGTGGCGCGCTCGAACGCGAGGGCGATCAACAGGAACGGGATCGCCAGGCCCGCGGAGTAGAAGGCGAGCAGCAGCGCCCCATGGGCGGCGGAGTTGGACACCGCCGCCTGGGTGAGGATCGCCCCGAGCGTGATGCTCGTGCAGGGCGTCCACGCGATCGCGAACGCCGCACCCGCCACCAAGGGCCCGCCGCGGCCGGCGAGTCGCTGCAGGGACTGCGAATGCCACTGGAAGTTGAGCGCGTCCACGAACGGCGTGGCGAGGAACAGCACCCCCATCGCGATGATCAGCACGCCCCCGATCGTGCGCAGCGTGACGATGTGATCGGTGAGCAGCGAGCCCACCTGCGTGGCTGTCAAGCCCAGCAGGATGAAGATCAGCGAGAAGCTCGCGATGAAAAGCAGGCTCGGGCCGAGCACCCGGCGCGCCCCAGCGTGCTGGATGTCCGCCGGCGCGACCCCGATCACGGTCGAGAGGTATCCCGGCACCAGCGGCAGCACGCATGGCGAAAGGAACGACACCAGTCCGGCCGCCAGCGCCAGGGGGATGCCCACCCCGGTGGCCGTGTCCCCGGTCGAGCTCGTCGTGGCGAGGAGAATCGCGGTGGCGTGGATCACGGCCATTGGAGCGTCTCCCCCGCTCCCTCTTCCTCCTCGTCCTGAGAGGTTGCAAACTCGGCCTCAGTTTGCTCCGCCCCGTGGCTGGAGGGCGACGACGATGACGGCTCCTCGGGCCCATCCCCCAGCGCGGCGCGCAGCTGCGCCACTTCGCGCTCCAGCCGCGCCACCCGCTCCTCCAGGCCGTCCACCGCGCGAGGGACCGGCGTGGGCGTCGACATGGGCGATGGCGCCGCGTCGGATGCCTCGTCCTCCTCTCCCAGCAGCTGTACGTAGCGCTCCTCCTTCTGGCCGGGCCGGCGCTCGAGGACGGCGACCAACCCGCGGCCGATCAGCCGCTCGAGCGTCTCGTGTACTCCACCGAGATCGGCGAAGACGTGCATCCGCTCGGTGCGCTGCTTGAGCTCCCCCGGGGTCTGCGGGCCGCGCAGCATCAATACGCACATCACCGCCTGCTCGTCCTCGCCCATCGGCAGCGCTTCCGCCAGCAGGTGGCGGAACTTCGGCGCGCGGACGCCGCTGGCCAGGCGCGTGTAGCCGCGGCGCTGAAGGCGATTCAGGGCGTCGCGCAGCATCTCCTCGTCGTATTGCACCACCGGATCGCGGTTGGTGGACTGGTTGCACGCCAGCCGCAGCGAGTTGAGGCTCAGGGGGTATATGTCCGGCGTGGTGCGCTGCTTTTCCAGCAGGCAGCCCAGCACCCGGATCTCCGACGGGGTGAGGTTCATGGCCTTAACCCTAGCTGCGCTCCAACAACTGACGTGCGACGTTACGGCCAGTCGATCTGCCCGGCCAGTTGATCGGAGCCGAGGTCGATCAGGCCGCTGCGCTCGATCGGGCGATACTCGCCCTCGGCGAGCCCCAGCCAAGCGACCGAGTGCTCCTGCGGGTCGACGATCAACACCTCGTCAACATCGTGGGCGGCGTAGAACGGCAGCTTCGCCCAGCTCTCATCGCCAGGAGAGACGATCTCGATCACGAGCGCCGCGGTACGCTGCCACACGCCGCGAGGCTGCTCGCGGTGGAGGCCACCGTCGGGCGCGCGGTAATCGTCCCTGCCCTCGCCCACCGCAAACACCTGGAGAAGAGGCACCAGGCCGGCGCGTCGTGCCAGCGGGCCGAGCAAGTCATACAGTTGCTGGACCAGGTACTGGTGCTCGAAGGTTGGTGGTGGGTTCATGTGCAGCACGCCCTCCCACACCTCGTCGTAGTGGTCCAGGTCCAGACGACGCCGACGCTCTATCAGCGCGTCGATCTCCGCCGGAGCGGGGTCCATCACCAGCGTGGGCATGAGGTGAGGATAGCCTTCCGTTCACTCGGCCTTCAGGCAGCCCCTCCGGGCCTGGCGAAGATTTAGGTATGGCTACACGTGAGCAGGCCCACAAGCTGGTCGATGAGCTGCCCGACGCGGCACTTGACCCCGTGGTCGAGTTCATCGTCTCGCGAAGGACGAACGGGACTGACGAAACCGTCGATGAGTGGGGGGCGACCTCGATGCCTGGTCGGACGCTGCGGGCAAGACACCATGCGCATGCTCGACGATGAGGAGGCCGCCATCGGATTCTCTTGGGAGCAGTGCGACCCCGCATGAAACGTGGCGAGGTCTGGTGGCACGAACCGCCCGACGACAAGCGCCGGCCTGTGTCGATCCTGACACGCGACGAGGCAATCGACTCGCTCAACAAGCTAGTCGCCGCACCAGCCACCGGCACCATCCGCGGTCTCGCCTCCGAGGTTCCGGTCGGACCGGACGACGGCATGCCCGTGAAAAGCGTGATCAGCCTCGACAACACCCTTGTTCGCAAGGCGCTGCTCACCGAGCGGATCACCACCCTCAGCTCCGAGCGCATGAATGAAGTCTGCAAAGCCCTGGACTACGCCACCAGCTGCTGAGGGCCATCGCCACACCCTTCACGCGGCGAGCAAGAGCGAGGCAGGCGGTCGCCGAGGGAGAGCCCGGCCGCACGGGTGAGCGGGCGCAGGCGCGCAGCCTCGATCGCGCCCGCGACGGTGAACGGCTCCGTGGCGATCGCACCGTCCAAGAGCCCCCGGTCGGTCAACTCACGGGCGAGCTGCGCGGGGTTCACGCCGTTATCGGTGGAGCGGCTGAGCGCCTCGGCGAGGCCGGCCCGGCCCAGCTCCTATACTGAGAAAATCCGTAGAAATCTGGCCCTACGCCTACAAAACCCGGACTCCAAGCCCAGATGAGCGCCGCTACACCCACTTTTTCCCTCGACGCGCAGCCGGAGGTGTTCTTCAGCACCGCTGCGACCAATGACGCGGTTGCGTACGCGGTGCAGACGGGACGTGCCCGCAAGCTCGGGCCACGCCTGTACACGAAGTCGATGAGCGGGGCGCCGGAGGATATCTGCCGTCGCAATTGGGCGGCGGTCACCGCCGGCTACTTCCCGGGGGCGGTTCTCAGCGGCCGCTCGGCGTTCGCGTTCAGGCCGGCGGACGACGGGTCGGTGTTTGTGAGCTCCCGGCAGGCCCGTGATGTGCGCGTCCCCGGTCTGCGCCTGCGCTCTCAGCGCGGACCGGGCCGCCAGGAGGGCGATATGCCGTTCATGGGCCAGAACCTGTTCATCAGCTCCCGACCGCGGGCCTTTTTGGAGAACCTCAGCCAATCCCGCTCGCGGGCGGGGGCCGTGACGCGCACGCTGAGCCGGGAGGAGCTGGAGGAGGCGCTGGAGGAGTTCGGTCGCTACGACCCGAGCAGCCTGAATCGGCTGCGCGATGAGGCTCGCGCCCTGGCGGGACCCCTCCACGCCGAGCGCCAGTTCGAGCAGCTCGACGAGCTAATCGGCGGTCTGCTGCGCACGCGCGAGGTCGAGCTCTCCAGTCGCCGCGCCCGGGCGAGCGCTCGGGGCGAGCCCTTCGACCCCGCGCGGGTCGAGGCGTTCGAGCAGCTCGCCAACCATCTGCTGGGGGCAGGCTTGCCCTCCGTTCCCGAAGACGCGTCGGCCGACGTGAGCGTGCTGGCGTTTTATGAGGCGTACTTCTCCAACTACATCGAGGGCACGGAATTCACCGTCGCCGAGGCCCGCGAAATCGTTTTCGAGGGACTGCTGCCACAGCAGCGCCCCAAGGACGCGCACGACATCCTGGAGACATACCGGCTGGTCGCCGACCGCCACCAGCGTGGACGCGCGGCGGGCAGCGCCGACGAGCTGCTCGCCATCCTCCGCGACCAGCACCGAATGATGCTCAGGGAACGTCCGGAGATCGGGCCGGGGCGCTACAAGCAGCGCAACAACCACGTCGGCGGGCACGAGTTCGTCGATCACCGGCTCCTCGACGGCACGCTACGCGAGGCTTTCCGCTTCCACGCATCGCTGCCGGCCGGGTTTGCCCGCGCGGCCTTCGCGATGTTCGTGATCGCCGAGGTGCACCCGTTCGCCGACGGCAACGGCCGCACCGCGAGGCTGCTGACGAACTCCGAGCTGACCGCCGCCGGCCAGCAGCGCATCATCGTCACCACCCGCGACCGCGGCGACTACCTCGCCGCGTTGCGGGGGATGAGCAACCACATGAACATGCCGGCCTACGTCACGGTGCTTGCCGAGCTGCAGCGCCGCACCGCGAGCATCGACTTCTCGACCCTCCCCGCGGCCGAACGCGACCTCCAGCGGGCAGCGGCGTTCACCGACCCCGACGCGGATCGTGAGATCCTTACCCCGCTTCTCGGCGTCGCCGACAACCGATAGCCGAGCGGCCCTCTCTTGGCGTCGCGACCATCCCGGATCGGGAGGCGAGCGAGCAGCCCCCGCCCCCGCTCAGGCAGCCCTTACCTGCACGTCGATGTCGGCGCCGGCTAGGACCCCGGCCGCCTCGAGGCGATCGGCCAGAGCGTGCGCCCATTGCTCTATCTGCCGATCGGTGAGATCCGATCTGCGGGCCTCAATCTTCAGGTGGGTGTTCTCAGCGATCCGCACGCGACTCGACGCATCGAAGTAGGCGGCCCGCTCCGCGGCCATGTCGCGAGCCCACTCGCGATCGATCTCGGGGGCGAGCATCATCGAGACCATGACCGCGCGCGGGGCTCCCTGCTCAGCAGCGGTGAGGTTGGCTACGTCACGGAGGTCATCGGTGCGACCGGCGGCGAGCTTCATGCGGATCAGGTCGTTCTTGCCGGCAACATGAACACGCTGACCATTGATCGTGGTCCGCAGGCTGCGCCGCTTGACCTTCGCATAGCTGTCGCTGCCGTCGGGTCGGTACAGGATATCGAGCTTGCCGTAGCGCGTTCGGAACATCACGGTCGGGTACTCCTCGTCGGCGGTGGGATCCACGCCACCCTGCGCGGATGACAGCAGCACGGCGCCCAACTGCGCCAGCGCATCCCGCAGCGCGCACCTGTTGGCGTCGTCCCCGGTCGGGACCATCACATCGACATCGCCGGTCGCGCGCACCTCCGCGTGCACGCCCACTGCCAGCGCGCCGATCACCACGAAGTCGACCCCACACGCGGACAGCGCGCCGAGCAGCCCGGCGGGGTTCAGCGCCCCGCTCTCAGCCACTCAAACCGGCCCGCATCTCGGCCATCGCGTTGTGCAGCGCCGCCGCGCTCTGCATCCGCTCCTGCGGGCTCATCACCAGTTGATCGACCAGCGCCCCGCGATCGCTGCGCCTGGGCAACGGCTTCGCCTGCACCCGCAATTCGTAGCCGAGACAGTTCATCAGGTGCTCCGCCTGCCCCAGCGTCGGTAGGACCTCCCCCGCCTCCACCCGCGAGACATACGACTGGCTGGTCGCGGCCCGCAGTGCCAACGTCTCCTGACTCAGCCGGCCCTCCCGCAGCCGTCGCAACAGCCCTCCGAACGACCCCATACCAGTCGTGGTATCCATACTAGAAATGGTATCACGATGAGTCTAGGCGCCGCGCGGGGAACTCCGCCGCGGTCAACCAAGCCGTCCCTGAGCGCATGACCGAGCGCACGACGCCGCACGTACTCTCGCCACGTCAGGAAGTGGCGCGTTAGAATGCCCGGTCATGACGACCAAAGAGCGTCTGCGTGAGCTCGTGGACGAGTTGACCGAGGCGGAAGCCGCCGCGACGCTGCTCATCACCGAACGCCATCGCGACGACGCCATGCTCCAAGCCCTCGCAGGCGCACCCGACGACGACGAACCCTCCTCGCCTGAGGAGGACAGCTCCGCACAGGAAGCACTCGCCGCATACAGCCGTGGCGAGGCGATCGGCCCGGACGAGCTCAAACGAGACCTCGACCTCACTTGACAGACGCGCACTGGACTTACGTCGTCACTCCGCCCGCGCAACGCGATCTACGGCGCCTCGACAGGCCAATCAAGAAACGCATTGTCGATGCGCTCGACCACTTTGTCGCCAACCCCCGTGCCGGCGACACCCGCAAGCTCGCGAACAGCGACGAATGGAGGCTGCGCGTCGGCGACTGGCGCGTCCGCTTCAACTTTGACGACGAAGCCCACACAATCGTTGTCACCCGCGTTCTGCCACGCGGACGCGCATATGATCGCTGAGGGCGTCACTGGCTGCCTCTCTTCTTCCCTTTGCCATCCTTGCCTTTCGCCTTGGTCTTGACCACGGTCTTCGCGCACCCGGTGACCGTGATCGGTGTGGTCTGGTGGATTTCGGCACCGTTCTGGGCGACGAATTCGGTCGGCATCGCAAGCGTCGCCGGCTCGGTCTGCTTGACCCCACGGGTAATCGTCTTCCTGCGGCCGTGAACCCTGACCGTGACCTTCTTCTTGACCGTGACGGTCTTCGTCAGCGAGCAGAGGTTCCCGGCGGTCGTCAGCGCAGAGTAGGGGCCCTCCGGGAGCGTCAGTTCGAAGCTCGAGAACGGCTGGTCGGGGACCGTCTTGAACGTCGTCGAGGTCACCCCGTTCTTGATGTCGGTCGTACCGACGAGATCGATCGTGATGCCGTACCCCTGCAACACCAGCGTCAACGACGGGAACGCTTCGCCACCATGCGAGACAAAGATCGCGGGACCCTGCAACGGAACCGGGATCAATGGGGTGTGCACGGTCGCGTAGCCGATCTTCGATTCCGCGGGGCACGCAGCGGGGTCGGCTTCAAACTGCTTTGCCGTGCACGCCTTCTGCAAAGTCGTCAAGCGCGACGGCAGCTGCTTGGGAAGCTCGACTTTGACCTTCGCGAGGTCCGCGTCAGTACCTTGGGGCACGTTCGGATAGGTGAGCTTCGCGGTCAGCGACGCACCCTTCGCTTTACTCGTTTTGCCCGACGTGGAGACGCTGAATTTAGGTTCGAACTTCAACGCCGCGCAGTTCGTGACCTGGAACGGCGTGGAGATCGTGCTCGAGCCGCCTTCGCTGAGCAGCACCGTGCCGGTCAGTGACATCTTCGAGCAGTTGGTCGGGTTGAACTGGAAGTCCCCACGTGTGGTCGTCGCGTTGACGTGCTGGATTTCCAAGGGAATCCCTTCGATGCTCGTCGGGATTGAGTGTGGTGAGCCGGGCGGGTCCGTAGTTATCGTGATCGCGCTGGTGATCGGGTCCAGTTCAATCTTGCCGCGCACGACCACGCAGTCGCATGCGGGATGGTTGTTCTTCGTGTTCGCGAGGTCGAACGGGCCAGCCTTTGCGGGCACCTCGAACGTGATGCCGAACGGCGCGCACCCCGCTTCACCGACCGTGCAGCCACGACTGCCGTTGTAGGGGCCGGTGAGATAGAACTTCCCGCCGGTGACCGTGAACGGCTGGTTGCCGACACCTACACCGATCGTCGCTTCTCCGATCTTGCTGTTTTCCCCGCACAACCCTTCATTGGCGTGCGGTTCGGGGCATAGTTCGACACCCGACAGCACACCCGACAGACCCGGCGGTAGTTTCGCTTCGACCGACTTCAGGTTCTGTTCGCCGTCTTTACGGTTCAACGTCACCGTCAACGGCGAGAACGCACCCGCCTGGATGTTCGTCGCGCCCGCGTTCACAGTCGGACTGAACGGCAAGCTCGCACCCGGGCACGGGCCACCACCCGGACCGTGTTCGATCTTGAACGACGATTCCGCGTTCACGGGACCATTGCCATCCCACGGCGTGAACACCGCGGTGGTCGTGTAGGTCCCGCAACGCGACGGGGTCGCCAGCGGCGCGCGTTCGCCGCCAAAGAAATGCAGTTCGAGATTTTCAAACGGCACGTCAGGCGTGTTCTTGAAGGTCGCGACAATCTGCCCCGTCTGCGGGTTCAGTGACACTTCACCCGCGAGCTTGACCAAGCTACCCGAGGCTGGATCTTCAGCGATCAGATACATCGCTATCAGGCTCTCGAACGGGTTAGAGTCCTGCGTCGCCAAATACACCGAGCCTTCCAGTTCGTGTTCGAGCAGCGGCGTCTTGATCTTCACAGTGCCGATCTTCGAGCCGTTTGGACAGAAGTTGGACCCCGGGGCAAGCGGGCTCGCCAGTTCCGGCGTGAACGTGTTCCACTTCACGCCCGGTTCGTATTCAGCGTTCAGTTCTTCCTGGCCCTTGTAGCCGATCTGATCGCCGGGGCTCCCGAGCGCGCCCCCGAGCGCTGCCGGCTCGGAGGTGCACGATTCAAGGCCATCTCCACCCGACGGGTTGATCGCCACACCCGCGGGCAACGTCACCGTCGTGTCCCTGAGCGAGGACTCCGCCAAGCCATCGGGATTGAACGCCGCGGTCTGTGGGACGTGGACGTTCACCGTCAGCCCCGAGGACGTGCTCGCGTCGCTGCTGTCCGGCGCGACGCCGATTTCCGGCAGGAACTTGAGCTTCGAGCAGCCCGTGAGCGCAACAGGGGTGCCTGCGGCGTTGTGCGTAACCGTGCTCGTCTTCACCCAGTTGCCCGGTTCCGCCCACGAGTCGGCCGCCATCGTCGAGCGCAGGGGACCGTGGCAGCCCGTCGGCATCGTCAGGAACGGCTTGCGGCTGACCCCTTCGCCCACTACGCCGGAGAGCACCAGCGTGCTCTTGATGACGGGCGCCGTCGCCGGCGCTTCCGTCACCGTCGCCTGCACGGGATAGTCTCCGCCGGCGAGCACCCCGTTGTTGATATACAGCAGGGGCTCGAAAAAATTGGTGCCGAGCTGCAAAGCCACGCCGCGTACGGGCGCCATGGTGAAGATGGAACCGGAAAGGCCCGGTATGCGAGACGCCGCTTCTGACCAAGACAGGCTCAGTTTGCCCACGCGAGCTTCGGGTTGACAGTTTTCTCCCAGCGTACGCAATTCTTCGTCGGTGCACTTCTTGGAGGTCGCATTGGGGTCGCCGACGAAGCCGGGGGGCAGATCGATCTTGAGATTCCGCAAGACA
The DNA here is from genome assembly GCA_963744535.1 of uncultured Solirubrobacterales bacterium. Classification (GTDB taxonomy): domain Bacteria; phylum Actinomycetota; class Thermoleophilia; order Solirubrobacterales; family Solirubrobacteraceae; genus Palsa-744. Next base: position 174,335 of record CAVUTW010000002.1, on the reverse strand, counting down.
CCGTCGGGCATGCGAATGTACGGTGAGTCAGCGTTCGATTCGTCGCGCTTGAAGTGCGAGTTCAGCGTGAAGATGTTGACGAACTGATACGGGTGCGAGCCCGCCTGCGTGTCGGGCGTGCCGTCTTCGTTCAGGAAATTGACTTCAAAGCTCTTGATGCCAAAGCCGACACCCTGCGTCGCGAGCATACCGCTGGTCTCCCCCGCGCCGTTGGCGGTGGTCGCGACGAGGCGGAAATGGTAGAGTTCGCCGGGCGCGAGGCCTTCCAGCTGCGCGGAGACCGCCACCGGACCGCTTCCCGCTCCGATCTCGCCCGGCGTCTGCCTGCAGGGCACGCTGTGGTCGTAGGGACCGTTGCCGACTTCGTCGGTAACACCGTAGTCGAACTCACATGAGCTGACGGCGACGCCGAGTGGATCGACCGTGCCGTTCAGGCTCGCAGCTTCCCTGGTCACGTTCGTCGGTTCGCCGGCTGTCACGGCCGGGGCGTCGCTGCCGAAGACGTAGACCTTGCCGTTTGCAGGGTTTGAGACGTAGATCTTCCCCGTGACACCGTTGACAGCGATCCCACTCTGACCAGAGGAGCCCGAGAGCTGCAACGAGCCGAAGCGCGCGACGAGCGTGCCAGCGGCTACCCCTTCGTTGCTCCGGTTCTCGTCGTTCCACCGGTTCATCGCGCCCGTGTCCCACTCGGCCACGGAGGACTGATCGTCTGCGTAGAGGTGGCCGGTCGCGGGGTCGACGGCCACCGCAATGTCGCCCGCTTCGGGACTGTCCACGCGGCCGAGCGGGGAGAGCTTCTGCCCAAACTTGGCCGTACACGAGCACGACGGTTCGTAGGTCGAGTAGACATCGCCCGTGGCGGAGACCGCGAAGCCATGGGCTCGTGCGCCGCTCCGAGGCACGCCCGGGGGTTCGCCGTTCGTCGAAGTCCAATCCTGGCGAGCGATGAGATGATTCACGGCCGCACCGTCGAATTCGTCGATCAGCAATCCCGCGCCCACCGCTCCTGTGTTCAGGTCGATGTGCACGGTGCCGCTCCCGTCGATGCCCAGCCCCAGCAGTTCGCCGGTTAGACGTTCGCCTTCGGCGGAGCCGGTGGATGGCGTGAAGCCGCCGATCTGGCTCAGGTACCCGCCTTCCGGGCTGAACTTGTCGATCACGCCGTGGCCGACATCCATCACGTATAGGTCACCGGCGGAAGGGTCCGATGGGCTGCCCGAGTTATCGACCGCGATCGCCGCGGGACTGCCGGACAGCGACGGGAACGAGAACGATCCGGCGGGCGTAGCGGCGCCGGTCAGGGCGTGCGAGTGCAGCGCCGCGAATTCTTCCGGTTCGCCGTTGGCGTTGAATTTGTACACGGAGGCCGTGCCGATGTCCGCGACATAGACCTCACCGGTCGATTCGTCGATCGCGATCCCGTTGGGATTCGAGAAGGCTTCCGTCGCGCTGCGGGCGAATTCACGCAGAAGCGGGTGCGCGTCGCCGGCGGCGAGCGCCGGGGACGCGCCCGCTCCCAGCACCGCGATCACAGCGACCGCGAGCGAGAGCGCTGTCGGGATTCTCCTGGAGCGCGTCATCGCTTACCCCTCCCGTTGGCGTGGACGGAGTTCTTGGCCTTCTTCGCCGGCTTTTTCACACACTTGCCTTTCTTCTTGGCAAAGCCCCTCCTGCACTTCACGGGCTTCGCCTTGGGCTTGGCCTTCGGCAGGTTTTCGGGCGGGGCGAGGTTCCCGGCGCCGGAGAATGTCTGGCTCGCCGGCGCCCCGTAAATCGAGGGCTGTGACGAGACCGGCGCACGGCACGCGTCGGCGGTCGTACACGCCGGCGGGGCGGACGGTTCAGGAAAGCCTCCGTCCACGCGCGCATCGTAGATCACGATCTGTCCTTCCTGGTTGTCCTGTGGCACGAGCTGCTGGCTCGACCTGAAGAACACGTCATCGCCGCTTTCGCTCACGTCCTCCAGGTTCGATTCGAAAGAGCTCGTGCCGCTCGATATCAGGAACACGCCGCCGCCCTCGTACTCGTAGACGTCGCGCTGACCGTTTGTGTCGGAAGGCACGAGCGCGTCCCTCGTTTCGAAGAACACCTGGCCGGCGTCCGTGAGCACGTGCCGACTCCGCTGTTCTTCACTGATCTGCGGGACCCGCACCACACCGCCTCCTGGGACTGGAATTTCGCCCGGGATTCCTGCGACCGGAGGTTCGCCCGTGGGGTTGCACGAGGCGCAGGCGAGCTGCGCCGTGGCGGCGCTGTACAGGAAGAGCTCACCGGCGGATTCGTTGTCCGGCTCGACGTTGTCATAACCGGTCAGGCTCTTTTCCGATTCGAACGAAAGCCACTTGCCGTCGGGCGAGGTCTGCTCGCTGCCACTCAGCCCGTTGGAGAGGACGCCAGTGGCGATGAACGTCGTCTTGTTGCCGTTCCACAGATACAGATTTTCCTTCCCGGCTTGCGCGCGTTCGACGACGGTGCTGCCTCCGCCGTTCGTGAACTCCCTCGTGTTGGACGCCAGCACTCCCTCCGCGACGAAGTAGACGTCGGAGCTGTCATGGCGGCCGAGCGGCGTGACGCGCAGAACGTCGGCGTGTTCCCCGGCCGCGGCGACCGTGAGGTCGGCCAATTCGCATCTGCTCGCGCCTTCAGGCAGCGCGCACTCGTACAGGTCCGGTGCGCCAGCGACCGCGGTCGCGTCCGGGGTGAGCTTGCTTTCGTCGAGAAAGAACACCTTCGAACCGTCGGCGGTGGCCCCCTGCAAGGAGCCGCCGCCGCTGGGGTCTGACCCACCCTGTTTTTCATCGATCTGGACCGTGCGCTGCCCGTCGATACGGTCATACAGGGCGCCGCCATAGGTGAAGAGGACGTGCGAGCCGTCACTTGAGACCACACCTTCGTGTTCGGGAGTGCCCGCTTTTGCCGCGAGCGATCCGGGGATCGCCGTGCCGTCCGGCAGCACGCTCACCAGCCGCAACGCGCCTTCGTCCCATTCATACAGGTTTTCCACGCCGTACCGCGCGCCTCCCACCAAGGGCGAGGTCTCCGTGAAGATCACGCGGCCGAGATCGGCGGAGGCTGCCTGGAAGCGCGCGTCGGCCGGCGTCACGCCGGGCGGCAGGACGTTGACAAGCTGGTAAGTCCCGGTCGCGTTCTCGCGCACCAGCAGGTTTTCATAGCCCACCGGTTCGCCGCTCACGACCTGACTGCCTTCGGGGTTGCACGATTGCGGGTCTTCCCCCTCGGACATGGAAGCGCGTGACCCTCCGCCAGCTAGCATCACGTCCTTGGTGATCTGTTCCGAGTATGCGTACACCGTTTGGAATTCCGGGCAGCCCACTCCGTCATAGGATTCGAGCGGCATGATGTCTTCCGCGATCCAGCCGCCCGCGCCACGCGTCGCCACGTAGTGTTCACCGGCGGTAGGCGCGCCCGGCCGCGGTTCAAAGCCCCCGAGCGTGAGCGCCTCGCCATCGGCGGCGGCCGTGCTCGCGTACGCCCTTTCTCTACTAGCATCAAACTGGGATGAGCTCTTGACCGGCGGCGTCACGAGCTCGTAGGCGCGACAGTCGGGCAACCTCCCGGCGAACCCGCCGCGCAGCTGTGCATTGGAACACGACGCCTCCTCAGCGCTCAGCGTGGTGAAGGTCTGGTCGGGGCCGTAGACCGTTCCCAGTTCGCTGCTCGCCACAACACGGTAGTGGTAGGCGCTCCCGGGCGCGAGGCCGCTCGCGGACGCCCATACCGCGTGCGATTCCAGGCCTTCACCGACGCTTCCTTCCGGGAAGGGCGTCGAGCTGCCATAGGCGATGGTAGGGCCATATTCGAAGCGGTAGGTCGTCTGGATACCGCCGGGGTTGACGAGCGCCCCGAGCTTCGCTTCGGAGACGCCGACTTCGGCGGTGAGCTCCCTGCCGACCACCGGCGCGATCGGAGGCCCGAACACCCACACGGTTTCTTTTTCGCCGTCGGTCACGTATACACGCCCATTTGCCTCATTCACAGCGACCATGCTGTTGGAGAGCCCCGATTCGAAATTGCCGGCCCCCACATCGGCGAGCTCCCTGCCTTCCGCGCTGTACTCGACGAGATGGGTACAGACGGACGAGGGGAGTACACCGCACCGGTCCGCGCCGTTTGCCACGAGCGCGAACACGTCCCCATGCCCGTCAAGTGCCACCGACCCCACTCCTTCGCTCTTGATTTCAACAGGCTTGCCGTTCACTTCCACAGGCGCACCGCCGGAATCGAGCTCCACGACCCTGTTGTTGCCAGAGTCGGCCACCCAGAGGTTGCCGGAGGAGTCGATCGCCACTCCGGTCGGTTCCTTCGGCGCACTGGCGCCGAAGCCCGTGAACGTCTTCAACAGCGTGCCGCTCGGGCTGTACTCGAGCACCTCGTTTCCCGCGGGATTCGGCACGTACACGTTGCCGGCCGAGTCGGCCGCAATCTGCACGTCTGTGAAGATGCCGCTTACATTGCGTGACGCCGACACTTCAAACGAGGACAGCAACGCGCCCGTGTTGGGGTCGTAGACAAAGATCGTCGAGGGCGTGGCCGGCGTGAGGGCGCCCCCTTCTTCGCCGAGCACGTACACGTCGCCGTTCGTCGGGTTCACCGCAACACCCGAGTAGTGCCCAGACCCAAACGGGGACGGCGGCGAGAGCAACTTGCCCGAAGGATCGAGCTTGACCACCGTCGAAGGAGCAAAGAACCCTTGGAGGAGACTCGACACGAACAGGTCTCCAGAGCCGTCCACAGCGATGCCAACCGCGTGCGCCTCATGCGTGCTGAACGAGCCGTAAAAGATGAGCTTGGGAGGTTCAGCTTGGGCGACGGCGGTAGTCGCGAGCGCAAAGAGGCCGGCGATCGCACAGAGGACCACGAGGGAGCGAGCCACGAACGGCGCGGCAATCGGGCCGCTGGCGGGCGCACCACTCCCTGCGGCACGGTGCGGGCCACGGAACGTCGCAAAGACGCCCGTCTTCGGCGTGGAAGCGGCGTTCGCGTTGTGGCCTGTGGTAATCACCTTTTGCTCCTTGGTTGGTGTTGCGAAGTAGTAATTTGACCGGGGGTGGCGCATCACGCGACCGCTTCCCGATCGAGCGCGATAACGCTGAGCCGCTGCGCGACCTGGCGCCCCAGCGGCGTGAGCTTCCACTCGTTGGGCTCGCCCTGGGCGTGCCCCAGGCCGTGGTTCTCGAGCAGACCGAGGCGCTCCAAGCGGCGCAGCAGCTTCGAGACCTGGCCGGGGTCACTGATCCCAGCGCTGTCTGCTATCTCCCGGTTGCTGGCCCCGGGATGCTCGCGTACGCCCTGCAGCACCCGCGCGGTGCGGTAGGTGAGGCGCATGTTCACCTCATCCAGCGGGTCGGGCTCCCCGTGCGTGCTCACCTCCCACTCGGCTTTCGGCGCGTGGCACAGCGCCGGCGCCGGCGCGGGACGCTGCTGTTCGCGACGCGCCGCGCGCGGCCCCAAGTACTGCAGCGCGATCATCCCCATCAACTCATCCAAAAGACCGGTCAACGGCCCGGGGTCGCCGCTGCGCAACCGCGCGTACACCACGCCGAGCGCGCCGCCCACGAGGCCTTCAGCCGTCACCAATGTGCACTCCGCGCCGCGCGGGCCCTCGTGGCGTCCCTCGTCGAGGATCGCCGCCAGCCGCGCGAGCACCTGCTCGCGACGCTCCAAAGTTTACGGCCCGCCGTGCAGCGCGTGGACTACCCAGATCCGCGCCAGCAGCGGCTCGCGCTCCAGGAAGGAGAGGATCGCCCAAAGCCCGCCGCGCACCCGCTCACGCCACTCCAGGCCGTCAAGGGCCGCCGCCGCGAGATCGCGCTCGACGCGCTCCACGACCGCGTCGATCAACGCTACCAGGCACGTTTCGCGGTTCTCGAAGAGCTCGTAGAAGGTCCGCCGCGAGACCTTCGCCCGCGCGGCGATCCGCGTCACCGTGCTCTGCTCGAAGCCAAACTCGTCGATCGTCGCCGCCACCGCGACCAGCAGACGCGAGTGCTGGATCTCCTCGACCTGCACCCGCGGTGCACCTCGCGAGGAAACCCGCTGCTCGCGCCGGCGCGCCAAACGCCCCTCGACCGGCAGCGCGCGTTTGGCCGCACCACGTCGCGCGGCAGTCGCGCCACCGCTGCCGGCCGATCTCCGATCGGTCGGCGCGGCCATCAGCGGCCACCCCCCACGAGGAGGTGCGACTCGGTGGCTTCGTGCTGGGCCGACCAGGGCCCAACCCCCGCGGGGACGAAGCAAAGACGGCGCGAATGCGCCCGACGAGGCGGCCCTTCGACTAGATCGCTAGACGAAGAGAGAGAGAGAGAGAGAGAGAGTGCGACAGCGCCAAGCTGGCGCATCTAGCATCAGCCCGGCGGGCCGATACGCACATCCCCATCATGAGTCTCCCTCTAGAAACCACGCTGAAACAACTCCCTCATCGCTCTGGTCCGGACCCTCTCCCATAACTGCCAAAACCCTGCGAGCGCTTTGAGTGTCAACCACAAGGCGGTATGACCCCAACCGGACCCTATGTTTGCCGGTGCCCCCAAACAGCGGGAGAACCGGCCCTGCGGCAGACAGTAGCCGAGCCACGTATAAATGTCAAGCCCCAACCCGCCCGGCGGAGGCTCTTTAGAGCCGGAGCCCCCTCCCAATCCTCCCCTCGGGCCGGTGGATACAGTCATCTGGATGAACGTGCGGCGATTCGAGACGACAGTGCGATGAGCAGCTTCCACGGCGAGGGCCGCGGCGGAGGCGGCGGCGGCGAAGGGCGTGGTGGCGGACGCCGTAAAGAGCTGCGTCCCGAGGACATCCCCGACCGGCCGGTCTCGCTGCGGCGGATCGGGCGGCTGTTCGTGCCCTACCGCGTGCGGCTGGGGCTGCTGCTGGGGCTGATCGTGTTCGGCTCGATCCTCAGCGTCGCCTCGCCCTTCCTGCTGCGCGAAGCGGTCGACAAGGGGATCGTCGGGCACGACCTGGAACTGCTCACGTGGCTGGTGGCGGGCATGATCGCGCTGGCGATCGTCAACGGCGTGATCGGCGTGGCGCAAACGTGGATATCGAACCAGGTGGGCCAGCGCGTGATGCACGACCTGCGCGCCGCCGTGTACGCGCACCTGCAGCGGATGTCGCTGGCGTTCTTCACGCGCACCCGCTCGGGCGAGGTGCAGGCGCGGATCGCCTACGACATCGGCGGCATCGACGACGTCGTCACGAGCACCGCGACCTCTACGGTCTCCACGATCGCCACCGTCACCGCGACGATCGTCGCGATGTTCGCGCTCTCCTGGCAGCTGACGCTGTTCTCGCTGATCCTGCTGCCGTTCTTCGTGTGGCTCACGCGCCGCGTGGGCAACGAGCGCCGGCGCATCCAGTCGGTGCGCCAGGGCCGCCTCGCGGACATGTCCACGCTGGTGGAGGAGTCGCTGTCGGTGTCGGGCATCCTGCTCGGCAAAACGATGGGCCGCTCCGGTGAGCTGGTCGAGCGCTTCTCCTCGGAGTCCTCGCAGCTCGCCGACCTTGAGGTGCGCGCGCGGATGGCGGGGCGCTGGCGGATGGCCTCGGTGCAGATGAGCTTCGCGATCATGCCCGCCGCCGTGTACTGGTTCGCCGGCTACAGCTCCGTCCATGGCCAGGCTCTGATCTCGATCGGGACCGTGGTCGCCTTCACCACGTTGCAGACGCGCCTGCTGTTCCCGATGCAGTCGCTTTTGTCGGTGGGCCTCGAAGTGCAGACCTCGCTGGCGCTGTTCGGGCGGATCTTCGAGTACCTCGACCTGCCGATCGACATCGTCGAGCGCCCGGGCGCCGTGCCGCTCGGCGCGGGCGCGGCGAGCCGCGATGGCGCAGTGGGCCGGGGAGACGGGACGGGCCCCCGCGATGGCATCGCCTGTGAGGTGCGCCTGGAGGATGTGTGGTTTCGCTACCGGCCCGACGGCCCGTGGACGCTGCAGGAGATCGCCGCCGAGATACCCGCGGGGACGCGTACCGCGCTGGTTGGCGAGACCGGCTCGGGCAAGACCACGCTCGCCTATCTGGTCGCGCGTCTGTATGAGCCCGAGCGCGGGCGCATCACGATCGACGGCACCGACATCCGCGACGTGACGCTGGAGTCGCTCGCCGCCACCGTCGGGCTTGTGTCGCAGGAGACGTATCTGTTCCACGCCTCGATCGGCGACAACTTGCGCTTTGCCTGTCCCGACGCCAGCAAAGAGCAGATCGAAGACGCCGCCCGCGCCGCGCAGATCCACGAGCTGATCGTCTCGCTGCCCGAGGGCTACGACACGCCCGTGGGCGAGCGCGGGTATCGCTTCTCCGGTGGGGAGAAGCAGCGCATCGCGATCGCGCGCACGGTCTTGCGCAACCCGCCGGTGCTGATCCTCGACGAGGCGACCTCTGCCCTGGACACCGAGACCGAGCGCGCGGTGCAGTTCGCGCTCGACGAGCTCTCCCGCGGGCGCACCACGATCGCGATCGCCCACCGCCTCTCCACGGTGCGCGACGCCGACCAGATCCTCGTGCTCGACGGCGGGCGGATAGTCGAGCGGGGCACCCACGATGAGCTGCTGGAGCTGGGCGGGCGCTACGCGGCGCTGACGGGGCGCGCCGCGACCGATTCCGCGGCGCTGGCCTGAGGCGCTGTATTTGGGGATCGTCCACGCGGGCATCGCCTTCGACACCCGCGCGAGGGCTGGCCTCCTTGCCAGCCACCAGCCCCGCTACTTCGGCCGGCGGCTATGCGACAGCGTCGATGTTGAGGCGGATGTAATCGACCACCACCGGCTCGCCCAGCTCGGCGAGCACCGTGTCCATGAACTGCTCGCGCAGCTCTGCCGGCAGCTGCTGGTAATGGGGGCCCAGCACGATCTCCGAGAGGAACGCGCGCGGGTGCTCGGGCTGCTGCGGAGCCGGCTGCAGCCAGCACTCGGCGCTCGCGAAGCCCGCGCCCCGCAGGCGCTCTTCGGTGACCTCGGGGGCGGCATAGTTCCACGGTGGCCGCCAGTCGCGGAAGTGCGCGGCGTACGGTTCGTGCGCCAGGACGTCGTTGGCGACTCCGCGCAGCAGATCGATGTTGCCCTCGCCCCCACACTGCGCCACCAGCCGCCCGCCGGGGCGCAGCACCGTGTGCAGACGGGCGAACAGCCGCTCGTGGTCGAGCACCCAGTGGAACGTGGCGGTCGAGAGGATCGCGTCCACGGGCTCCGCCACCTCCAGCTCGAGCAGGTCGCCCTCGCGCACCTCCACGCGCTCCGGGCCGTACCCTGAGCGCTCCAGTCGCTCGCGCGCGGCGGCCACCATCGAGGCCGAGGCGTCCACGGCGATCACCCGCCCCCGTGGCAGTCGCTCGATCAGCGCCTCCGTCACGCGCCCCGACCCGCAGCCGGCGTCGATCACCGTCTCATCGCCGTCGAGCGCCAGCCGGTCGAGCACGGCGCGGCCCAGCGCCTCCATCGGCGCGGAGATGCGGTCGTAAACGCCTCCGTCCCACTCGCGTACGGTCATGCTTTATGTATAACGCACGCGCCCCATGAGCTCCACGAGCACCTTCGACAGCTGACCCCCCTGCCACGCGATCGGGGAGCGCACGGGTGGACCGCCGTCCTCGACAGTGAGCGTGGCGCCGGGGATCGCCTCTGCATAGCGTTCGGCCAGCGCGAGGGGATGTCCGGGGTCGACCTCGTCGCGGGAGGCGACAACGACGGTGGGCACAGCAATGGCGGAGAGCTCGGCGAAGTCCTCGAACGGCCGCGAGCGGGAAACGACTTCCATCGCGTCGGCCACGGCGGCGGGGTGCTCGTGCAGTGACAGGCGCTGCGAGACGACTCGCTCCACCGTCTCACGCCACGCGGGGGGCACGGTGGAGAAGTCATAAGCGCGCACGAACGCCTCCACCCCACCCTCGCGCAGCGCTCTGGCGAGTACGTCGCGATCGTGATCGGATCCCGCCCGCCCGACCACTGTCCCACCGGGCCTGGCGTCTACCGCGCCGAGCGTGGCGCCCGTGGCGCTGGGGGCGCCAACGTCCGCCGCGGGGTCGAAAGCCGGCGTCACGAGCCCCAGCGCCGCCACGCGCTCGGGGTGCTCGAGCGCGAAGCGAAGGATGGTGTGGGCCCCCATCGAGGCGCCGGCGAGCGCGGCGCGAGGGAGCTCCAGCGCGTCGAGCACCTCCTCCAGGTCGCGCGCCAGCCGCGCATAGCCGTACTCAGCCTCGCCCGCCGTCCCCCCGCCGGCCACGACAGCCGGAGTCGAACGCCCGTGCCCCCGCGCGTCGTAGGCGATCGTCCGATGACCGGAGCGCTCCAGCAGCCGCGAGCCCATCACGACATACCGCCGGGTGGCGGTGAGGCCGTGCAGCAGCACGATCGGCAAGCCGGCGGGATCCGGTCCAGCGGGATCCGCCGCTTCCCCGGAGAGCGTGACTCCGTCGTCGGTGCGGACGCTCAGCTCGCGCGCGGCCATCGCGCGGCGGCTTCGCTACACATTGACCAGCGCGTGCTCGCACACGAGCTCGGCGGAGCGCCGCGGAAGCTCCCAGAAGAAGAGGTGGCCGATGTCCTCGAGCAGCTCCAGGCGGGCGTCCGGCATGTGCCCCGCGATCACCTGTGCGTTCTGCGCGGGGATCAACTCGTCCGCGGTGCCGTGCACGATCAGCGTCGGGACCCGCACCTCGGAGAGTCGCGCGGAGGTGTCGTGGGCGACGATCGCCTGCATCTGTACCGCGATCGTCTCGCGTGCGACCGGCCGTTCCTTCGCGAGCGCGCGAAAGGTGGCGTACAGCTCGGCGTCGTCGCGCAGGCGGGGCGCGATGCAGATCTCCCAGGTGGTGCGGAGCACGTCCTCGCGATCGCCGGAGCTCATCGCCTCGAACAGCCGTTGGGCGATGGGCGGCGAGGCGAGCGCGCTGCCCTCGCCGCCGCAGTAGGTGCAGCCGAGGGTGAGGGTGCGAACCCGCTGCGGGTGGGCGAGCACGAGCTCCTGGGCGACCATGCCGCCCATCGAGATGCCGAGCACGTGCGCGGACTCGACCTCCAGCGCATCGAGCAGTCCGGCGGCGTCCGCGGCGAGCTCGGCGATCGTGAACGGCGCCTCCATGCGGCTGCTCTCGCCGACGCCGCGGTGGTCGTAGGCGATCACCTCGAAGCGCTCGCGCAGGGGCCCCATGAACGGCTCGCCCCAGGTCAACAGCGTGCCGCTCATGCCCATGATCGCCAGCAACGGCGGCCCCGAGCCGCCGCGCTCGTAAGAGAGCTCTACCTCGCCGACGCGCGCGATGGGCATCGACGCATCCTATCCGTCTGGCCTCCCCCCTATGATTTTCCGATGGCTCGATTGTCAAGAGCGATGCTCCTCGCGCTCGCTCTGACGTGCGGGTTCGCCCTATCGCCCGCCGCCGGAGCTGCGCTGAGCGAAGCCCCGAAGCCGCCGGCGAACGACGAAGTCGCGAACGCACAGGCAATTCATGCGCTGCCGGAGAGCATCGAAGGGACGACCGTGGGAGCGACGATCGCGCCGGGAGAAGCGCAGTCGGGCTGTGTCCCCGGCACGGTCAGCTCGGTGTGGTACAGCCTGCATACCGGCGCGGTGGCGCAGCGGGTGGCGGTCGAACTGGCGGCGGGAGGCAAGCTGGACGGCACGATCGACGTGTACAAGGCGGTGCGCTCGCAGCTGCAGCCGGTCGCCTGCCAGGCGACCGAAGAAGAAGGCAAGGCCTCGCTGACGTTCAAGGCGAAGAAGAACACCGAATACGAGATCCGCGTGGCGGCGCTCCCCACCTCCCAGCTGGCAGCGTTCACGCTCAACGTCTTCCAGCCCACCCCCGCGATCGCTCCGCCCGGGCCCCGGCTGCCCAGCGCCGGCGCCAACGGGCAAGTCGATCGCATCCAGAACAGCAACGCGGCCTACTCGACCGTGATGCACGCCGGCGTGAGCTACCTGGTCAACCTCGTCAACGAGACGAAGGGGGGGTGCGTCAACGGCGCGCTGTTCGGACCGGGAACGCATTCCTTCGAAGGGGCCTCCGCGCGCTTGCGCGTGAACTGCGGCGGCTACCGGCTGTTCACTCCCGGACAGGGCAAGGGCGGGATCTACAGCTTCGAGGTGACCCCGGACCCCGAACGCAAGGGCGAGCAGCGCTTCCATCTGCAGGTGACGGCGGCCAACGGCATGCAAATCACCCCGGGGGAAGAACTCGGCAACTACGGGCGCTCCAGCGGGCGCCTGGAAGGTAGCGGCGTCCAGGTGCTGCGCCTCTACCGGATCGACGTCACCAGCCACTCCAACCTGACCTTGCGGCTGAGCGCGCCGGCGAGCGCCGAATTCAACCTGCAGCTGCGCGACCAGAACGGCGGCCTGATCGCCTGCTCGTGCAACGGCAGCGGCTCGCAGAAGCTCCAACAGCAGCTGCGCAAGGGCCACTACTACGCGGTCGTCTCAGAGCGCAACCACACCTCCGGCAACTTCACGCTCACGCGCGAGTCGCGCACGATCACCCGCACAAAAGTCGCCTTCGGAGCCGAGCACGGCGTCGCGGGCAGGGCGGTGGAAATCAAGGTCCTCGTCGCGCCGCTGGCGCTCGGTCCGGTGAAGGTCGAAGTGCAGCGCTTCGACCCCGTTTTCGGCTGGCAGTTCTACCGTACGCTCGAAACGACGGTGAGCGAAGGCACGGCGTCGATCCCATTCACGCCGCCCTCATCCGGAAATTGGCGAGCGAACGCCACCTACGCCGGCTCGCGGGTCTTCAGCCCGAGCGCGGTGGGCTTCACCTATCTCTTCGTAGATTAAGGGCCCGCGAACCCTGATCACACCGGCAGCGCGAGCTGGTCTGCGGCCGGGGCCTGTGAGTCGCTCTGGTCATGCGAGTCAGCGTGAGACCCCTGCTTTCCGAGGCCGGCGACACGCACACCCAGCAGCCGCACCGGACGCGGCGGGGAGTACTCGCGCAGCAGGCGCTGCGCGACCGCGTCGACCAGCCGTGGGTCGCAGGTCGGCTCGGCGAGCGTGTGGGCGCGGGTGACCGTGGTGAAGTCGTCGAGGCGCACCTTGATCCCGATCGTGCGCCCGCTGCGCCCGTGCGCGGCGAGACTGGCACACAGCTCGGTGGACATCCGCTCCAGCAACACGCTCAGCTGGACGGGGTCGTGGAGGTCGTGGTCGAAGGTGCGCTCGCGCGACTCCGAGACGACCTTGCGCGCGGCGCCGACCTCGCCGTCGTGTTCGAAGCGGGCGCGGCGGCGCAGCTCGCGGCCGAGGTTGGGACCGAAGCGCTCAACCAGCGCGGCCTCCGGCGCGGCGGCGAGAGCGGTGAGCGTGGAGAGGCCGAGCTGCGCCAGCCGCGCCGCGGTCTTGGGGCCGATCCCCGGCACGAGGCCCGGGGGCGAGCCGCCGAAGCGCGCACACGCCTGCTCGCGGCTCAGCACCACGAAGCCCGCGGGCTTCTCCGCGTCGGAGGCGACCTTCGCCACGAGCTTGTTGGGACCGATCCCCACCGAGCACACGATCCCCGTCGCCTCGCGGATCTCCTGCACCAGCCGGCGCATCGCCGCGCGCGGGGAAAAGAGGCCGCTCACGTCGAGGTACGCCTCGTCGAGACCCACGACCTCGACCCGCTCGACCTGCGCGCGCACGATCCCCATCAAGCGCCCCGACACCTCGCGGTAGGTGGGGAAGTCCGGCGGGAGAAACACCGCCTGCGGGCACAGCCGCCGGGCGCGCGCGGCGGGGATCGCCGAGCCGACGCCGAAGCGACGCGCCTCATAGCTCGCGGTCGTGACCACCGCGCGCGGCCCGGTGCCGGCGACCACCACCGGCAGCCCGCGCAGCTCGGGCCGGCGCTGGAGCTCGATCGAGACGTAGAAGGCGTCGCAATCGATGTGGGCCGTGCTCAGTCCAGAGGGCTCGGGGTACTCGGCAGACACTCTCGGGCGAATCTAGCGCCCCATCCGGCGGGCCCGAGACGGTCTGCTGTGTCCCCCAGTGCCTCTACCCGCTGGACGTCGATCTGCCTGACCCGCTCGAGACGGCTTCCGACGTTGGGGGCTCTACCGGCGCTGCTCGACCAGCGCCCCGGGTCCGACCTCGTCGATCGACGCGTAACCGCTGAGCGCCATCGCAAGGTCGAGGTCGGCGAGGAACGAGCGCAGCACCTCGACCACGCCCGTGGCGCCGCCCAGCGCGAGGCCCCAGATGTAGGGGCGGCCGAGCAGCACCGCGCTGGCGCCGAGCGCGAGCGCCTTCAGCGCGTCCGAGCCGCTGCGGATGCCGCTGTCGAACAGCACCTCGCAGCGGCCTTCGACCGCCGCGACCACCCCGGGCAAGGCGTCGAGCGCGCCGACAGCGCCATCGACCTGGCGCCCACCGTGGTTTGAGACGAGCACGCCCTGCACCCCGTGCTCGACCGCGAGGTGGGCGTCGTCGGGGTGCAGGATGCCCTTCAGCACGATCGGCAGCTCGGTGCACTCGCGCAGGAACGCAAGGTCCTTCCAGGTGATCGCCGGGTTGGCGAACTGCCACGCCCAGTGGCCGATCGCGGCCTGCATGTTCTCCTCGGGCGGGGCCGGCAGCGCAGCGCGGAAGACGGGGTCCTCCAGGTAGTTGCGATTGCCCTCGCCCCACAGGAACGGCAGGAAGCCATTGGTGAGGTCCGCCGGGCGCCAGCCCAGCATCCAGGTGTCGAGCGTCAGCACGATCGCGCTGTAGCCGGCGCGCTCGGCGCGCTGCACGAAGCTGCGGGCGAGCTCGCGGTCGCGCGGCCAGTAGAGCTGATACCAGCGCGGCAGCTCGCCGGCGGCCTGGGCGATCTGCTCGATCGTGTGCGAGGCGGCGGTGCTCGCCACGAACGGCACCCCCACCTCCGCCGCGGCGCGCGCCATCGCCAGCTCCCCCTCCGCGTGGGCGAGCGTCTGCACGCCGATCGGCGCGAGCAGCACCGGCGCGGGCAGCTCGGTCCCCAGCAGTGTGCGCGCGAGCGTGCGCTCGGAGACGTTGCGCAGCATCCGCGGCGCGATCCGCCAGTGATCGAACGCCTCGCGGTTGGCGCGGATCGTCTTGCCGCGCCCTGCGCCCCCGGCGATGTAGCCGCGTGGGCCGTCGGCGAGCAGCCGGTAAGCGTCGCGCTCGAGGCGCCGCCAGTCCAGCGGCCGCGCGGGGCGCTGCCCACCCAGCCCGCGCAGGTAGATCTCGTACTGGTAGTTGGCGTAGGGAACCTGCTCGCTCATCGTCGCGGCCTCGTTGGAGTATTCACGGGCGGGAACTCTATCCGTCCGCCGTATGGCCTTACGGGGAACCGCCCTCGGGCAGCAGCGTGAAGCCGGCCACGTGCCGCGGGCGTACAACCGCAAAGTGGCGATGGTCGAGCGTGGCGATCTCGCGAGCGGCGTGACGTTCGGCGAGGACCACCACCGATGCATCCACGATGCCCAGCGGCAGATCCCTGTACTGCTCCATCAGCTCCGTGATGCGCTCCCACTCCGACTCGCGCACCGACTCCACGACAACCTCGCCGTCGGCGATCGCTCGCGCGAACGCGATCTCGGCGTGGGGGCCGATGCGATCGCCAAGCAGATAGGAAACCTCGGTCACAACCAACTCGGGGACAAGCAACGGCCGTGCAGCGCCGGTGAGCAGCTCGACGCACCGCCGATGGTTGCGATCGCGTGTCGCCGAGGCCGCGTAGATAGGTCCGGCGTCGAGGATCAGCACTACTGCGGACTGGTCGTCTCGCGACTGCCGATGGCGTGCCCGACGTAATCCTCGACATGCTCCGATACGTCGTCCGGGCCGCCCGCCCCGACGGCGAAGAAGGAGAGCCGTCCGTCCTTGGGTGGGCCGGGCAGATCCCGCTCGAGCGCACGGCGGGCAACATCGGCGATCGAGACCCCCCGCCGTCTGGCCTCCTGACGCATCAGGGCATCCAGATCGTCGGGAACCATGATCGTCGTACGCTTCACGCATACAGCATAACGCATCAACGGATGACCGGCGAATGAGCGCCCGACGAGGACCAGCGCCAAGAGCCCAACGCTGATACAGGTCACCGAGCGCCCGAGACAGCGGCTCTCAGCGGCTCGCCCACACCTCCCCCACCCCTTCGAAGCCGAGCGCCCGCTTGGTCGCTTCGGTGAGGTCGTATTCGCGACCGGCCACATATGGGCCGCGGTCGATCACCGGTACACGTACCGTGTGCCCGTCGTAGCGCAGCGTTACGAGCGTGCCGCACGGCAGCGTCTTGTTCGCGACGCCCAGCGTGGCGCTCGTCAGCCAGCCGCCGCAGGCGAGGCTGCCTTCGCCCCCATACCACGACGCCTCGGCGAGGCGATAGACGTTGAGCCGGCCCACCGCGCGCCCGGAGCGGTCCTCGCCGGGGACGCCCGCGAAGCGCACCCGCAGCAGCTCGCTGCCAATGCGATCGGTCCGATAGCGCAGCCGAAAGTGCCCACGTGCCCCCGTGCGCGCCGCGGCGATCGTGCGCCAACCACGGCGCCCGCGCGCCTGCAGGGCGACTATCCGCCCTGCCACCCGCGCCTGGTGTGCCACGGCCGTCGGCGGAGTGGCGTCCGCCACTTGCGGAGTGTCTGACGGCTGCGTCGTCGTGCCCGCCACTTGCGTTGCGCCTGACGGCTGCGTCGTCGTGCTCTCCGGCCGACTCGCGCCCACCGTTCGCCTCGCCCCCCGCCGGGCAGCGATGCGCAGCGAGCCCGCGATCGACGCCGAGCGTCCGTCGAGCACGTTCAGAACTGAGCTCCGGATGCGCAAGCGTGTCACCTGCGGCGCGACGGTCGCGGGCGGCGGGGCGGTTTCGCCCGCGGTAATCGCGTTGGGCGGCAGTGCCGTCACCGTCAACGCAGGCGTGGCGGGTACGTACATATGGGTCCTCCTTGGTCACCGCCTACGGGGTTAGCTGTCGGGCTCACGCGTCGCCCACCGCACGATGGCGTGCGTCGGCGAAGGCGTTACCGCCGCATCAGCGGCCGATTCGCCCCATCCAGACCGCCCTCTCGCGGTCCGGCAGTGGGTCCCCCGCTCGCCTCCAACGACGGAGGCGATTCGGCTGAGTCAAGCGGGGCACGATAGAGCGACCGCCCCCCGTTTTAGTGTGCGTTTGATCACAGAAGGCTGTCGCGTGCTGTAAATCAAGGGCGCGATCGGTCAAAGACACGGGTTTTCTACGGAAGACACGGGTTTCTGCGGGCTTGTAGGCGACATCGGAGGTACGCGGCGAGGCGAATTCCCGCCCGTGCGTTGACGGGCGGCCTTCAACCAGCGACAATCACGCCCCGTGGCAAATCCCGACCGCCTCACCGGCCTCGATACCGCCTTCCTGCACTTGGAGGATCACTCCACCGCGCACATGCACGTGGCGTCGGTGATGATCTTCGAGGGCCGCGCGCCGACACCGCAGGAGCTCGTCGAGCACGTCCAGAGCCGACTGCATCTCGTCCCGCGCTACCGCCAGCGCCTGGCGTATGTGCCGCTCGATCAGGGACGCCCGGTGTGGACCGACGATCCCCACTTCAACCCCCACTACCACATCCGCCACACCGCGCTGCCGCGACCGGGGGACGACGCGGCGCTGAAGCGGCTCGCGGGGCGGCTCTTCTCCCAGCGGCTGGACCGCTCCAAGCCGCTGTGGGAGATCTGGCTGGTGGAGCGGATGGCGGGGCGGCGGTTCGCGCTGATCGCCAAGACCCACCACGCACTGGTCGATGGGATCTCCGGGGTGGACATAACCACCGTGCTGTTCGACACCACACCCGAGCCGCAGGGTGGGCGGGCATCCGATACGCAGGATGGGCGGGCAGCCGATCCCGGTGGGCGGGCGGCCAGTCCTCCGTGGAGCCCGCGTCCGCTGCCCGGCTCGGCAAAGCTGCTCGGCGAGGCGCTGCTGGAGCGCACGACGGTGCCCGGGGAGATGGCGCGCGGTGCGCGGCGGGTCGTGCGCCGCCCGCTGCGCGCGCTGGGACAGCTGCGCGAGGGTCTTGCGAGCATCGGCGCCACCACGCTGGCGGGCATCAACGCGCCCGCCCCCTCCTCGCCGCTGAATGTCGACATCGGGCCTCATCGCCGTTACACCTGGGTCGACGCCGACCTCGCTCGCTTCAAGGCGATCAAGGACTCGCTCGGCGGCACCCTCAACGACGTGGTGCTGGCCGCCGTCACCCTCGCCCTCGGCCGCTGGCTGCGGGCGCACGATCACCCGACCGAGGGGCTGACGCTGAAGGCGATGGTGCCCGTCTCGGTGCGCGCCGACGTCGAGCGCGGCGCGCTCGGCAACCGCGTCGCGGCGATGTGGGCGCCGCTGCCGGTCGGCATCGAAGACCCCGCCGAGTGCTACGAGCAAATTCGCGTGGCGATGGACGATCTCAAGCATTCGGGCCAGGCGGTCGGCGCCCAGGTGCTCACCAACCTCGCCGGTTTCGCGCCCCCGACGATCCTCAGCCAGGCCGCCCGCCTGCAGGCCCGCCAGCGCTACTTCAACCTCGTCGTCACCAACGTCCCGGGTCCTCAGTTCCCGCTCTACCTGCTGGGGCGCCGCCTGCGCTCGCTCTACCCGGTGGTGCCGCTCGCCCGCCGCCAGGCGCTGGGGATCGCGGTGATGAGCTACAACGGTCACCTCGGCTTCGGGCTGCTCGGGGACTACGACGCGCTGCCCGACCTCGACGCGATCGCGCAGGAGCTCGACCGCGCGATACGCCGCCTCGCGCGCGCCGCGAACCCCCCGAAAGCCAGCCGGCGGGCTTCCCGCAGCAACACTTCGAAGCGGATCTCCCCGCGCGGTACCACTACGAAGCGGACTGCCCCGCGCGGCACCACCACGAAGCAGACCGCCCCGCACGGGGGTGGTGGGGCCAAGAAGCTCGCGGCATCGTCTTCGCCGGACGGCGCCGGCGCAAACGGGCGTGGGGATAAAGCGGCAAGCCGCACCCGCTCCGCTGGTCGGGCCGCCGCCAAGTCATAGTGCGCTTGGCGCTCTGCCAGATGAACGCGACTGTCGGGGACATCGCCGGCAATGCCCAGCGCATCCGTGCGGGCATCGCCTCCGCGCGAGCCCAGGGCGCACAGCTCGTGCTGTTCGGAGAGCTCGCGCTCACCGGCTACCCGCCCGAGGATCTGCTGCTGCGCAAGCACTTTCTGCAGGACACCGCCATCGCGCTGCGGGAGCTGGCGGCCGATGTCGAGGGCATCGTCGCCGTGGTGGGGTACCCGGAGTGGACACGGGATGCGGTGGGGGCGAGAGACGCGGAGGGGGCCCAGAACCGAGCGCAGGCCGCGGCGGCGACGGTCGAGCAGGAGAACGAGGAGTTCGTGGGCACACCGCAGACGCCGTGCGTGTACAACGCCGCGGCGGTGCTCGCCGACGGGGCCGTGCGCTCGATCTATCGCAAGGTGCACCTCCCCAACTACGGTGTCTTCGACGAGCAGCGCTACTTCGCGGCCGGACACACCGGCGCGGTGATCGAGGTCGGGGGGCAGCCCGTCGGGTTGACGGTGTGCGAGGACCTGTGGCGGCCCGGGGTGGGTGGGGATCCCGTCCCCGAAGAGGCCGCTGCGGGCGCCCGGCTGATCGTCAATATCTCCGCCTCCCCCTACCACGTCGGCAAGGGGCTCGAGCGCGAGCATCTGTTTGCGCAGCGCGCCCGCGAATGTCACACCCACATCGCCTTCTGCGGGCTTGTCGGTGGCCAGGATGAGCTCGTCTTCGACGGGCACTCCTTCCTGGTCGACCCGACCGGCGCGACGATCGCTCGCGCCGCGCAGTTCGAGGAGGACATGCTGGTATGCGAGCTCGATCTCGCCGCATCCTCGGCCCGCACTGCAGCGCGAGCGCTGCCGGCGCCAATCGCCCCACCGGAGGCCGAGATCTACGCCGCGCTGTGCCTCGGCCTACGCGACTACGTTCAGAAGAACGGCTTCTCCCGCGTGGTGCTCGGCCTCTCCGGTGGGATCGACTCCGCCCTGGTCGGCTGCCTCGCCGTGGACGCGCTCGGAGCCGAGCGGGTGAGCGTCGCGATCATGCCCTCCCCCTATTCATCCGCGGCGACCCAGGACGACGCCCGCGCGCTGGCTCGCGCACTCGGGGCACGCGTCCACGAGCTGCCGATCGCCGCGCCGATGGACGCTTACACGGCGACTCTGCGCACCGAGTTCGCCGGCAGGCAGGCCGACCTCACAGAGGAGAACCTGCAGGCCCGGATCCGTGGCAACCTGCTGATGGCGCTCTCCAACAAGTTTGGCTGGCTGGTGCTGACCACGGGCAACAAGTCGGAGATGTCGGTCGGCTACACCACCCTCTACGGCGACCTCGCCGGCGGCTTCGCGGTGATCAAGGATGTCTCCAAGACACTCGTCTACCGGCTGTGCGAGTGGCGCAACTCATCCGAGGACGCGCCAATTCCTCGGTCGATCGTCGCCCGCGCCCCCTCTGCGGAGCTGCGCGAGAACCAGCGCGATGAGGACTCGCTCCCCCCGTACGAGTTGCTCGACCGCATCCTCCACGGCTATATCGAGCTCGACCACAGCCGCGAGCAGCTGATCGCCGAGGGGCTCCCCGCCGAGGAGGTGGACCACACGATCCGGCTTGTCGATCTGGCCGAGTACAAGCGCCGCCAGGCGCCCCCCGGGATCAAGATCACGACCCGCGCCTTCGGCCGCGACAGGCGCATGCCGATCACCAACCGCTACCGCGGGTAGGAGGGCCGTCGGCGGGCGGCGTGCCGCTACGCTGCGCCCCGTGCGATCCCCATTTCCCATGCGCACCCGCCCCACAACCGGACTTGCGCTGCTGGTGCTGGTGCTTGGCGTATTCGGGCTGAGCGCCTGCGCCGAAACCATCCAGGACGAGCCGACTCCGCCGAGCGCGCTGGAGCCGCTGGCGATCCAGGAAAAGTTCCCGGTGTACTGGCTGGGGGGCGCCTTCCAGGGGCTGCCGATCACCCATGTGGGCAGCGACCCCAGCGGTGCCTACGAAATCCAGTACGGCAACTGCCTGGTTGGGGGCGAGAGCGTATGCGTGACGCCGCTGCAGATCGTCACCTCGCCCGATAACAGCTTCCTGCCGGGCGGCAACGCCACACAGAGCGCGGTGCTCATCAGGGGCGTGCGCGGCCACTCGGCCCTCGGCGGCAAGGTGCTGGCGCTGGCGACCGGCAGCGTGGTGGTCGACCTCTACGCCGACAAGCCGGCGCTCGCGCGTGCTGCGGCCGAGGCGATGGTGACGGTCAATGCGCCAGAGGATGGTCCAGCCCCGTCCGGTCGGTCCCCTCTCGCTCAATCCGATCTCCCCGGAACGCCGCTCGCCCCGCCGCTGCCCAACACCGGCTACGGCGAACGGCCGCTGCCCTCTCAGCAACCGGCGATTGCGCCGGCGGGGGTCGAACCCTCAGGTGCCGTCAGGTGACGGAGGCGGCGTCGCCGGCAGCGGGCGCACGGCGATCGTCATGCGCGTCACCGCGCACAGCTTGCCGGCGTCATCGCTGAAACGCACGTCCCACACCCATGTGGTGCGGCCCCTGTGCAGGCGTGTGGCCTGGGCATGGACCGTGCCCGCGGTGATCGGCCGCAGGAAGCTCGTGCTGTTGGAGAGGCCCATCGACACCGAACCCTCCGGGAGTACCGCCATCCCGGTCGCCAGCGAGGTCATCGACTCCGCGAGCGAGGCGTACACGCCGCCGTGCACGAGGCCGAAGGGCTGCTTGAGCTCATCCCGCACCCGCACGCGGGCGCGCACCTCCTCGGCGGACACCTCCAGCAGTTCCAGACCGTACAGGCGGTCGAACCCCTGCAGCACCTCGTTGATCTGCTCGGCATCGGGGATGTTCATCGCGGCGCCACGATAGCCTACGGTCGAGGGAGCCCTCGCCGGCGGTCGGCGCCGTATACGGCGGCGGAGAGCATTCGTGCTCGGCCACCGCCGAGCTCCCGACCAATCGATGAACCTGCAAGAGATCCCCCCCGACCTGCGCGCGACGCTCTCCCTGCTGCTGAGTCAGCGCCGGCGCTACGACGCGATCGCCGCGCTGCTCAACATCGATGAGCACACGGTGCACGACCGCGCGCATGCCGCGCTTGCGCTGATCGCTCCGCGCCAAGCGCGCGAGCTGAGCGCCGCGCAGCGCGAGCAGGTGGGCGAGTACCTGCTCGGGCAGGCCTCGCCGGCGGAGCAGTCGGCGGCCGTCGCATACCTCGAGAGCTCCGCTGCCGCCAGGACCTGGGCGCAAGCGCTCGTCGCCGAGCTTGCTCCGCTCTCCAGCGACCTGCCCCCGATCCCGGCCGCGGCTCCGGCGGCCCCCGCGGCCGCTCCCAGCTCGCGGCGGGGCGGCGCGATCCTGCTGGGCGGGCTGGCCCTCGTGGTGGTCGTGGCCGTCGCGTTGATCGTGGGCCTCGGCGGCGGCTCCTCCCCGAGCTCCGCCACCAGCTCCAAGGCGCCTGGCGCTTCGAGTGGCTCGGGGGAAGCGAGTGGCTCGGGCGAAGCGAGCGGGTCCACGTCGACCGCCACCTCCACCAGCCCGAGTACGACATCGAGCACCCCCGCCAAATCACCTAAAAAATCCGGCAAATCAGGCAGCGAACCACGCCTCACCGCGACGCTGCCACTCACACCCCCCGACACGACCAGCAAGGCGTTGGGGCTGGTCGAGGTGATCGCCGAGGGCGACGAACACGCTTTCATCCTCGCCGCCGAACATCTGCCCCCGACGAACGGCTTCCACTATGCGGCCTGGCTGTACAACACGCCCACCGACGCCTACTTCCTTGGCGGCGGGACCTCCGTAGGCTCCAAGGGCACGCTCAAAGCGGCCCAGGCGCTGCCCCGCAACGCGGCCCACTTCGCCACGATCATCCTCACCGAAGAGCACGAAGAACGGCCCAAGCAGCCCGGTCCGATCGTGCTCAGCGGGTCGTTCAAGCTGGGATAGCGCCCGCAGTCGGGAGGCATCGGTGCTATCGGGAAGCGTCTGTGTATGGGGAGGGGTCGGTGTATGGGGAGGGGTCGGTGTACGTATATAACTTTTTCAAAGCCGTGCGCAATTGCTATCGGGCTTTGATTTTTTCATTACACCACCCACCCTCCCCGCGCTCGTATATACCTTTGCTATATCGGTGGTAGCAGCTTCCCCGGGTTCATGATCCCCGCCGGGTCCAGCTGCCGCTTGAGCGCCCGCAGTGCCTGCACACCCTGCGCGCTCAGCTCGTGCTCCATCCACGGGAGGTGGTCGCGCCCGACGCCGTGGTGATGGGTGATCGTGCCGCCGTGGCCCACGATCGCCTCGCTCGCCGCACGCTTCACCGCCCGCCACTGCTCGATCTCCGCGCCCTCGCGCTGTCTTGCCAGCAGCGTGAAGTACAGCGAGGCGCCCGTCTCGTAGAGGTGCGAGACGTGGCACATCGCCACGCCCTCGGTTCCCTGCGCGCGCAGCTCCCGCTCGATCGCCGCGCGCGTCTCGCGGTGCAGCCGCCGCACGTTCGACCAGCTCGTCGCGGTCTCCAGCGTCTCGACCATCACGCCGTGGGTGAGCAGCTCGTCGCGCAGGTAGGGCGCCGCGAAGCGCTGCTTCTGCCACGCCTCGCCGGGCGAGCGTCCCACGGGAAGGCCGCCATGGCCTCGCACCACGGCGTGCACCCGCGCCCGGTCGCGCTCCACCTCCTCCGGGGTGCCCTCGAAGCCGAAGATCGCCAGGCACCCCTCGCCGTAGCCGCGCGCACGCAGATACGCCCCTCCGGCGCGGCTCTTCGCGCGGGCCTGCAACGCGCCGCGCATGCTCTCGTGCGCGCCCTCCCCTCTCCCCGCCCCCGCGGCCGCCTGTACCTGAGCGAGCGACATGCGCGTCTCCGCCTCGTCGGACAGCCGCGTCACCGCGGGCGCCGCGTGCTCCTGGGCGAGCTCTCGCAGGGCGCTGACCCCGGAGGGGAAGTCCGCGAAGAACACCCCCTCGAAGCAGCGTTCTCGCGGTGCCGCACGCACGCGCAGATCCAGCTCGCCGATTACCCCCAACGTGCCCTCCGAGCCGAGCAGCAGCCCGCGCAGATCCGGCCCCGCCGCGCTCGCCGGCCGCGCCGGGAGGGCGATTTCTCCCGCGGGTGCGATCAGCCGTATCCCTACCACCAACTCCTCGAAGCGCCCATACCCGGTCGACGCCTGCCCGGCTCCGCCGCTCGCCGCACAGCCGCCCAGCGAGACGTACTCGAACGACTGCGGGAAGTGCCCGAGCGTCAGACCCCTCGACGCCAGGCACCGCTCCAGCACGGGGGCGCGCATTCCCGCCTGGACGGTTGCCAATCGCGACTCGCTGTCGAGGCTCACGAGGCCCGCGAGGTCGCGCATGTCGAGGGCAACGACCGCGGCGTGAGCTCCTCTGAGCGGCGCCACGCCCCCCACCACGCTCGTGCCGCCGCCGTACGGCACCACCGCGACCGCGTGCTTTGCGCACAGCGCCAGCAGCGCCCCCAGCTGCTCGGCGCGGCTTGGATACAGCACCGCGTCGGGTGCCTCCGCCGGCTCGCCCGCACGCAGGCGCACGAGGTCGGGGTAGCTTCTGCCCGCGGCGTGTTTGACGCGCTCGGCGTGATCGTCGCGCACGGCGTCCTCTCCAAGCACCGCCCGCAGCTCCGCGCGGGCGGTGTCGGGAAGCCGCGCGGGGGGCATTCGCACGCGCGCGAGCGCCACCGGCGGGCAGGGCCGGGGCAAGGTTCCCACCGTCTCCCGCAGCAGCCGCAGCAGCGTCGGGCCGACCGCCGGCGCCCGCTCCGGATCCCCCCACCCCCACCACCGCATCGTTGGAGCGTCGTCAGCCAAAGATCCGCTCCAGCCCGTCGAGCGCCTCGTCGAGCATCTTGCCCGCCGCGCTGCGCACGCGGCTGGCTCCGAGGTTGGCGAACAGCCCCCGCAACTTCTGGCGCAGCTCGATCGTCACCTTCGTGGCGCTGCCGGCCGGCTCCAGGCGCAGCTCGGTGTGCGCGGAGGACAGCACGCGCGCGAACGGGGTGTCCCGCACCTGCTGCTCCCAGCGCAGCGTCAGCACTCGCTCATCGGCCTCCATGTGGAAGTCCGCGCGCACCAGCCGGCCGTTGCGACTGGCGAACACCTTCGTGAACGCGTCCCGCTCGATGTCCTCGACACGCGTGACGCGCGGCCACCACCGCGGCAGGTGAGCGGGGTCGACGATCAGCTCCCACACCTCGCCGGCGGGCGCGTCCACGCTGCGGGTGCGTGTGGTGGTGGGCACCCGTGCAGCCTACGCCGCAGCGCGGGCTGAGGTGGTCGCCGTCTAGCCTGCGATCTTGCGCAGGTCGCGCACCAAGAGCAGATGCCGCAGGTGGGAGGTGACCGCGGCGAGGTTCTCGAGCGCCTCCAGCGCCTCCTTGCGCCGCTGCGGGTTGCGCGAGCGCAGCGCCGGGGCGAGGATCTGCTGCAGCAGGCCCGCCTCGCGGTCGGCGGATGTGCGGAACACGCGCAGGTTGCGCCCCCCCACCCCGTAGCGCGCCAGTTCGGAGACGGCGCGGATGATCTCGCGCTCGGTTTCGTCGTAGTAGTGCTGTCCCCCGCGCTGCTCGCCCTTGACGACGCCGTACTCCTCCAGCTCGCGCACCAGCTTCGCGTCGGCCTGAGTCTCCTCCAGCACTTCCTCGAGCGTATACAACGCGCCGCTGTCCTCCCGCACGCTGACGCTCGCGCGGCGCATGCGTGCGGGGAACGGATGCCCACCCGTGTGCGTGGGCGGTGTGGGATGGGTGGGGTCCCCGTCGAATCCGGGCGCGGCATCGCCACTGCGCCCCGCGGCCAGCTCCTGGCGAATCACCCGCAGCGGCAGGAACTCGTCGCGCTGCATCCGCAGGATCGTGCGCAGGCGCGCGACCTCGCCCTGGCTGTAGAGGCGGTAGCCGCCCGGGGTGCGGCGCGGGTTGATCAGCTTCTGATCCTCCAGGTAGCGGATCTTGGAGATCGAGATGTCGGGGAACTCCTGCCCCAGCGCCTTGCACACCGCACCGATCGTGTACGGCTTCTGATTCGGTGTCGGTGTCGTCGCCTCCCCGGACCCCACGGGCGCGGATGTGGCGGGCACGGCCGCGGTGGAGATGGTGGTTATGGGGGTGGCCATCAGCGTGCGTGGTAGCTGAGCTTGTACTTGCCGATCTGCAGCTCGTCGCCCTCTTCGAGGCGGTGGGACTCGATCCGCTCGCGGTTGACGTAGGTGCCGTTCAGTGAGCCGCAGTCATCCAGATGCCAATCGTCGCCGCGGCGGATCAGCAGCGCGTGGTCGCGCGAGACGGTGATGTCGTCGAGGAACACCGCGCTGTCGGGGCGGCGGCCGATGTTCATACGCTCGCCCTCGATCGCAAAGCTCTCGCCGACCCGCCCCCCGCCGGCTCTCACCACCAGCGCCGGCCCGCGCGCGGTGACCTCGCCGAGCTCGACAGGCACCAGCTCGCCGCTCTCGTCGATGCGGTAGGTGGCGGTGACCGAGTCGCCGGCGCCTACGCCGCCCGCTCCCTCGGGGTGGGCGGGGTCCTGATCCACGCGCAGCGAGGCACCACAGCGTTGGCAGAAGTTGGCGCCCTCGCCGTTGGCGGAGCCGCACTCGGGGCAGAGCGTCGCCATTGCGCCGGCTCCCTCAGGCGTCGGCTTGGGGGTCGGTCTGACGCCGGGCGAGGATCTCGGTGAGCTGCTCGACGTCCGCGCCGGTGATCAGCTGCTCGCCGTTGTCGTGCTTGCGCTGCAGGCGGTTGACCAGCTCCGCGCGCAGGATGTCGATCTTGCCGTGCAGGATGCGCCGCCGGTAGGAGACGTCGGTCTCCTCCTCGGTCAGCTCGCGGATCAAGCCCTTCAGCTCGGCGTCCGAGAGGGCGCCTAGGTCGGGAAACGTGTCCATAGCGGGTTCTGTGCTCCTCTCGCGACTCTCGCGGCTGTGTTCGGCAGTCTGATTGACAGAAGAGGGACCCAGCTTGCCAGCCTGCGGCCGGCTGCGCCACCCTCTCAGGCCACTATAGCCGAAGCGTCAAGCTGAGGTTGAGGGCTTGCGCCGGAACGTCTTTCAAAATAGATCGTGCCGGTCTTTTTGAAAGACGTCTTAGAGTTGCCTCGCACCGTCACGCACGTACAGCGCCGTGGCGGCGAGCGCCAGCGCAAGGCCGACGTACAGCAGGATCGTGCCGAGCCCTTCGAGACCCACCATCGCGAAGAAGAAGCCGCCCATGAGCGGCGCGACCGAAAGGCGACCAGGCCAGTTGATGCGCAGCTCCAGGCCGCGCGAGAGTCCGTAGCGGCCAAGCACGAGCATCACCAGCTCGCGCGCCACCAGCACAGCCAGCGCCCAACGGGGCAGCAGCGCGAAGTGCCAGCACACCACGACCCCGGCGATCGCCAGCAGGCGGTCGGTGAGGGGATCCATCAGTGCCCCCAGACGGCTGTACTGGCCGGTGACGCGCGCCGCGATCCCGTCGGCGTAGTCGCCCCATCCGATCGCGGCGAACAGCGCGGCGGGCAACGCGCCGGTGCCGTCCGCCGTCGAGAGCGCCACCACCAGGAACACCGGGATCAGCGCCAGCCGCACGAAGCCGATCGCGTTGGGCACCGTCCACGGCCGCAGCGGCTGCCCGGCGGCGGTTTGGGACGGCGGTGGGCCGGAGCGGTCGAGGCCGACCAGGCGACGGACGGTGATGGATCGACGAGGGGTCCGGCTCGGCAGCCTTTGGCCACCTGCGCCACCCTGTTCTGGCGAAAGAGGGGCCCGGCTTGGCGACTTGTCGCCGCCTGCGCCACCCTGTTCTGGCGAAAGAGGGGCCCGGCTTGGCGACTTGTCGCCGCCTGCGCCACCCTGTTCTGGCGAAAGAGGGGCCCGGCTTGGCGACTTGTCGCCGCCTGCGCCACCCTCTAGGGGAGCGCCTGGCACAGCTCGTCCACCGCCCGCAGCAGCGCCTCCGGCTCGGCGCCCAAGGGCAGGCCTGGCGCGCTCTGGCGGCCGCGGCGCAGCTGCACCTCGATCTCGCCGGACTCCAGCGATCGCCGCCCGACGGTGAGTCGCAGCGGACAGCCGAGCAGCTCGGCGTCGGCGAACTTCTCCCCCGCTCCCAGGTCGCGGTCGTCGTAGAGCACCTCCATGCCACCGCCGCGCAGCGTCTTGTAGAGCCCGTCGGCCGCATCGCGCTCGGGCGTGCCGGGCTTGCCGAGCGCCACCAGGTGCACGGCGAAAGGCGCGAGCGCACGGGGCCAGGAGATGCCGTGCTCGTCGGCGTACTGCTCGACCGCGGCGGCGACGATCCGCGCCGGGCCGATCCCGTAGCAGCCCATCCAGATCGCGTGCTCGGCCCCGTGCTCGTCGAGGTAGCGCGCTCCGAGTGGCTCGGAGTAGCGGGTGCCGAGCTTGAAGATGTTGGCGATCTCGATCGCCGGTTCGAGCGTCAGCTGCTCGCCGTTTTTGAAGTACTCCCCCTCCACCTCCTCCACGCCCTGGGCCAGCGTCGCGACCTCGGCGTTCGCCGCATAGCCATCGCCAAGCACGACCCGATCCTCTCCCGCGGGGCAGGGCGCCATGTACTCGTGCGCACCGCTGCCGCCCATCATCCCGACATCCCCCTCCACGCGGTAGAAGCGCAGGCCGGTGCGATCCATGATGCGATCGTAGGCGCCCACCTGGCGCTCGTAGCTCACATCCAGCCCCGCGGCGTCGCGGTCGAAGCTGTAGGCGTCCTTCATCACGAACTCGCGCGTGCGCAGCACCCCGGCGCGGGGGCGAGGCTCGTCGCGCTCCTTCACCTGAAAGTGGTACACGGCGAGCGGCAGGTCGCGGTAGGAGCGCACCAGGTGGGCGATGTGAAAGGTTACGGCCTCCTCGTGGGTCATCGCGAGCACCAGCTCGGAGCCCTTGCGGTCGGTGAGCTTGAACAGCTCCTCGATCTCGATGCGCCCGGTCTTGTGCCACGGCTCGGAGGGCTGCAGCACCGGCATCAGCATCTCCTGCGTGCCGATCGCGTCCATCTCCTCGCGGATGATCGCCACCACGCGCTGGTGCACCCGCCACCCGGCCGGCAACCACGTCCACATGCCGGCGCCCATCTGGCGCACCAGCCCGGCGCGCACCATCAGCTTGTGCGAGATCGCCTCGGCGTCGGCCGGAGCCTCCTTCTCGGTGGGCAGCAGGTACTCGGAGAGACGGGTCATGGGTGGCACGTCCGGGGGATCATTGGGCCACATCCTACGGGCCATACCGATTTCACGATTCGCGCCGCCGGCGAGCGGGCAGCCTCTGATAGAACAGCGGACTACCGACGATCTTCAATCGAGCGAACCCCAAGCACCCAGATAAGGAGCCCCCGATGGCCTACACAGTTCCGCCGCTCCCCTACGCGTACGACGCGCTGGAGCCGCACATCGACAAGCTGACGATGGAAATCCATCACGACAAGCACCACCAGGCGTACGTGGACAAGGCCAACGCCGCGCTCGCGGGCACCGAGTGGGCCGACAAGCCGGTTGAGGAGGTCCTCAAGAATCTCGACAGCCTCGGCGACAAGAAAGGCCCGGTCAAAAACAACGGTGGCGGGCACTACAACCACACGCTGTTCTGGGAGAGCATGAGCGCCGACGGCGGCGGCGCGCCCGAGGGGGCGCTGGCGCAGGCGATCGACTCGGCGTTCGGCTCCTTCTCCGACTTCCAGGCGAAGCTCAAGGAAACAGGTATCAACCAGTTCGGCTCGGGCTGGTCGTGGCTGGTGCACGACGGCTCGGGACTCGCGGTCGTCGGCTCGGCCAATCAGGACAACCCGATTTCAGAGGGCAAGACCCCGCTGCTCGGAGTGGACGTGTGGGAGCACGCCTACTACCTCAAGTACCAGAACCGCCGCCCCGACTACCTCGACGCATGGTGGAACGTCGTCGACTGGTCGAAGGTCGCAGAGCGCTTCGCGGCGGCTGGCTGAAAGAGAGAGAAAGGGAGGGGGCTTGGGGGGGGATGGGCTCCGCGGGCCAAGCCCGCTGCGCCGGGGAGGGTTGCGTCCGTGCTTCCCCCAGCTTCCTCGAGCCCGGGTTGCCGTGTATAGCCCATAGGTATACGAAAGGGGGCGTGCAGTATATGTTCGATTTTTAACGGCGTGCGCAATAGCAAACGCCTTTTAAAAAGAGAACATATAACTGCGCCCTCCCACCGTCTCGCCGATCGACCTCCTCCACCCACCTTTCAACTGCGGCTGAAGCGTCGACCAACGACGGGCGACTCCGCCTCGTCGAGCCGAGCCGGCGGTGCGTCGGTGTGGCCATTACTCACCGCCGGCGCGAGCATCGACTCCAGTACAGCGTCGGCCTCCGAGTCGTTGCGCGCAGCTGCCGCCTCGAGGGCAGCCATTTTCTCGGGCGTCATCGCGGTGGCATCCTCATTCTCAGCCAGCCACTCGCGCGCCTCGGCGGCGGCAGCCTCGTCGCGCTGCACCGTCTTGCCGGCGGCGTAGTAGCGGTCGATCTCCTTGAACAGCTCGTCCACGAGCTGCTCGGTGGGAACCTTCTTCAGCGGCTCGCCCTTGGAGTAGATCATCCCCATGTCTTTCGCTCCGGTGATGCCGAAGTCGGCGTGACGCGCCTCGCCGATCCCGTTGACCGCACAGCCAAGGACGGAGACCTCGATCGGGTCCTCGTACGCTTCCAGGCGTCGCTCGACCTCGGCGACGACGGAGTCCATGTCGAACTGCAGCCGACCGCAGGTCGGGCAGGCGATCAGGTCAGGGCCGCGCTCGCGCAGCTTCAGCGCCTTGAGAATCTCCCAGGCGACCTTCACCTCCTCCTCGGCGTGGAACGTGGAGAGCGAGATGCGGATCGTGTCGCCAACCCCGTCGGCGAGCAGCGTGCCGAGCCCGACCGCGGACTTCAGCGAGCCCGACCACTTGGTGCCGGCCTCGGTCACGCCGAGGTGCAGCGGGTAGGGGATCTTCTCCGCGAGCAGGCGGTTGGAGGCGATCGTGTTGGGCACCGAGGTGGACTTCATCGAGACCTTGAAGTCGTGGAAGTCGAGGCTCTCCATCAGCGCGACGGTCTCCAGCGCAGCCGTGACGAGCGCCTCGATCGGGTTGTCGTACTCGAGCTGGCGCAGGTGACGAGGCAGCGAGCCGGAGTTGACGCCGACGCGCAGCGGCACACCCTTCTTGCGGGCCAGCTCCACGACCTCCCCCACCTTCTCGGGCCCGCCGATGTTGCCGGGGTTGATCCGCACGCAGTGGGCGCCGGCCTCGATCGCCTTCAGCGCGAGCGTGTGGTTGAAGTGGATGTCGGCGATCACCGGGATCGGCGAACGCTCGACGATCGTGCGCAGCGCCTCCACGTCCTGCTCGCGGGGGACGGCGACGCGCACGATGTCGGCGCCCGCCTCCGCCACCTTCAGGATCTGATCCATCGTCGCCGCGAGGTTGGCGGTCTCGGTCTTGGTCATCGTCTGCACGGCGACCGGTGCGCCGCCGCCGATCGGGACGCTCCCCACGTGAACCTGCCGCTGCGAAGCCATGATCCGCATTGTACGCGGGCGACCGCAGCCTCCGGTGAAGCACGCGCAAAGGGCCGCGCTCGCCCTCCGCCCTACCCTCCAACGGATGACAGGCACGACAATCCCGCCGCAGTCGCCGCGATGAGCGCAGGCGACCCCTCCGAGGTGTACCCCACGGCTCGAGGGCCACTGGCACGGATTGCCTCCCCCTATGCTGCCCGCGCGCGCCGGCAACGCCACCAGCGCTTCTTCAAGCTGACCGGCCTGCCACCGGGCGGCCGCGTGCTGGACGTGGGCTGCGGGCGGCTCGGCCTGCGGGCGTTGGAGCCGGAGCTCGACATCACCGGCAGCGACATCGCACCCAACCACGGCTACCCCGGCCCATTCGTCCAAGCCGATGCGGCCGAGGGCCTGCCGTTCGCCGACGGGGAGTTCGACCTCGTGTACTGCAACAGCGTGATCGAGCACGTCCCACCGGAGCGCCGCGAAGCGTTTGCGGCCGAGCTGCGACGTGTCGGCCGGGGCTGGTACGTGCAGACGCCGGCCTGGTCGTTCCCGCTCGAGCCGCACGCGCTGCTGCCATTCGCGCACTGGCTGCCCGTGCCCCTGCGCCGCCCCTACTGGAAGCTGGGGGTGAGCGGCAAATGGGAAGAGATCGAGCTGCTGCGCCGCGGCGAGCTGGAGGCGTTGTTCGGGCCGGCGCTGCCCGAGCGGATCGGACCGGTGGTGAAGAGCTGGGTGTGCGTGGAGCCGGCAATCAACTCCCGGCCCCACGCATAGATCATTGTTTTACACTCGTTTTAGGGCCCACGTCCCAATAAAATGCCGGCCTGGATGCGGCCGCTCCGCGGCGGTCTGCGCCACCCGCGATGCTCGGCGTGCCACCAGCACGCCTGCGCTCGCGTGCGTCGCATCCCATCCACGGAGCGGCCACCCCAGATCCGCCATTTATTGAGACGAGAACCCTTAGATGGTCAGCTTTTCCAGGCGCCGAATAATAACCCGCTTGTCAGTTTGCTTAAGATGTCGGCGGTAAACGTCGCCGCCGACCCCAAGATCTGCAGGCCCACTTTGACCGCCGCGCCTCCGTGTTCGACTTCGGTGACAGCCGGTGAGATGCACATGATTAAGGCAGCGCTTTCTTCCACTTCTGGGTGCGTGTCAACACACGCCACACCATATTGCGCTCCTTCCGCCTTCTTGACTTCGTAACTGCCCGCTAGCGGACAAACCTGGCCCGTCTTGGATTTCAAGGTGACCTTGGTGAATGCGGTTCCGCCTTCCGGAGAGAAAGCGACCAAGATCGGTTTGGGTTCTGCTCCGAGTAAGTTGACGAGTTCCGATATCGCTTTGATTTTTTCGAGCGTCACTTCGCATTTTTCTTTTAAGCTGCCTTCGACTTCGCATTCTTTGAATTCTATCGCCTCTGTGTTTTTACCTGGGTTGCCTCCGATGATTAAACCTTCGCCAGTAAAGGATTTGCATACGATCGTCACTTTAATTGAGAGAATAGTTGCGGAAAGTGTCGCAGTCGAGCCCGCGTAATTTTCTGCTTTGAACGCAGCAACTTCCGCGGCTTCGAGTTTTTTCCCGTTGACATGCCAAACCGGCCCTTCCTGAGCAACCGCAGTCGCTGACCACACCGCGCTGACGAGCGTCACCGCAACCGACAACAGCAAAACCAACCGTGCTTTAGACATGATGTTTTATCTCCTTCCGGCCCCCGCAAGGCGGGGACGATGGCTATACGAATGGGGCTTCCACCCCGTCAAAGACGGAACGGCCCCCATCCTTCTGTTCCCCCCGCTCCAACTCGCTGCGAGTTGGAGCGGGATGTGCCAGCAGTATGCTCCTACCGCCCAACGAAAGCAATCGCACCGGCGCGGCACGCCTGGGGCATATACATCGCCTCGACCCCCACCCAACGCTCAGCGGGTGGCCAGGCCGTTCACGGGCACCCCGGCCACGACAGCAGCAGCAACGACAACGGCAACGACGCAGTCGGAGACATTAGGCTTGATCGCAAATATCAGGTGCAGTCAGAAACGTTTGGCGATGACTCCGAAATCTGTCGCTCTACGGCAACTCATTTCTGCATCACGCGGTCTGTGCTTGCCGCCTCCCCGTCTGTGCTTGCTGTGGGCATGGCCGTTGCAATCGGCAGATACGCTCGATAGATAGCTCTGCTCTATACATACCAGCGCAGGCCGGGGGTCGCTTCAGCGAAGCTCGGACCTGCATACATGACGTACCGCTAAATAACAGGGAAACGGAGGTTTAAACCATGTCGAAGCTAAAGTTGCTGCTGGCGAGCATGCTGCTGGTGTTCGCTCTCGGCGCGGTGGCTGCCGCGTCGGCCTCAGCAGAAGAACCTGGATTCGCGATCGAAGGACTGAAAGAAGGAGAAACCGAGAAACTCTCGGAAGAATCTGTAAAAGACAAAGAACCCCTCATACTAGAAGCCGCGGAAGAGCCTACGATCGAATGCAAGAAGACCAAGCTCGCTGGTGAGACGGTCAAAGACGACAGCAAGGAAGACGCGATCAAAGCGTTTGACTACGAAGAATGCAAAGACAATTCGGAAGCAGCCTGCAAACTGTCAAAAATCGAAACCAAAGAACTCGAGGTCGTGCTCGAAGACGGCACAAATGCAGAAGACACGCGCGAAAAATTCAAGCCAAAAAGCGGGGAAGTGCTCGCTGAATTTGAATTCGAAGGCACAGGCTGCAAACCGGCAGAAAAAAAAGAAAGGTTCAAACTCGAGGGTGATTTCACCTCAAAAGAAGAAAACCACGAAACAATAGCGGCAAAAGAAGTGCCCATCGACATAGAAGTCTCAGCCTCATCCGGAGAACTAAAATATGGAGACGCGCTGCACAATGCCTCCTTACGCTTAGATTTAGTATTACGTCCCCCGATCCCGTTAGGCTTATGCCGGAGCCCACATCTGTTAATGACTGCATGCTTATATTAACCATCGCCGAGGATTAGCGTTAGGGTCCACCGGCGTTTACACCGGTGGACCCGGCCGCCGCAAACAATGCGATGGGGGCCGGCCCCCATCGTGCGGCAGCTCAATGGCGCCACGCCCCGCAGGCGCCACGGGCGCCTCAGGACGAGTACATCGCCTCGATCTCGGCGGAGTACTTCTCCGCGATCGGCTTGCGCTTGAGCTTCATCGTCGGCGTGAGCTCATCCTCGCCGGGGAGCCAATCGCCGGGGACGATCGTGAACTTCTTGATCTGCTCGACGCGGGCGAGCCGGGTGTTGGCGGCGTCGATCGCCTCCTGCACGGCGACGCGCACATCGGGCTCGCCGGCGAGCTGCTCCAGGGTACGGCCCTCGAGGCCGTGCTGGGCGGCCCACATCGGGGCGAAGTCGGCATCGAGCACGATCAGCGCGGTGTTGTAGGGGCGGCGGTCGCCGATCGCGCAGGCCTGGCCGATCAGCGGCGAGACGCTCTTGATCGCGGCCTCGATGTTGGCGGGCGACATGTTCTTGCCGGCGGCGTTGATGATCAGCTCCTTCTTGCGGTCGACGATCCGCAGGTAGCCGTCCTCGTCGAGCTCGCCGATGTCCCCGGTGTGCAGCCAGCCGTCGGGATCGATCGTCTCGGCCGTCTTCTGCGGATCGCCGCGGTAGCCGAGCATCACCGTGTCGCCGCGCACCAACACCTCGCCATCCTCGGCGAGCGAGATCTCCACGCCGGGGGCGGGCGGTCCGACGGTGCCGAGCTTGATCCGCTCCGGCGGGTTGACGCAGCCGGCTCCGCAGGTCTCGGACATTCCCCACAGCTCGGCAAGCGGGATGCCGATCGCGTGGAAGAACTCGAGCACCTCCAACGGGGAGGGGGCGGCGCCGACGTTGACGGCGCGCACCTCGTCGAAGCCCAACATCTTGCGCAGGCCGGCGAAGATCTGCTCGTCGGCGGCGGCGACCTCCGCGGCCAGCTCCGCCGGGACCCGCTCGCCGCGCTGCTCCCGCCGCACCTTCTCGACCGCGGCCGCAAGCGCGCGCTCGGTGCCCGCGCGCTGCTCCTCGGGCTGACCGGCGATCATCGTCTCCAAGCCCGCCTTCAGCTTCTCCCAGATGCGGGGCACGGCAAAGAACCACTGGGGGCGGACGTCGGGCAGATAGGAGAGCACCTGGCGGGGGTCGGGGCAGCTCGTGATCTGCATCCCGTACACGATCGGCACGTAGTGGTGGGCGTTGCGCTCGGCGACGTGCGCGGCGGGCAGCCACGAGATCACACGCGATTCTGGCGGAAACCGCACCAGCCGCTCAATCCCGGCGACGGTGTGCATCAGGTTGCGGTGGGAGAGCTGCACGCCCTTCGGCGGCCCCGTGGTGCCGGAGGTGTAGATCAATGTGAGCACATCCTCGGGCCCTACCTGCGCCGCGGCCTCCTCGACGGCGGCCTGCGTCTGCGGGTCGCGCCCGAAGGCCTCGACCTCGTCGAGCGTGAGCACCCCGTCGGAAAGGGACTCTTCGTCGGGGTGATCGAGAACGATCACGCGTTCCAGTTGGGGCAGGTTGTCGCGGGCCTCCAGGAACCGCTCGAGGTACTGGCGCTCGACCACGGCGATGTGGGCGTCGGCGTCGGCGACCACGTACTCGATCTGGTTGGCGGCGTAGGTCTGGTAGATCGAGAAGGGCGTCGCGCCCAGCGTGACGGCGGCGAGGTCGACAATATGAAACTCCGGCCGATTGGAGAGCATGATCGCGAGCGTGTCCCCGCGCCGCAGCCCCAGCCGGTGCAGCCCCCCGGCGAGTTCGCGCACGCGCCGGTGCCACTGCGCCCACGTCAGCGTCTGCTCGTCGCCCTTGGTACGAATCGCAACGCGATCGGCGAGCGTGGCGCTCGTGATCTCGAACGCCTCGACGATCGTCGCGGCGCGCGCCGCCGACGGACCCTCCTCGGGCGTGGGCCCAGCCGCGCTAGTGGTGGAGGCGCTCATCCGCCGAGCCGTCCGATGTCATTGCTGAGGCCATTGATAACCAGGAAAGCTAGCAACACGATCCCGACCGAGCTGAAACGCCACATCGCGGCGAGCGATACGCGCCGCCCGCGCACCTTCTCGGCGAGCGACCACAGCACGTGACCCCCGTCGAGCGGCAGGAATGGGAAGAGGTTGACGATCGCCAGCGCGAGCGAGACGAAGCCGAGGATCACGAGCGCATAGCCGGCGCCGGCGGTGACCGCTTCCTGAGTGTCGACCGTGATCCCCACGATGCTGCTGAATTCATGGCGCACCTTCGCGCTGGTGAAGGCGTGGCCGATGTTGGTGAGCGTGTGGGCGGTGATCCCCCACATCTCGCCGAGCGCCGCGCCGGCGGCGGCGAACGGCCCGTAGCTCTTCGGGGCGGCGCCGAAGTCGAAGCCGATCAGCATGCGGTGCAGGGCGGCGCTGTAGCGGGGGTACACCGAGAGCGAGACCGTCCGGCCCGCGCGCCTGACGGTGAGGTGCGCGGGCGTAGCCGCACGGCATCCTTCGCGCGGCGTCCCCGCACAGCGGTGGGCACCGATCGCCCTGATCGCGGATGTCTCGTTCACGCGCCGCCCGTCGATCGCGACGATCCGGTCGCGGAGCCTGAGCGTCCCGTAAGCGGGCTCGTGCTTCTCGATCGCCGCCACGGTGGTGCTCGGCACGCGCGTGTGGATCGAGGGGTTGAGGCTTTCGAGCGTGCTGACGCCGGCGAGGCTCCCGGAGAAGAGGATCGCCCAGAACAGCAGGAAGGCGATCAGCAGGTTCACGCCGGGACCGGCGAGGATCACGGCGATGCGCTTCCAGGGTGGCTGGTTGTAGTAGGCGCGCTTTGCCACCTCCGGATCGAGCCCCTCCAGTTCCTGAGGGCTCATCCCGGTGATCTTCACGAACCCCCCGGCGGGGATCGCTCCGATCATGTACTCCGTCTCCCCTCTGCGAATGCCGACCAGCTTCGGCGGGAAGAACAGCGAGAAGCGCTCCACGCGCATCCCCGCCGCCTTGGCGACGGCGAAGTGCCCCGCCTCGTGCAGGATGATGAGGGCGGCGATGCCGAGGATCGTGAGGACCCAGCTCATTATCTGGGGGAGGGCAGGCCCTCCCCCAGAGCCCCCTCCCATGTATTGAATGAAAAACTCATGCGCCTCAGTGTGGCAGGCGACGGCGAGACTTCGGGCGGTTGGATGCGTGAAGCGCCCGGAGTCGGCCGAGCTGGCAACCGCCGACCCCGATGGTCAGACTACCTCCAGCGCAAGCCGAGAATCGAGGCAGCGGAGATCCTGTGGATCGCCGGTCACCACGGGCTGGCGATATCGGCGGGCACAGACGACGACGCTTGCGTCGACCACGTCGTCCGCGCCGCGAGCGCCGAGCAAGATACCCACGACCTGCGCGACGCCGGCATCAAGGGGAACAACATGGGTTCGAGGGTGCTTCAGCAGTCGCGCCAGCCGCGCCTGACGCGAGCCGCCGCGAAACGCCTGCGCCAGTACCCCCGCCGGGATGTGAATCGCCGCGTCGGGCATCGCAAGCGTCCGGGCGAGCAATGCGTCGATGCGCTCCTCTCCACGCTCGAGCGCGATCAGCGCGCCGGTATCAAGCGTGAAGCCTCTCAATCTTCAGCGTGGCTGAGGACTTTATCCGCCCAAGCATAGGCCTCGGCGCTTGGCTCACCATGCTCGGCGAGCAGTTCAGCGACAAGCTCAGCGAGGGCATTCTCATCCTTCTCCGTCGCGGGACCGGGCCTTGCAAGGGTCTCGGCGAGGGCCGCGGAGACATAGCCAGACACGCTAGCGGCCTCGCCGCGGGCGACTGCTTCGCGTACCCGCTCAACCTGCTCTTCCGGCAGGGAGACGGTGATCTTCGCAACTCTGGTCATACCAGGATCATACCGGGTTGTCGGTGTCGTGACGACCTGGCTGGGCACCACGATAGGAATTGCTTGATGAGGCGATCGATCTGGGGTCATACTCCTCTATTCGGCCGCCCAAGATAAGTGGGACGCCCACGCGTCCGTAGGGACTCGCCACCAGCCTGAGGAGGAGCCTCACACCAGCGCGGCGACTGCCTCGCTGGCGAGAGCGCGCGCCTCGCGGTCGGCCTCGTACAGCGACTCGAAGGCGCGTACGGGTGCGGCGGGGAGCCGCTCTAGGGCCGCTTCGATCACGACCGGGATGCCGGTGAAGGGCAGCCCGCCCTCGATGAAGGCGTGTACCGCCACCTCGTTGGCGGCGTTCAGCACGCACGGCGCGGTGCCCCCCTCGCGCGCCGCCTCGCGCGCGAGCTCCAGGCAGGGAAACGCGTCGAGATCGACCGCCTCGAACGTCAGCTCGCCGACCTGCACGAGGTCCAGCGGTGCAATTGGGAGGTCCACGCTCTCCCCGCCGTGCAGCGCGTAGGAGATCGCCACCCGCATGTCGCGCGGGCCGATGTGGGCGAGCATCGCGCCATCGACCAGCTGGATCAGCCCGTGGACGAGTGACTGCGGATGAACGACCACGTCGATGCGCTCGTAGGGGGTGCCGAAGAGATGGTGGGCCTCCATCAGCTCCAGGCCCTTGTTCATCAGTGTGGCCGAGCCGATCGTGTTCATGCTCCCCATCTCCCACGTCGGGTGCGCAAGCGCCTGCGCGACCGTCACCTCCCGCAGTTGCGCGCGCGTATGCCCGCGGAACGGCCCGCCGGACGCGGTGATCGTCAGGCGCTCCACCGCCCCCGGGGGCTGGCCTGAGAGCAGCTGGTGCAGAGCGGTGTGCTCGGAGTCCACGGGCACGATCTGCGCGCCGGTCGCTTCCGCCAGCGCGGTCACGAGCTCGCCGCCGACCACAAGCGACTCCTTGTTGGCCAAGGCGAGGTCGATGCCCTCGCCGAGCGCCGCCACGGTGGGTCCAAGGCCGGCGGAGCCGACGAGCGCGTTGAGCACCAGATCGGCGCCCGACTCGACCACCAGCCGCACGAGCCCCTCCGCGCCGTGCAGCACCTCCCCCCCGGTCCACGCCTCGGCTGCACGCGCGGCGGCGTCGGGCTCGACCAGCGCGATCCGCCCCACCCCGTGGGTGCGAGCCTGCGCGAGCAACGCCTCCCACGAGCGCTCGGCGGAGAGCCCGACCAGCTCGAACTGCTCGCTGCGGCCCACGATGTCGAGGGCCTGGGTGCCGATCGAGCCGGTGGAGCCGAGGATCAAAAGACGCTTGGGCATCGACGGGAGGGTAATGGCACAATGGCCGAGCCGCGCGCCACGTTCCTCCTGCCTGTCGCCTTACGAGGCGCGTCTCACAGCTTGGTCCCGGCTTTGCTGATGAACGTTGAGGCTGTCAGGTCGATCGTGAAGCCATAGCCCTGCAGCACGACCTCCAGGTCGGGGAACGCTTCGCCGCCGTGGCTGACGAAGTACGCCGGTCCTTCCAAGGGGACTGGCAGGATCGGCGTGATCGCCTTGGCGTGCCCGATGATCGACGCCGAGGGGCACCCTGCTGGGTTGGCGTCGAACTGTTCGGCGGTGCAGGCTTTCTGGAGGGTCGTGAGGCGGGAGGGAAGCTGTTTGGGGAGTTCGACTTTGACCTCCTTGATGTTCGCCTGGGAGCCGAGCGCGCCGGGGACGGTGAGTTTTGCCGTGAGGCTCGCGCCGTCCGCTCTGCTGGTTTTGGCACTCGTCGTGATCGAGAGTTTCTTTATTTGCCTTCGAGATCTACGGCTTTCGGTTCATTAAATGTGACTTTGGATGTTTCGTCTTCGTATGAGAATTCCCAAAACTTCAAACCCGTGACGGTAGTCGTCTTGCGGCGGATTTCGATCGAGCAAGGCGATGCAAGGCTTTTCCCAAAGCATCCGTTTGGGTCTTTTGTTTCGAAATCTGTTTCGTCCGTTGTTTTCTGACTAAGGAGCGTGACTGGATCACTGCCGGGCAACAGTTTAATTTCGAGTTTCTTGCTCGTCGCTTCTTTGCTCGCCCATTTGAGTTCCGACGGCGAGAATGCAAATCCCACGAACCCTCCGGAGCTGGCCATCGCTGGTATCGCGGCGGTCGCGGAGACGATCAGCGGTGCGGCGGTGGCAGCAACGCCATAACGCGCAGCCCGGACAATCGCCTCCCGGCGGGGGATACCCGAGGCGCTGCTCTGCGTAAGTACGGGCTCTGCGACGAGGAGATCCTTCTCGTGCAGCTCGCGGAGCGCGTCGGCGACCAAGCTCTCGCTTACCCCGGCGAACTCGGCAAGTTCAGTCACGTCGTGCTCGCCGTTGCAATGCCGCCAGACACAGGCTGCGATCGGGCTCAAGCAATGAGCGGTGTGGCTGTTCTGATCGTAGAGGAGGGTCTCCTCGCCGAGTTCCTCTACAAGGAGACTGTTCCGCCGTGCTCGTGGTGGCGATCTGTGTTCGTGCATCGATCAACCCTCCGTCCTAGTTCTTTAGACGCACATGGCTACATATGGGTCCTTCGCTCATCTAGTCTCAACGGCCAGCGCTCTGCGTCAAGTCGTCCGCATACTTCGTCCTTGACACTGAGGAAAGATGGTCTATTCAAGCGAGATCGCTAACTCGTGGCGGTCGCTGAGTTGGCGCCTTTTGTTCCTTATCCGCGTCTCACTAGATGGCTAGACCGAGTTGCACGGTACCTCGACTCGTCCCAGCGCCCGACGACGCGGCATGGCCGAACCGCACCTACGCTGCGCTCGGTCCGCACGCCAAGCAGCAGATCGTCGGTTGCATGCCGCCTCGAGCCAAAAGTCTTTGGCTAGCAAGCCCAGTCGATAGCCATCGAGGCATTCAGGACCCGAGGAACCGGCCCTCCGCCAGTTCACCACAGCTCCACCACACACACCCCGACCGGCACCGCCTGCCCCGGGATCGTCCGGGGCAGGCGGCTGACGTCAAGCGGGCGCTACTGCTCGCTTTCGCGCACCGGCACCGCGGCGGCGAGGGTGACGCTGGTGTCGATGATTGCCGTATTGCTGCCGGCCGGAGAAGGCAGGCCGATGCCGTGGTCGAGCGGACCGTCGAGTTGACCGAACAGCCCGCATCCCTGCACCTTGGGCGCGGCGAATTCGTTGTTGACGAACACGCCTTCGGTGAGCTTGGCGATCGTAGCTTCCTGTTCCAGGCTCAACAGGCCGGAGGTTCCCTTGATGGGCTGGTTGGGCGGCGGAGGGCTGGTGGTGCCGTCGGTGAGCGGGAGCATGACCGGTTCGGCGGCAGAGCCGATGAAGCACTGG
Organism: uncultured Solirubrobacterales bacterium; assembly: GCA_963744535.1. Lineage (GTDB taxonomy): Bacteria > Actinomycetota > Thermoleophilia > Solirubrobacterales > Solirubrobacteraceae > Palsa-744. The sequence continues at coordinate 132,677 of CAVUTW010000002.1, read as the reverse complement.
TTGCCGAGCAGCGGGTTGCGGAACCTGACTCGTACCGGCAGCACCAGCGCCGGCCCTTCTTCCACCAGCAGGTTGAACGTGCTGACCTGTGCCGTACCCACCAGTTCGAGTGTCGCAGTGGCTCCATTGACGGCCCTCGACCACCACGCGAGCGGTCCTCGCCGCGGCGGGTTGGGGCTGCTGAAGCCGAGCAGGTGGAGTAGGCCGCCCGGTACTTCGAGCGGCGTCGGCGACAGCGTGTCGCCGTCCACCGCGGGCGCCAGCGTCGTGTTTTCGGTGCCCGGTTCGCGCGCCAAGCCACCCTGCAGTGTGAGCGTGCGATCGATCGGCACCGTGATCTTGCCGAGCGTCAGCTGACCGCCGCTCACCGCCCCGATCAGGCAGTCGTACACGTTGGGCGTGGTCAGCGGGCAATCGCCAAACGGCGCATAAGGCCCCGTCGGGCCGCTTGTGGTCGGGTGGCTCCAAGGGGAGCCGGCAGGTGGCTGCAGCGCAGATGCCGACTGTGCCAGCCACATCGCGATCAGTACAACAATCGCGATAGGTAGAAGGGTTGATCTGAGTGATGGTCTCATGCTCATGCGGTCCTCCTCCGCGTAGGGTGCCGTGACTATACGGATATTTTTGAAAACCCGAAGTACGGTTGGTCGGAAGCGCCCCAGCCACTGATCTGAACGCAAACCGGCGCGACCACAGACCGACGCGGCGGCGGTCCCGGTGGGGTGCGGGCTGAAGATCGATACGGTCGAACGTCAATGCAACCGCGGGCCTACGTGGCGATACGGTCGAACATCAGTGCGACCGCGGGTTTACGTGGCGATACGGTCGAACGTCAATGCGACCGCGGACCTACGTGGCTATACGTAGGCCAGCCAGATGTAGTAGCCGACGACGGCCGTGAACAGCACCGCGTCGAGGCGGTCGAGCGCGCCGCCGTGGGCGCCGAACAGGCGCCCCGAGTCCTTGACGCCCGCCTCGCGCTTGAGGAACGACTCGAACAGGTCGCCGACGGGGCCGGCGAGCGCCACCCCGAGGCCGAGCACCAGCGCGTGCGTGCCGGGCAGCCATTCCTGGTAGCGCCCGGCCAGCCACACGGCGGCGACGGCGCAAACCATGCCGGCGACCAGCCCCTCGACGGTCTTGCCGGGCGAGATGCTCGGCGCGAGCGGACGACGGCCGAACAGGCGCCCCCCCAAGTAGGCGCCGGTGTCGCCGAGAAAGGTGCCGATCAACACGTCGATCACGATCCCCTCGCCGTGCGGCAGCTGGCGCAGCATCACCGCGTGGGCGAGCGCCAGACCGATCCAGAAGATCCCCAGCAGCGTGACGGCCAGCCCGGCGACGGAGGGGCGAGGCTGGCGCAGGGTCAGCAGAAACAGCAGCGGCAGCGCGGCGACCGCGGCGAGCAGCACCTGCGTCGGGGGGGTGGGGCTTCCATACAGCGCGGCGGCGATCAGACCGGCGAGCGCAATGAAGCCGGCGAGGCGCACCGGGTGGGTGCGCGCGTACATGGCGCACAGCTCGTGCATGCAGATCCACGCGAGCGCGAGTACGCCGAGCGCGAACACAGGGCCGCCCTCGATCACGATGAACAGCGCGAACGCGGCCGCCGGGATGGCGGCGAGCGCGCGCGCGGCGAGGTCGGAGCGCCTGGAGCTCATCGCCCGCCGAAGCGCCGCCGCCGGGCGCTGAACTCGGCGAGCGACTGCTCCAGCGCCGCGCGCGTGAAGTCTGGCCACAGCTCCTCGCGGAAGACGAGCTCGGAGTAGGCCGACTGCCACAGCAGGTAGTTGGAGAGGCGCCGCTCGCCGGAGGTGCGGATGATCAGGTCGGGGTCGTGCATCTCCGGGGCGTAGAGGCAGCGGCGGAACCGCTCCTCGACCGACTCGACCTCCCCGGCAACCTCCGCCGCCGCCTCGATTGGCTCAGCGCGCTCGTCCGCGGACTCCAGTGTGCGCAACTGCGCCGCGAAACGCACGGCGGCGTCGAGGATCTCCGCGCGCCCGCCGTAGTTGAAGGCGACGAACAGCGTGATCGTGGAGTTGGCGTCGGTGAGCTCCTCGGCCCAGCGCATCTGCTCCCGCAGATCCTCGGGGATGCTCTCGCGACGGCCGATGAAGCGCATCCGCACCCCCTCGTCATGCAGCTCGGGCGTCTCGCCGGCGATGCGGCGTGCGAACATCTCGAACAGCCCCCCCACCTCGGTGGGCGAGCGCGACCAGTTCTCGGTCGAGAAGGAGTACACCGTGAGCTCCTCGATCCCAAACTCCACGGCGTCGCGCAGGCGCGCCTTGACGGTGTCGGCGCCGGCCTCGTGCCCCGCGTTGATCGGCAGCCCACGCGCACGCGCCCAGCGGCCGTTGCCGTCGGTGATGATCGCCACGTATCGCGCGGCGGCCGAATCGGCGCCCGCCATCAGACTTCGAGGATCTCCTCTTCCTTGGCCTTCAAGACCCCATCGAGGTCGGCGACGCGGGCGTCGGTGAGCTTCTGCAGCTCGACCTCGGCGCGGTGCTCGTCGTCGGAGCCGGCCTCACCGGCCTCCTTGAGCTCGCGCAGGTCGTGCATCGTGTCGCGGCGCACGTTGCGGATCTTGACGCGGCCCTCCTCGATCAGGTGGCGCACGACCTTCACCAGCTCGCGGCGGCGTTCCTCGGTGAGCTCGGGGACCACCAGGCGCACGAGGTTGCCGTCGTTGGAGGGGTTGAGGCCGACGTCGGACTCGTTGATCGCCTTCTCGATGAACTTGATCGAGGACTTGTCGTAGGGCTGCACGGTGAGCAGGCGCGCCTCGGGCGCGGAGATCGTGGCCAGCTGGTTCAGGGGCGTGGGCGCGCCGTAATAGTCGACCACCACGCGCTCCAGCAGCGCGGGGCTGGCGCGGCCGGTGCGCACCGTGGCGAGCTCATGCTGCGTGGCCTCCACGGACTTCGCCATCCGCCCGCGCGCGTCCTCGATCAGCTCGTCGATGATCTCAGCGGCCATCGTGTCCACCTCCGGTTTCCGGCCGCTCGGCGGCAGTCCCGCAATGCTCAGCCTCGCCCATGGCCGCTCTCCTCGTCACTCGGGTTTGTCGATACCAGCGTGCCCACCCGCTCCCCGGAGATTATCCGCGAGATGGAGCGCTCGTCGTCCATGTTGAACACGTTCAGCGGCATCCCGTTCTCCATGCACAGCGCCAGCGCCGTGGAGTCCATCACGCGCAGGCGGCGCTCCAGCGCCTCCATGTGGGTGATCTCGGGGATGAACTCGGCTGTGGGGTCGAGCGCGGGGTCGGCTGTGTAGACGCCTTCGACGCCGTTCTTGGCCATCAGGATGATCTCGGCGTGCACCTCGGCGGCGCGCAGCGCGGCGGCGGTGTCGGTGGTGAAGAACGGGTTGCCGGTGCCGGCGGCGAAGATCACCACGCGCCCCTTCTCCAGGTGGCGCATCGCACGGCGGCGGATGTAGGGCTCGGCGACCTCGGAGATCGCGAGCGCCGACTGCACGCGCGTGTCGATGCCGCTCTTCTCCAGGGCGTCCTGCAGGGGCAGCGCGTTGAGCACGGTGGCAAGCATCCCCATGTAGTCGGCGGTCGAGCGGTCCATCCCCGCGGCGGCGCCCTGCATGCCGCGGTAGATGTTGCCCGCCCCCACCACGATCGCGACCTCGACCCCCTGATCGCGCACCTCGCTCACCTGCCGCGCGACGGCGGCCACGCGCGCGGGGTCGGTGCCGAACTCGAGCTCCCCCATCAGCGCCTCGCCGGAGAGCTTCAGGAGGATCCGTTTGAACGCAGGCTCTGCCATCCCTGGCGAGAGCCTACTGACCTACGGCGAAGCGCACGAAGCGGCGGACGACCACGTTCTCGCCGGTCTTGGCGGTGAGCTCGTCGCGCAGCTGCTGCACGGTCTTGCTCTCGAACTTGGGATTGTGCAGCTCCTGCTCGAGCAGCACAATCGTCCTGTACCAGGCGTCGAGCTTGCCCTCGACGATTTTCCCGCGCACGTTCTCGGGCTTGTCGGCCGCCTCCTGCTCATAGATGCGGGCCTCCGCGTCGCGCGCCTCGGCGGGGACGTCCTCGCGGCTGACGTACGCGACCGTGGGGCTGGCGGCGATCTGCATCGCGACGTCACGGGCAAAGCCGGTGAAGTCCTCGTTGCTCGCCACGAAGTCGGTGTTGCAGTCGACCTCGATCAGCACCCCAACCTTGGCGCCGGGATGGATGTAGGCCTGCACGGTGCCCTCGGTGGCCACGCGCTCGCCGAGGTCCTGGATCTTCTTGCCCTGGCGCAGGCGCAGAACCTCGATCGCCTTCTCGAGGTCGCCCGCCGCCTCGGTCAGCGCCTTCTTGCAGTCCATCATCCCCGCGCCGGTGCGGTCGCGCAGGGCCTTCACGTCCTTCGCGCTGATCTCCACGGCGCTCATGCCTGGGCCTCCTCGGGGGTCTCGACGGCGGCGGCGCCATCCGGCTGGGCTTCGACCGGCTGCGGGACCTCCCCGCTCTCGGGTCGCTCCGTCGCTGCCGCGGGCGCCGGCGTTGGCGTCGCGGCGGGCGGCTCCGGAGTTGGAGGGGCCTCAGCCGCAGGGGACTCGACGGGCGCCGGCGCAGTCGCCTCGGCAACGGGGGCCGCCGGAGATGGCTGGGGGGGCGCTGGCGTGGGAGCATGCGCCGCGGGCGCCCCCGAGGCCGAAGGGGCGGCCGGGGCCTGCTTGGGCGCTGGCGCCTGGGGGGCCGCCTGCGCGGGCGCTGGCGCAGCCGCCTGAGCGTGAGCGGGAGCTGCCGCTGCCTGGGGTGCCGCCTGAGCCTGCGCGGGAGCTGCCGCCGCCTGAGCCTGAGCGGGCGCCTCCTGCACCGGCGGCGCGGCCTCGGCGGCGGCAGCAGCTGCTGCTGCCGCCTGCTGTGCGGCGAGGCGTTCCTGGGCCTGCTGCGCCGCCTGTTCCTCGGCCTCGCGGCGCGCGGCGTCTTCCTCGGCTTCGCGTTTGGCGCGGGCCTCGGCCTCGATCCGGGCGCGCTCTTCGGCTTCCTGGCGGGCGCGTTCCTCCTCGGCGCGGAACACGTTGCGCCCCTCCGCGACCACGTCGCCGATCGCGCGGGTGATCAGCGAGCAGGAGCGGATCGCGTCGTCGTTGCCGGGGATCACGAAGTCGATCCCGTCGGGGTCGCAGTTGGTGTCGACCAGGCCGATGATCGGGATCCGCAGCCGCTGCGCCTCACGCACGGCGATCGCCTCGGTTTTGAGGTCGATCACGAACATCGCGTCGGGGACGCGCTGCATGTCTTTGACGCCGCCGAGGTTGGCGCGCAGCTTGATGAGGTCGGCCTGGCGGGCCATCCGCTCGCGCGTGGGCAGCAGCGCGAGCTGACCGTCGGCCTCGTAGCGTTCGAGGTCGTGCAGGCGGCGGATGCGGAGGTTGATCGTCTGGAAGTTGGTGAGCAGCCCGCCCAGCCAGCGGTGGTTGACGTACGGCATGCCGGCGGCCGAAGCGACGTCGCGGACGATGTCCTGGGCCTGCTTCTTGGTGCCCACGAACAGCACCACCCCGCCGCGGTGGGCGAGGGTGCCGGCGAACTCGCGCGCCTGTTCCAGCAGGACGGCGGTCTTGAGCAGATCGATGATGTAGATGCCGCCGCGCTCGCCATGGATGAAGCGGCGCATCTTGGGGTTCCAGCGGCGCGTCTGGTGGCCGAAATGAACGCCGGCCTCCAGCAGTTCCGCGATGCCTACTTGTGCCACGGTGTCTCCCTTGTATGCCTTGATTGGTTGCTGTAGCGAAGTCCGTACGGCGAGTCGTGGACTCGTGGGACGGCAACCGGCGCAGGCCGGTCACCACGAGCAGGGCCACGATCCTTGCCCCGTACGGGTCGAGGGTCGGATTTGAGGGGTCAGGATAGCCCAAAGACCCCCCTCCGTCCGGCCTGGCGGCCGGCCGGGATCCCCCGTGGGGGAGAAAAGGTGGGCATCTGCTAGCCCTCCGCGCGTTTGAGTGCGGCGGCGAGATCGGCGGGCAGGTCCGAATGCACCTCCAACCGCTCTCCCGTCATCGGGTGCTCGAGCGCCAGACGGGTGGCGTGCAGGAACTGGCGCTCCAGGCCGAGCGCCCCCGCGGTTCCGTACTCCGGGTCCCCGGCGACGGGGTTGCCGATCGCCTGCAGGTGCACCCGGATCTGGTGGGTGCGGCCCGTGTCCAGCCGCAGGCGCAGCAGCGAGTGCGCGGGGAGGGCGCGATCGAGCGTGAAGTGGGTGCGGGCCTCGCGCGGGAAGTTGCCGCCGACCGCCATGCGCGTGCGCACGGTCGGGTCGCGCCCGATCGGCGCCTCGATCGTGCCGCTGCGCGCGCGCGGGCGACCCTCGACCAGCGCCAGATATTCGCGCTCGATCTGGCGGGCCGCGAGCGCCTGCTGCAGCAGCCGGTGGACCTCCTCGGAGCGGGCGACCACGAGCAGGCCGGAGGTGTCGCGGTCCAGGCGGTGCACGATTCCGGCGCGCTCCGGATCGCCGCCCGCCGCGACGCCGGCGAGCAGCTGCGAGAGTGTGCCCTCGCGGTGCCCGCGCGCGGGGTGCACCACGAGACCGGCGGGCTTGTCGACGACGAGCAGGTGCTCGTCCTCGTAGGCGATCGTGAATGTGGGGATCACGTCGCCCGAGGACGCTCGATGATCAACAGCAGGATCAGAACCCCCAGTGTGATGGCGACGTCGGCGAGGTTGAAGGGCGGCCAGCCGAGCGGCAGCTTGACGAAGTCGGTGACGTATCCGGCGCGCAGACGGTCGAGCACGTTGCCGAGCGCCCCTCCGAGCAGCATCCCCGTCGGCAGCCAGATCAACGGGCGGGTGGTGTGCAGGGCGAAGTACACGAGCAGCGCCAGCAGCGCGAGCACGATCACGACCGTGACGGCCACCGGGTCGCCGGGCAGGAAACCGAAGGCGACGCCGCGGTTGCGCGTGTTCACCAGCGCGAGGCCGGGCAGCACCCCGCGTTCTTCGCCCTGCACGATCGAGGCCCGCACGGCGTGCTTGGCGAGCTGGTCGATGGCGACGACGGCGAGGGCGACGAGCGCGGCGCGGATCCAGGGGGAGCGCGTCAACCGCCGATGATGCCCCGCACGACGATGCTGTTGATGAGCTCCAGCACGATCAGCGCGACGAACGGGCTGAAATCGAGGCCGCCGAAGCTGGGCAGGACCCGGCGAAAGAGCCGCAGGAACGGTTCGCACACGTCGCGCAGGAAGCCGATCGCGGCGCCCACCCCGCGCGAGTAGGGCGGGCGCACGCCGAAGGCGAACAGCCAGCCCACGACGATGTGGGCGAAGATCAGCAGGATGTAGACATAGATCAGCGTCGAGAGGTAGTTGGCCACCTCGGTGCGGGCGCTGGCGATGAGCATCATGGCTGTGGCCCTCGACGGCGGGCACCGGCGAGCGGCAGGCCCGAAGTGCCGTTGAGCGGAGCGGTCAAAGCTCAGCCCTCCGTGCCCAGCACGGCGTCGAGCGCATCGCTGAAGGCCGCGCGCACCCCGCCACGCTCCAGCGCGTCCAGCCCGCGGGCGGTGACCCCCCCGGGGGAGGAGACCTCGCGGCGCACGGCGAGCGTGTCGTACTCGCGCAGGCGCAGCAGCTCCGCCGTGCCGGCGAGCGTCTGCACGACCAGCTGGGCGCCCTCGGCGGCGGGGACGCCACGGCGCACCCCGGCATCGATTTGGGCCTCCGCGACGAGTGCCACGTAGGCCGGCCCGCACGACATCAAGCCCATCGCGGTGTCGAGGAGCGCGTCATCGAGCACCACCAGGGTGCCCAACTCGGCGAACAGCTCGCGCACCTGTGCGTCGATCGCAAGATCCCCGGTGAGCGCCTGCGCCTCCCGCTCGGGGTCGGCCGCCTGCACCACCGCACCCCGGCGGACCTCGACGGGCAGCGAGGGGATGAAGCGGTACACCGGCCGGTCGCGGTAGACGCCCTTGAGCGCCTCGAGCGGCACCCCGGCGAGGATCGACGCGACCGCGCGCACATGAGGCGCGATCTCTTCGGCGACGGTGCGCAGCTGCGCGGGCTTGTGGCAGAGCACCACCAGCTCGGCGCGGGCGGCCACCTCGGCGTTGCTCGCCAGCGCCTCCCCGCCGGTCTCCCCCGCCAGCGCACGGGCACGCTCGGCGACGGGATCGAAGCACAGCACCGGACGCCCCCACCCGCGGGCGAGCGCGCGTGCCATGTTGCCTGCGCCAATCAAACCAATCTGCATAGGGCGCCTACCCTATCGACTGCTCAGCTTTGATTAAAGAAGCCCTTCTCGATCAACCGCGCCCGCTCCTCCGCGGAGATCTCGACGTTGCGCGGCGTGAGCATGAACACCTTGTCGGCGATCCGCTGCATGCCGCCGTCGAGCGCGTAGGTGAGGCCCGAGGCGAAGTCGATCAGGCGCTTGGCGAGATCGGTTTCGGAGTTCTGCAGGTTGAGGATCACGGGGATCGAGTCCTTGAAGCGGTCGGCCACCTGCTGGGCGTCGTTGAAGGACTTGGGGATCACGAGGTGCACGCGCACGTCGCCGTTGGTGCGCGAGCCGACGGAGCGCAGCATTTTCGTAGGAGCCCCTCCAGCCCCCCCGGCCGATCGACTCCCGCCCGCGCGGGCGGGCGGATCCTGTTCGTCCTCGGCGAAGATCTCGTCGTAGTCGTCGCGACGGCGGCGCAGACGCCGGACGTTGGGGCGCTCGCGGTAGCGATCCTCGATCGCCGCCTCGGGCGGGGCCTCGTCCTCGTACTCCTCGTGGTACTCCTCGGCGAGGCCGAAGTACACGAGCGCACGGTGCCATGAGTCTCGAAACGCCATTGTAGATTGAAAGCTTCGCGCAGAGCGCGAATTTCCCTGCTTATCGTAGCGTTTTGCCTTGGCTGGTCGGCTTGCGTCGTGTCTTGGGCCTGACAGTCGGTTGCCCGAGCTTGGCGGTGGGCGTCGCAGCGACGCTCAGCGCAACAGCGCCGAGCCCAGCCTGACGATCGTCGCGCCCTCCTCCACCGCCGTCGCGTAGTCCTGGGAGGTGCCCATCGAGAGCTCCGCCAGACCGTTCTCCCAGGCAAGCTCGCGCAGCGCGGCGAACCAGCGGCGGCTCTGCTCGGGGTCGGCGACGAGCGGGGGCATCGTCATCAGCCCGGCGACGCGAAACGGGGAGCGCTCCAGATAGCGCGGCAGCTCTTGCGGGAGCACCCCGGCCTTGCCGTCCTCGCGGGCGATGTTCACCTGCACGAGCACCTCCATCCCCGGCCTCGCCTGCTCGCGGTGGCGCTCCAGCGCTAGCAGCGCCGACTCGCTGGCAAGCGAGTGGATCAGGCGCACGTGGGGCACGATCGACGGGATGCGCCGGCTCTGGAGCTGGCCGATGAAGTGCCATGCGAAGCGCTCGCCGTAGGCGGCGACCTTCTCCTGCAGGTCCGGCGCGCGATTCTCGCCAACCAACCAGATGCCGGCCTCGGCGAGCGCGGGGAGATCCGCGAGCGCGACGTACTTGGTGGCGGCGAGCACCTGCACCTCAGAGGGGTCGCGCCCCGCCTCGGCGGCGGCGAGCACGATTTCCTCGCGTACGCGTGCGAGGTTCGCGCGGATCCGCTCGGCGTCGATGCCGGCGATCAGCTCAGCCATGCGCTCGACTCGGCCATGCCGCGGCCCCCCCGTGGCGAACACCGGCGGCAGCCGTGGAAGCGCCGCTCCCGGGTGATCAGCTCCGCCATGCGATCCCAGCCTGGCGCCCCGCTTGGAGCCCTTCGCGGCGGTGGGAGAAGAGGCGCTCGTCGCAGATCGTGCACACCCCGACGTCCTCGACGCGCATCACCCCGGCGGCTTTCAGACGATCGCGCGCGACCGCCGCGAGGTCGAGGTTGCGACCGTCTCGATGGACGTTGCCGAACACCCCGTGCACCTCCTCGCCGACCTCGTAGCAGCAGCCGCGCGCCCCGGGGCCCACCACGGCGACGAGCTCCCCCCGTCCGTCGAGCTCGCGCACGGCGCGCACTCCCTCCTCGAGCACGCCGCCGGCGAGCCCACGCCAGCCCGCGTGCAGCGCCGCGACGGCGCCCTCGGAGCCGATCACCACCGGCAGGCAGTCGGCCACCAACACCATCGTGCCGACGTCACGCAGCGCGGTGGCGTGGCCGTCGGCGTCGAGCTCTACCGCCTGCCCTCCGCTGCCGGCGGCGGACACCACGCGCTGCACCGCGGTGCCGTGCACCTGGCGGCTGGCGCACAGCCAGCGCAGGCCGAGCCGCTCGCAGAGTCGGTCGCGTTCACGGCGGCCGTACTCGTGGGCGGGCCCGCGCATCGTCGAGAGGTTGCCCTCCGCGCGGGTGGTGAACAGCGCACGGCCGCCGCCGGGAAGCTCAAAGCGCAAACAGAGGTCGTCGGCCGTGCGGGCGAGATGATTCCCCATCGACGCTCACCGTAGCTGGAGCGCCGCCGCCAGCTCCGCCTCGCGCCCGTCGGCCAGCTCGCCGTTCAGCTTTGCGCATAGGGCCGCCTGCAGGCGGCGGCCGATCTCGGGCCCCTCCGCGAGCCCGGCGGCGAGCAGATCCTCCCCCGTGATCTCCAGACGGACGTTGCGCAGCTGGGTCATCCAGCGGTGGGCCGAGACGCCCGCCTCGTCGCGGCTCGGCTCCCCCCGAGCACCGGCGAGCGCGACGCTCTCCAGCGACTCGCGCGACGCGATCTCGTAGATCTCCGAGCTCTCGTGCGCATTGGCAAGCTCCTCGGCGAGGGAGTCGGCGCGGAGCGCCGCGCGGATCGCCAGATCCCGCTCGGGCGCGGGGAACTCCATGCCGTCCATGAGCGCGCGCAGCTCGCTTTCGACCCCCTCCAAGGGGCCAGCCGCCATCGGCCGCAACAGCACCGCCAGCAGCAGTAGGTCCGGCCGCGTCTCGCCGGGCGCCACGCCACCCGCGGCCGAGGCGAGCAGGTGGAGGGCACCACCGGCGAGCGCGGTGTCGAAGCGCAGCCGCGGGTGCAGCGCGGCCAGCGCCCCGAGCCGCTCCAGCGCCGCCAGCGCCGCGACGGCGTCGGCTTCGCCAAGCGCCAGGCGCAGCTCGGCGCCGATGCGCGCGAGGGAGACCGTGCGCAAGGCGCCGCCCGCGACGGCATCGGCGGCCAGCCGCGCGGTGCGCTCATCCACGGCGAAACCGAGGCGGGCGCGGTAGCGCGCAAGGCGCCACAGGCGTGTGGGGTCATCGATGAAGCTGCGCGCGTGCAGCACGCGCAGGCGCCCGGCGCGCAGGTCCTCCAGCGCGTGAGGCGCGGCGCGAAGCTCCTCCAGCGCATGGGGCGCGGCCCGCGGCTCCCCGGGTGGCGCGCCGAGCGGGCAGGCGAGCGCGTTGACCGTGAAGTCGCGCCGGCCGAGATCCTCGGCCAACGATGCGGCCTGCACCTCGGGCAGTGCCCCCGGAGCGCGATAGCGCTCGCGACGAGCGGTGGCGATGTCGATCCGCCCCCCCTGCCCCTGCGCCTCTCCCTCCCACTCCACGATCGCGGTGCCAAAGCGCTCGTGCTCGTGCACCGAAGCGTGGGCGCCGACGCGTGAGGCCAGTGCGGCGGCAAGCTGCACGGCGGGGCCGCCGAAGGGGGCATCCACCCCCTCGACCACCACGTCCAGCTCGCGCGGGCGCCGGCCGAACAGTAGATCGCGTACGGCGCCGCCCACAATGAAGGCTCTGCCGGGGGCGACGTCGGCCGCCGCCGCCAGCAGCTCCTCGCCGCCTGGCAGTGCGCGCAGCCGCTCCCGCAGGCCGGCCGCACTCGGCAACCACGTCTCAACCATGCTTCACCGCCGCACGGGTATACCGGTGCGCTCGAGGTACTCCTTGGCCTCGCCGACCGAGTGCTGGCCGTAGTGGAAGATCGACGCGCACAGCGCGGCGTCGGCGCCCGCGTGCAGCGCGTCGGCGAGGTGCGAGAGCTCGCCCGCGCCGCCGGAGGCGATCACGGGTACCCCTACGGTGTCGCTCACCGCGGCGGTCAGCGGCAGGTCGTAGCCGTCGCTGGTGCCGTCGCGGTCCATGCTCGTGAGCAGGATCTCCCCGGCTCCCCGCGCGGTGGCCTCGCGCGCCCACTCCAGCACGTCGCGGCCGGAGGGGGTGCGTCCACCCGCGACGTACGCCTCCCACCTCCGTTCGCGATCCACACCCTCCGCGCCGCCGTTCGGCGCGGCATGGTTGGTGGCCGCCGCGCGCGCGTGCGCCTTGGCGTCGATCGCCAGCACCACGCACTGCGCGCCGAACACCCGCGCCAGCTCATCGATCAGCTGCGGGCGCGCGAGCGCGGCGGAGTTGACCGACACCTTGTCGGCGCCCGCGTCCAGCACCGCCTGCGCGTCCGCCACCGAGCGGATGCCGCCGCCGATCGTGAACGGCACGAACACCTCGTCGGCGGTGCGCCGCGCGAGCGCCACGATCGTCTCGCGCCGCTCGTGGGTGGCGGTGATGTCGAGGAACACCAGCTCGTCGGCGCCTTCGCGGTCGTAGTGAGCCGCCAGCTCCACCGGGTCTCCGGCGTCGCGGATGTCGAGGAATTCGACGCCCTTGACGACACGGCCGCGGTCCACGTCCAGGCAGGGGATGACGCGCTTGAGGTGCACGCGCTCACGGTAGCGCCCGCGGCGTGCGCTGGCGAGGGTGCTGTTCCGTCGGCGCATGCGCCGACGGCGGGGACGCGCATGCGCGTCCCCGGGAACGGCCGCATGCGGCCGTTCCCGGCAGGGCCGCATGCGGCCCTGCTCAGGATGCCGTATACGGCATCCTGCACAACACCTACCCCAACGCGGCCCGCGCCTCGGGCACGGTGAAGCGCTCCTCGTACAGCGCCTTGCCGACGATCACGCCGGTGAGGCTGGGCTCGCCGAGCGCTGCCAGCATGCGCAGATCCTCCAGCCCGCCGATCCCGCCCGAGTAGATCAGGTGGCCGCCGGTGGCCGCCCGAGCCACCCACACCACGTCGTCGCGACCCACGCCGTCGAGCATCCCGTCGTGGTCCACGTTGGTGTAGGCGAGCTCACGCACTCCGCGGGCGATCAGACCCGCGAAGACCTCGTCGGCGCTCACGTCGGCCGCCTTGGTCCATCCCTCCGTCGTCACGCGGCCCTCGCGGATGTCCACGGACACCACCACGCGTCCGGGCCCGTGTTGCTCGAGCGCACGCTCCAGCAGATCGGGGTCGGTGAACGCCGCGGTGCCGAGGATCACGCGCTCGACGCCCGCTGCGAGCGCTTCGGAGATCGCCTCCAGCGTGCGCAGCCCGCCGCCCAGCTGCACCGGCACGTCGAGCTCGCTCGCGACACGGCGCACGTGCTCGAGGTTCACGGGGTGCCCCGCACGGGCGCCGTCGAGGTCGACCATGTGCAGGTGCTCGGCGCCTTCCTCCACCCAGCGGCGCGCCGCCGCCAGCGGGTCCTGGTCGTACACCTTGCTCGCGTCGAAGTCGCCCTTCACGAGCCGCACCGCGTTGCCGCCGAGGATGTCGATCGCGGGGTAGAGGATCATCGTGGCGTAGTGACTCAGTTTGAGAGTTGAGAGGGCTGTATAACCATTGCAATAGGGTGTGGGGTTGAATAAAAATTTTCAGAGCCGTGCGCAATTGCTATCGGCTCTGATTTTTTTATAACAACACCTCACCCTGCTCGCATATACGATCGCATTCTTTAACTTCCGGGCGGAACACGCTCGCAGGACCCCCTCACGACGGGGCACACAGCCCGGAGGGCTGGGTCGGCAGCCGTGCGGCCGCCGCGGCCGCGCAGATGCCGACGAAGTTGCCGAGCAACCGCAACCCGTGCGTCGAGGACTTCTCGGGGTGCGACTGCGCGCCAAAGATGTTTCCCTGTTCCACCACCGCGGGAAATATCTCCCCGTACTCCGCCGTCCCCAGCACTACCTCCGGGTCGGCGGGGTACGCTACAAACGAGTGCACGTGGTAGAGGAACGCAGGGTCCGGCAGGCCCTCGTTCAGCGCAGAGCGCCGCCGCCAGCGCACCTCGCTCCAGCCGATGTGCGGCAGCTTCAGGCCCGCCGCCAAGCTAGAGTCCAAGCCCAACCCGCGCACCTCGCCGCGCAGCAGGCCGAGCCCCTCCGCGCCGCCGTGCTCCGCGGAGCGCTCGAACAGCAGCTGCATCCCCATGCACGACCCGAACAGCGGCATCCCCGCCGCGGCCAGCTTGCGCAGCAGCTCGTCGAGGCCGAGCTCGCGAATCACCTCCATCGCCGCCGGGAACGCGCCCACGCCAGGGAGCAGCAGCCCGTCCGCCGCCTGCAGCTCGGTGTGGTCGCGGCTGACGAACGCGCGTGCGCCCACGTGCTCCAGCGCCTTCTCCACCGAGCGGCGGTTTCCCATCCCGTAATCCACGACGGCGATCCGCGGGGTCATGAGGTCAGCGTTCCCTTCGTGCTCGGCACGCCCGTCTCGGTGGGGTCGAGCGCCACGGCGGCGCGCAGGGCGCGCGCGAACGCCTTGAACGCCGCCTCGATCATGTGGTGGGCGTTGCTGCCGGCTTCGACGCGCAGGTGCAGCGTCAGCTTCGCGGCGTTGGCAAGCGCGCGGAAGAACTCCTCGGTCAGCTCGTGCTCGAAGCCGCCGGTGGAGCCGGGCGGCAGGTCGGCCTCGAACAGCGTGTAGGGGCGCCCGGAGATGTCGATCGCGCAGCTGGCGCGCGCCTCGTCCATCGGCACCTGCGCCTCGCCGTAGCGCACGATCCCGGCGCGGTCGCCGAGCGCCCCGTCGAGCGCCTGGCCGAGCACGATCGCGGTGTCCTCGGCGGTGTGGTGGGCGCCGGTTTGCAGGTCGCCGCTCACCTGCACGTCGAGGTCGAGGCGCCCGTGGCGCGCCAGCAGATCGAGCATGTGGTCGAGGAAGCCCACGCCGGTCGCGCGCGCGCCCTTGCCGGCGCCGTCGAGGGCGAGCGTCAGCTTGACGTCGGTCTCCCCCGTGCGGCGCTCGATCGTGGCGGTGCGGGTCATGGCTCTTGATTCTCCCCGACCGCGGGCTCCGGTGACATTCTGGCCGTGGAGGACTCCGCGCCGGGCGTCGCCGCGCGCGCCTCCATCGAGCGCGCGTGCCACTCGAAGCCCTCGGCACGGGCAATCGGAGCACCGGCGGCGGCCAGTTTGCCTGCACCGGCGGGGTCGATCCTGACTTCGGACATGCGGCGGCGGAAGTGCCGTGGAGAGAGCCCGGACGCAAAACGGGCGGCTCCATTCGTCGGCAGAATGTGATTGGAGCCCGCCACGTAATCGCTGAAGGCGGTCGCCGACGCCGGGCCCACCAGCAGACACCCGGCCGAGCGCACCAGCGCAGCCAGCGACTCGGGCTCGTTGCCGACCAGCTGCAGGTGCTCGGGGGCGAAGACGTTGGCCAGTTCGATCCCCTGCCGCGCGTCGGCTAGTTCTACGAGCATGCACGGCGCCATTCCCTCGACGGGATGCTCGCCCGACAGGCTCCCAATCCGCTCAGCGAGGGCGTTCAGAGCATCAGGCGACGCTGAGACCGCCAACACCACGCTGGCGGCGCCGTGCTCTGCCTGGGCCAGCAGATCAAGCGCCACCAAATTTGGATCCACGTCCTCTCCGAACACCACCATCAGATCGCTGGGGCCGGCGAACCCGTCTATGCCTACGACGCCCGCGACTTCGCGCTTGGCTTCCTGCACATACGCGTTGCCCGGCCCGACGATCACATCGACACGATCGACCGTCGCGGTGCCAAACGCGAGGGCGGCGATCGCTTGCGCGCCACCCATGCGATAGACACGCTCAACTCCCAGCAAGCGGCACGTACCCAGAATCACAGGATCGATCTGCCCGTCACGATTGGGAGGCGAGCAGACGACTACATTCAGCACCCCGGCAGCGCGGGCTGTCACCACGCCCATCACGGCGGTGCTCGGGTAGGGCGCTCGCCCCCCGGGCACGTACACCGCAGCCGACTCCACGGGGACTTCTCGCAGAGTCACTTGCTGCCCTTGAGGAAGGGCTACAGATTCGTCCTCTCCCACGCCACCCTGAGCGACTTCGGCAACATTTGCGATCGCAACCTGCAAGCCGGCGACGACGTCCAGGGGAAGCTTCTGGATCGCCGCGTCCAGCTCATCCTGGGGTACAACCAGTGGACGAGGCACAGCTTCGGCAGTGTCGAACATGCGTGTGAACCGCAATACAGCCTCGTCTCGATGGTCGAAGACCTCCCGGACGATCTGACGCGAGCTCTCAGTGACGGATGCCGGGCTGGGCGCCAGTCGGCGCAACCGCTTGACGATCCCCACCGCCCCCCCAGCACTGTCGACTTCCTGCAGGCTCACTCGCTCAATTTCCATGGCGCCACTCCATCTCAACCCGCACGCAAACGCTCCAGCAGGTCGTCGATCGCCGCGGCCTTGAGCTTGTGCGCCACCGGGTTGGCGATCAGGCGGGCGGTGCACTCGAACAGCTCCTCGCGCACCTCGAGGTCGTTCTCGCGCAGCGTGGTGCCGGTCGCGGTGAGGTCCACGATCGCCTCCACCAGCCCGGTGAGCGGCGCCAGCTCGACCGAGCCCTTGACCTCGACGATCTCCGCCTGGCGGCCGGTCTCCTCGAAGTGACGCGCGGCGATCAAGGGGTACTTCGTGGCGACGCGCATCACTCCCAGGCGGCGCAGCGCCTCGGCCGCGGGGTCGGGCTCGCCGGCGATCGAGGCGAGCACCATCGTGCAGCGGCCGTACCCGAGGTCGAGCAGCTCGTACACCTCGCGGCCGGTCACCGAGCGGCCGGCTCCCCCCACTTCCCCGATCGCGCGCTCGGCCAGCACGTCCTTGCCGGTGATGCCGATGTCGGCGGCTCCCGCCTCCACGTAGGTGGGGACGTCGGAGGGGCGCATCGTGATCACGCCGATCTCCGCGAACAGCAGC
Organism: uncultured Solirubrobacterales bacterium; assembly: GCA_963744535.1. Lineage (GTDB taxonomy): Bacteria > Actinomycetota > Thermoleophilia > Solirubrobacterales > Solirubrobacteraceae > Palsa-744. The sequence goes on along the minus strand of CAVUTW010000002.1, from coordinate 115,795 downwards.
TTGCGGTCGTTGGAGCGCAGCTCGTCGGTGTCCAGCCCCAGCTGCATGAGCAGCGCGACGGTGTCCTTGAAGAGCGCGCCGCGCGGCACGGCGATCGTGAGGCCGTTGACGGCGCTCACCGCGTCAGCCCCGCTCCCCTGCCGCGCTCCTCGCCGGCGAGCGCGATGTGCAGGCGGTCGAGGCCGAGTGCGAAGCCGACCGCCGGCAGCGAGCGCCCGAAGCGCCCGAGCAGCTCGTCGTAGCGTCCGCCGCCACCCAGCGGAGCGCCGAGCGCGGGGTCATACACCTCGAACACTGCGCCGGTGTAGTAGCCGAGCGAGCGCACCAGGCCGAGGTCGAAGATCACCCGCTCAGCGGCGGCGGGCTCGAGCAGCTCGTGCACCATGCGCATCCCCGCGACCGCGTCGGCGGCGGGGCGCGGCAGGTCGGCGAGCACCTCGGGCCCGCCACGGCGCTGGGGCACGCTCAGCAGCAGCTCGGCCTCGCGCGCCGGCAGGCCGGCGTCGCTCAAACGATGCTCCAGCTCCACGAAGTCTCTACGCGCGAGCGCCTCCAGCAGGCCGGGGCGGACGTGCTCGTGAACCTGCAGCCCCGCCATCAGGGAGGGGAACAGCGAGGCGTCGCCCAACCCGACCCGGTAGCCCTCCAGGCCCGTGGCGTCAAGCGCGCGGCAGAGCACAGTGAGCGCCTCGGCGGTGCCCTCGGGCGCGGGCGAGCCGATCAGCTCGATTCCGGCCTGCAGCAGCTCCCGGGGCTGCCCGCGCTGGGCGCGCACCGCGCGGTAGCAGTGGGCTAGGTAGCAGAACCGCAGCGGCGGCTCGGAGTGCGGGTAGCGGGTGGCGACCACGCGTGCGATCGGGACGGTCATGTCGGAGCGCAACACCAGCAGTGCTCCGCTCTCGTCGAACAGCCGGTAGGCGGGCGGGGAGGACAGCGCTCCCTCTCTGTCGGCGCGCGCGAGCACCGCCTCGTACTCCAGGGCGGGCGTGTACACCTCGCCGTAGCCGGCGCGCTCGAACACGCCGCTCAGCGCCTCGGTGATCGCGCGCATCTCGCGCATCTCGTCGGGCAGCACGTCGCGGGTGCCGCTGGGGATCGGGTGGGTCATGGCCCGTAGGCTATAGAGGGTGGCGCGGTCGGCCGCAGGCCGCTAAGAGGGTGGCACAGCCGGGCCCCTCTTCCTTGATCAGCCGGCCCCCGCCTCTTTCAAACATGGACGGCGGGCGATGGCTCGACCGCGACGCGCTCGATGTTGGCGCCCAGCTCGCGCAGACGCTCGTCGATCCGCTCATACCCACGGTCGATCTGGCGAATGTTGCCGATTTCACTGCGCCCGTCCGCGCACAGGGCGGCCAGCAGCATCGCCATGCCCGCGCGGATGTCGGGCGACTCGACGCGCTCGCCGCGCAGCCGCCGGGGCCCGGTGACGATCGCGCGGTGGGGGTCGCACAGCACGATGTCGGCCCCCATCAGGATCAGCTTGTCGGTGAAGATCAGGCGGTTCTCGAACATCCACTCGTGGACCAGGATCGAGCCCTCGGCCTGGGTGGCGAGCGCGAGCGCGATCGACGTCAGGTCGGCGGGGAAGGCCGGCCAGGGACCATCCTGGATCTTGCTCTTGTACTCCCCCACATCGGCCTGCACCACCAGCCGCTGTCCACCGGGCACGAGGACGTCCTCGCCGTGCACCTCGGTACGCAGGCCCAGCCGTTCGAAGACCAGGCGGATCATGCGCAGATCGCCGGGGACGGTGTCGCGCACGCGCAGTTCGCCGCCGGTGACCCCAGCGAGCGCGATGAAGCTGCCGATCTCGATGTGGTCGGGGGCGATGCGGTGCTCGCAGCCATGCAGCTGCGAGCGTCCGTTGACCGTCAGCAGGTTGGAGCCTATGCCCTGGATGTCGGCGCCCATCTTCACCAGCATCCGCGCGAGGTCCTGCACGTGCGGCTCGCAGGCGGCGTTGCCGATCACGGTCTGCCCGGGCGTGAGCGCGGCGGCCATCAGCGCGTTCTCGGTCGCCATCACCGAGGGCTCGTCCATGAACACGTCGGTGGGCCGCAGGCCACCCGCGGCGGTGAGCAGGATGTCGCGCCCGCAGTCCACGCGCGCGCCCATCGCGCGAAAGGCGTCGAGGTGCGGGTCCAGGCGCCGGCGGCCGATCACGTCACCTCCGGGCGGGGGCATCACGGCCCGACGGAAGCGCGCCAGCAGCGGCGCGGCCAGCAGGAACGAGGCGCGGATCTGCTCGGCGAGCTCGGGCTCGACCTCGACGCCGTGCACACCGGCGGCGCACAGCGAGAGCTCGTTGAGCCCCACCCACGCGGCCTGCACCCCCAGCTGCTCGAGGATCGCGACCATCGCCTCGACGTCGCGGATGCGGGGCACATTGCGTACGAGCACCTCGTCCTCGGTAAGGACGCACGCGGCGAGGATCGGCAGCGCCGCGTTCTTGTTCCCGGCCGGGGTGAGCGTGCCGGAGAGCGGGACGCCGCCTTCGATGACGAACTTCTCCATGGGCTTCGAGCGCCCCCCGCGGCCGAGGATCGGGCCGGCGCGGCGTCGTGAGCCAAGGGTAACAGCCATGTGTTGGAGTTCGCGCATCGCGGCGTGGAACCTGCACGCGCGGCGGCGTTGTCTCAATTGAGAGGCCAACCACCGACTGGACCTGTGCAGCAGCGGTCAGCGGCGGTCTCCAGCACGACGCCGCGCAATTTTCCTTGCAGCATCGAGCGCCCCATCTGGCTCAACCACGCCACTTCCGTGGCAGAGGGCGGGACCCGCACGTATGTTCGGCCGCTTCCGTCCGAAGGGGCCCCTACAGTGCGAACACATGTTCTGTTCACCCCGGACATCGAAGCTCACGCAGCGCGCCCGGGATGCGCTTGCGCTGGCCCGTGCGTTCCTCCTGCTCGAGGACGGCGATCCAGTCGACTGGGAGGTCGGCCGGGAGGAGCTCGCGGCAGCGTCCAAGGAGGGCCGACGCCTTCACGAGCCCGCCTGGGCTCCCGCGCACCGCGCGTCGCCGCGTGTTCTGAGGGCCCCGCGGCGGGGAGGCCAGCCGGTCGCCCCGCCGCAGGTGTGCCTCTGTCCCAGGGGGAGCACGTCCTCTGCTTCGAGCGTGTCGAGGTTGCCCCAGCCCCGAGCCCAGCACTCCCCGATTTGCATCGCTCCTGAGCCTCAGCGAGGCACGAGTACCACGACTGGCAGCTCGCGCTTGGCGATCGACTCGTAGTGGCTGTAGCCGCTGTAGAGCCGCACAAGCCGCGGCCACAGCTCGGCGCGCTCCTGTTCGGTGGCGGCGCGCGCCCGGACGGGGTGGGTATGCCCGCGTAGCACCGCTTCGGCATCGGGGTGGTCTTGCAGGTTGAACCACCACGCGGGTGGGCGCTCAGAGGCGGCGTTGGAGGCAACAACCGCGAAGCCCTCTCCCTGGGGGACGAACAGCAGGGGAGCATCGCGCACCCGGCCGCTGCGGCGCCCGGTGGTGCGCAGTACGAGGATGTCTCCGCCAAGCGCACGGCCGGCGATCCGCCCGCCGCTGTGCCGCACCAGCCAGCCGTGCAGCTGCGTCGCGCGGGCGCTCCCGGGGCGGTGGGCAAGGTGGGGACTGATGCGGGCAAATACGTCGGCGACGTTGAGCATGGCGCAAGCGTATCCGACGCTACGAACAATCGCCGACGAGCCTGCTGCCAAGGGGCAAATCGTCCACAAACACAACGAACCGCCCCGGAGGGCGGCTCGTTGATAGAAAAACCGGCGGCGTCCTACTCTCCCGGGCTCTTGCGAGCCAAGTACCATCGGCGCTGAGAGGCTTAACTGCTCTGTTCGGAATGGGAAGAGGTGTTTCCCTCTCGCCAAAGCCACCGGAAAAAGGTGAGAGACCACCTCCCCGGTCCTTCAAAACTGCACAGCGCCACGCGGGTATCACTGAAATCAAAAATCCGTCAAGCCCTCGAACCATTAGTACCGGTCTCCTACGGGCGTTACCACCCTTCCAGATCCGGCCTATCAACCTGGTGGTCTACCAGGGGTCTTACTCCCTCTAGGGGATGGGAGAACTCATCTTGAGGCCGGCTTCCCGCTTAGATGCTTTCAGCGGTTATCCGATCCACACGTAGCTAGCCTGCTATGCCCTTGGCAGGACAACAGATACACCAGAGGTGCGTTCATCCCGGTCCTCTCGTACTAGGGACAAATCCTCGCAATTCTCCAACGCCCACGGCAGATAGGGACCGAACTGTCTCACGACGTTCTGAACCCAGCTCGCGTACCGCTTTAATGGGCGAACAGCCCAACCCTTGGGAGCAACTCCACCCCCAGGATGCGACGAGCCGACATCGAGGTGCCAAACCGGGCCGTCGATGTGGACTCTTGGGCCCGATAAGCCTGTTATCCCCGGAGTACCTTTTATCCGTTGAGCGACGGCACTTCCACTTGCTACCGCCGGATCACTAAGACCTGCTTTCGCACCTGCTCGACCTGTCAGTCTCGCAGTCAAGCTCCCTTGCTACCTTTGCGCTCTACGCACGATTTCCAACCGTGCTGAGGGAACCTTTGTGCGCCTCCGTTACATTTTGGGAGGCGACCGCCCCAGTCAAACTACCCGCCTGGCACTGTCCAGCACCCGGATTCACGGAATGCTGTTAGAAACCCAATACACCAAGGGTGGTATCTAAAGGATGGCTCCACACCGGCCGCAACCGGCGCTTCAAAGCCTCCCACCTATCCTGAGCGAGATGCACCGAATCCCAATACCAGGTTGTAGTAAAGGTTCACGGGGTCTTTCCGTCTAGCCGCGGGTACTCGGCATCTTCACCGAGACTGCAATTTCACCGAGCCCCTCGTTGAGACAGTGCTGAAGTCGTTACGCCATTCGTGCAGGTCGGAACTTACCCGACAAGGAATTTCGCTACCTTAGGACCGTTATAGTTACGGCCGCCGTTTACCGGGGCTTAGCTTCGCTGCTTCGGGTCAAGCCCTAACAACTCCACGTAACCTTCCGGCACCGGGCAGGCGTCAGCCCCTATACGTCGTCTTACGACTTAGCAGAGACCTGTGTTTTTGGTAAACAGTCGCTTCAGCCTATTCACTGCGGCCCCCTCGGGCTCCACTCGCGAAGAGCTTCACCCTACATGGGGCGCCCCTTATCCCGAAGTTACGGGGCAATTTTGCCGAGTTCCTTAACGAGGGTTATCTCGATCACCTTAGTATTCTCTACTTGCCCACCTGTGTCGGTTTTGGTACGGGCACGCGCTTCCTCCCTAGAGGCTTTTCTTGGAGGTATGGCGTCGGGGAGGCGCCGGCTTGTACGCCAGCTCACATCGCACCTCGGGTTGAATGCAGCCCCGCATTTGACTGGGGCCGCCCCTACATGCTTGTCCCAGGACAACCATCGCCTGAGTTCCCTTAGCCTTCCTCGTCCCCCCATCGGTCAAACGGAAGCGACGTGGTACAGGAATATCAACCTGTTGGCCATCGACTACGCCTTTCGGCCTCGCCTTAGGTCCCGACTAACCCTTAGTAGACGAACTTTACTAAGGAATCCTTGGGCAATCGGTGGAGAGGATTCTCACCTCTCTTTCGTTACTCATGCCGGCATTCTCACTTCCCATGCCTCCACGGCTGGCTTACGCCGCCGCTTTACTGGCATGGGAACGCTCTCCTACCGCGCGATCGACTCGAAAGTCTCACGCACCCGCAGCTTCGGTGACTAGCTTGAGCCCCGTTACATTGTCCGCGCTCGAACACTTGACCAGTGAGCTGTTACGCACTCTTTCAAGGGTGGCTGCCTCTAAGCCAACCTCCTGGTTGTCTATGCACTCGAACATCGTTTCCCACTTAGCTAGTACTTAGGGACCTTAGCTGGCGGTCTGGGCTGTTTCCCTTTCGACGCTGAAGTTTATCCCCCAGCAACTGACTCCCGGAGTAAACGTGATGGTCTTCGGAGTTTGCCTGAAGTCGGTAACCTGGTAGGGCCCCTAGTCCAAACAGTGCTCTACGGCCAACACGCAATTTATCCGAGGCTATACCTAAATATATTTCGGAGAGAACCAGATATCACTGAGCTTGATTAGCCTTTCACTCCGACCCACAGGTCATCCGCCCAGTTTTCAACCTAGGTCGGTTCGGCCCTCCACGAGGTCTTACCCCCGCTTCAGCCTGCCCATGGGTAGCTCGCTCAGTTTCGGGTATACCGCCTACGACTATGACGCCCTATTAGGACTCGCTTTCGCTACGGCTCCGCTCATCGCTTAACCTTGCCGCAGACGAGTAACTCGCCGGCTCGTTATGCAAAAAGCACGCGGTCACAGGACAAGCCTGCTCCCACCGCTTGTAGGCACGCGGTTTCAGGTACTATTTCACTCCCCTTCCGGGGTACTTTTCACCTTTCCCTCACGGTACTTGTCCGCTATCGGTCACCAAGGAGTACTTAGCCTTGGAGGGTGGTCCCCCCAGGTTCAGTCCGCGTTTCACGGGCACGGACTTACTCAGGAACGCTTGACGGAAGATCATGCAGTTTCGTCTACGGGACGTTTGCCCTCTATGGTGCGCGGTTCCACACGCTTCGACTACCACATGATTTTGTAACTTCCGCCGAGCCGGCCACGGCTCGGAACAAGCGCCCTACAACCCCCGCTACGCAACGTGTGGCCACTTACACGCAGCAGGTTTGGGCTGATCCCTTTTCGCTCGCCACTACTCAGGGAGTCTCTGTTGATTTACTTTCCTCGGGGTACTGAGATGTTTCACTTCCCCCGCTTGTCCTCCACCGGCCTATGTGTTCAGCCGGGGATAACGCCGCATTACCAGCGCTGGGTTTCCCCATTCGGGAACCCACGGGTCAAAGGCTATTCAGCGCCTAACCGTGGCTTATCGCAGCCGTTCACGCCCTTCATCGACTCTTGGTGCCAAGGCATCCACCATGTGCCCTTACTATCTTGACGGTGATCAGACCGATCGTGATCCTCCGCACCCCTGTATGAGCAGGAACGGATGAGAATGATCGCGAGCGGCCCGGTGATACCCGTTTTCAGCCGCCCGCTTATCGAAGGGCGGCTGATGTGGCTTCTGTGCAGTTTTCAAGGACCGTGGAGAGGCTACACGCCGGCCTGCGACGGGCATGTGCGGAGGCGATCTCTATATCGCCACTGCGCCTGACGCCGGGCGGGCGCCGGTCTCTCAAAGCTCAACAGCATGCTGGCGGGTTTGATACCGGCCCTCCCCCAGGCCCCGAGTAGGTCGGGGCCCGACGAATGACACGGCGCGCCAGTCAGGTTCGGTCGACATGCTAGGCCCGGTCTGCTCTTGTCACCGCTCGAGCTCCCAGAGACCCGAAGGTCCCGACGAGATCGGGCGGCCGCTTGGACCGGGGCACTGTTATGTGCTCCCTAGAAAGGAGGTGATCCAGCCGCAGCTTCCGCTACGGCTACCTTGTTACGACTTCACCCCAGTCACGAGCCCCACCTTCGACGGCTCCCTCCCTTGCGGGTTAGGCCACCGGCTTCGGGTGTTGCTCACTCCCGTGGTGTGACGGGCGGTGTGTACAAGGCCCGGGAACGTATTCACCGCGGCATTGCTGATCCGCGATTACTAGCAACTCCGCCTTCATGCAGGCGAGTTTCAGCCTGCAATCCGAACCGAGACGCGCTTTAAGGGATTCGCTCCACCTCGCGGTATCGCAACCCTCTGTACGCGCCAATGTAGCACGTGTGTAGCCCTGAACATAAGGGGCATGATGACTTGACGTCATCCCCACCTTCCTCCGGTTTGTCACCGGCAGTCTCGCATGAGTCCCCAACTTAATGCTGGCAACATGCGACGGGGGTTGCGCTCGTTGCGGGACTTAACCCAACATCTCACGACACGAGCTGACGACAGCCATGCACCACCTGTGAAAGTGCCCCGAAGGGAGGGTGTGTTTCCACACCTGTCACTCACATGTCAAGCCCAGGTAAGGTTCTTCGCGTCGCGTCGAATTAAACCACATGCTCCGCTGCTTGTGCGGGCCCCCGTCAATTCCTTTGAGTTTTAGCCTTGCGGCCGTACTCCCCAGGCGGACAACTTAATGCGTTAGCTTCGACACGGGGGGAGTCGACACCCCCCACATCTAGTTGTCATCGTTTACAGCGTGGACTACCAGGGTATCTAATCCTGTTTGCTCCCCACGCTTTCGCGTCTCAGCGTCAGTCACGTCCCAGCGAGCTGCCTTCGCCATTGGTGTTCCTCCTGATATCTGCGCATTTCACCGCTACACCAGGAATTCCACTCGCCCCTTCCGGACTCTAGCTTGACAGTATCCACCGGCTTTCCAGGGTTGAGCCCTGGACTTTCACAGCAGACTTATCAAGCCGCCTACACGCTCTTTACGCCCAATAATTCCGGACAACGCTTGCACCCTACGTATTACCGCGGCTGCTGGCACGTAGTTAGCCGGTGCTTCTTGTGAAGGTACCGTCACTCCATCCGGCTATTCACCGGAGAAGCTTCGTCCCAACTGAAAGGGGTTTACAACCCGAAAGCCTTCTTCCCCCACGCGGCGTTGCTGCGTCACGCTTTCGCGCATTGCGCAAGATTCCCCACTGCTGCCTCCCGTAGGAGTCTGGGCCGTGTCTCAGTCCCAGTGTGGCTGATCGTCCTCTCAGACCAGCTACCCATCGAAGCCTTGGTGAGCCGTTACCTCACCAACAAGCTAATGGGCCGCGGGCCCATCTCGATGCGGAGGCCGAAGCTTCCTTTCCCCTTGCGGGCACATCCGGTATTAGCCCGAGTTTCCTCGGGTTGTCCCGGTCATCGAGGCAGGTGACCCACGTGTTACTCACCCGTTCGCGGCTCTGCCCCAGGGCAAGCCCTGGTTCGTCGCTCCACTTGCATGTGTTAAGCACGCCGCCAGCGTTCGTCCTGAGCCAGGATCAAACTCTCCGTGAAGAACTTCACGAAAAGCTGTCATGGAGTTGCCGGCGCTCGCTTACGCGGGTGCCGGACGGCCCGGGACCTATACACGTGGCCCCGAGACCATGACGGGGTACTGCTCCTACTTGACTCTTTGTCCGCTCCCAGCCGCGCCGAAGCGCCGCTGCAAGCGGGTCGAACCTGGACGCACACCACGATCGATTCTCGATCGTCGGTGCGCATGCTGTTGAGTTTTCAAAGACCGTCGAGCCTCTTTGGGGAGGACTTCCCCGGAGAAGACCGATCCGGACCAACGCCCGCAGGCGTCATAGGACCGGTCGAGCAGTATAGCGCGTGGACCCCGAGTGGTGCGGGCACATGCCCACCCCGCTCGACCTTACGGTCCAAGCCACTGGTGCAAGCATAGTACAGCGCCCCGCGGACGCGAGAAACTACTCCACGACCAGTCGCCGGAAGCGGCGTTTGCCGACCCGCAGCACCTGTCCGTCGGCGCGCTCGGCGGGAGCGTCGTACTCATGGCTGTTGACAGCCACCGCGCCGAGGGACACGGCGCCCTGGTCGATCAGACGGCGGGCGTGGGCGCGCGAGAAGCCGAACTCGTCGGCGATCACCGCGGGCAGATGGACGAGCCCGTCGGCGGGGGCGATGCGAGCCTCGGGCATCTCCCCGGGCGCGCGGCGGTGGACGAAGACGAGGTCGAACTCGTCCTGCGCGGCCGCGGCGGCCGCGGGCGAGTATAGCCACGAGACGATCCCGCGGGCGAGCTCCCGCTTGGCGTCCCGCGGAGAGGCGCCGGCGGGCGCCTCGCGAGCGAGCAGCAGGCGAAAGTAGTCGCCCACGACCTCGTCGGGGATGCTCATCGTCTTGCCGTAGATCTCCGCGGGCGGCTCGGTGATGCCGATGTGGTTGCCCAGCGACTTGGACATCTTGCGCCGTCCTTCGACGCCGACGAGCAGCGGCATCGTGAGGATCGCCTGGGAGGGCTGGCCGTAGGCGCGCTGGATGTCGCGGCCCAGCAGCAGGTTGAACTTCTGGTCGGTGCCGCCGAGCTCGAGGTCGGAGCGGACGGCGACGGAGTCGTACCCCTGCAGCAGCGGGTAGAGCAGCTCGAGCATCGAGATCGGGGCGCGGGCGGAGTAGCGCTGGGCGAAGTCGTCGCGCTCCAGTAGCTGCGCCACGGTGGTGGTGCCCACGAGGCGCAGCAGCTCGACCATTGGCATGTCCAGCCACTCGCCGTTGAAGCGCACCTCCAGGCGCGCCGGGTCGGGGTCGAGGATGCGCAGCGCCTGCTCGCGGAAGGTGGCGGCGTTGGCGGCGATCTCCAGGTCGGAGAGCATCGGCCGCAGCGCCGAGCGCCCGGAGGGGTCCCCCACGCGAGCGGTGTAGTCGCCGACGATCAACACCACCAGCTGGCCGGCGTCCTGCAGCTCGCGCAGCTTGCGCAGCACCACCGCGTGGCCGAGGTGGATATCCGGCGCGGTGGGATCGATCCCGAGCTTGACACGCAGCGGCCGGCCGGCCCGGCGCGCCTCGGCGAACTTGTCGGCGAGCGCGCCGTCGGGCAGCGAGTCGACAGCATTTTGGGATAGGAGGGCGGCAAGCCGCCCGAGATCGGCGCTCTGCATGGCGGGCCAATGCTAGACTCTCGCCCCCGGTGGAGTCTGTCTCGCTGCCCGACCACGCCGCGCGGGCGCGACGTCTCGGTGGTTCGCGCACGACGCGCTTGAAGAAGCTGCGCTTCCTGCTGATCTTCCTGGCGCTCGCGCTGCTCGGCCTCATCTCGTTCGCGTTCGGCATGTTCATGGCCGTGGCGTCCGACCTGCCGCATCTGGAAGCCAAGTACCGCCAGGCCAACGCGCGCAACTCGGTGCTGCTGGACAACCGCAACACCCCGATCGGGGTGCTGAGCGAGCGCAACCAGATCCTCCTCACCCAGCATCAGATCCCGCCGATCGTGCGCGAGGCGGTGATGTCGATCGAGGACAAGCGCTTCATGACCAACAGCGGCATCGACCTGCGCTCGCTGGCGCGAGCATTCGTGGCCGACGCCCTGCACCAGAGCGCGGTGCAGGGCGCCTCCACAATCGAGCAGCAGTTCGTCAAGAATGCCCTCGGGCAGCAGTCCCACCGCACGGTCCTCGAGAAGCTGAAGGAGGCGGCGCTGGCGTTCTGGCTGGCGCATCACTGGTCGAAGCTGAAGATCCTCACCGAGTACCTCAACACGATCTACTTCGGCAGCGGTGCGTACGGGATCGAGGCCGCCGCGCAGACCTACTTCGGCCAGGAGCCCGCCCACCGCAACTGCGGCCTGCCGAAATACCCGCTGTGCGTGCAGGAGCTCTCCCCGGCGGAGGCGGCACTGCTGGCGGGGATCATCCAGTCGCCAACCGGCTACAACCCGGTGACCGAGCAGACGGCGGCGCGCGAACGGCGCGACGTGGTGCTCGCTCAGATGCGCGAACAGGGGTATCTGACGCGCCGCCAATACGAAGCGGCCACGGTTCAGCCGCTGCCCTCCCCGCAGGAGATCGCGCCCCCCAATCAGCCGCTGGTCGACGGGATCGACACCGGCTACTTCGACAGCTGGGTGGGGCCGCAGGTGATCGCCCGCTACGGCGCCGAGCGCGCCTACTACGGGGGCCTGCAGATCCACACCACACTCGACCTCGGCCTGCAGCGCGCGGCCGAACAGGCGATCGCCGGCTACCTGCCGGGCCCCGAAGGCCCCACCGCGGTGCTGGTGGCGATCGAAAACTCCACCGGCAAGGTGCGCGCGATGGTGGGCGGGCGCAGCTACGACGAAAGCCCCTTCAACCTCGCCACCGAGGGCGAGCGCCAGCCGGGCTCCTCGTTCAAGGCATTCGACCTGGCGGCGGCGCTGGAGGACGGCATCTCGCCGGACTCGGTGTGGACGTCCAAGGAAAAGGAATTCATCGTGCCGGGCACCGACAGCCACGAAAAGTTCGTGGTGCACAACGACGAAGGCGCCTACGTGGGCGAACGAACGCTGACCAACGCCCTCGCCTACTCGGACAACTCGGTCTTTGCGGAAGTCGGTCTGCGTGTCGGCACCCACCGCATCGCCGATCTCGCCCACCAGATGGGAATCACGACCCCGATCTCGACCAATCCGGCGATGACGATCGGGGGATTGCACGTGGGTGTCACGCCGCTCGACATGGCCCACGCCTATGAGACGATCGCGCACAGCGGGCAGCGGGTCAGCGGCACACTCGCCGAACCGGGAGCGCCGGTCGGCATCGAAAGCGTGGGGAGCGGTCCGCGCACGCAGATCGACCGCACCGAGCTGCACCAGGTACTGCCACCGGAGGTGGCGGGCACCGAGACCGAAATGCTCGAGACGGTGCTCGCGTACGGCACCGCGCACGCGGCCGCGCTGGGCCAGTTCGCGGCCGGCAAGACGGGCACGACCTCCAACTACGGGGACGCGTGGTTCGTCGGCTGGGACCATCGTTACACGGTCGCCGTGTGGGTCGGCTTCCCCAACGCGCTGGTGCCAATGACGACCGAGTACGACGGTGGTCCGGTGCTGGGTGGCACCTTCCCTGCGCTGATCTGGCACAACTTCATGATCGGGACGATGCAGGTCGAAAAGGAACGCGCCGCAGAAGAAGACGCCAAGCACCCGAGTCTCGTGAACCGGCGCGCGGCCGGCGCGAGCGGCTCCGGCGCGGTCCCGGAAACGGGGAGCACGAGCGTCGCCACCTCCCCCACCCCCCCGCACGAACTACCCGGTGCGGGCGCCAAGGGCCACGCCAATCCGCCGGCGAGCATCGGCAGCGGGCAGAGCGGCAAGCCGGCGAGTGGCGAAGACGGCGAAAGTACCCAGGCGCCAGCCGTCAAGAGTCCGCCGGCGAGTGCGCCCGCTCCCGCCCCCGCCCCGCAAACGCCCGCGAGCCCGACCCCGGCTGCCGGCGGTGGGGCGCCGACGCCGACACCGTCACCAACGCCCGAAGCATCGACGCCGCCGGCGAGCGGCGGCACGAGCGCGCCGACGGGCGGCTCGAGGCCCTAGACCGAGCTCCGAGCAACCGGAGGGCGTCGCCGGCCTGGTCGCGTCGGCGACGATCTACGGTGGTGTCCCCCGCCCCCTCTCAGGGCCGCGGACGCGAGACGTGCTGGTTGCCCGCCAAGCAGAAACGCCAGGGCAGATCGATCGCCTTGCTGATCCCGATGCGGGTGCCGCAGTGGATCTCGTGTGGGCCGTCCAGCCACGACTCGCGCGGCGGGCGGATCGTGACGGGCCCCCGAGTGAGGTCGCACTCGTTGTGCAAGAGCTCGATCGCAAGCGCGGCCGTGAGCTTGCCGGGCCCCGAGCAGAGCTCCTCGCGGCGATGCACGGCGCGGCGCTCGCGCATGCGGGCGATGCCGCGCAGCGGCTCCAGAGCGCGGATCAGCACAGCGGCGCCGACGCCCTGATCCTCGCAGACGGCGTTCAGCAGCGCGTGGATGCCGTAGGAGCGGTAGACGTAGGCGCGACCGGCGCCGCCGAACAGGGTGCGGGTGCGCGGGGTGAGCCCGATGAAGGCGTGGCAGGCAGGCTCGCACTCGTGGTAGGCCTCGGTCTCGACGATCATGCCGGCGGCGGCGCGGTATTCGACGACACAGCCGATCAGCGCTTGTGCGACCTCGAGCACCGGCCGCTGGTAGAACTCGACCGGCAGCGCGCCCGGCGCGGGGCGGCGGGGCGCGCGCACGACGAAGCCGGGGCAGGCGGGTGCTCCGGGCACGTCAATCCCAGGGCTCGTTGGACTCTTCCGCGGGCGGATGGGTGAGCACGCCGCGGGCGAGCGCCAGTTGCTCCTGGACGCGCCCGGAGGCGGTGCCGCCCTCGGAGACCTTGCTCTCGAGCCACGAGCTCTGGGTGAGTAGCGCCAGGTACTCCTCGCTGTGCTCGCCCAGCACTGGGCTGTGCGCGGCGAGCTCCGCGGGCGTCAGCTCGGAGAGGTCCTTGCCCGCATCGAGCGCGGTGCGCACGAGCCCGGCGAGGATGCCGTGCGCCTGGCGAAACGGCACCCCGTGGCGCACCAGCATGTCGGCGATGTCGGTCGCGCCGAGCAGCTCCTCGGAGGCAGCCGCCGCCATCGCCTCGCGCTTGAAGCGCACCCCTTCGATCATCCCGCGCGCGGCGATCAGGGCAAGCTCCAGCGTGTCGGCGGTATCGAACAGGTGCTCCTTGTCCTCCTGCAGGTCCTTGTTGTAGGTGAGCGGCAGTGCATGGAGGACACCCTGCAGCGCAGTCAGGTGCCCAAGGATGCGTGGCGCCTTGGCGCGCAGCAACTCGGCCGCGTCGGGGTTCTTCTTCTGGGGCATGATCGAGGAGCCCGAGGACCAGGCGTCGGGCAGCTCGCAGAAACCGACCTCCGAGCTCGACCACAGCACGAGCTCGGCGCCGAGCCGCGAGAGGTGGGTGGCGCAGGTGGTGGCCGCGTATAGGTAGTCGAGCGCGAAGTCGCGGTTGGAGACCGCGTCGATCGAGTTGGGCACGATGTCGTGGAAACCGAGCTGGCGCGCGACCGAGCGCCGGTCGGTGTCGAAGTTGACGCCGGCCAGCGCACCGGCTCCGAGCGGCAGGCGCCCGGCCTGTTCGAGCGTGAAGGAGAAGCGCTGACGGTCGCGCTCGAGCATCCAGAAGTAGGCGAGCAGGTGGTGGCCGAGGTAGACCGGTTGCGCGCGCTGGGAGTGTGTGTAACCGGGCAGCGGCCAGTCGACGTGCTGCTCGGCGCGGGCGAGCAGCACGCCCATCAACTCCCCCACGGCATCGTGCGCGATGCGCGCTTGCGCGCGTACGAACATCGCGACATCGGTAGCGACCTGGTCGTTGCGCGAGCGCGCCGTGTGCAGCTTTCCGCCGACCGGCCCGGCGAGCTCGGTCACGCGCCGCTCGATCGCGGTGTGGATGTCTTCGTCGGCGTCCTCGAAAGCGAACATGCCGAGCGCGAGCTCGGCCTCGGTCTCTTCGACGGCTTCGATCAAGTTGTTGCGATCCTCGATCGAGATGATCCCGCGCTCGGCGAGCATCCAGACGTGAGCACGGGACTGCTCGATGTCCTGCGGCCACAGCCGCCGGTCGAAGCGCAGCGAGGCATTCAGGCGCCGGAAGTCTGGGTGCTGTGGCTCGCTGAAGCGGGACATGGATGCGGTCTGCTGGACAGTAGCGGAGATCGTGGGCCCGAGCGTCGCGCTTCGAATTGCCCGAAGCGACCGAAGACGAGGGACGCTCGCCTTCGACAAAGCCGGGGGACACGCGCCTTGCGGCGTCGAAGCCCCGTTTCGGCCGGCATCCCCGTTTCGGCCGGCCGAACGGGACAGAGATGGGTCTGACGCACGGTAGATTGTACGATCCATAATTCTGACAGTTCCGATACTATTAACGCGAGCTATGGAGCGGATCGACGTCACCCGGCAGATGGAAACGCTACCTGCGCCGGCCGGCCGAACACGCGATAATCACCGTATGCCCGAGGTCCTCGAACCGCCCCGGATCGGCTCCGCGCCAGGGTTGCCACGGGGGCCACACTCGCTCACGCGCGAGCAGGTGGCGGCCAATCAGCGCCTGCGCCTGCTGGAGGGGATGATCGACGCGATCGGGGAAAAGGGCTACGCAGCCACGACGGTGTCGGACGTAATCCGCCGGGCGGGGGTCTCGCGCAAGGCCTTCTACGAGCACTTCGCCAACAAGGAGGAGTGCTTCCTGGCGACGTACGACTCGATCGCCGCGGTCGGCCGGCGCGGG
The DNA here is from genome assembly GCA_963744535.1 of uncultured Solirubrobacterales bacterium. GTDB lineage: Bacteria > Actinomycetota > Thermoleophilia > Solirubrobacterales > Solirubrobacteraceae > Palsa-744. The sequence continues at coordinate 100,128 of CAVUTW010000002.1, read as the reverse complement.
GTGTCGATGGCCTTCCGCCACGCCGAGGGCCTGCCGGACAGCGTGCAGGCGGCGCTTGCGGAGGTGATCGAGCTGGCGATCGCGCGCCCGCAGGCGCTGCGCGTGCTGATGGTGGAGATCGGCGCGGCCGGCCCGGCGGGGATCGAGCGCCGCGAACAGCTGGTGGTGCGCTACGAGGACTTCCTGCGCGAGAGCCTGGGCCTGCCGGCGGGACCCGGCGCAATCCCGAACCCGATCTTGCGCGGCGTCGTGGGAGGCATCCTGCACGTGATCTACACGCACCTGCGCCGCGGCGAGCGCAAACAGCTGCGTAGGCGCCTGCCCGACCTTGTCAATTGGGCCACCTCCTACTGGCCGGCGCCGGAGTCGATCCTGACGCTCGTGGACCCGACCCCGCAGGAGCTGCACCTCGACCTGGCCGGTGGCTTGGTTGGCGGGCTGGCGGGCGGGCGGGCTCCCGGTTCCCTCTCACTCGGCGCCGCGACCAGCCGTCGGCGGAGGCTGCCGCGCGGGGAGAACGGGATGCCGAGAAGCTTCGTCGTGCACAGCCAGCGCGAGCGGATCCTCGACGCCGTCACCAACCTGACGGCCAGAAGCGGGTACGCGGCACTCACTGTGGAGGGGATCGCCGCCGAGGCGTCGGTGTCGCTGCAAGCCTTCTACGAACACTTCAGCGATAAGGAAGACGCGTTCCTGGTCGCGTACGAGATCGGCCAGGACAAAGCGCTGGCGCTGGTCGAGCGCGCCTACGACGCCCAGCCCGACTGGCGCTACGGTGTGCGCGCCGGTCTCGCCTCGGTGTTCAACTTCCTCGCCGGCGAGCCGGCGTTTGCGCACATGGCGATGATCGACGTGCTGGCGGCGACCGAACGCTCCTCGACGCGGGCGTTCAAGGGGGCGGCCCCGTTCGGGCAGATGCTGCGCCCCGACTCCGAGCACGCCCCCAACGGACGCGTCCCGGAGGTTACCGTACAGGCGATCGCCGGAGGCCTGTTCGAGCTGATGCTCCACCACGCGCTGCAGCGCCGGGTGCATGCACTCCCCGTGCTGGTCCCGCGGGCCACTTACTTTGCGCTGGCGCCCTTCATCGGGGCCGAGGCGGCTGGGGAAGTCGCCACCGCGGCTGCCGTCCAAGTGCCGGCGTAGGGCTCCACGCCCCGGAGCCGCACGGTCCAGAGATCAGACCGGGTCCAACCACGCGACGTCTTTCGCCAGAATGCGCTATGCTGCCGTCGGCGCATAGCCAGGGATGTGGCGATGCGCCGGGCCTGGAGCGGCCCGGCGCATCCCACAGTTTGTCACTGTAGTTCGTTAGACGAATTCAACTTCTTCTTCGAACGTTACTTCCTCTTCGGCTTCCTCGGCCGATTTTTCAAATGCGAATGTTTTGGTCCCAGCTCCTTCTGTTTCTAGGAAGTTTGGGAGTTTTTCTTTCGTTTCGTTTTCGTATTCGAGTGGTTCCTGTACTCCTTTTTTTTGTTTTGCGGCGAAAGTCCATTTAGCGCTTGGTTCTTTGAATTTGGGTACGGGCACGAGGAAGGAACCCCGTAAGTCGAGAGTTTGAAGGCCACCGCAGATGACCTTGATAGTTGAGCCTTTTGGTAAGATCGATATTAACAGTAAGACTTTGCTGCCGATGCCGCCTATCGACCATCTAGGTGTAACCGACACCCTTGGTCGGATTTCACCTTCTTTGGCGCCTTCAGTGTTGCATTTTACGATGCTGAATGCAGAGCACCCAGTAAAGGTCACCGTCTCTTCGGCTTCCGTGCTACTTTTGATTTCTCCTCTTGCTGCGAGTTTCGTACATTCAAGGGTTCCATTTTTTTCTGTTTCCATGGTGAATTTTGTCGCTTTGCTTGTGCCGGTGAATTTTTTTTTGACGACTGCACCGCCGCCTTTTTTGACCAATTCCGGTTCCGCGGCCGAAGCCGTTGCCACCACGACCACGCTCATGACGAACACGGCCACGAGGCATAGCCCCATGATCTTTAGGTACTTCATGTCGTACTGCTCCTTTAATTGGGGTTGGTGACCGATCGCCACGGCGCCGTCTTCAAACGCAAAGACGCCTCGGCGTCGGCCTATTGATACCGAAGCTTTTCCTTGTTATCACGTCGGCACACCGCTGTCAAGCGACTTTTTCGACGGATTCCGCAGGTTGGCCGAAGCGCTCGCGGTAGTAGCGCCTCGCGGGCGGGGTGAATGAGCACGTGAGGCTCAACTGATACCCGTCGGCCGCGGCTCCGGTCAAGGGTGCGCTGAGGAAATCCTCAGAAGGCGCTTGGGGAGAGGGACACTCAGGAAGCCACTGGCACAAAACCTATTTCCGATTCGGCGCCATTTCCAACCGGATGTGGTTATTTCTCTTTCTTCTTCTTACCCTTTTGCCGCTTTCCCTTCTTGGCCGTGTGCTTGACGACCTTTTGCTTCGGGCAGCCGGTGATTGTTACCTTGGTGTCCTGCTTGATCACCGCGCCGTCTTGCGCCGTCAGTTCGGTGGGCATATGCAGTGCGCCGAGCTTGCAGAGGTGCGCCCCGTTGGCCGTCAGCGCCGAGTAGGTGCCCTCGGGCAGCGTCAGCTCGAAGGTGGAGAAGGGTGCGTCGGGCACCGCGTTGAACGTCGAGGTCAGCACGCCCTTCTTGGAGATCGCCGTTTCGCCGTGCAGGTCGATCGTGACGTTGTCGCCCTGCAGCACGATCACCAGTTCGGGATATTTCGCCCCGCCATGGGAGACGAAGTAGGCCGGGCCGCTCAACGGGTCGGGCAGCACCGGCGTCTTCGTCGTTGCCTCACCAACCCTGGCAGCGGCGGGGCAGTTCGCGGGATTTTCCGCGAATGTCTTTTCCGGGCACGCTTTCTGCAACGTCGTCAGGCGCGCCGGCAGTTTCGCCGGCAGGCTCACCTTGACCTTGGCGATGTTTGCCTCGGTACCCTGCGGGGTGTCCGGGTAGGTCACGGTCGTTGTCAGGCTGGCGCCTTCGGTACGAGTGTTGTGGGCTTTGGTCGCCGCCGCGAACTTAGGTTTGAACGCAAGCGCGGCGCAGTTGGCCACCTGAAAGGGAACCGACAGCGCCGCGGAAGCGCCTTCGGCGCTCGACAGCGTTCCCGCGATCGACAGCGGGGCGCAGTCGGTCGGGTTGAACGTGAAGCCCGGCCGGTTGATAAGGACGTTGACCTTCTTGATCTGGACGGGGACGCCGTCGATCAGGTGGGGGATCGCATGCGGGCCCGACGGGTCGGTCGTGACGCTCAGCGCGGCCGTGAGCGGATCGACTTCGATCTTCGCGCGCACGACGACGCAGTCACAGGAAGGCATGTATTCGGAGGGCTTTGAGGTGTCGTGCTCGAGGTCGAACGGGCCGGCCTTGACCGGGTCGACGATCGAGAGGCCGAACGGCGCCCCGTCGTATTTTTCGGTCAGGTAGACCTTGCCGCCCCTGACCGCGACCGGGTCGGCGCCGATCCCGGCGGAGACGATCGTTTCGCCGATCTCGCTTTCCGGGCCGCAGCTGCCTTCGTTTGCCTGAGCTTCGGGGCAGAGCTTGACGGCGGAGAGGAGCCCCGAGACGCCGGGCGGCATGTGCAGCGTCACCGACTGCAGGTTCTGTTCGCCGTCCTCACGGCTGATCGTCGTGCTCAAGGGGCTGAATGCGCCGCCGTTGTTGTTCGTCGTGCCGGCGGTCAGCGACGGCGAGAACGGCAGACTCGCGCCGGGGCAGGGTCCGCCGTGGGGGCCGCTCGTGATCTGGAACGTCGAAGAGGCCGGCACCGGCGCGTTACCCGACCACGGCGTGAACGACGCTTCGGTCGTGTAGGAGCCGCACCTGGCGGGAGTCGCCAGCGGTGCGCGTTCGCCACCGAAGAATTCGAGTTCGAGACTTTCAAAGGGCACCTGCGGCGTGTTCTGGAACGTCGTCGTGATCTGCCCCGACGGGCTGAGGTGCACTTCCCCGGGCAGCTTCACGAGCACGCCGGACACCGGGTCTTCGGCGACCAGGTACATCGCGAGGAGGCTGCCGAACGGGTTCGCGTTCTGGGAGGCCAGGTACACCGACCCCTTCAGTTCGTTTGGCAACAGTGGCGTCTTGATCCTCACGTTGGCGATCTTCGCCGCGTCCGGACAGAATTCGATCCCCTGCTGCAGGGAGAGCGGGTTTGCCAGCCGTTCGCTGAACGTCATCGCCCTCAGGCCCGGATCGACTTCCGCTTCGCCCCGATAGCCGACCTCATCGCCCGGGCTGGCGAGGGCGCCCGCCGGCAGCGCGCCCGGATCGCCGGTGCAGGCCTGCAGCCCATCGCCCGCCGAGGGGTTCAGCTGCACGCCTTCGGGCAGGGTCACTGTTGTGTCCCTCACATCGGCGTCGGCGCGGCCGTTCGCGTTCGCGCCCGCTTCCTGGGGCACGCTCACCTTCACCGTCAACCCCGTCGAGGTGCTCGCCGACTGCAGGTCGGGTTCGACCGCGATCCTGGCGCTGAACGGCAGGCCGTTACAGCCGGCCAGGGCGCCCATCGGTTCGCTCAACTGCGCCACGATCGGGTTGTTCGGTTCCTGCCAGGAATCGACCGTGAGGGTGCTCTGCAGCGGCCCCGTGCACGACGTCGGCGCCGAGAGGAACGGCGGCGGGTGGCTCTCGCCCGCCGCCGCGCAGGGAGGAGCGCCTCTGCGATCGAAGCCGCCGATGATGCAGCTCCATCCCCGCGCCTTGTCGTGGCTTGGGGCGCCCGGCGTCCCCCACGTGACGATCGTCGCAGACACGAGGCCCTGGACCTCGGAGAGGTTGTGCGAGGTCACGACCACGCCGTAGTCGCCGCCGGTGCGAACGGCCGTGTCGAACGTGACAGGCACCTTCAAGAGAACGAAGCCAGCGCGCGCCGGCTCGCCCGGCGCCGGCGGCAGGTTGAACAACGGCACAGTGTGGGTAGGCGCCCCAGACCCCTTCGTGGTGCTCTTCAGCGTGAAACGCACGATCGCGACACCGATCGCTGTGTCGTTCGGGCACTCGTTGTCACCACCGTTGGCCTGGTCGGATTCGTCGAAGCGCGCTTCGGGGCACTGCGGGAAGAGGCTCGGATTGCCGACCAAGCCCACCGGCCAGCGCGACGCTATGTCCTTCACGACCGCGGGCGGTTCTTCGCTGCTTGCGCCCTGGTTGAGGCCCACCGTCGTCGTGAGCTGGTACGGGTGCGCCCCCGCTTCGGTCAGCGGCGCGCCGTCTTCTTCTTCGGGCGCGAGCCGGTAGCTCTCGACCCCGAACGGCGTCGCGCCTTCACCGATCGTGACCGTCTGATTCTGCGATACCGCCGGCACGGGCACGCCGCTGGCGTTGCCTTCGAATTCGCCGTTGGTGACGCCTTCTTCGCTGGGATCGCAGTTGGCCTGCTCGAAGTTGCCCGTTCCCGGCTGCGCGGCGGGGTGGCAGAGATAGCCTTCGCCGCCGGAGACGCTCACCTCATTCTCCGCTTGGCCGAGCGATGCCCCTGGTTCCGCTTCGACGTCGATTTCCGCATACAGCGATTCATAGGGCTCGAGCGGCGCACCGGGGCTCTGCCACGTGCACGTCACGGCGCTGGCGGGAAATGCCATCGCGGGCGGCGCCGGTTCGCATGAGATGGGGCCGCGAATAAGGCCGTACTCCCCCGCTCCGGTGAAACCGACGCCGGTAGCTTTCACGCCCGCGGGCAGCCTGTCGGTGAACGTGACCGGCGTCGCCGCGCTGCTGACGCCCGCATCGCCGAGGTCCATCACCATGAGTTCCAGGTGCGCCGCCTGGCCGCGCGGCAGCACACTCGGCAGAAAGCTCGCCTGCGTATCCCACAACGGCGCTTCGGCCTGGGCCGAGGAGGCCCCAAAGGCGAGGATCGCGAGGAGAGGTAGGAGAACCGTGAGCGGGGCGGCGCCTTTCAGTGTGTGAGTTCGGTTCTTCATGAGCGTGCCCCCCGGTTGCGACCGCCTCTCCTGGCCTGCTTCTTCACCTTTATCCTGACGCACTGCTCCTGTTTCTTGACCTTCTTCTTCACGTATCCCCGCTTGCACTTGATGGCCTTCGTCTTCACGGCCGGCTTGGCGAGCGGCGCGTCCTGCGGCGCGAGGTTGCCTTCGCCGGAGGCAGTCGCGCTGGAGGGCGCGCCGAAGACTTCAGGCTGCGGCGTGGCCGCCCCCCTGCACGATTCCGTCGCGGTGCACGGCGGCAACGTGACCGGCGGGGACGGACACGGCGCGGCGCTCGTGCAGACATGCGCGTCGTAGACGTCAAACGCACTGTCCACATCTTCACCGCTCAGCCTCGCCGTGGTCAGGAAGAACACGTCACCGCCTTCTTCGCTGGCGTCGAGAAAGGCCGATTCTTCACTCGATGTCCCAGAGGACATCAGCGCCACGCAACCACCCGCCTGGCGAGCGAACACTTCGCTCGCGCTGGCGCTCGCACTGCTGCAGCTGCCCAGCCCCACGGGCTCATACTCATACACGTTCTCCACACCGCTGACATCCGCGGGGACGAGAGCGTCGGGGCTATCGAAGAAGAGACGCCCGATGTTCGAGAGATAGCGCGGCTGGTAAAGAGCCTGTCCGTTCGATACCTGCGTCCATCCCGGGACACTGGCAGCCAGCCAGCGCCCGCCCCACTGGCCGACGTGGTCGACCAGCAATGGGCGCGCGCCTCCTTCGGGCACGGGATCGAATACCCCGGCCGGCCTCGCGCCACTCGGATCGCACGACGCGCAGATCGGAGACCCGTTCATCGCGCGGTAGAGATAGACCTCCTCGTCGAGGACCCCGCTGCTCGCGTCGCGGTTGTCATAGCCGGTGAGGCTCATGTCCGACATGAACGCCACGTATTCGCCGTTTGGCGATACGCGCGAGGCGATGGTGCCCAGATCGCCTTCTTCGCCAAAGGCCGGCTCCCAGTCGGCTTCGTCTTCGCTGGAGAGCACGGCGACGAGCACGGGGTGTTCCCATTCGCTGCCGTTGTAATGGTCCATGTAGAGGTTGCACAGTCCGCCGGCTTCGCGGCAACCGCCTTTCACCGCGTGTTCGGCGAGCGCGCCACTGGCGACGAAATAGACGTACGAGCCGTCTTGGCTGATCCCCAGAACATCGCGCTGCACAGCGGCGCTTTCACCGCGGGCGGTAGCTTCGGTCAAGTCGGTGAGCGTGCCGGACAATGGACCGCTGCCGCCACCGGATTCGAACACATATAGATCCGGTTCGTGTGCCCGCGCATGCGAGCCGGGTGTCAGTGGCACGTTGTCGGTGAAGAACACCCGCAAGCCATTGGCACTGGCGCCCTGAAAGTGCGGATTGGGTTCGGAAACGGAAGACGGTCCAACCCCCGGCTGGGGGACGTCCAGCCGAACGGTTTCCCCCTCGGTCATATCGCGCAGATACAGGTGCGCTTCTTCGCGTTCGCCCGCTTCCCACACGATCCGTGACCCATCGGCGGAGATCGCGCTCCTGACAAGCGTGCCGTGATAGCCCAACGACGCACTCTCGTTTTCCGCGCTCGCCGATACGGTGTTGGGCAGGATGCTCACGAGCTGAAGCTCTCCACCGGACCACTCATAGAGATTCGGCCGGTCGTTGGCGTCCTTGACGGCGTTGGCGGTCAGGGCTTCCTCGGATGCGAGCACCACGTGGCTGAGATCGGGAGTGGCGCCCGCAAATTCTACGCCGCGCAATTCGGGGGTTGGCCCAATGATGGCCCCGGGCGGCACGTTGGACTTCGTCACGAGCGGCACGAAGCACCTGCCGGGTTCGGCGCACGTTCTGTTGTTACGCACGTAGGGCGTCTTTTCAGCCCCTGCTTCCAAGGGCGGCAACGGAGTTTCCCCCTCGGGTGCGACGAGCGCCTGAGAGAGGTCGCCCGAGAAGAACTTGTATTCGGTCAAGTTGCCGGGGGCCAGAAACGAGGTCGCGTTGTGGGGCGTCGCGATGTCCTGCGATTCCCACCCTCCAGAGCTTCGACGGGTCGATAGCAACTGCGTGAATTCGAGCGCCGTGTTGCCCGCGGGATTGCTTTCAGTCGGCCCGACCGCGATGTAGGTGAGGGCGCCGCCGCCGGCGGCAGCCTGTATGAGCCCACCGTTGGAACCGGTCGGTTCGATCCCGGCGCCGTGCTTGTTCGGTGGCGAGACCAGTTCCCACTGGCGTCCATCCGGCAGCACGAACTCCCCGCCAGCCGGCTGGGTGGTGAGCGTCGTGTCTTTGCCGTAGAGCGTTTCGCCGCTGGAGGGCACGAGTGCGACGACGCGATAGTGGTAGGTCGTGGCCGGCGCGAGGCCGACCGGGCTCTGGCTGACACTCACCGCGACCGTGCCGGTGCCGATACTGCGGTCGGGGATCGGAATGCTCGTCCCGTGCGGAGCTTCTTCCGGCGCGTAGGGCCTCGTGTCATATTCGAAGCGGTAGCTGGTCTCGTTTTCCTGCGGGTCGATCTTCGCCCACAGCTGCGCTCCGGTCGCTGAGACCTTCGCGGACCACTCTTCTTCGATCTGCGGTGTTGCGGCAGACGCCGTCGCAGTCGATACCAGCAGGCCCACCAGCGTAGACAGCATGATGCAGATCGCATTGTGCAGCGTACGGCGAACGCTGTCCGTCCTTGGTGGTCGTGACTTGCGAAGTCCCCTCCCTGTCATCCCGGCCCTCTCCTCATTGGTTGGGGGTGCGGAGCCTCATGGCCCGCACCCCCAACATCGTTGTCACTGACTAGAACTAGACGTTATTCCGTTAGACGAATTCGACTTCTTCTTCGAATGTTGCTTCCTCTTCTGCTTCCTCGCCCGATTTTTCAAATGCGAATACTTTGGACCCAGATCCTTCTGTTTCCAGGGTGTTTTTGATTTTTTCTTTCAATTCGTTTTCGTATTCGAGCGGTTCCTGCACGCCTTTTTTCTGTTTTGCATTGAGGATTAACAGTGTGTGTGGTTCTCCGACGTTACCCGCCGGCACGAGGAAGGTACCGCGGACCTTGAGAGTCTGAAGTCCACCGCCACATGTAATCGTGACAGTTGAACCAATTGGTAAGATCGATACTAACAATAAGACTTTTGTCCCGATCCCGCCTACCGACCATCTAGGCCTGATCGAAACCTTGGTTATGATTTCGCTTGAACCTTTGGCGCCCGCAGTTTTGCATTCTACGAAAGTCAACGCCTTGCATCCCGTAAAGGTCACCGTCGATTCAGCTTCCGTGGTGCTCTTGACTTCTCCTCTCGCGCTCAGGCTGGTACATTCAATGTTTCCGTTTTTTTCTGTTTCCAGCTTGAATAGTTTTGCTTTGCTTGTACCGGTGAATTTTTTTTTGACGATTGCACCGCCGCCTTTTTTGACCAGTTCCGGTTCTGCCGCGGAAGCCGTTGCCACCACGACTGCGCTCAGCGCCACAGCCACGAGGCACAGCCCCATGATCTTTACCAGATACTTCATGTCGTACTGCTCCTTGTATTTAGGGTTGGTGACCAACGCCACGGCGCCCATCTTCAAACGCAAGACGCCCCGGTGCCGGCCTATATATGATTTATGGGTTTCGTTACAAGCCTCTCCTCGTGCCGGCCCGACTCTTTCCGCTCGGCGGCCCGATTCGATGCTCGCGTAGCAGTATACAAGATTTGTCAATGACATGAAAAGGGCTGTTTCTTACTTTGGGCGGCCTACTCTGAATCGTAGAAGAATGTTTCCTATCAGCGATGGGGAGCCGCCCTTAGGGCGCCCGCATGGATACGTCGGCGGTCCTTGCGGACAGTCCTTCGAGAACCTTCGTTCCGGTCTCCGACGACGCGCGGAGAAGCTGTCTGAGTCGATCGTGCGGCCTTTACGCCACGCTCGGCACCCGCGCGCCGGGCGCAAGACGTGTGGTAGAGCGAAACTTCGGGCTATACTGAGATGGCTCTGCCGGTCTCGGCCGGTGAGGGTTGGTGACCGGCGCCGGGGTGCTCGTCTTCAAACGCCAAGACACCTCGGCGCCGGCGTAGTCGTTGCAGATGCCTCTCCTTGCTACCACTCGGCTGCGTCGCCGTCAAGCGACTCTTTCGACGGATCCCATAGGTTCTCGGCGCGGGCTTCCCGGCGTGCGCGGATCTTGCCGTCGGCGGGGTTTGCCGACCCGGTCCGAAAGCTCGCCACCGACGGTCCGAGGGGCCGCTACCAGGGACGCGGGAAGGCCCGCGCGAGACGCGGTCCTACCGCCCCACAGCCTCCCGCAACACGTCGGCCACGCAGCGCACTTGCCACTCCTCCATGCCGACGAAGAACGGCAGCGCGATCGAGCGGGACGCGACGTCCTCGCACACGGGGAAGTCGCCGGGACGGTGGCCAAAGCGCTCGCGGTAGTAGCGCATCAGGTGGATCGCGGGGAGGTAGGGCTTGCTCTGGACGCCTTCCGCCGCCAGCTCTTTGATCACCGCGTTGCGATCACAGCGACGGGGGATCTGCACGACGAACACAAACCAGCCACGGCGGCTGCCTTCCATGTCGGGACAGGGGGTCTCGACCCCCCTTACGTTCTCCAGCGCCTCACGATATTGGCCGGCCAGGCGAGCCCTTGCGGTCAGGAAGTCGTCGAGGCGCGCAAGCTGCGTAAGGCCGAGCGCGCAGGCTATGTCGGAGAGGCGGTAGTTGAAGCCGAGGCGGTCGTGGTCCAGCCAATCCATGTCCGGGGCGCGGCCCTGGTTGCGCTCGCTGTCGATCCGTGCCTTCATCGCCGGGGCGTCGAGCGTGATCATGCCGCCCTCGCCGGTGGTGATCTGCTTGTTGGCGTAGAAGCCAAACACCGCCGGGTTACCGCGGCCGCCCACCGGCGTGCCGTCGGCGTGGCGGGCGCCCAGCGCCTGGCATGCGTCCTCCACGATCGCCAGGTCGTGGCGGCGCGCGATCGCCTCGAAGGCGCCCATCTCAGCCGGGTAACCGAAGATATGCACGGGCAGAATCGCCTTCGTGCGCTCGGTGATCGCCGCCTCGGCCGCCTCCGGGGCGAGGTTGAGCGTCACGGGATCGATGTCCGCGAACACCGGACGCGCGCCCTCGTACAGCGCCGCGTTCGCGGAGGCCACGAACGACAGCGGGCTGGTGATCACCTCGTCGCCCCGTTTCACTCCCACCGCGCGCAGCGCGAGGTGCAGGCCCGCCGTGCCGCTGGAGACCGCGCTCGCCAACGGAGCGCCGACGCGCCGCGCGAACGCCTGCTCGAACTCCTCCACCCTTGGGCCCAGCGAGAGCGCGCCGGAGCGCAGCACCTCGAGCACTGCCCGCTCCTCCTCGGCGCCCAGTGTTGGCCGGGCCAGCGGGATCGTCTCTTCGTCCTCCTCGAACGGGCTCAGCACTTCGTCGCTATCCCCTTCCACGGGAATTGGGACATATCGCAGCGGGCGTCCCGTCGGCCGTCTTTGCGAGCCCTCAGCCACCTCGCTCCTCCTCCTACCGTCCGCCGCCGAGCGCCGCCACGGCCCCCCCACCGACAGTGGAATCCCCGAGGGCGGCCTTTGCTCCACCACCATCCTCACCAGCGGGGTCCCCGACCGCAGACTTGGGCCGTAGTTGGGGTGCTGCTGAGCTCGAGGGCTGCATCCCCGACTCCAGCGAGTCCACCAGCGCGTCCCACGAGGCCGCGATCAGATTCTCCGAGACCCCGATCGCGCCCCACACGCGCCGGCCGTCGGAGGCGTCGATCAGCACTCGCGTGACCGCGCCGGTGCCCTTGTCCTCGTCGAGGATCCGCACCTTGTAGTTGACCAGCTCGATCTCGCGCAGGTGCGGGTGGATCTCCCCGATCGCCTCGCGCAGCGCGGTGTCGAGCGCGTTCACCGGTCCGTTGCCCTCCGCGGTGCGCACGTAACGGCGGTCCTCCCCGCCGTCGGAGGCCGGGATCCAAATCTTGATCGTCGCCTCCGTCTCCACCGCGCCGTCGGCGCGCTGCTCGACGATCACACGCCACGCCTCCAGCCGGAACAGCGGCTCGTACTCGCCGGCTTCCCTGCGCATCAAGAGCTCAAACGAGCCGTCGGCCGCCTCGAACTGGAAGCCGCGGTGCTCGAGCTCCTTGACGCGCTCGGCCGTGCGCAGCGCGGCCTCGCCATCCAGCTCGATCCCCGCCTCGCGCGCCTTCTCCATTACCGTCGCCTTACCCGCCAGCTCGGATACCAACACCTCGCGGTCGTTGCCCACGAGGGCGGGGTCCACGTGCTCAAAGGTCTGCGTGTCGGCACTCACGCCCGCCGCGTGCAGACCGGCCTTGTGCGCGAACGCGTGCTTGCCCACATACGGCTGCGCCGGGTCGGGCACGCGGTTGAGCAGCTCGTCGACGAAGTGCGCGGTCTCCGTCAGGCGCGCCAGCTGCCCGGGCTCGAGCGCCTCCTTGCCAAGCTTCAGTTGCAGGTTGGCGATGATCGTCACCAGGTTGGCGTTGCCGGTACGCTCGCCGATCCCGTTGATCGTGCCCTGCACCTGAGTCGCGCCGGCCGCGACTGCCACCAGCGTATTGGCCACCGCGCAGCCGGCGTCGTCGTGGGTGTGGATCCCAAGCGCCACGTCGGGCAGCGCCGCGTGCACCTCCTCGACCACCTGGTGCACGTACGTCGGGAGCGAGCCACCGTTGGTATCGCACAGCACCACCCGCTCGGCGCCTGCCTGCGCCGCCGCGCGCAGACACTCGAGCGCGTAGTGAGCGTCCAGCGCATAGCCGTCGAAGAAGTGCTCGGCGTCGAGCAGCACGCGCTTGCCGGTGCTCGCGAGGAAGGCAATCGACTCCCCGATCATCTCCAGGTTCTCCTCGCGCGAGACGCGCAGCACCTTCTCGACGTGCAGCGGCGAGGCCTTCCCCACCAGCGTGCAGGCCGGCGCGAAGCACTCCGCGAGCACGCGCAAGCCGTCGTCGGCCGCCGCTTCGATCCCACGCCGGCGGGTCATCCCGAAGGCGACGATCTCGGCGTGCGCGAGCGGCTCGCGCTCGAGCAGCTCGAACAGCGCCCGCTCCTTCGGGTTGGACGCGGGGAAACCCGCCTCGATCAGATCGACCCCGAGCTCATCGAGGGCGTGCACAACGCGCAGCTTCTCATCCGCCGTCAGGCTCAGCCCGCCGCCGCCCATGCCGTCGCGCAGGGTGGCATCGTAGAGCTCGACCCTGGAGAACATTGGCTCAACCGCTCGCGGCGGCGCTCTGCGACTGCGCGGCGGACGGGGATTCGCCGGCGGGGGTGTCGAGCGCCGGGGCGCTCACCACGTCCAGCCACTCCCGGTAGCGCTCGGTGCGCCCGTGGATCGCGTCGTCGAAGGCCGCCTGCAGCACGCGCGTGATCTCGCCCGGGCGACCCGTGCCGATCGCGTGGTCGTCGATCTCGCGCACCGGCACGAGCTCGGCCGCGGTGCCCGACAAGAAGACCTCGTCGGCGAGGTACATCTCGGCGCGCGCCACATTGCGCTCGACCACCGTGTAGCCGAGGTCCTGGGCGATCTGCATCACCGAGCGGCGCGTGATCCCGTCGAGGATCGAGTTGTGCTGGCCGGGCGTGGCGATCTCGCCCTCGCGCACCACATATATGTTCTCGCCCGTGCCCTCGCACACGTGGCCGTGTTCGTCCAGCAGGATCGCCTCCTCGTAGCCAGCCTTGATCGACTCGATCTTCGCCAGCACGCTGTTGAGGTACTGGCCGGAGGCCTTCGCGTGCGGGATCAGCGAGCGCGGGCCGATCCGCTCCCACGAGGAGACCTTCGCGCGCACGCCGTTGCGCATCCCCTCCTCCCCCAGATATGTCCCCCACTCCCAGCAGGCGATCGCCACGTCCACCGGCGAATCGAGCGGGTTGAGGCCCATCGAGCCTGAGCCGCGGAAGACGATCGGGCGGATGTAGCAGGAGGAGAGGCCGTTGCGCGCCACCAGCTCGCACGTGGCCTCGCGCAGCTGCTGGGCGGTGTAAGGCACCGGCATGTAGTAGAGCTCCGCGGAACGCAGCAGCCGCTCCATGTGATCAAGGTTGCGGAACACCGCCGGGGGGTGGGCGGGGTTCAAATCCGTGTCATAGCAGCGCACCCCCTCGAACACCCCGGTGCCGTAGTGCAGGCCGTGCGTCAGGACGTGGACCTTGGCGTCCTCCCAGGGAACGAAGTCTCCGTTCATCCAGATGAGGTCTGTGGGTTCCACGATCCTGCTCCTGTTCTCGTCATCGCTGGTTGGCGGGTCGGGCCGGCTCGCACGCCATAAGTCTGGCAGAAGAGGGGCCCGGCTCGCCGGCCTTCGGCCGCCTGCGCCACCCTCTCTATAGGTAGTACAGCACCGCCCGCGTTGCGTCGGCCGTACTGGCGGCGCCTCCCAGGTCGGGGGTGCGCACGCCGTCGTCGAGCGCACGTTCCACGGCTGATTCTACCTCCAGCGCCTGCTCGTCCATGTCGAGGCTGTTGCGCAGCATCAAAGCGGCGGACAGGAACATCGCCATCGGGTTGGCGATCCCCTCCCCGGCGATGTCCGGCGCCGAGCCGTGTACCGGCTCGTACAGCCCCGGCGGGTGCTGGCCGTTCTCCGATCGATCGCGATCGCCCAACGAGGCGCTCGGCAGCATCCCGATCGAGCCCGTCAGCATCGCCGCCTCGTCGGAGAGGATGTCCCCGAACATGTTCTCGGTGAGCAGCACGTCGAAGTGGCGGGGGTTGGCGATCAGCTGCATCGCGGCGTTGTCCACCAGCATGTGCTCGAGCTCGACGTGCGGATATTCGCGGTCCTGCACGCCGCTGACGACCTCGCGCCACAACCGCGATGTTTCCAGCACGTTGGCCTTGTCGACGCTCGTCACCTTCGCGTGCGCCGCGTTGAAGGCGGTGCGCGCCACCCGTTCGATCTCCTTCACCGTGTAGGTGCAGAGATCGCTGGCGCCCTCGGGCGTGCGCGTCTTCTCGCCGAAGTAGATGCCTCCGGTGAGCTCGCGTACGACCAGCAGGTCGACGTCTTCGATCCGCTCGCGGCGCAGCGGCGAGGATTCATACAGCTGGCGCAGCGGGCGTACGGGGCGTACATTGGCGTACAGCTCGAGACCCTGGCGCAGTTCCAGCAGACCCCGCTCCGGGCGCGGCGCCCCCGGCACGGTGCTGTCCCACTTCGGCCCTCCCACCGCGCCGAGCAGCACCGCGTCAGCGCGCTTGCACGCCGCCAGTGTCTCCGCGGTCAGCGGCTCGCCATGGGCGTCGATCGAGGCGCCGCCGATCGGCCGCTCGTCGAACTCGAACTCACCGACGGCGTTCAGCACTTCACGTGTCGCCGCCATGATTTCCGGCCCGATCCCGTCGCCGGGAAGTATCGCTATGCGCTTGCTCATCGGAATCTCCTCTGCGTCCGCCGAGGAGGAAGCGTAGCCGGGCAGCGCTTCGCCCGCACGCGAGGATTCAGTAGGCCGCTCACAGCGCGGTGGTGTCCGCCCCCACCAGCGGGCGGGCGGGATCCGCTGCACTCGCCCGCGCGGCCTCGAAGGCGGCGATCCGATCCTGCTCGCCGAGCGTCACCGCGATGTCGTCGAGGCCATCCAGCAGCCGCCGGCGCGTCTCGGCGTCGATCTCGAACGCAACCGAGACCAGTTGACCGTCGGAGGGGTGGGCGGGATCTGGATACCTGACCTCCTGGGCGCGCAGGTCGACCTGTCCCTCCCCCGCCTGCGCCAGCGCGCGACAGTGCGCTTCGTCGATCGCCACCGGCAGCAGCCCGATCTTCGTGCAGTTGGAGTAGAAGATGTCCCCGAACGAGGGCGCCACGATCGCCCTGAAGCCGTAGTCCTCCAGGCCCCACGGGGCGTGCTCACGAGAGGAGCCGCAGCCAAAGTTCTCGCCCGTCACGAGGATCGGGTTGGCCGGCAGCTCCCAGCCGGGCTCTTTCGCCCAGTCGTAGAAGAGGAACTGCCCGAAGCCCGAGCGCTCCACCCGCTTGAGGAACTGCTTCGGCATGATCTGATCGGTGTCGACATTCGCGCGGTCAAGGTCGCTGATCGCACCTGAAATTGTCTCTATCGGTTCCATCCTGGCCCTCCTAGTTCCAGTTGCGGATGTCGGTGAAGTGCCCTTCGATCGCTGCGGCCGCCGCCATTTGTGGCGAGACCAGATGCGTGCGGCCTCCGCGTCCTTGCCTGCCCTCGAAGTTGCGGTTGGACGTGGAGGCACAGCGCTCGCCCGGCGCGAGGATGTCGGGGTTCATCCCCAAACACATCGAGCAGCCCGCCACGCGCCAGTCGAAGCCGGCGTCGCGGAAGATCCGGTCGAGGCCCTCCTGCTCGGCCTGCGCCTTCACCTGCTGGGAGCCGGGCACCACCATCGCGTTCACGGTCGACGCCACCCTGCGCCCTGCAACCACCTCGGCGGCGGCGCGCAGGTCGCCGATCCGCGAGTTGGTGCACGAGCCGATGAACACGCGGTCGATCGCGATCTGCTCGATCGGCGTCCCCGGCTCCAGCGCCATGTAGTGCAGCGCCCGCTCGGCCGCCTCGCGCTCGGCGCGCTCGGCGAGCTCGCCCGGATCGGGCACCTTGTCGGTGACTGAGGCGACCATCGCGGGCGTCGTGCCCCACGTCACCTGGGGCGAGAGCGCCGCGGCGTCGAGGACCAGCTCGCTGTCATAGGCAGCGCCCTCGTCGCTTGTCAGCTCGCTCCAGCGCGCGAAGGCTGCCTCCAACGCCGCGCCCTGCGGCGCGCCCGGGCGCTCGCGTTCGGTGAACCACGCAAACGTCGTCTCGTCGGGGGCGACCATCCCCGCGCGTCCGCCGCCCTCGATCGTCATGTTGCAGACCGTCATCCGCCCCTCCATCGAGAGGCGCTGGATCGCCGGGCCGACGTACTCGACGACGTGACCGCTGGCGCCGCCGACTCCCATCTGCCCGATCGTGCCGAGGATCAGGTCCTTCGCGGTAACCCCGAAGCCGAGCTCGCCCTCGTAACTGATCCGCATCGAGCGGGGGCGGTGTTGCACCATGCACTGCGTCGCCAGCACGTGCTCGACCTCGCTCGTGCCGATCCCGAACGCGAGCGCCCCGAATGCCCCGTGGGTGGCGGTGTGCGAGTCGCCGCAGACGATCGTCAGGCCCGGCTGCGTGACGCCCAGCTCGGGGCCGATCACGTGCACGATCCCCTGGCGTTTGGAGCCGAGCGAGTACACCGGTACGCCGAACTCCTCGCAGTTGCGCTCGAGCGTCTGCACCTGCACACGCGAAAGCTCTTCCTTGATCGCCGCCGCGTTGGGCGTGCCGTCGGTCGGCGTGTTGTGGTCGGCGGTTGCGAGCGTGCGATCGGGCCGGCGTACCTTGCGGCCGGCCAGGCGCAGCCCGTCGAACGCCTGGGGACTCGTCACCTCGTGCACAAGGTGCAGATCGATGTACAGCAGTCCAGGCGCCACCTCGTGCGCCTCCCATATCTTCTCGAACAGTGTCTTTGGCATTATTCCGATCCTTGGTCTATCTATTAGCAGTAGTCGGGTTCACACGCGTCCCGCTGGACGTATTTCCCATCCCGCCTGGCTCTCCGCGAGCCCGGCGGACCAGCGCGGGGCGAGACTCACGGCGCCGTTGCCGGCAGACCGACCGCGTTCGCATCGCGCCGCGCGCGGGCGAGTGCCACCGACAGCGCCCGCACGTACGCGCGGGCGGCCGCCTCGATGATGTCCGTCGAGACGCCCTGGCCGGAGCCCGTCTGGCCCTGCACCTCGACGACCACCGACACCTCCCCCAGCGCATCCTGGCCCTCGGTGACCGCGTCGATGTGAAACTCGCGCAGCGCGGCGCCCACGCCGCTGGCGGCGTTGATCGCCCGGAAGATCGCGTCGACCGGGCCATCGCCCGAGGATTCAGCGCGGACCTCCTCCCCCTCCGGGGGCGCCACCACCACACTCGCGCGGGGTGCCTCGCTGGTGGAGGCGTGTACCTCGAAGCCCCGCAGCGTGTACGCCTGCAGCTCGCCGTCGCCGCTACGCAGCTCATCGGCGACGAGCGCCTCCAGGTCCATCGCCGTGACCGACTTCTTGCGGTCGGCGATCTCCTTGAAGCGCTTGAAGGCGGCATTCAGCGCCTGGCCGTCGCAGTCGATGCCCTGCTCCTTGAGCGCCTCGCGCAGCGCGTGGCGGCCGGAGTGCTTGCCCAGCACGATCGCGTTGGAGCGCAGCCCCACCGTGGTGGCGTCCATGATCTCATAGGTGGTGCGCTCCTTCAGCACTCCGTCCTGGTGGATGCCGGCCTCGTGCGCGAACGCGTTGCGCCCGACGATCGCCTTGTTGGGCTGCACCGGATAGCCGGTCAGGCGCGAGACCAGACGGCTGGTGCGCGCGATCTCGGTCGTCTCGATCCCCGTCCACAGCCCCAGGGTGGGCTCGCGCGTGTGCAGCAGCATCACGATCTCCTCCAGCGACGCGTTGCCGGCGCGCTCGCCGATCCCGTTGATCGCGCACTCCACCTGGCGGCAGCCGGCTTCGATCCCGGCCAGCGAGTTGGCGACCGCCATGCCCAGGTCGTCGTGGCAGTGCACCGACACCGTCACGTCGCGCAGGCCGGGCACCAGGCGGTAGAGCTCCTCGAACATCGCCGCGTACTCGTGCGGCATCGTGTAGCCGACCGTGTCGGGTACGTTGATCGTCGTGGCGCCCTCATCCAGCGCAACCTGGATCACCTCGGCCATGTACTGGACGTCCGAGCGCGAGCCGTCCTCGGGTGAGAACTCGACGTCGTCGGTGTATTCGCGCGCCTGCGCCACCGCCGCGCGCGCCTGGCCGATGACGTCCTCGCGCGTGGTCTGCAGCTTGCGCTCGATGTGGATGTCGCTGGTCGCGATGAACGTGTGGATGCGCGGGCGCTCGGAGTCGCGCACCGCCTCCCACGCCGCGTCGATGTCCTGCTTGCCGGTCCGCGCCAGGCCGCAGATCACCGGGCCTTCGACCTCCCGGGCGATCGCCTGCACGGCCTCGAAGTCGCCCGGCGAGGTGATCGGGAAGCCCGCCTCGATGATGTCCACGCCCAGCCGCGCCAGCTGCTGGGCGATCTCCAGCTTCTCCTGCCTGTTCAGCGAGATGCCGGGCGACTGCTCGCCATCTCGCAGCGTCGTATCGAAGACACGCACACGATTGCGCTCTTCTCGTACCGGCACCGCCGCTGGTGCCACCTGCTGATCACTCATGTCGTTCTTCTCCTTCTAGGTCTCGTTCGAACTTCCTCCGGCTGTGTTTGCGGCTACGCGGCCGCCACGCACTATTCCCCCCGAGGGGGGAGGAGGAGAAGTCGAATCGAGATCTGCAACGACATGCTTCGCGGAGGGTAGCACCGCCGTGGCGCGATGCCAAGCCGGCTCAGGGAGTCAGCACTACCTTGCCGATATTTCTGCGCTCGGTGATCATCCGCTGCGCTTCGCCTGCTTCCTCGAAGCTGAAGGCGCCCCCGATCACCGGCTCGATCGTGCCGTCGGCCATCAGCTCGCGCAGCGGCTCGATCCACGGCGAGAGCGTCTGGCGGTCCTTCCACAGGCTCAGCATGTTGAGGCCGATCACGGCCTTCGATTCGGACATCTGCTTGATCATGTTGAAGCGCGGCATCCGCAGCACCGTGCCAAGCGCCGAGACCGGGTTGCGCTTCTCGCCCGCGACCACCGCGGAAGCGCCGAAGGCCACCAACCGCCCGCCGGGGCGCAGCAGATCGTAGGAGCGGCGAAAGCTCTTCCCTGCGATCGCGTCCATGATGATGTCGAACTTCGGCAGGCCCTGCTCCCAACCGCTTTTGGTGTAGTCGAGCGGGTAATCCACGCCGAGCTCGGAAATGCGCGCGTGCTTTCCTGGCGAGGCCGTGCCATAGACCTCCGCGCCGTAGTGCTTGGCGATCTGCGTCGCCGCGATTCCCACACCACCACCGGCGGAGTGGATCAGCACGCGCTCGCCGGACTGCAGGCTGCCATAACCGATCAGACCCGCCCACGCCGTGGCGTAGTTGACGGGAATCGCCGCCCCCTGCTCAAAGCTCAGCTCGTCGGGGAGCGGTACGACGTCGCCGGCCGGTACCACCACCTGTGAGGCGTAGCCGCCGAATTTTGTGCCCGCGAGCACGCGCTGCCCTTGCGTCAGGTCCTCCACGCCGTCGCCCAGCTCGAGGATCGTGCCACCCACCTCGTAGCCGACCACGCACGGGGGCTTTGGCGCATCGGGATAGACGCCCATGCGCGCCATCACGTCGGCAAAGTTGATGCCTGCCGCCGCGACATCGATGCGAACCTCGCCAGCTCCGAGCCGCGGGTCCGGGCGCTCGCGCACGTTCAGCACCTCCGGCCCACCGTGCTTGGAGATCTCGACGACTCGCATCGGCGTCAGAGTAACCGAATCAAGACAGCACCACAGCCCAACCCCCGGTGAACCCTTCCGAGGCGACGATCTCATCGACGACCTTGGCCGGCACGGGCGCGTCCGTGGTGACGACCATCGCCGCGACGCGGCGATCCTCGCTGGCCGCGTGGGAGGCGCCATCGGGAGTGTGTCCGACCGCGGCCGAGGAGATGTTGATGCCGTGGCGGCCGAAGATCGTGCCGACGCGGCCGATCATGCCCGGCAGGTCGGCGTAGCGGAAGACGGTCACGTTGGGCTCGAGCTCCACCGTCAGGCGCCGGCCCTGCACCTCGACGAGGTGCGGTACGCGGTTGGGGCCGATGCCGGTACCGGCAACCGCGACCTTGCGCTCGCCGGCAATCACCGTGACGCGGATCAGCTCGTTGTAGTCCTGAGCCTCGGAGACCGTCTTCTCCTCCACCACGATCCCGCGCTCCTCGGCCATCGAGGGAGCGTTGACGAGGTTGACCTGCTCCTCGGTGCGACCTTGCAATGCGCCCTGAATCACCGCGAGCGTCAGCAGGCGCGTGTCGAAGTCGGCGATGCGCCCCATGAAGGCGGCCTCGATCCGCTCGACCGAGCTGCCCTCCGCCAGCTCCATCGCGAGGCGCCCGAGCTGCCGGGCGAGCGGCAGGAACGGCCCCAGCACCTGCATGTCCTCGGCGCCGATCGCAGGGATGTTGACGGCCGTCGAGACGACCCCGCCGTCGAGCGCCGCCACGACCTGCTCGGCGCTCTGGTAGCCGGCGCGGTCCGTGGCCTCTGCGGTGGAGGCCCCGAGGTGGGGCGTGACGATCACGTTGGAGTAGCCGAACAGCGGGCTCTCGGTCATCGGCTCGGTGGGGAACACGTCGAGCGCCGCCCCGCCGACCTTGCCGGAGTCGAGCGCCGCTTGCAGCGCCGCTTCGTCGATCAACCCGCCGCGCGCGACGTTGAGGATCCGCACACCGTCGCGCATCTGCGCGAACGCCTCCGCGTTCAGCCAGTTCTTGGTCTCATCCGTCTTGGGGAGATGGATCGAGATGAAGTCGGCCTGCGCGTAGATCTCCTCGCTGTTCTCGGCCTTCTCGACTCCCAGCTCGCGGTAGCGCTCGGCGCTTACGAACGGGTCGAACGCAACCACGCGCATCTGAAAGCCGCGCGCGCGCGCCGCCACCAGCTGGCCGATCCGCCCGAAGCCCACGATCCCGAGCGTCTTCTCGTACAGCTCCACGCCGGAGAATTTCGAGCGCTCCCACTTGCCCGCCGTCAACGAGATGTACGCCTGGGGGATGTTGCGAGCGAGCGCCAGCAGCAGCGCCATCGTGTGCTCGGCGGCGGTGACGACGTTGGACTGCGGCGCGTTGGCAACCACGATCCCTCGTTTGGTGGCAGCGTCCACGTCGACGTTGTCCACCCCCACGCCGGCGCGCCCGATCGCGCGCATGTTGGTCGCCTTGTCGATCAGCTCGGCGGTGAGCTTCGTCGCGGAGCGGATCAGGATGCCGTGGTACTCCCCGATCCGCTGCGCCAGCTGCTCGTCGCTCCAGTCGAAGCCAAGGTCGACGTCGAAGTGCTCGCGCAGCAGCTCCACCCCGGAGTCGCCGATGTTCTCCTTGACCAGCACCTTCAGACGCTCGCTCATGACAACTCCCCTTTTTGATCAGCCTCGCTCCAGCATGGGCACGCAGGGCAAGCTGGGCAAAGACGCAGGGAGCGTGGCGTGCTCTGCACGCGAGCGACTGAGGACGCAGATCCAGCGCCGCCATGCGTGTTCATGCTGCGCTCCTCTCCACGACCCACTCGATACACGATGTCAGGGCCTGCACGTCGGAGGGCTCGACCGCGGGGAACATCCCGATCCGCAGCTGGTTGCGCCCCAGCTTGCGGTAGGGCTCGGTGTCCACGATCCCGTTCTCGCGCAGCGTCTTGGCGACCGCAGCGGCGTCGACGGTGTCGTCGAAGTCGATCGTGCCGACGACCAGCGAGCGCTTCGCGGGGTCGGCGACGAACGGCGTGGTGTACGGCGTGCGCTCGGCCCAGCTGTACAGGTGCTCGGAGGAGGCGCGGGTGCGGGACACGCACCAGTCGAGACCGCCGCCGTCGAGCATCCAGCGGATCTGCTCGGCGAGCAGGAACAGCGTTGCCACCGCGGGCGTGTTGTAGGTCTGGTCTTTGAGCGAGTTCTCGAGCGCCGTCGCGAGCGAGAGGAACTGCGGGATCCAGCGCGGCACCGCGCCTCCCCCTGCCACCGCGTTCGTTGCGGCGGCCTCGCCCGCGAGCTTGCCGATCCGCTCCTGCGCGGCCGGGCTCAGCAACGCGACCCACAGCCCACCGTCGGCGGCGAAGCTCTTCTGCGGCGCAAAGTAGTAGGCGTCGGTCTGCGCCACATCCACCGGCAGCCCCCCAGCACCCGAGGTCGCGTCGATCAGCACGAGCGCCTCGCCTCCGGCAGATGAAACCCCGTCCCGGGGAGGCAGAGTGGTGGAAGGGGTTGAGGGGCGCACCACCGGCACCATCACGCCGGTGGATGTCTCGTTATGTGCCCACCCGACCGCGTCGGCCCCGGCCTGGATGGGATCGGCCTGCGCCGGGTCGGGCGCGTCGCCGGGCTCCGCCTTCACGACCACCGGCTCCTCCAGGAATGGCGCCTCGCGCGCCACCTGGGCGAACTTCGAGGAGAACTCCCCGTAGGTCAGGTGCAGCGAGCGGCGCTCGATCAAGCCGCACGCGGCGGCGTCCCAGAAGGCCGTGGCCCCACCGTTGCCAAGCGCGACCTCGTACCCATCGGGCATGCTGAACAGCTCTCTCAACCCGGAGCGAATCTCGCCGACGAGCGCCTTGACCGGCTTCTGCCGGTGAGAGGTGCCCATCGGCGCGGCCCCGTCGCCCAACCGTGCGAGCGCCTCGGGACGGACCTTCGAGGGGCCGCAGCCGAAGCGCCCGTCCACTGGCTTCAGCTCGGCTGGGATCGTCAACTGCTGCTCTGCGCTGGTGCTCATGGGCTTCCTCGCTTCGGCCTTCGAGGGGTTACATAAGAGGTGCCCAGGCGCGCGGCGGTGCTACTCGGTGTCGCTCCCCGGTGGTCGTTTCCACCTCGCTGCTGCGCCAGTCGCGACAGGAGAGCGAGTTTAGCGAAATGGCGCGGGACGTTCACCGGCGGCAACCGGCGTGGGCCTCGGGGATATGTTCTCTTTTTGGAAGGCGTGCGCAATTGCACACGCCTCGCAAATTTTTGATGTATGCACCAGCCCTCCTCCCCAACCCACTCAGCGCGGGTCGAGTCCGGGGAACCCCTCAGGCGCAAATCGAGTAGGCCTCGAGCGGATCGAGGCGGCGGACTTAGAAAGAGGGGTCGATCCAACCCATGTGCGAGCGCAGCTCCTTGCCGACCTCTTCGATCTGCGTGTTGGCCTGCTCCTCGCGCATCCGCAGGAAGTTCTCCTGCCCCGCGCGGTTCTCCGCGATCCACTCGCGCGCGAAGTCCCCGGACTGGATCTCGCCGAGGATCTTGCGCATCGCCGCGCGCGTCTCCTCGGTGATCACCCGTTTGCCGCGCGTGTAGTCGCCGTACTCCGCCGTGTTGGAGATCGAGTAGCGCATCCCCGCGAGGCCCTTCTCGTACATCAGATCGACGATCAGCTTGACCTCGTGCAGGCACTCGAAGTAGGCCATCTCGGGGTCGTATCCTGCCCCGACCAGCGTCTCGAAGCCGGCCTGCACGAGCTCGGAGACGCCGCCGCAGAGGACAGCCTGCTCGCCGAAGAGATCGGTCTCGGTCTCGTCCTTGAAGGTCGTCTCGATCACGCCGCCGCGGGTGCAGCCGATCCCCTTCGCGTACGCCAGCGCGAGCGCGCGGGCGTTGCCGGTGGCGTCCTGGGCGACCGCGATCAGGCCGGGCACGCCGCTGCCTTCGAGGAACTGGCGGCGCACGAGGTGGCCGGGGCCCTTGGGGGCGACCATCGCCACGTCCACACCCGGGGGGGGACCACCTCGCCGTAGTGGATCGAAAAGCCGTGGCCAAACAGCAGCATGTTGCCGGGCGCGATCCCGTCGGCGATGTCCGTCTCCCACACCTGGTGGTGGAGCTCGTCGGGCAGCAGGATCATCACCAGGTCGCCGCGGCTGGATGCCTCGACGACGCTCAGCACCTCGAGCCCCTGCTCGCGCGCCTTGGCGACCGAGGGCGAGGTCTCGCGCAAGCCCACCACCACCTCCACGCCGGAGTCCTTGAGGTTCAGCGCGTGGGCGTGGCCCTGGGAGCCGTAGCCGATGATTGCGACGGTCTTGCCGTCGAGCAGCGTGAGGTTGGCGTCGTCGTCGTAGAGCATGCGGGCAGGCTATCCGAAAGCCGCCAAGTGTCGCGAGATCAGGCGCACCCCCAGTCCACGGCGAGCAGCCAGAGACTCCACGCGAGGCCACGAGTGTGATCCGGTTACGCGATGTCAAGCGAACGCAACAGCCACCAGCGAGCGGCCGGGGATCTCGAGCGTGCCGTCGGTCGCCATGTAGGGGGCCAGGCGCTCCACCAGCGAAGCCTCGATCGCCTCGATCTCGGCCGCGGGCTGGGCGAGCACGAGGTCGTGCAGCTCGCGCGAGATGTCGAGCATCGTCTCCCAGAAGGACTCGAATGAGGGATGGCGTTGCACGACGTCGATCGCCTCGATCACGATTTCGGTGAAGCCGGCCTCGCCCAGCAGCGCGTGCAGGCGCTCGGAGTCGCCGAGCCCGAACGGGCCGGGCGTGTACTCGGTGGACTGCGCCGGAGGCTGCGCCAGTCCGCGCTCCAGCAACTCCATCCGCGGCGCGAGCGCCCACGGGTTGGCGGCGAGCGCATCCCACACCGCCAGCGCCACACGCCCGCCCGGGCGCAGCACGCGGCGGGTCTCAACCAGCGCGGCAAGCGGATCGGCCATCAGCATGTAGCCCCAGCGGCACAGCACCGCGTCGACGCTCGCCACCGGCAGGTCGATCCATTCTGCATTCCACACCTGGAACTCGATGTTGGTCAGATCGAGTTGAGCCGCACGGGCGCGAGCGCCCTCGAGCATCGCCTCAGCATGGTCGGAGAGGATCACCCCACCGGTGGGGGCGACCAGCTCGGCCGCCAGCAACCCTGTCTCCCCCACGCCGGCCGCCAACTCGAGCACGCGTTGGCCGTGCTGAGGCTCGATCGCCTCGACCATCCAGTGCGAAACGGGCGCGCCAAATGCGCGAATCGTCTCCTGGCGGCGCACCCAGCCGCTCGCCGCCTCCTCCCAATGCTCAGCGCTGCGACGCCGGTGCTCCTCGGCGGGGTGCTCGCGCTCGCCCAAGGGATCGGTGCCGTTGCGTGCCGGCGCACCCGCTCCACTTCGGTGTGACCCGGCATCGGCCTTCATCGCAGCTCCCTTCGCAGCAGCTTGCCCGATCGTGTGCGCGGCAGCGGTCCCTCCACCAGCGCCACCTCCTTTGGAACCTTGTATGGAGCCAGGCGCGCGGCGCAGTGCGCCCGCAGCTCCTCACCGTGCAGTTTGGCACCGCCGCGCACCACAACCAGGGCGGTGACCGCCTCGCCCCAGCGCTCGTCGACGCGGCCGACCGCCGCCGCCTCGAGCACGCCGGGGTGCTCTTCAAGCACGGCCTCCACCTCGGTGGGCGCCACGTTCTCCCCCCCGCTGACGATCGTGTCAGCCTTCCGTCCGGTTACCAACAAGTTGCCCTCACCATTCAATCTACCCACATCTCCTGTTCGCAACCACCCATCCTCACCGGCAACACCGCGCGCGAGGGTTGGGCCGGCGACTTCGATCTCCCCGTCGGCGGCGATGCGCACGCGCGTGCAGAACAGCGGCGGGCCCGCCGTGGCGGACGCCGCCGAGCCGCTCTCGACGGCAACGAGCGGCAGCGTGGTCACTTGCGAGCAGGCCTCGGTCATGCCGTAGGTGAGGCTCACCGGCACCCCCGCCGCGCGCGCGCGCTCCAGCAACGCAGACGGCACAGGACCACCGCCGGTGAGCGCACAGCGCAACGCGGGCGGGCGCTCCAAACCGGCATCCAGCAGACGGATGAGCGTGGTGGCCACCAGCGAGACGAGCGTCACGGTCTCTTCCGGCAGCCCCATCACGGCGCGCAGGGTGAGTTCCGTGTCGAAACGCGCGTGCACAACCGCAGTGGTGGCGTAGATCGCGCTGCGCAGCAGGATCGACAGCCCACCGACGTGTGAAAGCGGCAGGTTGCACAGCCACCGCTCGCGCGGGTCGAGGCCAAGCGCGACCGCCGAGCCGAGCGCGCTCCACAGGAAGTTGCCATAGGTCAGCTCGACCGGCTTGGGCGCCGAGGTCGTCCCCGAGGTGTGGATCACCGCTGCCACCGCGCCGAGGTCGTGCGTCGGATCGGAGCCACGCCCACCCACGCCCCGCCCGCCGCAGGCACGCAGCGGCTCGTCCACGACGACCGACGCCCCATCCACGATCGCAACGCGCTCGCGCTCACCCAGGCGCAGGTCGACAGGCACGGCCACCGCCCCGAGCAGCAGGCAGGCGTGCAGCGCGCACACGAAGTCGAGGCCCGCCGGCAGCGCGATCGCCACGCGATCGCCACGCGTCGCTCCGCGCCCAACCAGCTCCCCGGCGCCGGCTTGCGCACGGCCGAGCAGCTCACCATAGGAGCAGATCCGATCCGGCGTCTGCACAGCGACTGCCGACGGCGCGGAGGCAGCCGCCCGCTCGAGCCAGGTATCGACGACCATCGCCACAGGCTAGCCTTCGCGCATGCCAACCACCTGGATCGCCGCCGGCGAGTACACCGACATCCGCTACGAGAAGACCGAGGACGGGGGGATCGCGAAGATCACGATCGACCGGCCGGAGGTGCGCAACGCGTTCCGGCCGCTGACCGTGATCGAGATCTCGCGCGCGCTCACGCAAGCGCAGGAGGATCTCGACGTCGGGGCGATCGTGCTCACCGGCGAGGGGCCGCAGGCGTTCTGCGCCGGTGGCGACCAGCGCGTGCGCGGGGACTCGGGATACCTGAACGACGATGCCGCCGGCAATCCGGATCCCACCCGCCCGGGGCGCTTTCACGTCACCGACCTGCACATCCAGATCCGCCGCCTGCCCAAGCCGGTGGTGGCAATGGTCGCCGGGTATGCGATCGGCGGCGGTCACGTGCTGCACCTGGTGTGCGACCTCACGATCGCCGCCGAGAACGCCCGCTTCGGCCAGGTGGGGCCGCGCGTGGGCTCCTTCGACGGCGGCTTCGGCGCGGGGCTGCTCGCCAACCTCGTGGGACCCAAGAAGGCGAAGGAGATCTGGTTTCTCTGCCGCCAGTACGACGCGGCGGAAGCGCTCGGGATGGGGCTCGTCAACACGGTCGTGCCGCTGGAGCGCCTGGAGGAGGAGACCGTGCAGTGGTGCCGGGAGATGCTCGCGCTCTCCCCCTTCGCGCTGCGCCTGCTGAAGGCCTCGTTCAACGCCGCCGAGGACGGCCTCTCCGGCGTGCAGCAGCTGGCGCATGACGCCAACCTGTTGTTCTACGGCAGCGAGGAGGCCCAGGAGGGTCGCAACGCCTACCGTGAGAAGCGCACCCCCGACTTCTCGCGCTTTCCGCGGAGGGCATGACCGTGCGCACCCCGCTGGGCGGCGGCAGTGCCGCGAATCGGGCCCGATGACCCCGACCTCCTCCCCCCCGGCCCCCAGCGAGGGTCGCCCGCCGCTCGCGGTGCACTCCCCGAGCGCTGTTCGCATCTGGGTGATGGCGGCGCGCGTGCGCACGCTGCCGGCAGCGATCGCGCCGGTGCTCGTCGGCACCTCGCTGGCGCTGGGGGACGACCACTTCCGGGCGCTCGCGTTCGTGGCGGCGCTGCTCGGCGCGGTGTTCATCCAGGTCGGCACCAACCTCTCGAACGACTACTCCGACGCCCGCCGCGGCGCGGACACCGAGGATCGCCTGGGGCCGGTGCGCGTCACCGCGGGCGGCCTCGTGCCACCTCGCCAGGTGCTGATCGCCACCTACGTCACCTTCGGCCTGTCGGTGTTGTGCGGGGCTTATCTGATCTCGGTCGCCGGCTGGGGCCTGTTGGCGGTCGGCGCGGCGTCGATCCTCGCCGGCATCCTCTACACGGGCGGGCCGCGCCCGTACGGGTACGAAGGGTTGGGCGAGCTGTTCGTGTTCCTCTTCTTCGGGATCGTCGCCGTGGCCGGCTCCTACTACGTGCAGGTGCAGCACCTGCCCTGGCAGGCATTCGCGTGCGCAGTGCCGGTGGGCCTGTTGGCGAGCGCGATCCTCGTCGTCAACAACGTGCGCGACATCGACACCGATCGCCGCGCGGGCAAGCGCACGCTCGCGGTGCGCCTCGGCCGGCAGCGCACGCGCGGGCTGTACACCGCGATGCTGACGATCGCCTTCCTCGCGGCGCCGCTGCCGTGGGCGCTTGGCTCGATGAGCGCGTGGCTGCTGCTTCCGTGGGCCGCGATCCCGCTGGCGCTCTCGCTGATCGGCGTGGTGCGCACCCGCATCGACGGCCCCGCGCTGAACGGGGCGCTCGCGCGCACGGGCCTGCTGCAGCTGCTGTTCTGCCTGCTGTTCGCCGCCGGGATCCTCGCCAGCGGAGGGATCGTCGAGCTCGTGTGACCGGTCGCCAAGCGCCTGCGACGGGACCGGGCCTGGGGCCAGGGCCGAGACTATGGCCAGGACCAGGGAGATGATCCGATGCAGATGACCGTCACCGAGCGCACGCTGCACCTGCGCACGCCGTTACAGACCGCCTATGGTGCGGTGCGCGAGCGACAGTTGCTGGGGGTGACGCTGATCGATGTCGACGGTGTGAGCGGCCATGGCGAAGCGGCGCCGCTGGAGCCCTACGACGGCGTCAGCATCGCCCGGGTGCACGCGGCGTTGGAGGCCTACCGGCCGGTGTTGATGCAGTCGGCGACCGCGAACGGCGCGCAGCTGATCGAGGCATGCCGGCGCGTCGAGGACCTCCCCGCGGCGCTCGCCGCGATCGACCTGGCGCTGTGGGATCGCGCCGGGCGACGCGCGGGCAAGCCGGTGGCGGCGCTGCTCACCGACGACCCCGCCGCGGAGATCCAGGTCAACGCGACCGTGGGCGCGACCGACCGCACGGGCGCCGCCGAGCAGGCCGCGCGCGCAGCGGGGCAGGGGTATGAGTGCGTGAAGCTGAAGGTGGGCGTCGGCGACGACGCCGGTCGCGTGGCGGCGGTGCGCGCTGCCGTGGGCCCCCACATCGCGTTGCGACTCGACGCCAACGGCGCCTGGGACGTGGAGGGGGCGGTGCGCGCGATCGAAGCGCTCACCCCTGTGGGCCTGGAGCTCGTGGAGGAGCCCACCCACGGCCTGCAGGCAGTGCGCGAGGTGCGCGAGCGTGTGGCGGTACGCGTGGCGATCGACGAGACCGCGGCCGAGCACGGAGCGCTGGGCGCGGGCGTCGCCGACGCGGTGTGCCTGAAGATCTCCCGCTGCGGCGGCATCGCCGGCCTGCTCGCCGCTGCGGCGCTTGTCAGAGCCTCCGGCGCCGAGGTCTACCTCGCATCCACGCTCGACGGCCCGCTCGGCGTGGCCGCCGCCGTGCATGCCGCTGCCGCTCTCGCCTCGCGCGGCCCGCTTCCGGCCTGCGGCCTGGCTACCCTCAGCCTGTTCGAAGGGCTGGAGGAGGAGGCGGAGGGTGCTCTGCCCGTGCGCCACGGCCGCATCGCTGTGCCCACAGCCCCGGGGTTGGGCGTGGGGGTGGATCTATGATCCCCCGGAATATCCCACCATAGCTATACATTTGCCGGACTTGGCCGGGGGTCGGGTTTCAAGGAGAGATGGGTGTATAGCCATTGCGATAGGGCTGGGGGGTGAACAAAAAATTCAAAAGCCGTGCGCAATTGCTATCGGGCTCTGAATTTTTTATAACAATCCCAACCCCCTGTTGATACATACTATAGCTATACCCAAAGCCGAGAGCCCTACCCCACCACTGCCGCGACCGCCGCTGGATTCTCCAGCGGCAGACCATGGCCCCCGGGCACAACGACCAGCTCGCCCGCCGGTAGCAGCTCGGCCATCCGCCGTCCCAGCGCCATGAACTTCGTGTCGCGTTCTCCCACCAGCACAGCGACCGGCATCGCCAGCTCGACGAGGCGATCCCACAGCGGCTGCATCTCCCCCGTGCCGAGTCCTCGCATGACGGCGGCCAGCGCGTCGGGCCGGTTGCGGCGCTGATCCTCGCGCGCCAACGCCCCCACCTCCGGAGGATCGGCGGCAAACAGCGGCTGGGTACGCCAGCGCTCGATGAACTGCTCGTAGGGCCCGCGTTCGAGATCCTCGGCGAGGGCGCGGTCGGAGCGTCGTCGCGCGGCGCGCTCGCCCGCATCCTCGATGCCGGGGTTGACCCCAATCAACACCAGCCGCGCCACCCGCTCGGGCGCCGCCAGCGCCACGTGCAACGCGACGCGACCGCCAAGCGAGTAGCCGCAGAGCGCGAAGCGCTCGGGGCTGGCGGCGAGCACGTCGGCGACGCAACCGGCGAACGAGATCGGCCGCGGCGCGTCCGCTCGCGTGCCGTGGCCGGGGAGGTCGAGCGGCAGCGGACGATAGCGTTCACGATCGAGCAGCTCCACCACGCAGTCCCAGGCGCGGTGGGTGCCGCCGAAACCGTGCAGCAAAACGAGGTTCTCCGGCACCCCACGATCCTACTTTCGACGCCCCCACCCCATCCCGACCCTCAATCTTCATCCGGACCCTCAATCCCTTTCCCGACTCCATCCCTCATCTCGACCCACCACCCCGACCCTCAACCCCTTCCCCGACCCTCGACCCTTTCCCGACTCTCCATCCCTCATCTCAACCCGCCAACCCACATCCCACCCGCCATCCACCCAGTGATCGATTCCCAACCCCCATCCGCCACCGGCACCTACCTCCTGCTGCGCGCGTTCGTGGACGAGCTGGCACGCTGCGGACTGCGCGAGGCATGCACCTCGCCCGGCTCGCGCAGCACGCCGCTGGTGTTGAGTCTCGCCCGCGAGCCGCGGCTGCGCTGTCACTCGCACATCGACGAGCGCTGCAGCGGCTTCTTCGCACTGGGGCTGGCGAAGGCGACGGGAGCACCGGTCGCGGTGACGTGCACCTCGGGCACCGCCGCCGCGGAGCTGCTGCCAGCCGCGATCGAGGCGTACGAGGCGGGCGTGCCGCTGCTGATCCTCACCGCCGACCGTCCCCCCGAGCTGCGCGAGAACGGCGCGGGCCAGACGATCGACCAGGTGAAGATCTTCGGGCAGGCCGCGAAGTGGTTCTTCGAGGTGGGCGCACACGAGCCGACGCACGAGGGGCTGCGCTGGATGCGCACGCTCGCCTGCCGCGCGTACTGGTGTGCGCTGGAGGGCCGGCCCGGCGTGGTGCATCTCAACTTCCCGCTGCGCGAGCCGCTGGTGGAGGATGCGCCGCTGCCGGCGGACGACAGCGGACGCCCCGATGGCCGTCCGCTCGTTACCTGCACGCCCGCGCGGGCGACGGCGCCCGAGGACGCTCGCTCGCTCGCCGGGCCGGTGGCCGCCGCCCGCCGGGGAGTGGTCGTGGCCGGGCGCTACGAGCGCGACACCCAGCTCGGGGAGGCCGCGTCGGCGTTCTGCGCGGCTGCCGGCTGGCCGCTGCTGGCCGACCCGCTCTCGGGCGCGCGGCGAGGGGCGGCGGCGGTGGCGCACTACGACGCGCTGCTGCGTCACGGCCAGTTCGCCGCGAGCGTCAAGCCCGACATCGTGTTGCGCGTCGGAGACCTGCCCACTTCCAAGCCCCTGCGCGGGTGGCTGGCGAGCATGTGCGACGTCCCGCAGGCAGCGATCGACCAGGAGGGCCGCTGGCAGGATCCCGACGCGACGCTCTGCCGGCGCTTCGCGCTGGAGCCCGCCGCGGCGTTGCGGGCGCTGGCGCAGGACCCGCCCGTACCCGACCCCGATTGGCTTGCGAGCTGGCGCAGCGGGGATGAGCGCGCCGCCGAGGCGCTGCTCGGAGTGCTGGGCGCGGAGGGTCTGAGCGAGCCCACGGTCGCCGCCGAGCTTGGCGTGTTGCTGCCCCAGGAGGCGACACTGTTCGTCGCCTCCTCGATGCCGGTACGCGACATCGAGAGCTTCTGGCCGGTGCGCGCCGACCCCCCACGGGTGTTGTGTAACCGTGGGGCCAACGGGATCGACGGCACCGTTTCGAGCGCGTTCGGTGCCGCGGCTGCGGCTCCGGGCCCGACGGTGCTGCTGATCGGCGACGTGGCGCTCGCACACGACATCGGCGGCCTGCTCGCCGCGCGGCGCCTGGAGCTCGATTTGACGATTGTGCTGATCGACAACGGCGGCGGCGGCATCTTCGACTTCCTGCCCGTGGCCGCAACCCGGGAGGACATATACACTCGCCACATCGCCACCCCCCCCGGCCTCGATTTTGCTCACGCCGCGCGGCTGTACGGCCTCGAGCACGAGACCGTCGCCGACGTGCTCGCCTTCCGCGCAGCGCTGGAGCGGGCCCTGACGCAGCGCCCACGGCGCACCGAGATCATCGAAGTCCGCACCGACCGCGCGGAGAACGTGGCGCTGCACCGCCGCGCGTGGGAGGCCGTCGCCGGCGTGTTGGATGGAGGAGCCTGAGCTCCCGACGGAGCTCGAGACACCAGATGCTCGCCTACCTCCTATGGCACCGCCCCGCCGACGGGGTCGAGCGCGAAGCCTACGAGCACGCCTGCGAGCGCTTTCACCGCTCGCTGCACCACTCCCCGCCGGCCGGCTTGCGCGGTTCGGCGGTGCTGCGTCTCTCCGAGTGCCCGTGGCTGGCCTCCCCGCAAGAAGCCACCTACGAAGATTGGTATCTACTCGATGACTTCACCGCCCTCGGCGTGCTGAACGAGGCGGCCGTGGCGCACGGCCACCGCAGCGCGCACGACGGAGTCGCCCGGCACTTCGGTTCCGGCGCGGGCGGACTGTACGGTCTGCTGGAGGGCCACCCCGACCTCACCCATGCGCCGCACGCCGTGTGGATTTCCCGCCCGCCGGGCGAGCCGCGCGGCGAGTTGGCGCAGCTACTCGCGGACGGCGTCGACCCCGCACACGCCAGCCTGTGGCGCCGAGCGCTCGTGTTCGGCCCTGCCCCCGAGTACTGCCTGCTCGCGCCTGAGACCCCACAGGGCGTCGCCCCCACCCGCCTACCTAGCGGCTGGCGCGCGCAGGCGGTCACCCGCGAGCTGATCGCACACTACGCCCCTGAGCCTCGTTGAGCAAGCGGAGCAAGGACGCAGTGAGCGAAATGTGCTCAGCACATGAGCGATCGAGGACGCAGCTACGCGCCGCTCAACGAGGCTCAGCCGGCGAGCAGCGGTAACAGCGCCGCGAGCTTGACCTCAGTCTCGGCCAGCTCCGAGGCGGGGTCGGAGTCGCGCACGACGCCCACGCCGGCGTAGCAGCGGGCGATGCGGCCGCGCAGCAGCGCACAGCGCAGCGCGACGCAGAACTCGCCGTCGCCGGTGGCATCGGCCCAGCCGACCGGGCCGGCGTACCAGCCGCGGTCGAGACCCTCGAGGGCGGGGATCAACGGCCGCGCGCGCTCGATCGGCTCGCCGCCGACCGCGGGCGTGGGGTGCATCAGCTCCAGCAGCTCGATCACGTCGAGCGGCTGCGCGAGCTGGGCGCGGATCGGGGTACCGAGGTGCTGGATGTTGGCGACCTTCACGAGCGTCGGCTCGGGCGAGGCGGCGGTCCACAGCGCGTGCTGGCGCAGCGCCTGCTCGATCCGACGGATCACGATCGCGTGCTCCTCGCGGTCCTTCTCGGAGTGCATCAGCTGTTCGCCGAGGTGATCATCGACGGCCGGATCGGCGCTGCGACGCATCGAGCCGGCGAGCGCGAGCGTACTGACGCGGTGGCCCTCGCGGCGCACCAGCAGCTCGGGGCTGGCGGCGACGAATGCGGCGTCCTCGCGGCCGACGCAGAAGACCGTGCACGATGGGAAGCCCTCGCGCAGCACCCCGAACAGCGCGGCGGGATCGTAAGCGCGGGGTGCATGCACCTGCACCTCGCGGGCGAGCACCACCTTCTCGAGCTGCCTGGCGCGGATCAGCTCGACCGCGCGCGCGACGGCGGCCTCGTAGTGCTCGGGCGGCATCGCGCTCGCGATCCGGTAACGCCCCGTGGGCGCGGGGTCGAGCAGCGCCAGCGGCTCCACCCGCAGCTCGCCGACCCGGCGCTCCAGGCGGGCGAGCAGCTGCTCAGCGGTGTCATCGGGAGCGGCGAGCGCGCACAGCGTCATCCGTACGCGCATGTCGTCCGTCGCGGCGCGCGGATCGGTGACTGAGGTCGGCGACGCCCCACCCGTGCGGCAGCCAGGGCGCCGCTCGCGTGTGAACGCGACCTCGGGCACGATCAGCGACGCGGGCGCGAAACCGCTCCACGCCAGGTCGGCGCCGCCTTCGGCGGCGAACGCGAAGCCACCCAGGGCGATCGGCCCACCGCTGGTGGACCCGGCGTCGGAGGGGTCCTCGGGCGGGTCGGAGACTGCCGCCGCGGCGAGCGCGCGCCAGCGGTCGGCCACCGTGGCGAAGCGCTCGGGCCCGGTGGCCGTCAGGCAGACGGCCTCGCCGAGCGCCGCCAGCGCGCGCGCCCCACGCTCGGGCTGCTCTAACAGGAACCACGGCTCGCCGGTCCGCCGCGAGGCACAGACGACCGCGCTGGGGTCGAGGTCGCCCGGCAGTGGCAGGGTGAGTGCCGCGAGCGTCTGGCGGCCGCTGCGCCGCGCGCGCTTGACAGCGAGCTGCAGGCGCGCCGCAAGCCGCTCGCGGTCGGCGTCGCTGAGCGCGAACGGGCTCTCGTGCCTCCGCTCGAGCGTGCCCCTCACGTCTCGCTGCGACCCCTCGCGATCGCTATCTCCCCGGTGCGCATCATCTCGATCAGCCCGAACGGCCGCACCATGTCCTCAAAGGCCTGGATCTTCTCGGTCGTGCCGGTGATCTCGACGATGATCGAGCGCTTGGTGACGTCGACCACCTTGCCCCGGAAGATCTCGGTGATCTGCATCAACTCGCCGCGCTGGACGCCGTCGGCGGAGACCTTGAACATCGCGAGCTCGCGCGAGACCGTGTCGCCCGGGTCGAGGTCGCGGATCTTCAGCACGTTGATCAGCTTGTGCAGTTGCTTGGTGACCTGGTCGATCGGGTGCAGAGCGCCGTCGACGGTGAGCGTCACGCGCGAGACGCGCTCGTCGTCGGTCGGGCCGACCGTGAGCGTGTCGATGTTGAAGCCGCGGCGAGCGAACAGCCCCGCGATGCGCGTCAGCACCCCCGACTTGTTTTCGACCAGGATCGAGAGGACGTGCTTGCGCCCGGTGCGCAGGTTGCCGGACGCTTCGAGCTCGGCAAGGCTGAGCGGTGCCTTGGTGGCCGGCTCGCCCATCAGTGGCACCCTCGCGTCCGAGCGCCCTTGCAGTTCCCTGCGGGGCATGAGGCGGCGTGGAGTGGGCGCTCGGACGACATGCCCATCACCCCACCATCTCCCGCGCCGCCTGGCCAGCGGGAATCATCGGATAGGTATTCTCCTCGCGGGTTACGCGCACGTCCACGACCACAGGGCCCTCCGTGGCGATCGCCCGCTTGATGTCCTCGACGAGCGTGTGCTTGTCCTCGAAGCGTATCCCGGTGGCGCCGTAGGCCTCGGCGAGCTTGACGAAGTCGGGGAACTTGCCCATGTCGACGTGGGAGTAGCGACCATCCCAGAACAGCTCCTGCCACTGGCGCACCATGCCGAGGTAGCCGTTGTTCATGATGAACACCTTGATCGGGATCTGATCCTGCGCGCAGGTCGCGAGCTCCTGGGCGTTCATCTGCACCGAGCCGTCGCCGGCGACGCAGCACACGAGGCGATCGGG
Organism: uncultured Solirubrobacterales bacterium; assembly: GCA_963744535.1. GTDB lineage: Bacteria > Actinomycetota > Thermoleophilia > Solirubrobacterales > Solirubrobacteraceae > Palsa-744. The sequence goes on along the minus strand of CAVUTW010000002.1, from coordinate 63,960 downwards.
GCAGCCGACGGCTGCGCCCATCGCGGCCGGGAGCCCGAAGCCCATCGTCCCCAGACCGCCGGAGTTGATCCACCGCCGCGGGGCCGGAAAGTCGTAGTACTGGGCGGTCCACATCTGGTGCTGGCCGACGTCGCTGGAGATGATCGCCTCGCCGCCGGTCGCCTCGTACAGCGCCTGGATCATGTACTGGGGCTTGATCTCGGCGTCGGTGCTGTCCTCGTATTTGAGCGGGTGCTGCTCGCGCCACCGCTCGATGCGGCTCCACCACTCGGTGAGGCGCGCGGAGTCGGCCCCCAGCGCGCGGTACTCGATCGCGAGCTTGGCGAGCACGTGGCGGGCGTCGCCGACGATCGGGATGTGAGCGGGCACGTTCTTGGATATCTCCGCCGGGTCCACGTCGATGTGGATGAACTTCGCGTGGGGCGCAAACTCCGAGAGCTTGCCGGTGATGCGATCGTCGAAGCGAGCGCCGACGGCGCAGATCAGATCGGCCTCGTCCATCGCGTAATTGGCGGCGCGGGTGCCGTGCATCCCGAGCATCCCAAGCCACTGAGGGTGTGGCGCGGGGAACGCGCCAAGGCCCATCAGCGTGCAGGTGATGGGGAAGCGGTCGCAGCCCGCGAGCTCGACCAGCTCCGCCGAGGCGTTCGCGTTGACGACGCCCCCGCCGGCGTAGATCACCGGACGCTGGGAGGCGGCCAGCGCCTTGGCGGCCTGGCGGATCTGCTTCTGGTTGCCCTCCACCGTCGGCTGGTAGCCGGGAAGGCGCACATCGGTGACCGGCTCATACGCGATCTCCGCGCGCGAAAGGTCCTGGGGAATGTCCACGAGCACCGGGCCGGGCCGTCCGGTGGAGGCGATGTGGAAGGCCTCGTGGATCGCCCGCGGGATCTCCAAGGGGTGCTGGATCATGAACGAGTGCTTGACGACGGGCATCGTGATCCCGATCGTGTCGGCCTCCTGGAAACCGTCGGTGCCGAGCAGCTCGGTGCGCACCTGGCCAGTGATGAACACGACCGGCACCGAGTCCATCATCGCGTCGCAGATCGGGGTGATCAGGTTGGTGGCGCCAGGGCCGGAGGTGGCGAACGCGACCCCCACTTTGCCGGTCGCCTTGGCGTAGCCCTCGGCGGCATGGCCCCCGCCGGCCTCGTGGCGCACGAGGATGTGGCGGATGCCAGCGTCCACGAAGGCGTCATAGGTCGGGAGGTTGGCGCCGCCGGGCAGGCCGAAGACGACCTCGACACCCTCCGCCTTGAGGCACTCCATCAGTGCGTCAACCGCGCGCATGCAAGCCAACCGCCTTTCCACCACACTCGAACCGGGCCAAAAAGGCAGTGTACCAGCGGGTTTGTGCCCGCCAGGCCGCCGCTAGGAGGAGCCGATCCCGATCCCGATCGCCAATGCGATCGCGCCGCCGACGGTGACGACCAGCAGCGAGGAGCGCATTGAGACGTGCAGGAAGCGTTTGCGCACCCACGCGATCGCGAACAGCTCGAAGGCGACGACGCAGCCCGCCACCAGCAGCGCTTTGTGGACGTCGCTGATGAAGAACGGCAGCGTGTGGAAGATGCCGCCGAGCGTGGTCATGCCGCCCGTGATCGCGCCGCGCACGACCGCCGAGCCGCGGCCGGTCTGCTCACCGGTGTCCGACAGCGCCTCCGACCACCCCATGCTGACGCCCGCCCCAAGCGCGGTTGAGAAGCCGACGAGCAACGCCACGCGCGAATCGGAGGAGATCGCCGCCGCGAAGATCGGCGGCAGCGAGGAGACGGTGCCGTCGATCATGCCGACGAGCGCCGGCTGCACAACGCGCAGCACGAAGTCGCGCTCGTCGGGGAAGCCGGCGCGGTGGATCACGCGCGCGATCAGCGAGTCGTGTACGGGCACGGGCGGAGCCTCAGCGCTCATGCCACGTTTATAGAGCCTGTGCCGTTTCGGGCTCCCTAATGGGTAGCCCTAACTCAGGCGCGCTGAGGTCGGGGCCATGGCCCGCAGGGAAGGCGCCCGCCAGCCGCGAGCGCTCAGCTGCCTGCCACGGACGGGGGCTGCCAGGATTCCGGCGCGATCACTTGATCGGGATCCCCGCCCACCCACTCGAGCTCGGTGCCGCAGCGGGTGCAGAGGGCGTCGTAGATCTTGGTGACGCGCCCACAATGGGGGCAGCGGCGGCGCAGCTCGTTGTTCTCCATGCGGTAGGCGATCGCGGCAAGCAGGCCAAACAGGGGGACGACCGCCGAGATCAGGAACCACAGAATGAACGAGCTGCCCTTGACGCGGCCGACGATCCCGCCGGCGAGCCCAAAGCCGAGGCAGATCACCACGTAACCCATCGCGCCGTCCTCTCAGAACAGTACGCGCACGGCCCAGACGATGGCCACGATGGCGGCCACCACGATCACGGGGACGGCGAGGAAGGTGACGATGCCGATCACGATGTGCAGCAGTACCCAGGCAGCGACGGCCAGGATCAGCACCGCGACGATCATTCGGCCCAGCGAGCGCGACGACGACGGTGTGGTTGTGGGCGACTCGTTCATATCCCCAGATGGTAGCGCTCGCAGGCGCAGCGATTCACAAGTGTGGTGCGCTACGGCCGGGCGGGAGCTGGCGCCCCGGCCCGGCCGCACGCATCATGCTCCGCCAATCCGCGGTCGAGGGGAGCCCGCGGAGGCGAGATTTGCATGTCACCCTTGGAGGCTCTTCGATTTTGGCGTCCACGCGTGCGCGTGTATTTGGCCCGCGGTACAAGATCTGAACGGTTGCGGTGTTGCGGTTGCCGGTCGGGATCCCGACCGCGCGGCAGTCACTCAGCTCGGATGCCGAGCTGCTCGTGCACTAGCCGGGTGACGGCGCCGCCGTCGGCGCGACCCTTGGTCTCACGCATCACGTGGCCGACGATCGGCCCGATCGCCTTGGCGTTGCCGGCGCGCACGTTCTCGGCGGCCTCGGGGTGCGCGGCGAGCGCCGAGGCGACGATCGCGGCAAGCTCATCTCCCGCGTCCATCGCGGCGAGACCCTCGGCCTCGACGATCGCCGCCGGATCGCCCCCCTCGGCGACGAGGCGGTCGAGCACCTGGCGACCGGCGCCGACGGAGATGCGCTTGGAGTCGGCCAAGCCCACGAGCAGAGCCAGCGCATCGGGTCGTACACGCGACTCAGCAGGGTCCTGCCCATCGCCGAGGCGCGCGAGCAGGTCGCCGGCGATCCAGTTGGCGAGCGCCTGAGCCGGTGGCGCGGGATCGACCGCGGCGGCGAGCGCGGCCTCGAAGTAGTCGCCGAGCTCCGCGCGAAAGGCGAGCAGGTGGGCGCTGTCGGTGGAGAGCCCGATCTCGCGCTCGAAACGCTCGGCGCGCGCGGCGGGCAGCTCCGGGAGGGCGGCGCGGGCGGCGTCGAGCATCGCCGCATCGATCGCGACCGGCACGAGGTCGGGCTCGGGGAAGTAGCGGTAGTCGTGGGCCTCCTCCTTGGAGCGCAGCGAGGTGATGCGCTCGGAGGCGGGGTCGAAGTGCAACGTCTCCTGTTGGACCTGTCCGCCGCCGCGCAGGATCGCCTCCTGGCGGGCGAGCTCGGCGCGGATGCCGCGTTCGATGAAGCGGAAGGAGTTCATGTTCTTCAGCTCGGTCTTCACCCCGAGCTGCTCGCTGCCGACGGGGCGCAGCGAGATGTTGGCGTCGCAGCGCAGCGAGCCCTCCTCCATGTTCACATCGGAGACGCCGAGCACGCGCATCGTGGTGCGCAGCAGCCGCAGCCACTCGCCGGCGTCCTGCGCGGAGCGCAGGTCGGGCTCGGTGACGATCTCCGCGAGCGGGGTGCCGCCGCGGTTGAAGTCGACGATCGAGGCATCGGAGCCGTGGATGCGCCCGGAGGCGCCGACGTGCACGAGCTTGGCGGCGTCCTCCTCGAGGTGCACACGGTGGATGCGCACGTCCCCGAGTTGCCCGCCAAGGCAGAGCGGCAAGTCGTACTGGGAGATTTGATAGCCCTTGGGCAGGTCGGGGTAGAAATAATTCTTGCGATGGAAGATCGACCGCGGCGCCAGCTCGGAGCCGAGCGCAAGGCCGATCATTAGCCCGAAGTGCACGGCGCGTGCGTTGGCGACGGGCAGGCTGCCGGGAAGGCCGAGGCAGACCGGGCAAGTGCGGGTGTTGGGCGGCTCACCGAAGGAGAGCGCGCAACCGCAGAACATCTTCGTGGCCGTAGCAAGCTGGATGTGGATCTCCAGGCCGATGACCGGCTCGTACTCAGACACGGGCGGCACTCCCGTCGAACCCGAGCGCCCGCTCCAGCGCGAACGCGGCATCGAGCAGGCGGTTCTCGCTGAACACCGGCCCGGCGATCTGCAGCCCTACGGGCAGCTCCCCCCCCGCCCCGTCGCCGGCGAGCCCACAGGGAATCGAGATCGCGGGGATGCCGGCTAGCGACATCGGCACGGTGCAGAAGTCGTTGATGTACATCGACCACGGGTCGGCGGTGCGCTCGCCCAGCCGGAAGGCGACGGTGGGCGAAGTGGGCGTGAGGATGAAGTCAACCTCCGCGAACGCGGCGTCGAAGTCGGCGACGATCTTCGTGCGCACGCGCTGGGCGCGGCCGTAGTAGGCGTCGTAGTAGCCGGCGGAGAGCGCGTAGGTGCCGAGCATGATGCGTCGCTTGACCTCCGCGCCGAAGCCGTCGTGGCGGGTGTGGGTGTAGAGCTCGAGCAGGTCCTCGGCATGCTCGGCGCGCAGCCCGTAGCGCACGCCGTCGAAGCGGGCGAGGTTGGAGGATGCCTCGGCGGGCGCGAGCACGTAGTAGGCGGAGAGCCCGTGAGGAGCGTGGGGCAAGCGGACATCGTGGATCTCCGCACCAAGCTCCCGAGCGCGCGCAAGGGCACCACGAAAGGCGTCGAGCACCCCGGGGTCGATCCCCTCGCCGGTGAGCTCCTCGGGCACGCCCAGACGTACGCCGTCAAGACTCTCCGCGCTGGGCAGCGCGATCTCCTCGGGGTGCCCCAGAGAGGTGGCGTCGCAATCGTCGCGACCGACCATGTGGCGCAGCAACAGAGCCGCGTCGGTCACATCGCGGGTCAGCGGCCCGGCTTGATCGAGCGAGGAGGCGAAGGCGATCATCCCGTAGCGCGAGACGGAGCCGTAGGTCGGTTTCAGCCCGACGATCCCGCACAGCGCGGCGGGTTGGCGGATCGATCCTCCCGTGTCGGTGCCGAGCGCCCAGGGAGCGAGCCCGGCGGCTACGGCGGCCGCGCTGCCCCCCGACGAGCCCCCGGGCACGCGGGCGCGATCCCACGGGTTGAGCACCGGGCCGAACGCCGAGTTCTCGTTGGATGAGCCCATCGCGAACTCGTCCTGGTTGGTCTTGGCAAGCAGCGGCGCGCCGGCCGCGGCAAGCCGCGCGACGGCGGTGGCGGTGTATGGCGGGCGGTAGCCCTCGAGGATCCGCGAGCCCGACTGTGAGGGCACACCGGCGGTGCAGAAGAGGTCCTTGACCGCGAGCGGCACACCGCGCAGTGCGCCCCCCGGCTCCGTCGCGGGAGTCTCATCTGCGACCCACGTAAAGCAGTTGAGCTGATCGGCGGCGGCACGCGCGCGGTAGGCATCGAACAGCTCCGCCGCGGAGAGCCGACCGGCCTCGATCTCCCCGACCGCCTCGGCGGCGGATAGGCCGATGATCAGCTCGTCGCTCACGCCTGGGGGCTGGGGACGAGAAAACCGTTTTGGGCGACGGCGGGGGCCTGTTCGAGCGCGACCTCGCGCGGCAGACATGGGCGCGGCTCGTCGGGGCGCAGGCGGCCGACGACCTCCACCACATGCGTCGTGGGAGGCACGTCGTCCAGGTCGAGCTCGCCGATCTTGGCGATGTGGTCGAGCACGCCGGAGAGCTCGCGCGCCATCGACTCGACCTCGCCGTCATCGAGCTTCAGCCGCGCCAGGCGCGCCACGTGGAGGACTTCGTCACGATCGATCACGGCGGTGATTGTGCCTGAAAAAAGAGGGACCCGGCTCGCCGGCCTAAATGCCCTAGCGGGCGACGCCTCCTGCCGCTCCCTGCTCTCTTCCCTCTCCCAACCCGTACGTGTGTGTGCCGCCTACCCCGCCCCGGCGGGCGGCGCCTCGCGTGGCGGCGTGGCGTCGGGCGGGTAGAGGCCGGTGCGTTCGTCGCGCATCGACTGCCAACTCCCGGCCAGCACCAGCAGCGCGCCGATCAGCGCCAGCCACGCTCCGGAGCACAGCATCGTCGCGTGGTCGGGGCGCTCCAGCAACCTCACCACGGCCGCGATCGTCGCGAGGATCCCGAACAGGGTGCTCCACACCGCGGCGGCGACGGGTATCGCGGCGGTGCGCTCGGTGACGGTGGCGATCGCCAGCACGAGGGCTCCGGCGGCGGCGAGGATCAGCAGCGCGACCGCCACGCCGAACGTCGCCCACGCGCTGAGCTTGCCCTGCGAGTTCTCATACCAGGGCAGTGCCAGCGCGACGATCAGGCAGATCGCCCCCGCGAGCGCGATCAGCTCCCCGGAGCGCATACGACGCAGGCTCATCGACGACGCTTCCCCACAGCCATTATCCGCCGGCTCACACGACGCTCCCCCACGGCAACTCCGCGGCTCACACGACGCTCCTCCATACCGGCTCGACGGCGCAGGCTCATGCGACCCCCGCCTGCACGCGCGCGGCGTCGAGCGTGTTGCGCAGCAGCAGCGCGATCGTCGTCGGCCCGACGCCGCCGGGTACCGGCGTGATCGCGCCGGCGAGTGGGGACACCGCGGCGAAGTCCACATCGCCGACCAGCCCGCTCTTGTTGCCTGCCTGCTCGGGCGTGAGACGGTTGATGCCGACGTCGATCACCACCGCCCCGGGCTTGACGAACTCGGCTCCGACCAGCCGCGGGCGACCGATCGCCGCGATCAGGACGTCGGCGCGGGCGCACACGCCGGCGAGATCGCGGGTGCGGGAGTGGCACACGGTGACGGTCGCGTTGGCGACGAGCAGCAGCTGCGCCATCGGCTTGCCGAACAGGTTGGAGCGCCCGACGATCACCGTCTCACTGCCCTCCAGCCGGGCCATGCCGCCACCGTCGACGCTCGCAAGCAGCTCCATCACCCCCAGCGGCGTACACGGCCGCAGCCCCGGCCGTCCGAGCGAGAGCCGGCCGGCGTTGATCGGGGTCAGCCCGTCCACATCCTTGGCCGGATCGATCAGGCCGGTGAGCGTCGGGCCGTCGAGGTGGGCCGGCAGCGGCAGCTGCAGCAGCACCCCGTTGACGGCGTCGTCCCCGTTGAGATCCTCGAGCAGTCCGGCCACCTGCGCGAAGGAGGCATCCGCGGGCAGGCGCTTGTCGAACGGCGTCATCCCGACCTCGGCACAGGCGCGTTGCTTGCCCCCCACGTACACCGCGGAGCCCGGGTCGTCCCCCACCAGCACGGTCGCCAGACCCGGTGTGTGCCCGGTCAGCTCAACGAAGGCGCGCACGTCTTCGGCGACCTGCGCGCGCACACCTGCGGCGATCGCTTTGCCGTCGATGATCGTGGCGCTCATTGCTGCCCGGATGCTAGTGATGGGAGGGGTCGTCGTGCCGCTCGCCACCGCGCCCGGCGCGGGGCGCACGGCAGAGCTGGGCACACCGCCGCGGCAACCATCCGCTCAGCGCCGTGTGACGGGGGCGAGCTCAGACATCAGCTTGCGTTCGGCGCCGTCGCGGGCGAAGCGCACGACGATCACCCCGTGAGGCTCCACGGCGGTGACGACTCCCTCGCCGAAGGAGGCATGGGTGACGTCCTCGCCCAGCCTGAACGACTCCCCGGAGCCAGCCTGGGGCCCGCGGCCGGCGGCCACGCCGCCAGCGCCCACCCCACGGCTCGCAGTGATGCCGCTGCCAGGCACCGCTGCGGCCCCAACGCCGGCGGCAGAGTCCCAACCGCCGCCTACGCCGACGAGCGCGCGGTTGGAGCGCGCGCCATTCGACCAACTCATCCCGCCCGCGCCGCGTGCGGCGCTCGAGATCAACAGCTGTGCCTGCTCGCGTTCGATCAGCTCGGCGGGGATCTCGTCGAGGAAGCGACTGGGCAGGCCGTATGCCTGCGCGCCAAAAACCACCCGGCGGCGCGCGTGGGTGAGGTAGAGCTTGCGCATCGCGCGTGTCACCCCCACGTAGAAGAGGCGCCGCTCCTCCTCCAGACCGCCTTCGTCGAGCGCCCGCGAGTGAGGGAACACACCGTCCTCGCAGCCCACGATGAACACCACGGGGTACTCCAGACCCTTGGCGTTGTGCAGCGTCATCAGCGTCACCAACCCCTCCTCCTCATCTTTGCGGGAGTCGGCGTCGGCGACAAGCGCGATCTGCTGCAAGAAGACGTCGAGCGCATCCTGCCCGGGGTCGGCGGTCGCATCGAACTCGCGGCCGACCGACACCAGCTCCTCGAGGTTCTCGATGCGCCCCTGCGCCTCGATCGTCCGCTCCGCCTCGAGCGCCTCGATGTAGCCGGTCTGCGAAAGCATTGCCTCGAGCAGCTCCCCCACCGGTACGCCTTGCTCCACGCGCGCGCGCAGCTCGCCCATCGTGTCCATGAAGCGCCGCAGCGCCTTCACCGCGGCGGCGCCGAGGCCGGGAATCGCATCGGGCGCGGCGGCTGCCTCCCACACCGAGACGCCGACGGTTGCGGAGTGCGCCACTATGCGCCCGAGCGAGGTCTGCCCAAGCCCGCGCCGGGGGGAGTTGGCGACGCGCGTGAAGCTCACCACGTCGAACGGGTTGGCAAGCCATGAGAGATAGGCGATCGCATCCTTGATCTCGGCGCGCTCGTAGAACTTCGTCCCCCCGATCACCTGGTAGGCGATCTCGCGCCGCACGAGCGTGTCCTCGATCACACGCGACATCGCGTTGGTCCGGTAGAGCACGGCGATCTCGGCGCGCGAGGCGCCCTCGTCAACGAGGCGCTCGATCTCGCCCACCACGAAGCGCGCCTCGGCGTGCTCGTCCTCCAGCTCGCGCACCTGGATCGGCTCGCCCGTGCCCAGCTCGCTCCACAGGCGCTTGGCGATCCCGCCGCGGTTGTTGGCGATCACCGCGTTGGCTGCCTTCAGGATCGTCTCGGTGGAGCGGTAGTTCTGCTCGAGCTTCACCACCCGCGCGTCGGGGAAGTCCTCCTGGAAGTCCAGGAGGTTGCGGATGTCGGCGTTGCGGAAGCTGTAAATCGATTGTGCGTCATCGCCGACCACGGCGAGGTTGCGATGGCCCGCCAGGTGGACGGGCTCCCCGCGCGCCGGCGCCTGGCGGCCGCCGCCGACCAGCAGCTGCAGGAAGCGGTACTGCGCGTGGTTGGTGTCCTGGTACTCGTCGACCAGCACGTGGCGGAAGCTTTCGCTATAGCGCTCGCGTACCTCGGGGTAGAGCTCCAGCAGGTTGACGGTGCGAAACAGCAGGTCGTCGAAGTCCATCGCGTTCATGCGCATCAGGTCGCGCTCGTACAGCGTGTACACCTCGCCGACCAGCTCCTCGAATTGAGAGCCGACCGCCTGGCTGTAGGCGGAGGCATCGTCGAGCTTGTTCTTGGCGGAGGAGATCTGGTTGTGGATCGCCGCCGGCGTGTAGCGCTTGGGGTCGACGCCCACCGCGTCCATGCAGCGCTTGGTCAGGCGCCGCGCGTCGGCCTGGTCGTAGATCGTGAACTGCCGCGTATACCCCAGCCGCTCGGCCTCGGCGCGCAGAATCCGCGCACACGCGGCGTGGAAGGTCATCAGCCACATGCCGCGCGTGCTGTGGCGGAGCAGCCGTTCGACGCGCTCGCGCATCTCCTTGGCGGCCTTGTTGGTGAAGGTGATCGCCAGGATCTCGCCCGCCTGCGCCTGGTCGGTGTAGATCAGGAAGGCGAGCCGGTGAGTGAGCACGCGCGTCTTGCCGGAGCCCGCGCCGGCGAGGATCAAGAGCGGCCCCTCTCCATGCGTGACGGCCTCCCGCTGGGGCTCGTTGAGACCCTCCAGCAACTCCTGGAGGTGCTCGGCGTGGGGGTTTTCGGGCATCTGCTCCAGCATAGTTGCGAGCTCGGCCGGCGTAACGTGTCTGCAATGCCCCTGCTCGATGAGGTCCGCACCGGCTGTGCGCAGATCGCCGCGCACGCGCGGTGGGTGCGAATCGACATGGACGCCGCGGGCGACGAGGAGCTCCTTGGGAGGATCACCGCATCCGCACCCGGCGTGTCCTCTGCGGAGTTGGACCCGGTGCGCCACTACCTGGAGGGCCAGCCCACCGACGTGGCCGACTACCTGCTGGCCCTGGACGCGATCAACTTCGGCTCGGGTTGGTTTCCCACGCTGCGCAAGCGCCTCGACGGCGGGGAGCCCATCAGCGGCTACTTCACGGTCGCATGGGGGCTCGCCGACTACGTGCGCGCGCAACAAGCCGCCGGCGAGGGGTCGGCGCTCGACGCAGCGCGGCTGCGCGCGGTGGACACCCGCACGATCGCCGAGATCCTCGGCCAGCGGCCCGACCACGAGCTGATGAGCCTCTACGCCCAGGCGCTGCGCGAGCTGGGCCGCTTCCTCGGCGAGCGCCGCGCACTGGACCTCGTGGCCGAGTGCGGCGGCTCGGCCGAGCGGCTGGCACAGGCGCTGGCGCGCGGTATGGCGATGTTCGACGACCGCGGCTTCTACAAGCGCGCCCAGATCGTCACCGCAGACTTCGCGCTGGCGGGAGTTGCAAGCTTCGCCGACCTCGACCGCCTGACGATCTTCGCCGACAACCTCGTCCCCCATGTGCTGCGCCGCGAGGGCATCCTGGTCTATGACGAGTCGCTCGCCGCCCGCATCGACGCCGGCGAGCTGCTCCCCCCGGGCGGTCCCGAGCGCGAGATACGTGCCTGCGCGGTCCACGCCTGCGAGCTGATCTCGGCGCGCACCGGCGTCCCCCCGCGGGTGCTCGACCACCGCGTGTGGAATCGAGGGCAGGCCCCCGAGTACAAGGCGCGCCTGCGACATCGCTGCCGGTGCGTGTACTACTGAGCCTCAGTTGTGATGCCCTCGTTGGGGCGCCGAGACGAAGAGCAGTGGCGATCGGTTGACGTTTTGACGTCTACTGCATCGTGCCCCCTTGTCGTTGGTCCCGCACGCTCACAGGCGGGCCATTCGGCCATTACGGATATCGGCACGGGCATCTCAAAGCTGAGCAGCGGCCGATGGCCACCTCGACGCGCGTCGGCGAACAGTGTCCGGGACTCGTGGCCTGGCGCCGATCGGCGCTCGCTCCCGGCTGCCGGACGTCCCGAGCCACGCGTCCGTCAGCCAAACCCGCCGGCCTCGTCCTACCCCCCCGCGGGGTTGGGGCCCTTCACCGGCCGCAGCGGCCTCACCTTGGCGACGGGCGGCTCGATGCGCCCGCCGGAGAGCTCGCCCACCGCGCGCTCCAGCGCCCCGATGCGGCTGGAGAGCCCTCCGAGCGCCTCCGCGATGGGGTCGGGCAGGTGGATCCAGTCGGCGTCCGGGCCCTCGGGACGACGGCCGTCGACGCGTACCGGGTGGCCGGGGTTGCCCACCACGGTGGAGTTGGGCGGCACGTCGGTGATGACCACGGTGTTGGCACCGATCTTCGCGCCGTGGCCGACGGTGATCGGGCCGAGCAGCTTGGCGCCCGAGCCGATCGTCACGTTGTCCTCCACCGTCGGGTGGCGCTTGCCGGTGGCGAAGCCCGTGCCCCCCAGCGTCACGCCCTGGTAGAGCGTCACGTCATCGCCGATCGTCGCCGTCTCCCCCACCACCACGCCCGCGCCGTGGTCGATGAACAGGCCCTTGCCGATCTGCGCCGCCGGGTGGATCTCGATGCCGGTGAGCGTGCGCGTCAGCATCGACATCGTGCGCGGCAGGAGCGGCACTCCCGACTCGTGCAGCGCGTGCGCCACCCGGTGGCAGAGCAGCGCTTGGATGCCCGGCCACGTCGCCACGATCTCCGCGGGCCCCACCCCGCGAGCGGCAGGATCGCGGTCGCGGGCCGCCTCCACATCGCGGCGCAACTCCTTGACGACCCCCGCAAAGGTGCCCAGCCCGAGCATCCCCACAGGGTAGCGTCGGGTCGCGGCAGCCCGTCTGCCGGGCCGGGCGACGCAGGGATCTGCTGAGCGAGGCGACACATCGACTGATCGAGGACGACCTCGGCGGTCGCGTCGAGTCGTTCGACGCAAGTTGCGCGGCGCACTACGCCGCTCTGGTCAGCGGCCGGGACAGAGAAGGCCGTCCTATCGGCTTCGCCGACGGGCAGATAGCAGCGATCTGCCCCAATCTCGGGGCGATGCTCGCCACCCGCAACACCGGCGACTTCGAAGGCACAGGAATCGATCTGATCGACCCATGGCAATCGGAGCGAACACCCTGAGATCGGTACACCATCTCGCGCTGGGAGGCAGCGCTCCCGTAAGCGAGCAACGCCCGAGAGCAGCGCGTCGCCCTCCCCGGCTCTAACCTCAACCTGGTGGATACGCCGCAGTCGCAACCGGCGCCGCGTGGCTCGCCTCCCGCCACGGATGAGTCAAATCCAGGGCCAGAGAAGGTCAGTCGCGAACTCGACCGCTGGCTGAAGAGCGACCGTGAGAAGACCGTAGGCAGCCTCATTGAGCTCGTCGGGGAGAAGAGCTTTGCGATCCTCTTCGTGCTGCTGCTCGGCGTCCCCGCCCTTCCGCTGCCCACCGGCGGGGCGACTCACGTGTTCGAGATCATCGCTGTGCTGCTCGCGCTCGAGCTGATAGTCGGGCGCGAGGAGATCTGGCTGCCGCGACGCTGGCGCAAGCTCGAGCTGGCGGGTGAGACGCAGCGGCGCTTCATTACTGCACTAATGAGGACGATCCGTCGGCTCGAGCGCTTCTCGCGACCTCGCCTGCGCTTCCTGTTCGCTCACCGTTTGAGCAACATCGTCTTTGGGCTGCTCGTGATCGGCGGCTCAGCCGGCGCCTTCGTTGCCCCTCCGTTCACAGGACTCGACACGCTGCCGTCGCTCGGCGTGGTGCTGCTCTCGCTCGGCGTACTGCTCGAGGACTTCGTCGTCGTCGTAGTGGCACTCGTCGTCGGCGTTGCGGGCATCGTGCTCGAGGTCGTGCTGGGCAGCGCGGCGATCCACGGCCTCGAGAGCCTCCTCTAGTACGGCGCGAAGAACGCCTGCGACACATAACGCTCGCCTGAGTCGGGCACGATCGCCACAATCCGCTGGCCGCTCGACTCCGGGCGCGCCGCCACCTGCAGCGCCGCCCACAGCGCCGCGCCACCGGAGATGCCCGCCAGCAGGCCCGTGCGCCGCGCGCAGCTCCATGCGGTGTGGATCGCGTCCTCGTCGCTCACCGCGATCACCTCGTCGAGCAGCTCGCGCTCCAGCACCGGCGGCACGAAGCCCGCACCGATGCCCTGGATGCGATGGGGGCCGAGCGTGGCACCCGAGAGCACCGCCGAGCCCCGCGGCTCCACCGCGACGATCCGCAGGTGGCGGTTGCGCTCGCGCAGGTACCCGCCGGCGCCGGTGATCGTCCCGCCGGTGCCCACCCCCGCCACCAGCACATCGGGCGCGCCCTCCAGCGCGCGCTCGATCTCCGGGCCGGTCGTGCGCCGGTGCGCCTCGGGGTTGGCGGGGTTCGAGAACTGGTCGGGCAGCCACACGTCCGGGTCACGCGCCAGCTCCCGCGCCGCCGCCACCGCCTCGCTCATCCCCCCCAGCGACTCGGTGATCCTCACCCGTGCCCCGTACAGCTTCAGCAGGCTCTCGCGCTCGCGGCTCATCCCCTGCGGCAGCGTCAACACCAGCTCATACCCCTTCGCCGCGCACACCATCGCCAGCGCGATCCCCGTGTTGCCGCTGGTCGCCTCCACGATCGTCGTGCGGCCCGGCTCGATCCGCCCCTCCGCCTCGGCCGCCTCGATCATCGCCACGCCGATCCGGTCCTTCACGCTCCCGCCGGGGTTGGCCGACTCGACCTTCCCGTACAACCGCACCCCGTCACTCCGCTCACCCTCGCCCAGCAGCCGCGGCAGTTCCACCAGCGGCGTCTCCCCCACCAACTGGGCAATGTTGATCGGAATTCGGGGCATCCGCGCACGACAATAGTGGGCGCGTCGCCTCGAGGGCTCCGCCATGCGATGCAACGCCGCGGCGGTGCCGGGGCGCCGTCCTCGAGGATTGGGACCCCGCCCGCCCGCTCCGGCACGGGTCTCGAAGACGGCCGGTGGTTACTTCTTCTTGTGCTTCTCTTTCGTCTTCTTGTGCTTGTTCGCCGGTGTCGCTTTCGGGCAGCCGGTGACGCTGATCGGGGTGTTCTTGTGGATTTCGGCGCCGTTTTGGGCGATGAATAGTGTCGGCATGACGAGCTTTGCGGCGATGTGCTTGCTGGTCTTGATCGTGGCGCGGCGTCGTTGCTGTTTGGCGTCGCGGATTTCCTTCTGTTTGATGTGGGTCACGCGGGTGAGCTTGCATAGGTTCGCGTTGGCGGCGAGCGCGGAGTAGTTGCCTTGCGGGATTGTGATCTGGAAGTTGCCGACGGGCTCGTCGGGGATCGTCTTGAATGTCGTGGAGGTGACGCCTTGGGGGCTGATGTAGGTGGCGCCGATGATGTCGATCGTGAAGCCGTAGCCTTGTAGTACGAGGATTAGGCTGGGGAACGCTTCGCCGCCGTGGCTGACGAAGATCGCTGGGCCTTGCAGCGGGACGGGCAGGATCGGGGTGTCCGCGCGCGCGTGTCCGATGAACGAGGCGGGGGGGCATCCGGCGGGGTTGGTGTTGAACTGCGCTTCGGTGCACGCTTTTTGCAGCGTCGTGAGGCGTGAGGGCAGTTGTTTTGGTAGTTCGACCTTCACCTCGCGAATGTTGGCCTGTGTACCGAGCTTGACCGGCATCGTCAGCTTTACGGTCAGGCTCGCGCCGGCCGTGCGGCTGGTCTTGCCGTTCGTGGACGCCTTGAATGTGGGTTTGAACGCGAGTTCGTTGCATGCTTCGGGGTGCAGCGGCGTCGAGGTGCTCGCGAGCGCTCCGAGACTACTCGTCAACGTGCTCGATATTGGGCGCGGTTCGCAAGCTGTCGGGTTGATCGTGAAGTTGGGTCGGTCTATGGAGACCTGAATATCGCGGACGTGGGTGACGATCCCGTCGATGATCGTCGGTATCGGTTCCGATCCTGTCGGGTCGATCGATACCTGCGCGGTGTAGGGGTCGATATGCAAACCGAAACGCACGACGACCGTACCGAGGTCAAACGGGCCGACCACAGCGCTCGTGATCGACACGACCGACAACGGGTCGCCACGGAACGGGCCCGACAGATACAGCTTGCCGGGGACGTAGTCGAGGATCGCACCGACCCCTGTCCCGACCAGGGAGTGTCCGATCAAGCTAGCTTCCGGACATGAGGGATTCTGCTCCTCTTCTATCCCGGTCTTCGCGCGTGCTGCTTGAACATCGGCTTCGGGGCATTGCGGCACACCCGTCAAATCCGCCGTCAAACCGACCGGCAGAACGGTAGAGAACGAGGATATGTACTGCATCGCATCCGTTCTCGACAGATCCACATACACCGGGCTGAACGTCCCGGCGTGGTTCGTCAGCGTCCCGGCTTTGATCGTGGGAGCGAATGGAGGCTCGCCGTCCGGGCAAGCAGAGCCTTCCGAGCCCGATGTGACCTGGAACGACGCCGTGTCCGTCAGCGGGTCTTCCGGCGCGGAGTACGGGAACAGGTCGGCGCTCGTCGTGTACGTGCCGCACGCCTGAGGGCTGATCAACGCCGCCTGCGCCCCTTCACGGAAATGAAAATTGAAACGATCGAACTGCAGCGGCGGATCGCCTTCGAACGTCACCGTCAAGCGGCCCGTCGCCGGGTCTGCCGCGACCCTCCCCGCGAGCTTGACGAGGACGCCCCGTTCGGCCCTGCTCTTCGCGACCACATACACCGCGATCAACGACCCGCCCGGATGCCCCGGTTCGGGAAACGGATTGTCATAGGGTTGCGCGACATACAACGACCCATACACGGTCGTAAACAGCAACGGCGTTTCCACTTCCACCGTGCCGAGCTTCGAATCTTCAGGACACCCCGCGCCCGCAGGCGAGCTGAGCGTCACTTCCGCATACTGGCCGGGCGCGCAAGCCCCCAATCCCACACCCGCGGACGGGTCGATCGTCAAACCTTCAGGCAAACTCACAACCGTCTTCTCAACATTAGACTGAGCGATACTCGTCCCGCTCGTCAGACCTTCCCTACTAAACGTCAAATCGAACGCGAACCCCGACGGCGAAGACGCCGAACCCGTAGTCGTCGCCGTCGAGATCGTCGGCGAAAACGGCACGTTACCGCAACCCGTCAACGGCGCCAACGGTTCGGTGGCCGGGAAGCTCTGGAACGCGCCGGGCGCCGCCCACGAATCCGCTTCCAAGCTCGACGCAAGCGAGGAGGTGCACGACGTCGGCAACGTCACGAACGCAGGCGGTTCCCGTTCTTCAAAATGGACACACCCCGCTTCTTCATAAACATCGCTACGACCACGCGCTTCCGCCAAACAACCCCACCCGCGCGCACTGTCATGCAGGGCACTACCCGCGACACCCCAAAACGTCACACGCACACCGGAGATCCCACTATTCTGCGGGAGCTCACTCGAAGACAGATCCACACCCCAATCTCCTTCGCTGCGCACACTCGTGTTCAAGAAGACCGGCACGCCATCCACGGGAACGTAGAACCCGAATCTTGCCGGTTCCCCCGCTTCGGGTTCGATATTGAACACGGGTGTCGCGACCGTGCGCGTCACCCCACCCTGATCGAACGTGACCGACGCGACACCCACAGCCGACTGGTACGGACACCGATCCTGTTCGCCACCACCAACGCTTTCCGTGAACTGGTAAGCTAAACAGCGCGGCACAGCGCTCGGGTTCGCGATCAACCCCGGTGGCAAACGAGCCACCACTTCCCGCGCGGGAACAGCCGGACCCGCATTAGGCGTGCTCGTGCTAGTGAGCGGCGCGCCATCTGGTCCCTGGGCGAGCAGGATCGAGCCGGTCACCTGGAACGGATGCGCACCGGCCTGCGTAACCGGCCCGCCGCCTTCAGCTTCAGCCGCCAGCTCATACCCTTCCACCCCGGACCCCCCGGGCTGCCCGACCGAGACGGGACGACTCACCTGCACCGACGGGGCACCCCCACCGGAAACGCTGACCGTGCTCGCTTCCCCGCCCTGCGCGCCCGGCAACGCTTCCACGCCGATCCGGATTTCGATCGCGTCATACGCCGCGAGCGGCCCCGGCGCTTCGCAGCTCAAATGTTCAAGCGAGCACGACAGCGCGACGGTTTCCCCGAGCGCCCCGCCACGCTTCGGCGCACTCCCCGCGATGATCCCCGTCGCGCGCAGCCCAGCGGGCAACACGTCCGCGACCGTGACCGGCCCGAGCGCCGACGCGTCCCCCACGTTCTCCACGCTCACCACCAGCTCACCATCACCCCCGGCGGGGATGCTCGCCGGGCGCGAGCCGAGATCGACATGCCACCACGCCTGCGCACCCAGCGCGGGCGTAGCACACACGAGCGCCAGCAGGACCGGGCACGCAGCCGCGACAAACAGGCGACAGATACCTCTCACCTCACCTCCCCCCCTTCGACTTGCCGCCCGTGCGCTTCTTAGGGCCCTTCGTCTTCTCGACCGGGCCGTACTTCCGCTGGGCGGCCTTCTCGCACGTTTCGCGCTTACGCCGCTTCGCCTTGCTCTTACCACGGTCTTTCGTGCGGCACACCTTCAACGCGGCCTTCAGCTTCTGCGCGCGCGTCAGGGCCTTCTCGACGACCTTCGCGCGGGTGGGAGGGCATCCAGTAATCCCGAGCCTCGTGGCCTGTTTGACGACGGCCCCGTTCTGGCCCGTGAGGACCGTCGGCATCGTCAGGCTCTGCCCGCAAAGGCTGTATTTAGCACTCGCTGGCAGGTTCGCCCCGAGAATCGAATACGGCCCCTGAGGCGCGTTCAGTTCGAAGCTCGTGAAGGGCGCGTCGGGGACCGCTTCGAAACGGCTGTACGTGACACCGCCTTTGATGTCGGTGTTGCCGGCGAGGTCGATCGTGACGTTTTCGCCCTGGAGTACCAGCACGAGCTCAGGGAATGCGGCGCCACCGTGGGAGACAAAGTACGCCGGCCCCGTGAGAGGCACGTTCAGAATCGGGGTATGCACGGTCGCGGTCGCGACATCCGACGCTGCCGGGCACCCCGCAGGGTTGATGTTGAACTGCGCTTCGGTACACGCTTTCCGCAGCGTGGTCAGACGCGAGGGAAGCTGGCTGGGGAGCTGCACATCGACTTTGCCGACATTCGCTTCCCCAGGGCCCGCGACGAGCTTGACATTGAGGCTCGCGCCCTGCACTCTACTGGCCTGCCCGCTCGTGGAGGCCGTGAACGACGGATTGAATGGCAATGTCGCGCAACCACCAGCCTGAAAACGATCCGAGAGGACCGCGGTACTCCCGGCCGTGCTCAACTCTTCCCCAGTCACGGCCATCGTCGCGCAACTCGTCGGGTTCAACGTGAATTGGCTGCGATTCATATCCACGCTGACATCGCGAATGTCCAGCGGTACCCCATCCAGGATCCTCGGGAACGGATCGCTCTTGACCGTCACCTGTGCTGTGCTCGGGTCGATAGACAAGGCCGCCCGCACAACGACGCTCCCGAAATCGAACGGGCCCGCGAGCGCCGGCGTCACGATCACCAAACTAAACGGCGCGCCCTCATACCGACCAGCAAAATACGCATGGCCCGCCACGTACTCCGGAGCACCCGAGCCCGTACCGACATGCACCACCCCGACTTCAGAGCCAGCCGGACACGACGGATCAGCGAGCTCCACAGCACCTTCGCCTTCATGACTGCGCCCCTGAGCCGCTTCAATCGCCGCCTGCGAGCACTGTTCGATCCCCGCGATCTTCCCGAGCAACCCCGGCGGCAACGTCACGCTCAACCCACCGAAACGCTGCGAAGCATCTTCACGCTTCAGCTGAAGCACGAACGGAGAGTAGGAGCCCGCGACCGGGCTCGCCGTACCAGCTTCAAACACAGGAGCATTCGGCGCCTGCGCTTCACTACCCACACACACCCCACTACCCGGCGCGGTCACACCGAACGGCAAACTCGACGGTTCAGCATCCTTGCCTTCCGGCGCGCTCCACGGCGTCAAAACACTACTGGTCACATACGACCCGCACACAAGCGGCGTCGTCAACGCCGCACGCGACCCCGAGAAGAAATCAAGCTTGAAATCACTGAACGGCAACTGCGGGCTTTCATCAAACGTCGTCGTCAACCGCCCGGTCACCGGGTCCAGACTGACCTTCCCCGCCAGCTTGATAACCACCCCCGTAGCCGGATCATACACCGCTACATACAACGCCAACAACGATCCGAACGGGTTAGCATCCTGCGCCGCGACATACACAGCGCCAGGCAACGGGTGATTCACGAGCGGCGTGAACACTTCAACAGTGCCGACCTTCGCCCCGTTCGGGCATTCCGCCGGTCCAGGCGTGAACTGCTGATAGCCCAGTTCCACGCTCTTCTGCGCCAGATAACCAACCTGCGCCTCCGAACACGCTTCCAGACCATCAGCCGAAGACGGATCAACGGCCATCCCCGCCGGCAACGTCACCGTCGCATCCCTCAACTGAGCCTCGGCGAGTTCGCACTGCACCCCCCCGCCTTCCTCCTTACAGCCTTCCGGCTGCGGCACGTGCAGATCGACGTCCAAGCCACTCGGCGAATCGGCGAGCGTGCTCGTCGGCCGTGCTTCCAAACCCGGTTCGAAAGGAAGCTTGCCACAGCCTTCCACGGCGGCCTGCGTCGATTCCCCCCCGGAGACGAAATTGCCCGGTTCCTGCCAAGAATCGACTTCCGCCGACGCCCGCAACGGCGTGCCCGGGCAGGCGGTCGGCATCGTGAGGAACGGCTTCAATGGCGCGGTCGAAGGGTTCGGGCCGGTATAGGTCCCGGGTTCGCCGGTGCATAGCACCTCTTCTTCGCTATTCGAGTTCCCTTCCTGGCAACGTTGATCGTCGTGGCTCGGGTCCGCCGGCACTCCCCAAATGGTGACCGGGGTCGCCGTCAGCGCAAACACCTGCGAGATGCCGCTGGCCACGACGGTCACGCCGTAGTCCCCGCCGCTGTGGACCATGGCGTCCAAGCGCGTCCGCACGTGATCACCACCGATGTTGTAGCCGAAGGCGAACTGGGCCGGGACTCCGGGCGGCGGGACCATGTTGTAGACCGCCGTCGAAAACGCTGATAGGGAGCCGCATCCAAAACATAGTTTTGCGGCAGAGAAGTCGGTGTGGGTCACCCCGACCTGGGAGCTCGGCGGGCAGATCTGTTCGCGGAACTGATCCTGGGTGCACTCTGGGAGCGCCTGGGGATTGCCGATCAGCCCCAGCGGCAGCGTGACATGGAGGTCTTTGACTTCGCCGATGGGCGCGCTGTGGTCCCCGAACGAGTCAGTGTTTACGGTTTCGGTGGTGTTGTAGGAGATGTTCGCCGTGAACGAATACGGGTGGCCGCCGGCCTGAGTGTCCGGCGTGCCGTCCGGGAAGATCGCCGGAGCGCTGAAGTTCGCAACTCCGAATGGCAGTAGTGCCGAGCCGGTCATGGTCGGTTCGGTGATCGTCACGGGCAGTCCCGAGCCGATCGTGGTCGGTTCGGTGGTCGTCACGGTCGGCGCGCCGCCGCCGCTGACCGACACCGTGTTGGGGACGGTTTCTCCCGCGGCCAGCGTCACTGCCACCCTGATCCCGACGTGTGAGAGCTGGCCGGGCTCGACCACGGCCGTACCGGTCCCCCCTTCGGAGTCTGCGAAGTTCTCTGTGACGGTCTGGCCCGAGATCGTGCAGGGGCTATAAGCATAACCTTCAAGACATCCCGTCGGCGTCAGCCCGTTCGGGAGCGTGTCGGTGACCGTAATGACGCTGCCATCGGTCGGTCCGTTGCCGACGTTCGTGACCTCGATCAGGTACTGCGCCTTGCCGCCCGTCACGAAGTTGGTGGGCCGCGAGCCGGCGATGATGCCCCAGGCCGGCGTCGGCGGCGACGCAACCGCGGGACCGGCCGTGAGCAGGCACACGCCCGCCACCACGCAGCTCAGCGCCAGCACAAAGCTGGAAAGAGTTCCCAGGGCCCTTGGAGACTTCTCAGTGAGAAACATAATTACTTGGCCTTTCCAAAGCTCTTGTTCGCTTGCTTCTGGCACTGAGCTCGCTTCTTCTTCGGCTTCTTCTTACAGGCTTTGAGTGCCTTGGTGAGCTTTTCGGCTCGGATCTGGGCCGCTGTCTTTTTGACCGCTGTCGTGGGCGCTTCAGGCGGGGTGACGAGGTTCCCGGAGCCGTGAAGTTCCGCCGAGGCAACGCTCAATTGCGCGGGCGGTTCGCTCAGCGGCGACAGGCACCCTTCCACCGACGTACAGGCCGGCGCCACGACCGGCTTGTCCTGCGAAGCGAAGCCGCCGTCGACACGGGCGTCGTAGAGGTCTTCGTAGTTGTCTCCGTCCTGGCCCACGAGCGAAGTGGCGGTCTCGAAGAAGACGTCGTTGGCGCTTTCGCTGGCGTCGGCGAAGTAGGAATTCGAGGAGCCGCTGCCGTCCGAGATCAGGTACAGGCAGCCGCTGTTATCAGCGGAGCTCTGGCAGCTGCCGGACCCGTCGGCCTCCCACTCGTACACGTTAAAGAGGCCGTTCGTGGCGCCCGGGAGCAGAGCGTCGCTCGAGGTGAAGAACAGACGGCTACCGTCCGCACTGAGGTTGCGCGGCACGTATTTGAAAGATGTTCCCGGATTTCCCGTATTGCCGTTCAGGTCCGAGGGCCCGATCGGCCTCGCCCCGCTCGGGTTGCACGACACGCAGATCAGCCGGTTCGCAGCGACATCGTAGAGGAAGACCTCGTTGCACTGCGTGCCCAGCTGTTCGCCAAACCCGTCGCGCCCGCAGCTGCCGCCGCCACTGACCGTGTTGTCATAGCCGGTCAGGCTCGCCACCGATTCGAACGCGATGTAGGTGCCGTCTGGAGTCACCCGGGTGGTCCATCCTGAGGGGATTTCGAGGCCCTGGGTAGCAGCGGTGAGATCGGTCAGCTGGCCGGTTTCGACGTCGTAGTCATAGAGGTTCCCCCTGCTGCCGGAGACGGCGCCGTTGGTCAACGCCCCCGCGCTGGTGAAGAGGACGTGGGAACCATCGACGCTCGCATCCTGGTACTGCCCTCCCCCACTGCCAGCAGCAGGGGTGCGCTGGGAGGCGGAGACCTCCACCGTCGTGGTGCCGTTCAGGCGGTCATAGATATTGCCGCTGCTGGTGAAGACGACCCGCGAGCCGTCAGCGGAGACCGTGCTCCCCCCGCCGACTACCGCCGCCGCCGCGGGGGTGCATTCCGCCCCGGTGCAGCTCGTGCCCAAGGTCGGGATCAGATTGACGAGATGCAGCTGGCCTTCCACCCACTCATACAGGTTGCCGTTGGCCGCGAAGACGACATGGCTGAAGTCGGTCGAGGCCCCTACGAGGTTTACTTCGCCTTCCGTCACCAGCTGGTAGGAGCCGGTGAGGAGATTGCCCAGATAGACGCTCCATAACGGGGCGCCGGCGACAAGCGGCTGTTCGACCTGGATGAGACCAGTGGACAGATCAGGCGAGAGCGGTCCCAGAAAGCCATATTCATCCTCGCCTATTCCCGCAAGTCTGTTGCCCGTCGTTTGCGGGGGATCGACCCCCCGCGTCGACCACCCGCTCGCGCCCCGCGAAGCGAGGTACTGGACAACCAAGCCTCCATCCGGCGAGCTGGGGAAGGCGCCATCGGATTCGTAGAAGAACCGTTCCCCGTCCACCGAGGCCTGCTGACGTATCCCCCCCTCGAAGTCCTCCTTGACGTCGTTGTCGTTCTTGTCGACCGGCGAGACCTGCTCGTAGGCGCGGCAGTCGGGCAACAAGAGCGACAAGGCATTCTCCACCCGCAGTTGTTCGTTCGGGCAGCCCACGCTGACGGACGTGGGCGGCTGGTAGACGAACGTGTGGTCCTGGCTTTCGGTGGTGCCGATCGAGTTGGTCGCCACCACCCGCCAGTGATAGGTCGTGTTTGCGCTGAGGCCGCTGAGATGTTGGCTGACGAGCACATCGCTCGACGCCGAGCCGATGTCCGCGTCCGGCACGGGCACGCTGTTGCCGTAGCTTGTGCTGGTGCCCCACTCGAAGTGGTAGGTCGTATCGAACCCCATCGGGTTGATTTCAGCGTTCAGATCGACCGAGCTTTCGGTCAGGTTGGTGGTGTAGGCGGCGTCGATCAGCGGGCTGGTCAGCGTCGTGAACGTTTCATCCAAGCCGGCGTCGGAGCCGGCGTTGGAGCCGTCCGAGTAGGCCGCCACCAGTCGGAAGTGATAGGTCGTGTTTTCCGCAAGGCCGGTGATGTCGGCGCTTACCGCAACGGGGCTCGAGCCCGACGGCGTGCTCGCGCAGGACTGGCTTTGGCCGTAGCGCGTTGTCGGGCCGTATTCGAAGTGGCAGTCGGTGATCGTCGCGCCATCCGGGTCGACCGTCCCGTTGAGCGTCGCGCTCTTGCCGGTCACGTTGCTGGCCTGGCCGGTCACCGCCAGGGCAGGCGTGGTGAGCGTCTGATCGGAGCTGTAGCTGACGATGCCGTTCGAGTTGCTTGCCGCAACCCGGAAGTGGTACGTGGTTTCCGGCGAAAGAGCGGACAGGCTCGCGCTGACATTGGTCACGCTGGCGTACGGGGTGGCCGGCGAGCAGGGGGCTTCTTCAGCTGCTTCGAACCCTTCGGCTTCGAAGTGGGCCTGGGTCACGTATTCGAACTGGCAGCTTTTCACGTTCCCGCCGCCGGCCTGGCCGACTTCGCCGTTCAGCGTCGCGGTGAACTGTTTGAGTTCGGTGGCCGCGGTGGCGGTGACGTCTGGGACCACGACGTCGGACCCGAACACGTCGACCACGGCGTTCACGTAGTCATCGGCGTAGACCTCACCGCTCGAGCCGCGCACCGCCAGCCCCAAGGGTGGGCCCAAGGATGGGGAGACCATGCCGCTGTTGAACGTGTCGACTAGGTTGCCCGACGAGGCATACTCCTCGATCGGCGTCTGGTTACTGTACCCGCCGACATACACGTGAGCGGTGGCCGGATCGACACCGACGCTAACGGCGTTGAAGTTGCTAGCCAACGTCCTCACGAACGCGCCCGCGGCATCGAACTCGACCACGTTGGAGAAGAAGTTCGTCACATACAGGTTGCCGCTCGAATCGAGCGCGATCGTCGCCGGGCTGGTGATGTGCGAATCGGCGATCTGATGGCCCGTGTAGTTGCCCGCCGAGTCGAACTCATCGACGACGTCGTGCGCGGAATCGGCCACGAACAGGTTGCCGCTTGAGTCCACCGCCAGACCGGTCGGAGTGATCGACCCCACCCCAGCGTGGCTGGTCGAGCACTCATGGGTCGGATCGGTGCTCGCGCTCCCCTCCCCGGTGATCTGGCACACAAACGTACCCGAGGCGGTGAACTTGTCGACCACGTTGTCATTCGTGTTGGCCACGTACACATCCCGATTGGACGCGTCCGTGCCCAGACCGGAGTTGTCGACCGCGACCCCCGCGGTAGCTTCGAAAGAAAACGACCCGGCCGGCGTGAACGCACCAGTAATCTGAACACCGGCATACGTGCCAGCGGCGTTGAACTTGTCGACGACGGAGCGGCCGAAGTCGAGGACGTAGACGGCAGCCCCGGTCTGATCGAAGGCGTTGGCCCCAGGACGCGAGAACGGCCCGGTCGGCGTGTCGGTTACGTCTGAGCCGTTGAAGTTGAACTCGAACTCGTGGGTGACCGCCGCCGACGCCGGCACGGCGCCAACCCCCAGCAGCGCGCCGCACGAGAGGACTACCAACAGCAGCGCGCGACCGGACGTACCGAGCGCTCGGCGGGCCGCTTTGCTCCCCGCGAGCGACATCCCGCCTGAAGACGCACCACACCCGTCGACCAGCCCGGCTGCGGGCGCACCACTCCCGTCGGCGTCGGGGGAGGCGGCACGGGGGGCGAAGGCGGCGCTGCTCTGGCTCCGGGCGGCACCGGGGCGGTTGAAGAGGGACGCGACTAAGACCCGTGGCTTACTCATGCTTGTGCCCTTTCTTGGGTGGTGCGAGAGAGATGTGTCCAGGCGTCGGTGGTTTTGTGAACTCGCCCGCGGGGCGATTTCGATAGGTGTTCCCCGTCCGTGACGGGGGTAAGAGTGACGGGCTGGGCCTTCACCTGTTTCGGCCCAGCCAGTGAGAGATTCTCGGAACGTAGGGCACTTGTCGCTCGCGCCGGCGGGGTCTGCTCCCAGGTCACTCGCCCAGGCTGGGACATGGTGCTTTGCTCACGGGCTCCCACGCGCAGCATCACGCGGCCTCGCGCTGAGGTGGGGTATGCATCTGGATGCTCCGTGTGACCTGCTCGCCCTTCGCGGTCAGACTCCAGGCGTTGGACTCGCCCTTCAGATGCGCGCCGTGGCCGGTGTTCGCGAGCAGCCCGATACGCTCCAGGCGACGCAGAAGCTTTGAGACCTGGCCGGGGTCCTGGATCCCCGCGTGGTCCGCGACCTGGCGGTTGCTGGCCCCCGGGTGCTCCCGCGCGCCCTCCAGCACCCTCGCGGTGCGATACGTCAAACGCATCGGGACACCCTCCAACGGATCCGGCTGCCCCCTGACCGAAACGGCCGCGGCGCGCACGAGCGCGAGGCTCCTCACCGGCTCGGGACGGGCCTGCTCACGCCGCGCCGCAGCCGGGCCGAGATAGGGCAACACGATCATCCCCATCAGCTCACCCAGCAGGCCAGTCAACGGCTCACGCTTGTCTTTCAGAAGCCTCGCGTAAAGGATCGCCATCGCGGCGCCAACCAGGCCCTCCGCGGTCAGAGAAGTGCACTCCCGCGCACGAGCGCCACCCTGCACGCGGCCCTCACCCACAACCCGCGCCAGCCCGACGAGGACCTCCTCACGGCGCTCCAACACCGCAGGGCCACCACTCAACGCCCCCACCACACACACCCGGGCGAGCACCGGCTCACGATCAAAAAACTCAAGGATCGTCCACAGCCCCCTGCGCAGCCGCTCACGCCAAGAGAGGCCCCCCAGCGAGGCCTGGTCCAACTCCGCCTCGATCAGCGCGAGAGCATCCTCCAGAACCGCCGCCAAACACTCTTCGCGATCAGCGAACATCTCATAGAACGTGCGCCGCGAAAGCCGCGAACGCGCGACGATATCCGCGACCGTCGTATTCGCATAACCACGCTCATCCGTAGCCCTCACCGCCGCCGCCAACAGCCGCGAACGCTGAATCTCAGCGACCTGCCGACGCGGCACACCCCCACCCGTCAGCCGCTCACCCCGGCCCGCCTCGCGCACACGCGCCAAACCACTGGCGCGTACCTGCCCGCCACCAGAACGCCCACTCGCGCGGGGCACCTACACCACCCCCCGCAGCAACCCAGCGAAAGACTCACGAGCCCGACCGCAACGAGAACGACCCCGCCCGCCAGGCAAACACTCAAAGCCACCCCAGGGCGACCCACCAAGCCGCCCCCGACAGCACACACAGGAGCCCTCCCCCCAGGGCGGAGAGCCCAGGCGGCGCGCTCGCGCCGAACGACGCCTTCTAGCTGCCGGCCCTAGACCCCAAGAGAGAGAGAGAGAGAGAGAGATGCGACAGCGCCAAGCTGGCGCATCTAGCATCAGCCCTTCCCCGGCGCCCAGCACCTCTCCGAACGTCTGTTCTCACCGAACTCACGCTAAACCCCTGCTCCCTCATGCATCGTGACCCAGCCCTCTCCCAAACCGACACCCTGCAAGCGCTTGACGTCAACCACCGAGGCAGTATGACCCCAACCAGACCCTATGTACGCCCGGCCCCCACAAAGGATGACCATGACAAAAATGACCGTACACCAACCCCTCCCACTTGTCAACACCATACAGCAAGCTCTTCCGCCGTGGGCAAGCCCAAATGCTCAGCGCTCACGCACAACGACAACATTCGAGGCGGCGTGCCCCATGTGCGAAACCCTTGCGGTAGAGCCAAATCTGGCTCAGTCGCTGGACCGCCCCTAGATGTGGTACATGCTCGCGCCCGCCGCGCGTGTCTCACGCTCGATCACATCGGCGATCGTGATGTCCCCCAGCACCTTGCGCGCGGCCTGCGCCGCTTCGGCAAACACGCCCTCGGAGTCGCGTCCGAGGGGACCGTCGAGCAGCTCCACCACCTCCAGCACGCTCACCGTAGCGGGGTCGCGCGCGAAGGTATAGCCACCCTTTACGCCCCGCTGGGAGCTGAGAATCCCCGCGCGACGCAGCACCGCGAACAACTGCTCCAGAAACTGCACCGGCACCTCGCGGCGGCGCGCCAGCTCGCCGATCGGCACCGGTCCCGAGCCGGCGCTGCGGCCCAGCTCGGTCAGCGCCTGTACGGCGTAGGGGGACTTGCTGGTGATCGAGATCATCGCGCGCTCACCCGCGCGATGCTACGGGACTACAACCACCCTCGCTCTGTCGCAATCAGAACGGCCTGCGCGCGGTCGACCGCGCCGAGCTTGCCGTAGATGTTGTGCAGGTGCGTGCGGACGGTGCTCGTGGAGAGCGTCAACTCGTGGGCGATCTGCTTGTACACCTTGCCTTCGGCGAGGCGCTGCAGCACCCCCAGCTCGCGGCCCGACAGCGGGCAGGGATCGACGTGGCGCTGGCGCTGGTTGGTGGCGCTCGGCAGCTCGTACATCACGCGGCGCAGCTCCTCCGGGCCGAGGCCCACCAGGCGCGCGGTGCGCAGCATCTCCGTCGGGGACACCTGAGCGCCCTGGGTGTAGTGGGCGAGCATGTCGGCGAGGCGCACGAACGCCGCCTCGCCGGCGGCCTCGGGGCTGTGATGGCGTTCGATCACGCTCGCGATCGACACCGGCATTCCCCACCGCCGCGCCAGCACCCCGCCGACGAGCGCGTGGTCGACGCCCAGCTCGCGGCGCTCCTGGTGGATGCGCTGCTCGGGGGTCTGCGCACCCTGATGCACCTGTGACGGGTACCCGGGGTAGGCGTGCATCAGCACCAGCTTGCCGATGTCGTGCAGCAGGCTGGTGACCGTCAGACGGTCGCGATTCTCATATCCAACCTCGGCGGCCACGCGGTCCGCCGCGTGTTGGGTGGCGAGGGCGTGCAGCCTGAAGCGCTCCGGCGCCGCGTCCCACACGCTCGCGCGCTCGAAGAAGTCGAAGGTCCTCACCCTCGCGGCCAGCGCCTGCACGGTCTGGGGCGAGAGCACCTCCACCGCCGCGACCACGGTGTCCACGCGTCCGCGCGTGCCCTGCGCCTGGTTGGCCATGCGCAGCACCGCCGTCACCAGCGCCACATCGGACTCCACCGCGGTGACCACGTCCGCGGTCGCCACGTGGTCCTTCGACATCACCGCCAGCAGTCGCTTGCGCGACTCCGCCAGCGCCGGGAAGCCCTCGAGCGCTTCGAACGCCTGCGTCAAGCGCCGTCCGTGCCCCTCGTTCTGATGGCGGCCGTTCCCCGAGGGGGCGGACTCGCCGGCCGCATTGGGCCGCTCCTTGGCCCGCTGCCGCTGTGTGGTGGCTGCTGCTTGCATGCTCCGCGCACCTACCTTGAAATCGCTCGCCGCCCAATCCATTGGGCCGCCTAATATGAATCGAAGAGGGCCCACCCGCCGCGGCTCACCGGCCTGCGGCGGACTGAACCATCCTCTGGGACGCTCTATCGGCAGGCGTGGACGTTCGGTTGAGGCATTTAGCCGCAGAGATAGCTCGGTAATCGACCGCGTCCCGATATTTTCAAGGGCGGTGGACGATTCGACCGGGCTCGCTCAGCCGCTGCGTGCGAGCGCCGCGTCGATGCGCGTCAAGGTCTCCTCGCGTCCGAGCAGCGCCACGCTCTCGAAGATCCCCGGCGACACGGTCGTTCCGGTGAGCGCCACACGCAGCGGTTGATACACCTCGCGTGGCTTGGCGCCACGCTCGGCGATCACCGCCTCCAGCGCCTCCCGCACCGTGGCCTCGTCGAAGCCTGCCGCCGTCGCCAAGGCGTGGCGGACTCCTGCGAGCGTTTGGCGCCCGCCCTCATCAAGCCAGCGCGCGCGCGCCGCGGGATCCTCGAGCGGGCCGTCCACCAGCGCGCCGGCGAGCGGCCAGAAGTCGGCGAGCGTCTGGATTTTCTCTTGGCTGATCCGAGCTGCCTGCGCCAGGCCGTCCCGCCCGGTGTACTGCTCCAGTCGGCGCGTGAGCTCGGCGGGCTCGAGCTCACGGAGGTACACGCCGTTCAGCCAGCGCAGCTTCGCCTCGTCGAACTGGGCCGGGTTGCGGCTGACGCGCTCCAGCGCGAAGCGTTCGACGAGCTGCCCGGTGGACATCACCGTGGCGTCGTCCCCCGCGCCCCAGCCGAGCAGCGCGAGGTAGTTGCGCACCGCCTCGGGCAGGTAGCCGGCGTCGCGCAGCTCCTGCACCGAGGCCGCGCCGTGGCGCTTTGAGAGCTTCTTGCCGTCGGGCCCGTGCAACAGAGGGAGATGCGCATACAGAGGTAGCGCGGCGTCGGGCGCGAAGCCGGCGTCGCGGGTGGCCTCGAGCACGAGCAGCTGCTTGGGGGTGTTGGAGAGGTGGTCCTCGCCGCGCACCACGTGCGTGATCTGTGCGTCGAGATCGTCGATCGCGACGGCGAAGTTGTAGAGCACCGAGCCGTCGGCGCGGGCGATCACCGGGTCGTCGAGATGAACGTGCTCGAAGCGCGTGTCGCCGCGGATCACGTCGTGGACGACCGTGGCGCCCTCGTCGGGCACGCGCAGGCGCACAGCCCCCTCCGCCTCGGCCGTGCCGCGGAAGCCGCGCTCGGCGCCGTGCAGCTGCTTGTAGGCCTTCACGTCATCGGCGGTCGCGCCCGAGCGATAGGCGTGACCGCTCGCCAGGAGCGCAGCGAGCGCCTCCTGATGGCGCTCGCTGCGCTCGGTCTGCAAGATCGGCCCCTCGTCCCAGTCGAGCTCCAGCCAGCGCAGCGCGTCGAGGATCTGCTCGACGTTCTCGGGCGTGGAGCGCTCGCGGTCGGTGTCCTCGATGCGCAGCACCAGCGTGCCCGCGTTGCCGCGCGCCAGCAGCCAGTTGAACAGGGCGGTGCGGGCACCCCCGATGTGCAGCGCCCCCGTCGGGGACGGCGCGAACCTGACACGCATGGGGCGCTCGATGCTATCGGCCTGTCCGGGAGCGGCGGAAACCATAAGATCGCCGCCATGCTAATCGGAGCGCACGTCTCGCCGGCCGGCGGTCTGCCCAAAGCGATCGAGCGGGGGCAGGAGCGCGGCTGCCGCGCGATCCAGATCTTCAACCAATCGCCGCGCATGTGGCGACCCACCGTCTACCGCGACGAGGACGTGGCCGCCTTCGTGGAGGCGCTCGCCGCGAGCCCGATCGACGCGGTGCTGATCCACGCGGTGTACCTGCTCAACTGCGCCAGCGAGGACCCCGATATCCGCGCCAAATCGCTTACCTCGCTGACCCACTCGCTGCGCGTGGGCGCTTCGATCGGGGCCAGTGGTGTGGTGCTGCACCCCGGCTCGGCGAAGACCGGGGACGTCGGCGAGGCGATCGTGCGTGCCGGCGCCACGATCCGCGAGGCGCTCGCCGAGAGCGAGGGCTGCGCGCTGCACCTGGAGAACACCGCGGGCGGCGGCGGCACCCTGGGGCGCTCGGTGGAGGAGCTGGCCGCGTTACTCGACGCCGCCGGCAGCGAGGAGCGGTTGGGGGTGTGCCTCGACTCCTGCCACCTGTTCGCCTCCGGCTATGACATCCGCACGCCCGCGGGCATGGATGACCTGCTGGGGGAAGTCTCCGCGAAGGTCGGCCTGGAGCGGGTGGGCTCGCTGCACCTCAACGACTCGCAGGGCGCCCTTGGCTCGTGTCGGGACCGCCACGCCAACGTCGGGCAGGGCGAGCTGGGCGAGCGTGGCTGCGCAACCTTCCTCGCCGCCGCACCCTTCGAGAATCTGCCCTGCGTCCTGGAGACCCCGGGCGACGGCGGCCCGACCGCGGAGGAGGTCGCGCTGGCGATGGCGCTGCGCAAGCGAGGGCTACAGGCCCGGCGTCGGCGCGAAGCCTCCAAGTAGCTACGCGACTGCCAAACAAGCCGGGGCCAGCACCTGCTCGAGCTCCGCGCGCAACGTGGGGGTGGGTTCCACCCGGTATGCCTCTCCGAGGCGCAGGCGGCGCGGGCCCGTGGTGGTATCCATCTCGAGCACGACCTCCGCGGGGCCGGGGAAGTTGCCGATCACGTGCTTGAGCTCGTCGATCGCGCTCGCGGGCAGCTTGGCGGTGTCGATCCGCAGGCACACTGGCCGCGCCGGCTTCGCCGCGCGCACCGACGCTGCGTGTGCGTCGGCCACCTCCTGCTCGCTGGGGGCGAATGTCTCGGCCGACTGCACCACCAGGCAGGTCTTGCCGGCTTCCTTGTGATCGACGCGCCCGCGCACCATCACCACCTGGTCGACGGCCAGCACCGTCTCGTGCTCGGCGAGCGCCTTGCCGAACACGAGCATCTCCACGGAGCCCTCGAGATCGTCGAGGGTGGCGAACATCATGTGATCCCCGTTGCGGGTGCGGATGCGCTTGGACTCCGTGACGATCCCGCCGACGGTGACCCAATCCTTGTCGCGCCGTCCGGTGAGCGCCGCAAGCGGACAGTCGGCTCGCGCGCGCAACGCCTCCCGCACGGGCTTGAGCGGATGGGCGGAGACGAACAGCCCGATCGCTTCCTTCTCCGCGGCCAGCAACTCCGCCTGCTCGAACTCCTCGGCGGGGATTGGTGGGTGATCGTACCCGCGCCCACCAGTGCGCTCCGAGCCTGCGCCGAGCCCCGCGCCGCCGGCGAGGCCCCCGCTGTCGCTCGCCCCGCCTGCGCCTTCCAGGTCGAAGATCGAGCCCTGTCCGATCTGGGCATCTTGCTGGGCCTTCTGTCCGGCCCCCTGAGCCTGCTCGAGCACAGCGAGCATCCCCCTGCGAGAGGCTCCCGTGGAACCGAACGCGCCGCACTTGATGAGCGCCTCGATCGCCTTCTTGTTGACGGCGCGGTTGTCCACGCGCTCGCAGAAATCCCACAGCGAAGTGAACGCATGGTGGGCTGGCGTGGAACCGCCACCGGGCCGAGTGGGACTCGCTTCCTCGCGCGCCCGCTTGATCGCCTCCACCGCCTGGTAGCCGACCCCCTTGACGGCATCCAAGCCAAAGCGAATGTTGCCGAGCTCGCCGTGCTCACCATCGGCGCCCGCCTCAACTGTGAACTCGTGGTCTGAGAGGTTGACGTCGGGGGGCAGGATGCCGATGCCCATTTCCTCGCAGCGGGCGACGAAGAACGGCACCTTGTCCTTGGTGGACATCACCGAGGAGATCAGCGCCGCCATGTACTCGGCGGTGTAGTTGGCCTTCAGCCACGCGGTGCGGTAGGCGATCAGCCCGTAGCAGGCGGCGTGGGACTTGTTGAACGAGTAATCGGCCGACTTTTCGTTGGTCTGCCACAGGAACTCGATCACCTCGTTGCTGGTGCCCGAGGCGCGGCAGCCCTCGACGAACTCGGGCTTCAGCGCGGCCATCGCGGCACGGTTCTTCTTGCCGATCGCCTTGCGCAGGTCATCCGCCTTGGCGCCCGAGAAGCCGGCGAGCTCCTTGGCGATCTGCATCGCCTGCTCCTGGTAGAGGATCACGCCCTTGGAGGACTCCAGGATCGGGCGCAGGCGCTCATCGGGGTAGGAGATCACCTCCGGGTTGCGCTTGCCCCTGGCGTACACGGGGATCTGGTCCATCGCGCCCGGCCGGTACAGCGCGTTGAGCGCCACCAGGTCGTTGAACTCGTCCGGGCGCACCTTCTTGAGCGCCTCGCGCATGCCCTCGGACTCGAACTGGAACACGCCGATCGAATCCCCGCGCGCCAGCATCTCGTAGGTCTTCGCGTCGTCCAGCGGCAGCGTGGTCATGTCGGGGCGCTCCCCGGTGGAGCGCTCGATGATGTCGAGCGCGTCCTCGATCACGTCGAGGTTGCGCAACCCGAGGAAGTCCATCTTCAGCAGGCCGATCTCCTCGATCGGCTTCATCGAGAACTGTGTGACGGTGCGGAAGCTGCGCTCGCCGTTCTCGTCGGTGCCGGCGTCGGCGAGCTGCAGCGGCACGATGTCGGTGAGCGGGCGGTCGGCGATCACCACGGCGGCGGCGTGGATCGAGGAGTTGCGCACGATCCCCTCCAGGCCTTGGGCGGTTTCGACGATGCGCCGCGAGTCGGGCTCCTCGTCGTAGGCCTTGCGCAGCGGTTCGCCCTCCTTGAGGCATTCCTCAAAGGAGGGGGAGCGGCCCATGATCGGATCGGGGATCAGCTTCGCCAGGCGGTCGCCGCTGCCGTAGTCGAAGCCGAGCACGCGCGCCGCGTCGCGAGTGGCGGCGCGCGGCAGCATCTTGCCGAAGGTGACGATCTGCGCGACCGACTCGCGCCCGTACTTCTCGGTCACATAGCGCATCACCCGCTCGCGCCCGCGCACGGAGAAGTCGATGTCGATATCCGGCATCGACACCCGCTCGGGGTTGAGGAAACGCTCGAACAGCAGCTCGTAGCGCAGCGGGTCCACGTCGGTGATCTGCAGGCAGTACGCCACGATCGAGCCGGCCGCGGAGCCGCGTCCGGGGCCCACCGCGATGCCGTTCTCCTTGGCGTACTTGACGAAGTCCCACACGATCAGGAAGTAGGCGTTGAAGCCCATGCGATCGATCACGCCGAGCTCCATCTCCATCCGCTCGAGCGCCTGCGCCGTGGGCGGATCGCCGTAGCGCACGCGCATACCCTCTTCGACACGCCCACGCAAATACTCGTGCTCCGGCGCCCCGTCGGGAGTCGGGAAGCTCGGGATCAGCTGCTTGCCGAGCTCGATGTGCACCGAGCAGCGCTCGGCGATCTCCAGCGTATTGGCGATCGCTTCCGGCCATTGCGCAAACGACTTGCCCATTTCCGCGTTGTCGCGCAGGTAGAACTCGTTGGTGTCGAAGGTGAGCTTGGGTGCGGCGATCGTGCTCTTGGTCTGCACGCACAGCAGCGCGGTGTGGTGGTCGTAGTCCTCGCGGCGCAGGTAGTGCACGTCGCCGGTTCCCACCAGGCGCCCGCCGACTTCGCGCGCGATGCGCTCGATCCCCTCGTTGCACTTCTCCTGCGGGGCCAGCCCATTCTTCTGCAGCTCGAAGTAGACGTTCTCGGAGCCGAAGACGCCGAGCAGCTCGTCGGCATGGGCGCGCGCGTCCTCGATGCGGTCTTCGGTGAGACGCTGGCAGAAGCGCGAGGCCAGGCAGCCGGTGAGCGCGATCACGCCCTCGGAGTGGCGCGCGACCTGCTCGAGGTCGACGGTCGGCTTGCCGCGCTGCAGTCCCTCCAGGAAGCCGGCCGAGGAGAGCTTGACGAGGTTGCGGTAGCCGGTGTCGTCGGCGGCCAGCAGGGTGAGGTGGTTGCGCTGAACCCGAGGGCGGGCGGGATCGGATCGATCGGCGGTGGCGGCGGTGTGATCGTCCACGAGATATATCTCGCAACCGACGATCGGCTTGATGCCATGCTTGGCACAGGCCTTGTGGAGCTCCACCGCGCCGTTCATCACGCCGTGATCGGTGAGACCGAGAGCTGGCTGCTCGAACTGAGCGGCACGTGCGGCGAGCGCATCGATCTTGCAGGCGCCGTCGAGCAGGGAGTACTCGGAGTGCACGTGCAGATGGGCGCAGGCGAGGTTGGACACCGGTGTGGATCTTAGGCCTGTGAGCGGCGGATCAGGAGCGGGACGAATCGTTGCCGGGCCCGGCCCACTCGGCCAGGCGCGCGGCGACGCGCCGGGCGAACGGGCGCAACCGCCCGGCCCCAACGAACAGGCGCGGCACCACGAACACCGTGGTGATCTCCTGTGGCGAAGCAGAGGCCTTGGGCGCGGGGAGCTCGGAGGACGCGGGGCGCTCAGAGGATGCGGGGAGCTCAGAAAGGGCGGGGAGCTCAGAAGGGATGGGTAGCTCAGAGGCAACGTGGAGCTCAGGCGCAGTGGGCAGCTCGGATGAAGCAGGGACAGCGCGCGCCCGCAGACGTGTGACGGCAGCGGCGAGCGCACCGGCCATCTCCTCGCGCCGCCGGGCCTCATCGGCCGCTGAGCGCTGCTCGGTGGGCGGTTGGGCGCGGGCCCGCTCGAACTCACCTTCGAGCTCACGGATTCGCTTCCGGAAGCCGCGATGTTCGTGCTCGAAGGTGGTGCGCAATTCGGCGGCGACGCTCTGCAGCGTGGTGACGCCTGCTCGTAGACGCTCACAGCTCTCGCTGACCGCGGCCAGGCTGACGGCGAGCGTGTCCCGCTGCTCCTCGGCGTACTGTGCGGCGGTCTGCGCCTCCTCGGCGCGCCGCTGCCAGTGGTCGAGCTCGGCGCGCCGGCTGCGACGAGCGCGCACGGCCGCCTCCTCGGCCTCGACCCGCAGCTGCTGCTCGGCGTACTCGCGCTGCTTGACTCGCCGCAGCTCGAGCTCCCGCTCGGCGAGTTGTGCCGCGGTGCGCTCCCGCAGACGCTCGCTCTCCTCCTGGCGTCGGCGCAGATCGGCGAGGTGGGACTCGAGCGTGCGTACCGATGTCTCGGCCGCCTCCGCACGGCGCAGCAGGGCGGCGTCGCCGAGCCACGCGCGGCGGGCACGGCGCTCGGCAAACGTATCGGGTTCACCCTCCCGCGGTGGATGCCGACGCTGCGCGTCCTCTTCCTCGGGGATCACGCCACGCAGAGTATGGACGCGATCGGACGTCTGCCTGGGCCCGCTGCAGATGGTGGACGCGATCGGACGTCTGCCGGAGTCCGCTTCAGATGGCTGCCGGGGCGCACGTCGGCAGCCGCCAAGCGGCCGCCGAAGCCGGCGCATCCCGACCTACGCCCCGACCACCTGGCGGTTCTACTCCTCCTCGCGCAGCCGCCACGCCATGCGCGACTGCAGCGACCACAACTCGATGAACCCGGGCGAGGCGGTCTGCGAGAAGAGGCCACCCGACTCCGAGAAGGATGCGAGGCCGGCGTCGTACACCGCGTGCGGAGACTCGCGGGTAACGACCCGAGCGTGGCCCTTGTAGAGCTTCAGGCCGATCGTGCCGGTGACGCGCTCGTTGACCGACTCCATGTACGCGTCGAGGTCGCGCCGCAGCGGCTCCCACCACAGCCCGGCGTAGACGAGGTAGCCCCACTGGCGGTCGAGCCCGGGCTTGAACTGGTTTTGGTGAATCGTGCCCACCAGCCGCTCGAGCTCGTGGTGGGCGGGAAGGATCAGCGCCGCGGCGGGCACCTCATAGATGTCGCGCACCTTCAAGCCGACGATGCGATCCTCGATGTGATCGACGATCCCGACGCCGTTGCGGGCGCCGATCTCCGCGGCCCGTTCGAGCAACTCCACGAGGGTGAGCGGCTCGTCGTTGAGCGCCACCGGCACCCCGCGCTCGAAGCCGATCCGCACCAGCTCGGGCTCATCGGGGGCGCGCTCGGGGGGCGTAACGAGCTGGAAGACGTCTTCCTCGGGGGCATGGTCGAGATCCTCGATCCAGCGCCCCTCCGAGGAGCGCCCCCAGAGATTGTCGTCGATCGAGTAGGGCACGGTCTCAGTTCCGGGCGGGTGGGACCCTTTAATTGGGATGCCGTGCTCGCGCGCATAGGCAAGCTCCTCCTCGCGACCCATCTGCCAGGAGCGCACCGGCGCGATCACCTTCAGCTCGGGGCCGAGCGTGGCGATCGTCGCCTCGATGCGCACCTGGTCGTTGCCCTTGCCGGTGCAGCCGTGCGCGATCGTGTCGCAACCGCTGCGGCGCGCGTACTCGACCGCGAGCTGGGCGATCAGCGGTCGGCCAAGCGCGGTGAATAGCGGGTAGCCGCCGCCGTACACGGCGTTGGCGCGGATCGCCGGCGCGAGGAAGTCGCGGGCGAACTGCTCGCGCGCGTCCACCACGTGACACTCCAGCGCCCCCAACCGCCGCGCCTTGTCTTCGATCACCGCGTAATCCTCACCGGGCTGCCCGAGGTTGACGGTGAGGCACACGACCTCCGCCTCGTAGCGGTCCTGGATCCACTTCAACATCACGCTGGTGTCGAGGCCGCCGGAGTAGAGCAGCAGCACGCGGTGCACCTGCTCGGGGTCTGCCTCGTAGGAGGCCGTGCGGGGGGGAAAGGGGCGTGGATCGCTCACGGCGCGGAACCTTATCCGGCGAGCGCCGCGCCGAGCCGCTCCAGGCATTGCGCGACCTCAGCCTCGGTGAGAATCAAGGGGGGGAGCAGCCGCACGGTGGTGGGGCCGGTGGCGTTGAGGATCAACCGCCGCTCGAGCAGCGCGCGGCGCACGACCTCGGGGGCGGCGATGTCCAGCTCGCAGGCCAGCATCAGGCCGCGCCCGCGCACCGAGAGCACGTGCGGCAGGCCCTCCAGGCCGGCGGCTAGGCGCAGGCCGAGGTCGCGCACACGTGCCAGCAACATGGGGTCCTCGACGATCTCGAGCGCGGCGAGTGCCGCGGCGCAGATCACGGGGCCCCCGGCGAAGGTCGAGCCGTGGTCGCCGGGGGCAAACACGTCGGCGAGCCGTTCGCCTGTCACGAGCGCGCCGATCGGCAGTCCGCCACCGAGCGCCTTGGCGGCGGTGAAGGCGTCGGGTTGCACGCCGACCTGCTCGTAGGCCCACAACGAGCCGGTGCGGCCCATGCCGCACTGGACTTCGTCGAAGATCAGCGCCGCGCCGTGCTCGTCGCAGGCCGCACGCGCGGCGCGCAACAGCTCCCCGGAGAGCACGTTGACGCCGCTCTCCCCCTGGATCGGCTCCAGCAGCACGGCGGCGGTCTGGCCATCGACCGCCGCGTGGAGCGCCTCAGGGTCGGGGGCAACCGCGCGAAAGCCCGGCACCAGCGGCGCGAAGGGCGCCTGCTTTGACTCCTGGGGGGTGGCGGAGAGCGCACCGTAGGTACGCCCGTGAAAGGCGTTGTACACAGAGACGATGGCCCCTCCGGGACGCGCCTTGCGGGCGAGCTTGATCGCCGCCTCGTTGGCCTCGGCGCCCGAGTTGCAGAGGTACACCTTCCCGCCGAGGCCGTTCTGCGAGAGCCGCTGCGCCAGGCGCATCGCGGGCTCGGTGTAGAAGAGGTTGGAGACGTGCATCAGCCTCCCGGCTTGCTCGCGCACGGCCTCGACCACGCGCGGGTGGCAGTGCCCGACGTTGGTGACGGAGATGCCGCACAGGAAGTCGAGGTACTCCTCGCCCTCGGCGTCCCACAGCCACGCCCCCTCGCCGCGCACGAACTCGACCGGAAAGCGCGCGTAGTTGGCCATCAGGCTCGCCGCCTCGATCTCCTGCAGGTCGGTGAGGGTCACTGGCTGCATCCTCCCGGCCGCGCAGAGCCACGGGCGTTCATGGGGCCGCCTCGATCTTGGTGCCGATCCCCGCATCGGTGAAGAACTCCAGCAGCAGCGAGTGGGGAATGCGCCCGTCGATGATGTGCGCGGAGCTGACACCCCCCTGGATCGCCTCCAGGCAGGCCTGCAGCTTCGGGCGCATCCCCCCTTCCAGGCCGCCCAGCGCGTCGCGCACCTGCTCGACGGTCGCCTGGCCAACCAGGCTGGCGGGGTCCTCGGGGTCGGCCAGCCAGCCGGCGACGTCGGTGAGGAACACGATTTTGTAGGCCCCCAGCTCCCGCGCCACCGCGCCCGCGGCCTCGTCGGCGTTGATGTTGTAGGAGTGCCCCTCGCGGTCGGCCCCGACGGAGGCGATCACGGGGATGTAGTCGCGCGCGATGTGCTGCAGGACGCCCACGTTGACGCGCTCGATGCGCCCCACGAAGCCGATGTCCTCGCCGCCGGGCGCAGTGCGGCGCTCGACCCGAAACAGCGCGCCGTCATCGCCGCAGAGGCCGACCGCGGGCTGGCCATGACGGTACAGGCGGCCGACGATCTCCTTGTTGACCTTGCCGACGAGCACCATCTTGGCGACCTCGACCGTGGCCTCGTCGGAGACACGCAGGCCACCGACGAACTGCACCGGCAGGCCAAGGCGTTCCATATAGGCGGTGATGTCGGGGCCGCCGCCGTGCACCACGATCGGGTTGAGGCCCACGTACTTGAGCAGCACCACGTCGCGCGCGAACTCCTCGCGCAGCGCGGGATCCTCCATCGCCGCGCCCCCATACTTGATCACCGCGGTCTTGCCGTGGAACTCCCGGATGTAGGGGAGCGCCTCGAGGAGGGTGGCGACGTCGCGCATCAGGTCGTGTACTCCGCGTTGATCCGCACGTACTCGTGCGAGAGGTCGGAGAAGAAGACCTCGGTTTCGGCTTCGATCGAGTCCCGCCCACCCAACGTGATCTCGTATTCGACCTCACGCCTGTCGATCGCCCGCGCGAGCGCGTCGGCGTCGTAGTCAATTGCGGTGCCGGCCGAGCATACGGGGATGCCCTCGATCGAGATGTCGCAGACGAGTGGGGCTGCGCCGGGCAACGCTGCCCCCACTGACATCACGAGCCTGCCCCAGTTGGGGTCGGCGCTGTGCAGCGCGGCTTTCACGAGGGGCGAGTTGGCGACCCCGCGCGCCGCCGCCTCGACCGTATCGAGTGCGCTGCGCTCCCCCACCGACCCGCCGCGCACCACCACGCGCGCGATCCGCGCCGCGCCCTCGCCGTCGGTGACCATCATGATCGCCAGCTGGCGCAGCAGCGCGTCGAGCGCCTCGCCGAAGCGCAGCTCGTCCTCGCTTTCCGGCGCGATCGCCACACCGCTCGCGCCCGAGGCCATCAGCACGGCAGTGTCGTTGGTCGAGAGATCGCCATCCACGGTGCATTGATCGAAGGAGCGCTTCACGCATACGCCGAGCAGCAAGTCGGCGGTGTGAGGCTCGAGCGCCGCATCGGTCTGCACGAAGCACAGCATCGTGGCGAAGTTCGGCGAGATCATCCCCGCCCCCTTGCACTGGGCGGTGAGATGCACGGTCCCGGAAGGCAGCCGCACCTCGAGGTTGGCGCGCTTCTCGAACGCGTCGGTCGTCTGGATCGCCTTCTGGAAGTCGATGTCCCCCTCGCGGCGCAGCTGCCCGCTGGCAGCGAGGATCCCCTGCAGCACAGCATCGACGGGCAGATACCAGCTGATGCCGCCAGTCGAGCCGAGCAACAACTCGTCGGGCTGCACGCCCATGGCGAGCGCAGCGGCGCCCTGCGTCTTGGCGGCGTCATCCAAGCCACGTTTACCGGTAGCGGCGTTGGCGCAGCCGGAGTTGGCGAGCACCGCGCGCAGCGCATCCAGGCGGCAGCGCTCGCGACTGAGCAGCACTGGGGCGGCCGCGGTGCCGCTGGCGGTGAAGCGGGCGGCGCTGACGGGGCGCTCGGTGTCGCAGATCAGCAGGCCGAGGTCATGGTTGCCGCTCGGCTTGATCCCGCAGACGACCCCCGCCGCGCGGAAACCCGCCGGCAGCCCCGTGTCGGGCTCCAGTTCGCGCACGTGCGCGGGCACCGCCACCCAGCGCGAGCCGAAGAACGGCCGCGGCGGGCCATCGCTGGAGCGATCCCCCCAAACGTCGTTGCCTGCGCTCATCCCAGCCACCCCATATCGCAACGCCTGCACGCAGCTGAGCTCATAGGAGCCCTTCGGTCTCGTCGAATCCGAACATGAGGTTGAGGTTCTGAACCGCCTGCGAGGAGGTGCCCTTCCACAGATTGTCGATCGCCGAGAGCACCACGACCTTGCCGGTGTGCTCGCTGAGCGCCACATGCAACCGGCACACGTTCGTCTCGCGCACGTCGCGCACCTCGACCGGCGCCGACGCCAGCTCGACGAACGGCTCGCCTGCGTAGGCGTCCTCGTACATGACGTCGAGCTCGTCCTGCTCGATCGGTCGGGTCGGCGTCACATAGCAGTTGACTAGCTCCCCCTGGTCGAGCGGCACGAGATGCGGAGTGAACTGCACTCGCAAACCTGGATGCGTGGGGTCGAGATCGTCCAGCTGCTGCTCGATCTCCGGCGTGTGGCGGTGGTGGACGATGTTGTAGGGAAGGATGTTCTCGCCGCTGTTGGAGAAGTGCGTCTGCCAGGTCGCCGAGCGCCCGGCGCCGGAGAGGCCCTGCTTGGCGTCGATCACGAGGTCGGCGATCAGCCCCGCGCGCGCGAGCGGGGCCAGACCCAACAGCGACGCCGTCGGATAGCAGCCCGGTGTGGCGACGAGGTCGGCGGCCGCGATCGCCACACGATGCAGCTCGGGCAGCCCGTAGGAGGCGTCTTCGAGCAGCTCCGGGTGCGGATGCGGGCCGTACCATCGCTCGTAGGTCGAGCGCTCGCTGAGACGAAAGTCTGCGCTGAGGTCAACGACGCGCACACCGCGAGCACGCAGCGCAGCGACGACCGGAGCCGAGGCCGCATGCGGGTAGGCGACGAGCGCGGCGTCCACGTCGCCATGACGATCGAGATCGAGCTCCTGTAGCTCCAATGGCACGCGGTAGCGTGGATACAGCTCATCCAAGCGCTGGCCGGCCTCCGTACGCGCGGTGACGGTGCGCAGATCGAACAGTGGATGGCGCCA
The DNA here is from genome assembly GCA_963744535.1 of uncultured Solirubrobacterales bacterium. Lineage (GTDB taxonomy): Bacteria > Actinomycetota > Thermoleophilia > Solirubrobacterales > Solirubrobacteraceae > Palsa-744. Next base: position 22,369 of record CAVUTW010000002.1, on the reverse strand, counting down.
CAGCAGGTTTGCCGCTAGCGCCCCCGCGAACCCGGTGGCGCCCGCGACCAGCACGCTCGGCGAGTCGGAGGCGAACTGCTGCTCAGCCACGCAACTCACCCCCGACCTCGTGCAGCGCCGCGACGATCCGCTCGCGCGATGGCGCCACATCCTCGTCGGTGAGTGTGCGATCGAGCGCGCGGAAGGCGAGGGCCAGCGCAAGCGAGCGCCTTCCCTCTCCCACCTGCGCGCCGACGTACACGTCGAACACCTCGGCCTCCGCCAGCGTCTCGTCGCCGGCGCGGCGCACGAGCGCGAGCAGCTCATCGGCACTGACACTCTCGGGCAGCGTCACCGCGAGATCCTGGCGCAGCGCGGGGAAGGCGCCGAACGGCCGGAAGGCAACCGTCTCGGGGGCGATCGCGGCGAGCTCACCGAGGTCGATCGCGAACACCGCGGTACGCTCGAGGCCCCACGCGTCGGCGACCAGCGGGTGCAGCTCGCCGAGGAAGCCGAGCATCGTCTCGCCGCCGAAGACCGCGGCGCTGCGTCCGGGATGCAGGAATGGCCAGTCGGCGGGCACCACCGACCAGCGCGCGTGGAAGCGGTCGAGCAACCCGCCAAGCAGCGCCTTGGCGGCGAAGAAGTCGGCCTGCGTGCGCTCCCCCCGCCACGCGCGCGGAGTGGTGTGCCCACTCAATAGCGCCCCAAGCCCGTGATGCTCATCGGCAGGACGCACGTCGGCGCCAGACGGGTCGGTGGAGCTCTCACCCGCACTACGCACCCCGGCCGCCGCCCGGTAGACGGTGCCCGACTCGAAGATCGCGATGTCCGGACGTCCGCGCGAGACGTTGTGTTGAGCGGCGTCCAGCAGCGAGCCGAGCAGCGTGGGGCGCATGATCGACTGGCTGTCCGACAGCGGGTTGGCGACCGTCACGACTTTGCGCAGCGCGTGCTCGGACGGGATCAGCAGCCGGTCGAGCAGCTGCGGGTCGGCGAAGCTCCACCCGACGATCTCGTGCAGCCCGCGCCCGACGAGCGCGTCCTCGGCGGCGCGGCGCACGCGCTGGGCGTGGGTGAGCCGCCCGGCGGCGCCCCGGCGGGCGGGCAGGGTGGCGGGCAAGCGCTCCAGCCCGTCGATGCGGGCAACCTCCTCGATCAGGTCGACCTCACGGATGACGTCCTCGCGGCGCAGCGCCGGCACGGTGACGTCCAGGCCATCCTCGCGGATCGTGATGGCGAAGTCGAGCGCCTCGAGGATCTCCGCCTGGCGCGCCACCGCCACGGGCACGCCTAGGATCGCCCGCACCCGATGCTCGCGCAGCCTGATCGTCCGCGGGACGGGCGGGACCCAAGCTCCATCGGCGCCAAGGTCGATCGTGCCAGGCAGCAGCGTGGCGCCGCACAGCTCGAGCATCAACCGCGACGCGACGGCCTGCGCGTGCAGGCACTGCTCGGGGGCGAGCCCCTTCTCGAAGCGCCCCGACGCCTCGCTGCGCAGCCCCAGCGCCCACGAGGAGCGGTGAATGTTGGGCCCATGCCAGTTGGCGACCTCCAGCAGCACCCGCGTGGTTGTCCCCCCCACCTCCGAGCGCGCGCCGCCCATCAGCCCGGCGATCGAGGTGGGACCCTCGGCGTCCTCGATCACCACCATCTCGCCGTCGAGCGTACGCGTCTGCCCGTCGAGCGTCTGCACCTGCTCGCCATCGGCAGCGCGGCGCACCGTCAAGTGCGCCCCGGCGACGCGGTCGAGGTCGAAGGCGTGCAGCGGCTGGCCGGTGAGCAGCATCGCGTAGTTGGTTATGTCCACCACGTTGTTGATCGGGCGTTGCCCGGCGGCGCTCAGCCGCGCCTTCAGCCATGGCGGGGAGGGTGCGACCGTGACGTTCTCGAACACGCGCGCGGTAAAGCGCGGGCAGAGCTCGGGGCAGCGCACCTCGACCGTGGCCGGCGACGCGCCGCCATTCGCCGCCAGCGGCCCCGGGCTGCCGGGGTCATCGCTCCACGGCGCGGGCGCAAGCGCGGCGCCGGTGGCGGCGTGCAGCTCGCGGGCAACTCCGTACACGCTCAGGCAGTCGGGGCGGTTGGGGGTGATCTCGAGCTCCAACACGTCGATTGCGATCGGCAGCACATCCTGCAGCGACGTGCCGGGCGCGAGCGTGCCATCGACGCTCGTGTCATCGAGCACCATGATGCCCTTTTGGGTGGGCGGGCTCAAATCAATCGGGCTCAAATCAATGTCCAACTCGCTCTCAGCGAGGATCATCCCTTCGGAGACCACGCCGCGCAGCTTCGCCTTGCCGAGTTTCGTGCCGTCGGGCATCACCGCACCCGGGCGGGCGACCGCCACCGTCTGCCCGGCGGCAACGTTAGGGGCACCGCACACGATCGTCGCCGGACCCTCGGGCAGGCCGAGCTCGACGCTGCACACCCGCAGCCGGTCGGCGTCGGGATGTTGCTCAGCGCTCAACACGCGCCCGAGGACGAAGTGCTCCGCGGAGGGCACCCCGTGGCGGTGGATCGCCTCGACCTTCGTCCCGGTCATCGTCAGGCGCTGCTCGATCGCCTGCACATCCATGTCGGGATCGCAGTATTCGCGTAGCCATGGCAGTGGCACACGCATTTTTAGAACTGCTCCAGGAAGCGTAGGTCGTTCTCGAAATACAGCCGCAGATCAGGGATGCCGTGCTTGAGCATCGCGATCCGCTCCACGCCCATCCCCCACGCGAAGCCCTGCACCTTCTCGGGGTCATACCCGGGCGCGTTGGCGGACGTGGTGGGCACGTAGGAGAAGACATTGGGGTCCACCTCGCCGGCGCCCAGCACCTCCAGCCACCCCTCGCCCTTGCACAGGTAGCAGCGCGCGCCGTCGCGCAGGTGGCCCTTGCCGGAGCAGTGAAAGCAGGAGACGTCCACCTCCACGGAGGGCTCGGTGAAGGGGAAGAAGTGCGGGCGCAGGCGCACCTCGCGGGCGTCGCCGAACAGCTCGCGCGCGAACACCAGCAGCGTGCCCTTGAGGTCGGCAAGCGTGATGTCCTCGTCCACCGCGAGGCCCTCGACCTGGTGGAACTGCGGAGTGTGGGTGGCATCGGAGTCGGGGCGATAGACGCGCCCGGGGATGACCACGTACAGCGGCGGCGGGTGCGCCTCCATCGCGCGCACCTGCATTGGCGAGGTGTGCGTGCGCAGCACCGCCTCCTCGCCGCCGGGCCGGCTGTCGATGTAGAAGGTGTCCGTGCGTGCCCGCGCGGGGTGGGTGGGGCTGTGGTTGAGCGCGTCGAAGTTGTAGTGGACGGTCTCCACCTCGGGTCCTTCCATCACAGTGAAGCCCAGCCCGAGGAACACGTCTTCGAGCTCGCGCATCGTCGCGGTGATGACATGCAGGCGCCCGATCGGCTGCGGCGGGGCGCCGGGCAGGGTGACATCGACGCGGTCGCGTCGCAGCTGCTCGTCCAGCTCCGCGCCGGCAAGCGCGTCGGCGCGCATCTCGATCAGCCGTTCCAAGGTCACGCGGGCCTCGTTGGCGGCCTTGCCCACCGCGCCCCGTTCCGCGGGGGGCAGCTCGCGCACGCCGCGCAGCGTCTGTGGCAGCTCGGCCTTGCGCCCGAGGTGGCGCACGCGCGACTCCTCGAGCGCTTCGGCGGTGGAGGCCGCGGCGATCTCGCTTTCGGCCTGTGCACGCAGCTGTTCGATCCGTTCGATCACGACGACTGGACCCTAGTCAACTCGTAGAGCGCGATGGTCGCCGCCATCGCGGCGTTGAGCGAGTCGTTGGCGATGGGGATGTACGCAACCCGCTCACACGCGGCGATCAGCTCCGCCGGCAGGCCGTCGCGCTCGGCGCCCACGAGCAGCGTGATCGGGCCCTCCGCCGGTCCGCGCAGCGACTCGGCCGGTGGTCTCGGATCTGCTACCAGCGCAATCCGTTCCGGCGGCAGCTCCGCGATCGACCCTGCGCGCGCAAGCGCCACGTGAAAGATCGCGCCCATACTGGCCCGCACTGCCTTGGGCGACCAGGGGTCGGCACAGTGCGGGCCAAGCGCCACACACGAGGCGCCAAAGGCGTGGGCTGCACGCAACACCGCGCCGACGTTGCCGGGGTCTGCCAACTCATGCAGATAGACGCACAGCGGCCCATTCGGACATGGGCTCCAGTGCTGCTCATACACGCCGATCGCGCGTGTTCCCGACCCAAGCGTGCTCACTGCCGCGAGCGCCGCTGGCTCGACATCCAGGAAGCCCGGCTCCCCAAGCTCGCTGCCGGCGACGCGATACCCCTCCACGGGCTTCCACCCCGCGTCGGCCGCGGCCGCGAGCAGATCCTCGCCCTCGGCGAGGAAGTAGCCGCTGCGCGCGCGCTCGCGCCGGCGTTGCAAGCGCCGCAGCTCCTGCAGGCGGTGGTTGTGGGGGGAGGTGATGGTCGTCATCGAATCGGACTTGGAATCTTCCTCACTGCTTGGGATGGAATGCTCGCTCGCTGGTGGCGCCCACAAAAAAGGCGCCGTCCTTTTGAGGAACGGCGCCCGGGAGGCTGGGTATGTCGGCGGCCTTCGTGCTCAGGCGGCCGACGCCTCGCGGGCAACCTCGGCAAAACGTCGGAACGCATCGGCGTCGCGCACGGCGATGTCCGCCAGCACCTTGCGGTCGAGCTCGACCCCGGCCAGCGAGAGCCCGTGCATGAATTGGGAATAGCTCATCCCGTTCTGGCGGGCGGCGGCATTGATACGGGTGATCCACAGCCGCCGGAAGTCACGCTTGCGATTGCGCCGATCGCGGTAGGCGTAGGTGTCCGCCTTGATCAACGCCTCCTTGGCGCGGCGATAGTTGGAGTGCGCCTCGCCCCTGAATCCCTTCGTCAGCTCGAGCGTGGCGCGGCGCTTCTTGCGCGCGTGTACTGAGCGCTTGACCCTCACGAGCCAGCCTTCCGCTTCGCTCTCACCGGCGAGCTGCGCTTCGCGCTCTTCGTGGGGGCGCCCAACATCCGCTTGATCCGCGGGGCGTCGTCGTCGGAGAGTAAAGCTGGGGCCCCGAGGGCACGCTTGCGCTTGGGGGACTTCTTCTCCAGGATGTGGCTGGTGAAGGCATGCCGCCCACGCACCTTGCCGGTGGCGGTGAGCTTGAAGCGCTTCTTGGCGCCGGAGTGGGTCTTCATCTTGGGCATCGCGAGGCGTGATTATGGCAGACCGTTCGCTTGGTATCCCACGCGGCGCGTAACAGCTGCCTTCAAGCCGACGTACGCCGGGCAGGCGACCCCGCCCCGAGCCGCAAATAGCTGTCATGTATCGGCCGTCGAGAGCCGATGAATCCAGTGATGGATCGAGCCTCGATCGTGCACCTTCCCATTGAGCAGGCGGAGCGGCTGCCGAGCGCCGCCCCGAGCGCGATCGCCCACGCGCTGCGCGAGATCGCCGAGATCGGGGCGACCGACCCCGAGCGGGCCCTCGACCTGGCATGCGAGCGTCTCGTGCAGTCGATCGCCGCCGCCGAGCGCCTGCGTGGCGAGCTGCGCGCGCGCCGAGCCGAGCTGCGCACGTTGGAGAACCGCATGCACGTCACCACCGAGATGCTGGCGGAGGGCGTGCTGGTGTTCGACCTCCACGGGCGCACCGTCTACGCCAACAACGCCGCCGCGCGGATCCTCAGCATGAGTCACGACCAGCTGCTCGCGCGCCACGTCCGCGACCGCCGCTGGCACTTCCTGCGCGAGGATGGCTCCTCCTGGCCGGTGGCCGCGCATCCGACCGCGGAAACACTGCAGACGGGCCGCTCCTCGCGCTCGGTGGCGATCGGGGTGCAGAAGCCGACCGGCGCGGTGACGTGGATCTCGCTCAGCTCGCGACCCGCCCTGGACGAGCACGGGCACCAGTGCGGGGCGATCGCGACCTTCGCGGACATCAGCGAACGGCGTACGATCCTCGAGCAGCTGCGCCACCAGGCCCACCACGACCAGCTCACCGACCTCGCCAACCGCAGGCTGTTCCACAAAGAGCTCGACCGCGCGATCTCCCGCGCTCAGCGTCACGGGTGCGCCGTCGCGCTCGTTTACATGGACCTCAACGGCTTCAAGCAGGTCAACGACACGCTCGGCCACCACGCCGGCGATGAGGTGCTGCGCACGCTTGCCGAGCGGCTGGGCCGGGCCGTGCGCGATGACGAGCTGATCTCCCGATACGGTGGCGATGAGTTCGTGGCTCTGCTCAGCATGCTGCGCCACCCGGCCACCGAGGTGCAGGCGTTCATGGAGCGCATGCGCCTGACGCTCGCTGAGCCGATTCGCGTTGAAGCGGGCGCGGTGAAAGTCGGCGCCAGCCTCGGCGCGAGCGTCTACCCGCACGACGGGTCCAACGCCGAGCAGCTGCTGCACCATGCCGACGCCGCGATGCTCTCGATGAAGGGCACGCGCGCGGCCTGAGGCTGAAGGGCGCGCGGCGCCCCGAGCTACGCCGGCTCGGAGGCCGTCGGGGCCTCCTCGCTCTGCAGCTCGTCGGCCGACGCGTCCAGCGCGGGGACATCCTCCACGGGACCGTCCAGTGCGGCGACATCCCCTGCGGGCGCATCCCCCGTCGCGGCATCCTGCGCCGGCGCGGCAACAGCCGACGCAGCCTGCGCCTGGGCCGCCTCGCCCTCCGCAGACACCGAGGCGTCTCCATCCGCGGGCGCTGGGGCCTGTGGGGCGTCAGCCTCCCCCGCCGGCCCGACGCCGTCGGGCGAGGAAGCGTCGAAGCGCCCCGCCAACACCGCCTTGGACGGGCCGAGCATCATCGTCATGTTGCGCCCCTCCTGCATCGGGCGCTGCTCGACGATGCCCAGCTCCGCGAGCTCCTCCGCGAGCCGGTCGAGGATCAGGGTGCCACGCTCGGGATGGGTGACCTCGCGCCCGCGGAACATGATCGTCACCTTGACCTTGTCCTTGTGTCGCAGGAAGCGTTCGACGTGATGCTTCTTGGTGTCGTAGTCGTGTTGGGCGATCTTCGGGCGAAACTTGATCTCGCGCACGGTGATCTGCTGCTGGTGCTTGCGCGCCTGCTTCTGCTTCTGGGCCAGCTCGTACTTGTACTTGGAGTAATCCAGCACACGGCACACCGGGGGACGGGCCTCTGGCGCGACCTCCACCAGATCGAGGTCGCGCTCCTGGGCAAAGCGCAGCGCGTCGGGGGTCTTCAGCACCCCGACCTGGGCGCCCTGGTCATCGATCAGGCGCACCTCGGGCACGCGGATCCGCTCGTTGACCCTGGTCGTGTCCCGCTCGGGCGGGCGCCGGTCGAACCTCCGGGGTACGGCCACTAGCTGTCCCGGCGGCGCGTCAAGCCGATTCGATGGCGCGGCACACTGAAGATGGGATGCGGGAGCTCCTCAAGGGGGCCGAGTATAACGGGGTGTCGGTGGCGCGCAAGGGGAGCTACTCGACGACCATCCGATTCCGGCCCCACCAGCCGCAACTCACCGGCCCGACGACGGGCGCGACCAAGACGTTCGCGCACGGGCGAGGTGGGCGAAGGAGACGTCCTCGCGCAAAGGGACGGTAGACAGGTTATGTGTCCTTCTGCTCGACCGGCGAGGGCGAAGACGCGCGCCGTCGCACATGCTCCACCAGCTGCTGGGCGAGCTCATCAACCGAGGCGCTGCCGACCTCCCGTATGCCGTGCTCGCCTGGGCCAGAACGGGTGCGCACCGACACCGTGCCCTCCCCCGCCTCCCGCCCACCGACAACGAGTATGTTCGGAACTCGGCGCAGCTCGGCATCTCGGACCTTGCGAGGGACCGACTCGCGGCGGTCATCGAGCTCGACGCGCAGTCCCCGCTCGCCCAGACGCTCCCGTACGGAGGCGCCGTACTCGTTGAAGCGATCCGAGACGGGCAGCACGATCGCCTGCACCGGCGCCAGCCACAGGGGTAGCTCGCCGGCGTAGTGCTCGATCAGGATGCCGATGAAACGCTCGAAGGAGCCCAGCAGCGCCCGGTGGATCATCACCGGCCGGTGCTCGGCATTGTCCGCGCCGGTGTAGGCGAGCTCGAAGCGCTCGGGCATCGAGTAGTCGAGCTGCACCGTTCCCAGCTGCCATGAGCGCCCGATCGAGTCGGCCATGTGCAGGTCGATCTTTGGCCCGTAGAACGCGCCGTCGCCCGGGTTGACCTCGTAAGCGAGGCCCTCTGTCTCCAGCGCCCCCCGCAGCGCCGCCTCGGCGCGGTCCCACATCTCGTCGCTGCCGATCCGTCGCTCCGGGCGCGTGGAGAGCTCCAGGCGCGGCTCGAACCCGAACAGCTCGTAGATGTGAAAGCCGAAGCGCAGGCACCGCACGACCTCCTCCTGCACCTGCTCCTCGGTGCAGAAGATGTGCGCGTCGTCTTGGGTGATGGAGCGCACGCGCAGCAGCCCGTGCAGCGTGCCGCTGGGCTCATGGCGGTGCACCAGGCCCTGCTCGGAGTAGCGGACCGGTAGGTCACGGTAGGAGCGGCGGGCATCCTTGTAGATCTGGATGTGCGCCGGGCAATTCATCGGCTTCATGCCCATCGGGCGGGATTCCACCTCGGTGAAGTACATGTTCTCCCGAAACTTGTCCCAGTGCCCCGACTGCTTGAAGAGCTCGACGTCGTACAGGATCGGCGTTTTGACCTCCTCGTAGCCGCGTGCGCGGTTCTCCTCCCTCCACAGCTCGGTGAGCGCGTTCCACACCGTGATCCCCGCCGGCTTCCACAGGGGAGAGCCCGGGGAGAGCTCGGAGAACTGAAAGAGATCGAGCTCGCGTCCCAGCTTGCGGTGATCGCGCGCGCGTGCCTGCTCGATCCGCTCCAGGTGCTCCTCCAGCGCGGTCTTGGTGAAGAACGCGGTGCCGTAGATGCGGGTGAGCATCGTGCGCGTTGAATCCCCCCGCCAGTAGGCGCCAGCCACCGACTGCAGCTTGAACGCCCCGACGGCCTTGGTGGAGGGCGCGTGCGGGCCACGACAGAGGTCGGTGAAGGGGCCGTTGGTATAAAGCGAGACCGTCCGCAGAGGCGCTTGCCCGGGTGGCGGGGTAGGAAGCCCCGCCCCCACACGCTCGGCCGAAGCGCTGCGCCGCGCGGATAGCTCCCCCACCCTCGCCCTCCCTCGTCCTCTGCACCCCCATCCGCGCCGCCCGCGCGCACGAGGTCGTCGATCAGCTCGACCTTGTAATCCTGGCCGCCCGCCAGGAAGCGGGCCCGCGCATCCGCGACCGGGATGTCCTCACGCTCGAAGCGCTCCGCGGCCTTGACGTGTGCGCGCATCCGGTCTTCGATCGCCGGAAAGTCGGCCTCGGAGACGGTGACCCCGTCGGGGAACTCGAAGTCGTAGTAGAAGCCTTGCTCGATCGGCGGCCCGATCGAGATCTTCACGCCCGGATAGAGCTCCATCACGGCGGCGGCGAGCACGTGCGCGGCGTCGTGGCGGATCAGCCGCAGCGGCTCCTCGCCCTCCGAGCGCGCGGTGAGGATCGCGATCGAGGCGCCGTCGGGCAGCGGCCGCGAGAGGTCGCGCACCTCGGAGGGCTCTCCTCCCTTGCCGCCCGCCGCGCCATCTGCGCCGCGGATCTCCACCGCCAGCGCCGCCCGCGCCAGGCCGGCTCCGATCGCCGCGGCCGCATCGGCGCCGGTGGCGCCGTCGGGGAGCTCCAAGGCGTTACCGTCGGGGAGGGTGACTGTGATGCTCATCGAGCGCTGGAGGCTACCCGCCGGCGCTCAAACCGGCTGCCACAACGCGTCGTCGCCCAGGGGCGCGCGCCGCGCGCGGCCGTCTCCGACCAGCTCGATCAGCGCGCGCTCGGCGGCGGTGCGATCGGGAGGAGTGTTTCCCTGCGCCATGATCGCCGCCACCTCCTGGGTGACGAGACCGTCGGGGAAGCGCTCCAGCGTCGGCAGAGGCGTCTCCGGCGGGGCCTCGCGCTCGAGCGAAGGGTCGAGGTTGGCGAGCAGCACGTCGTAGGCCTCGATTGTTTGAAAGCCCCCGGCCTCCAGTCGCCGCTCGCCGCCGTCCGATCCCGCGCCGGCGGTGAAGATCAGCGACGGTGCCGAGTAACGCACCGGCCCGTCAGTCTGGCGCGCCTTGCCCTGGAAATGAGTGGGTCCACCCTCCGCCTGGCGCGTCTGGAGCTTGTCGGCCTCATATGCCTCGGTGACCCGCGAGTCCTCGAGCATCCCCACGACCGCGCCGACGTCAAGCCCCTCCACGCCCGCGAGCGCCTGTGCGATCCCCTCGTCCTCATCGAGCAACAACGTCGTCGTGAACCACGCGAACTGCAGGGCGCGCAGCACCTTCAGCTCGCGCTCGGGATCGAGCAGCCGCGCTGCCACGATCGCCCGGCAGCCGCGCGCGGTGCCGAGCACGCGGGCGCGGGGCGTCAACACGAACGGCATCCCGTAGCGCGCGCGGAACATCAGCTGGCCGAGCGATGAGCGCGTGGGTGTATAGCCGGCTTTGACGTAGCGATCGGGATCCTCCGAAAGCCCGATCGTCACCAGGCGCCAGCGCAACTGCGAGCCGTAGCGCCAACGCAGCACCGCGAGCGCCGGGCTGATCGAATAGCCCCACGGACATCCGGGGTCGTTGAAGTAGGTGACGTCGATCTCGCCCACGGCCCCAAAGATAGCCGCACCAACCCGTCGATCAAAAGGTGCAGACAATCGTCCGCGGGATCTGGGAGGCTTTACCCGTGACAACCGAACCGCGGATCTCGATCACACTCTCCCCCGGCCAGATCGAGGAGATCGTGCGCGCTGCCGACCCAGGGCGAGCGCCCGGCTTCGCCGGATTGATCTCGGCGGCGCTGAGCCGCGCCGAGGAATCCGGCATGCCCGCCTACGACGACCGCCGGCTGTCGCGGTCGCTGCTGCGGGGACTGGCGATCCTGACCTGCTTCGGACCCGACGAGTCGACACTGGGCCTGATGGAGATCGCCGAGCGCCTGCAGATCAGCGCCAGCACGATCCACCGCTACGTGATCACGCTCGTGGAGGTCGGGCTGCTGGAGCAGTCGCCGAAGACGCGCAAGTACTCGCTGCCAACTGTCTGAGAACCGGTTTCAAAATAGGCGGTGCGTCCGGGGCGCATCCGGGCGTACCGATCTTTTTGAAGCCGGTTCTAAGCACCTGGAGACCGGCAGGACGCACCGGCGGGTGCACCCGTGTGTGGCTGCCACGCCGGTGCACAACCGACTCCGGATCAGGAGCCCTTCACCCAACCTCCACGCGGTAGAGCACATGCTGCAACCCCGCATGCTGGAGCTCGCGCAGAGAAGCCATCCCGAGCTTGTCCATCACCCGCCGCGAGGCGAGGTTGTCCACGCGGCTCAGCGCGAACGCCTCCCGCGCCCCGCTGGCGGCCGCGAGTATGAGCGCTTCGAGCCCGATCGCCGTGGCGATTCCGCGGCCCCATGCGTCCGGGATGACGGCCCACGCCAACTCCAGAACCGCGCTGCCATCGAGCAGCCGCAGGCCGAGGCCCCCGCAGGCGACCGTGCGTCCCCGCTCGCCGACGATCCAGGGGCCAAAACCGTGCGCGCGCCAGTGCGCGGCGCCGGCGCGCGCACGCGCCGCGCACTCGGCCTCCGAGTTGGGTTGCGTGCGCCCGGCAGGCAGCAGCCAACGCGCGACCTCGGCGGTGCCCAGGACCCTCATCAGCCCCGGGCCGTCATTCTCGGAGAACGGCCTCAGGGAGAGCTCGGGCATCCACCCGATGATGCCAACGTCGGTCGAGCACCCGCTTGGCAGCAGGGAGGTCCGTCCGCCTTGCCGATTCAACCCTGCGAACGGTTGCCCGCCACGACCGGCGACCGAGCGCCGGCATCGCTCACGCCCCGCACGGCCTGGCAATAACGCCTGCACGACCTGGCAATTCGCGCGTCGGGCGCGTGGTACGGTGGCTAGCAGATGCGGGACGGGTACTTTCCCCGAGGCGAGTCGATGTTGCGCCGTGTCCATGAAGAGAAGGCGGTGGGCCTCTTCTACGGGCAGCGGGCGCTGTGTGTCGGCGCGGTGAAGCCCCTCAACTACGTGGGGACGAGCATGCACACGCGCAACAAGGGCACGCCCTTCCGCCGCCTCTCACACACCGGGGAGATGTTCGAGGCGATCTTCTTCGGCACCCGTGCGGAGGCCGATCGCGTGTTGGAGGCCGTGCGGCGCATGCACGTGCACGTCGTCGGCGAGCTCCCCGAGGACGCCGGACCCCACTACCCGGCCGGCACCCCTTATTCGGCCGTCGACCCCGAGCTGATGCTATGGACGGTGGCGGTGATCGCCGACTCGGCCGAGTGGTTCTACGAGCGACTCGTGCGCCGCCTGAGTGACTCCGAACGAGAGGCTCTATGGCGCGACTACGTACGCTTCGCCGAGCTGTTCGGAATGCCGGCCGAGTCCGCGCCCGCCACCTACCAAGACTTCCGCGCCTGGTATGAGCGCCAGCTGGCCGCTGAGGACCTGTACCTGACCGAGGAGGCTCGCTACATGGGGTATGCCTCGGCCTTCGCGATCCCGATGCCCGCAAGTCGCCAGCTGGGCAAGCGCCTCCACGACCTGGTGATGCTCCACTCGCTGCCCCCGCGCGTGCGCGAGCTGTACGGCCTGCGCTGCACCGCCCTGCAGGAGCGAGCCTGTGCAGCGCTGCTCGCCACCTCCCGCGGCACCCGACCGCTGCTGCCTCGTAAGCTGGCGCGCGGCTCGTGCGTCCCGGAGTTCCGGATGGTCGCGGCGACCGAGCGGCGGCGGATCGCGCGGGGCGAACCGACCCCGCAGCTGGCTGATTGACGCGGGGTCGAGCGGGTGGGCGAAGGCGCCCTCGATCTGGGACCGAGAGCGTCTCGAGGCCGGCACGCCCGTTTTGAAAGACGTTCTCAGGAGCCGATGACCAGCGCCAGGGCGAGTAGCGCCAGCAGGTGAAACGTCTGATCGACGGCGATCGACACCGCGAGATTTTCCTTCGGGTCCAACCGCTTCACGCCCTTCATGTAAGCCTGCAGCAACCGGCCGTCGTCCTGGATGAGGTGCGGGATGAAGATCGCGGGGACCACCCACAGCAGTTCCACCCCGAGATCGGCCACCACCAGCGCCGGGATGAAACAGAGCGTATACAGGGTGACATGAGTGAACAGCGCCCGCCGCGCGTCTGGATCCTCCCGCCCCAGACCGCCACGCTTGTGCATGGCCTGCCAGTTGGTCTGCGAGAGGTAGTCCCCCACCAGGTGCGACACCACGAACGCGATGAAGACTTCGACCCAGGTCATCCGACCAGAGCCTATCCGGCCCCGCCAGCCCTAGTAGCCTTGGCGCCGTGAGCGCGACCACCACCGGCAGTCAGGGGAGCCCGTTCCCGCCGATCGCCGATTACGGCTTCCTGTCGGACTGCGAGACCTGCGCGCTGATCGCGCCGAGCGGCAACGTCGAGTGGATGTGCCTGCCGCGCCTGGACTCGCCGAGCGTGTTCGGGGCGATGCTCGACCGCGACGCCGGCGGCTTTCGGCTGGGACCCGCCGGCGTGACCGTGCCCGGGGCGGTGCGCTACCTGCCGGGCACGCTGGTACTCGAGACCAGCTGGGAGACGCGCACCGGCTGGGTGGTGGTCCGCGACGTGCTCTGCATCGGGCCGTGGTACCACAACCAGGAGCGCTCGCGCACCCACCGGCGCTCGCCGACCGACTACGACGCCGACCACGTGCTGCTGCGGACCGCCTTCTGCGTGCAGGGGTGGGCCGAGATCCACCTCGACTGCGAACCGGTCTTCGACTACGGGGGCCTCGCCGCCGAGTGGTCCTACACCGGCCCCGGCTACAACGAGGCGACGGCCGGCTCGGAGGGCATGGATCTCAAGCTCCAGCTGGTCACCGACATGAACCTCGGGTTCGAGGGCCCGCGCGCCCGCGCCCGCACGATTCTGCATGAGGGGGAGTCGGTGTTCGCCGCACTGGGGTGGTCCGAGCATCCGCTGCCGAGGACCTATGGGGAAGCCAACGAGCGACTCGTACGCACCGCCCACCACTGGCAAGAGTGGCTCAAGCAGGGCACCTTCCCCGACCATCCCTGGCGCACCTACCTGCAGCGCAGCGCGCTGACGCTGAAGGGGCTGATCTACGCCCCCACCGGGGCGATGGTGGCGGCGGCCACGACCTCGCTGCCCGAGACGCTCGGCGGCGAACGCAACTGGGACTACCGCTACACCTGGATCCGCGACTCCACCTTCATGCTGTGGGCGCTCTACACCCTCGGCTTCGACTGGGAGGCCAACGACTTCTTCTACTTCGTCGCCGACCTCGCCGAGGCCGAGGAGGGGGAGCTGCAGATCATGTACGGGATCGGCGGCGAGAGTCGCCTGGACGAGCAGGAGCTCGACCACCTCTCCGGCTACGGCGGCGCGCAGCCGGTGCGGATCGGCAACGGCGCCTACCGCCAGCGCCAGCACGACGTGTGGGGCGCCGTGCTCGACTCGATCTACCTGCACACCCGCTCGCGCGACCAACTCCCCGACCGGCTGTGGCCGATCATCAAGCGCCAGGTCGCCGGCGCCCTGGATCACTGGCGCGAGCCCGACCACGGGATCTGGGAGGTCCGCGGCGAGCCCCAGCACTTCACCTCCTCCAAGCTCATGTGCTGGGTCGCCGCCGACCGCGGAGCCCGCCTGGCGCAGCTGCGCGATGACCGCGAGTGGGCCGAGCGCTGGCACGCCGCGGCGGCTGAGATCCACGCCGACATCTGCGCGCACGGGGTCGACGAGCGCGGGGTCTTCACCCAGCATTACGGCACCACCACGCTCGACGCATCGCTTTTGCTGGCGCCGCTCGTGCGCTTCCTGCCGGCTGAGGACCCGCGCATCGTCGCCACCGTCCTGGCGATCGCCGAGGAGCTCACCGAGGATGGGCTGGTGCTGCGCTATCGCGTCGCCGACACCGACGACGGGCTCACCGGCGAGGAGGGCTCGTTCACGATCTGCTCCTTCTGGCTGGTCTCCGCACTGTGCGAAATCGGCGAGCTGGAGCGGGCGCGAGCGCTGTGCGAGAAGCTCATCTCCCACGCCTCCGCGTTGGGGCTCTACGCCGAGGAGATCGATCCCCGCACCGGGCGCCATCTGGGCAACTTTCCCCAGGCCTTCACGCACCTGGCCCTGATCAACGCCGTCATGCATGTGATCCGAGCCGAGCGTGGCGAGCAGGATCCGACCTCCGCAATCGCTACGGTGCTCCGATGAACGCCGGCTCCACCTACCTGCGCCTCGAGGTGATCAGCGGCAACGCGATCGGCGACACGATCGTCGTCGATGACGAGCTCGTCATCGGGCGCCATGCCGACGGAGCCGGCCGGCTTTCCGAGGACGAGGAGATCTCTCGCCAGCACGCTCGCATCTCGCGCGAGGCCACCGGCGACTATGCGATCGAGGATCTCGGCTCATCCAACGGCACGTTCGTCAACGGCCTGCGAATCCAGAGTCCCCGGCTGCTGGCGCTGAGTGACTCGATCGAGGTCGGCGCCACGACGCTTCTCGTCAAGGCGATCGTCGAGCCCGAGCCGGTGGTGGTTGCCAACCCGACCGTCGTGTCGCGCGTGCCGGTGGAGCCGGCCCCCGCCGTTGCGCCGCTCGCGCTCGCACTCGAGATCGATTTCGACGCCCACGAGGCACGCATCGCGCTCGGGGATGGTGGGGATACGGTGCGTCTCGTGTTGGAGGATGGGGTCTGGCGAGCCGCCCTCGCGGGCCCCGACGGAGATCTGTAGCCCGCGTACGCGGCAGGTGAGCAGCACGGGTCTACGTCGCAGACGGCGCGGCCCGATCGACATCGCAGGCGCACGCGAAGCCCGGCCACATCGCAGACGCGCAGCCCGTGTCTACGTGGCAGACGGCGGCTCGACCCCGGCCGCCTGATGCAGTAGGCGCGCGTACTCGCCGGCGCTCTGCGGGCGCTCGGCGGCACTCTTGGCGAGCGCGCGCAGCACCGCCGCTCCCAGCTCCGGCGGCGCGTCGGGCAGCTCCGCGCAGGGGTCGGGCGGCTCGTCCTGCAACTGCGCCCACAGAATCCGCATCCCTTTGCGATCGGCGAACGGGGGCGTTCCACTGAGGCACTGGCAGATGACGCACCCGAGCGCATACACGTCGGTCGCCGCGCTCACCGCCTCGCCGCGGATCTGCTCGGGCGACATGTAGTCGAGCGAGCCCAGCGCCTGGCCGGGCCGCGTGAGGTTGGTGCCCTCGCTGTCCTTCGCCAGCCCGAAGTCGGTGATCAGCGCAGTGCCGTCCAGTTCGAGCAGGACGTTGGCGGGCTTCACGTCACGGTGCACCATCCCGCCGGCGAACAGGGCGTCCAGCCCATCCGCGACCTCGGCGCACAGCTTCAACGTCGTGGGCACGTCGAGCTGGCCCTCGCGCTTGAGCTTCTGCTCCAGGGAGCCGCCTTCGATGAAGCGCTGGGAAAGGTAGGGAACGCCCTCGTGCTCGCCGGTGTCGAGCACGGGCACCACGTGGGGATTCTTCACCTGCTGGGCGATCATCGCCTCGCGCTCGAAGCGCTTGCGAAAGACGCTGTCCTCGGCGAGGTCGCTACGTACCAGCTTGAGCGCCACCAACTCGCCCTCGGCGCCGGTCGCTCGGTACACGCGCCCCATGCCGCCCACCTCCAGCAGCGACTCGATCCGGTATCGCCCGACGGTGACGCCGACCAGCGGGTCGGACGCCTCGCCCGCCGCCCCCGGCTCCTGGTGCTCATGCTCATCGCTCACGCAGCACGAGTGTACCCGTGCGATCTATGATGCTGTGAGGCAATGAGGCGAGGTACATCCTGATGCGGGCAACACTTGGGCGCTACTGGCGCACGATCGCGCTCGCGATGACGACGGCGCTGCTGGCGATCGGAGCCACGACGACGATGGCAGCCACCGCCGCGGCGCCGGCCACCGTGCCCCCGATCAACGACAACTACCTCGACGCGCTCAACCTCAACGAACCGCCGACCCCGCACCATCCGGGCACGCCGCTGAACCGCGCCGAAACTCTGCGCGACGAACGCAACACGACGGTGGCGACGGTCCAATCGGACATCCTCAGCCCGCAGGCCGGACCCGCTGAGCTGACAGGCTGCAACGGTGTTACCGAGGGTAAGACGATCTGGTACGACTTCTACCCGAACGCCAACGGATTGGTTCGGATCCGCACCTCAGCCTCGTTCGGCACGGTGATCGCAGTCGTGCCCTACAACCCCACCTCGCTGCTGCCCGAAAATGCGCAGCGTCAATGCGCAGTCAACCAACCCACGGCGGCCGGCGAACTGTTCGCCAACGTCCAGGCCGGCAAGTCCTACACGATCCAGCTCGGCGGCGTCGAATCGGCCGGGGGCAACATCGAGTTCCTGTTCGACTACGTCGTCCAACTCAAGCGCCTGCAAGCCGAAGCGACGCTCACCGCGCAGCCGCTCACCGGCGGCGTGCAGGTCGTGAACCTCGCCGTCAGCGCCCCGAAGAAGGCCCGCGTCGAAGTGCGCTGCACGCGTGGCTGCCATGCCCAAGCCAAGACCGCTCGCTCGCTCGGCTTCCCCGGACTGCGTGGGGCGATGCTGCCCAATGGCGCCGCACTGAAGATCTATGTGACCGCCAAGAACGAGATCGGCACTTACATCGAATACAAGATCGCGCACGCCAACTTCACCAAGGTCCAGCGCTGCCTGGCCCCGGGCTCGAAGAAGCCCGAGCGCTGCGAATGACCGGGCGCCGCCGCCGATGACCGGGCATCGCGCATGAGCTCGACCTCCCAGGCCTCAGGTGGGCGTGCGGCAGTCGCGGCGGCGGTAGTCGTCTTGGTGGTGTTCGCGGCGAGCTTCGGCGTACGCAAGGCGACGGCAAGCAGCGCACAGGCGGCGCCGCTGCCGGCCCCCGTGGTGGTCTCCTCAACGCCGGTGCACGTCTCCGGTATCGCAGCGCCCGCCACGCCACCGGCGCTGCGCCGTCCGCCGCGCCCCACCACTTCCACTCAAGCTCCCACTCCCACGCCGTCGAGCACTCCGACCCCGGCCACCACCCCAGAATCGACTTCGACCCCCGCCCCCGCTCCAACTCCCACGCCCTCCAAACCGGCCGCTCCGAGCGGTGGCAAAGGCAGCGGCCCGGTGCTCGTGGGCTAGTCTCGATGAGTGCGTGAGGCCGATCGATGCGCAGCGACGGTGGTCCGGTGGTTAATCCCGTGAATCGATTGGCGCCCGGCAGAGGGGACAGCGAGTGGACTCGCTTGACAACCCCACCGTCGTAGCCGGCTACCGCATCGACGGAACGCTCGGCGAGGGCGGCATGGGCACCGTCTACCGCGCCACCCAACTCTCGCTGGAGCGCGTGGTGGCGCTGAAGGTGCTGACCGCCGAGCTTTCCGCCGACCCCGCCTTCCGCGAGCGCTTCCGGCGCGAGGGGCTGCTGCAGGCTGCCCTCGACCACCCCCACATCGTCACCGTCTACGAGGCCGGCGCCACCGACAACCGGCTGTTCCTGGCGATGCGCATGGTCGAGGGACCGACGCTCAAGGATCTGATCCTGCGCCGTCAACTCGACGACCGGCGGGCGCTGCGCCTGCTCACGCAGGTGGCCGAGGCGCTCGACGCGGCGCACGCCAAAGGACTCATCCATCGCGACGTCAAGCCTCAGAACGTGCTCGTCGGCGCGGGCGACCACGCCTATCTGGCCGACTTCGGGCTGACGAAGGGCAACGACGACGCGGCGATGACCGAAACCGGCCAGTTCGTGGGCACGATCGACTACATCTCCCCCGAGCAGGCCCGCGGGACGCGCGCCACGGCCCGCAGCGACGTGTACGCGCTCACGGCCGTGCTCTGCGAGTGCCTCACCGGCCGGGTCCCATTCGAGCGGGCCACCGAAGAGCGGGCCCTGCTCGCGCACCTCACCGAGCCTCCACCGCGTCTCTCGGAGGTGCGCTCCGACCTCCCGGCCGCGATGGACGAGGTGGTCGCGAAGGGGATGGCCAAGGATCCCGCCGACCGGCCCGCGTCCGCCGGAGCGCTGATGTTGCAGGCACGGCGAGCGCTCGGCGCCGCACCAGGGGAGGCCTCCGCGCCGCCCGCCTCCACCGACGAGACACGCCTGCGGCCGGCGGTCGGTAGCCCGACGCGCGCGCCGCGGACCGCCGCGAAGAGCGATCCCGGCGCGACCCGCCTCGCCGCGGCCGCGGTGACACCGGACGCCGCACAGGCATCTGGCGATGAGCATGGCGCGGCAGCGCACACCGCTGACTCGGAGGCGCGCGCCTCCGCCGACGCCCCGCCCGGTGCAGGCCCGACCGGCACGCGCACTCCAGCCACCGGCGCCGTGACCGGCGCTCCCAACAGGAGATACCTGCCGGTGCTGATCGTCGCCGCCGTGCTCGCGCTCGTCGCCGGCCTGCTCCTGGGCGGAAGCTCGGGCGGCTCCGGCACGGCCTTCACAGACTCGGCGTCGGCGGGCTACGTCGAACTCTCCCTCCCGTCCAGCTGGCAGCGGCTCGGGAGCGCCCCCGCCGTTCCAGGACTCACCATCTCACAGCCGCTCGCGCTGGGCACCGGCTCAGCCGCCGGCGCCTCCAACACCTACTCGGCCTCCTCCGGCCAGCGCCTGCTCGCGGGCGAGGTCGATGCCTCCGGGCCCTCGCTGCTGCCCGCCGCGTTCACCGCCACGCTCAACGGGACACTTCCCCGGCCCGAGCCGGTGCGGCTTGGCACCTATCAGGCCTACCGCTACAGCGGCGTCTCGGTGCACGGCCTCGCCACACCGCTGACGCTCTACACCGTGCCCACCACGGGCGGCGTCGTCACGATCGCCTGCCTGGGCTCATCCGCCGCCGCGGTGGGGTCGCAATGCGCGCAGATCGCTGCCACGCTGAAGCTGAGCGGCACCACCGCGTTCGGGCTGGCGCCCAGCCAGCAGTATGCGAGCGCGTTGGGGAGCACCCTCGGCACGCTGCAGAGCGCCGTCAATACCGGCACCCCCCGCCTGCGCACCGCGTCGAGCGCCGCCGCCCAGGCCGCGGCGGCCACCCAGCTGGCCGCGGCCTACACCACCGCCTCGCGCGCGCTCGCCCGCCTCTCCCTCAGCCCCGCTGTGCAGAGCGCCAACGCGAGCCTCGCCGCCTCGCTGGCCGCGCTCAGCCGCGACTACGCGGCGCTGGCTGCTGCCGCCCGCGCTGGGAACGAAGCAGCCTACGCACGGGCCCAGCGCTCGATCGGCAGCGACGGCGCCCGCACGACGAGCGCGCTCATGGCCCTGCGGCAGGCCGGCTACACGGTTTCCGGCTGATCGGCGGCCGGAGGCTCCCGCGACAGGCCCTCAGCAGAGTGGTCGGCTGACAAGAACTCCGGCCCATCCTCCCTAAGCTGATCGACCGGCGAGACCGGGACGCCGCCGGCCCCTCGGGCTCCTCGGCAAGCGCCCAGATCGCGATCTCCGTCCGCCGGCCGCGCAGCTCGATCTCATCGACGAACGCCAGATCGTCGGGCTGCGTGGTGAGCGCCTCCTTGGTGGCCCCCGAGACCATCAGCTGGTGCGGCGTCCCCTTGGTGAGCGACTCGAGGCGCGAAGCCGAGTTCGTGGTGTCGCCGACCGCCGCGTACTCGACCCGCTGCTCGGAGCCGACGTTGCCCGACATCACGTGGCCGGAGTTGAGCCCGATGCCCATGCGAAAGCCGTCGCTGAGGCCCTCTTCGCGCAGCCAGCCGTTGAAGCGCGGCAGGCGCACGGCGAGCATCTCGCGGGCCGGGCGAGCGCGCGGGCGGCGTGATCGGCCTGCACGATCGGCGCCCCGAACACGGCCATGATCCCGTCCCCCATGTAGGACACGAGCGTGCCGCCGTGGTCGAGGATCGCGTCGCTCATCTCGCTCAGGTAGCGGTTGAGCACCTCGATGACCCGGTCCGGCGTGAGCGACTCGGCGAATGAGGTGAAGCCGCGCAGATCGGTGAACATCACGGTCGCGTCGCGCTGCACCCCGCCGAGGCGCAGGTCTCCGCCTGCGCTCGCCAGCACCTCGTCGACGACGTTCTCGGGCACGAAGCGGGAGAACAGGTCGCGCACCCGCTCGCGCTCGATCGCGCCGTCACGAGATGCACGGACAGCGCCCCGGCCGCGCTGAGCATCAGCGCCCCGAGCGGGTAGACGAACGACAGGACGTGCCCGTTGTCGAAGGCGAGCTGCACGCCGACCGTGAACGCCGCCGCCAGCGCCAGCGCCATCCCACGGTGGCGATCGAGCCGAACCGCAGCGTTGCCAGCGGCGCGGCGCAGCCCAGCAGCACGATCAGCGCGAGGTCCAGCCAGACAGGCGAGGAGCGCAGCGGCAGGCCGCGCAGCACCGTCGCGATCGCGTTGGCCTGGACTTCGGCGCCCGGCATCAGCGGGGCGGTGGAGGTCGGGTGGATGTCCTGCAGCGTCGGCGCGGAGGGACCGACGACCACGATCTTGCCACGGAAGAAGCCGCCCGGGACGTGGCCGAGATAGACGGTCGAGAACGACACGCGGCGAAAGCTGTTTTCCGGCCCGTAGTAATCGATCCATGCGGAGCCTCCGTCGAACTGGCTCGCGCGCACCCGCCGCCCGGTGGCGACTTCCGTGCTTGCCACCGCGAGCGTCTTCAGCCCGCCGACCGCGAAGCTGACGCGTCGCAGGACGCCGCCCGGATCGGTCGGCAGCAGCCCGTTGGCCGGACGCGACCCGACTTCGCCCAGCAGCGCGTTGCCTTCGCCGCCGAGAAACCGCGTCTTGCCGTTGCCCTCGGTTTCGGTGGTGGTCATCACGGTGCGCCCCGCGGCATTGTTCAGCGCTTCGAGCAGCGCCGTCTCATCACCGCGCGCCTGCGGGCCTCGCCCGGTGGCGGCTGGGTGCCCTTGGTGGAGAGCGGGCAGGCGCTGGCCTCGCTGAACTGCACGTCATAGGCGATCGCCTTGGGATGGTCCCGCGCGATCTCTTCGATCACCTTGGCGTGCACCCGGCGCGGGAAGGGCCACTGCAGATCCAGTTCGTCAAAGGTCCGTTCGTCGATCTCGACCAGCACGATGTTCGACGGCGGCCGCCGGTGGCCACGGATCGTGAAGCGGGTGTTGACCGTGCTCAGTTCGAGCGAGCGCAGCAGGTTGGTCTCGTAGGCGACGATCGCGAGGCCCGTCGCGCCCAGCGCGACGATCGCCAGCAGCACCCGCCGCAGCTGGCGCGTGCGTGCCGCCCCGGCGCGCCTGCGCTTGCGTTTCATCCATTCACCCGCAGAAGCTACCCGAGTCCCCGGCTGGGGACCATGCCATTGCACCCATGCGGAGCCTCGAAGGACGGCATAGGCCGCAGGCTACGTTACGCTGGCCATCACGATGGAGGACCCGTCACGCTTCGTACTGCCGCAGGAGCTCATGCTGGCCCCGCTACACCGTCGGGCAGCCGATCTC
>CAVUTW010000001.1:0-1190247 GCA_963744535.1 uncultured Solirubrobacterales bacterium | reverse complement strand
CCTCGACGCGCAGGCCCCCCCGCGGCTGCGCGTCGGCGGTGAGCGTGGCGCCGTGCGCGGTCGCGATCGCCTGCACGATCGAGAGGCCGAGGCCATGCCCTTCGCCGTGGTCGACGCGCCCACCCAAGCGCTCGAAGGGGCGCAGCAGCCGCTCGATCTCACGCTGGGGGATCACCGCCCCGCTGTTGGCAACCATGAGCATCGCCCGTCCCGCCCGCTGGGTCGTCGCGATCTCGACGTGCCCTCCCAGGACGTTGTGGCGCAGCGCGTTGTCGATCAGGTTGCGTGCGAGGCGCTCGGCGAGGCGGGGATCGCCGATGGTAGGGGCGCGATCGATCGCGCAGTGCACGTGCAGCCCGCGGCGCTCGGCCTCCGCGGCGGTCGCGCTCACCACCTCGGCGGTGACGGCTCCGAGGTCGAAGGGCTCGCGGCGCTCCAGGCCGCGCTCGCTGCTGGCGAGCGTCAGCAGCGCCTCCAGCAGCCGCTCCTGCTCTGCGCTCGAAACCAGCACGCGCTCGCAGGCGTGGCGTAGCGACTGCTCGCTGGCGTCGGGGTCGGCCAGCGCCACCTCCAGCAGCGCCCGCTCGACCGTCAGCGGCGTGCGCAGCTCGTGCGAGGCGTTGGCGACGAACTGGCGCTGGGACTGGAAGGAGGCCTCCAGGCGCGCCAACAGCCCGTCGAAGGTGTCCCCCAGCTCGCGCAGCTCGTCGTCGGGGCCCGTGAGCGCCAGGCGCTCGTGCAGGTTGCTGGCGGAGATCGCGCGCGCCTTGCCGGTGATCGTCTGCAGCGGTCGCAGCACGCGCCCGGCCAGCAGCCAACCGAGCCCCATCGAGACGACCGCCATGATCGCCAGCGCGATTCCCGACTCGCCCAGCAGGTTGTTGAGTTCGGCGCTGCGCTGGCTGCGCGCCTGGATCGTCAGCGCTTCGCCGTGCTTGTGCAGTTCTTCCAGCTGCTGCGGCGAGGGCGAGACCTGCGCGCCGTCGGGTAGATGCACGTGCACGTGCGGGGTCGGTTGCGGTTCAGGTCCACCGCCGGCTTCAGAGCCTCCGCCTGCGCCTGCTTCTGAGCCTCCGCCTTCGACGCGTTCGGGGCTGGCCGTTTCCGTGGCGATGACGCCGACGCCGCGGGCGCTCTTGACGTAGAGCACGCTGCTGCCCGAGCCGCTCACCAGCAGGTAGGTGACCGCCAGGAGCCCCGCGCCGCACACGAGGAATACGCAGCCGTACATCAACGTGAGACGCAGGCGCACCGTGTAACGGGGCAGGCGCACGCCCGCCGGCAACATCCGGCGCAGCAGGCGCCGGTGGAGCGAGTCGATGCGGCTGCGCAGACGCACGCTCACCCCTCGATGCGGTAGCCCGCCTGCGGCACCGTCTCGATCAGCGACGGCTCACCGAGCTTGGCGCGCAGGCGGCGGATCGTGACCTTGACGGTGGTGGTGAACGGGTCGGCGTTCTCGTCCCACACCCGACGCAGCAGCTCCTCCGCCGAGACCACCCGTCCTTGTGCGCCCAGCAGGTACTCCAGCACCGCAAACTCCTTGGGGCTGAGCGCCAAGCGCTCGCCCGCGCGCGACGCCACGCGGTGCGCCGGATCCAACCGCAGCTCGCCGCGCACCAGCATCGGCGGCAGCGGCGGGTGCGCGCGGCGGCCGAGCGCGCGGATGCGCGCCACCAACTCGGCGAACGCGAACGGCTTCGGCAGGTAGTCGTCGGCGCCGAGACCCAGCCCCTCCACGCGATCGGAGATCGTCGCCGCCGCCGTGAGCATCAAAATGCGGCTGTCGCCCTCGCCCGCCACCAGCTGACGGCACACCTCGTCGCCGTGCACGCCGGGCAGATCGCGATCGAGCACCACCACGTCGTAGTCGGTGAGCGCCACGTGCGACAGCGCGTCGCGGCCGTCGAGCGCCACGTCCACGGCGATCCCCTCGCGCCGCAGCCCAGTGGCGACCGTCTCGGCCAGCTCGGCGTGATCCTCCACCAGCAGCACCCGCATCGGTCAACTCCCGCAGTCGTTCATTAGCGCCTCCTAACCGTTGCAGGGTGCCCCGCCGGCGGTTACAGCGCGGTTACAGCCGCGCTCACCCCCGTGTAACCACCGACCTCGTAGAACCAACCGACAAGCCGACCAGACACGGCCGACCAACCCGTACCGCCGACCAGACACAGCTGACCGACCGGCCCAGCCGAAGCACCCGACGAAGGAGGACCACACCATGCATCCCGTTCGATCTACGGCAAGCGTACTCGCGGGCGTGGCCGCGCTGGCGCTGCTCGTCTCCGGCTGCGGCGGCTCCACCGACCCCGGCGTGGCCAAACTCGCCAGCACCACCGCCTCCAGCACCTCCACGGCGGGCAGTGAAGCGCCGGGCGGGGGCGGCTCGGTTTCGTCCTCCGGGGGCAGCGGCGACGGCAGCGGCAATGGACAGCACAGCGAAGCGGCGATCGCCGGTCCCGGCGGCCCGGAAGCGCAGAAGAAGATGGTGGCGTTCGCGCAGTGCATGCGCTCCCACGGGGTTCCCGACTTCCCCGAACCGACCGAAGGCCATCTGCTGATCAAAGGCAATTCCAAGAATGGCCTCAACCCCGGCTCGCCGCAGTTTCAGGCGGCAATGAAAGCCTGTCACTCGCTGGCGCCCGCGCCCAAGATCAGCCCCCAGCAGTCGGCCGCAATGCAGGCCCAAGCGCTGAAGTTCTCCGCATGCATGCGTTCGCACGGGTTGCCCGACTTCCCCGACCCCAAATTCGAAGGCGGTGGCGTGCAGCTGCAGATCAAGCGCGGTTCCGGGATCGACCCGCAATCGACGCAGTTCCAGGCGGCGCAGAAGGCGTGCCAGGGCGATATCCCCGGCCCCAAGGGCGGCCCGGGCGCGGTCCAGGCTGGTCCTGAAGGTTCATAGATGAGCGACGAGGAGCGCAGTGGGCGGTGGGCCGCGGGCGTGGGCCGCTCGCGGATCGGCCCGCCGGGTGGTCGCGCCCGCCGCGGGATGCTTGCGTGGGTGGGGCTGGCGCTGGTCGTGGCTGTGGTGGCGGTGATCGCCACAAACCCGTTTGGCGGCCCGGGGAAAGCCACCGCCAGTGTCGCCGACAACGCCAGCGCGATTTCGCTGACCGGTGTGAAACGGCAGTCGCTCTCGCAGCAGACACAGGTAAGTGGCACGCTCGGCTACGCGGGCGCCTCGAGCATCCGCGTGCCGTCTGGGACCGCGCCGTCCGCCGTGCAACAGGCAAGCCAGGAGGTCACGAGCGCCGAAGCGATGCTGGCGAGCGCCAGAGCGACGCTGGCCTCCGACACGCAGGCGCTCGCTGGCCACCAGGCGACGCTGGCGGCGGCGCGGGCGAAGGAGGAGGTCGACTGCGCGGGCGAGGGCGCCGCGGAAGCCACCTCGGCCAGCTCCTCACCTGCCGGCGAAGAGGACTCGCCGGGTGCTGGCGGGAGCTCGTGCTCGAGCGACGCGCAGGCCGTCTCTCGAGCCCAGCAGAACGCCACCGGCACTGCCGCCAAGGTCACCGCCGATCGCTCCCAGGTCTCCTCGGCCGAAAAACAGCTCGCGAGTGCGCAGTCCAATTTGTCGACAGTGCGCTCCTCGGCGGCGTTCTATGGCCAGGGATCCACGTTCACGGCGTTGCCTTCGGTCGGTGAGATCATCAGCCGCGGGCAGAGCCTGTATGAGATCGGCGGCCAGCCGGTGCTGCTGCTGTACGGCTCGCTGGCGCCGACGCGGGCGTTCGTCGCGGGGATGTCTCCGGGGTCGGATGTTGCGGAGCTGAACGCGAACCTGCGGGCGCTCGGCTATGGGCAGGACCTCGCCGGCGACGAGTTCACCACCGCCACCGCGATTCGCGCGCTGCAATCCGCGCATGGTGCCTCTGTCACCGGCGAGCTGCTGCTGGGGTCGGTCGTGTTCCACCCCGGGCCGGTGCGCGTCACGAGCGTGACGCCGACGGTCGGCGCGACGGTCATGCCCGGGCCGGTGCTCGCCATCACCTCGACCGCCCGGCAGGTCAAGCTCGCGCTCGACGCCTCCGAGCAGGGGAGCGTCAAGGTCGGCGACGCGGTCACGATCACGCTTCCGGACAACCAGACCACGCCGGGGAGGATCACCTACGTCTCCAGCGTCGCCACCACGCCGTCCAGCTCTGGCCACGCCGGCGAAGAAGAAAGCGCCCCCACCGTCGAAGTCGACGCGACACCGACCGACCCCGCGGCGACGGGACATCTCGACCAGGCACCCGTGAACGTCGAGATCACCACCGAACGCGTCGAAAACGTGCTGGCGGTTCCCGTCGACGCGCTGCTCGCGCTCGCCGGCGGTGGCTACGCGGTGGAGGTCGCCGCAGGCCGCGTGCATCGTCTCGTGGCCGTCGCCGTCGGCCTGTTCGACGATGCCAAAGGTGTCGTGCAGGTGAGCGGCCAGGGGCTATCCGCCGGCCAGCGCGTGGTGGTGCCGGCGACGTCATGAGCGAGCAGCCAACAGACGTCGCGTATGCGGACGCGGACGCCACCGAGGCGCCCGTAGTGCTGGAGCTGCGCGCGGTCAGCAAGGTCTACGGCGCCGGGGCGGGCGGGGCTCCAGTTCATGCGCTGCGCGAGGTCAGCTTCGCGGTGCGCGAGGGCGAGCTGGTGGCGATCGTGGGCCCCTCGGGCTCGGGCAAGACGACGCTGCTGCACGTGATGGGCACGCTCGAGCGCCCCACCTCGGGCGTGGTGTCGATCACGGGCCTCGACGCGGCGGGGCTCGCCGATCGCGAGCTCGCCACACTGCGCGCCACCCGCATCGGCTTTGTCTTCCAGCAGTTCTTCCTGGCCGAGCACTCCACCGCCCTGGAAAACGTCGCCGAAGGCCTGCTCTACGCCGGTGTCCCCGTCGCCGAACGCCGTGAGCGGGCGGCCCAAACGCTCACGCGGGTCGGGCTCGCCGAGCGCGCGCACTTCCGTCCGAGCAAGCTCTCCGGCGGCGAGCGCCAACGGGTCGCGATCGCCCGTGCGCTGGTTGGCCGCCCCGCGATCGTGCTCGCCGACGAGCCCACCGGCAACCTCGACAGCGCCTCCGGCGCGGGCGTGCTGAAGCTGCTGGAGGAGCTCAATTCGCAGGGTGCCACGATCCTCGTGATCACCCATGACCACGACCTCGCCGCCCGCCTGCCCCGCCAAGTGCAGGTGCTCGACGGCCAGATCGTCGCCGACACCGTCACACAAGGAGCGCGCAGCCGATGACCGCGCAAGACGCCG
Source organism: uncultured Solirubrobacterales bacterium (assembly GCA_963744535.1). Taxonomy (GTDB): domain Bacteria; phylum Actinomycetota; class Thermoleophilia; order Solirubrobacterales; family Solirubrobacteraceae; genus Palsa-744. The sequence goes on along the minus strand of CAVUTW010000001.1, from coordinate 1,185,009 downwards.
ACCGGCCGACTGGCCGCCTCGCCGCGATGGGCCGCGCTGTGTGGGAACTGCCGCGCCACGGTGGAAGCCTCGTCGCGCCGGCGGACGCGTGGGTACGGCTGCGCCGCGGTGGCCGCCACGCGACGCTCGCGCTCCTGCTCGTCGCGGGCGTGGGCGCCTGGCTTGGCGGCGCGCCGGTGGGGGCTTCCGCCTTTACCCTGCCGCTGCAGGTCATCCCCGGCGTTGGCTCCATGCAATCCACCGTCGTGGGAACCCCATTCCCGATCCCACTCGCTGTCACCGTCTCCGATGCTCACGAGAAGCCCGTCGCGGGAGCGATCGTCACATTCTCAGCGCCCGTGGCCGGCGCGAGCGGACGCTTCACGGTTCATGCTCGCGGCCGCCACCACCGCGTCAGCATCGTTCACCCTGACACGGTCAGGGTCAAGACTGACGCCCGCGGGATCGCCGTCGCGCCTGCCTTCATCGCCAACGTAACGCCGGGCGGCTACATCGTCATGGCGACCGTCAAGCACGCCAGACCGGCGGCGTTCGCGCTTGTCAACGAAGCCCGCGGCCAGTCCCAGTGAGGGCGGGGTGAGCGTCGTCGCCGACCGCACCCGAGCAGACGCGGGCGCCGCGGACCTCGCACCCCGGCGGCTGCGGAGCGCCGACCTCGCCCGCGTGGCGAGCGTGGGGCTGCGCACGCGGCGACTTCGCGCGGCGCTCTCCGCGCTGGGGATCGCGATCGGGGTCGCCGCGATCGTGGCTGTACTCGGCCTGTCCGCCTCCAGCCAGGCGGGGCTGCTCGAAGAGATCGACAAGCTCGGAACGAATCTGCTGACTGTCACCAACGGCCAGAGCTTCGCCGGCAAGACCGCCCAGCTGCCACTGGTGGCCCCCGCGATGATCGGCCGCATCTACCCCGTCGAAAGCGTCGCGGAGACCGGCAAGGTCGAAGGCAGCGTGTACCGCACCCCGCTGATCCCGGAAGTCGACACCAATGCGCTCGGCATCAAGGCGGCCAGCCTCGACCTTTTGCACACCCTCAACGTTCCGGTCGTGCAGGGCCGTTACCTGAACGCCGCCACCGCCCAAGAGCCGGTCGCGGTGCTCGGCTCAGCCGCCGCCGGGCGGCTGGGCATCGACCGCATCTACCCCGGCGAGCGGATCTGGGTCGCCAACCAGTGGTTCTACCTCGTCGGCATCCTCGGCGAATCGGTGCTCACGCCCGAAATCGAAAGCGCAGTGCTCGTCGGCTTCAAGGCCGCCGAACGCTACCTGCACTTCGACGGGCACCCCAACACCGTCTTCGTGCGCGCCCAAAACAGCCAGGTCGCGGCCGTCCAGTCAGTACTCGCCGCGACGGCGGACCCGGAAGCGCCCAACGAAGTCGACGTCAGCCAGCCGTCGGCCGCGCTCACAGCGCGCGCCGACGCCCAGGGGGCCTTCAACGGCCTGTTCCTCGGGCTTGGCGCCGTGGCCCTGCTGGTGGGCGCCGTCGGCGTCGCGAACATCATGGTCATCTCCGTGCTCGAACGCCGCTCGGAGATCGGATTGCGCCGCGCACTCGGCGCCACCCGCGGGCAGATCCGCAGCCAATTCCTTGCAGAAGCGATTCTGCTCGCGCTCGGCGGCGGCGCCGTCGGCATCGCCGCCGGCGCACTCGCCACCGCGATCTACGCCATCGCCAAGGGCTGGACGATCGTCATCCCCACCACAGCCTGGGCGGGAGGATTCGGCGCGGCGCTGCTGATCGGCGCGATCGCCGGCCTGTTGCCGGCGCTGCGCGCCGCGCGGCTCTCCCCCACCGAGGCGCTGCGGACGGTGTGACCCTCAGTCCGGAGGCTTGCCCCGCTGCGGGTGCGGGGTCTCGCCGCGGGCCAGCATCGCCACGAACTGCTCGATCCGCCGCGCGCGCGTGTCCGACCGCTTGGCGTTGTCGATCCGGTACAGCACCGCGTAGCGGTTCTGGCCGGTGAGCACCTCCCACATCGCCTGCGCCGCCGGCTGCGTGCGCAGCGCCGCCGTGAGGTCGGCCGGCACCTCGATGCTCGCCTGCCCCGCATACGCCTGCTCCCAGCGCCCATCCGCCTTCGCCCGCTCGACCGCCGCGATCCCCGCCGGGCGCATCCGGCCTTCGCTCGTCAGCCGCTCCACGATCCCCACATTGCGCTGCGACCACGCGCTACGCGGGCGCCGGGGGGTGAAGCGCTGGCGGTAGAGGCGCTCATCCAGCCGCCTCACCTGGCCATCGATCCAGCCGTGGCACAGCGCCTCCTCCAGCGCCTGGTCGTAGGTGAGGCTGGTCGGCTCGGTGGTCCCCTTCTTCGCGAGGCCCAGCCACACGCCCGGGGATTGCTCGTGGTTGTCCGCCAGCCACGCCACCCACGCCGCCGCGTCGATCACGATCAGCGTCGGGGGGTCCTCGGCCGCCACCGGCTATTCGCGCTTGAGAGCGCGCACCCACATAACCCTTTCGCGGGCCTTCGAGCAGGTGCGGAACGGGTATGGCACCACCTTTGAGACGCTCTCGCCAGGTGGATAAACGCGAAACCCGGCAGCTGACGTCGGGCGGCACGAAGACGGCAGCGCGCCCACGTCGACGACGTGCACGATCGCCGTCGCCTCGCCTTCGGCCGGGAGCACCACCGTGCGCGGCCGCCCCATCGCTTCCCGCTTCGCCGAGGCCCCGATCTGGCGCCCGCTCAGGCTCACCGCCGAGACACCCGGATACCCCGCCAGAGTGCAGGTTCGCCCGGAGAGATTCACGAATTCGAGTTTGTAATAGAAGCTGCCCGCCGTTCCCGAGCATTCGGGGTTCAGCCACATCACCAGCCCCGCTGTCCTGCACCGCGGTACTGCCGCGGCGTGAGCGTTTGCAGACGGTGCCACCGGTAGGGACACCGGCGACGGCGACACGGCTCCTGCCGGAACCGGCGCGGCGATGAGTGTTGCGAGTGAGGCCACCAGCGGGAGCATGGGTGTCCGATCATATGTTCTTTTCCAGCGCGGGACGGACGGAGCCGGTGGACGAAACAACCTGTGCACAGAGCTCCTCTCCAGCTCAGCTCACGCGGCACTCAGATCCAGCGTGGCGACTACGATCCCCGGCGCATCCGGAGGGAGAATGACCGTGTCGGATCCCACCGAGACGAACGTCACGTCGTCCGCGGCAAGCAGCGTCGCCCAATCGCCGTCGCCCAATCGCAGGCGATCCGCGGAGCCGCGGGCGACGCGCTGGGAGAGCTCGCTGAGCAGCGAATGTGAGTCCTCCCCGTCCTCGCCGCCCGCGAGCGTTCGCACGACCCCTAGACGTGGGGCGCTCCCGCGCACGAACGCAACCGGCGGGGCGCCCGACAGCTCCTCCGCCACGATCGCGCGGGCGGCCTCGAGCCCGGCGGCGTCCATCGCCGCGGGCTCGGCGACGAGCACCAGCGTAGCTTCCGCCGCGACCCCGGCGTGCATCGCGCCGTGCAGCAGCGAGCGATCCACCACCGTCGAGACGATGCCGTCGACCCCGGCCACCGCCGCGGCGTGCCGCAGGCGGCTGTGCGCGGCGCGCGGCGCGAACGGGGCCGACTGCGGCACGACCAGCACGGGCTGCACGACCCCTCCGTCCGCACGAGCAATGCGCACCGCGATCGACAGCGCGCCCGCCGCCGACGCCGGATCGCCGACCCCCACGACGACGCGCGCGCCCATCGGCCGGGCTCGATCCTCGTGCTTGGCCATGGCCGCGCTCGCTCGCGTACCGACGAGCGTCGAGACCAGCACGCTCGCGAAGATCAACACCAGCACCGCGTTGACGACCGCGCTGCTGAACAGCCCCAGCTGAAAGCCCACCACCGTCGCCGCGAGCGTCGCCGCCGCCTGCGCCGCGCTCAGCGAGAACAGCAGTCCCGCCTGCGGGCGGGAGAAGCCGAGCAGCCGCGCCGACAAAGCCGCCGCCAGCAGCTTGCCGCCAAGGCACGCGAGGATGAACAGAGCTGCAAGACCCAGTGTTTCGCCTTTGACGATCACCGCCGGGTTGAGGATCAGCCCAATCGACACCAGGAACACGGGGATGAACACCGCGCCGCCGAAGAAGCCGATGCGATCCATCAACTGCCCTTCGTTGGGCACCAGCCGGTTGAGCGCGAGGCCCGCGAAGAACGCTCCCACGATGCCCTCGATGCCGAACACCTCGGCGACCGTCGCCGCCGCTAGAAACGCGGTGATCGCCACGATGTAGCGCACCGCGCGCTCAGCTCCGAACAACTGAAACGCCCAGCCGGCCAGCAGCGGCAGCACGAGCATGCTGAAGGCGACCAGAACCGTCAGGCCAACAACGATCTGGACGGCGACGTCGATCGTGGAGCGACCCCCTCCGACCGCCCCCGCCACGGCCGCCAGCACGACCAGCGTAAGCGTGTCGGTCAGCACGGTGGATCCCACGACGGTGGCGACGGCCGGATCCGAGGCCAGGCCCGCGTCGCGCACCGTGGGATAGGTGATCAGCGTGTGGGACGCCAGCAGCGACCCCAGCAGGATCGCGGCCAGCACCTCCCATCCCAACCCGAGGCCAACGGTGGTGCCAAACGCCATCGGCAGCAGGAACGTCAGCAGCCCGAAGACCACGGCCGAGCGTTTGTAGCGGCGCAGCAGGTTGAGATCGAGCTCGACCCCCGCGACGAACATCAGGTACAGCAGCCCGAGCTGGCCGAGATCCGGCACCGTCGTGTTGCCCGGGCCGATCAGGTCGAGCCCGTGCGGGCCGATCGCAAACCCGCCGAGCAGCAGCCCGATCAGCCCGGGGACGCGTGCGCGCTCGACGATCGCCGGTCCCAGCAGCAGCGTCGCGAAGATGATCAGGAACTCCCAGGGCGCGCCCTTCGGCGAGGAGAGCTCGACGACCTCCGCCAGAGCTACGTGCAACTGCGCAGGCATCATTCTTCGCCCGTCCTCAGCACCGGCACGTGTTCGGCCTGACCTTCGCTCAGTTCGGTGTGCAGCCACCTGCGCCCCATGCGTTCGATCGTGCCGTCCGCCATCAGGCCGCGCAGCGCCGAGTCCACGGCTTCCGCATTTTCCGATCCCTTTGGCAGCGCCGCCGCGAGCATGTCTTCGCTGGGCAGTTGCCCGGCGACCGCGTAGGCGCCTGGCGCTTCGCGCGCGTAGGAGAGCGCCACGGGGAGGTCCAACATCACCGCATCCACCCGGCCGGCGCGCAGCGCCGCCAGCGCTTCGCGCTCATGGTGGACGATCAGCGGCGCCTGAGAGGGTTCGATCGCTTCTTCGAGCGCACCCTGCAGGGTCGTCCCCTGCTCCACGGCCCAGCGCAGACTCTGGGCGGCGTGCACGTCGGCCACCTGGGTGCCGGGACGCACGAGAATCGCGGGTGGCGCCGGCAGGTAGGGCGTCGAGAAGCTCACGTGTTCGGCGCGTTCGCTGGTGATCGTGATGTCCGAGAGCGCGAGATCGGCGCCGCCGAGATCGCCTGCGACCAGTTGCCCGAACGGCACCAGCACGACCTTCACCTTCGCCAACCCGAACCACTGCGCCAGCGCGTGCGCGAGCTCGTACTCGAAACCTCCGGTCGGGTGTTGCGCCGTTCCCATCCAGAACCCGGGGTCGGGGATCTGGGCCGTGGCGATCGTCAGCGTCCCGGGAGTGCGAGGGGTGAAGGTGCCGGCCGCCCCCAACCCCCCACAAGCGGCCAGCCACAGACTCAGAGTGGCGAGCGCCGCCGCCAGGCACATCGTGCCTCGGAGTCTCCCAACCTTCACGGACCCGGCACTTTACCCCGCGGGTTGGGCCCCGACAACGAGCATACGTCGGAGCTGCGATCGTCTGCTTGACCGCACAACCCAATCGCTTGGAGATCCGCACATGAGTCAGATCAACCATCAGGTACGCCTCGCTGGGCGCCCAACCGGCCTGCCAGAGGCATCCGACTGGAACATCGTCGAGGAGCCGGTGCCAACGCCGGGCCCCGGGGAGTTCGTGGTGGCGATCTCCCACCTCTCGCTGGACCCGGCGATGCGCGGCTGGATGAACGCCGGAGCCTCGTACATCGATCCGGTGGAGATCGGGGCTGTGATGCGCGCGGGCGCTGTCGGACGGGTGATCGCCTCCGAGAACCCCGACTTCGCGGTCGGCGAGCACGTGTACAGCGCGTTCGGCGTGCAGGAGTACGCACTGTCGAATGGCGCCGGAGTGATGAAGGTCGATCCGTCGTTGGCGCCGTTGCCCACGTATCTCGGCACGCTGGGCATGACGGGCATGACCGCATACTTCGGGCTGCTCGACGTGGGCCAGCCGCGCGAGGGAGACACGGTCGTCGTCTCGGGCGCTGCCGGCGCGGTTGGCAGCGTCGCGGGGCAGATCGCCAAGCTCAAGGGCGCCCACGTGATCGGGATCGCGGGCGGCGAGGAGAAGTGTCGCTGGCTCGTGGAGGACCTCGGCTTCGACGCGGCGATCGACTACAAGACCCAGGATGTCCGCGCAGCCCTGCGTGAGACAGCGCCAAAGGGAGTGGACGTCTACTTCGACAACGTCGGCGGCGAGATCCTCGACGCGGTGCTCACGCGCTTGGCGCGCGGCGCGCGCATCGTGATCTGCGGGGCCGTCTCGCAGTACAACAGCGCCGAGGGAATGCGCGGTCCCGCCAATTACATGGCGCTGTTGGTCTCCCGCGCGTCGATGACGGGCATGGTCGTATTCGACTACGCCGCGCGTTACGGTGAGGCGGCCGCGGAGATCGCCGGTTGGATGCGCGAAGGCCGGCTGATCTCACGCGAGGACGTGGTCGAGGGCGGCGTGAGCGCCTTCCCCGAGGCACTGCTCAAGCTGTTCCGTGGCGAGAACATCGGCAAGCTCGTGCTGCGCGTGGGTTCGGACTGACGCGGGCGGCGCACGGGCGACCAATCGCGCTTATCAAGGCGGCAGAAGCCTCGGGCTGCTCCCTGGCGAAGCCGAACCGCGGCGCTGAAACCATGTTCTGCCTATCGCTATCGCACTGAGAAGCGCAATCGCCAGCGACAACCGGTAAGGCTTGGCAAACGTTTATGCGCTCCCCCTTCTGGGTAGAGGGTTAGAATCGTCCCGAGGACACTCTCTGCGACGAGCGAAGTGGCACCTGCGCCGAGCTAGCGCACTGTTTTTGAGACGTTGTGTCAAATGACATAAATCGAGTTGTAACGCGGCGCCGGTTGTTGCTGTAACCGGCATCGCAAACCAGCTCGAATACCCGTGGCTCCAGCAAAAGAGTGATGCAAGGCTGGGTGAGCAAGGCACGCTGTCACACAATGGAAACCTACCCACATAGAAGGCACAACCCGACCAGAAAGGACTCGCACATGACAGTCCAGAGTCTCGTAACGCACTCGACTCACCGCAGGGCACCCAGGGTGGTTCTGGCCGGCCTGATTGCTGCCATGCTCGTGTTCGCGCTAATCCCAAGCATCGCGAGTGCGAGCAACGCCTATTCAGGCTCAAACCTGCCTGGCCACACTTGGACCGCCGGCAACGGGGTCTTCCTCTATCCAGAGGACTACATCTACGCATGGGCAAACACGACGTCGAGCGTGTGCGTTGGGCCAGTCACGGTCAGCGGCGGCGAACCTCAAATCCCCTATGGCTGGGCGTGCAACCCAGGCTCGGAGGGGTGGGAATTCGCCCCCATCGACGCAGCTGCGGGCATTTACAACCCGAACCCGGGCACGTTCGGGTCTTACGAAGTCTACGCGAACTAGACCAACCAACCTCTCGCGAGTATAGGTGAACAAGCGATCGACCCTGCGTCCAGAACGTGAGGCCACTCTGATATGAGACACATTGCACCACGCTCCAGCGACACAGGGTCGATTGCGCTCGTGCGAGTGGGGATCGGTGCCCTGCTCGTTGCCCTGGCAGGCTGCGGCGCAGCGCAAACGGCAAGGCAACCGCCCAAGTCCCCCAGCCCGTCGACCCTCGCCGTTTTGCGCGCGCCCAGGACCGCCGACGATGCGGTCCCCTCATGGGTCGCGCGTTTTCTGACCAAAAACGGTGAACCGATGCTGTCCACCGAAGATCTCGAGGATGCGCGACGCGTCCTCGCAAACCAACAGGGCTGGCTCGTTCCCGCGCCAGAAAACGAGTTGTGCCTGGCGCTGGTTGTAGACCCGCTGGTGCCCGAAGTGAACGGCCAGCGCCTCTACCCCTCGGTCAAACGGTCGTGTGTGACCCGGGCTGAGGTGGAACAGGGTCGCCTGGCCGAAACATTGTCGCTGATCCCGAACTTCGCCAAGCGTATACCTACACGCGTGACTGGGATTGTCCCCGACGGCGTGAGCGAAGTTACGATTCGCGGGGCCAGCGCCACGGCAAAGGTGACCGTTATACGCAACGCGTACGAAGACATACTGATCAATCCCAGCTCCGTGTCGTTCACTGCGACTACGGATGGACACCGCCAGCACTACGTCGTGCCATTGGCATCGGCCGCCGGAACAAGCCCCGCCCCCTACCATGCCGGCCCAGCGGCCCATCTCTGACGGCTACAGTGCCCCACCCAAGCAGGGCTCATCGCTCGGCGCCGCCGGTCGCGGCGCTCACGCGAACTATGATCGCTGTGACCTCGGTGGCGCCCTCGCTTCCCGAGGAGGTCGAGGGACTCAGTACGCAGCCCGGCAATGCTCAGTCGATCCGCCTGCGCACGGAACGAACGACCTTGGAACCTCAGCGGCCGCTGACCCGAGCTCAATCTGGCTTGCTAAGCGGTTAACGACCGATGGGCGATACTGGGCTCGAACCAGTGACCTCCGCCTTGTCGAGGCGGCGCTCTCCCAGCTGAGCTAATCGCCCTGGGATCGGCTGCAAAGGGTATCAACGGATGGCAGCCGATCGGGCCTGCACCACCAGATCTTCCGATCCAGGAGCATCCGCGCCTCGCGGCGCCCGCGGGTCAGGGCACGATCACCACGCGCCCTCCCCCACCGGCGACTGCTCCGTATTCGCCGGACGCCGCTTCGCCCGTGCCTTCCACGCCACCGACGGCGGATTCGCCGCCTTCTTCGTGACCTTCGGAGTCTTCCGTTTCAGCTTCGCCATAGGGGCTCTGCGTCCCGTAGCCACCTTCGGCCTGGCTCTGCCCGGTCGCCGAGGCGTACGTGACGCCCTTGCCGGCTTCGATCGTGCGCACCGCTGAGACCACCGTGTCGGAGCCGATCGCGAAGCCCACGCCCGTGCTCCCCGGCTGCGAGCCCTCGACGCTCGCCGCGTCGCTGGCGATCTGCGAGTTGACGCCGATCACTTCGCCCTGTTCGTTGAGCAGCGGCCCGCCCGAATTGCCGGGGTTGAGCGCTGCGTCAGTCTGGATCGCGCCCGCGATCTTGGCGCCGTCGGGGGCTGAGATTTCGCGGCGGAGGGCTGAGACGATACCTTTGGTGAAGGTCTCTTCGAGACCATAGGGGGTGCCGATGGCGTACACGGTGTCGCCGACCTGCACCGAACTGGCGCTCGCGAGCGTCAGCGGTTTCAGGCCGAGTCCCGACGGGTTGACGCGGATCAACGCCAGGTCCTTGTTGGCTTCTTCGCCGACAAGCGTCGCGCCGCGGGTCGTGTTCGAGGATCCGCTGGCGTCGATCGTGATGCTCCTAGCACCCTTCACCACGTGATCATTCGTGAGAATCAGGCCCTTTTCGTTCAGGACGATGCCGGTGCCCTCGTCCTCGCCTTCCGCGGTGATCACCTTGATCGCAACTACTCCCTTCGAGTCTCGTTCGTAGATCTGGGTTGCCGACAGCGACGTCGATGCGACATCGCGGCGGCTTCCCGCGGCGGAAGAGACCCCAACCGAGGCCGTGGTGGTGCGCGGCTTCGATTTCGCGCTCGACGCCCCTCCACCAAGCAGCAGCACCGTCGCACTCGCGGCAACAACTCCAGTCAATCCTGCCAACAGCGTGGGTAGAAATAGTCGCCTCATGGGCACCTCCGGTTCGTGGGATGAGACGATGATCGAGGGAGCTGCTGTGCAGCTGCTAACAACGCGCGAAAGCGCGGCTAACGAAGCACGAAGGACTTCATAACGCCCCGTCAACGGCCCGCTAAGCGCTCCTCCGGCCCGTCACCCACGCAGCAGGCTCCTTTGGACCTCGGCCACGCCCCTCCCATGGGCCCCTGCCTCGCTCGAAGCTCGCCTGCACCCGATACGCTTGTGCTGTACCAAGGGCGACGTGGCGGAGTGGCTACGCAGCGGCCTGCAAAGCCGTCTACACCGGTTCGATTCCGGTCGTCGCCTCTAAGCGAATCACAAGTAACGAAGCCAATTATAGCATGGATGCGCTACGGAAGCGTGGGGATTAGCGTCTTAGGCTCCCCAAAGGCTCCCTTAGCGGACGGAGAAGGTAGACGCGGCACCGCGAGGCCCCTGGGTGTCGTGCGTCGCTCGCCTGGCCCGCGCCAAAAACGCCACTAACGGCCTCTGCGGCGATGGCGTTCGCTTGGAGCCGCACCGCCTATCGCCAAGCTCAGCGAAGCACGGATCGAGCCGTACACAGCCGCCAGCCCGGGATGGCGCTGCGCGAACCGGGACTACGGTCGTGTCGGGGCGAGCGCGCGCGCGTTGGCGGCGTCGAGCATCGCCTGGCCGCGCTTTGCGCCCTGGGAAAGCAGCATGCCTGTGAGCGCAAGCTCCGCCGCGGTGTTCTCATCCCACGGCCGTATGCCATTGCCATCGGCTACGCAGCGCCCCTCGGGCATATCCAGGTCCTGATAGCGGATCTTCTTCACTCCTGCCAAGGGTAGCGCGAGAATCAGCTGGCAACGACTTTCACGCCGCCAACTCGACGATCAGCCTCGCCAGCGGATCGACTGTCCTTCGCGCATCATCTCGCATCGCCCAACCCAGGCATTCGTCATGACGGCCCAGAACAGCCCGGAAGTCGACCACAGGCAACCCAACCGACGCCAGACCGACGATCAACGCCACATAGGCCGCGCGCAAGTTGCCGTCGAGGAACGGGTGCGTCTTGAGGATCGCCGTATAAAGCTCGGCGGACGGTGTGGCGCCCTCGATGGCTTTGACCATGCCGTAGCGAGTTCGCAGGGTAGCGCTGCTTGTGTTGAACTCCTCGCACGCCGTGCGCAGCTCCTCCAAGATCGCAAACCGACCTGTCGTTCCACGTAGGGGCCAATCGCGCATCTCGCCACCGATCTCGACGGGAACGCCGAACTCGACCGACTCGTGATCCTCCCGCACCCTTCCGGCGTGAGACTCGAACGTCGTCAGGAAGATCGCTCGATGCCAGCCGCAGATGCGCTCGACCGTCACCGGAGTCGCACGACGCTCGGCGTCGATGGTGGCGTTGTCCAAGACCCGCGTCAGGCGCCGTGCTGCCTCCGCCCAGGTCTCCTGCGAGGACATCGCCCCTGACCGGTAGAACGGCGCATCTGGACTATCCCGGAAGCCCTCGAAACCCTGCTGTGCCTGTCCCGGTGGTTCCACAGCTTCAACCTTCCGTGCCCCACAGCCGAGACAGCTTCGCCGCAGCGTCTGGGTCAGGAGCGTAGTGCAGGTAGCGTTCGGTTGTCGTGATGCTCCGGTGGCCCATCATGCGCTGCACCTCGTAGATGTTGAAGGCACGGATCGCCCTGGTGCCGAAGGAGTGACGCAGATCGTGAAAGGAAATGTGCGGCAGTCCCGCACGCCTGGCCGCACTGACGAAGCGACGGTAGAGGCTGCTGCCACAGATCGGCTCCCCCGGCTTGGAGGGGTGCTCGAACACCAACGCCTCCGCCGCCTTCCCCTTGCAGAACGGGCGCAGCGTGGCACGCACATTCTCACTCATCGGCACCGACCGTACGCGCCTACCCTTGGTGCCGGCGTGGCCACCCATCCGCGTATAGCCGTCCTCGATCCGCACGACACCCACGTCGAAATCGACGTTGCCGACCTTCAAAGCACGAATCTCACTGAGCCGCGGTCCGGCCTCGGTCGCCAGCGTGAAGATCGCCCCGTCTTCGGGGGAGCGTGCCGCGGCTATCAGCCTGCGCACCTGCTCGGGGGTGTAGAAACGCAGCTTGCCCTCGCTCTCGGTCTTGCTGGCACTCCACGGCCACGCAAGAGCTGGGCTGAAGGCGTGTATCCCAAACACGCCTCTCACCACGCGCCGATGGTGGTTGAGGGTGTCAGGCGTGCGCTTGGCGCCGAGCAACTCCCGACGAACCCGCATTACGTCCTCGGCGGTGAAGGTGTCGAGCGGCCGGTCTGCCCAGGTCATGCCCGAGCGCCAAGGTCGCGCCGCGAGACGATCGCCTATTCGCCGGTAGTCGTGGAGTGTTGATCCTCGCAGCCCTTTCTCTTCCTCGCAATCACGTAGGAAGGCTGCGAGCGCGGCCCGGAACGGCCGCCGCCCGTCGGGCATGTCCTGGGAATGTTCGGCGGCAAATCCCTCGGCCTTGACAAGAGCTTCAGCCTCGGTCAGATAACCAGATGCTGGCCGACCCTTCTTCAACCACGCTGGCCCGAGGACGCTGCGGCTGTCCTTACCCGACGGCAACCGATAGCGCATGATCCACACCGGCGCGGAACGCAGCCGACCCTTGTAGCTCTTTGACAGTTCAACCTTCACATACGCTTGCTTGCCGCCCTGCATTGGGACATTCCCTCTTCTCGCGCCGAGTCGGATGCGTGCTCGCGCTCGCAACGAAGTCCGACGCGGCCGATCCTCTACGTTGACGGCATTATAGGGGAGCCCAGGACGAACGGACGTTGACGGCCCCCGATGGTCGTGCTGAATATCGAAATCTTGCGTCAACGACCAGGGCCCGTCCGCACTTATCTACTTCGGGTCATCCTTCCTCGAACCCGCTCTGCTCGAAGTTCAGCGTCGCCGCGTTCTCGGAGACGGTTCGCGCCTTGGCGTCGTCGAATCCGGTTGGCGTCGTCGCCTCGATCTCGACCGTTACGTTGAGCGTCACCCCGGGCGTCGCGCCGAGCGGACCCAGGATCTCATCGGCGAGCTTCTTGAAGTCCGACGCATAGCGATCGGCCTGCAGGCGCTTGCTCCCGAAGAACCGCGTCCTTTCCGGCAGTTGCGGGGGCTGCGGGTCACGGGCGCGCTCGGAGCCGGAGTCGGGAGCGGCGCCCGGACCCGGTTCGGCGCGGGCATCGACCGCCGGCAGTTCGGCTGCGCGCTGTGCCTTCGCGCGCTCGGGGCGAACGATCAGCGTGGCGTCGGTTACAGCTACCTGTACGCCGTCGGTCGGCAGCACCAGGCCTCGATACTTGCCGGTCGTCTCCTCATAGCCATCGGCGAGCGCGAAGCCCTCCTGTTCCCACAGCAGTTGGGAGCCGGTGAGACCCGCGTCGAAGCACCGCGCGGTCGCGCAGGCGCGGCATGTAGGGGTACTCGGCGTACAGCCGCCAAAGCGCACCCACCGTCATGTGCCCATCCGCCCACAGCTTGGCTGCGGTCGTGTCGAGCTGATGGCGGATCGCCGCGGGCGGCGTGCTGAGTGGCGAGCGCGCCGTCGTTGCCGAGGCGGCGGCTGACGCGCTCGGCCAGCGACGCCGCCTGCCCCTCGACCTTTGTCGCCTTCGATCTCGATCGGCTGCCCGCTGCGGGACGAGCGCCCACTGGTAGGCGCCGAGCAGCCGTGCGTCGGCGGTCTCGCTGGCCTTCGCCCTGCGCTCGGTCGCCTGGTTGCGCTGGCTCGCGGTGAGGTCGAGGTCGTCCTCCTTGGCGAGGATCTCCGACCAGCCGAGGTACTCGCGCACCGAGTGTTCGAGCTCCTCGATGCGGTCCCCGTCGCCGGCGAGATAGACGAGCATGTTGCGATACGTCCGGTTCGCCGCGCCGCGATGCTCGGTCGCGCTCTTGGCGAACGCGATCGCCTCGGAATCGCCGCCGCCCCGCTTGTGCGTGCGCTTGGGGTGCAGGATCACCAGACGTGCCTCGTCGCTGTCGGGGATGTCGGCCGCGTCCTCCGGGCAGACGTGGACCCCGGCGAAGTCTCCGCGGGTCTTGGCCTGGCTGTCCAAGGCGCCGGGCGATCTCCTTGTAGACCTCCTCGACGTGCAGGCGCTCGGCCTGATCCTTCGCGCGCCGGGAGATGTTGGCCTGCAGGTCATACCAGTACCTGCCGCCAGCGCTGTAGAAGTAAGTCGCGCGGTCGGCCAGCGCGGCGAGCGCGGAGTGGAAGTTGCCCGGCACGTCCCCGGGTGTCGCGGTCCCGAGGAAGACGCGCTGGGCTTCCAGGCCCTTGTGCGCCGAGCCGATCGTCGGCGCGGCGCCGAAGAAGACGGTACGCGCGAGGCGTTGGGTGAGCGAGCGCTGCCCGAACAGCGGCTTGCCGGCGTCGATCTTGGCGGGCTCCGAGTTCGGGCCGTCGACGTCGGCGTCGATGACCGCCTTCCACGAGTCCTGCAGATACTGCGTCAGCTCGGAGTTCACCGAGGCGGTCCCGATCGGGATCGACGCCGGCATGATCAGCGGCGACTGGTCCTCCCCGACCCACAGCGCGTGGATGACGGTGTTCATCAGGCGCAGCACGCCGCGCGTGCGCTGGAAGCGCTCAAGGCTCGACCAGTCCTCATAGAGTCGGTCGAACAGCTCGGGGTGGATCGGGTAGGTCTGCTTGATGCGGTCCTCGTAGCCGCCGTCGCGCGCCTCGCGCGGGAACTCGTCGGCGTAGCGGTGGTACATCTCCACGAAACCGCGGGCCGTCGCGTTGATCGACGCGAGCGCGTCGGCGTCGGGCGCCACGAACAGTCGCTGGCGGACGATGTGGTAGGCCTCGTTCGGGGACGCCGGGCGCCACTGGTCGGCCACGCGGCGCACGACGTTCTGCAGGCGCTTGAGCGCCTCGAGGCCGTGCGCGCCGCCGACCTCCTCGGCGTTGCCGACCGACCGGCTGGATGTCGTCGCCGCTCTCCGACGCGGGTATCGAGATTGCCAGCAGCACGCCCGGCAGTGCCCTTGACCGCCTCGGTGAGCGACTGCGCGAACGTGAACTGGTCGTCGAACGTTCCGCCCGCGAGGTCGTCGCGGCCGACGAGGCTGCGCGCGTAGGCGACCCACTCGTCGATCAGGATCACCGCCGGCGCGTAGGCGCCGAGCAGCTCGTGTAGCGCCTCTCCGGGCGGCGTGCGGTCGGCGTCCGCGGTCGCGACGATCGCGAATGCCTCCCTGCCGCCGAGCTGCCAGGCGAGCTCGCCCCAGATCGTGTTGACCTGTGTCCCGTCGGCCTTGACCGAGCCCGACGGCGAGATGTGGTTGCCGACGAGCGCCACGCGCCGAACTCCCCCGGACAGCTCATCGAAGGGCGTTTCGCATGAGCATCTCCTGGGTGTCCTGCGGATAGTCCCCGAGCGGAGTGCCCGACGCCAGGTGCCAGAGCGCGAGCATCGAGTGGGTCTTGCCGCCGCCGAAGTTCGTCTGCAGGTTGATTACCGGCGAGGCGTTTTGATCGCCCGCTAGACGCCGCACCGCCCGGCCGATCAGGTCGCGCAGGCCCTCGGTGAGGTAGGTGCGCGCGAAGAACTGGACCGGCTCGGCGTAGTCCTTGCCGGCCTCCTCGGTCGCGGCGACCTTGTAGAGATCGGCGGCGAACTCGGCCGCCTGGAAGTTTCCGGTCGCGACGTCGTCGTGCGGCGCCAAGACCTCCCGCCACGGACGCAGACCCGCCGACTCGGGCGTGACCGCCGCCGACTTCAGCACCTTGCGGTCGTCCTTGTCGGCGGTGATACGGCGCAGACCGAGGCGGATCGCCTTCACCTCATCGGCGACCGACGGCGCTCCGATCGCGGCGAGCAGCCGCTCGGCGGTGTCCAGACAACGGTAGGCGTCGTCGTCGCTGAAGGACTTGTTGTGCGCCCACTCGTTGCGCGCCTCGCGCAACTCCTTCGCGTATCCCTGACCCACGCGGCCGACCGCGTCGTCGAACGGATACCAACCCTGTTTGAGGCTGCCTGGGATGTTCTCCGTGAGCATCCGCAGCTGCACCTGCGGATCGAGCCGATGGTAATCCTTGCCCTCCAGCCCCTTCTTCTTGTCCTTCATGCGCCACCAGCGACAGTCCACGAGTCGCCCTTCTTAAGCGCCGGCGCCACCGCGCGTGAGATGAACTCATCGAGCGGCGGCGCGAGCAGCTCGAACATCCTGCCGACCCGGTCACGGTTGGAGGTCGCCATCGCTCAGGCCTCCTCGAATTCGAACGCCGCCTGCGCGCCCGCGTCATCGTGCGTCGAGCGAGAAGCTTGGACGATGTCCGGCCAGGCTGTCGCGACGGTGTTGAACGCCAGCGCGTCTTGCGTCCATCCGTTCTTCTCGGCGATCGAGAACAGCAGGAACGCGAGCTCCTTGACAAGCTCGACGTCGACCGCGCCATCGGGGCGCTCCTGGGCCCTCGCAAGAAACGCTCCGGCTGCCGCAGGCCGTCGCGGTCGAGAATCGCGATCAGATGGTGCAGCACCTCCCAGATGCCGACGCGGTCATCGTCGAGCACGTCGTACTCCTCTGGCATTGCAGCCGGGGACAGCAGCGTGACCTTCCCGCGGCGCTCGTAAGGATGCCGTCGCGGACCAGCGTCTCGACCGCCGTGTTGCGCGCGCGCGCGAGGTCGTCGGCGACTCCAAACTTGCCGGTCGTATACCCGTGCTGGCGGTACCACGCGATCGCAAAGCGAGTCGCGGCGTCGAAGTCGCCCTCCTGCTCGTTCAGTACCTGGTCGAGGATCTCGTTGATCCGCGCGAGCGCCGAGCGCACCGTCATTGTCGTGCCGTCGTTCTCGATGACCTTCGCGTAGCGCGAGAACACCGCCATGCCGGGACCGATCGCCGCCTGCGGCAGGTCGACCGGTGCGATCGCGCCCTGCTGGAGCTTGCGCAGCGCGTCGGGTAGCTCGTCGTGGAGCGCCGCGATCAGGCCACGGCGATCGGTTGTCGGCGCGTTGTCGGAGCGCGGGCGCAAGGCGAGAACGATCGAGGAAGCAAGAGCGTTTGAACCGAGATTCCTCATACGACCAGCACTCTCCGTCCGCATCGGCCAGGTCGCCGTGATCGCCCAGCCCGAGCGGATCATCCCGTCGAGTAGGGTCTCCCACCCCGTTGACGCGGTGCCGTCGTCGTCAGCGTTCGACTGCTTGAACGCGTAGTAGACCGTGATCGGGAAGCCCTCGCAGCGCATGCTCCCGAGCCCGTGCGAATACCTCTCGGAACCCATCCTCAAAGAACCTCTTAGCTCCATCCTTGCCTTCGTGACGGTAGGGGTTGGCCACAAGCTCTTCGGCCTTCGGGACCAGCATAGTGCTCAGAAGCTTCGGGTAGATTCGTCGCAGTGACCGCCGCAGCCAAACGTAAAAGAAATCAGAGAGATCGGCGTAGCCGATGTTGTCGTAGTAAGGCGGATCTGTGCTGATGAGGCCCTTACTTAGAACGCTTCACAGCGTCGGCCTGCACGGCGGAACCGCACCCCTCGCTGCTCAGATTCGCAAACACCTTCGAAATCGCATTGGTCATGATCAGAAACGATCCCGACAGCTCTAGCAGAGGGTTTCCTTCGGCAAAATCCCAAGCCATCACAATAGCTTGGCGACGCGAAAACGTGCACGATCAGCTCGTTCTTTGGGTGGCTTGACCAAGTACTCAGCGCCGACTGGTAGTCCGCCATACGGCTGATCGCGAGCCCCAAGTAAGTCGCAACGGCGTCAGCGTAGGCCTCGGCTCCGCTGCCGCCCGATTCGAGACGATCACCAGAGGATCGCTCCGACGGCCAAGGCGTCTCGGAGCACACGCTGGCGCGCCTCGATTAACGAGGTCGCTGAACGTGGTAAGTGCCAGGAGCTGGCGGTTCGTAAAGAGATCCGCCCATTGTGTGAGCCCGTAGTTCTGAACGCGGAATCCGAGCGCCTCCAGCGGGAGGCTCGCTTCCGGAGCACTCTCGGGCCGCTCGACCTGCGCCGAGCGCCGGTGCTCGGCGTTCGGCGGCAGGTACAAGCGCCGTCGATTCCCTTCGGCCACGACAGCCATGAGCTGCGCCCCAAGTCCAACATCGCGGCTCGTCGCTCGTACGTACTCAAGCGGCACCGCCGACCCGCAGGCGACACACGTCGCCCCGTTGCGCCCGACGGTCCCGTCCTCCTCAGAACTCGGCGCCCCCGCAAGCCCCTGCCCGATCTCGAACTCCACCCGCCTACCGCTCGGGTGGTCTGCATCCGCCACGATGAGCGGCCGGACCCAGGCCTCCTTGCCCTTCTTCTTGCCGAGCCACCAAGAGCGTACGAGCGGCATCTCGATCCCGCACGCGGGTTCGGGCACGTCACCGTCCGGGCCCAGATCCAGGCGATGACCGTCGCCTTCGTCCCGTCCTCAAGCGTCGCCTGCGGGTAGTGCTCGCCGATGCGCCTCTCAGCCTCGTCTCGCATCCACTCGCCGTAGGCGCGCACGTCAGCAGCCAGCCCCGTGGCGCCCTCCCAGCCGCCGATCCGGCTGTCGGCAAGTCCGGGGAATACGGGCGGTCGCCCGGCGAACTTCGGCGGGATCTCGATAAGCGCCTTGTTGATGAGCACCGCGACCGGGTTGAGATCGGAGGCGTGGGCCTCCAGACCGAGGCGCTGGGCCTCAAGCGGGATCGTGCCGCCGCCGGCGAATGGGTCGAGAATCGGCGGCGGATTGCCACCCGTCGACTTGAGGATCTCCGCGTGCGCTTCGGCGAGCAGCGCCTGATCGCGGGTGTTCTCCCAGACGACGAGCCGCTCGATGATGCCGTGCAGCCGCTCGCGCTCGGCGCGCTGAGCTTCCTCGGTCGGGAAGCGATCGGGGTGCGACGACGGGTCGTCGACGAGCTGGGCGAACAGCACCGCGCGGGCGGCGGCGAGCGGGCGCCGCGCCCACCAGAGGTGCAGCGTCGAGGGGTGGCCGTGACGGATCGACTTCTCGCGCGCGGACTCCCGGTTGATCGCCTCCAGCGGCAGCGCCACCTCGATCAGCTTGCGCTTCGGTACTGCCACTGCGTGGTCCCCTCGGTCGGTGGTCATCGGCTCAGAACGGCTCCCGGCCCTGCGCCCAGGTCGTGTCCCACTTGCCGCGGTGGCCGGTCGCGTCGAAGTCCCCGGCGTCGAAGCCGGCGAAGGGGTTCTCGAGGTAGCGGACGTCGTCGTGCTCGGGACCGCGCGGGTCGACGCGCACGAGCGCCAGGCGGTAGCGCGGTGCGGCTGTTGAGCGCCGTGAGCACCTCGTTGTGGGTCACGAAGAAGTCCTCGGCGCCCGCGATACGGGCCTTGACCTCGATCCGGATCGGGTCCTCGCCGTCGCGGTGGGAGAGGATGTCGAAGCCGGGGTTGTTGAACGCCTGCTCGACAGGGGTGCGGCCGAGCGCGTGCTCGGTCGGCGAGCACGAGCTCGACGCCGCGGCGCTCGACCTCCTTTGTCTCGATCGCGTGCATCGGCGCGTCCGCCGGAACCTCGTCATCGCACGGCCGCCAGCGGCAGCACGAGCGCGGCGGTGACGACCCGCGGCGGCCTTGGCCTGCATCTGCAGCTGGCGGTCGAGCAGCGCCAGGCGCGCGGTGCGCCGGCCTTCGAGATCGGCGGCCTTCAGGATCAGGCTCGTGTGGCTCTCGCTTGGGTTTCTTGCCGGCCTGCTCCTGCTCCTGGGCGACCATCGCCTCGAGCATGAGCCGGTTGTTCTCCTGGTCCAGGCGCTGCGCGACCTGCTCGCGCACGCGTTGAAGCTCCGCCTCGCGGCGCAGCTTGACCTCGCCCAGGAACGCCGGGAGCTGGTTGGCGATGATCCAGCTCGCGGCCTGCTCCTCGGCCTGCGCCAGCCAGGGAAGCTCACGGGCCGCGAGCTACGGTCGTCCGTCGGCGGCGCCGCGACGCAGTCGAGGTACGGCGCGGGCCCAGCCGCCTCGACCGAGCCGTGCTCGTCGATGTAGGCGTAGCCGAAGCGCCGCGCGACCGATACCTCGGTGGCGTCGGCGATCTCCTCGATGACCCCGACGAGCAGGCGCGGCGCTGTAACGGCTCGGCGAGACGAGCACGGTGCCGCGATCCAGCGAGCTGTGCCAGCTGCACGAGCGCCTCGTCGGTGACGGCGTCGTGCAGCGGGTGGCCGGGCGCGAGCAGCTCGGCGCGGGCGCCCGCCTCGTCGAGCACTTGCTCGATGTCGAACGTGACGCGGTCATAGCGGGTGGCGATCGGGCCGCGGCCGGCCGTGCGCAACAGCGCCGGGACGTGCGTGATCTCGAAGCGGCCACGCTCGCGCCGGCGGATCTTGCCGCCGAGCCGCGTGAACGCCGCCCGGAACGCGCCCTCGATGTAGTGCGGCTGCAGGCGCCGCGCCCGCGCCTCGTCCATCAGCGCGCGCAGCTCGGCGATGTCCGCACGCGCGCAGCGTGTCGGTGGCGAGCGCGCGCTCGGCGAGCAGCTCCTCGATCCCGCGAGCGACGCTCGCGTCGATGACCTTCTCCATGTTGGCCCGCGTCTCGGGCAGCTCGCCGTAGCGGATCGCCTCGATCAGCAGCGTGCGCAGCGGTGTCTCGCTGAACGCGGTGCCGAGCACGTCGAACACCTTGCCGCCGTAGGCCTTGCGCTGCTCCTCGATCTTCCCCAGCAGCCGCGTGAAGACGTCGCCCTCGCGGGTGTTGTCGGCGACGAGGTTCCACAGGCGGCAGACCTCCCGCTGGCCGATGCGGTGGATGCGCCCGAAGCGCTGCTCGATCCGGTTCGGGTTCCACGGCAGGTCGTAGTTGACCATCAGGTGGGCGGCCTGGAGGTTCAGGCCCTCGCCGGCGGCGTCGGTGGCGAGCAGGACCTGGACAGTCCGGGTTGTCGCGTGAACTCCTCGGTGATCCTGCGGCGCTCGGCTCGCCGGACACCGCCGTGGATCGCCTTGACCGCCTCGGGCCGGCCGAGCAGCGAGCCGATCCGCCGCGCGAGGTAGCTCGAGCGTGTCGCGGTGCTCGGTGAAGACGATCAGCTTGCGCCGCTCGCTCGCCCCCGGCCGGCGTCGCGAGCGTGTTGTCCTCGAGGATCGTCCGCAGCTCTGACCACTTGCGGTCGGTGTCCGACGCCCGAACGCGCCGCGGCCGCCGTGATCAGGTCGCGAAGTTCGAGCAGCTCGGCGTCGAGCTCCTCGACGGTGCGCGCCGCGGTCGCGGCGTCGACCAGCTCCTCCTCGATACTCCTCGATCTCCTCGGCCGAGAACTCGTCGTCGTCGAACTCGTCGAGTCCGCCGATCGCGTCTCAGCTGCCGTCGGCTCCGCGACGGCGCCGCCGGCGAGCACCTCCTGCTTGCGGCGCTCCAGGCGCTCGGCGCTGCGCTCAAGCGAGCGGTAGATCGCCTCCGGGCTGGAAGCCAGGCGGCGCTGCAGGACGGTGAGCGCGAACCCGACCGTGTTGCGGCGCTTGCCGTCGAGCTTGGCGGCGCGGTTCATCCCCTCGCGGACGTACGTCGTGACCTGCTCGTAGAGGTCCTGCTCGAGCTCGGTCAGCTCGTAGGGGACGGTCTCGGCGATCCGCTCGGGGAACAGCGGCTTGCCCTCGAACGTGAGCAGATCCTCCTTGACCATGCGGCGCATCACACCCGAGGTGTCGTCGCTGTGGACCTTGGCCTGGTATTTGCCCTCGAAGCGGTCGCGGTCGAGCAGCGTGAGGAACAGCTGGAAGTCCTCCTCCTTGCCGCTGTGCGGCGTCGCGGTCATCAGCAGCAGATGGCGGGTGATGTCGCCGAGCAGCTCGCCGAGCTGAAAGCGCTTGGTCTTCTTCGAGCTTGCCGCCGAAGTAATGGGCGCCCATGCGGTGGGCCTCGTCGACGACGACGAGGTCCCACTCGGACTCGGCGAGTTCGGCCGAGCAGCTCTCGTTGCGCGAGAGCTGATCCATGCGAGCGATCAGCAGCGGGTGCTGCTCGAACGCCGAGGCGCCGAACACCGTCTCGCCGAACTGCGGGGTGAAGATCTCGAAGCGCGAGCCCGAACTTCAGATACAGCTCGTCCTGCCACTGATCGACCAGGCCGCCGGGCGCGACGACCAGGCAGCGCCTGACGTCCTCGCGCAGGATCAGCTCCTTGATGTAGAGGCCCGCCATGATCGTCTTGCCGGCGCCGGGATCGTCGGCGAGCAGGAAGCGCAGCGGTGTGCGCGGCAGCAGCTCGCCGTAGACCGCGCGCAGCTGATGGGGCAGCGGCCGGATGTCCGACGTCGTCACCGCCAGCATCGGGTCAAACAGGCCGGCAAGCTTGATCCGCTGGCACTCGGCGACCAGCTTGAAGTCCGCGGCCGCAGCGTCGAGAGGACGCGCCTCCGCATCAGCGATAGCGAGATTCTCCTCGGCGTCACGGCCGAGAACGCGTTGGCCGAGTTCGCCATCGGCGGTCTTGTAGGTCAGCTCGATCGCATCGTCGCCGTGGGGCTGCACAGCGATGACGGCGACCGTCTCCCAGGAATAACGCCCGCAAGACGCAGACCGGGCTGGAGATTCTCGAGTTTCGACATGGGCGATCAGCGCTCGACCGTACCGGGTTCGGCCTGACGCCGCAGCGCGCGCAAGAGTTCAGATGCCCGACGCGGGCGGAGCACCGGTAGCCAACTTTCCCGGCAAAGCGGCCGTCTGAGCACGGTCCACTTCACTAGCGCGTAGGACGAACACCAGCGATCTGCCAGGACCCTCGGCTCGCTCCCGCTCCTGGCGTATCTGCCCGGCTTCCAGCGCGCATGCGCTCCTGCTTCTCTGGTCCGCCACTCTCCCAAAACTCTCCCAGCACGAGCGTTTTTTGAGGGCGCCTGAGAGCACCTGAGGTCCCCGAAAACCGCCCAGGTAAGCGGAGAGCAGCGCTTTCCGACGCACTGCAAAGCCGTTTACACCGGTTCGATTCCGGTCGTCGCCTCTGGGACAGTTGTCGCTTTGGTTTTCGATTTGGCCGCGGGATCGGCCAGATCGAGGCGCAAGGAGCGCGCTCTCGGCCCCTGATGAGATCCTCCGTCTCGCCGATGGCCGAGAGCCGGTCTCTTAGGCCACGAGCGACGAAAGCGCCCAGGGGTCTCCCCCCGTGCGCGGCGCCTGCTTCGAGCGGAGGAGCCTACGGCTTGCCTGGCAGGGCGCCGCGTGGCCGGCGCGACGGCGGCGTCTCCTCCCCCAGGCCCAGCTCGGCGGCCTTCGCACCGTAGGGCTGCGCGAGGCCGATCCGCGCGCGCATCTTGGCGAGGTTGGAGGCGGCGCGCTCGCCCACTTCCTTGAAGCGGCGCGTGCCAGCGCTGGGGCGCTACCTGCGCGCGGCGCGTGCCGAGCCGAGCCAGCCGTTCTTCGCGGCGATGCGCAGCCAGTCGATGAGGCAGGCGACGTTCGCGCGCAGGCGGTGCCAGGAGAGGCTCACGACCTTCGGGCGCACGCCCAGCTCGTCAGCGCAGACCTTGTAGCGGTCGCGCCACCAGTCGTGGGCCGCCTCGTAGGTCCCGTGCGACTCTTTCAGCTCGTGGTAGAGGGCGCTCGTCCGGGCCAGCGGGATGAGCGCCTTCCAGTCCTGCGCGCAGGAGATGGTCTGCTCCTTGGCGCACTCGGGCGTCGCGCCGATCATGCAGCGGAACCACAGGCGCGGCTTCCCGTGCGCTGCCGAGAAGCGCACCTGGCTCATCGGGCCACCGCAGTGCTTGCAGCGCATGACGCCGTGTCGGTCATGCGTCTCCCTGTCCTGGCGCCCGGCACTGCTGGGGATTGGCTGACCCGCCGGTGGGGTCTGGGCGGCCAGTGTGCGCCGTTCATTGGCGGAACGGACTCAGCGAACGCCTGACACGGTGTGAGCGAAGATCGGGTCGCCGACCGGCATCCTGTCCTCGCCACACCAGCCGACCCTACCGGCGCCCGAGGTGCCCTCCCACCCACCCCCTCGCTGCTGCGGTTTTTTGCAGCGCACCATCCCGCCGGCCACTCTCGATGTCAATCACCCCACGTTCTCCGCTTCCCTTTTGCAGGAGCGCAGCGACGCCGGAGGGCCGCCGGCCCGATCCCTCCTGATTGGGCTGGAGGTCGGCGTGTGCGTTTAGACGCGCCAGCCAGTCTCGGGGGGTGTACCTCCTCCTCCTCGAATCTACGCGACTGATGCGTCTGAGCTGAGCGCCCCCCGTACATATGACAAATCAGCGCGTCGTCGCGGCGGGGCACTAACCGCTTCATCGGCGAGGCCGATGTCGTTGCCTCGGGGGTCCCCGACGCTGTGGACGGCCGGAGGTCACCACCCCCACTCCGCACCCCTTGGTGCGCTTGCGCCAGCCAAACGCGGGCGCGAAGGCGCCGTTCGCTGTACCCGCACGGCGCGAGTGATTGCCCGGCCAACCCAGATCGCGGAACGCCTATGTGAGTCCGCCGAGTTTAAAGTCTTGGGCAAGCCGAGTCGCATCGACGGACCACTCCTGCCTGCTGTTGTCCCATCGCCATGCGCCACTGTCGATTGCGCCGATCCACCATGTGACCATTTGGCCGAGAGATACGGTACTGACGTCTTTAGATTCCTCTACGTATTGGAAGTTGATGCTGCGCACGGGCGTGACGGGCAACTCGGGGTGACCACAGTCGATAACGGTCGGGGTTTGCGGGCCAGTAATCGGCAGCCAACTTGCCGACCACCGGTCGTCCGGGTTTGCGAGCTCCGGTATGTCCGGCTCGGCGAGCCGCACCGCCAAATCACGGTACTCCCTGTAGACCTCCACGGCTTCTGTGAGCGAGAGGAGCTTGTCACCAACAGGCACCGCGATTTTCGCCAGGCCATACCCGGGGCTTCCGTTGTGCCACCCCCACCAGGCCCGGGCCTCCCGTGGCAGCCGCAGCGACACGTTCGCAATGATGTCATCCATCTCGACGTCGGTCAGCCCCGACCTATCCCACTCCTCAAGGGGTACGGCGAGATCTCGGAGGCGCGCCTCGTACGCGGCGATCAGCGTTAGGTCGAAAACCGGCGTCTCGTAGGAGCTCATCTCGTCTCGTAGGAGCTCATCTCATTAGGTCAGTTGCATAGCCTGGTCGTCGGTATACCCAGCGACGGTGGCAAAGATATGGCTTCTGGGCCGCCCTGGGTCGTGGCGAAGAATGGATACTCGTCACACGACTTGCCTTCTGGGGCTGCTCCATCACACCTCGGTTCGCCAAGATACCATTTTTCTTTGACGCCTTCTTCTTCGAGTTTTTAGAAGCGGCGAGAACGCTCGACATCATCTGAAACGATGAAGTGCGCCAAGACCATCTGCTCGTCAACGGTTTTCAGCGTCGCCGGACTCGCCACGCGCCGCGCGGGACGGCCTTGACTTCTGCTCAGGATGAGAGGAAAGTATGCGCCACCCGACGGGATCGAGGAGGCGATATGAGCAGTATCCAGCCCGGTGAGTTCAAGCTCGAGGTCGTGGTCGTACCGGTCTCGGACGTCGACCGGGCGAAGGAGTTCTACGGAGGCCTCGGCTGGAGGCTCGACGCCGACGTGGCCCGCGGCGAGGACCTCCGTTTGGTTCAGTTCACGCCTCCGGGCTCCGGGTGCTCGATTCAATTTGGCACGAACATCGCGTCGGGCGTGCCCGGCTCGGCCCAGAGCCTGTACCTGGCCGTCCCCGACATCGAGGCTGCGCGTGAGGAGCTGATAGCCCGCGGTGTAGCAATGGGCGAGGTGTTTCACGAGGAGGCGCTGGGCGCTCGCTTCCACGATCCCGGCCGTGTGCCCGGGCTGGCGCCCGAACACAGCACCTACGGCTCGTTCGCCGCGTTCAGCGACCCGGATGGCAACGGCTGGCTGCTGCAGGAGATCACGACGCGGCTGCCGGGTCGATGAAAGAAGAGGCTGATGACCACGGCATATAACTCCGTCGAGGATCTCGCAGACGCGCTCAGACGCGCAGCCGCGGCACACGGCAAGCACGAGGAGCGAACGGGCCAGGCGGATGAGAACTGGCCGGACTGGTACGCGCTCTACATGGTGCGCGAGCGCGCGGGCGAAGAGTTGCCGACGTGAGCAGCGACTACGACGTGATGGTGCTCGGTGGCGGCTCACCGGGCGAGCACTGCGCGGGTGCGCTCGCCGGGGGCGGCTTGCGTGTGGCCGTCGTGTAGCGCGAGCTCGTGGGAGGGGAGTGCTCCTACTGGGCTTGCATCCTGGACGCGATCGTGGAGTACGGCGAAGTCTGACCCAGGAAGACGGCAGGCCCACTGCGGCGTACTGTTTGCTCGACACATAGCCGCGGCACGGGCAAGCCCTGACAGGAGCGACCATGAGCAACGAACTTCCAGATCCTCGCCTGCGCAAGGTCTATCGCTTGGAGGCGACCCTCGCACGACCACTGGATCTCGGCGACACCGCGCGAGGTCGCCGGCGTATCGTTCCCCTGACCGGCGGAGCATTCACCGGACCCGAGATCAACGGCAAGCTGCTCCCTGGCGCCAGCGCGGACTGGCAGATGCTCTTGGCGGACGGCACCGCACTCGGCGATATCCGCTACACGCTGCAAACCGACCGCGGTGATCTGCTCTATGTGCAATCTCGGAGCGTCCGCCACGGCAGCGCCGAGGTGCTTGCACGTCTTGGGCGCGGCGAGGACGTCGATGCCAGCGAGTACACCTTCCGCACGTCAACCCAGATCGTGACCGCCGCGCCCGAGCTCGACTGGCTGAACAAAGGCGTCTTCATCGGCGTCGGCGGACGCCAGGCCACAGACGTGATCTACGAGACTTACCTCGTCGAATGATCCCGCCGCCTGAGCACGACAACGGGAAGGTCGCGATCATCACCGGCGCTTCGCAAGGCATCGGCGCGGGTCTCGCGAGGGCATACCGTGAGCTCGGATATGACGTGATCGCAACCGCTCGATCCATCGAGTCCTCTGCGGACTCCGCGATCGTGGCCGTGCCAGGCGACATCGCCGACCCTGACACCGCCCAGCGCATCGTGGACGCGGCGATCGAGCGCTTCGGTCGCATCGACACTCTGATCAACAACGCTGGCATCTACATCGGTAAGCCCTTCACGGACTACACCCTCGAGGACTTCAACGCCCTGATCGCCGTCAACCTCGCGGGCTTCTTTCACATCACAACGCGAGCGATCAAACACATGCTCGATCGTGGCGCCGGGCACATCGTCAATGTCTCAACGACCCTGGTCGAGTACGCGGACAGCACGACGCCAGCCGCACTGCAAACCCTCACCAAGGGGGGGTTGGTTGCGGTCACGAGATCGCTCGCGATCGAGTACGCCTCACGCGGCCTGCGGGTAAACGCCGTTTCCCTCGGCGTCATCAAGACGCGGCAGCACGACGAGAGCGCCTACGCCGGGATGGGCGCGTTGCACCCCGTCGGCCGGGTCGGCGAGATCGAGGATGTGGTCCGCGGAGTTCTATATCTCGAGTCGGCGCCGTTCGTGACGGGCGAGGTCTTGCACATCGACGGCGGCCAAAGCGCAGGACACTGACAAATTCACTACGACAACGGAGGTCAGCATGAGCAACATCGACGAGCAGGTGGTCTTGGCCCACTTCATCGTTTCAGATGATGTCGAGCGTTCCCGCCGCTTTTACACCGAAGTACTCGGCGGCAGGGTCGCCTTCTCCGGCCCGGGAGGGCTGACCTATGTCGCACTATCCAACAGCTGGATCATCATCAATGTCGGCGGGGGCCCGACCGACGACAAGCCGGCGGTGACCCTGGAGACGCCACGCGAGCCCGACCGGGTCAGCAGTTTCCTCAATATCCGGGTCAAAGACATTGAGGCCGTGTACGCCGAATGGAGCGCTAGGGGCGCCCAATTCCTGACGCCGCCGAAGCAGCACCAGTACGAGATCCGCTGCTACGTCCGCGATCCCGACGGTCATCTGATCGAGGTGGGGCAAACCACGGACCCAGAGGGGGACTGGGCGCCCGCTCACTGGCGATCGAGTACGTCCGCCGAGGAGTCATGACGACCGCAGTCATCGGCACCGGGACGCTCGGATCGGTCATCGCACGCCTGGTGGCCTCAGGCGGCGAGACCCTGCGGCTCTCGAGCGCCGACAATGAGTCGGCACGAACGCTGGCTGCAGAGATCGGTCCACCTGCGGTCGTTGCCGGCGACAACCGCGACGCGTTGCAGGGCGCCGATGCCGTCGTCCTCGCGCTACGGTTTACCGCGCTGAAGGGCGTCATCGACGAGATCGCCGACCGGCTGACCGACAAGCTCGTCGTCGTTCCGAGCAACCCGCTCGGCATCGACGCGCAAGGTAACGTCTCACGTCTCCTGCCGAAAGGGCAATCCTCTGGCGAGGTTGTAGCCGGGTGGTTGCCGGCGGGGGCGCGCTTGGCGATGGCGTTTGGAACCCTGTCGGCCGATATCCTCGAGTCCTCTCGCAAGCGGTCACCGGAGCCGGCGGTCCTCTTCTACGTGACCGACGACGACCGTGCTGGCGAGGAAGTCGAGCGGTTGATCCGAACAGCCGGATTCGAGCCGGTGAAGGCCGGCAGGCTCCAACAAACCGGTCGACTCGAGGTGGGCGGCGACCTTCACGACCTCGTGGTCGGCCCTGCAGAGGCACAGCCATTGACCGGTGGGGCCTGATTGCTTCGCGGCCCTGGCAGGGAACATCTCTTCCGTCGGGCCCTTCGTTCGGATGCGCTTGACGACGCTGAGCATCGCTCATCGCTTCACTCCCACCTCAGCCCCCTCGGTGTAGCGAATCGCTTCTCCTTCGACTGGACTCACTAGGAACTGCTCGCGCTCGCCGCGATCCCAGGCCTCGCGCAGCCCTGGTGCGCCCAGATCGAAGTCGGGGCGCAGGCTGCGCATGACCTCGCGCAAGTCGCGGTGCAGCTCTGCGACCGTCGGGCGCCCCCAGTACCAGTAGCCGTTGTAGATCGCGGAGATCTCGAGCCCAGGAGCGAGCACGAACGTATGCGGGACCATCGGGTCGTGGACGGGGTCCGTGTACTCGACGATGTCGAGATCGTTCCGCACCGTTCGCTTCGGGTCAGAGAGGAACGGAAACTGCGCGCCGACGCTATCGCGGAACTCATTGATCTCGAGCTGGTTGTCCGTCGAGATCACGGCCACGCGCGTATACCCGACCCGGAAGTCGAGGTATGCGTCGACCAGATAGTGAAGGAAACGATGCTCCTTCGGGTCAAACCCGCCGCGTGAGAGGTGGAGCACCATCGGATTCGAGCCCTGCAGGTCCGACAGACGGCGCAGGACGCCGTCCTGGTCGGGCAGTTCATAGTCGGGAAGGCGTGCCCCGACCTCAATGTCGCCGCGCATAATAGGCCTCCAATCGAATTTAGTTGAACTTCGTCACGGGCCGCTCCCGCAGGATATGACCGCGAGGCGCCCGCTGGCCGTCGGCTCACGCGGTCCGGGAACTGGCGGCAAGATCAACGGGGCGCGGCCAACGCGCCGAGGTCTGAAAGAGTCCCGCGGTGACCGCTGCGGTAGGCTCATGAGCACCACCCGACCGACTGGAAAGATGCACGCTTCGCACGAACTCGCCGTCAGCGTCGTGAGCCCCGAGGAGGCCGAGTTCGGCACCGCCGAGTTCTGGGCGGGCGACAGGCTCTTTGGCTTCACGCGGCTCGAGGACGGCGAGCTGGTTCTCAGGATCGAGCCGCGGAGCGATGGCGGAGCGGTCGTTGTCAGCGCGCACAGCTTGGCCGAGGCGCTAGCGCGCGCGAAGCAGCTCCTCGAATCCCCGTGATCTGCTCTACCACGACCTTGCTGGGTGAGTCGCTGCTCGGACCGGATCTGGGCCAGTGCCCACGCCTCCCTGGCCTTGAGACGCCTGACGGGACAGCCCAAGCCTCTGAGGTATAAGGCACGGAATCAATCACAAGGGAGGTCAGTATGAGCACCCCCGACCAAGAGCTGGTCTTGACCCACTTCATCGTCTCGGACGATGTCGAGCGCTCTCGGCGCTTCTACACCGACGTGCTCGGCGGTACGGTGGTCCGTTTCGGCGAACCGACCAACGTCATGCTCGCCAACAGTTGGATCGTCATCAATGCGGGCGGAGGCCCGACCGACGATAAGCCCGCGGTCACCCTCCAGACGCCACGCGACCCCGACCGGGTCAGCAGCTTCCTCAATATCCGGGTCAAGGACATCGAGGCCGTGTACGCCGAATGGAGCGCCCGTGGTGCTGATTTCCTGACGCCGCCAAAGCAGCACCCCTACGAGATCCGCTGCTACATCCGCGATCCCGACGGTCATCTGATCGAGGTGGGGCAAACCACGGACCCTGAGGGGGACTGGACCCCTCCTCAGTGGCTGTCGAGCACGGCCGGTGGGGACCCCGAGTGAATGGAGTGGACCCGGTTTCGTGGACAGTCTGATCTGCCCAGACGTGGCGGTGACCGCAGCGTGGGGCGGCATCTCGAACTTGCCGACGCGGCTCCGGCGATCATCGCTGAGGCGCTTCATTCGCGATCCGACGACGACGCCCGTGGGGAGAAGTGGATGGCCGTTGACACAGCCGGTAGAACGACTCTCGTGAGAGGCCCCCGATGCCGATGCTGACCGTATGAGCAGACATTTGCTTCGGCCTGGAGCCCCATGGTGCGCCATCCTGCTCACGGCTAGTCTGCTTACCGGATGTGGAGGCGCCACCGCTTCGGTGGCGGGCGTGACCCCAACGTTGGGGTCGATAACCAAGGCACAAGCAGTAGCGTATGCGCACACCGTCAATCTGCAAGCCGGCGATCTGCCGGGTTTCACCAGCAGCGGGAGCGAAACCGAAGCACCCAAGCCGGGACGGTATGGCCTCGAAGACATCCACTGCTGCGGTGGTGTCTATCCAGCCCGCTCGATCGCTAAGATCGACTCAACGGAATTCTTGGCAGGACGTGCCTTTGATGGCAAGGTCATGAGATCCATCGTCGAAGTCTGGCCGACACCTGCGCTGGTCGTTTTCAACCACACCACATCCCACAGCTCCCGCGGCCGAGCGTGCTTGGTGCGTGAGATAGAAGCGGTCAATGAGCAGATCAACCGGGAACGCAAAGGGCGAAGGCGAATCGGGCCATTCACGATCACCACTGTGCCCAGCCCATTGCTCGGGGTCAGCCACAGCTTCCTGATGACTATCGACGAAACGAGGCTGCTCCGCACGGGAGCGATCCGCGCTCACATCTATCGCGACATTTTTGGGTTCGTCTCCGGCGCCGCCGAAATTGAACTTGAAGCTATCGGCGTCGGCCATCCCGTCCCCGCGTCGGCGGAGACGAAAGCGCTCCGGCTACTTGTGGGCCGCGCTCGAGCCAACCCTATCTGACACTCCCGCTGACCGAGACGCAGACCGTCCCACGCATGTCCGGCACCGCGCACCGATCACCGGCGGCCTGGTTAGCCATCGAGTACGGGCTAGCGCAAAACCTGAGCCCTGCGGCCACGCGGGCGAGCTCTTGCCCAGCTACTATCGTGCCGTCCATGATGCGCCTCTATCACCGTGAGCACGCGGGCCGGCCGATCCGCGTGGCATGGACGCTCGAGGAGCTCGGCGAGCCGTATGAGGTCACGGTGATGACGCGCGAGGAGAGCAAGGGCGAGGAGCATCGCGTCCGCCATCCTCTGGGCCGCGTGCCCGTGCTCGAGGACGAGGAAGGGTTCCTATTCGAATCGGCGGCGATCTGCCTGCACCTCGCAGACCTGCATCCCGACGCCGGCCTCGCGCCGGCACCGGGGACCCACGAGCGGGCACTGCTTTACCAGTGGGCAATCTTCGCCCCAGCCGAGCTCGAGCCGCCGCTGATCGAGTCCGCCGTGCACGCTCAACGTGACCCCGACCGTTCCGCCGCTGCGCGACAGCGCTTTGACGAGGCCGCGCGCGCGGTGTCCAGCGCCTTGGATGGCAGCAACTATCTCGTCGGCAAGCGCTTCACGGTGGCTGACGTACTTGTCGGGAGCACGTTGGCTTTCACGGAGCGCATCGGCTTTGCGGATGAGCTCCCGGCGAACCTGAGGGGCTACCTGGCGCGGCTCGCACAGCGACCCACCCGCCAGCGCGCCCTCGAACGCACGATGTCCGCCTGACGGGCGGGAGCCCTTCGGGTGAGACGGTTCACGCCTGCTTACGCGGCGCGACGCGGAAGTATCCCTGTTGGCGCGCGTCAGTACCCATGCTCGTCCACAGCGATCGCCTCCTCGACTGTTGCCTGGGCGCTCGCTCCGATTCACAAAACGGTAGCCAGGCGTGGGTGATGCTGCGTGGGGAGGATCAATCGCGGCGATGTCGCCGCCGGCGCCCCGGGCCTATGCAACTTCTCGGGTTGACGAGCCCCACCACGCGCCCACCTGCGCCCTCGGCAGGCAGCCCACGATTCAGCTGGCGGTGGAGTACAGTCGATGGTATCGCTGGACAAACCACCGCGCAGACCGCGCGAAGGGGGATCGGATGATGCTCGGGTTCTATATCACTGCCAAGGGCTTTACGCAGGAGCGGTACGACACGACGCTCGTCCAGCTTGAGGAAGCGGGTGCCGGAGCCCCCGATGGACGTATCTCCCATGTCGCCCTTGAGACGGATGGCGAGATCCAGGTCTTCGACGTTTGGGAGTCTCAGGAGGCATTCGACGCATTCGGGGTAACCCTTTTGCCGATCCTCGCGGCGGCGGGCGTCGAGATGAACGAGCCGATGGTGGCTCGGGTTCACAATGAGATCAAGGGCTGATCGGCTAACGCAAGCACGCGGCAATCGGTAAGCAGTATTCGGCGGGCACCGGGCGCCCGAAGCCCGAAGCGCCGAAATCAGGAGAGTCGGTCCCGCACGCAAGCGGACATGTCGAGTATGCCCCGAGCGTCGGCGTCAAACGCGGGAGCGAGGAACTCGTCTGGAGCGAGAACCCAAGCCGATCGGCCTGGCAAAGGCACGGCGCAGCTCGAGAGCTGGCATGACGCGATTATGTAAAATGGCGCGTTGGCGCATTTGAAGGCCCTATCCCTCGCGGGAAGCCTGGGTATCCGATGACGATTACGTGGGAGCGCGCTGGAGCGGTGAAGAAGACGGTCCGGTACCCGATCGCATCGGCTTACGACAAATCATCCTTGGGCGTTCAATATTGAGAACTGTCACCCCTCTGGGGCATGTGGCGACTGACCGCCCTCAAACCCGGGCCTCCCCCGCGACGCGCCGCGCGCGCACGATCATCGCCGCCTGAACAACCAGCGCGGCCGCCGTGGCAAATAGGAAGGCCGTGGCGATGCCCGAGGCGTCGAGCGAGATCGTGAGCGTGAAGCAGAACAGCGCGAACCCGACGAAGCCGGAGAGCATTCCGCGCAGCAGTCGTATCGCTTCGCCGGCTCCGCGCTGGGTGTGCGTGAACGCGGCAAGCACTGTGGTGATCACCGGGAACGGCGCGAGCAGCCCGCTGAGCTGCGGACCAAGCCATCCTGAGGCCGTCGTGAGGGCGAGCACCAGCGCCAGGGCGCAGGCGGCACGGACCGGTAGGTCCCAGGCCGGCGCAGAAGCCACCACGATATGGTCACCGTCTGGGACGGGCAGCAACAGCAGACCGACGGCGAATCCAGCACAGGCGAGGAAGAGCGCGACAGCGACCGGCACCGCCACGCCGTCGAGCGCGAGCGTGCCGATGCCAAACGTAAGCCACCCGCAGAGCATGCAGACCCACCAGCGGGCGCGGTGGGCAAGGCGGCCGTACACCACGACGAACGCTGTCAACGACAGCAGGCCGAGCAGTGTTCCAGCAGCCGCGTGCTGCGCGAACACGCGGCCGTGCGCGAGTGCGTAGGCCAGCAGAATCGGACCGGCCACCACCGGCAGCCCGCCGACGACCCCGCCGACCCACGGGCCGAAACGCCGCGCCGCAACCGACGCTCCCACCACGAACGACGGCGCCAGCAACGCCTTGACGACAAGAACGCTCACCCCAGGATGATGACCGATGGCTGCACGGCAACGGCTTCTGCGCGGGAGGGAGGCAGCTGGGGTCGCAAGCGCCGAGCAACAAAACGCCTAGCCCACACCGCAGACGACGCCCTCGGGCACCGGCTCACGGGCAACCCTGGCAGCCTCGCCGGCCTCGATCGCCTCGATCGCCGCCATCAGCTCCGACGCTTCCACGCCCAGGCCCCGAGCAAGCCGGCGGAAGTTGGGGTAGGTCGGTGCCACCCGGCCGCAGATGTAGCTGTTGACCTGGTTGATGTCGAGGCCTGCCGCATGGGCGACGGCCATCTGGGTCATGTTGGGGCTGCGGGCCATCACCGCTTCGATCGCCGCGCCGAGCGTCGCCAGCTCGGGATCGCGGGGCTTCGATGTTCTGGGGCGCGGCATCTGGAACGGCAGCCTCGCGCATTCTGGTCGCAGGGAAAAGGGCAGCGATGGGGAATACCGGAGCGCAGACAGTCGTCTTCACCCAATTTGGGAGTTTTTCTTGTCTGGCCCCACCTCCGACGAGCACGACCTGCGCGTCCTCGGCCGCGCCATCCGCGAGCTGCGCGAGCAGCGGCGCCTCGGCCTCGCCGCGCTCGGCGCTCTCGCCGGCGGCATCCCCGAGGCCGATCTCGCCGCGATCGAGGCTGGGCGCCTGGACCCCGGCTATCGCCGCCTGCGCCGCCTCGCCACTGCGCTGGGCGTCACCTCGACCGCACTGCTGCTGCGCGTCGAGGAGCTCGACGCGCACGACCACCCCTAGTTCTGGATCCACCCGCCAGGTCAGAGCGGTGCGCCGCGCATCACTGGTGCTTGAGCAGGATCTCTGCTTCGCGCTCGAGATCGACGTACGGCTCGCCGCTGACGTCGACCACGACGCGGTTGATCGTCCCCCCGGTGAATCGGTAGGGGGCGGCACCCGGGTAGTCGTCGGTGAGCGGATCGCCGGCATGGCGCCCGACGTACAGCCCCGCGCCGGCGACCGCGAAGGCCCCGAGCTGCGTTTTGATCTTCTCCGCGGCCACCTGCTCCTCGCCGTGGTAGAGCGAGAGCGTGCCCACGGCGCAACCGGGCTCCTCGCCTTCCTTCTCGAAGGAGGCTGAGAGAATCAGGTTCTCACCGCTTGGCAGCTCCTGCGAGCCGACGATCAGCTGCTCGGTGATGCCGACGAAGCTGTTGACGTAGTGCAGGCGGTTTTCCTTGACGTACAGAGCGTGGCCGCCGAAGCGTGAGCCGATCGCAAACAGCACGCCCTGCGCTCCGGGTGCGGGTATGTCGAGGAGCGCGCCGATCACGAATGACCGGTTGCGAGTATTGACCGCCTGCCACTCGCTGATGGCCGCCGCGTCCGAGTAGTACACGTACCGTTCGCGCGGCGCCGCGAGCTGCGGTCGCGGCGTCATCAGGATTTCGACGGGCGAGCGATCATCCAGCGGGAACGCCCCGTTCGCCCCCGCCTCCGCGAACCAGATGTTGACGAGCTCCTTGAGCTTGCCCGGCTGGGCGGCGGCGAGGTCGTTCACCTCCGAGCGATCGACGTCGGTGTTGTAGAGCTCCCAATCGTCGGCGTTGAAGTCGCTCCACCCGGCCATCGTGGGATGCGTGGTCACCGCCTTCCAGCCTTCGTGCCAGATCGAGCGCGAGCCGAGCATCGAGTAGAACTGCGTCCGGCGATTGGACTCGGCCGAGGCGTGGTCGATGCTGTCGAGCATGCTGACCCCGTCAAACGGCGTCTGCACGTGACCCTTCACCGACTCGGGCGCGCTGACACCGAGCGCGTCGAGGATCGTCGGCACGAGATCGATCGCGTGGTAGTACTGCTCGCGCACCTCGCCGCGCGCCTTTGTGCCGGCCGGTCAGGAGATGATGCACGGGTCGGAGGTCCCCCCGTTGAACTCGTAGCGCTTCCACATCTTGAACGGCGTGTTGAACGCCATCGCCCAGCCGGTCGGGTAGTGGTTGTAGGTCCTCGTGCCGCCGAGCTCCTCGATCTGCGCGAGGTTCGCCGCGAGATCGTCGGGGACCCCGTTGGCGAACTTCATCTCGTTGACCGAGCCGTTCGGGCCGCCCTCGCCGCTGGCGCCGTTGTCCGACACCACGACGACGAGCGTGTTCTCGAGCAGCTCGGTCTGCTCGAGGTAGTCGAGCACGCGCCCGATCTCGTGGTCGGCGTGAGCGAGAAAGCCGGCGTAGACCTCGGCCATCCGCGCAAACAGCCGCTGCTCGTCGTCGTTCAGCGAGTCCCAGGGTCGAGTCGTGTCGATTGCGGGGAACGGCTTACCGTCGGCGCTGGTGCGCGTCTCGGGCGTGCCGATTGGATTGATCGGCGGCAGCTCCGTGTCGGCGGGCACGATCCCGAGCTCCTTCTGCCTCGCGAGCGTCTGCGCGCGCAGTGTCTCATAACCCATGTCGAAGCGACCTTTGAACTTCTCGATCCACTCTTTCGGCGCGTGATGGGGCGCGTGGCAGGCCCCGGGGGCGTAGTAGAGCATGAACGGCTTCTCGGGCGCGACGGCCTTGGCGTCCTTGATGAACTCGAGCGCCTTGTCGGTGATGTCCACGGTGAGGTGGTAGCCCTCCTCGGGGGTTTTGGGCTGATCGACCGGGTGGTTGTCGTGAACGAGATCGGGATACCACTGGTTGGTCTCGGCGCCGAGGAATCCGTACCAGCGCTCAAAGCCACGACCGCTCGGCCAGTTGCGGCGCGGCGCGGCGAGGTTCATCTCGTCGGTTGGGCACAGATGCCACTTGCCGACCATGAAGGTGTTCCACCCCTGCTCACCGAGGATCTCCGGAAGCATCCCGTTCTCCGGCGGCACGGTGCCGCTCGCGTTGGGAAAGCCGATCGCTGCCTCGGTGATGCAGGCCATGCTGTTACGCGTGTGGTTGCGCCCGGTCAGCAGGCACGAGCGCGTGGGCGAGCACAGGGCCGTCGTGTGCCACTGCGTGTAGCGCACGCCCTGCCCAGCGATCCTGTCGATGTTCGGCGTCTCGATCGGCCCGCCGTAGCAGCTCATCGCCGAGTAGCCGACGTCGTCGAGCACGATGTACAGGACATTCGGCGAGCCCTTCGGAGCCTTCGGGGGCTCAAACGGACCCCAGTCCGGCTTCGAGTCGCGGATGTCGACATTGACGATGCCTTTGAATGGCTTGGCCATCAGCTCACACTCCCTTTGCGATTCTGAGATCCGCAGACCGTCCAGAGACGCACCGGCCGAGGCCCGCGGACACCGACCAGACGCAAGCGACGAGCCAAGCCTGCGCCCGCGCCGGGTGAGCACACATCACCCGATCGGGGTGGCAGCGCCGCCACTGCCGCTCTACGATTCTTCGATGAGCCGCGAGGGCATGGTCGAGATTCCGGCAGGCAGCTTTCGCATGGGCTCGACCGGCTTCTACCCCGAAGAGGCGCCGGTGCGGGAGGTGCGGGTCGGCGCCTTTGCGATCGATCGAGGGCCGGTGACGGTCGCGCAGTTCGCGCGCTTCGTCGAGGAGACCGGATACCTCACGCTCGCCGAGCAACCGCCCGATCCCGCCGCCTACCCCGACGCCGACCCCTCGCTCCTGCGCGCGGGATCGGTCGTGTTCCATCCCACTCCCGGCCCGGTGGCGCTGAACGACCCGACGCGCTGGTGGGCCTACGTGCCCGGCGCAAACTGGCGCCATCCCTGGGGGCCGGAAAGCGAGAACTCCCAGCGTACCGAGCACCCCGTCACCCACGTCGCCTACGAGGACGCCCGGGCCTACGGGCAATGGGCCGGCAAGCAGTTGCCGAGCGAGGCCGAGTGGGAGTACGCCGCACGTGGCGGGCTGGACGGCGCGATCTTCGCCTGGGGTGAGGGGGAGCGCCCGGGGGGCGAGTTGATGGCCAACCACTGGCAGGGCGAGTTCCCGTGGCGCAACACCGGCGCGAAGGGCTGGCGCGGCACCTCGCCGGTGGGCCTCTTCCCCGCCAACGGCTATGGCATGTACGACGTCACGGGCAACGTCTGGGAGTGGACCTGCGACTACTACGCGACCTGCGGACCGGGCGCAGAGGAGACCCCGAGCGCGTGCTGCAAGCCGCCGGTCGACCCACGTGTGGAGAGCACCGGCGGGAGCTACGACCTCGGACATCCCGGGGCGGGCATTCCTCGCCGCGTGCTCAAGGGGGGCTCGCATCTCTGCGCACCGAGCTACTGCCTGCGCTACCGCCCCGCTGCGCGACAGCCCGAGGCGATCGACACCTCCACGAGCCACATCGGCTTCCGCTGCATCGCTCGCTGAGGCGAGCGGCCTGACCGCGGCTCTTCCGACACACCACGGCGCTGGTAGGGTTTGGGTGCGTGGCCGATGCACCCAAACCCATCACGGGCCGTTGCCTGTGCGGTGGCGTGAGCTATAGCGTCGACGCCGAGCCGGTTTGGCAGGGCGCCTGTTACTGCACGAACTGCCAGCGCCAAACCGCTACGGCATTCTCGGTGATCGTGGGCGTGCCGAGCAAGGCACTCACGGTTGAGGGCAGCACACTCGCCTCGTTCAAGACCGCCAGCGAGGGCTACCAGAGCACCACAGAGCGTCGGTTCTGCTCGGCCTGCGGGTCGCCGATATTCAGCACGATCGAGTCGATGCCGGGAGTGGTCTTCCTGAAGGCCGGGACGATCGACGATACGTCTTGGATCCAACCGACGGTCGAGATCTGGACGCGCTCGGCGCAGCCATGGGCACCGCACTTCGAGAACGCCGTACGGTTCGAGCGTACTCCCGGCTGATTTCCACCCGCCGCAACGCCGCGGGCAGCTCGCTACGCCACGGCCTCGCCGACGCGTCTGGGGGGCGAGCGCCTGGCGAGCACCGCGCCCCAGTCGGCATCGTCGATCCTGCCGGGCTGTGTGGCCCGCATGAACTCGCGCAGTATCTGCGAGAGCCCGTCGGGATCTTCGAGATGCGGGAAGTGCGCGGCGCGGGGCAACGTCCGGAAGCGGCTGTTGGGAATCGCCTCGTGTGCGCGGCGTCCGTGCCGGAGGGGGATCGTGGTGTCGCGCTCACCCCACACGATCAGCGTGGGCATCGACTCCAGCAGATACAGGCGGTCGGTCGCGCTGACGCGCTGGCCGTGCACATCGATCACCGCACGGAGCGTCTGCTGGAAGGCGTGGCGCGCGTCGGCGTTCTCCAGCGGGCGTAAGACCCTCGCCAGCGCCTGCATGTGCACGCCGAGGCGTAGTTCGCGCTCGCGCAGGCGCCGACCGCCGTCCGTCAGCGCGCCGAGCAGACGCCGGTGAACGGTGAGCGACAGCAGCGCCGAGACACCGGGCAGCGCGGCGGTGCGCAGCACCGGGCTGACTTCGTGGCCGAGGCCGCCGGAGGAGATCAACACGAGCCGCTCGGTGCGTTGGGGGAACTGGTAGAAGAACTGCATCGCCACGCCCCCGCCGAGCGAGTGTCCGACGATGCTCGCGCGCTCGATGCCCATCGCCGCCAGCAGGTCGCGGATGCTTGAGGCGTGAGCCCCCAGGGAGTAGTCGCCGCGTGGCGCCGCGGAGTCGCCGTGCCCGATCAAATCGGGCGCGATCACGGTGTAATCATCGGCCAGGCTCAGCGCGACCGAGCGCCAGTGGCTGGATGAGTTGAGCATCCCGTGGATCAGCACCACCGGCGGGCCGCTGCCCGCGACCCGGTAAACCACGCGGCGTCCGTGGAGCTCCATCTGCCACTCGTCAAACCGTCGCGGCAGTGTGGCCACAGCCACCACCCTACTCGAGCTCCGTCTCCAGCACCGGCAGCGGGTGGGGGTGTGGCGTGAGGTGCTCGGCGTGTGCCGGCTCACCCTGGATGTCGGGCTTGGCGATCGCCACGTAGGCGACAAGCGCGATGAATACGACGAGCGCCACGCCACTGACGGTGCCGTCCCCGAGGCCGAGCCCGGTGATCGAGGGGCGCTTGCTGAACCAGTCGGCAAAGGAGGCGCCGAGCGGTCGGGTCACGATGTAGGCAAACCAGAACGCGACGATCGGATTGAGCTCGAAGCGCCACCAGCCGAGGGCCGGGATCGCGATGATCGCGGCAAACAGCACGACCGAACCGAAGAAGCCGAGGTGAAGTGTCATCGCGGTCAGATCGCCGGCGGCGGTGCCGAGCGCGAACGTGGCCAGCACGGCGGCCCAGTAGAAGCCCTCGCGCCGGCGGGTGTTGATGCTGTGGATCGAGAGGGTGCCCTCGCTGCGGTACCAAAAGAAGAACACCGCCGCCACGAGGATGGCGTAGCCGACGGTCGTCACCGCATAGGGCAGGCTCGCCCCGTCGTGCACTCCGTCGGCGGCCATCGTGCCGAAGATCGCGACCATCATCACGGCAAACCAGTAGACGGGCGCACGGTATTCGGGGGTGCGCAGCTGCAGCCAGAGCGCAAACCAGAGGCCGAAGATGCCGATCGCCCCCGCGATCGGGACGCTGTGCTGACCCAGGAAGTCCGACATCGACTCCCCCATGCCAGTGGTCAAGAGCTTCAGGACCCAGAAGATCAGAGTGATCTCGGGAACCTTGGCCAGGGCCTTCGCGGTGGCTTGGTGTTCGGGCGAGCGCTGACTCAATGTGTTTATCGACAGATCGGAAACGCGTGGGATCGAGGAGGCGTGGATCGAAGAGGCCTGAGTTGGCGGACATGATGCCGAATCGGCGCTCCCGGGGTCGCACTACCCGAGGTCGCACCACCCACGGTCCCCTGCCACCCACAGACCTCTGCCACCCACAGACCCCTCTGCCACCCACAGACCCCTCTGCCACCCACAGCCCCCTCTGCCACCCACGGCCCCCTGCCACTTGCGGCGGTGGTGAGATTCACCAGGCGGCCACGAAGCTCACCCGCGCCGTAGGACACTTAGGGCGGCGCGCCCGATGGACAGCGCGAGCAGCAACAGCACCGCCACCGGCATCACCCACCACGCTGAGCTGCCGGCCTGCGCGACCAGCGCGGTGATGCCGAGCGCCACCACCACACCGAGCGCGGTGGGCCAGTCGTCACCGACGATGAAGTCCCACACGCCGCGCAGGAAGGCCGCAACCGCGCTCATGCGCCCACCGTCGTCGCCCGCTGAGCCTCGGCGGAGGCGGTGGGTGCGAGCCGTCGCAGCGCCACCACCATCGCCGCCGCGGCGAGCAGCACACAGGGGACGATCGCCAGCAGCGCGGCGTCGCCCCCCGGCCAGTGCGCGCCCGCGCCCTCCGCTCCCCAAAACATCCCGAATGAGCTGAGCATCACGCCGACGGCGAACTTCATCGTGTTCTCCGGCACCCGTGCGAGCGGCGCGCGTGCCGCCACACCGGCGGCGATCACGACGAGCACGGCCACCGCGGCGGCGGCGGCGGCGAGGCTGACGTTGTGCTGGTTGGCGCCGAACGTGAGCACGATGAACGCGACCTCCAGGCCCTCCAGCAGCACCCCCTTGAAGGCGATCGCGAACGAGTACCCGTCGAAGCCACCGGCGGCGCCCCCCGCCGCGCTCGCCGCCTCGGTCTGCACCTTGAAGATCGCGACCTCGTCGTGCTTGGCCTTCAACCCCGCGCCCCGCAGCACCGCCTTGCGCAGCCACTGCAAGCCGAAGATCAGCAGCAGCCCGCCGACCAGCACTCGCAGCGCGTCGATCGGCAGCGCGGTGAGCGCCGGCCCAAACGCGAGCACGATCGCGACCAGCGCGAGTGCCGCCGCGCCGGCGCCGCCGAGTGCGGAGGACCAGCTGCGTGTGGCGCCCACGGCGAGCACGATCGTCAGCGCCTCGACGGCCTCCACCGCGCAGGCGAGGAACACCGACAGCGCGAGTCCGACCTCGGCGCCGCTCATCGGAGCTGTTTCGCTTGCAAGCTCATCGCAAGCTCAGGATGTTGACGAAGGGCCCGCAGCTTTGCTAGCTGCCCACCGCGCGTACGCGCGGCCCCTTGGCGGAGTACATCGCGCGGTCGGCCTCCATCAGGGCCGCTTCCCCACCCTGGGTGTCGGCGTCGAGCGCGGCGACACCGACCGAGGCGGCGACCGAGATGCGCTCGACGCCCTCCACGGCGACCCCGCAGGCGGCGATCGCGTCGCTCAGGATCGAGCCGACTTTGCGCGCGTCCTCGACGGTGGTGCCGGGGAGCAGCACGGCGAACTCGTCGCCGCCGAGGCGCGCGACGACGTCGGTGCCGCGCAGGCGGTGCTGCAACTCGGTGGCGATCACCGCAAGCAGTTCGTCGCCGACCTTGTGGCCGTAGGTGTCGTTGACCTGCTTGAAGGAGTCGAGGTCGATCACGAGCAGCGCTCCGACCTCGCCGTAGCGCCGGCAGCGGGCGACCTGCATCGCGAGCTGGCGCTCGAGCAGGCGGCGGTTGAAGAGACCGGTCAAAGAGTCGTGTTCGGCGAGGTGGCGCAGGCGCTCCTCGATCAGCTTGCGCTCGGTGATGTCCTGGATCTGCGCGATGAAGTGCTGCGGGCGCCCGTCGCGGTCGGCCATCAGCGAGACCGACAGCATCGTCGAGATCACGTGGCCGCGGGCGTGGAAGTAGCGGCGCTCGATCTCGTAGTGGCGGATCTCCCCCGCGAGCAGGCGGCGGACGTGCTCGAGATCGCTGGAGATGTCGTCGGGATAGGTGATGTCGTCGAGGCTTTTGGCGAGCAGCTCGTCGTTGGAGTAGCCGGTGATCGCCAGCAGCGACTGGTTGACGCGCACGAGGCGACCCTCGGGGGTGAGCAGCGCCATCCCGATCGGCGCCTGCTCGAAGACCAGCTCGAAGCGCTCCTGCGCCTGGCGCAGCGCCGAGAGCGCGACCTCACCGCCGGAGGGGCCGGAAGACGCGACCCCACCCCCGGTGGAGCCAGAAAGTGCAGCTCCACCCCCAGCGGGGCCGTCCAGCGGAGTGGGCTGTGAGGAGGACACGACCCAACCATCGGCATTTCGAGGAGGGTGCTTGACGGGTGGGATCCGTCTCGGACACCTTACCCCACGTGGCGGGCGGTGCGGCCGGAGCCCTCAGGCGGCGGCCGCGCACGCGCCCCGCGAGGCGGCGCCGGCGAAGACCTGGACGCGGTTGTTGGCAGTATCCGCCACCAACACCGCGCCACGGCAGCTCACGGCAAGTCCAGCGGGGCTGGAGAGCCGGCCGAGGCCGCCGCCGGGGGCGCCCCACGCCGCGAGCAGACGCCCGCGGGCGGAGAACTTCTGCACGCGATCGAGGCGCCGATCGGAGACGAACACGTGGCCGGCGGAATCGACCGCGATCCCCGATGGTTCTTCGAAGCGGCCGCGACCATGCCCGGGGCCACCCCACGAGCCCAGCGGCGCCCCGGAGGGGCTGAGCTCGAACACCCGCTCCAGCCCAGCGTCGGCTACATAAACAGCCCCATTCGGCGCGACCGCGACCGCGACCGGCCGCTTGAACGCGACCGAGCCGAGCCACCCCAAAGGCCGACCGGAGGAGCTGAAGCGCATGATGCGCCCGGCACCGGTGTCGGCGACATAAACAACCGCCCCCGAGGGTGAAAGCGCCACCCCGAGCGGTTCGAGCAGCGCGTCGGCAACGCCGGGCGAGCTACTACCCCCCTCCCCTTCCCCTTTTTTTCCCCCTTCACCATCGCCGCCGGATGGCGCCGGCGAGGGGTCGCCGAGCGCACCGAGATACCCGCCGCTGGAGCTGAGGTGACGGACGACGTCGTTGCGGGGATCGGTCACCCACAGCGACCCGTCGGGGCCCACTACGGCCGTGGTGGGCCCAAACCAGTGGCTGCCGACGATGGCGCCCCCGCCCCGCTGCCACTCGCCGCGGTAGCGCAGGGAGGCGCCAAACTGGTAGATGGGGCTGCGCGAGCCGTAGGTCTCGACCACGAACGCGCCCGCCCCGTCGGCGGCGACCCCCAGCGGCGCGATCAGCTGCCCGGGCGAGATGCCGGGCGTGCCGAACGCGAGCAGGCCCTCCCCCGTGGGCGTGAACGCGACGACCCGTTCGTGGCCGGTGTCGGCGACGTAGAGGCGCCCCGACGGGGAGACGGCGGCGGCGCGGATGTAGCTGAGCTGAAAGGAGCCTTCGCCGCTCCACTCTTCGAGGTAGTGCAGCGTGCGCGACAGTACGACGATGCGGTTG
Organism: uncultured Solirubrobacterales bacterium; assembly: GCA_963744535.1. Classification (GTDB taxonomy): domain Bacteria; phylum Actinomycetota; class Thermoleophilia; order Solirubrobacterales; family Solirubrobacteraceae; genus Palsa-744. Next base: position 1,141,102 of record CAVUTW010000001.1, on the reverse strand, counting down.
TTGTTGTCGTCGACCGCGTACACCCGCCCGCCGTGGACGGCGACGCCGAACGGGTTGACGAACTGGCCGGGTTCTTTGCCGAACGTGCCCTCCGCGTACAGCGGGCGCCCCGACAACGAGAGCGCCTGGATGCGGTGGTTGCCCTCGTCGGCGACGTACACGACGCCGCCCGCGACGGCGAGCCCGCGCGGCGAGGAGAACTCCCCCGGCCCGCTGCCGGGCCGCCCCCACAGCACCGGGTGCGACCCGTCGAGGCGAAAGCGGACGATCCGATTTGAAGCGGAGTCGGAGACGTACACGTAACCCCCGCCCACGGCGATTCCTCCGCCGGGCGGCTTGTCGGGGCCAGAGCCGGGACCGAAGTCGAACTCGCCGAGCGCGCTGCCGGGCCGCCCCCATTCGCCGAGCAGGCGCCCCGATGCGGTGAAGCGCTCGACCCGCGCGTGCGTGGAGTCGAGCACGTACACCTCGCCGCGAGCATCGACCGCGAGCCCATCGACGGCGCCGAACTGCCCGGGGCCGGAGCCGTAGGAGCCCCACTGCCCGAGAAACCGCCCGGAAGGCGAAAAGCGCTGCACGACGTGGCTGAACTGGTCGGCGACATAGAGGTCGCCGTCGGGCGCGAACGCCAGCGCCTCGGGGCAGCGCATCACCCCTCCCCCGCGCCGGCCGATCGAGGCCACGCGCGTGTACGGGCACACGGCGCCGACGGCCCCGGGGCAGCCGGGCACCCGCACGCTGCGGGGGGCGGCGCCAAGCGGCTGGGTGGTGCCTCCGCACCCCGCGAGCGCGAAGATCATTGTCACCAGCAGCACGAGCGCGATCACACAACAGGGAGGTGGGATAGGGGGCACGCACCTGGCTGACGGCGGGGCTGGCGTGCGCGACCATACGCCCGGCGCACGAGCCGCGAGGGCTGTTGGTGTCGCAACCGGCGGGGCCCGCCTGCACGACCGGGCGCGGGAAGGGATGGGTTGAAGGCGCTCGGGATGGTGTGACACAGTCCTTATCGTCGTGGATCGCGCGAACCCACGCGCCACGGCCAGCGGAGAATGCGCCAATGCACGTGCCCCCCACCCTGAGATCCAGGCTGCCGCTCGCGGTGGCGGTCCTTGTCGTGCTCGTGGTGGTCGTGGTGGCGGTGGCGACCAACTCCTCCGCCCCTACCAACCACGCCCGCGACGCCGCGAAGGCGACGTCGGACTCCCACGCTGGCGCGAGCGACCCACCGGCGAGGCTGGGCAACGGGAGCGCCGATCCGCCTGCGAGTCCGGGCGGCGATCCCCCCGCAAGCTCCAGCCCCGCGCCAGAACCGACGCTGCTGGCGACGCCCCCACCACGCGGCAAGCCGGTGAGCGTGAGCATCGCGAACCGCCCCACGGGCCCAGCGGTGCCCATCGACTTCATGGGCCTCTCCTTCGAGGTGCGCGGCCTGCCGACGCTCGCGACGTACGCGGGCAAAGGCGACTTCGCGACGCTGCTGCGCTCGCTGGGGCCGGGCGTGATGCGCTTCGGGGGGATCAGCGCCGACGAACAGGCTGCATGGGTGCCGGCGGGCGCGAGCAAACCGGCGTGGGCGAATACGGCGATCGACGAACGGGACATCGCCGGGATCGCGGCGCTCGCCAAGGAGACCGGCTGGAAGGTGCTGCTGACCGTGAATCTCGGGCACTACGAACCGCAGGCGGCCGCGCAGGAGGCCGTCACGGCGAGGGCGCAGCTGGGCTCCCACCTGGCCGGGATCGAGCTCGGCAACGAGCCGGACCTCTTCCCCCTCAAGCACTTACGCCCCCCGGGCGCGGGCGTGAAGGGATACCTCCACCAAGCCGCGGAATACCGGGCGGCGATCGAGGCGGCCGCCCCGGGCACGCCGATCGCCGGCCCCGACCCCTCGACCGGCACGCAGGGCCTCACGTGGGTGCGCGACGAGGCAAAGACCATCCATCCGCAACTGCTGACCGACCACTACTACCCGCTCAGCAGCTGCGGTGGGCACCCCACGATCTCCGAACTGCTGAGCGCGAACGTGCGCCGTAAAGAGAGTGAAATGCTCGCGAAGATGCTGACGATCGCCCACACCTATGGGACGCCGCTGCGGATCGACGAGACCAACGACATCTCTTGCGAAGGCCAGCCCGGCGTGAGCAACGCGTTCGCCTCCGCGCTGTGGGCCCTCGACTACACCGCCCGCGCCGCGACGGCGGGCGTCGTGGGGGTGAACTTCCACGACCTGATCGACCAGCCCCGCACCTACAGCCCGCTCGCCGCCCACGGCGAAAACGAGCTGAACGCAGGCGACCTGCAGCCAGCCCCTGAGTGGTACGCGCTGCTGGCGGCACACATGTTGACAGGCAGCCGCCCCCTCCCCGCGACCACCGCCGGCACCACCCCAGGCGAGCTGAGCGCCAGCGCGGTCGGCGCCCCCGACGGCAAGGTGAGGCTGGTGCTGGTGGACTACGACCCGCCCGGCTCCCTCCCGCTGGCGGTGCACCTGCGCGTCCCACGCTCGCTGGCGGGAGGCAGCATCCTGCGCCTCACGGCCCCCTCCCCCGCCGCGACCACGGGCACCCGCCTCGGTGGCCAGGCGGTGGCGGCAAGCGGAACCTGGACCCCCCCAAGCGCGCTGTCCGCGGTGTACGGTCGCCCCGGGTCGCTGTCGCTCCAGATCGACCCGAGCAGCGCCGCCGTGGTCACGCTCGGGCCGCGCCGGCACCTCGGGCGCGCGGCACGGGCGCGTTGAGTCGCACTCGCACGGCCGCTGCAACGCGCCGGTCGCGGGCACGGAGCCCCGCGCCTACGCGGGTGGACTAGGCACTGCGGCGCGCGGACGATCCCTGAATATCGAAGAAGACACGTGACCGCGCGGGCCCGAGGAGTGGCCGTCGGCAACATCGCTTGCAACCCTTCCCATGCGATGCAAATTGCATTGAGACCTGATACGGTGCCCCCGTTCGTGCCGAATCCTCCTTCCCACGGGAAGGACGAGCGGGGGAACCAGTGCGGTCCGCGAGGACCGCGGGGGCGAATCGCCGCGTTTGCGGCGTAGCGTACTGCGCGAGCCCGACAGCTAACCCCGTAGGCGCCACCGCAATGTCGAAAGGATGCCTGCGCCCATGTCGGGATACGCCCGTGACCTCGCCACCCTCGAGCCCTGGGAGGCCTCGCTCGCCCGCTCGCGTGCGCGCCGCCGCCGTGATGCCGCCCGCACCGCCAAACGCGGTCGCAGCCCGAAGCTTGCGCTTGTATCGCCGGTGTCTCTGGCCGCATTGATCGACGCCCGCCGCGAAGCCGCGCGCGACCTGTCCGAACGCGAGCCGTGGGACCTCTCCCTCGGGCGCTCCCGGGCGCGCCGGCGCGCCGCGAAGCTGCGTTTCGTGCCCGCCTCCTCGCGCGCCAAGCGGCTTTCGCTGGGCGCCCTCGTGGCGCTCACCGCCGGCCCGGCCGCGGCGCTGCTCGACTCCGGTGGCGGCGTCGCCGTCGCGGGCGCTGCGCCCGTCGAGCTCGACCCGATCACCACGACCACGCATCAGATCGTGCTGAGCGCCGGCAGCGAAGGGCGCCAGGTGCGCCTGCTGCAGCGCGCGCTCGGGATCGCGGTCGACGGCGTGTACGGGACTGAAACCGAAGCGGCGGTGCGCCGCTTCCAGTCGACGCGCGGACTCACCGTCGACGGCATCGTCGGCGCCCGCACCTCCCACGCGCTCGCCGCGCACGCGCCGCCGGTGCTCTCCGGCGCCGCCGTGCTGCGCAACCTCTCCGGCGTTGCCAGCGAACCGGCGCCCGGCGAAGTGCGCGAAACCGTCTCCTCCCCCGGCGCGGGGGTCACTCTCGAAGGCGCAGGCACGCTCGAAGACGCGGGCTCGGCGGCGGGCACCGCCGCGGGCGGTGGGGAAGCCACGGGCGGCGGGGAAACCCCCGGCGCCGGCAACGGTGGCACCGTCGCACTCGAAAGCTCGGGCGCGTCCGGCGCCGTCGCCGCGAGCGCCGCGGAAGCGCCCGCTCCCGCCGAAGGCACGGGCAGCGACGAAGCCGGCGGCACGGCGATCCCCGCCGGCGCCGGTCCGACCGGCGACTACGCGGAGCCCGCGATTCTCGAAAGCTCGGGCGGCGCTTCGCCCGGGGAAACGGGTGCCGCCGGCGCCGGCGAAGAAGCAGCCACCGGGGCAGGCACCATCGGGGCGGGCGCAGGCAGCGCCGGCCAAGAAGCAACGGGCGGGGCGGGCACCGGCGCGGGTGCCGCCGGGGCGGGCACCGAACACGCCGGCGCCGCCGCGCACGCCACGACCGACGCGGTGGAGCGCCTGCAGGCCTCGCTGCATGTCGCCGTGGACGGCGAATTCGGCCCCGAAACCGAGCGCGCGATCCGCAGCTTCCAGTCCGCTCACCGGCTCACGGTCGACGGCGTCGCCGGGCCCGCCACCTGGCAGGCGCTCGGCACGCACGGCCAGCCCGAGCTGACCCCTCCCCCCTCCGCGCTGCCGGCCACGAAAGCGCCCTCCACGCCCCACGGCACCGCCGCGCCCGCGGGTGACACGACTGGCGGGCAGGGGCAGACGGGCACGCAGATCGGGGGCGCCGATGCTCCCGCGGGCGGCGCTGACGACGCCCCCCTGCACCTCTCCCCCGGCGCGGCCACCCGGCGCCTGCAGGAAGCGCTGCACGTCGCCGCCGACGGCGAATTCGGCCCCACCACCGAGGCGGCGGTGCGCCACTTCCAGGCCGCCCACGGCCTCGAAGTCGACGGCGTCGTCGGCCCCTCCACCTGGGCCGCGCTGGGCGTCTCCGGCGCGCCGATCCTGCACTCCGACCCCGCCTTCTTCCCCCACTCGAGCCCCGCCGGGGGCGGCAGCACCTCCACCGCCGGCGGCGCCGGCACCCCGGGAGCAAGCTCCTCGAGCGCCGAAGCGATCGTCGCGCGCGTGATCGCAGCCGCCGATGAAATCGCCACCCGCCCCTACGTCTACGGCGGCGGTCACGGCTCGTTCATCTCCGACGGCTACGACTGCTCGGGCTCGGTATCCTACGCGCTGCACGGCGGCGGCCTGCTCGCCGCACCGGAGGACTCGACCGGTCTGGAGTCCTACGGCGAAGCCGGCCCCGGCCGCTACATCACGATCTACGCCAACGCCGAACACGCCTGGATGACGATCGACGGCCGCCGCTACGACACGGTCGCGCTGGCCGAAGACGGCTCGCGCTGGGGCGGGCCCTCCGACGACGGCGGCGGCTTCGTGGAGCGCCACCCCGACGGGCTGTAGTTGCAGGGGGCCTCACCGGGCCATTCATCTACGCGTGAAGCGCGATCCGGACGGGTTGCAAGTGGGGGCCAACTGCTCATTTCCCGTCTTCGTTCTGCACCGGCGAGCGGATGGGTGAAATTGCCTGGGCGCAGGGGCTGCGGGGGCGGTGTGTGCAATTTTTTCAGACCCCAACCCTTCACTTTTGAAGTGGTCAGACGGGCCGGTGGTGGGTCAGTTTCGATCGCGAGCTCGGTAATGGGAGCGATTTGGGAGTAGAGAGAGGGCTGTATAGCTATTGCAATAGGGCGGGGTGTTGAATAAAAAAAATCAAAGCCGTGCGCAATTGCTACCGGGTTCTGAATTTTTTATAACAACCCCTACGGCTACCTATGAATACTATCGCTATACCCAAGCGGGTCTTCGGTGAACGCAATGCCAGTACGCGCTCAAACTGACCACTACTGACGGGCCGTTTAGAAGACCTCTTCACCCTCCTTCAGCGCACCGCCGGACTGCGTCGGCGCCGCCTGTGCCCGCCACGGCACCAGGCGCCAGAGGATCACGCGAAGCTGCCCGCGCGCTCCTGGGCGATCGCATCGAGCAGCTCGCGCGAGCACCCGGCACGCACGAGGTCGCAACAGAAAGCGTTGCGCCAATTCGGCCCGAGCGAGCGTACCGTCCCAAGCGCGGCCTAGCTTGCGGACAGTCGTCCGATCAGGCGACCTCGAATGGGTCCGAGCAAAGGAGGCAGCATGCTGGCGCGAGCGCTTACGTTCACGATCGAGGGGCTGCAGACGCGCGCGGTGACTGTCGAGGTGGACATCCGTGCCGGGTTGCCGTCGTTTACGATCGTCGGTCTCGCCGACGCCGCCGTGCGCGAGGCACGCGACCGGGTGCGCGCGGCGATCCTCAACTCCGGGTACGAGTTCCCCGAACGGCGGATCACCGCCAATCTCGCCCCCGGCGACATCCCGAAGGTCGGCCCCGGCCTCGATCTCGCGCTCGCCTGCGCGGTGCTGGCCGCCTCCGATCAGCTCCCCCCAAAGCGACTGGCTAGCCATGCGCTGTTCGGCGAGCTTTCGCTCGACGGCGAGGTGCGCCCCTGCCACGGCACGCTGGCGATCGCACAGGCCGCGCAGGAGGAAGGTCTGCAGGCGCTCGTGCTCGCGGGCGCGCGGGCACGCGAGGCGGCGCTGGTGGAGAGCCTCGACGTGGCGGTCGCCGAGCGGCTCGCCAGCGCCGTGCGCGTGCTGAGCGGCGGGCCGGGCGACCAGCTGCCGGCGCCCCGCCCGCGGGATGAGGAGTCCGAACGCGACGGCGAGGCGGCGGGTTGGAGCGGCGGGTCGGGGCATCTGGACCTCCGCGACGTGCGCGGCCAGCCAGAGGCGGTCGAGGCCCTGATATTGGCCGCCGCCGGAGAGCACAACCTGCTGTTGAGCGGGCCCCCGGGCACCGGCAAGACGATGCTGGCACAGCGGCTGCCGAGCATCCTGCCGCCGCTCACCCGCGCGGAGGCGATCGAGGTGACACGCATCCAGAGCATCACCGGCCGCTTGGAAGACGGGGAGCTGATCAGCCGCCGTCCCTTCCGCGCCCCACACCATTCGATCACCACCGCCGGCCTGGTCGGCGGCGCCCGGCGCGGGTGGGTCGGCGAGGTGGTGCTCGCCCACCGCGGAGTGCTGTTCCTCGACGAGCTCTCCGAGTTCGGGCGGCCCACGCTCGAGGCGCTGCGCCAGCCGCTAGAGGATGGACGGGTGGCGATCGTGCGGGCCCGCCACTCGGCGGTGTACCCCGCACGCTTTGCGCTGATCGCCGCGACCAACCCCTGTCCCTGCGGCTACCTCGGGGAAGGGAATCAATGCAAGTGCGGCGAAGCCGACATCGCCCGCCACAAGCGTCGCCTCAGCGGGCCGTTGCTTGATCGCATCGACCTGATCGCCCACCTGCAGCGGCCGGGGGCGCGGCGGATCGATCGGGCCGATGGGATGCGCCAGGATCGACTCTCCACGCGGCCGGGGCGGCGCGATCAGGCCGACGCGCCTGCGATCTCCTCCGCGGAGGCCCGCGAGCGAGTGGTGGGCGCCCGCGAGCGCCAGACCTCACGCCTGGACGAAGAGGGGGTGAGCGCCAACGCACACATGGACGCCCCGATGCTGCGCCGCCACGTCGCCCTGAGCGAAGGCGCCGAACGGCTGCTGCGCGGCGCGCAGGAGCGGGGCACGATGAGCGCCCGCGGAATCGCCCGCGTGCTACGGGTGGCTCGCACCGCCGCCGACCTCGACGGCAGCGCCCGCACCCGCGAGCAGGACGTCGCGCTGGTGCTCTCGCTGCGCGCACAGGAGGCCGGCAGGGGAAGGCGAGCAGCGTGATGAGCGCGCCGAGAGACTACGCCTGTCTCGCATGTTTGCGCCGTGCCTGGCTGCTGGAGACGTTGAGCGCGCGGCTGGCATATCGTGCGGGCGAGCCAGAGCGTGTATTGCAAGCGCTGGCGCTCGCCGACAAGGAGCTGATCGAAGCGATCGGCGGCAGGCGCAAGCAGGAATTGCTGGAGCGCCACGCGAAGTTCCAGCGCAACCAGCTGCCACCGACAGAGGGAGTGCAGCGGATCTGTCACCACAACCCCCGCTATCCACTGGCGCCACGGGGCGCAGATGGCGCACCGCGGATGTTGCACGTGGCGGGCGGCATCGAGCGCATGCATGAGCTGCTCGCACAGCCGACGGTGGCGATCGTGGGCACACGCCGAGCGAGCGACTACGGCATGGAGGTCGCCTACGGCCTCGCACGCGGCTTGGCGGCGAGCGGCATCACGGTGGTGAGTGGCCTCGCGGAGGGCATCGCGGCGGCTGCCCACCAGGGCGCGCTGCAGGCCGGCGCCCGCACCGTGACGGTGATGGCAGGCGGCGTGGATGTCGCCACTCCCGCGAGCTGGCGCGACCTTCACCGGAGCATCGCCGCCGAGGGCTGCGCGCTGGCGGAGCTGCCGTGCGGGACCGCCGCACGCGGCTGGTGTCACATCGCCCGCGCGCGGATCGTGGCGGCGCTGGCACGCATCGTGATCGTGGTGGAGGCACACGAGCGCCCCGCCGAATTGCTGCACGCGCGGCTGGCAACTGCCGCCGGCACGGCCGTGGCAGCGGTCCCCGGACGCGTGAGCGCCCCCGCCGCGCGTGGCCCCCATCAGCTGCTGCGCGCAGGCGCGCTGCTGGTGCGCGACCCCCAGGACGTGTTGGATGCGCTGTACGGGGTGGGAGCACGTCAGGTCGCGGTGTCGCGCCCGGCGCAAGGGGACCGCCTGCAGGCAGTGCTGGATCAGGTGGGCTCGGGCAACGACACGGTGACCAAGCTCACGACCGCAGACACGCTCCAAGGTGCTCCCGCGCAGGAGGTGCTCGTGGCGCTGGCGGAGCTCGAGCTGAGCGGAGCGGTCGCGCGCGGGGACGGTGGACGGTATGTGGTTTGCATGTGAGGCGGGCAAGCGGCGCAATCGTGCGGTATGTTGGCACGATCAGATGGAGCCCTGACGTGAAGGCCCAACAGGGACCTTCCTAACCGCCCACTTCTCGGACAAGGGCTGATGGCTCCTTTCGCGAACTCGAAATCACCCGCGAGAGGACCCCAGCGTTGCGCCCTTCCCGAATGCCAAATCCAGACAGACGCGAGCTCGCGGCGATCTTCCTCGGTGGGGCCGCCGGGGGCTTGTTGCGGGTGTGGCTGGGCGAGACCTTCACGAGCACCGCCACACAGTGGCCGTGGACGACGTTTGCGATCAACGTCAGCGGCTCGTTCCTGCTCGGGTACCTCGCCACTCGCTTGCAGGAGCGTCTGCCGCTCTCGACCTACCGGCGCCCGCTGCTGGGCACGGGCTTCTGCGGCGCGTACACCACGTTCTCGACGATGCAGGTGGAGATCCTCGCGATGGTCGAACACCACCGCTACGGGCTCGCCGCGGGCTACGCCGCAGCGAGCATCGCGGCCGGGTACGCGGCGGTGTGGGTGGCGACGGCGAGCGTACGACGCGTGCGGGTGATCGCGTGAGACCCGCCGATGGGCGATCGCAATCGACTCGCCGAGGGTGGCGGGTAACGCCGTCAAAGGATGCCCCATGAACGCGTGGGTGTGGATCGGCGTGGCGCTGCTCGGCGGCGGCGGGGCGCTCGCGCGCTTCATGCTCGACGGCACGGTCGGCTCGCGCCTCGCGAGGGGTGGCTTTCCGCTCGGCACCCTCGCCGTCAACGCGAGCGGCGCGCTGCTGCTCGGTCTGCTCGACGGCGCGGCGCTCACCGGCGACGCGCTGGTACTGGCGGGCACCGCGACGCTCGGCTCCTACACCACGTTCTCCACGTGGATGCTTGAGTCCCAGCGCCTGGCCGAGGACGCGGAGGTCCCCGGCGCGCTGCTCAATATCGGGCTGAGCCTCGCCGCCGGCGTCGGCGCGGCCGCGCTCGGACACGCGATCGGGGCGCACCTGTGAACGAGGACTGCCTGACCCTCACCACCTACTTCGGTGAGCGCGACCGCACACCCGACGGGCTGCTGGCGGACGAGCTGCTTGAAATCTACGGTGGGCACCGCCTCGCGGCGAGCGTGCTGCTGCGCGGAACCGAGGGTTTCGGGCGCCTGCACCACCTGCGCACCGACCGGCTGCTGAGCCTCTCCGAAGACCTGCCCGTCGTCTCGATCGCGGTCGACCGGCGCGAGCGGATCGAAGCGGTGCTGGAGCCGCTGCTGCAGATCAAGCGCCGCGGGCTGGTGACACTCGAGCGCACTCGCCTGCTCACCGGGGAGATCGGGCCGGTGCGACTCCCCGAGCAGCTCCGGGAGGCGACCAAGCTGACCGTCTACGTCGGCCGTCACCAGCGCGTCGACGGCACTCCCGCGTTCGCCGCGGTGTGCGAGCTGCTGCACCGCCACGGGATCGCCGGCGCGACCGTGCTGCTGGGCGTCGACGGCACCCGCGGCGGCCAGCGCTTCCGCGCGGGCTTCTTCAGCCGCAACACCGACGTGCCGACGGTGATCGTCGCGGTCGGCTCCGGCGAGCGGATCGCCGCGGCAATGCCCGGGCTCGGGCGTCTGCTCAGCGAGCCGCTGCTGACACTCGAGCGTGTGCGTGTGTGCAAGCGCGACGGGCAGCTGCTCGCCACCCCCCACGAGCTGCCCGCGAGCGACGAGCGAGGACTGGAGCTGTGGCAGAAGCTGACCGTGTACTCCTCCCAGAGCGCCACCCACGACAGCCACCCGCTGCACCTGCAGCTGATCCGCCGCCTGCGCGAATCCGACGCGGCCGGCGCCACCAGCCTGAGGGGCATGTGGGGCTTTCACGGCGACCACGCCCCGCACGGCGACCGCCTCCTGCGCATCCGCCGTCATGTCCCGGTCGTGACGAGCGTGATCGACACCCCCGAGCAGATCGCGTACGCGTTTGCGATCGTCGACGAGCTGACCACCGAGCACGGCCTCGTCACCAGCGAGATGGTCCCGGCCCTGCGCGCGATGAGCGCCGCCGAGACCCGCGGCGGGCTACGGCTGGCGCGGCACGACTTTTGAGGGCGGTGGCCGATGCGCCACGGGTGGGATCGCGTTGGGGGGCGGCAGCGTGGGCATCGAGGTCTCGCCCGGGCTCGGGGCGGGTATAGTTCCAGCCATGCAAGAACGAGTCTCTCGGAGGGCTCGCTCGTGCGGATGTAGCTCAGTTGGCTAGAGCGTCTGCTTGCCATGCAGAAGGTCGTGGGTTCGAGTCCCATCATCCGCTCTCGGGAAGGCCCTGCTGATCGCGGGGTTTTCTTGTTAGGCGGCCTTCCGCTGGTGTGACTCCGAAGGCTTTATATGGCCGCGTTCGCCCATATTCGCCCAATGACCACCATCGATCGGTGCGCGTAGCGACAGCGCACCAGCTTCGGCTTCGAGCCAAGAGCGACGCACCGTCGTCGATGGCCGGAGCTTGGAAGAGATCGTCCAGCGGTACAACGTTACGCGGATTCATCTGACTACGCGAACTCGCAGCCCTACGGGTCTGCTAGTGGGCTGGTACACTATGTCAATGACCTTCGCGCGCGGTTCCGCCGCGGAAGGGAAGCCCGCCGAGATCGGGTCCACCGATCCCGGAGTGGGTGCGATCCGGGGCAGGAGCGGCGTGCCGGAGCAGGCGCTTGCCAAGCGGGTGCTTGCCCGCCCCACGAATCTGCTGGAGGAAGTCGGCGAGATGATGCTGCTCGCCGCCCAAACGGTCTCCTCGGCGCTGCGGCCTCCCTACCCCTACGGGGGCGAGTTCGTCTCCCAGTTCCTGTTCGTGCTGCGCCTCTGCTGGTTTCCGCTGCTGGTGTCCACTATCTGCATCAACTACGCCGCACCCGGGCTGCAGGGCGCCAACTTCCTGACGCTGTTCGGCGCCCTCGACCGCCTCGGCGGGCTCTTCGTGCTCGCCTCGATCCGCGAGCTCGGCCCCGACGTGACAGCGATCGTGATCGCCGGCGTCGCCGGCACAGCGATCACCGCCGACCTCGGCTCGCGCAAGATCCGCGAGGAGCTCGACGCCCTGCAGGTGCTCGGCGTGGACCCCGTCAAGAACCTCGTCGTCCCCCGCTTCCTCGCGCTGATGCTCGCCACCGGCCTGTTCAACATCTACGCGATCCTGTTCGGCCTCTTCGGCGGGATTCTCGCCGAGCTCGTCAATGGCTACCCGCTGGGTCCATTCTGGACAACACTGTTCGCCAACGCCGACACCACCGACATGTGGGGCTCCGCGCTGAAGGCCACCATATACGGGGCACTCATCTCCATCATCTGCTGCTACAAGGGCCTCACCGCCTCCGGCGGCGCCGAGGGCGTCGGCCGCGCCGTCAACCAGGCCGTCGTCCTCTCGTTCCTCGCCTTCGGGTCCTTCGACTACGTCTTCACGCAAACACTGCTCGCCACCCACCCGCAGATCCTGGTGATCAAATGAGGCCCAATGAGCCTCGACGCAGCCGCATTGAGAGCAAGTGGAAGCGCCAAACACCCGCGCTGGCTCGGCTGAGCGTCCCCGAGTCCATGAACCAGGACCAGATCACGGTGTCCACAAAAGCGGCGGCGCTCCAAATCTAAGAACCCTGCGATTTGGGTTTTGTAAGTACCGCCAACGGGATTCGAACCCGTGTTACCGCCGTGAGAGGGCGGCGTCCTAGTCCCCTAGACGATGGCGGCCTGCACAAGAGGAGATCCCGAGGCTAGCAAAGCGAGCCCCTTTGCAGCCGGGGCAGCGGAGATGCCGACCTGAGGGGCAGCCCGTGCGATATCGTCGCTCAACCATCATGCGGATGTGGCGGAATTGGTAGACGCGCACGGTTCAGGTCCGTGTGGATGTAAGTCCGTGGAGGTTCGAGTCCTCTCATCCGCATTTCGGGCAGGGTTGAACGTCGCTATTGGAACCACGCACTGACGACCAGCGTAATGAGCCGTGCGGGGCAGTTCCCCTTCCGTACGTCCGATGACGTACAATGCAGGCATGGCGTCCAAGACTGAGCGACTGAGCCTCCGCCTGACCCCCACACAGGACACGGTGCTGCGCCGCGCCGCAGAGGCCCGCGGCGAGTCCACGAGCGACTACGTGCTGCGTCACGCCGTAGAAGCCGCCGAGCTCGACCTCGCCGATCGTCGCGTGTTCGCCATTGACGACGCGGCCTGGAACGAGCTACAGAGCCTACTCTCCGCGACGCCATCGCAGCTTCCGCCGGCGATGACCAGGCTGCTCTCACAACCATCGGTGCTCGAGCAACCCACACGTTGACCTACAGCGGCCCAACCCTGCTGACCAGCGAGCACAGGCTGGAGGGATTCGACTGTGGCGAGCCTGCGCTCAATGACTGGCTCGCACGCCGAGCGCTCGGCAACCAGGCGGCCGGCACCAGCCGCACGTGGGTCGTCATCGACGAGCCGACCAGGACGGTCGTGGCGTACTACGCATCCTCCACAGCCTCGGTGATGCGCGCCGCGGCGCCGCGGCGTATCGCCCGCGACCAGCCCGCCGATCTGCCAGCGATCCTGCTGGGGCGAATGGCCGTTGACAGCCGCCACCAAGGCAGGGGCCTCGGCGCAGCCATGCTCAAGCACTTCATGACGAAGGCAATCGAGGTCTCAGAGATTGTCGGCGTGAGACTCGTCCTCGTCCACGCCAAGGACGAGCACGCAAAGACCTTCTACCGGCACCACGGCTTCATCGAGTCACCAATCGACCCGCTCACTCTGATGATGCTGCTCACTTCCACTGGTCGTGCGACATAGAACGACATCGGTCCCGACGATTGTGTCATTGATCGCTAGTATCTTTCCTCGAGATCGTCCGGTTCGACAAGACCGTTGCCTCGTGCAAGCAAGTCGCCGAGGTCCACAACTGTCATGGTGTCTTCGGAGACGCGGATGATTGTCTCGGCGAGAACCGCGATCGGCATGAGCAGAATAGAGCGACCTCCAGTCTCGCGAGCAATGTTGGTTGCACTACGTTGCGCGAGACCGTCAAAGCTCGGCCTGGCAATACATACGTAGTTGATTGGATTTAGGCCCGCACCGGTGCCAAGAATCTCCTTGGCCTTGTTCCATCTGACCAGGCGAGCATCGTCTTGCGTGGCCGTGACTGAAATGACGACCGTTCCGTCGGAGTGAGCCACCCTGATGTCCTCCTCCCCGGTAGGCTGGCGCATGACACGTTCCGCAGAGATCCCAACGTGAGTCAGAGCGTCCGTTACAGCTCGCTCCAGACCCTTGCCACTGGTGGTATAGAGGTCATCGACAAGTTTTGTGGGAAGGTCGATCGCTTCGACCCGTCTGTGCTGCCCAGCTTGGCGTAGCCGCAATGACTCTTGCATGTCATCGACAATCGCCTTGCGAAGGCGAGCGAGTTGGGTTGGAGTGAGGAGCTCCTCAAATACGCCGTCGTCCAAGTCAAGCACCTGCTCTGGTGCAAATAGATCAAGGCCCTGCTGATCGCGGTAGAGCTTAAGTAGATGGCCACGTGTAACGCCTTGTACCGATAGCCGAGCCAGCGGCGCGAGCGCTGCTGGTAGCCCATAGCGCGCTTCTAGCGCCACACCGTGCAACTGCTCCACAACGCCCGCGGGTGCCGTTCCTCCGCGCCCGACTCAGCAAGAGTATCGAGTAGCCACGCTGCGCTTTTGCCGAGATCACGGACACGCGCACTTGCTGCTCCCATCCTCGAAAAATCTTGCCGTAATCACCGGCATACTGTCGCCGGCAATCCAATCCAGCAAACACTTCGTTCTCACCAACACTTTGCCGTTGCCCAGGCTGGGCGAATTAAGGGCAGCCTCCAAGTGAGACCCGGCGATGCCAGCAGTTCGGGCTGGCAGTTGCTCGGGACTTGGATTTAGCTCGACTCTTTTGCGTCGACGTAGCCAAGGTCTATCTCCAACCTCTGAGCAGCTTGCGATCTCGAATATAAGTGCCTCCCTCGATAGGCTTTTCTCAACGGCATCAGCAACGCCGCCTCCTGGACCGAGGCGGACGGCAGCCGGCGCGTCGTAGTCCCTCTAAAGTCGCTCTGGCTTCACTCTGCGAGCGGCGTACATATCGAGCCCAAGGCCAGACAGCTTATGCCGCGGGAGGGCCGAGACCTCGCCGTTCAGCCCACGCCACTTGGCGTGCTTCGAGCCGCCTACCTCACGGCAGCCGTGCTCGCGCAGGTGACGTTCCAGATCGCGCCGCTTCACGCCGCGGCAACGAACCGAAGATGCTCCAAGTCGTCGCCCAAGCGTCGCCCTGAGAGCTCATCGTCCGGCGTGAACACCGTGCGCAGCGCATCGAGCACATTCTCCCGCGCCTCCTCTCGCTTGCGGCCCTGGCTGAGAGCTCCCGGGACCTCCAGCACACGTGCGACGACCCAGCCCTCTTCGTCGGGTTCATCGAAGGCGATCGTGAAATCGATCGAGGGCAACATGGGCACACAGTAGCGCCTCGCACCTCGGACACAGCGAGATCGAACCCTCATGGCCCTGCCTGCGGCCCACCTCACGCGCAGTGCCGGCGCAGCAGCCCTCAGCGCCTCACGAGAACTACCACGAAACGGTCCTGGCGTTGCCCGCCGCGCCTTCACGTGAGAGCTGCACGGCCCACTCGCCGACGGCATGCACGTAGAGGTTCGAGCGAGGTCTCGCGGCCTTGTGCCTACGCGTGCATGCCGTGCAGGATCAGGGTGAGGTAGCGCTGCCAGTCCCAGCCGGGCTTGCTCACGTCGATCGTCGCACAGATGCCGCACATGACCATCGGGATGTCGCTCGCCTGGAAGTCATCGCGCAGCTCCCCGGCGAGGTGGGCGCGCGAGACGAGCTCGGTGGCGAGCAGCATGAACTCCTCCATCTCCGAGGCGGCGTGGGCGAAGACGCGCTCGCCGCCGCTCATCAACGCGAAGCGTGTCGCGGCGTCCTCAGCGACCGATACCACGTTCGCGCGCAGCGCCGCGGAGAGCGCGGCGAACGCGCCGGAGTGCTCGTCCGCGAGCGCTTGGCGCAGGTTCCCGTTGAAGAGATCGAAACGTCGACGGACGAGCTCGCCCATCAGCGCCTCCTTGTCGGGGAAGTGCCGGTAGACGGTGCCCACCCCGACACCGGCGCGGTGCGCGACCTCGTCCATCTGGACGTTGGGCCGCTCGCCCGCGAACAGCTCGCGCGCCGCCTCGATGATGCGTTCGCGGTTGCGGCGCGCGTCCGCGCGCAACGGGCGCTCGATCTCCAGCTCGGTGTCTGTCGAGGTCTTGGTCGGTATTTTCTCGCCCTCCCCTTGAAAGCGGAATCATAGTTCACTATAGTCGCCGACGCAACCGGAACCGGAGGTCAGCTTCCCGATGAGCTCGCTCGCCCAAGCCAAGACCCACGCGCCGTCGCTTGACACGCCCCGCGCGAAGAACCTCGCCCTGATGCTGTTGGCGATGACGCAGTTCGTGGTCGTGATCGACGCGTCGATCGTCAACGTCGCGCTGCCCTCGATCGGCGCGGCTCTGCACTTCTCCCGCGACAACCTTTCCTGGGTCGTGAACGCCTACACCCTCACCTTCGGCGGGTTCCTGCTGCTCGGCGGGCGTCTCGCCGACCTGCTCGGGCGCAGGCGCATGTTCATGCTCGGCCTCATCGTGTTCTCGTTGGCTTCGCTCGCCGGCGGCCTGGCGCAGTCGGAGGCGTGGCTGATCATCGCGCGCGCGATCCAGGGCTTGGGCGCGGCGATCGTCTCCCCCGCGGCGCTGTCGATCATCACGACCACGTTCGCCGAAGGAGCCGAGCGCAACCGCGCGCTCGGCATCTGGGGCGCGGTCGCGGGCATGGGCGGCGCCGCGGGCGTGCTGCTCGGCGGCATCCTGACGAGCGGGCTGAGCTGGCGCTGGGTGCTGTTCGTCAACGTCCCGATCGGCCTGATCGCCGCCACGCTCGCCCCGCGGCTGCTGCTGGAGAGCCGCGCCGAGAATGGCACCGAAGGCTTCGACGTCCCCGGGGCGGTGACGGTCACGGCCGGCCTTGCGCTGCTCGTGTACACGGTCGTCGACGCCGTGAACGTGGGCTGGGGCTCGACCGGGACGCTGCTGCGCCTCGCGGGGTCCGCGGCGCTGCTCGTCGCGTTCGTCGTCATCGAGAGCCGTCAGCGCCACCCGCTGATGCCATTCTCGATCTTCCGCCTGCGGACGCTCAGGGGAGCAGACATCGTCGGCCTGCTGATCGGCATGTCGCTGTTCTCGATGTTCTTCTTCATCTCCCTCTACCTACAGGACGTGCTCGGCTTCTCGCCGATCAAGACCGGCGTCTCCTACCTCCCGCTTGCGGGCGGGATCGTCCTCGCCGCGGGCGCCGCCTCGCAGCTCACCACGCGGGTCGGATTCAAGCCGACGCTGATCGCGGGACTGCTGTTCATCGCGGGTGCGCTGCTGTGGTTCTCGCGCGTCCCCGCGCTGGGAGGCTCCTTCGCGGCGGACGTCCTCGGCCCCTCGCTGCTCGCCGCGATCGGCCTCGGCCTGGCATTCGTGTCGGTGACGATCGCGGCGGTGACGGGAACCAAGCCGCACGAGGCCGGTCTCGCCTCGGGGCTGATCAACACCGCCCAACAAGTCGGGGGCGCGCTCGGCCTCGCGATCCTCGCCACCGTCGCCAACAGCCGCACCCAGAGCCTACTTCACTCGGGGGTGCACAGCAGCGCGATTGCTCTGACGAAGGGTTTCGACCGCGCGTTCCTGGTCGGCGCGGGCTTCGCGATCGCCGGGGCGATCCTCGCCGCGGTGCTGATCTCCTCGCGAGACAGCCGCGAACACTCTGAAGCCGCCCGGCGAGAGAAGACCTCACTCGCACCCGCGGGCGCGTCCTGACATCCCAGTACGTGGCGTCCAAAGTAGTGACGAGCTGATTAACGCGTTGTGGCGAAAGGTGAATCGGTCTCCTTGGCCATAGGCGTGCTTGGGTGGTAGCCCTCGCAGCGCGGTTAACTTCGCGGGCGCGTCTCGGCGATGCCGGGGGGGACGATCTCACCGCTGTCGATGGCCTGTGAGAGGCGCTCTTTAGCGGCGAGGCTCCCCTCGTCGAGAACACCCGAGCCAGCCGCACGGGCGATCGCATCGCCGCCCCTACCGCGCAGCACAGACGCACAGCCGACCGCTATCAGCGCACCGGCGATCGGACCTGCCACATACACCCAATAGCTCGAGAAGTCACCACCCACCAAGGCTGGACCGAAGGACCTCGCCGGGTTCATCGACGTGCCGCTCACGGGCGCCGACCAAAGGCCGGCGAGCGCGATGTATCCGCCGACACCGAGCGCGGCGATGGCCCCGACGTTCTGTGCAGCGGAGGCGGTCCCGAGGATGACGCTGACCAATACGGCTGTGAGAGCGATCTCCATCAACAGCGCCTGCCAGTTCGCGTACCCCGGACCAGGCAGAGTCGCTCCGAGGTGCTGGACATTGCCAAACACCGCATAAAGGAACAGACACGCCAGCGTCGCGCCGAGCAGCTGGATGATGATGTAGCCCGGGACACGCTTCCACGGGAAGTCTCCGCGCAGCGCGAACGCAAGCGAGACCGCGGGGTTCAGATGGGCGCCGGAGATCGCGCCCATGAAGAGGATGATCCCTAGCACCATCAGCCCCGGCGCTACGACGGCTGCCGAAAGGCTGATCTGACCCTTGCCGTGCAGGATACCCCCGCCCGCGGCGACCAGCACCAGCATAAACGTGCCCAGCAGCTCGGAAAAGAGCCGGCGCCACTCCAGACGCGGATCGTCGAAGTCCTTGCGGTTGCCGAACTCCAGCATCAGCAGGTGATGCGTGCGGGGCACGAGCGGCAGGATCCTCGCCGCGAGATCCGATCCTCCGCTTGCACTCGGCGCGTCCTGAGCGGGAGCTTGACCCGCGCTCTCGGTCATAAGTCTTTCTCCATTATGCATCCTCCTACCGGCCGCACACGGTGAGGCGCGTCAGCGGCGGGCGAGTCGGCGTCCGCTCTCGGTGTCGGGGGGTGTGTAGTTGAGCTCGTAGTGGTGGTAGAGGGCCGACTCATCGGCCTGGGAGAGCTCCTCGCCGTGCTGCTCGATGTTGGGGGCCGACTCGACCTGCTCCCTGGTGACCGCCACCTGCAGATCATCCGGACCGACCTTGATCCCGCCGAGCGGCACGAAAGTCAGGTGGCGACCGATGAAGCCCTCCTTGACGGTGGCGAACTGCGGCTCGTCGTTCTCGACGTCGACGTAGACATCCTGGAGCTTGCCGATTCTCTCGCCGTCGCGGTCGACCAGCATCTTGCCGTGCCAATCGGCGACGTTCCACTCGGCGCCTTGCTGGTGCTCGGTCATGGTCAAAGCCTCCTCGTCGGGCTGCGCGTACGGGCGACCACCCAGTTTAGACCGACCTCAAAACGCCGCGCTGGTGGCGCCAGCGAGGATCGCGCCGACGAGGGCCGGTCGAAAGGCTCAGGCCAACGCGCCGGCCGGCAGCACGAAGCGAAGCGGTGGTCGGGGTGCCGCAGCGCCGCTGTAGCTCAGCCGTGAGCCGTGCAGGCCATGGCTGGTGGCTTTCCCAACCTGCGTCTCGGGGATCCCGTCGTGGGCGGTGATCCACTCCATGACCGCCGCGAAGTCGGCGCCCTCGGCGAGGATCGCGGCACGCTCGATGACCTCGCCCCCGGAGGGGTGAGGACGCGCCAACCGCGTCACCAAAGCACGAATTGCGTCGTCGTCCACTCTGCCCACACTAGTCTCTCTGCGCGCGCAGCGCGAGGTGGCCGATGCCGCACGGGACCTCTGCGTCCGCGTCGGTGCGCCCGGGATGGAGATCGAGCAGCGTGCTCAACAGCAGCAGCGGGGTTCCCGCGGCCCATGCCTGGGGACGCGAGGCCGTCGGGAATGCGACGGGGACCGATGTCACCGACGCGGGGTAGCCGGCGAAGACCTCGGGCAGGCGGTGCTCGAAGTACGGCGCCGCCTGAAGGATCGCGGAGGCGATCGTGCTGGCCGCCTCGCGGTGGCCGTAGCGCGCCAGGCCGGCGGCGATCAGCGAGTTCTCGTGGGGCCACACGGTCCCGGTGTGGTAGCCGAGTGGGTTGTAGCCGGCCTCGTGGGTGCCGAGGGTGCGCACGCCCCAGCCGGAGTAGAGCTGCTCGTCGAGCAGCCGCTCGGCGGTCGCGGCTGCCTCGTCCTCGTCCAGCAGACCCGACCACAGCAGATGACCGATGTTGGAGGTCAGGCTGTCCACCTGGCGCTTCTCCCCGTCCAACGCAAGCGCGTGGCAGCCACGCTCGGGCATCCAGAAGTCGCGGCGGAAACGCTCGCGCAGGTCGTCCGCCTGGCGCTCGAGGCGCTCGGCGAGCTCCGGGACGCCCCACACCTCGCGGGCCAGACGGGCGCAGCGGCGTCGCGCGTCGTATACGTAGCCCTGGATCTCGCAGGTCGCGATCGGGCCCCGGGCCAGCGTGCCATCGGCGCGCTGGATCGCGTCCCAGCTGTCCTTCCAACACTGGTTGACCAGCCCGGTGGCGCGGTTGCGACACGCGTACTCGACGTAGCCGTCGCCGTCGGCGTCCCCGCTGTCCTCGATCCATGCCAGCGCGGCACGGGCATTGGGCTCCAAGATCCGGACGAGCTCCGCGTCGCCAGACCAGCGGTGGTACTCATCCAGGAGGATGAGGAACAGGGGTGTGGCGTCGGCGGTCCCGTAGTACGGGGAGTGCGGGCGTTCCCCGCGCGCGGTGAGCTCGCCGAAGCGCAGCTCGTGCAGGATCTTGCCTGGCTCCTGCTCATGGAAATCGTCGCGCTCCTCGGCTTGGCGGGCAGCCAGCACACGCAGGGTGGTGGCTGCCAGTCCGGGGAGGTAGGGCAGCGCCTGGAAGCTCGTGATCAGGCTGTCGCGGCCGAAGAGCGCCATGAACCACGGCAGCCCCGCCGCGGGGAGGGTCGCGCCCTCGAAGAGATCGGGGTGCAGTCGCAGCGCGCCGAGATCGCTGAGGCTCGCGCGGTACGTGCGCGCCAGCGCCGTGTCCTGGGTTTGCAACACCGGCGCCTCAGCCAGCCACTGCTCGAGCTCGGCCGCCTTGGATGCCTTCAGCTGCATCAGGCCGCCACGCTGCTCGCGCTGCGCGAAGGCGACCCCAGGCTGTGCGGCGTGGGGCGTGAGGGTGAACGTGGTCGACCACTGCTCGCCGGGCGCGAGCCGCAGCGAGTAGGCGAAGCCCTGATGGGTGACCGCCGCCGTGCGGCTGGCGGCGATCGTCACCGAGCGCTCGAAGCCCGTGTGCTCGTAGGCCAACGTGAGGGACCGGTCGTCGTGGTGGCAGCTCACCTTCCGCTTGGCCACTACGCCGTCCTTGACTTCGAACAGGTCGGCGAAGTCGGTCTCCACCTCCAGCGCCACCCTCATCTCACTGTGCTCGTGGCGATGGTTGGTCACCGTTACCTCCTCCATCCACACGTGGTCGATGAGGCGGCGGCGCATGATCGAGCACGGCGCCTCCTCGTCGGGCCCCACGCGGGGGGTCAGGAAGAACTGCGCGGCGAAGTGTGCGCTCTGGTCGAGGCCAAGCAGTTCCAACGGCGCCTCCCCGACACGCAGGACCCAGCGTGAAAGAAAACGAGTGTCGTCGCAGAAGAAGCCGTGCTCGCGACCTGCGTCGAGCCGCACGTCGCCGCGGCGGTCCCCGACGACGAAAGTGCTGCCGTCCAGGACGCTCAAGGTGCGCTCAGACAAGCGCGACGGCCTCCGCGAGGCGTCGGTGCACCACCGACCGGTAGGTCTGCTCGTAGGCGGCGGCGACCACGTCGACGTCGCAGTGCTCGGCGACCCATGCGCGGCAGTCCCGCGGGGCGATGTGGGGCAGCCGATCGACTGCCGCGCCCATCGCCTGCTCGTCCTCGACTAGAAAGCCGGTCTGCCCATCGCAGACGAGCTCGCGGGCGGCGCCTTCGGGAAACGCGATCACCGGGGTCCCGCAGGCAAGCGCCTCGACCATGACCATCCCGAAGGGCTCCTCCCAACGGATCGGCATCAACAGCGCGCGAGCGCCCGCGAAAGCCGCGAGCTTGATCGACCCACCGACCTCGCCGATGAAGCGGACGCGCTCGCCATCGATGTGCGGCGCGACCTCGCGGTCGAAGAATGCCTGCTGGCCGGGCTGGATGACCCCGGCCAGGACGAGCGGCACGCCAGCGGCACGGGCCGCGGCGATCGCGCGGTGGGGACCCTTCTCGGCGGTCATCCTCCCGATCCACAGCAGGTAGTCGTCCTTGTGCTCGCGCAGCGGCCAGGCCCGCGCGTCGATGGGGTTCGGGATCGCGCCCACCGGTTTCAGACCCGCCGGCGCCGATTCCAGCTGCGCCCGGCTGATGCCCACGAGCGCCGCCTTGTGTCCATGATGGGCGTAGAAGGCCGCGGTGCTGGCGGTGAACTGCCCATGCAACGTATGCACGAACGGCGTGTCGAGGCGGTCGGCCATCGCGAGCGCGGTGAAGCCGCAGTGGTCGTGAACCACGTCAAAGGGCTCCCCGTAAGCGGCGAGCTCGATCTCCTCGAACGCCCGTGCAACGTGGTCGACCTCATACAGCGAACGCTCGATCTCATCGGGGTGGGACTCCTCCAGCAGGGCCACCACCCGCGCGCTCGACCGAGAGCCAGGGGCACAGAAGAGCGTCACCGCGTGCCCGCGCTGGACGAGAGCGTCCGTCAGCACGCCTACAACCGACTCCACGCCCCCGTACCCCGGCGGGGGGACGGAGATCCACGGTGGGGCCAGCATCGCGACACGCAGCGGCGTCCCAGCCGGTCGGGAAGGCCCCGCGGCGACGGGTCGTGCCGGCAGGCGCCCCATCAACCCGTAGGGTGACCTGCTCTCAGACGCTGCAGCCACAACACTCACGGGCGCTCCTCACGAAGCCTCTCAAGGGCTGCGGTCGCGAGGCAGAGAGGTCAAGAAGGACCGAGCGAACGCACAATCGCTGACCCCACGCGGAGCACGATGGACCCCTCCACCGTAACAGCAGCAGGTCGCACCCCCGGCGCGTACCCAAAGGACCCGGCCCGTTCTACGTCTTGCACCCCAAGGCCGCCTACTCGACCGTGACCAGCTGGCGCGCGCCTCGACTCACAGTGCCGGTCGATCGGCATGGCCATCGGCTGCTGTCGACGCCACGGCGCCTTGCGTGACCTAGCGAACCGTCTCCCGCCGGTGCGTGGCAAACAGGGTGAGCGCGTAGCGCCCGGCCGGGTGCTCGCGCGCGCGCTCGACGAGCGCCCTCATAGGTAGAGACAGAATCTCTAGCTGCGGTAGCGGAACGCCGTAAACGGGTGGAACAAGCAGCGGGGCGGACAGCGCCGCGAACGTCAGGTCGGCCGCGCCGAAACGCTCGCCACACAGGTGCGGACGGCCGTCGGCGAGCAGCTCGGCCACATGGTCGAGCTCACTGAAAACCGCCCTCTCGTCATCGATCTCGCTTGCCGGATGGATCCCCAGCTCGCGCTTGACGAAGCCCCGGGCGAGCGGCC
This sequence comes from uncultured Solirubrobacterales bacterium, assembly GCA_963744535.1. Taxonomy (GTDB): domain Bacteria; phylum Actinomycetota; class Thermoleophilia; order Solirubrobacterales; family Solirubrobacteraceae; genus Palsa-744. Next base: position 1,117,870 of record CAVUTW010000001.1, on the reverse strand, counting down.
ATCCGAGACGGATCGCGCGGTCCTCCCAATACGGCACGCCCTGGTTGTTGAAGCGCAGCGCGAGCTTGGGTTGAGCGAACATGTGGATGTACAGGAGCCGCCGCCCGTCCGGCCCGAGCCCCTCGTCCAGGCGCCGGCAGAGGCGCTCGACCTCATCACGGGCAGCCGGCTCCGCCGGGTACAGCCGGTGCTCCGATGGCGTGCGCTCATCGACCCACGCGAGGATCTCCACCGAGTCTCCGATGGCGCCGTCGGGCGTCACGAGTACCGGCACCGTCTTGCCGCCACCGGCACGCCGCGCAACGAACTGGTGAATGCCTTGCACATGCCGCTCCTCGCGGTAGCGCACCCCGGCCCGCTCGAGCGCCCACCGCGCCTTCTCGCAGTAATGACTGATCGGCAGCGTGATGAGCGTCAGCACGACATGGAGTATGTCCGACGGGGCGGGGGGCGCGCGCGAATACCCCACGCGCCCACCCACGGCACCTCCGGCCTGCAGCCGAACGGCTACCCCGACGCTTCCCCCCCACCGCTGGCACCCAGCCGGTAGGCGACCAATTCCGGGGTCTGGCCTTCCGCCGAGGCGAGGCCGGCGGGTGCGATCACCGTGTCGCCCGAGACCGCCACGCCGGTGTTGGACCCGGCCGGCAACTGGGCCTGCCAGGCGACGTCGCCGGTGGAGTCGTCGAACGCGTACAGCGTGCCGCTGGAGATCGGCAGGAACACGATGTTGTTGACGGCGGTGGCTGCTCCGAAGGCCGGTGAGGAGAGCTTCTGCACCCAGCGCACCGCTCCCGTGGCCGCATCGATCGCGACCAGTTCGCCGGTGGTGGCGGGCCCTTCGGTGTCTTCGGTCTGCGAGGTGTAGTTCACGGGGAGGTTGACGACGGGCACGAACACGGTCGACCCGTTGGTGGCCATCGGTGCGATCACACCCCCCAGCAGCCCCGGTTCGATCGTCTCGGGCATGTGCAGCTTTGAGTATTCGTGTTTCATCGCGTAGAGGCCGTCGTTTTCGTGGCCGTTGTGCTGCCCGACGTTACGCTTCCACAGCAGCTTGCCGGTGCCCTGTTCGAGCGCCACCACGGTGCCGCCCTTGCCGGCGGTGATCACCACCGGCTTGCCGCCGACGTTCAGCAGGATCGGCGGGTCCTGCAGGTCATGGTCGTAGAGGTCGTGCGGCGCCAGCTGGTAGTACCACTGCAGCTTGCCGGTGGCGGCGTTGAGCTTCACCAGCGAGTCGGTGTAGAGGTCGGGGCCGGGTCGGCTCGATCCCCACGGGTACCGGGCGGTGCCCGGGAACGGCGCGGGATTGCCGGTGCCGAAGTAGATCGAGCCCTGTTGGTCGAACGCGGGCGCATACCACACCCCCCCGCCGGAGTTGACTTCGGGGTGCCCCCACAGGTTTTCCGGGGCGGTGTCGAAATGCCACAGCTTCTTGCCGCTGGAGGCTTCCAGCGCCCACAGAATGCCCACACCGCCGGCGGCATAGAACTTCGCGTTGTTGCCCGGCACGGTGGCGATGTACACGATGCCGTTGTGATAGCCGGGTGCCATGTCGACACCCTCGCTGGAGTTGCGCACCAGTTCCACCGACCACAGCTGCGCGCCGGTTTTCTCGTTCAGCGCGAACGCCGATGTGGCGGTGGCTCCGTACACGCGCCCTCCCCCCACGGAGAGGCCGTTGGGTCCCTGATCGGCGGATTCATAGTTCTTCGTCCACAGCACCTTCCCCGTCTGCAGCGAGATCGCCTGCACGTTGGATTCCAGGTCCTGCGAGTAGATCACCCCATTGCTGATGATCGGCGTGGAGGAGTAGGCGCCGTACAGGCTTTTGGCGGTGAGCGGCGTGTGCCACGCGACCCCGAGTTGCTTCACTGTCGAGCTGTCGATCGGGCCGCCAGCGAAGCGGGTGTTGGCGAGGTTGCCGTTGGGATAGCCCGAGCCGTTGAGTGTGTACGTCGGCGCCGAGGAGCCCCCGCACGAGCAGAGGGCAACGCCCGCGAGCGCCAGCAGCGCGGCGAGCAGGGCGGCGCGGGGCGCCACCCTGGGGACGAGCACGCGACCATCCGGGGTCGGCTCCGGCTTCCGGGTGATTACGCGGCCGCCGGGAGTCGGCGTCGGCTTCGGGGCGATTACGCGGCCACCGGCATGCCCTGCCCCCTTCAGATGCAGGGCTAGCGCGCCGCATCGGGAACGGGTGCGGCGCCAGAGGCCGCGGTGGTGTCTATCAGGGACGAGTTCCATGTCGATCCATCCAATCGCGGTTGGGTTTTGTCGTTTGATGTGAAAAGCCACGGGACGCGCTGCCCGATGACGGCTCCGCGGAAGCGCTTGCACGGCCCGTACACCACCCAAGTGGTGTCCACCGGGCCGTAGTACTCCTCCACGCGCAGCAGGTCGGGGTGTTCTTCGGCGTGGTGTACGTGCGTCAGGCCGGCGTCGTAGCGGCCTTCCAGCAGGTGGCGGGCGACCACCGGCTTGGAGGGCTCGTCCACCACAGTGGGAAAGCGCGAGAGATCGAGGTAACCGCGAGTGGCAGACACGATCCCAAGGCTGCGAGGCTCGCCGACGTCGGCGCGGACCAACAGCGAAAGCGCCTTGGTGGGGTAGATGAAGGTGTCCACCACGAACACCTCCTCGTGAAAGCGCTCGGTGACGAGGTGCACCTGCACGTGCGCGGAGCACTGCACGAGAAACGTGTTGGGCTGCTCCCGCACCCGGCCGATCGCGCCCAGCAGGTCTTCCACGAGGACGACGTCGAACTCGGCGAGGCCCTGGAACTCGAGGTAGTGAAGCAGCGCGTTCTCGTGACAGGTGCCCGACGGCCCCAGCGTGATGAACGTCGGGCGAACCATCACGCCTCGGCTCTGGAGGCGGCCGCGATCAGCTCGTCCTCCATCTTGCAGGTGGCGCCGATCAGCAACTCGAACAGCGCAGAGGTGAAGTCCGACGGCAGATCGACCTCGGCGCCGCGCGCCAGATAGCGGGCCCGCACCTCGGCGACGCGTTCGGGCTGCATCATCGGAATGTCGTGGGCGCGCTTGTGGTGCGCGATCTCACGGCACACCGCGAAACGCTCGCCCAGCAGGCGTGCGATCTCCTCGTCCAACCCGTCCAGCCGGCGGCGGAAGGGGTCGAGGCCGCTCACCTCAGCAAGCCTTCCAAGGGCGAGCTCACCATTCGGCGGGTCGTGGTTGGGTGGCGGTGCCGAGCCCAGGCGCGCTCATGCGCACCGACACGGTCCTCCTCGAGCAGGCCGGTGGCGAATGCGTCGCTGCAGGCCGCCAGCGTGTGCAGCGCGTAGCCGCCCTCCTGGATCACGCACACAGGCAGCCCACAAGACGCCAGCAGGCGGCCGATCGGCGCAAAGATCGCGGGCGGAAGGCTCCATGATCCGTGGGGGTCGCCCGCGACGGTGTCGTAGCCGAGCGACACAACCAGCGCACGCGAGGATTGCGCGAGCGCGTCGATCGAGGTGGCAACCGCGTCGAGGTACACCTCGACTGAGGGGCTGCCCGCGAGCTCCACGACGTGTTCGCGGTCGCTGCGTGGGCGCACCGTGAGCGCCGGCACGTTGGTGACGGGGAACGCGTGCACCGAGTGCAGGTGGGTATCGGCCATCGGCGCGAGAATCGCCGCGGTGCCGTTGGGGTAGTGCAGGTCGAGGTCGAGTACCCCAACCGGCTGCACCCCGCTCTCGCGCAGCGTCCACACTGCGGCGGCGGCGGTGTTGAGATAGCAGTAGCCCGCCAGCCACCCAGGGCCGGCGTGATGGCCGGGTGGGCGGCAGAGCGCGTAGGTGAAGCGCGCGCCCTGCGCAAGACGCGTGGCCGCGGTGATCCCCGTGCGCACCGCCTCGTGGGCGGCGGCGACGAGGCCGGCGCGCACCGGGATGTCGGGCGGCAGGCCGGGCGGCGCGAGCGCGGGGAGCACGACTGGCTCGTCGGAGCACACCTGCCGCAGCGCCTGTAGGTAGGAGGGCTCGTGCAGCGCGCCGAGCGCCCGCTCGACCTGCTCGCCGGGGGCGTCGGCGCCGATCGCACGCACCCCCGCGTGACGCAGCAGCCCGCGCCGCAGCGCCGCCAGGCGGCGGTTGTCGTCGCGGCCGGGCAGCCGGCGCCCACCTTCCAGCACCCAGGGCGCCGCGTCGCGCCGGCCGGGGCGCTGCTCGACCATCAGCAGCTCGCTCACCGGCGACCTCTGCACATCGGAAGCTGGCTCGGCCGGCGTCCCACCGCATCCGGATGGCTCATGGGATGTCCCGCCGCATTCGCGCCCCGAGCGGGGCGAAGCCGTTGGCGAGGTAGAAGGCCTCGGTGGCGGCGAGACCCGCGAAGCGCTCGCGGGGCAGACCGACCTCGACGCGCGCGGCCCCCCGCTCGCCCGCCAGTGCGAAGAGGGCCGCGAGCAGGCCTCCGCCGACGCCGGCGCCGCGCCAGGAGGGTCGCACCCAGAGGTCCTGGATCAGCGCATAGCGACCGGGGATGTGAATCGCGCTCTGCCAGCTGGCGCCGAGCACGCCGACAATCGCCCCTGCGCTCGCGACGGCCCCCGCCTCGCTCGCCGTGTCGCTCCCCGCGTCGCCGGACTCTGCCACGAGCAGCGCCCCGACGGACCGATCGTCTACGAGCTCGCGCGCGGCCGCCTCCATCGCCGGCGCGCAAGGCGGATCCCCGCCGAGCTCGACCAACAGCTCGCCGACGGCGGCCGCCGCCGCCGGGACGTCGGGGGCGCCGGCGAGACGTACATGCCAACTCGCCGACCCCATCGCGGCCCCGCCGCCGACCCCGAGCGGGGTCACCCCGCTCATGCGGCCTCGGCCAACCCGGCGGGCGGCTCGAGCTCGACGGTGAACGAGCCGGGCCCCTCGCGTCCGCAGACGGCGCGCGCAAGGGCGGCCATCGGCGCGCGCGCCTTGAGCAGGATCTCGTCGAACTCCTCGGCGGGGTCGGACTGCATCACGATCGCCCCGCCGGCGCCGATCGTGGTGGCCCCGGGGCGCATCACGATCGTGCGGATCACGATCGAGAGGTCGACCACGCCGTCGAGCCCGAAGTAGCCGATCGCGCCCGAGTAGACACCGCGAGCGACGCGCTCGATGTCGTCGATGATGCCCATCGTGCGCAGCTTCGGCGCCCCCGTCATCGAGCCGCCGGGGAAGCAGGCACGCACGCATTCGACCGAGGTGCGCGCCGGTTCGAGCGCGCCGGTGACAGTCGAGATCATCTGGTGGACGGTCGGGTAGGACTCGATGATCATCAGCTCGGGCACGGCGACGGAGTCCAGCGTGCAGACGCGGCCGAGGTCGTTGCGCAGGAGGTCGACGATCATCAGGTGCTCGGCGAAGGTCTTCTCGTCGCGCTGCAGCTCGGCGCGCAGCGCCGCGTCGCGGTCGGGATCCTCGGCGCGCCGCGCGGTGCCCTTGATCGGGCGGGCCTGCACGACCCGGTCGCGGTCGACCGACAGGAAGCGCTCGGGCGAGGAGCTCAATACCGCCAGGTCGCCGAGCTTCAGATAGGCCGCGAACGGCGCGGGGTTGGAGCGGCGCAGCGTGCGGTAGAGCTCGAACGGCGGTGGACTGGCGGCGGTCGAGATCTGGTCGGTGAGGCAGACCTCATACGACTCACCCGCAGCGAGCTCGGCCTGACAGCGATGGATGTCGGCCAGGTACTGCCGGCGGCCACGCCCACAGCGAAAGCTCACCGTATCCCCGACAGAGTGAGGCACCGTGCCCACGCCGACAATCGACCCGTCCTCGCGGGAGCGTCCCGGGTGAGCGCCATCCACAGCGCCAGCACCGGGGCGGGCGGGACTCCCACCAGCCTCCGCGGGGCCGCCGGTGTCCTGCGCACCCGAGTTGTCCCCCACACCCGAGGTGTCCTCGACGCCCGAGGTCTCCCCCCCGTCCGCGCCGAAGGACGCGGCGAGCGTCTCGCGCACGGTGGCTTCGGCCTCGTCAAGCCACCACTGCACCTCATCCTCCCCCTCGCGGCCGAGCGCGAGCAGATGCGTGAGGCCCTGAACGTGATCGACGGCGACGACGCGCGTGGCGAGCATCTGCACCGCGTCGGGCACGTCGGAGCGGTGGGCGTTGGGGGAGCCGCAGTCGGCCTTGCACTCGTAGCCGAGGTAGCCGACGAAGCCGCAGAGCAGACCGCGCGCGGCGCCCTCGAGCGACGGCAGCGCACGCGCGGAGAGCTCGCGGTCGAGCACGTCGAAGATCGAGGCCTCCTCGACCGAGACTCCGGCGGCGTCGTGGCGCGTGACGTGACCCTCGTGTACGTCGTACGTGAGCACACAGCGCTCGGGACCGGCGGAGGTGCCGAGAAAGGAGCACTGCGCCAGGCGCGAGGGGGCGTCGGCGGAGTCCAGCCAGAAGGCATGGTCGCAGGCGCCGAAGAGCCGTTCGAACAGCGGCTCGGTGGGGGCGGCGCCCGCGAGGGTGCGCACGCTCAGCCGCGGCGCCCCGGCGCCATCCACAGGTGCCGGGCGCGCGCGTCGCGTGCGAGCGCGGGGCGCCGTGGGCGAGCGAATCGAGGGAAAGGCGCGCGCGGGGCGGTGGGCGCGCGCGAGCGAGTAGAAATTCTCGACCACCGCCCGCCCATACTCCGTGGCGACCGACTCGGGGTGAAACTGCACCCCCCACAGCGGCCGGTGGCGGTGCTCGATCCCCATCACCACGCCGTCGTCGGTCCACGCGGTGACACGACCCTCGGGCCCGATCGGGCCCGATACCGCGAGCGAGTGGTAGCGCACGACCGAGAAGTCCTGGGGGAGCCCCTCGAACAGGCCGCTGCCGAGGTGGTGAACCTGGCTGAGGCGCCCATGCATCGCGCACGGCGCGCTCCCGACCAGCCCGCTGAGCGCGTGCCCGAGTCCCTGGTGGCCGAGACAGATGCCGAGCACCGGGGCCTCACTGGAGCGCAGGATGTCCGCGCACACCCCGAAGTCATGCCAGCGCCCCGGGTGACCGGGGCCGGGTGAGAGCACGATCGCGTCGAAATCCCAGCGCGAGAGCGCCCGCCAGGAGACCACGTCGTTGTGAATCACGATCGGCTCCTCGCCGGACACGGAGGCGAGGAGGTGAAAGACGTTGTAGGTATAAGAGTCGTAGTTGTCGACCAGCAGCGTGCTCATTGGAGATCGTCCGCGCGCGTGGTTGACACAACAGCCGCCTGGGGGCCGGGCATCGTGCCCGGCCACGATCGGTGAAGACCAACCACAGCGCCTCCATCCCCGGCCCTCGCGGTGCGGTCTCCAACGAGCAGGCCATGGCCACCGAGCCCAAGCAGGATTACCTCACCGCCTCCATCCCCAACCCCCGCGCGCCGCGGTCGAGCAGCGTCTGCACCACGCGCTCGACGTGTTCGCCGCGCGGGCGCTCCATGTACCAGCGCGCGAGGTGCTTGAGGTAAAGCGCCAGCGGGCCGACGTCGTAGCGACGCACCGCGAGGCGCAGGTAGCGCCGGTAGAGCTCGGCCTGCACAACCGCGAAGCGGTAGTCGGGATCCTCCGCTGGTCGAAACGGGGACTCGCGCCGACGGAGCGTGTCACCCGGCTTCGGTCGGCCACCGTTGGCGGGACCGCCACTGTGATGGGCGCGCGCGCGGACGATGTCCCAGCCGAGGCTCTCGCCGTCGTCGAGCAGCTGCGCGGGCTCGAAGTCGATCGGCGGCGCGACCGGGTAGGAGACGAAGTACCCGATCGCGATCTCCGAGGCGAGGCGTTCGGGGAAGGGGTGCCCGTGGCGCACCGCGCGACCGGCGGGCGAGGCGTCGATCTGCTTGTTGAGCGCTTCGATCAGATCGTCGATCAGCAGCGCTCCCTCGCTGGAGGCGAGCGCGCGCTTCTGGCGCGACACCATCCCGTTGAAGATGTCCAGCGTCGGGTGCATCCGGACCTGGCCGTTCGGCCCACTCCCCCCACTCCCCCTGTTCTGCCCGCCCGGTCCACTGCCCGCGTACTGCCAACTTCCACCATTTGGCTCGGCGCCCTTACTCACTCCACTCTCCCCGCCCTCGCCCGCTCCACGCTCCCCGTGCGGCCCTGGCCCACTCCCCCCGCCCGGGCCCCCCATCCCCGGCAACAGCTCGCTCATCAACTTGCGCCGGCAGGTGACGTGCGAGACCCACTCGGTGCCGCACACCTGCATCGAGGTTGTGCCCTCCAGTTCGGGGGCCGCCATCCAGTAGGCGAGCGAGCGCATGTGCTGCGTGGGCACGCCGTCGGCGCGCACGAGCGGGAACTCCTCGAAGTCCTTCAGCCCGGTGGCGTAGATCACGACGCCGTCCTCGCGCCGGCGCAGCCGCCCGTCGCGCAGGCCGGCGGCGGTGAGCCGGGCGGCGTCGGCGAGGAAGTCCGACTCGAAGAACACCCGGTCGAAGGCGACCCCCAGCCGCGCGAGCGTCTTGCGCTGGCCGGCGATCACCCAGGCACGGGTCTTGTACCAGAGCTGCAGCGCCTCCAGTTCACCGCTCATCACGCGCCGTAGGAGCTCGTCGGCGGCGTCGTCGCGCAGCGCCAGCTCGCGCGTGAGCGAATCTTCGGGGTACTCGATCTCCGCGCCGCTGAACGAGCCGTTGGCGGCGACGTAGTCGGCGTAGCACACGCCGACGAAGTGATCGCTCTTCTCGTCGCCATCCGGCCAGGAGTGCGCGTGGCGGCCGCTGTTCATCACGCCCGCCATCGCCTCGCCCATGGAACGCCCGGCATCGGAGATCAGGGAGCGCCGCTCCACCTGTCCGCCCGCCTGGGTGAGCGCGGCGGCGACGGCGTTGCCGATCGCGAGATTGCGCAGGTGCCCGATGTGCAGCGCCTTGGTCGCATTGGCGTCCCAGAACTGCACCGAGAAGCGCTCTCCGTGTGCGAGGTCGGCGAGCGCCGCTCCGGTGGAGGCGCCAGCCTCCAGGGCGGCCCCGATTGTTTCTATCCAACCGTCGCCCAAGCGCAGCTGCACGCAGTCCCCCTCGCAGCGCACTTGCTTGACCCACGGCTCGCCCTCGATCCGCTCGAGCACGGCGAGTGACTCGCGATCCTGGCGCCAGTCGGGCAGGCGCGGGGTGAGCTTGATGTCGAAGTTCTCGTGGGGGCGCCGCGGCGCGCGGGCGGCCCACCGCGCGGGCGCGCCGTCGGCGGTGGCTTCCTCGAAGTAGTCAAAGAGATTGCTGATCATCGCGAGACGGGAGAGCGGGTGGTTGGAGAGCGGTGCGATAGATAGATCGGGGGTGTGCGAAACGGAGATGCGGTCATGCGCAGGCACAAAGAGTGTTACCGCCCGCATGCACCAGCCGGGGCTCGAACCCGGATCAGCGGCGTTTAAGGCCGCTCCTTAACCGATTAAGGTACTGGTGCCCTGGCCGGGCGAGTACGCCCGACGGTTTTTCCCAGAAATTCCCTGGCTCGCGTTCTCGATCGAGTCCGCTATGTTGAGCTTACTGGATACCATAACTGCGATGCGATCACCAATCGATTCAGCAGAGCAAAGAATGTGATGGTCGCCTGGAGCCCCCGGACCGAAGCAGCGCAAAGCAAAACAGTGAAGTGAGAGACAGCGCCGAGCAACTGGAAGTAAGAGACATCAACAGATAACTGCGGCGAGGACATCATGAATGCCACGCGAAGCATGCATAAAAACAGTGATACACACGGGAAACTGCCCCCTGGGCCGAGCCTGCCGAGCGAGCTGCAGGCGCTCGGCTGGGCGCTGCGCCCGCTGCCGTTCATGGCGAGCTGCCGCAGGCGCTACGGAGATATTTTCACCCTGCGCGTGCGCCGCGGACGGCCGTGGGTGTTTCTGAGTGACCCCGAAGACGTCGGCAGGGTGCTGACGATCGCCCCCGAGCTGGTGCGCGCCGGCGCCGGCGAGGCCAACCCACTGCTCGGCCCGCTGCTGGGGCCGCGCTCGGTGATGCTGCTGGACGAGCCCGACCACATGACCCACCGACGCTTCATGCTGCCCTCCTTCCATGGCGAGCGGATGCGTGCCTACGGGGAGATGATGGTGGAGGTCGCACGCGCGGAGATCGCCCGCTGGCCGGTGGGCGAGCCGTTTGCGCTGTGGCCGCGCATGCAGGCGATCAGCAACGAGGTGGTGATGCGCGCGACCTTCGGCAGCACCGAGGGTCAGCAGATGCAGCGCCTGCGCGTGTTGCTCCAGCGTCTCACCGATTTCCTCAACGACTCCTCGCGTCTGACGCTGCTTGCCACGTTCGGCTCGCGCTGGCTGTCGCGGAACACAGGTTTTCGCGAGGCGATCGCGCCAGTGGAGGCGGCGCTGATGGCGGAGGTGCGCCGCCGCCGCGCCGTACCAGGCGACCCGCGCGATGCGGGGATCCTCTCGATGCTCGAGCAGGCATACGACGAGCGCGGCGAGCCGATGACCGAACGGGAGCTGCGCGACGAACTGATCACGCTGCTCTCCGACGGGCCCACCGCGACCTCGCTGTCGTGGGCCTTCGAGCGCCTGCTGCGCCACCCCGAGAAGCTCGCGCGCCTGCGCGCAGAGGTGCTCGGCGGCGGCGATGAGTCCTATACCGACGCGGTGGTGAAAGAGACGCTGCGCCTCGCCCCGGCGGTGCCGCTGGTGATGCGCGGCCTGGTCGAGCCGATGCGCCTCGGCGGCCACGAGATCCCCGCGGGCACGACGGTGGCGCCGTGCATCTACCTCGTGCACCACCGCGAGGACATCTACCCCCGCCCCTTCAGCTTCACCCCCGAGCGGTTTCTCGGGCGTGCGCCGGAGAACTACACGTGGATCCCGTTCGGCAGCGGTGTGCGGCGCTGCGTGGCGGCGGCGTTTGCGCAGCTGGAGATGAAGCGGGTGATGCAGACGGTGCTCGAAGAGGTGGAGCTGGCGCCGGCACCGGCCACGAGCTCACAGCGGGCGACGCGCAGCTCGGTCGCCTTCGCCCCCGGCGACCAGGCGCCGGTGATCGTCACGCGCCGCCGGACCGGCAGCGCCAACGCGCCGACGCTCGCAGCGGCGTGAGCGCGGTAGAGACCGCTGGATGCCCACGGTGGACCTCAGCATGAGCGGGCACGACAGCGTGGACACCACAATCGACCGCGGGGCAGGCGCGCACAACGGTATCGACGGGAAAATCGACCTGCTGGTCGTCGGCGCCGGCGCCAAGGCCACGGCGCTGGCGGCGAAGATCCACGCGCTCAACACGATCGGAGCGGGTCCGTTCGCGCTGACGATCGTCGAGGCGACCGAAGTGGCGGCGTCGTGGCTGGGGCGCAACGGCATGACCTCGGGCGAGGAGCCGTTGGCGATTCCGCCGATCAAGGACATCGGCTTCCCCTACCAGAGCAGCAGGACCTTCGGCGAGCTCGGAGCGGAGCTGGACCGCGCGATGATGCCGTTCACCTGGCAGCAGTACATGATCGGCAAAGGCGAGTACGCCCGCTGGGTGAACGCGGGCTCGCCCGCCGTGCAGCATCGCGACTACGGCCGCTACCTCACGTGGGTGCTCTCGCAGGCCACGGCGGGTGTGACGATCGTGCGCGGACGCGTCACGCAGGTGTCGCTCCCCGCGCGCGGCGGACGCTGGATGGTGGAGGTGATGGAGCCCTCCGCCCACGCGGAGACCGGCGGGCGCCGGTCGGAGCCGGCCAACGGCTCGACGGCGCCGGGGCTTACGGGCCGCAGGAGCTCCGAGCCAGTGGACCTCAGCCAGTACGCGTGCGACGCGCTGGTGCTCACCGGCCCAGGCGTGCACCGCGCCCTCCCCCACGACCCCGCCGCCGCGACGCGGATCTTCCACTGCGACAGCCGGCGCGGCGAGCTGGCGCGCATCCCCGTCGAGCAGAGCAGCGACATCGCGATCGTCGGCGGCGGCGAGAGCGCGCTCAGCGCGGTCGCCTTCCTGCGCGACTTCCGTCCGGGGGCGAGGATGACGGTGTATACGCCGATGCTGCCGCTGAGTCGCGGCGAGAGCTTCCTGGAGAATCGCGTCTTCTCCAACCCCGACGAGGTCGCCTGGAGCGCCCTGGACCCGCAGACGCGCCGCGACTTCGTCAAGCACTGCGACCGTGGCGTATTCGACCCCGGAACGCTGGCGAGCATCGCCTACGACGATCGCTGTCGCTTCGTCACCGGTCGCGTGATGCACGTCGGATCGCACACCGAGCGCGACGGCGATGAGGAGAGCGGGGGGGTGTACGTCGACTACGCCGCGGCGGAGGGTCTCACGAGCGCGCGCCACGACTACCTGATCAACTGCACGGGCTTTGATCTTTTGGAGCAGCTGCGCGGTCTCTTCTCCCCCGCGCTGCGCGCGGAGATCGAGCGTCAGGCGGGCCCGGTGTGGGAGCGCCCGCCCGAAGCCGAGGTTGCGATCGGACGGGCGCTCGAGCTGCGGGGGGTGCACCCGCGGCTGTACATACCGGGGCTGGCGGCGTTCAGCCAGGGTCCGGGCTTTGCCAACCTCGGCTGCCTCGGGCTGCTCGCCAACCGCGTGCTGGCGCCGCTGGTGCTCGGCGAGGACGCGCCGTGCGAGCTCCGGGCGGTGGTGGCCGGCCATGGTGGGCCGGGCTCGGGGTAAGCGACGCTCGCCCGCGCCTCGCCTGAGGTCCCCAGCGCGTGCGGACGGCCTTACCCTGAATCCGCCGATCCCGGGGTCGCACCGGCGCCGGATGACGCATCGCCAGGACCAATCGCCCTCGCTCCGAGGGGTCACCCTACGGATGCTCGGTCGATTGCCCCTGGCTCGGTCACCGGCACCGGATGCTCAGCCCGTTATCGGTGGATTCAGGCTCACGCCCCGGCGGTCTCAGGCGCGGCGACGCCCTCCCGCGCGGCGGCGAAGCCGGCGATCAGCTCACGCGCCTCGGGGCTGGTCTCCATCGTGCGGATCAACACCGAGATGGTGGCGCCGAGCAGCGTGGGTGACACCGCGCCGGGGTCGGTGAGCTCGAGCATCCCGAGGCCCAGTCCGAGCGCGAGCATCACGTTGGCGAACTGCTCGGCGGCGCGCGCGGGCGGTTCCAGACCGGCGTCGGCGGCGCTGGCGGCGGCGAAGCCGGCGAAGGTGGCACGCAGCTGTGCCAGCGCCGCGGCGAGGCGCAGCCGCAGCTGCTCGTCGCGTTGGGCTTGCGCCCACAACTCGATGAACAGGCGGAAGCGGTCGGGCTCCCTTTGCAGGCCCTCCATCCAGCGCTCGCTGCCAGCGAGCGGGCGCTCCCAGGTGGCGCGCTCGCGGTCGAACAGCTCCAGCTGCTCCGCGACCTGCCCCGCGAGGTGCTCCTCTACCAAGGCGAGCAGCAGGTTCTCCTTGCTGCCGAAGTGCGCGTAGACGGCGCCCTTGGTGAAGCCCGCATCGGAGGCGACCTCTTCCAGCGTGGCGCCGGCGAAACCGGAGCGCGCGTAGACCCGCGCGGCGGCATCCAGCAGACACGAGCGGGTGTGGGCCTTGCGCGCGCTGCGGTCGAACTTGCCGCGCGGCATCAGCGCTCGCGCCCGGGCGACGTCCGCCTGGGCATTCCCCTTGACATATACTTACAAGTAGATATACTCATCGGTATTCCCCCCAGATTCTAGCCTCATCAAGGAGCGGTGTCATGGCCACGAAGATGCAGCTGCCCCCCGGTCCCAGCATGCCCACAGCGTTGCAGATGCTCGCCTTCTGGAGTCGCCCCAACGCCTTCATGGAGCGCTGCGCCGCGCGCTACGGTCGCCGCTTCACGCTGCGCCTCCCGCAGCAGCCGCCGTTCGTGGTGCTGTGGGATCCCGAGGAGATCAAGGAAGTCTTTCAGGCGCCGCCTGAGGTCCTGCACCCGGGCGAGGGAGCGCGCATCCTCGAACCGCTCGTCGGCCGCCACTCGGTGATCCTGCTCGACGAGGCGCCCCACATGGAGCAGCGCAAGCTGCTGCTGCCGGCCTTCCACGGCGAGCGGATGCAGCGCCTCGCGGGCCTGATGGCGGAACTGGCCGAGCGCGAGGTCGCCTCGTGGCCGCTTGGAGAGCGGATCGCGCTGCACGAGCGACTGCAGCGGCTGACCCTGGAGATCATCCTGCGCGCGGTGTTCGGGTTGGAGCGCGGGACACAGTTGGATGAGTTGCGCGAGCTGCTCAGCGAGATCCTCGCGTTCGCCGAGAACCCCCTCTCGATGCTGCCGCGCCCGCCGCGTGTCTTCACCCTCCGCGGCCCGATCGCCCGCCAGGACCGCCTGCACGCGCGCGCCGACAAATTGATCGCCGAGTTGATCGATGAGCGCCGCCGGGCGGGGGCCGAAGGAGACGACGTGCTCGCGATGCTGCTCGCCGCCCGACACGAGGATGGCTCGCCGATGAGCTCAGAAGAGCTGCGCGACGAGCTGGTGACCGCACTGGTCGCCGGCCACGAGACCACCGCCTCCGAGCTGGCGTGGGGGTTTGAGCGACTCTCCCGCGAGCCGGCGGTGCTGGAGCGTCTGTACGGAGAGCTTGACGGCGACTCCGACGAGACCTACCTGACGGCCACCGTGCAGGAGATTCTGCGCCACCGCCCGGTGCTCCCCCACGCCGAGCCGCGCCTGGTGAAGCAGCCCGTCGCAATCGGAGGCTTCACCTACCAGCCCGGAGTGATGCTGGCGGCACACGCCCACCTCGTCCATCACGACCCCGCGATCTATCCCGAGCCTCACGCGTTCCGACCCGAGCGCTTCATCGAGCGCGAGGGTGGCAAAGCGCCGGGCACCTACACGTGGATACCGTTCGGCGGCGGCCGGCGCCGCTGCCTTGGCGCGAGCTTCGCGCTGCTGGAGATGAAGCTGGCGCTGCGCGCGGTGCTCGGGCGCTGCGAGCTGCATCCCGTGGGCGCGCATGGCGAGCAGGCGCGCAGGCGCAACATCACCGTCAGCCCCGCCAGGGGGTGCGAGGTGATCCTGCGCGAGCGGACGGTCAAACGCCGCGTGAGCGTCCCGGCGGTGGCTGAGCCGATCGCCGTCTGACGCGCGGCGCGGCCCGGGAAACGTCGGTCCCCCGGGGGCATCCCGCCGGCGGACCGCCTCTAGCGCTCCGCGTCCGGCAGCGCACCATCCACCATGCGCGCCGGCGCCTCGCCCCACAGCTGCTCCAGACGGTAGAACTCGCGCGTGACGGGCGTGAAGATGTGGACGACCACGTCGAGGTAGTCCATCAACACCCACTGCGCCCGCCCCGCCCCTTCCACGCGGCGGGGGAGGATGCCGAGCCCGTGCTTGGCGCCCTCGTGGATCGAATCGTGGATCGCCTTCACCTGGCGGTCGGTGTTGCCGGAGCAGATCAGGAAGAAGTCGGTGTAGCCGACCAACCCGCGCATGTCGAGCTCGAGCACGTCCTGGGCCTTCTTCTCCAGCGCGAACCCGGCCAGCTCGCGGGCCAGCTCGGCGGAGGGAAGGACTTGCGCCGTGGGGCTCACGCGCCTCCCCCCTGCGCGCACTCCCGCGCCGCATCGCCGCGAGTCGCACCGATACCCCCCGCCTCGCCAATGGCAGCCAAGCCCTGAGCCTGGTAGAGGCCGTGCTCGGCGATGTAGGACGCAACCGGCCGCCCGACGAGCTCCTCGATGGGCAGGCCGCGGCGCACGCGCTCACGCACCAGCGAGGATGAGGCGTCGATCATCGGCATGTGCAGGCGAACGATCGGAAAGCCGACATGGGTGGGCTCGATGATTGGACGCCCGCCCGCCCGCAACGCGACCGCGAAGCGCGCGAGCGCGGGCAGCGCCGCAGCCTCGTGCCAGGTGGGCAGCGTCGAGGCAACGTCGGCGCCAAGGATAAAAGTGAGCTCAGTATCGGGATGCTCGTCATGCAGTGCCCTCAGAGTATCCACCGTGTACGACGGCCCCTCGCGCTCGATCTCCAACGCGCACGCCTCGACCCCCTCTGCGTCGGCGGCCGCCAGACGGCACATCTCCAAGCGATGCTCCGGGTGGGCGGAACTCGGGTCCCCCTCGAGCGGCTTGCCGGGCGAGATGCGGGCCGGCATCAGCAGGACGCGCTGCAGGCCGAGCTCGCGCAGGGCGTGGCGCGCGAGCGCGACATGCCCGCGGTGGGGCGGGTTGAAGCTGCCGCCGAGGACCCCGAGGCCGCCCGCGCCGGGGGCTGCCACGTCGTTGGAGGGCGCCACGGATGTGGTCTCAGACCCGGACGTGCCCGTCGCCCTCGACGAGGTACTTGAAGGTGCAAAGCTCGCGCAGTCCGATCGGCCCGCGCGCGTGGAGCTTCTGCGTGGAGTTTCCGATCTCCGCGCCCATCCCGAACTCGCCTCCGTCGGTGAAGCGTGTGGAAGCGTTGACATACACGCAGGCGGCGTCCACCCCGCGCTGGAAGGCACGCGCGGCGGTGGTGTCGCGGGTGAGGATCGCCTCGGAGTGGCCGGAGCCGTAGCGGCCGATGTGCTCGATCGCCTCCTGCAGCGAGTCCACCACGCGCACGGCGAGCGTCAGCGCGAGGTACTCGGTTGCCCAGTCCTCCTCGGTGGCCGGCTCGACGACGCCGGGTGCTCGCCCACGCTCGGATGCGACGAGAGCGCCATTCCTCTCGGGCTCCCCTCCCGGCCCGGCCGCCTCCCCGCCAGGCCCGACTACTCCCGGCGCATCGCCCTCGCCGCCAGCAAGGCGAAGCGTGCGCTCGTCCGCGCGCACCACCACGCCGGCGTCGCCCAGCGCGGAGAGCATCGCCGGCAGGAAGCGCGCGGCGGATGCCTCGTGCACGAGCAGCGTCTCTGCGGCGTTGCACACCCCGGGGCGCTGCGTCTTGGCGTTGAGCACGATCGCGACAGCGTCGTCGACGTCGGCGGAGGCATCCACATACACGTGGCAGTTGCCCGAGGCGGCGTAGATCACCGGCACGGTGGCCACCTCTTTGAGCGCCGCCTTCAGCCCCTCCCCCCCGCGCGGGATGATCAGATCGAGCGTGTCGTTCTGCCTCGCCAGCTCGGCCAACTCCTCACGCCCACCGCCCGCGACCAGGCTGACGCACCCCTCGGGCAGCCCCGCGGCGACGGCAGCCTCGGCGGCGATTGCGGCAAGCACCGCGTTGGAGTGTGCGGCGATCGAGGAGCCGCGCAGCACGATCGCGTTGCCCGCCTTCAGGCACAGCGCGGCGGCGTCGACGGTGACGTTGGGCCGGGCCTCATAGACGACGGCGACCACGCCCAGCGGCACTCGCACCTTGCGCACGTCGAGCCCGTTGGGCAGCCGCCGCCCCTCGATCAGCTCGCCGACCGGGTCGGGCAGCGTGGCGATCGTGCGCACCCCGGCGGCGATCGCGGCGATCCGCGCGGGGTCGAGCGCGAGACGGTCGAGCAGCGCCGCCCCGATCTCCCCGTCGCGCCCGGCGGCCATGTCCAGCTCGTTGGCGGCGAGGATCTCCGGCGTGCGCGCGATCAGAGCATCGGCGATCGCATGCAGCGCAGCGTCCTTGACAACCGTGTCCACCGCCGCCAGCAGCCAGGCCGCACGGCGCGCGGCGGCGCACTGCTCGGGGATTGATGCGATGGCGGTGGCCATCAACATAGGGTACCTACGACCACACAGGCTGATCCCGTCTACGCCAAAACCAACTGATCCCGATGCACGGCCTCATCCGTGGCGTGCGGCAGGATCTCGCGCACGGCCTCGGACTGCAGGCCCTTCGCGCGGCGCAGCTCCAGGGCGGAGTAGTTGCAGAGGCCCTTCGCGATCACGGACCCGCCGGTCTCGGCGATCTCCACCGCGTCGCCGGCGTCGAACTCCCCGCGGACCTCGACCACGCCGACCGGCAGCAGCGAGGTGCCCTGCTCGCGCAGCGCGCGCGTGGCGCCCGCGTCGATCACCAGCGTACCGTGCGCGGGCTTGGCGTAGCGCAGCCACAGCTTGAACGAGTTGTGGCGGGCGGGGCCGGGGTGAAAGCGGGTGCCCTCCGACTCGCCCGCCAGCGCCGCCTCAAGCGCGCCGGAGCGCACGCCGTTGCAGATCACCGCGGGGATCCCCGCGGCGCCCGCGATCTCCGCCGCCAGCACCTTCGAGCGCATCCCCCCCGAGCCCAGCGGCGAAGTCGAGTCCCCGATCTCGAGGCTGCTCAGCTCGCGCAGGTCGCGCACCTCACCGATCAGCCGCGCGTCCGGCACCTGGCGCGGGTCGGCGCTGTGCAGACCGTCGATGTCGGTGAGCAGCACCAGCAGCTCGGCCGCCACCAGCACGGCGACCTGCGCGGCGAGAAAGTCGTTATCGCCGAAGGAGATCTCGTCCGTCGCCGTGGTGTCGTTCTCGTTGATCACCGGCACCACCCGCCAGTCGAGCAGCGTGCGCAGCGTGCGCCGCGCATTGAGATACTGCGCGCGCCCGCCGAGGTCCTCGGCGGTGAGCAGCACCTGCCCCGCGGTGAGGCCCCGCGCGCGCAGCAGCTCGTCGTAGGAGCGGTACAGCTTGCCCTGCCCGACGGCTGAGGCGGCCTGCAGCTCGGGGATCAACGTCGGGCGGGCGGGCAGCCCCATAACGCGCACCCCGCGCGCGATCGCCCCAGAGGAAACCAGCACGCACCGCTCCCCGGCAGCGTGCAGCGCGGCGACGACGTCGCAGATCCGCCCCAGCACGTCACCGCGCAGCTCGCCGTCCTCGCGCGCGACGATCGAGGAGCCCAGCTTGATCACGGTGGTTCGCATGAAGCTCGGAGCGTAGATGCTTGCTCTCCGCGACGCCTGGCACAGCGGTGGTGTGCTTATTTTTAAGGAGGACCCCCACAAGGGGGGTCGGGGATGGGTTGCGTAGTTCAGAGTCGCGGCTGTGTGCGTGCCATTCGCTATGTATAGGCGTCCAGCCGCCACCGAGCCAAAGGAGCGAAACCATATGAGCAGCGAGACCCCCACGCCTCCCAGCGAGCAGCCCGTCCTCCTGATCACCGGCGCCTCCACTGGGATCGGCGCCGCCACGGCCCGTCTCGCCGCCGCGGAGGGCTACCGGCTGCTGCTGGCGGCGCGCTCGCGCGAGCGCCTGGAGGAGTTGGCGAGCGAGCTGGGCGGCCCCGAGCGCGCGCGGGCGGTCGTGTGCGACGTGACCGAGTGGGATGACCAGCAGCGCATGGTCGCTGCCGCGCTTGAGGCGTACGGGCGGATCGACGTGGCGTTCGCGAACGCCGGCTTCGGTGGCGCCCGCGGCTTCCTGGGCGACACCCCGGAGCACTGGAAGGAGATGATCCTGACCAATGTGTACGGCGCCGCGCTGACGCTGCGCGCGACGATCCCCGCGCTGAAGGAGAGCCGCGGACACCTGCTGCTGACCTCGAGCGTCGCCGGGAGGCGCGTGCTCCCCGGGTCGCTGTACTCGTGCACCAAGCACGCGGTCACCGCGATGGGCGAGGCCGCGCGCCAGGATCTGCACGGCAGCGGCGTGCGCGTGACCGTGATCGAGCCGGGGATGACCGACACCCCCTTCTTCGAGAACCGTCCGACCGATCCGCTGGAGGCCGAGGACATCGCGCGCGGCGTCCTCTACGCGATCGCCCAGCCCCCGCACGTCAACGTCAACGAGATCCTAATCCGCCCGACCGCGCAGCAGGGCTGAGCCAAGAGTACGGCGCTGCGCGACTGCTCCATCCCAAGCCGTGCGTAGCCTGACGCTCTACTATGCAAATCGTGAGCAGACAGGCCCATGTGACGCTCAGCGGGGACATCGTCGGCGACTACGTCGTCGAGGATCGTCGCTCCGACGGAGCGCTGATGCTGGTGCCGGACACCAGCATCGAGGCGATCCGAAGGCGCCTCGGCACAGAGCCGATGAACGCCGAGGAGTTCGAGCGTCACTTCGGGGATCTGCCCACCGACGGCGAGGGGTGAACGTGACCCCCGAGGCGTCGGAACCGCGCTTCGCTGTGCGCATTGACGAGGCGATGTTGGAGGAGGATCTCGCCCGCGCCACGGATGCAGGACGCACCGTGATCCGTCTGACGATCGAGCAACTCAGAGGCGCGGGCGCACCCAAGAGCTGGCTGAAGCGCTGCGAAACCGAGCATCGAGACGGGACAGATCTCGGCGGCTGCGTCAAGCTCTACATACCTCAGCCAGCCGGCCCGTGGGGCGCCGTATTCACAGGCGATCGAAAAGCCGCGATCCCAACCCTCGTGCTGCTGGCTGTCGGTGTGCGCCATCACCCACATGGATCGAACGCGCCGACCGTCTACCAGCTCGCCGATCGGCGCCTGCACGGCTAGGGCTCATAACCTACCCCGCAGCGTCAAGCTCCAGCACGACCCCAGCGATCTGCAGCTCGTCCCCCGGCTGGAAGCCCTCGTCCTGGAGCGCGCGGAGCACGCCGAGGCGACGCAGTCGACCCTCGACGTATGCCATCGCGTCGTCGTTCTCGATGTCGAAGCGCGCCAGCAGGCGTTCGACCGAGGGGCCCCGCACCACGAAGGAGCTCTCGCTGACGCGCTCCACCTTGAAACCGGTGCGCTCCGCGGGACGGAAGACCATGTGCTCGGCCAGCTGCTCGGGCTCTGCCAGCTCCCCGGGGCTCGCCGTCCCCCGCGCGGGCTGGCCCCCAGCGGCCGGCTCGCCGACCGGCACCAGCCGCAGCAGCATGCCCCCCAGCTCGGCGAGACCCGCGCCGGTGGCGGCCGAGGTCGCGATCACCGGGACCGCGCCGCCGAGGCGCTCAGACCACTCCGCGACCGCCGCTTGCGCGCGCTCGGGCGGGACGAGGTCGGCCTTGGAGAGCGCCAGCACCCGCGGCAGGGCAGCCAGGCGCGGATCGTGTGCGGCCAGCTCCTGCTCGACCGTCGCGTAATTGGTCGCCGCGTCCGCGTTGTGCTCACCGGAAAGCTCCGGGGCGAGATCGAGCACGTGCACCAGCAGGCGCGTGCGCTCGACGTGCGCGAGGAACTCGTGGCCGAGGCCGGCGCCGTCGCTGGCGCCCTCGATCAGCCCCGGGATGTCGGCCACGACCAGCTGGCGCTCGTCGGATTCCAGCACCCCCAGCACCGGCTCCAGCGTCGTGAACGGATAGGAGGCGACCTTCGGCGCCGCACGCGTGAGGCGGGCCAGCAGCGAGGACTTACCCGCGTTCGGCAGGCCCACCAGGCCGACGTCGGCGAGCAGCCGCAGCCGCAATGCCAACCACCCCTCCTCGCCCGGCAGGCCGCGCTCGGCGAAGCGCGGCGCCTGACGAGTGGGGGTGGCGAAGCGCTTGTTGCCCTTGCCTCCACCGCCCCCGCGAGCGAGCGGCGCGCGCTGGCCGTGGTGCAGCAACTCCCAGCGACGGCCTTCGAGGTCGCCCTCCTCGCCGATCGCCTCGGTGCCCGGCGGGACGCGCACGACCAGGGCCTCGCCGTCGGCGCCGTGGCGCAGCGAGCCTTCCCCGCGTCCTCCACGGGCGGCGCGGTGGTGGACACGGCGGGTGAAGCTCTGCAGGTCGCGCAGCGAGTCGTCGCACACCAGCACCACGTCCCCCCCGCGCCCGCCGTCGCCGCCGTCGGGCCCGCCACGGGGCACGTGCGCTTCGCGACGGAAGCCCGCGCAGCCGTCCCCCCCCGCGCCCGCCTGGACGTGGATGCGCGCGCGGTCGTGGAGCATGCGAGCCGGAGTCAGCCGGTGCTGTCGGCCACAACGCTCACCACGCGGCCACGGCGGCCGGCGGTGAACTGCACGGTGCCCGCTGAGCGCGCGTACAGGGTGTCGTCCTTGCCGATCCCGACGCCTTCGCCGGGCTTGAAGCGGGTGCCGCGCTGGCGCACGATGATCTCCCCGCCGGTGACCATCTGCCCGGCGAAGGTCTTCACACCCAGCCGTTTGGCGTTGGAGTCGCGGCCGTTGCGGCTGGAGCCGAGGCCCTTCTTATGCGCCATGCTTGATCTCCGTAATCTCGATGCGCGTCAGCTCCTGGCGGTGGCCGGTGCGCCGTTTGTAGCCGCGCTTGGGCTTGAACTTGACGACGCGCAGCTTCTCGCCGCGCTCGTGGGCGAGCACCTTCGCGGTGACCTTCACCTGCTCGAGGCCCTTGCTGTCGAAGACGGCCTCCTCGGAGCGGTACATCAGCGGCTGCAGCGCCACGCTCGCGCCCACCTCCTCGGGGAGGCGCTCGACCAGCAGATACTGGCCGCGCTCGACGCGGTACTGCTTGCCACCTGTCTTCACGATTGCGTACATGTTCTCGCCTTGTGGTCTCGTTCTCGGCGCAAGCGCCGCCCGCTACTCGGTACCCGCCTCTGCCTTGGCAGCCGAACGGCGCCGTCCGCCCCTGCGGCCGCGGCGCCGAGGTTTTGATTGTACGGCATCCTCCTGCCCAACCTCGGCCTGCGACTCCGAGGGCTCGGCCGGCAACTCGGAAGGCTCTGGCGACGGCTTGGAGTGATCGGCCGATGACCCGGTGTGCTCGGCGGGCAACTCCGAATGCTCGGAGGCCCCGTTGACCGATGGCTCCTCTACCACCAGCTCGACCGGCACCGGCTCTGGTTTGGGTTTTGCCGCCGCGCGCGGTTTGCGGGGAGCACGGCGCCGGGGGGGCGCGGCCGGTCGTGGCGCCGGTCGCACCACCTCGCCGTTCTCATCCAGCAGCAGCGCGCTCGCGGCGGTGCGGCCGACCTGCTCGATGCGCACCATGCGCTTCTCCCCCACGTGCGGGGAGGCACCGGAGATTGAGATTATGTAGCCGTCGATCTTCGCCACCGCGTCGTCGACGTCGTACATGTGCGGCTCGACGATCTCGACCAGCACCTCGTCGCCGGCGTGGAACGGCAGCGCGCGCTCCTCGACCTCTTCGCGGCTGCCCTGGAAGGTGATCGCGAAGTGGTCGAGCGCCAGCCCTTCGGAGCCCTCGAAATGGAAGGAGCGGCCGGTCTGCTCCTCCAGGGCGTGCAGCACGCGTGAGTGCTGGCCGGTGAACTGCGCGGTCACACGCGGGTTGATCTGCACCAGGAACGCCTCCGCGTCCGGGTTCTCGGTGGCGATGTCGCGCAGGCGGCGCTCGAAGTCGATCCCGATCGTCTCCTCCGAGCGGATCACCCCGTCCCCGTCGCAGGCCGGGCAGGGGCGGCTGATGATCTCGCGCACCCCCTCGGTGACGTTCTGACGGGTCATCTCCACCAGGCCGAGCTTGGAGATCTCCGCCGTGAACGTCTTCGTGCGGTCCTCGTCGAGCGACTTGCGCAGCGTCTTCATCACCGCGTCGCGGTTCTTCGCACGCGCCATGTCGATGAAGTCGATCACGATGATCCCGCCGATGTCGCGCAGGCGCAACTGGTCGACGACCGCCTCGGCGGCCTCCAGGTTGGTGCGCGTGATCGTCTCCTCCAGCCCGGCACTGCGCCCGCGGCCGGTGAAGCTGCCGGAGTTGACGTCGATCACCGTCAGCGCCTCGGCGTAGTCGATCATCAGGTAGCCGCCGCTGGGCAGATCCACGCGGCGCGACAGCACGCCCTCGATCGCCCGCTCCACCCCGTACACCTCGAACAGGGGCTGGGGCTCCTGCCACAGCTCGACGCGCTCGACCAGCTCGGGGGCGGTGCGCGTGAAGAACGACACCAGGCGGTGGTACTGCTGCTCGTCGTCGACGATCGCGCGCTCGAAGTGTTCGGAGAAGATGTCGCGCACCACCCGCACGGAGAGATCGGCCTCCTGGAAGACCATCTCCGGCGCCGTGGTGCCCTCGACGCGCTTGACCAGCACCTCATGCAGCTTGTGCAGGTAGAGCAGCTCTCGCTCGAAGTCCTCGCGCTTGGCGCCGTGCGCGGCGGTGCGCACGATCGCGCCGCCACCGCCGAGGCTCAGTTTGGCGGTCTGTTTGCGCAGGCGCTCTCGCTCCTTGTCCTCCAGGCGCCGCGAGACGCCCACACCCTCGCCCGTCGGCTGGTAGACCATGTAGCGCCCGGCGATCGCCAGCTCCATCGAGAGGCGCGCCCCCTTCGTCTTCAAAGGGTCCTTGATCACCTGCACCACGACCTCCTGGCCGGGCTTCAGCAGCTCGGTGATCTTGCGCCCGCCGCCGCGCCCGCGTCGCGGCGCCTCGACCCCGGGGAGCACGATCTCATCGACGTGCAGGAAGCCGTTCTTCTCCAGGCCGATGTCGACGAACGCCGCCTCCAACCCGGGCAGCACGTTGTCGACCTTGCCCTTGTAGATGTTGCCGACGATCGAGCGAGCGCCGCGGCGCTCGATGTAGAGCTCAGCGATCCGGTAGTCGGCGCCCGGAGGGGCACTCCCCCGTTTGCGCCGCCGGCCGGAGGATGTTCCTGCTGCGGCCGGCGCACCGGTCGCCTCCATGAGCGCCACGCGCGTCTCTGCGCGGTCGACGCTGACAAGCACTTGCTTTTTCAATGTAGATCGGTCTTTCGGTATCGATTGTGGCCGAGCCCCAGAGGAGGCCGCCCGGTGGGGGCGGTCCGTAAGCGTGTGTTCTGGGGTTCTCGGTGAGCATTGTCTGTCCTGCCGATTGATTTGATGTTCGAGGGGCCCGGCTTGCCGGCCTGCGGCCGGCTTCGCCACCCTCTAGGACCGCAACACGCGGCCCTTCAAAGCCTCGGTGGCGCGCGCCTGGACGTAGATCGACTGCAGCAGGCCCACGGCCAGCAGCGTCGCGATCACCGACGAGCCGCCATAGCTCATGAGCGGCAGCGTCACGCCGGTGACGGGCATGATGTCTACAGCCACGCCCACGTTGACGAACACCTGAAACATAAGCATAGCCACCACTCCCCCGGCAACCAACGCACCGAACAGATCCTTCGCCAGCGTGAGGATCCGCAGCGTGCGCCAGATCAGCAGCGCATACAGCGAGAGCACCAGCGCCGCGCCGACGAAGCCGTAGCGCTCGCCGACCGCCGCGAAGACGAAGTCGGTGCTGTCCTCGGGCACGAATTCGCCCTGGATCTGGGTGCTGTTGTCGCCGCTGCCGGTGCGCTGCCCCGCGCCGATCGCGATCTTCGACTCGAGCTGTTGGTAGCCTTCTTTCTGAGGGTTGCTGGAGGGGTTGAGGAAGCTCGTGAGGCGTTCGACCTCGTAGGGCTTCAGCACCTGCACGCCTGCCGCCGGGGCGACCACCAGCACGAGCGCGATCGCCGCGGCACCCAGCGCCAGCAGACCCGCCAGGTGGCTCCAGGGGACGCCGGCGACGAACAGCAGCGTCACCGCGATCGTCAGGTACACGAGGCCCGAGCCGAGGTCCGGCTGGGCGATCACGAGCATCGCCGGCAACAGCGCCGCCAGCATCACCCGCGCCGTGGTCTCGCGTTCCTGCAACTGGCGCGAGCGGTCCACCACGAGCGCCGAGAGCGCGAGGATCAAGAGCACCTTGCCAATCTCGGACCCTTGGAAGGAGAACAGCGGGAAGCTGATCGCCCGCACCGAGCCCTGGGCCGAGCTCCCGGCGCCCAGCACCGCAAGGATGCTCAGCACCAGCGCCACGTAGATCGCGATTTTGTGGTGGCGCAGGCGCGCGTAGTCGATCCGCGCCAGCACCGCCATCCCCGCCAGGCCGATCAGCAGGTAGACGATCTGGCGCTCGGAGTAGTAGTGCGGCTGGCCGGGCACAGCCTTGGCGGTGACCCACCCCAGCACGACGACCGAGCAGAGCCCCAGGCCGAGCACGGTCAGCGTCAACACCGGGTCGAGCATCAGGCGGGAACCCCGGCGCGGCTCCTGGGCACCACTCTGCGCGCGGCGTTCGTCCTCGGGGGCCGTGATCGGGCTGAGCGGGCTCATCGGATCATTTGTCCACGCTCGAGCCGTTGACCAGCTTCAGCGGCTGGTTGAACCACTTCGAGGCGATCAGCCGCGCCACCGGCGCGGCCGCCTGGTCGCCGAAGCCGCCCTGTTCGACGGTCACCGCGATCACGATCGGCCGACCGGCGTCAGGCAGGATGCACATGTACCACGCCTGTTCGACGTACGGCGGACGTTCGGCGGTGCCGGTCTTGCCATACACCGGGTACTTGGCCTGGTTCCAACCCGACCACACGTCCTGCGAGGTGCCGCCCGACTCGGAGGTCGCGTCGTGGATCCCTTCCATCACGAGGCCAAGGTTGGTGGGGTTCAATTTGACCTTGCGCCGCGGGGGGAAGCTCAGCGTCTGCACGATCCCCCCGCTGGGGCTTTCGATCGCCTCTCCCAGGTGCGGCGTGGGCACCCATCCTTCGCCGTTGTTCATGAACGAGTTGGCGAGCGTCGAGTAGGCGACCGCCATCTGCAGCGGGTCGGTCTGCAGGTCGCCCTGGCCGACCGCGAGGTCCATGTTGTGCCCGACGCTCCACGGCGCGCCCGGTTCGGCGACGATCCCGCACGGGTGGCCGTGGCGTTCGCGCGTGCACTTGGCTTCGAGCGCGTTGCGTTCTGCAAGCCACTTCGGGCTCGGCACCGTGCCTTCGGATTCGCTGGGCAGGTCGATCCCCGTCGGGCGCCCGATCCCCAGCTCGTGCGCCATGTTCTGGATCACCGGGCCATGGCTGTTGTCCATCTCACCGACCGTGAAGAAGTAGGTGTCGGAGGAGACCTTCAGCGCGTCGACGAGGTTGGCCGCGCCGTATTCGGCGCCGCTGGCGTTGCAGAATTTCACGGTCGAGACGTAGATGCACGTCCCCGCGCCGAGGCCGGCGTAGGGATCAAGCACGCCCGCTTCGAGGCTTCCGATCGCGGTGATCGGCTTGAACGTCGAGCCGGTCGGGTAGGCGCCTTCGGTCGCGCGGTCGACCAGCGGAGCCGCTTCAGGCTCGCCGCTCTTGGCGCCCTTGCCGAGCTGCTCGATTTCGTCCAGTTCGTGTTCGGAGAGAGCTTTGGTGAAGCGATTGGGGTCGAAGCTCGGGTAGGAGCCCATCGCGAGGATCCCCCCGCTGCGCGGTTCCATCGCCAGGAACGCGCCGCCGTTGCCGGGGTTGCCGAGCGCGTGAGCGAGTTCCATGCCCTTGCGCAGCGCGATTTCGCCCTCCTTCTGCAGCGCCAGATCGAGCGTCAGCCGCAGCGTGTAGCCGGCGTGCGGCTTGATTTCAGGCAGGTTGGCCTGCTGCACCTGGTTTTCGGAGTCGATCTCGACCTGCTTGGCCCCGGGCTTGCCGCGCAGGTAGCGGTCGTACTCGTACTCGAGGCCCTGCTGGCCGACGATCGTTCCGGCCTTGACGCCATTGAAGTTGGCGTGCTGGGGGTTGTGCGGCTGCTCCTCCTTTTCGGTGATCTGGCTGACGTAGCCAAACACCTGCGCGGCCATGTCGTGATAGGAGTATTCGCGCACCGAGACCTGTTCCTGGGTGACGCCGGGGTATTCGTTCTGGCGCTCCCCCAGCACCGTGAGCGCGCCGGGGCCAGCATTGGTCTTGATCGTCACCGGCGCATAGGGCACTTCTTTTTCGCCCTTCTTCTGGATTTCCACGATCGTCCGCGTGCTCATCTCGAGCAGCTTGCCCAGCTTCCGATAGAGCGCCCGGCGATGCGGCCCCTTCGGGGGCAGCTCCCAGGGGACGATCTGCACGGCGTTGGTGGGTTTGCTCGTGACCAGCACGTTGCCTTCGCGGTCGACGATCTGCCCGCGCGGCGCCGCGATCGGCAGTTCGCGCAGCGTGTTCTTGGCGGCCTTCTCGACATACTGTTCGCCGGTCAGGATCTGCAGGTACCAGAGGCGGAAGAAGACGATCCCGAACATCACGAGCGCCACGCCGCCCAGGATCGCCACGCGCAGCCCCAGTTGCGAGGAGACCGGCGGCGGCGTGCGGGGCTCGGGGGTGCGGACGCGCTCCAGGGAGCTTCGTGGGCTCATCGAGGGACGCCCCCACGGGCCTGGTCCGACGCAGCTGTGCAGGTTCGCGGAGTCATGCTTTGGAGAGGGGGCTCAGGCCGCCCGTGGTGTAAGCGCGGCGCCGGCGGCGGCGGGGATCTTCGGGGAGGGTGGGCGCCAGCCAGCGGTGCACCAGCGCCCATACCGGCAGCGCGACGACCGTATCGAGCGCCACCCCGACCACGATCTGGCGCAGCAGCTCGAGGCTGACGGGGGCGTCGACTCCAAGCGCGATCTCCATCACCGAGTAGCCGATCATCGAAGTGGCGGCAGCCGCGGCCCCGACCAGCAGCGGCGTGAGCGCCGCCCGGGGATCGCGCAGCTCGCGCAGGCGCCCCGCGGCGTAGCCGATCATCGTGAAGATCAGCGACGTCAATCCGAGCGTCTGCACCAGCGTGAGATCGACCAGCAGCCCGATCCCGAAGCCCGCGAGGGCACCCGCCAGCGAGCCGCACTGCAGGCCCACGAAGGCGACCACCAGCGGCGTCAAGTCGATCGCGACCCCGAACACCGGCACCTCGGAGATGACACCCGTTTGCAGGAACACGACCACGACCGCCAGCGCCGCCACGCGCGCCGCCACAGCGCCGTTTGGCTGGCCCGCCATCAGCCGCCGCTCCCCGTGAACGCTTCCAGCGGCCGCGGCCCCCCGCAGGCGTTCCCTGCCATCAGCCGCCGCTCCCCGTCGAAGCCAGCTGTCCCCCACCCGTTCCGCCTGCCGTTTCGGAGGACTGTTCGGGCGGCAGCGAGGCCGCGACGCTGTTGGCCTGCGCCGGCGCCGAGCCCGGCCGCACAGTCAGCACCTGCACCGTTTCCAGCCCTCGCAGGTTGGCTAGCGGGTGGATTTCAACCGTCTTGTAGGGCGCTTCTTCGCCGACCGAGCTGACCTGCCCGATCGGGATCCCGCGCGGAAACAGCGAGGGGCCTTTGCTGGAGATGGTGCCCGAGGTGACCACGTAGTTGCCGACGCTCACCGGCGTGTTGGCCGGCAGGTATTGGATCACCAGCGTGTTGGGTTCGCCGACCTTCGGATACACCATCCCGGGGGCGCCCGTTTCGTTGATCATCGCCCCCACGGCCACCGCGCTGTCGGTGATCAGGCTCACCTGCGCCCCGTCGGGAGCCGTGGCGGTGACCTTGCCGATCAGCCCTTCGCCGTCGATCACCGGGTCATTGACCTGCACCCCGGCGGAGCTGCCTTTGTCGATGTTGACCGTCGCGTACCACAGGTTGGCGGGCTGCGCGATCACTTCAGCCGTGACCGGACGGTAGTCGGAGAGGTGCAGACCACCGTCGAGCTTGTAGAGGCGCAAAAACTGCTTATAGCCACGTTCGTCATCGATGCGCGACAGCAGCTCCGCGCGCAGCTGGTTGTTCTGCTTGCGCACTTCCACGAGCTGGTGTTTGGCGTGCAGCGCGTTGCCAAACCAGCCGAACAGGTTGCGCACCGGTTTGAGCGCCGCGTTAGCGCCCTCCTGGATCGGCGAGACGACCGTCAGAAAGCCACGCTGCACATCGTGCAAACGCCCGTTGGGGGACTCGCCGAAGTAGGCGGTGAGCAGTATCAGGGAAAGCGCCACGAGGGCGACGAGCACTGCGCGCCGCCGCCGGGCAGTCTTGTCGTGCACGAGCGGAAACCTTCCTGAGCTTTGTCAAAGCGTACGCGCACCGCCCACCACACGTCCCACCGGGTCCTCACGCCTGCCCGATCTCCCCGCGCGGGCCCCCCGCGGGCTTCCTCATCGCATCAATCACCGGCACGGCCCCCACCGACCTTTCGCCGCATCCCTGCCAGTGGAGCCCGGCCACGGTCCGCCATGCCCCACCGCGCAACTGCTCACCGGCGCCGCCTGCGGTGAGAGTTGTTGCGGTTGGCGCGGTGGATCGTCTCGAACTCCTCGAGCGAGCGCCCCGAGCCAACCGCCACGCATGTCAGCGGCGACTCCGCCAGATGCGCGGGCATCTGCGTCTCCTCGCGCAGGCGCTCGTCGAGGCCCTGCAGCAGCGAGCCCCCGCCGGCGAGCATGATCCCCCGGTCCATGATGTCCGACGCCAGCTCCGGCGGGGTGCGGTCGAGCGTCTCCTTGACCGCGTCCACTATCTGTACGACCGGTTCCTCCAGAGCTTGGCGGATCTCCTCGCTGGTGAGCACCACCGTCTTCGGCAGCCCCGACACCATGTCGCGACCGCGGATCTCCGCCTGCAGCTCCTCGGGCATTGGGCACGCCGAGCCGATCTCGAGCTTCAGCTCCTCCGCCGTCTGCTGGCCGATCAGCAGCTTGTACTCCTTCTTGGCGTAGGAGATGATCGCCTCGTCCATCTCATCGCCGCCGACGCGGATCGACTGCGAGACGACGATCCCACCCAGCGAGATCACCGCGACCTCGGAGGTGCCGCCGCCAATGTCCACCACCATCGAGCCGGTCGGCTCCCCCACCGGCAGACCGGCGCCGATCGCCGCCGCCATCGGCTCCTCGATCAGGTAGGCAGTGCGCGCCCCGGCCGACAGGCAGGCCTCCTCGACCGCGCGCTTCTCCACGCCGGTGACGCCCGATGGCACACACACGACCACGCGCGGGTGGGCAAAACGGTTCTGGTGGACCTTCTGGATGAAGTGCCGCAGCATCTCCTCGGTCACGTCGAAGTCCGCGATCACCCCGTCCTTCAGCGGCCGGATCGCCTGGATCGTGCCCGGCGTGCGGCCGAGCATCCGCTTTGCCTCGATCCCCACGGCGTGCACCTCGCCCGTGCGTGAGTCGATCGCCACCACACTCGGCTCGGAGAGCACGATTCCGCGCCCACGCACGTACACGAGCGTGTTGGCCGTGCCCAGATCGACCGCCATGTCGCGGCCGCCAAACCCGGTGAGGTAGCTGAAGATGCCCATGTATTGGATCGAGGAGAGAGACGCTTCGCCGGTAGTCCGCGGCCGGACGCGGCCTGCCTGCACCGCCATCCTCCGCCGCCTGATGACAAGCGCGCGTCCGCGGGCAGTCTAGCGGAAGCCCCTACAGCTCCGCCTCCCTTGCCAGCTTATTTGCAGGGGAAAACCACCGTCTTTGAGGCTGCGGGGCCGGTCCTCGTGTCTTTCGCGGCCTGGGCGGCAACCTTCATGTCTATCGTCAGCGCCACGCAACGAGCGTCACGCCCCCAGCAGCTCCGGGCACAGATCCAGCAGCGTCGCCAGCGGGAGGCCCACCACATTCTCATAGTCGCCTCGCACCTCGCGCACGAGCGCCGCCCCCGCGCCCTGGATCCCGTAGCCGCCGGCCCGCTCGCGCCACTCCCCCAGGGCCATGTACCAATCGATCAACCCATTGGGGAGCGCTCGAAACACCACCTCCGTAGCGGCCAGCGCCGTGCGCTCCTCCCCACCACCAATCAGCGCAACGCCGCTGAGGACCGTATGCGTGGAGCCGCTCAACGCACGCAGCGTCTCCCGAGCGTGACGCTCATCCAAGGGCTTGCCATAGACACGACCCCCCAAAGCCACAACGGTGTCCACCCCCAACACCAGTCCGGACAGACCCTCAGCCTCGACCACAGCTCGCGCCTTTCGCAGCGCGTTCTCCACGGCCACCTCCTCAGGATCCCCTTCCTTGAGCTCCTCGACGTTGGCCGGTCGCACCGTGAAGGCGACTCCCAGCCGCTGTAGGATCGCCCGCCGTTGGGGCGAGGCGGAGGCGAGGGTCAGTGATGCTTGTTTGGGCAACGCCGGCTCATTGTGACCAGAACCTCACCGGCTTCCTTTCTCGGGAGGGGGGCCAAGCCCCCCTCCCGACCCCTCCCCCCCTGTGGAAGGGGGGTGGGCCCCCTCCCCACACCCTCCCCCCCGCGACTGCTTGCGGCGCCCCCACGGCAGTCGAGCGATGCCTAGAGCTTGGGTTTCGCGTATTGCGATAGGGGGGCTTGTCCCAACTTGATACGCGCGTGCTCGTAAGATGCCGGACGTAGTGGACACGCCAAGCCAGAGGATTGAAACCGAAGAGATGCACCCCGACCCGCCGGGGGGTCTCCAACTCGTTATCTGTGCGATTGCTGGGCTTAGCGGGATCGCGCTGCTTGTCCTGGGTGCGGTCCTTGGAGCACTCTGGGGACCAATCCGACTCGTGTTCGTGCTAGTGGGGTGTCAGGCAACGTTTGCCGTGTTGATGAGTCGTTTTAGCCGGGGGTTGTCGGTGTTGCGGTTGCGCCAGTGGATGTATCGGCGAATGAGGCGGGCTTGGGTGGAGTGGTCGGGGTGGTCGGTGCCGGCGAGCGTGAAGTACCGCAGCGCGCGGAACTGCGCCTCGATCCTGTTCAGCCAGGAGGCGTAGTGCGGGGTGTACGCCAGCTCGATGTTGTTCAGCGCGGCCCATGCGCGCATCTTCTTGCCGTGGTGGGGGCTGAAGTTGTCGAGGATGAAGTGCAGGCGCGTCTCGGCCGGGTAGAGCGAGCGGATGTAGCGGCAGAACTCCAGAAAGTGCGCGCGGTCCTTGCGCTTCTTGATGTGCCCGTAGAGCCGGTCGGCACCGACGTCGTAGGCGGAGATCAGGTGCCTGACACCGTGCGGGCGGGTGTAGGTCGCGCGTATCCGCTTGGGCTTGGCGCGGGGCGCCCAGCCACGGCCGCCAGGCTGGGGCTGCAAATTTAGCGGCCCGAACTCATCGAGGCAGATCACGACCGCCTCGCTGGCCTCGGCCATCTCGTAGAGCTCGACGATCCGGTCGTGCTTGGCCTTGAAAGCTGGGTCAGTCGAGCGCTTCCACGTTCTCACGGCTTGAAAGCGGACGTTCTCCTCGCGAAGGAGCTGACGCAGCCCCTCGTGAGAGATGTCCGTGACCACCCCCTCGGCGACCAGATAATCCGCGAGCTTGGACAGGCTCCAAGTCGCAAACGGCTGGTCGAGGTCCTGGGGGTCGGCCAGCGCGATCCGCTTGATCTCTTGGCGCTTTGGCAGCGTGAACGTCTGCGGCCGCCCGCCGCGGTACCGCGGGTAGAGAGCATCGAACCCGTCGACGTTGAAGTTGTGGATCACATCCCGGACTGTGTCCGAGTCGGTGAACACGACCTCGCTGATCTTCGGCGGCGACATGCCCTGCGCGGAGAGCAGCACGATCTGTGCGCGGCGCCACGTCACAACCGATCCGGACGTGCGCCGCACGATCCGAAACAGCCGGTTGCCCTCCTCGTTGGTGATCTCCCGCAACTGCACCCTGGCGGCCATAGCCCCTCCCGGTCGAGTATCGATCTCGACCACAGGACTTCGCCACCAGCGCCATCACCCCTCGCTACCCAACCCGGCAAACGTTGCCGGGGAACCCACTAGCTGGTCGCCGCCCATGCCGATGTGACGGTGAAGGCGCCAGATGGGGAGGATGATCTCGTGGTCGCGGAACGCGCGATACCAGGCAAGCGCGTGCTGGTAGTTGGTGTCGACGAGTGTCCCGTCGACGTCGAGGATCGCCACGGTCATCGCTGCACGATGGCGGCGAGGAGCGCTAGGCGCAGCACGAAGCGGTTGCTGCCTCTCAGCGCCTCTTTGAGGAAGTCCATCGTACCCGCTTGCTCATCTTGGTGGCTGATACCCGCGTCCGTCCGATGCGAATCGCACCGGACGGGTGGTGCGGTTACGGTTGGCGGGACGGGCGGTTGGGTAGATGCGCGGTGTGAGTCGCCGGCGTTTGATGGAGGAATGATGGGATCTGTCGTGGTGGCGGTGACGGGCGCAAGCTCGGGTGTAGGGCGCGCGACCGCGCAGGCGTTCGCGCGTGAGGGTGCGACGGTTGGGCTGATCGCCCGCGGGCAGGAAGCCTTGGCCGCCACGGCGTCTGAGGTGCAGTCGCTGGGCGGGCGCCCGGTGGTGTTGGAGTGCGATGTCGCTGACCCGCAGGCGCTCGAGGAGGCAGCGGGCACGCTGGAGGAGCACGGCGAGATCGGGGTGTGGGTGAACAACGCGATGGCGAGCGTGTTCGCCCCCACGTGGGAGATCACCGCCGATGAGTTCCGACGGGTGACTGAGGTCACGTATCTCGGGGTGGTGTATGGGACGTTGTGTGCGCTTTCGCGGATGCGCTCGCGGGATCGTGGTGTGATCGTGCAGGTCGGCTCGGCGCTGGCCTATCGTGGCATCCCTTTGCAGAGTCCTTACTGTGCGTGCAAGCACGCGATCCAGGGGTTCACCGAGTCGCTGCGTTGCGAGCTGATGCACGAGGGCAGCGGGGTCCGGGTGACGATGGTGCAGTTGCCGGCGATGAACACGCCGCAGTTCGACGCGGTGCGTACACGGCTCCCCCGGCACCCGCAGCCGGTGCCACCGATCTATCAGCCGGAGGTCGCCGCGCGGGCGATCGTGGCCGCCGCCAACGAGCCGGCGCGGCGAGAGTGGTGGGTCGGCGCGTCGACCGCTGTCACGCTGCTCGGCAATGCGCTCGCTCCCAGCGTCGGCGACCGCTATCTGGCGAAGACGGGGTTTGACGCCCAGCAGACCGATGAGCCTGTGCAGGCGGGGCGGCCGGACAACTTGTTTGCGCCGCTTCCGGGCGAGCGCTCAGCGCACGGCGACTTCGATAAGCAGGCCAAGCCGCGCAGCGTGCAGTGGGAGCTCACGCGCCACCGGCGGCTGGTTGGCGCCGGCGCTGTGGTCGCGGCGGGGCTTGTGGGGATTGGCGCGATGCGGCGGGGGCGATGAGCAAGCAGGCGCTGGCGATCGGCTCATATGGGCTGATCGGAGACTGTCACAGCGCCGCGCTGGTTTCGGCTGAGGGTTCGATCGACTGGTGCTGTCTGCCGCGTTTCGATAGCGGGAGCTGCTTCGGACGGCTGCTTGACCGTGAGCGCGGAGGATTCTGCACGGTAGGCGTGGAGGGCGAGGCGAGCTGGCGGGGCGTGAGCTATATCGAGGACACGCTGGTGCTCGAGAGTCTCCTTGAAGGGCCGCAGGGGACTGTGCGAGTGAGGGATTTCTTTGCGATGCGCGAGCATGGGGCGCTCGAGCCGCATCGTGAGCTGGTGCGGATCGTGGAGTGCGAGCGCGGCAGCGCGGAGGTGCGCTTCGAGGTGGCACCCCGGTTTGACTACGGGGCGGTGCGGCCGTGGCTGCGTCGCGCCGCGGTAGACGTGTTTACGGCGATCGGCGGCGACGACGGGCTCTTGGTTTGGAGCGACGGCGAGCTGCGCGTCGAGCAGGAAGCGATCGTCGCGGGCGGCCAGATCCATGCCGGGGAGCGGCTGCGACTGTTGATCCGGTTCGTGCGCCCGCATCTGCTCGAGCGAGAGCAGAGCGCGTTGGATGCGGGGAAGGTGGACGAGCGTCTTGAGGAGACCGTACAGTGGTGGCGCGCTTGGCGTGAGCGGTTGAGCAAGGACGGCCCCGATCACGATGCGGTCGTGCGTTCGGCGTTGACGCTGAAGGCGCTGACCTACGCGCCGACCGGGGCGATCGTGGCTGCCCCCACGACCTCGCTGCCGGAGACGTTGGGCGGCGAGCGCAACTGGGATTACCGCTTCAGCTGGGTGCGGGACTCGACGCTGACGGCGCACGCGCTGGCGGAGCTTGGCTGCGAGCGTGAGGCCCGGCGGTTTCGCCATTTCATCGTGCGCACCAGCGCCGGGCACGCCGAGGACCTGCAGATTCTGTTCGGGATCGGTGGTGAGCGACGCATCTCTGAGGAATGCCTGGAGTTGGAGGGCTATCGTGGCTCGCAGCCGGTACGGGTCGGTAACGAAGCTGCCGGTCAGCTGCAGTTGGACGCCTTCGGCGAGATCCTCAATCTGGCGTGGCGGTGGCATCGCCGTGGGCACTCCCCTGACGATGACGAATGGCGGTTCTTCTCAGAGCTCGTCGACACTGCGGTGCAGCGGTGGTCTGAGCCCGACCGGGGGATCTGGGAGTGGCGGGGTGAGCCGCGGCATTTCGTTCACTCCAAGGCGTGCTGTTGGGCGGCGGTGGACAGCGGCCTGCGGCTGGCTGAGGAGTGCGCGCGCACGGCGCCGACGCGGCGCTGGGAGAAAGCGCGCAAGGAGATGCGCGAGGCGATCGAGACGCGCGGCTATGACTCTGAGCGTGGCGTGTTCGTGCAGTGCTTTGACGAGCCGGCGTTGGACGCCGCGCTGCTGCTGCTGCCGGTCGTGGGGTTCGTGGAGTTCGATGATGAGCGGATGCTCCGCACCGCTGACGCGGTGCGCGCGGAGCTTGATGCGGACGGGTTTCTCTACCGCTACCGCCAGGACGATGGGCTGCCCGGCCGGGAGGGCGCGTTCCTTGCCTGCTCGTTCTGGCTGGCTGAGTGCTACGCCCGCCAGGGCAGGTTGCCGGAGGCGCGGGAGGTGTTCGACCGGACGATGGGAGCCGCCAGCCCGCTCGGCTTGTTCTCAGAGCAGGTCGATCCCGCAAGCGGTGAGCTGCTTGGCAACTATCCGCAGACGCTTACGCACCTCTCGCATGTCGCCGCGGTCGCTGCACTCGCGCAGGCCGAGCCGCGAGCAACGCCGGTTTGAGCAACGACGGTTTGGGTATGTGACTGGCATGGAATTTGGAGGCATTTTCATTCTCGTGCTGGTGCTGATCGTGGTTGGCGTGCTCGGCGGCGGGCTGTATGCGTTGAGCATGTGGCTGCGCGGCAAAAAGCTGGCGCCCGAGGGCGATGAGATCGAGGGCGAGCGGGATCAGGGTCCGCGGCCCGAGCACGTCGAGGTCGAGAACGAGCAGAACGCTCGTTTCGTCGGCACTCGCTGAGCGAGACACGATCGCGGGTCGGGCCGGTGAGCAGCGCAGACGCCGAGAGCCCCGCGGAGCATTCGGCCCGCGGGGCGAAGCCCGTTGTCGAGCAGCTCACGGCGAGGACGTTCACGGTGCCGACGGACGCGCCGGAGGCCGATGGCACGCTTAGCTGGGATACGACGACGATCGTCGTCGTGGAAGCCCGCTCAGCTGGACATACCGGCGTTGGCTATAGCTACGCGGCGGGTGCGGCAGCCGCGCTGGTCTCAGAGCTCCTTGGCGAGGCGGTTGTTGGCGGGGATGCGCTTTCGCCGTCGGCGGCGTGGGCAGCGATGCGTCGTGCGGTGCGCAACATCGGCTATCCGGGGGTGGCCTCGAGCGGGATCTCGGCCGTAGATGTCGCGCTCTGGGACCTGAAGGCAAGGTTGCTTGGGGTCGCGTTGAGCACTCTGCTGGGTCGGGTCCGCGAGCGGGTGCCGGTGTATGGCAGCGGCGGGTTCACCACCTACACCCCGGAGCAGATGCAGCGCCAGCTCACTGGCTGGGTGGCACAGGGAATCGGCGCGGTGAAGATGAAGGTGGGCTCAGAGCCTGACCGTGATCCTGAGCGCGTTCGACATGCCCGCAGCGTGATCGGCGATGGGGTTGAGTTGTTCGTGGACGCGAACGGCGCTTACTCGCGTAAGCAGGCGCTGGCGCTCGCCGAGACGTTCGCGCGAGAGGCTCGGGTGTCGTGGTTTGAGGAGCCGGTCTCCTCTGATGACCTCGAGGGACTCAGATTGCTGCGAGACCGCGCCCCTGCGGGGATGGAGATCGCCGCAGGCGAGTACGGCTATGACCTTTTCTACTTCCGGCGGATGCTCGACGCCGGCGCGGTCGACGTGCTGCAGACAGACGTGACGCGCTGCGGCGGCATCACCCAGCTGCTGCAGGTGGGTGCGCTGTGCGCCGCGCGTGGCTTGCGGCTCTCTGCGCACACGAGCCCGGCGCTGCACGCGCACGTGTGCGCGGCGATCGAGCCGCTCGCGCACGTCGAGTATTTCCACGACCACGCCCGCATCGAGGGGATGCTGTTCGACGGCGCCCCGCCGCTGCGCGAAGGCGGGCTCTGGCCGGACCCGACAGTCCCTGGGATGGGGCTGTCGTTGCGTGAGGGCGAGGCGGAGCGCTACGAGCACTGATGCCGAACACGGCGCACGCCTACGAGCACGTGGAGGGGATCTACCTGCCGATCGCCGTGGGCGTGTTCGTGCTCGTGCTCGGCACGCTGCTGGTGCTGCTGATCGCAGGCGCGAGACGCAGGACGCCGGGGCGCCGCTCGCAGGCGCTCGTGCTGGAGACGGCGTATGCGTGCGTCCTGGCGGGCGTGGTGGCTTTCTTGTTGTGGGTGACGTTCACTGCGGAGACGCCGATCGACCGCACGGCCGCGCACCCTGGGGTTCGGATCAAGGTGATCGCGGCGCAGTGGAGCTGGCGCTTCATCTACTCGGACGGCGTGAGCGTCGCCGATGTGGATACGTGGCATCCGACGCCGGCGTATGTGCCGACGGGCAGCGAGGTTGAATTCGTGGGTAGCTCTGAGGATGTGATTCACGGCTTCTGGGTGCCCGGTCTTCACTACCAGCGGCAGTTCGTGCCGGGCTACACGACCCGCTTTGATCTCCTGTTCCAGACGCCCGGCTATTACGGCGGTGAGTGCTCGGTGCTCTGTGGAGAGGACCACAGCGAGATGCACTTCGCCATCCGGGCGGTCAGCCCGCAGCGCTTCGGAGTGTGGCTCGCGCACGAAGCCGCCCGGCAGGGAGTGTCGTCGTGAACGCGGTTGCGGTGCCTGCCCGTGTGGCGTCGCGCACGTTCGCCTCGAGTGACCACAAGCGGATCGCCGGCGCGGCCTGCATGGTCGCGTTCGTGTTCTTCCTGGCGGGTGGGCTGTTGGCGTTGTTGATGCGAAGCCAGCTCGCGGCGGACGGCGGCGTGGTCTCCCAGCAGACCTACAACGAACTTTTCACGATGCACGGCTCGACGATGGTCTACCTCGTGATCGTCCCGGTCGCGCTCGCGGTCGGCCTGTACTTCGTCCCCTTGCAGGTCGGGGCGGCCGAGATCGCAGGGCCGCGCGTGGCGCTGGCCGGGCTGTGGATGCTGTTGTGCGGCGGTGTGAGCATGTGGTCGGGGTTTCTGACCAGCGGCGGCGCCGCGGCGGCCTCCTGGTGGGGGTTCGACCCGCTCTCAGATTCGATCCACTCCCCTGGCAGCGGCATGGAACTGTGGATCTTCGGGGTGATGCTGGCGACGCTCGGGCAGATCCTGTGGGCTGGCTGCATCCTGTCGACCGCGCTTCGCCGGCGTGCGCCGGGGATGACGTTGATGCGGATGCCGGTGTTCACCTGGACGATGGTCGTGACCTGCGTGATGGTTGTGTTCGGGTTCCCCGCGCTGCTGCTCGCGCTCGGGTTGCTGTGGGCGCAACGGCACTTCGGGGATGTGCTCGTCGGCGGCGCCGGCGCGGTGGACTACCAGGCGCTGTTCTGGTTCTACGGGCACCCAGTTGTGTACGTGATGTTCTTCCCGTTCGTGGGGATGGTCGGCGAGGTGCTGGCCACGTTCTCATCCCGGCGGTTTTTCGGCTACTCCGCGTTCGTGGTCGCGCTGCTCGCTTTCGCTGGCTTGTCGATGACGGTGTGGGCGCACCACATGTACACGTTCGGGGTACTCTCGAACAAGTATTTCGCGCTGACATCGACCGCTTTGATCGTCCCGGCGGGTGTGGAGTATTTCGATTTCCTAGCGACGCTGTGGCGAGGCAGGCTGCGTTTCACCACCTCGTTCTTGTTCGCGCTCGGCTTCCTCGTGCAGTTCCTCGTGGGTGGGTTGACGGGGGTGATCCTTGCCTCGCCGCCGTTGGATTACGGGCTGAACATGTCGTATTTCGTGGTGGCGCATTTTCACTACACGATCTTCGCGGGCAGCGCTTTCGGCTTGTTCGCCGGCATCTACTACTGGTTTCCGAAGATCACCGGGGCGATGCTGCGCGAGCGTCTCGGCAAGCTGCACTTCGTGCTGATGGTAATCGGGACGAACGTGACCTTTTTCCCGATGTTCATCCTCGGTGCTGAGGGCATGACGCGGCGGATCGCGCGCTACCCCGCCTCAACGGGTTGGCAGGGGCTGAACATTCTCGAGACTGCCGGGTCGGTCGTGATCGCGCTGTCGGTGCTGGTGTTCATGTGGAACATGCTGGTCTCGTTGCGTGACCGGCGCGAGGCTGGAGATGATCCTTGGGGGGCGCAGACGCTCGAGTGGGCGACGAGCTCGCCGCCACCCCGCCACAACTTCCACGAGCTGCCGCCGATCCGCAGCTACGCGCCCCTTTTGGATCTGCGCGAGGCGCGCGAGGAGGTGGGCGTGTGAGACGCGCGGCTGTCGTGCTGCTCGTCTGGGGGTTGTGGCTGGCGGTGCTGACCGGCGTGCAGGCCGTGTTCGCCCCGAAACTGATCCAGTTCGCGATCCCGGCGGTGGCCAGCGCAGCGTGTGTTCTCGTCGGGCTTGTGGTGTGGGCGCTCGACATCCGCCAGGGGCAGGTGGATGGGCCGCGGCTGATCACCGACAGCTCCGTCGCTACGGTCGCGCTGGTCGTCGGGGTTGCCGTGGCGCTCATCGGCGCCGGGTTCGGGCTGTGGCTGATCTTGATCGGCGTCGGCATCATGGCGCTCGGCCTCGGCGGCGTGGTGCGTGAGCAGCGCGAGCGCTCGCGGGAGCTGCGCAGGGAAGGCTTGCGGTGAGCGCGCAGCCGCCCACGCTCGGCCGTTTGCTGGGTACGTGGACCTTGGACCCCGTGCTGCTCTGTGTGTTGGGGATGACGGCTGGGCTTTACGTGTGGGGCATGTGCCGTGCCTCCTCGCCCTGGCCGATCTGGCGGGCGGTTTCATTTCTGGCGGGGCTGGTGGTCCTGGCGCTCGCGTTGATGTCGGGGATCGACCAGTACGCGGATGAGCTGCTGTCGGTGCATGTGATCGAGCATCTGCTGCTGATCCTCCTCGCACCGATGCTGCTGTTGTGGGGTGCGCCGGTGCGCCTGGCGCTGAGCGCCTCCACGCCGGCTGCTCGACGTGTGCTGGCAGTGGTTCTGCGTAGCCGCCCGGTGCGCTTGTTGACGAGGCCGGCGTGCGGGTTCCTGTTGTTCACGGTTGTGGTGCTCGCCACGCATTTGACGGGTGTCTATGAAGCGGCGCTGCGCGACCAGACACTCCATGCGCTCGAGCACGCCGCCTACTTCTGGACGGGCACGCTGTTCTTGCTGCCGCTGCTCGCGGCCGACCCGATTCCGCGCCCGCCTGGTGCGATCGCGAGGTTCTCGTGGCTGATGGCCGCGATGCTCGTGATGTCGATTCCTGCCGGCGTGTTCCTGTTCGATGAGCACGTCCGCTACCCGTTCTATTTGGCGCCGGCGCGGGCCCTGCACGTCTCGGCGCTGGCGGACCAGCAGACAGCTGGGGTGCTGATGCTGGTGGCTGGCGGCGTGGTGATGGGTGTGCTGGCGATCGTGATCGCGATGAGCGCGATGCTCGCCGAGGAGCGACGCCAGCAGCGCCGCGACCGCTACGCCGACCGGAGCACCGGGTTGCCGGTGCGGGAGCCGGCGGGCCGATGAGACGCCGGCTGATGATGATGGTGGCGCTTGTGTGCGGCGCGCTCGCGCTGACTGACTTCGCCGCTCACTGGGACGCCAGCGCAACCCCCTCGCCCACTTCCACTGCTGCTCCTTCTGGGCTGGTGGCGCAGGGTCACGCGCTGTTCGACTCCTCCTGCGCGTCATGCCACGGTCTGAGCGCGCAGGGCATCAGTGGCCGCGCCCCGAGCCTGCATGGCGTCGGCGCGCTGGCGGCGGACTTCTACCTGCAGACCGGGCGAATGCCGCTACCCAACCCGAAGGCGCAGCCGCTGCGGACGAGTCCTGCATTTCCGCCGAGCAAGATCAAGGCGCTCGTCGCCTATGTCGGATCGTTCGGCGGCCCTGGCATTCCAACGGTGCAGCCGAACCGAGGATCGCTCGCGGAAGGGCAGCGTCTGTTCGGACTGGACTGCGCGGGCTGCCACACGATCCAGGGTCAGGGCGGGATCGTGACCGGCGCGATCGTCCCTGCGCTGAATCAGGCGACACCGAGACAGGTCGGTGAGGCGGTACGGATCGGCCCGTATGTGATGCCTCGCTTCGGCGAAGGCGAGCTCACCGACACGGAGGTGAACTCGCTCGCGCGCTACATCCAGAGCATCCAGCACCCAGACAACCTGGGCGGCTGGGGCATTGGTCGGATCGGCCCAATCCCCGAGGGAATGGTCGCGTGGCTGCTGGCCGCCGCCGCGCTGTTGTTGATCGCCAGGCTGCTCGGCGAGCGCACGAGCGAGCAGCCCGAACGTCCACCGCGGCCAGGGAGCAGCGCGTGAGCCGGGCCTGGAAGGCGATCGTGATGTTCGTGCTGTGG
Source organism: uncultured Solirubrobacterales bacterium (assembly GCA_963744535.1). Classification (GTDB taxonomy): domain Bacteria; phylum Actinomycetota; class Thermoleophilia; order Solirubrobacterales; family Solirubrobacteraceae; genus Palsa-744. The sequence goes on along the minus strand of CAVUTW010000001.1, from coordinate 1,075,991 downwards.
CGCACCGGAGGGCTGCGCTCCCGCCGCCAGGGGCAGCCCGAGGTGGACCCGTCTGAGCGGCACACAGGCGCACCCGCATGGGCGGAGCTATTGGTCGTGGCTGTGCTGCTGCTGGTGCCGGTCGCGGCGCTCGCGTTCGTCGCCTTGTTCGTGCTCGACCCGAATACGCAGCTGCTGGGTCTCGCACTCGGCGCGGCGCTCGCTTTGCTGGCTTGTGCGCTCGTGCTCGCGGGCCGCTGGCTGGTGCCACAAGAGACGAAGGTCGAGCAGCGCCCCCGACTGGCCGACCCGGACGCTGCTCGTGAGGTCATCGAGCAGGCCGCCGAGGGTGTGGAGGGCATCACTCGCCGGCGGCTGCTCGCCGGCGCCGCCGGGGTCGCGGGCGCCGGGCTGACGGCGGCGGTGGTGATTCCCGTGGCGGCGCTCGGCCCTGGTCTGGAGGAGCAGCTGCGACGCACACCGTGGCGGGCAGGGCGCGCGCTCGTGGACGAGCAGGGCAACCCGATGCTCGCGGCCGACATCATCGAACGGAGCTTTCAGACCGCGTTCCCGCAGGGCGCGGGCACCGCCGCCGACGGTTCAGGAGGACCTGGGCTCCCCCGTCGTGGTGGTGCGCGTTGACCCCGCGACGCTGCGGCTACCCGCCGAGCGTGCCGGCTGGGCACCGCAGGGCATCCTTGCCTACTCGAAGATCTGCACCCATGCCGCGTGCGCTATCTCGCTGTTTCGAGACCCGCTCAGCCCATCCACCGAGTCCAAGGGGCCGGCGCTGGTGTGCCCCTGCCACTACTCCACGTTCGACGTGCTGGACGGTGGCAGCGTCGAGTTCGGCCCCGCAGGCAGGCCGCTGCCGCAGCTGCCGCTGACTATCGACAGCGCCGGTGTGCTGCGCGCTGCTGGGCCGATGTCGGGGCCTGTCGGCCCGTCCTGGTGGGGAGACCCATCGTGAGCCACACCGCCAAGGACCGGCCGGTGGACGCGGTGGCGTTCGTGGATGAGCGGCTGGGCGCAGCGCGGGGGATGCGGTGGCTGATGGATTACGTGTTCCCTGACCACTGGAGCTTCCTGCTCGGCGAGATCGCCCTGTACTCGTTCGTGGTGCTGGTCCTCACGGGCACGTTCTTGGCGCTGTTCTTCGACCCGGACACGACGCAGACCGTCTACCACGGCAGCTACCAGGCATTGCAGGGCCAGAGCGTCTCAGACGCCTACGCCTCCACGCTGCACATCTCCTTTGATGTGTCGGGCGGGCTGCTCGCCCGGCAGGTTCACCATTGGGCGGCGCTGGTGTTCGTCGCGGCGATCACCCTCCATCTGCTGCGGATCGTGTTCACCGGCGCGTTTCGCAAGCCCCGCGACATCAACTACTTCATCGGCGTCACCCTGTTGGCGCTCGCGATCTTGGAGGGCTTCGCTGGCTACTCGCTCCCCGACGATCTGCTCTCGGGGATGGGGTTGGCGATCGCGTGGGCAGTCGCGATGTCGCTCCCTTTGATCGGCGGCCCGTTCGCGACGGCGTTGTGGGGCGGCAGGTTCCCTGGGTCGACGGCGTTTGAGTCGCGGCTGTTCATCGCGCATGTGTTCCTGCTCCCGGCGATCATCGGTGGACTGATCGCGGTGCACTTGGCGATCATCATGCGCCAGCGCCACTCGCAGTTCCCCGGCCCCGGCCGGCGTGAGGACAACGTGGTGGGCACCCCGATGTGGCCTGGGTATGCGCTGCGCTCGCTCGGCTTGTTCGCGGCGGTCGCCGCGGTGCTGGTGCTGATGGGCGGCCTGATCCAGATCAACCCGGTGTGGCTGTGGGGCCCCTATCACCCCTATATCGGCACGAACGGCGCGCAGCCGGACTGGTATCTGGGGTGGCTGATCGGCGCGCTGCGACTGATGCCGAACCTGGAGATCCACGCCTTCGGACACACGCTCGTACCGAACCCGTTTTTTGGCGGGGTGTTGTTCCCCGGCATCGTGTTCGGGCTGTTGTATGCGCTGCCGTGGCTTGACCGGCGCTTCATCAGCAGGGACTACCGGCGCCACGATCTGCTTGAGCGTCCGCGCGATAATCCGCGGCGCAGCGCGCTTGCCGCTGCGCTGCTCTCGGCGGTGGCGGTGGTGTTCGCGGCGGGCTCGGCCGACCGTCTGTTCTTCCAGTTCGGGTTTGGCTATGAAGGCGCGGTGTGGTTCTTCCGCGGCGCGTTCCTAGTCGTGCCGGTCATCGCCTATGCGGCAACGAAACGGGTGTGCGCGGGACTCGCGCGAGAGCAGGCGCATCCGTTGCGGGGCTGGAGTGGCCACGTCGTGATCCGCAACCGCAGCGGGGGCTTCGACGCTGACGCCGAAGCTATCGAGCTTGATACGGCCGAGCGCTAGAGATGAACGTAATCCCCTGCTGCTCGTGCAGCCTGATTGCCTGCGCTGCGGCGTCTAACTTCCGCTCTGCTGCTGGTCTTTGATGGCGGCGCGCATGATCAGGCGGGCCCGGTGCGCCTCGCTGCGCAGACCGGCTCTTGAGATCATCGGCTCCGCGACGGGCGTGGGGGCTCTGAGGAGCCGGCGCGCTGCTTCGGAGAGGCTGGTGAGCTGTGGCCCCGATGCGCCGCGCCAGCCTGGCGGGCGGGGTGTTGGCGCGGGTGTGGCGTGGGTACTCATGCTGTGGTTGAGATGAGTGTTGAGGCGTCGCTGTTGAAGTGCGGCAGGATTTCGTTGGCGTAAGTCTGGAAGAAGCGTTCTTGGTCGGGGCCGATCTGCTGGATGTAGAGCTCGTCGAACCCGGCGTCGCGGTAGCGACGGATCGCCCGCAGGTGCAGGTCGAGGTCGGGGCCGCACGGGACGGCTTCGGCCACCATGTCCTCGCTGACGAGCTCCGATGCTTGCTCGAAGTGTGCGGGGGTCGGCAGGATCTGCGCGAGCTCGCCGGGCAGCTGCTCGTTGGGCCACAGCCGGTGTGCGGTGAGGCGTGCTTGGTGCTCGTCAGGGGCCCAGCAGACCTTCATGCCGCCCGCGACAGGCCCGTTTCCGCCGGTGTCGCGGAACCGTTTGACTTCTTCCTTCTCGGGCTGGACGGTGCAATAGCCGTCGCCAATCTTGGCGGCGAGACTGGTGGCCTTGGGTCCGAACCCGGAGATGAGGATCGGCGGTGTCTGCTCGGGCAGGTCATAGATGCGGGCGTTCTCTACTTGGTAGTGGCGTCCGCGGTGGCTTTGCATCCCGCCCTGCCAGAGGGTGCGGATGACCTGCACGGCCTCCTCGAGCATCTCTAGGCGCTCGTCGGCCGCCGGCCAGTGGTCGCCGAGGATGTGCTCGTTGAGCGCCTCGCCGCTGCCGAGGCCGAGCGCGAAGCGTCCCTCCAGCAGCACCGCGCAGGTCGCGGCGGCCTGTGCAATCACGGCCGGGTGGATGCGGACGGTGGGGCACGTCACTGCGGTTGTGATCTTCATCGTGGAGGTCGCCTGTGCGAGGGCGCCGATGGTCGACCAGACGAAGCCGCTGTGTCCCTGCTCGTCGTTCCAGGGGTGGTAGTGGTCTGAGATCCACAGCCCTTGGAAGCCGGCGTCCTCGGCCATGCGCGCCTGCGCGATGAGCTCGCGGGGGTCGAACTCCTCGCTGGACAAGAAATAGCCGATCCTCACCTCATGGTCTCCTTGATCGCGGGTTCGCGGCTTTTCTACCCCACGGCGGCGTGACTCAATCGTTGCGCAGCGTCTGAGCGCTGCGACTCGTGCAGTTCTTCTGGGAACGGATGAGCGCAGCGTCAGGAGGGTCATCGTGGCGCCCCTCGAATAGACATTGATGGCCGACGCTCCCGAGGGCGTGGTGCTTGAGCGCAGCCGTGACCTGGCGGGCCGGCGGCACCATCCCTACTACCGCAGACTGTTGCTGTGCGCGATCGCCGTCTTGCCGGTGCTAGCGCTGCTTGGCGTGTTCGGCCAGAAGCCGAGCACGAGCTCCGCTGAGGCAGGCGCCGCGAGCCTGAGCGTCACCGCGCCCACGCGGCTGCGCAGCGGACTGATCTTCCAGGTGAAGGTCAGGGTGATGGCCCACCGTCAGATCAAGAAGCCCGAAATCGTCTTCGATGAAGGATGGTGGGAATCGATGAGCGTCAACTCAATCGAGCCCGAACCGACAGAATCGAGCTCCAAGAACGGGCGAGTCGTCCTGTCATACGGCAAGCTCGAACCGGGCGAATCGCTGACCAGCTGGATCTACTTCCAGGTGAACCCGACGAACGTCGGCAAGCGCCGTGAGGACGTTCAGCTCGATGACGGCGAAACCCCGCTCGTGAGCGTCCATCGTTCGCTGACGATCTTCCCTTAGCTCATGGATCTCGTAATCCGCGCCACCGTCGTCTTCTTCTTCATCTTCCTGGTGACTCGCGTCGTTGGTCGGCGCCAGCTCTCAGACCTCGAGCCATTCGACTTCATTCTGCTCGTGGTCTTGGGTGATCTCGTCCAGCAGGGCATCACGCAGAGCGATGAGTCGGTGACGGGCACGCTGACTGTGATCTCGACGATCGCCCTCCTCTCGGTAGCGGTGAGCTGGATCTCATTCCGCTCTCCCCGCGCACGGCTGATCGCCGAGGGGGAGCCGATCGTGCTCGTGCAGGACGGCCGGCCGATCGAGCGTAACATGCGACGAGAGCGCATCACGCTCGCAGACATCCAAGAGGAGGCCCGACAAGCACAGATCGTCTCAATCGGCGACATCCAGTGGGCGATCCTCGAGAACGACGGAAGGATCAGCTGCATTCCTCGCCGCGAGTAACGGCGGGTAGGAACTGATGATGGCCGGCGACGCTCAACCACCACACGCCGATCGCGAGAGTCGCGCCGGTGCCCCTGGGCGCCGGGAGACGGGCCTTGAGCGTCTGGATCGCAATCTGGAGGAGATGACCGGCGAGCTGCGCGTGGTCGTCACGGGCGTACAGGTGCTCTTTGCCTTTCTCTTGATCGTGCCGTTCAACACCGGGTTCGCGCATGTCGGAGATTTCGAGCGCACCGTGTATTTCGTGACGCTGGTGTTGGCGGCGCTCGCAGCGGTCTGCATGATCGCGCCGTCTGCTGAGCATCGCTTTCTTTTCCGTCACGACGACAAGCGTCACATCGTGTTCAGCTCAAACCGCGTGGTGATCGCGGGCCTGGTGTGCTTGGCGCTCGCGATGTGTGGTTGTCTGCTGCTTGTCACGACCAAGTTGTTTGGTGTGAGCGCGGGTGTGGTGACGGCGGCGCTGGGCGCGGTCCCGTTTGCGCTGCTGTGGTTCGTGCTGCCGCTGAGGAGGTTGCGCCTGCTCGACGAGCGCGACCCGACTCGAGGTCGGTAGCGCGTCGGCGGCTTCGCCGCATGGCTAGTGAGCGAGTGGCTTCACCGTTTTCAGAACAGGGTGTCGGCGTCGGTGATCTTCGCTCGCATGTTTGTTTTCATCATTTGTAGAGCAGCGTCAGCGAGGTGCTCGTGAATGTGCGCCACGGCGTCGCGGGGGACGATGACTTGGAAGTGACGGACGTAGGCGTCTAGGGCGGAGTAGAGGACGCACTGCTCGGCGACTTGGCCGGTCAGGATCAGCCGCTCGATCCCTTGGTTTCGCAGTAGGTACTCCAGGGAGGTTTCGTAGAAGATCGAGTGCCGTGCCTTAGTGATGAACGCTGCCCTGGCGGCGGCAGAATGGGCTCAACGAGGGCACCGTGTGCTCCCGCCAGTGCTTGCTCGCAGAGCTCGGCGGGACCTGCGCTCCAGTCGTCATAGTTGTCGTTGACGTAGACGATCGGGGCGTCTCGGCGAGGATCGCCGCAGGTAGGGTCTGGGCGAGCTGCAGGGCGGCCGAGCTACGGGCGGCTCGCACGGTGATCCCGAGTTTGCGCAGTCGGCGGCGCATTACCTCCTCGTGCATGGCGGTGTCCAGTCGCAGGCCGGCGAACATCCACTCGGGCTCGGTACTCCGAGCGAGGTTGCCGCGGGGTGGGTGGGCCTGCCTGAGTCGCAGGATCAGCGTGGCGAGTGGCTCGGGCAGCAGCAGTGGCTCGCGGCCGAGGCGAACAAAGACATGCCCTTGGATGACTTGAATGTCGTCCTTTTTAAGAAGCACGAGGCGACTGATCTGTTGCGCGAAAAGCAAGACTAGGCAGCCCGCTACCCGGTCGCGGAGATCGAGCGATTCGTCCTCCAAGAGTGTGCGGAGCATCTGCAGGCGCTGGTGTGAGTCGAGCGGGTGGATGTGCGTTCGGGCGGCAGCCGAGAGCACCGTTAACGATTTGATGATCCCGCGGTGGGTGGCCCAGAGGATGAACGTGCTCACCCGAGGGCGTTGGCTTGATCCATCGGCGAGCCAGTAGTCCAGGTGCTCTTGGCGGAGATCGGGGAGTGTCATGTGCTGCTCTGAGAGCCAGAGCAGCAGGTCGGTGCTGACGCGGATCTTCGTGCGCGCGAAGTGCTGGGAAGTGCGCTTGATGCGCCCTTGGCGCTCTGCACGGGCAAGGTCGTGCTGAACCTTCCAGATCGCGAACGTCCGTAGATGAACGCGGTCTGGCCCGTCGGGAAGCCGGAGCAGCTCGCGGTCAATGAACGCGGCGAGCGAGACGCTTTGCTGGTGGCGCTCGGGTAGCACGCCGTGGCGGACCAGCGCAGCCCTGAGATAGATCGTGCTCTGCCCGCGCTGGACGGTATCGAGCGCCTCGTGAGTGACCTCGAGCGTGCCGCCGAGAAGTTCCAGCACCGTTTCATAGCTGCCCTTCTTGTTCATCCATTGCAAGACCGTCCTTGGGTTGGTGGTCTGCGCGAGCGCAGCCAGGTAGGCGCTCAGGGCCTCAGTGGCGTCAGGGTCGCCCGTGTCGCTGGCTTGCTGTAGGCGGATCCGCAGCGCGCAGCGCGCGCAGTGCCCGGCGGCGTAGTTGTTCTCCTCAGCGCCGCAGCCCTGGCAGACCTGGCGGACGGTCTCCCCGGCACAACGCTCGCATACGCCTGGCTCGCCGATCGACGGGCGTCGCTCTTGCTCGCAGCGCGAGCAGACGATCTTCGCGTCCAGTCTTCGTCTCATGCAGACCACGCATTCGGGGCCGTGGATCGTGCGGACTTCGACAGGGGCGAGGTTGCCACACGAGATGCACTGCTCGGGTTTCCTCACGCACTCCCAGCAGACCACCACGCCAGCGCGACTGCGACGGCACCGCCTCGTCTTCCCACACACCGAACAGGGCTCGAAAAGGGGAAACGGAACGGATCTCGGATAACAGCTATAACAAAGCGGAGCGTCAGTGCTCGCACGGCGGCATCGTCGCTCCCGGCCACACGACGAACAGACGGCAACCGGATAAACATACGCAGGGCGCCCGGCGCTCATCGCTTCCCGCCCGACGGGCGGATACGGGCACGCTTGGGTTTCAGATCACCCACAGCCCCGCCTGCCTGCGCCTGCGTACGGAGGGCTCGCGCGGGCTCGCGCGGGCTCGCGTAGAGGTTTGATGAGATCATTGGGGGTGCAGTCAAGGATCTGGCACAGCGCCATCAGCGTGTGCAGATTCAGCCGCTCGGGCTTGCCGGTAAACATCCGCCATACCTGTGACTCCGAGAGCACCACACCGTGCTCAGCAAGCAACGGCGATAGCTCCGCGTAGCTGTGAACTCCGTGCTCCGCGAGCAATGGCCTGAGCATCCACTCGTAGTCAATCCCGCTCATCAACCCGCTCCCTCCCTCAGCAAAAAGCCGCGAGCTGCCCGTGCAGCGCGCGGCTCATAGCCTCGTTCTTGTAGTCACCGCTGACGCCCGTATAAAGCGCGGTCGTCGAGGCATACCTGTGCCCAACCTGCATCCGCACAAACAGCTCGTCCCAGCCATCTTCGATCAGGTGCGTCACATAGCTATGGCGCAGGGCGTGTGGGGTCAGCTCTCCTGGCAAGCCGAGCTCGTCGCGGTATTCAGCAAAGCTTTCCGTCACCTGCGAACTGGACATACGCATCCCACGCTCTGTCATCCACAGCGCCGGGTGCCCCTCCAGCCCGTAGAACGGCCGTACCTCCTCAATGTACTGCTCGATAACCTCGACCGACCAGTCAAAGACGGTCAGCACATTTCGGCGCTTGGGAGCGCTGCCCCGCGAAGCCTTGCCATAGCGGACCCTCAACGAGCCGTAAGCGCCGAACGAAGATCGATGTGGATTCTCAGAGAAATCGCAGAGGTCGAGCCGAGCGGCCTCCTGGCGGCGCAACCCCCACGCATAGATCGTCTTGAACAGCGCCGCGTCACGAAACGCGCTCAGCGCGCCCTTACGCCCCCGCGCCCTACGGTCAGATACCCGCGCATCGCAGTAGTCGAAGAACACCACAAGCTCCTCCCGAGTCAGCGGCCGGCGCCCCGGACGGCCCTCGTACTCATCGACGTGGCGAATCACGTTGCGCTCATCAAGCACCTGTACCGGGCGAGCCCCGAACTCCTCCTCGCAGATCGCGACCCACGGGTAGCGGTCATCCGTCAGATACTCAAGAAACCCACGCAGTATCGCCTGGTAGCCCCTCAGCGTCCCGACCGAGCGATTCTTCGGAGGCGTCGCGAGATCCTCAAGCCACTCATCCACATGAATCGCTCGCCACTGCCACGGCCACAATCCTGTCTCGGCACGAAAACGCCTGACGATCCGCGCCGAGCGTCGCTTCGTCGCCTCCGCCAAATGACGCGCCGCCTGCTGCCGCGCCCAACCCACCAATACCGCGTCGAACACCGCCTCTCCCATCCGCAAAGGCCGCACACCATCACCGAACACCAACGCGCGCGCGGCCTCTGCGCGGCCTTGCTCCGCTGACCCATCCGGAACCAACAAATCGCCTTGCATCCAATGAAAACATACTCGCATCAGATGAAAGGCAGTCTGTTAGCGACAAAACTCCCCGCACTTTCCGGTAAATTTCGCCAGCCTCCGGCAACCCAAGGAGCAGCCAGGGCGGAACGAGCCGACAAAACCCGCACTACGCGGCTTGCGCTAGATGCAATACCCGCGGGTTCAGGCGATAGCCGACACCCCACACGTTGACGATCCAGCGTTCGCCTGCGACACCCAGCTTGCGGCGTAGGCGGCTGGCGTGGCTGTCGAGCGTCCGTGTCGTGCCTGGCGAGCGGAATCCCCACACTGCTTTGAGTAGCTCGTGCTTGTTGAACACCCGTCGTGGATCGCGGGCGAGATGCGCCAAACACCAGAGGCGGCTCGCCGCCCACGGAGCGCCAAGCGCTCCCTTGACGGATGCCAGCGGCCCACCGCCGCCGAATCGGACGGGTAGCAGCCACGGATAGCTTCCAACAGATCGAGAGTATCCCGTGGCGTGTCGAGTTCGCCGAGCACGACCAGCCGCGGCGGGCGCGCTCGGGCCATCCAACAGGCGTGACTTGCGGTGCGGGCAAGCCCTGTTGGATGACCGTCTGCGGCGAGCTGCTCGACTATCACCTGTCCCAGGTCTGCGTCGGCCTCGATGACGAGGATCGGCTCGCGGTCACTGCTCGTCGTGCTCACCTTCGATGCCTCTCGTCAGGCGGGCTGTCGCTCTGGCGGCCACCGTGCATGGGCGAGGTGGATCACCCCGAGCAGCAGGCCGCTGCCCGCGATCAGCACAACCCACTGCTTGACGGTGAACCAGACGAGCTACGGGTCCTCATCCAGCGAGCGAAAAGTGCGATGGATCACGGCCCACTCCGAGGACGCGGCCTACGCTTCCCAGCCGGCTTGGGCGGCGGCGCAGACTTGGGCGCCTGGCGCCCCGCACCTGGCACTCCAGCGCCAGCGCCACATCGAGCGCAGCAGCACGCTGAGCTGCAGGCCGCCGCTCTCAGACACATACGTCAGCGCGGCCGGCAGCCCGATCAAGAACGCGCAGAGCGTGATCGCGGGCTTCGTCGGCACACTGTTGGCGAGCTCGCCGGGCGAACCGTGCCGTGCACAGGGAGTGGTGATCCTCACCGAGCGCCAGGAGTCCGGCGAGCCCTCCGGGGAGAACCTGCCCGAGCCGTTGGACGAGCTGCCTTGGGAGCGCTGGGTCTGATGCGCCGACGGCGCCGTGCCTCTGACCTGCTCGGTGTGGCCGTGGGCGCGCTCTCCTACGGTGGCGGCTTCGTGATCGTGCCGCTGATGCAGGCCGATGCCGTTCACGTCTACCGCTGGATGAGCGGCGGGCAGTTCCTGAACGCTGTTGCGTTGGGGCAGGTCACTCCTGGCCCCGTCGTCGCCACGGTCGCCGCGGTGGGCTATGCCGCGCACGGCATCGCTGGCGGCGTGCTCGCGGCGAGCGTCGCTTTCGCTCCGTCCTTCTCGTTCATCCTGCTCGGCGGTCAGCGCTTTGAGCGCCTGCGCCAAAACGCCGCCGCCAGGGCGTTCCTCGACGGCGCCGGACCAGCGGCGATCGGCGCGATTTTCGGTGCTGCAATCCCGTTGACGGGCGCGCTGCAGGAGGAGTGGCAGTACCTCGTGCTGGTGGCCGCCGCGGTGGCGCTCCTGGTTCTGCGGCGTGGGATCGTGCAGACGCTGCGCGCTGCAGGCGCCGCCGGATGGCTCGCAACGGTGGTAGGCGCTCCGCGTCCCATTGACGAGGCTGAGCGTTCCAGGCAAGCGTCAGCGGGCAGCGGCCTCGGTGGTTAGTCGTTCCCAATCGTCGCGGAGTGGCCCGACGCCGAGCTCGACGATGGCGAGCGCGATTACTTGCTCGAGGCCGACCATGCCGGTGGGCAGATGAACCTTTCCCAGCCACCGATCACCGATCTGGACGGCGGCGCCGACGTGCATGTGCGGCTGGGTGATCGTGCTCTTGCCGCTCGGATGCCAGTGGTAGGAGACGAGCTCGTGGTCTTCGTATCCGATGGCGTAGAGGTAGCCGACGATCTCGACATACCAGCCTGCGGCGCCCTGGCGAACCTCGTACTGCTCGGTGACGAGGAGCGTGAGACGTGGCTCGGCGTGCAGCCGCGCAGCGTCGCCGCGGGCGAGCAGCAGGCGGTGCGGATGATCGGCCGCGTGGTAGCCGCTGACGGTGGTATGAGCGCTGGTCAAGCAAGACAGCAGCCGCACGGTGCGACCGCGATAGTGCTCGACGGCCTCGGCGGGATTGTTACTTGGAGGTGCCACTGAGCGGGAGCATCATTGCAACGCGCGTGACCTCGGGGCTGTCGTCTATGTCGATCTCGCCCGAGTTCAGACGCCGCTCGAACTCCTCGCCGCTCATACCCAGCAGAGCACGGGCCTTCTCATCGACCAGCTGAGCCCACTCCTCGGGACCCAGCTCGCGGATTTCGTTGTCGGTTCGAGTAGCCATTGCAAACGCTCCTTGGAGGATCGGCCGCATGGGCCGGCTCCTTGATCTTGATTGTAGGCGAGATTGCGGGCGAGCTTCGACGGCGAGGTCTTGGGGCTCGGCGAGCTTGGACGCTCGCCGAGCCCCAACCTTTCAGGCAGCGGCGACGAGTTGCAGGGCGCGGGTCTTCTCGGGTCCATCGTCCAGTGCGCGGGCGAAGCGCTGGCCGCTTGAGCGCAGCGGGCGCAGCCAGTCGCTGTACTCCACGATCGCGTTCACCGCGGCCCACTTTGAGCCGGGCGCGTTGCCCTGCGTGTTGCCGGACAGGAACAGGTCGGCGATGCGGTCCTTGGTCTGCTGGCGCGAGCTGCGTGTGCGGCTGCTCACGGAGTCGCTCGTGCCGTTCGGGTAGAGCTTGTCGAGGACGGCGCGGAGCTGGCGTTCGGTGCAGCGCTCTGAGGCGAGCCGGTCGCCGAGGCGCTTGAACTGCTCGTAGTAGTTGATGGAAAGATCGAGGACTCGGCGAGCCTCGTGGACGCGCTGCGTAACCGCTTCGGTGTGGCGGATCGAGAACTTCTGCCGGGCGTTGGTGAGACCCCAGTTAAGGGTGTTCTGGCAGACCACGCGAATCGGGGTGGTGGCCGCGATCACGGCCGTCGAGCCGTCATGGCTGTTCATCAGCAGCACGTATGGGCGCACGTCGTCGCCCCCGACCTCGACGTGATCGGGCAGCGTTGCGAGCACCCATACGCGGCGACCGCCGTGCAGGCTGCCGGCCGTCTCGAAGTGGATCGAGCTGCCGAGCAGCTGGTCGACGAACGCAAACGCTTCGTGGTTCTGCACGATCCGGTAGCGCTCGCCGACGACGCCAAGCACCTCATCGTTGTCTTGCCGGACAGTGGCGTATGACCAGTGAAGCCCCGATAGCGCAGTACATCGGGCAGGTCAGCGCCGCAGTCGATCGCCAGGCGCCGCTTTGCGACGCTCCAGCCGAGACCCGACGCCTCGATCGCCTCACCGACTGTCGCCGGCGGCCGATCGAGTACGGCACCGAGGCCGTGCCAGGGCGTCTCGCGCACCGAGAACATGGTGTCCGAATCTGTGAGTCCTGCAGACATTTTGAGCCTCCTTTGGCTGTAAAGCCCCGCTCGGTGCGGGGCCGGTCGCAGCCCCGGCCGCATCCCCTTGGGGATGCGAAAATGGCCGGGCAAGCCGGCTCCCGCTACAGGCGCTCAGCCATCGAGCGCGCTACCGCGACGCCCTTCTCGGCGCATCGACGATAGGGGCCTTGAGTCGCCGGCAGGCGAGGGATTGACCATGACCTGTCGGACCTGTGCTGCGCGCAGTCCCGCGCGAACCTCCTCGTCGAGCTCGGCGACGAGCACTGCAACGTCGAGCAACTGCGCCATGTCTCACTCGACACCCCCCGACCGAGTCGAAGCACATGGCCTGCCTATCAGCGGATCGGCGAGCAGCTCTGGCGCAAGGGATGGGCCGGCCTCATAGCCCCCAGCGCCGCACATCCCGGATCGCTCATCACATGCGTGTTCGCGACAGACTGGCCACCAGCCGGCTGCACACCACTGGACGCAAGCACCGTACAAGCCATACCGCCACCACCCCAAGGCATGACCACATGAGGGTCCGCGGTCAGCGATGCGGAAAACCGCCGAGCGGACACCCGAGACGACTGCGCGTCGTCCATCCCAGCGGTCTGCTCCAAGGTCAGCGGGACGCTCGCATTCGCAGGGCAAAGCGGGAATGTCGGGAATCTCAAGATGTCGGGCCCGTAACGGAACAGGTCTGGCGGCCTTCAAGGTCTCTACCCACCTTAAGATGCCACCGTCAGTGGCCCCCTGCGCGTGTTCGCGGGGTCTGCTTGTTGGTGCCACGCCGGCTTGGCCAGATGCATCTGTACGACGCCGATGCGCCGCTCGGCGAAGCCGGCCTCGCAGTAGGCGAGGTACATTCGCCACAGCCGTCGAAAGCGTTCGTCGTAGCCGATGTCGCGCAGGCGTGTGGCCGCGGCCTCGAAGTTGGCTCGCCAGCGCATGAGCGTCTCGGCGTAGTGCGGTGTGAGATCCCTCAGGGCGACGGTCCGCATGTCGGTGCGCCGCGCGAGGCAGCGCGCGATCACCTCGAGCGAGGGCAGGCAGCCGTCGGGGAAGATGTGCGTGCGAATGAAGCTCCGTGAGGCCTTCTCGACCGCGTAGGCCCGGTCGTCGATGACGATCGCCTGAAGCAGCATCCTGCCATCGTTGGCGAGAAGGTTCGAGCAGCGCGCAAAGAACGTGTCGAAATCACGCCACCCAACCGCCTCGATCATCTCGATCGAGACGAGCTTCTCGTAGCGCCCGCGGAGGTCGCGGTAGTCCTCGCACAGCACCGCGACTCGGTCGGCGACCCCGGCCGCCTGCACGCGTGCGCGGGCATACTCGTACTGCTCGCGCGAGATCGTGGTGGTCGTGACCCGACAGCCCCGCGTGCTCGCGGCGTGCACGGCGAAGCTGCCCCATCCCGTTCCGATCTCGATCACATGATCGTCGGACCGCAGGTCGAGTTCCTGACACACCAGCTCGAGCTTGGCGGTCGAAGCCTCCGCGAGCGTCATCCCTCGGCGCGGGAAGTACGCGGAGGAGTACATCATCGTCTCGTCGAGCATCAACTCGAAGAACTCGTTCCCGAGGTCGTAGTGGGCTGCGATGGCATGGCGGCTGCGCGCGCGGGTGTTGCGAGCGCGGATTCCACGCGCAGCCTGGAGCGGAACCCGCGCCGGGGCGAGGCGACGACGCCACTCGTCGAGGGCTGGGGCGTTGCGTGCCGCGACGCGCACCACGGCGGTCAGATCGGGGGACTCCCACAGTCCCCCCATGTAGGCCTCGGCCATCCCGCGACTGCCGTGCAGCAGCATCGACCAGAACTGGGGCGAGCGAACCTCGACCGTCGCCCGCGGGCTGCCGTGCCCCAGCACGAGCCGCTGCTGCTCCTCGACGATTGTCAGCTGGCCCGAGCGCAGACGGCTCAGCAGGCCAAGCACGATGCGCCGCGCGAGGCGCTGCATGACCGTCATGCCGACATCTCGGGACGGGGGTGCGACGGTATGCCCTTGAGTCTCAGCGCGAGCGCGTGGCCATAGATGAGCGCGAGCACGCGCAGCGTCGCTGCCGGGTAGCGCGCCGTGACCCGGGCCAGACCACCGCGGGTCAGGGGCGAACGGCTCAGTGCAAGCGTTGCGTCGAAGGCACGCCGTCCCTGCTCATGGCTCTCGATGTGGACCGACAGTGTCGCGCCGGGCGTGGCAACACGCCAGCGGTAGCACTGCTCCATCCCCATGAACGGGGACACATGCAGCTGCTTCGCGAAGCTGGCAGCCAGCACCGGACCCTCGCCGGCTCGCCCGAGCACGTAGGCGTGCCGCTCACCCCATGGCGTACTGGTCACCTCCGCCACCACCACGTCGAGCTGCCCTTGGGGGGTGAAGCAGTAGTAGAAGCTGACCGGGTTGAAGCAGTGCCCGAACGTGCGCGGCTGCGTGAGTAGACGGATCGGGCCCGTGGGCACCCTGCCCATCCGCTGCTCGACCTGTATGCGCACCGCATCTGCAAGCGAAATGGAGGGATCGCCGAGATAGTCGGCCCGACGGAAACGCACCAGGCCCGGGCGGACAGCCAGGAGCCGGCCGGCGAGCAGGCCATCGAGCTCCCCCAGGTCGAGGTACAAGAGCGCCAAGCGGTGGCGAAACTCGTGAGAGCGCACAGCAAAGCGACGGTGACGGATCGTGCCCTCATAGATCGCGCTGGCCGTCATATGACCACCGGCTGGACGCGTCGCACGCCGAGCTCGCGCACTACCCGCAGCGCGCTGCGGACGCCGTCCTCGTGGAAGCCCCATCCCCAGTAGGCGCCACAGTAGTGCGTGCGATTGCGGGCGCTGATCTCATGGTGGCGAGCCTGCGCGGCGACCCCCGCGGGGGTGTAGACGGGATGCGCATACTGCATCGTGCGGATGATCTTCTCCGGGTCGATCGCGGCTGTGCGGTTGAGCGTGACGCAGAACTCGTGGTCGGCGCGCAGCGACTGCAGGCGGTTCATGTGATACGTCACCGTGCAGCGTCCCTCCAGGCTCTCGCCGAGATGGTAGTTCCAGCTCGCCCATGCGCGCCGGCGCCGCGGGAGCAGCGAGCGATCGGTGTGGAGCGCCGCCTCGTTGCGCTGATAGGGGATCGCCCCAAGCAGCTCGCGCTCGCGCTGGCTGGGATCGCCCAGCAGCGCAAGGGCCTGGTCGGAGTGTGTCGCCAGCACGACCGCGTCGAAGCGCTCCGGCTCATGGCCACGCGATGACACCGCGACATGGTCCGGATGACGATAGACCCCCGTCACCGGCGTCGAGAGCCGCAGGCGCTCGCGCCAGGGCCGTGTGAGCGCCTGCACGTAGTTGCGCGACCCGCCGGTGATCGTCCGCCAGCGGGGGCGTCCGCGGAACCCGAGCATCCCGTGGTTGTCAAAGAACTCGATCAAGAAGCGCGCCGGAAAGGACCACATCCGCACCGGATCCGCAGACCACACCGCCGACGCCTGAGGCACGATCAGTCGCTCCACGAACGCGCGCGAATAACGCCGCCTGGCCAGCCACTCGCACAGCGACGGGTCCTCCTCGCAGGAAAGCAGCCGACGGGCGTCCCGGTTGAAGCGGACCAGGTCCGCGATCATCCGATGAAAGGAGGGCTTGACCATGTTGCCGCGGCTGGCAAAGAGGCCGTTCGGCGAGGCGCCGCTGTACTCGAAGTCGACCCCATCGCTCACCCCGAAGCTCATCCGGGACGGCTGAGTCGGCACGGCAAGCTTGCTGAGCAGGCGTTCGAACAGCGGATAGTTGCGATCGTTGAAGACGATGAAACCCGTGTCGAGGTCGTATACCCCGGTCTCGGTTTCGACACGCACCGTGTTGGCATGCCCCCCGGCCCGCTCACCGGCCTCGAACAGGACCAACTCGTGCTCAGCGTGCAGCATGTGCGCACATACAAGCCCAGAGACTCCTCCACCGATGATCGCGATCCTCATCTTGTGCTATTCGCATCATGCCACGCCTCGGATCACCCGCCCCCAGGCGAGGCCGCTCGCCTCGCGCTCAACCGGGCCCGCCTGGTCGAGAAGTGCTAACTCGGTGGCGGGACACTCCTATCCTCGGCGAGCGCTTGGCGCAATGTGGCTTCGAACGGGGCGGGTTCTACATCGAAGAGCCCGCGGGCGGAGTCGTCGGTGACGACCGTTTCGGTGCTGAGCCCCTCGATCAGCGGTCGTGCGACGCCGGCGTCGACCGGGGTGACGAGACCGATCCAGAGCGACGACAGCCACGGCGTTATGAACGGCACCGGGATCTTCAGCCGCGGGCGCTTGCCGAGGGCGAGCGCCATCACGTCGAGCATCTCACCGTAAGTGAGCACGTCCGGGCCGCCGATCTGCAGCTCGCGGCCAGTCGAGGCCTCGACGTGAGGCGCCTGCGAGAGGTAGCTCAGCACGTCGTCGATCCCGATCGGCTGGGTCCTGGTCGCGAGCCAGGCGGGAGCGATCATCGCGGGCAGGCGCTCAACCAGGTAGCGGAGTGTGCGATAGGACTCGCTTTCGCTTCCCACGACCATCCCGGCACGGAAGTAGGTCAGCGGCGGGCCGTGTGCCTCGAGTGCTCTGGCGGTCTCGCGGCGGCTGCGCAGGTGCTCCGAACCGGGGTGATCGCCGAGGCCACCAAGGTATATGACACGGCCAACGCCCTCCTGCTTGGCCATTCGTGCGAATCCCTCGGCGGCCCGGCGCTCGCGCTCTGCAAAGTGGGAGGCGTCGCCGCCCCGCCCCATCGAGTGCACGAGGTAGTAGGCAACATCGACGCCGCGGCCCGCACCCGCGAGCGAGTCGGGACGGAGAACGTCGCCCACGTGAACCTCGAAGCCCGCATCGACGAGCGCGCGGGCACGAACGCTGTTGCGGTTGCGGACCAGACAGCGCACCCCATCGCCGCGTTGGCGCAGGCAGCGGGCAAGGCGTCCGCCGATGAAGCCGCTGGCGCCGGTGACAAGGACTTGCACTGAGTACCAACCTAGCGAGGGGGGCGGGCCGGACACGGCGAGCTGATGAGTCATGCTCACTGTGTGGGACGGGCAGCATGCAACTCACTGATCGACACGATCCTCGACCGTACCGTCGTCGCGGGCTATACGAACGCGGGTTATCGCATCCGCAGGGGCATGTGGAACCCCAACGACCTGCAGCCGATGGACGGGAAGGTCGTGCTCGTCACCGGGGCGACCTCAGGGCTCGGCCTGGCCGCCGCCGAGGGCTTCGCGCGCCTCGGCGCGGCCGTCCACCTGCTCGCCCGCAGCGACGAGCGCGGCGAGCGTGCACGCGCGGAGATCCTCGCGCGGACAGGCAACAGCGATGTCCGGGTCAGCCTCTGCGACCTCAGTGACCTCGAGGCTGTGCGGCAGTTCGCCGAGCGCTTCAGCCGCAGGGCGGCGCGCCTGGACGTGCTCGTCAACAACGCAGGCGCGATGCTCGGCGAGCGGACGCTCTCAGCCGATGGCATCGAGCTGACCTTTGCGACCAACGTCCTCGGACCATTCCTATTGACGGACCTGCTGATCGGGCTGCTCGAGAAGAGCGCGCCCGCACGCATCGTCAACGTGTCCTCAGGCGGTATGTACACGCAGAGGATCAACGTCGAGGATCTGCAGAGCGCACACGAGAAGTTCGACGGCCCGACCGTCTACGCGCGCACCAAGCGCGCCCAGGTGATCCTGACCGAGCTCTGGGCGAAGCGGCTGCAGGGCAGCGGCGTAGTCGTTCACGCGATGCATCCAGGCTGGGTGGACACCCCGGGTCTTGAGTCCTCGCTACCACGCTTCTACGGTGCGACAAAATGGCTGCTGCGCACGCCGTTCCAGGGCGCCGACACGATCGTCTGGCTCGGTGCCGCTCCCGAGGCCGCGCACAACTCCGGCGGCTTCTGGCATGACCGCCGACGGCGCCCGACCCACCGTGTGCCCTGGACCAAGGAGACGCCCAGGGACCGTAAGCGACTTTGGACCGAATGCGAGCGACTCAGCAACCCGCACGGCACCCCGCCCGTGGCCCCGACCAACTCGAAACCACAAGGAGAGCCCGATGGCCCGTTATAACGCAAGCGTCCACAGCCCGCGCCCCCCCGGCGAGGTGTTCGCCTACCTCAGCGACTTCTCGACCACCGCGGAGTGGGATCCGGGCGTCGTCGAAGCGGAGCGCCTCGGCAACATGCCGGTCGGCGAGGGAAGCGAGTTCCGGGTCGTGGCCACCTTCCTTCACCGAAAGACACCTCTCACCTATCGCATCATCGAGTACGACCCGCCTAATGCGGTCACATTCCGCGGTGAGAACTCGACTGTCGTCTCACTCGACCGGATCACCTTCGAGCCGTCCGACGGGGGCACACGAATCACCTACGACGCGGACCTCGCGTTGAAAGGGCCGTTCAAGGTCGCCGACCCGCTGCTCGGACTCGCTTTCAAGCGGGTCGGCGATCGTGCCCTCGCAGGTCTGCGCAAAACGACCGGAACCAAACAGCCCGTCTCGTGAGGCGGGCCCAAATGCTTGAGCGCAGACACCGCCGGCTCAAGCTGTCGAGCGGCGTTTGAGTTCTACTCCAAGCACCCAATCTCAAAGCGATCACGGCCCAGTAAAAAGCCCACAGGGCCACTCGTGGGGGCCTCTCCGAATCACGCGTTGACCGTCGACGCACTCGCTCGTGTGCGCGAGCGAGCACGTCGGTCGTCAAACCTCAGACTGCTGTGCCTCTCGGGAAGTACTGACGAGCGGGCGCTCGCTCAGCCCGCCTTCCACACGATTGGGTTTTCCGTGTAGGGGTCGGCGCCGTTGCCGGTCCACTCCTCTTGGACGATCGAGCCGCCGCCTCCAACCATGTAGATGACGCAGGTCTGATAGGTGACGCCATGGGTGAAGTGCTTCGGCTGGGTGACGTTTGGACACGGCCTGAAGGTACCGAGCACCGTCAGTTCCTGACCTTGCTGTCCACGATCGTCGGTAGCCTGAAAAGCGGCTGCCGGCTGATTTTCTTCGGCGGCCGCGTCACCCGAGCCGACGTTTTGGATTCGCAGCGAGACGTAGTAGGGGGTCTGTCCCTGCTCGGCCTTTTCGAGTTCCACGCCGTTGAGATCGGCCTGAGAGCCCTTCTTGATGCTGAGAACGGTCAGCTGGAGACGATATGTCGGCTTCGGTGATCCACCGGGCTCATAGTCCACAACGGCCGGGGTGCCAAGCGCGAGCTTCGCGCCGGCGGCAGTTGTGCCGGCCGACGGCTTGGCGCTCGTGGATGCGCTCGTGCTCGCTGTCTGGGTCGGGGTCGACGTGGAGGATGACGCCGTCGCGGGAGCACTCCCAGTCGAGCTCGTCTTGGATGAGCTCGACCCGCACCCGCAGGCCGCAAGCACCAGCAAGACGCCGACCGCCAGCGCAGTTGTGCGAGCCCCGGCCCGCTTCGGTGACGCCGTTTTCAGCGTGTTTTCCATCGTCTCCCCCTGATCTTCTTTGGTAATCGCCGCAGTGCGCCGTCGCGGTGCGCCGCAAACTACCCGCCACCATCCAACGCGCGGCAAAGGCTAACGTAAGAACGCGCGAGCAGTCTGAGAGACCTCGATTCAAGCTCTGCTCGCGCGGTGCCGAAGTTTTGTGCAGATGAGTACGCCCGCCTTCGGAGCACCGTCGGCGCAGGCCGTCGTGGACTCCTCCGAGCCGGGCGGCGCGCATGAGCTGAAAACGCTGATCCTCTCGCGCCATCCGGCGATTGCGATCGAGACGACCGAGGAGCAGCGTCTCGACACGCTGCTCGCGGCAGTCGCGGCCGAGACGCATCTGACGATCTTCGATTGGACGATCACGCAGGGCCTGGTACGCCAGCCGGAGATGCAGGCCGTGTACGGCACCACCGACCCGCTGCGCATGCTGACCGCGATCGGCGAGCTCGCAGTCGATGGGTTGTATGTGCTCAAGGACTTCGACGCACACGTCGCGGATCCCGCAGCCTCGCGCGCATTCCGCGAGCTGCTCGAGCGCTTTGCCGCGCCGTCGCAGCGCTCGACGATCGTGCTGGTGTCCGCGACGGTGGATCTTCCGGCGGAGGTGGAGGCGCAGATGGTGCGCTATGAGCTGCGGCTTCCCGGCCGCGAGGAGTACCGCGCAGCGATCGAAGCCGTGGTCGAATCACTGCGCCTGAACGGCAGCGCGGAAGTCTCGATCGCGGCCACCGACTACGACACGTTTGCGGCCGCGCTGAGCGGCTTGACGCTCGAGCAGGCGCGCCAGGCGGTCGCGCAGGTGGCGATCGACGACGGCAAGCTGACGATCGAGGACCTCGGGCGTGTGGTCGATCTCAAGGCACGGGCGATCCGCGACGGGGGCCCGCTCGAATACTTCCCGGCGCTCGAGAACAAGTTCGAGCTCGGCGGCTTCGCCAACCTGCGGCGCTGGCTGAAGCGCGCCCACGTGGCCTTCGGCGCGGAGGCGGCGGCACTCAACCTGCCGGCACCCAAGGGCGTGATGCTGGTGGGGGTGCAGGGCTGCGGCAAGTCGCTCGCGGCGAAGGTCGTCGCGCGGGAATGGCAACTGCCGTTGCTGAAGCTTGACGCCGGCCGCCTCTACGACAAGTACGTCGGCGAGTCCGAGAAGCATCTGCGTCACGCGCTGGCGACCGCGGAGTCGATGGCTCCGGTGGTCCTGTGGATCGACGAGATCGAGAAGGGCATGGCGCCGAGCGGCGATGGCGACGCCGATGGCGGGCTCAGCCGGCGCCTGTTCGGCTCCTTTCTCACGTGGCTGCAGGAGAAGCGTGCAGACGTGTTCGTGGTGGCGACCGCCAACGATCTCTCGGCGCTGCCGCCGGAGCTTTTGCGCAAGGGCCGCTTCGACGAGATCTTCTTCGTGGACCTGCCTGACACGGCAGAGCGGGAGTCGATCCTGCGCATCCACCTGTCGCTGCGCAAGCAGGATCCGGAGCGTCTGAACCTCGCTCAGATCGTGACCGCCGCCGACGGCTTCAGCGGCGCGGAGCTCGAGCAGGTCGTGATCGTCGCCCTGCTGCGAGCGCTCCAGGAGCACCGAGCGCTCGACACGCAGCTCCTGCTCGACGAGCTCGCGGCCACGGTTCCGCTCTCGGTCTCGCGACGCGAGGACATCGAACGGCTGCGAGCGCTGGCGCGCGAGCGTTTCGTTTCCGTGCGCTGAGTACGGCTCTCGCGGCCTGGATTGAAGCGGGGAACCGAGGAATCGAACCTCGAGCAAGGGTTTTGGAGACCCCCGTGTTACCGTTACACCAGTCCCCCTGGGGACTGGGATTGTAGGCGCTGGGCGGCCGCCCTCGCACCCGCGCCGCCTCGCACCGGCGATCAGACCCTAGGCCCCGCGTGCGCGCTCATGCGTCCGGCACCCCACGCCCGCTCACGTGGAGCGCGCATGCCGGGCGAGACCTCCTCGGTCGGTACGCGGGTCGGTACGAGCGGCGATGAGAGGACACGCAATGGCTAAAGCTCGAAGGAGTCCCTGTCGAGGGGAGATATCAAGACCAGCGCACGGCCATTGTGATGATAAACACAAACCTATTCCGCCGCCGGCGAGCGCCCAGGGGCCAGCTCGGGCGCAGCCATGCCCCCACGGGGCTCGCGGCGCAGGACGGAGTCTCGCTGATCGAAGTGATGGTGAGCGCGCTGATGGTCGGGTTCATCGTGATCGCCACCGTCACCGGCTTCAACGCCGCCAACCACACGACCGCCGACGAGCGCACGCACGACCAGGCGGCCCAGCTGGCCGCGCAGTCCCTGGAGGAGATGCGCAGCGACTCCGCAGCCACGCTCGACACGATCGAGAAGGTCGCCGGGGTCGGCCCCGAACACACCTACACGCAGACGATCGGCGGCCAGAAGTACACGATTGGCCAGAGTGACGAATGGATCCCCGACAACAACCCGAACGCGAACTGCAGCGCCTCCAGCAAAGAACATTCCAGCCAGGCCGGCAACTACCTGCGGATCGCCACGTCCGTCGATTGGCATCAGCTCGAAGTCGAGAAACGACCGCCGATTAGGCAGTACAGCATCATCACCCCACCCGACGGCTCGGGCTTGGAAGTCGACGTCGTCAACGGCCGCACCCCCGAGCAGCCGGTCGCCGGCGTGACGGTGGTGGCCGGCGAAGCCGAAGCGACGACCGGCGAAGCCGGCTGCGCGATCCTCGGCGGGATCCCAGCCACCAAGATCACCGTGGAAGCCTTCAAGGTCGGCGATGTCACCGAAGCGGGCGCCGTCCGGAACATCTCGCCCGAACTGGCGATCGCCCCGAACGTCACCACGCACAAGGAAGTCGTGCTCAACACCGGCTCGCACATCACCGCCGAATTCATGCACGGAGCTGAAAAAGTAAAAGGCGACACGATCGTCGCATACAACCCCAAAATGAACCTCGCGCCCGACTTCGAGGTGGGGAGCACGCGATTCGGCGCCTTCACCAAAGAAACAGGCGAATACGAAGCGCGGACTGGCGAGGCTCCCACCGCCGAAGATCCCAAACCTTACCAAGCCACAGCGACGACCCCGATCAGCTCAGAATACTACCCCACTGGCGATCTCTTCCCCTTCGAAAAAGGGCCGTGGGAGGTGTACGCCGGCGACTGCCCCGCGAACAATCCAGCCGAAATCGATCCAAGCCAAATCAGCGAAAGCTCGATTTCAGTCGCCCTCGAACCTGGCGAAGACCCGACGATCAAAGTTCCGACCTCGGAAGTAAATCTCACGGCCTACAAAGGTGCGAAAGGCGCTAAACCTGAAGAACCCGAAACCATAGCTCGCCCCGTCAAGATCACCAACACCGAATGCCAGAAGATCAAAGAAAAAGAAGAAGAAAAAAATAAAACGACATATCTCCCGAACAATGCTTCCAAATACAGCGTGATCCACACACAGAATACGACATCGACGGGCGCCCTGGAAGTTCCTTACCAGCCATTTGGAAAATCATTCAAACTGTGTCTGTGGGATGGAAAAGAACACAAGACTTACACGACTACCTACGCAGACGAAAAAATCCTGGGGACAAAAATCTTCCTCTACCTGGGGGAATCCGAAGGTATCTACGCCGATGGCAACGGCCACAACGTGGAAGTCAAGAAAAACCAATTCAGCAACACATGTTGAGCGAACCCCCTCATCTAGGTGGCCCCGCCACCAACAAGCAACGACCCACCCTCGCCGACGAGGGCGGCTACAGCCTGATCGAACTGCTCGTCGCGATGATCTCGGGCATCGTGGTCATGCTGGCGCTGGTCGCGGTCCTAGTCTTCTCCACCCGCCAGGAGACGCACCTGACCAACCTTGCGCAGGCCACACAACTGGGCCGGCTCGCGATGACCAAGATCGTCGACGAATTGCACTCGGCCTGCCTCGCCCCCGGCTTTGCCCCGATCCAGGAAGAAAGCGGCGCGAACGAATTGAGGTTCGTCAACTCCTACAGCGAAGAAGCGGTTATCTCCAAAACCAAGGTCAACGAACACAGGATCGTGTGGAACGAAAAAGCCGAAACCCTCACTGACTTCACGTATCCCGCGAGCAAAGAAGAAACCTGGCCGAACTTCAAATATTCTGAAACGGCGACCCCGACCAACGGCGTGCTGATCGCCAGCCACGTCACGCCGATGGAAGCGGAAGGCAAAAAGCTGCCGATCTTCCAGTACTACAGCTACAACCTCGAATCAAACGAAAGCGCGAGCACGGGCCTCAACTCGCTCAACACCAAACCGATCCTCTCGACCTCGACCGAAAAACTCACGGAAGAAACCGCAGCGACCGCCGCCTCCGTGCTGGTCAGCTTCAACACCGGCTCCAGCGCGACCACGACCAGCCTGAGCAACACCCTTGGGAAAACCCTCGCCAAAGACGTGGGCGACGGCCAGCAGAGCCAGGTGACGCTCTCGTTCTCAGTTCCCGTGTCCGAAGGAGAAAGCGTCGATACGCCATGCCAGTAAAACTTTCCAACAAGCCACTGCTGCGCGGAGTCCGTGCCCGGCTCGCCTCTGAGGCCGGCTTCACGCTGATGGTCGCGCTCGGCGTGCTGCTCGTGACCTCGCTGCTGCTGGGGGCGGCCTTCGAGGCCGCCCGGGGCGACATCCAGCTCTCCCACAGGAACACCGTGCAGAAGGAGGCCTACTACGCGGCGCTCGCCGGGATTCAGGAGTACGAGTACCATCTGCAGGCCAACCCCGACTACTGGGAGACCTGCACCGCGCCCTCCAATACCGTGCCCAAGCAGGAAGAATTGACCGAGCACTACGAAATCAAGCTGCTCGTCGCCAGCACGGCCCCGAAAGAAACCAAAGAATGCAGCACGGCGAGCCCGTTCGCGTCGATGATCCAGTCCTCGGGCGTCGAGGCGAACACCTTCCGCATCGAGTCGATCGGCACCGCCGGCAACAAAGCGGTCTCCTCGAGCTACGCGAGCCGCACGATCGTCGCCACCTTCCACGTCATCGGCTTCCTCAACTTCATCTACTTCACCCAGTACGAAGACGGCGACCCCGCCCTGTACGGTGGGCCGAAAGAATGCGAAAACTACTACCCCAAGCGGGTGTCGCTGGGCATCAACGGCAAATGCGCCACGATCGAGTTCGCGAACGGAGACACCGTCGAAGGCCCGATGCACACCGACGACGCGTCCGATATCTGCGCCCCGGCATACTTCGGGCGCAAAGGCCACAACCCCATTGACACGGTCCAGATCAACAACGGGGTCTACTCGACCTGCGGCAACCCAAATGGCACGTTCTACACCGCCACCGGGAAATATGAAAAAGGCGAAGAACTGCTCACCCCCGAAGGCGATACGACGCTAGGGACCTATGTCAAAGAAGGCGGAGACGAATTCACCGGCTCCACGCACATCGTGCTCAAGGGCACGACGATGGAAGTGACCAACGCCAAAAACGAAACCAAACCGTACGAATGGCCGACCAACGGCCTCGTGTACGTCCGCGCGAGCGAAAACAAAGCCACGCCGTGCACGTACGCCTTCAACGACTCCGCGAGCGAAACCGACAACGCCACCGAGGTCTCCAAGGAAACGTATTGCGGCAACGTGTACGTCAGCGGCACCTACAGCAAACCGATCACGATCGCGGCCGAAGAAGACCTGATCGTCAACGGCAACATCTACCCGACCAGCCTCAAAACCTTGGGCGAAGAACCGACCGGCACCAACACGCTCGGGCTGATCGCGGGGCATTACGTGCGCGTCTACCATCCCGTCACGAGCACCAACTGCGGAGCAGCCGAAAACGCAAAAGGCTCGCTGGAAAACCCGTGGATCTACGGGGCGATCCTCTCGACCAACCACTCGTTCGCCGTGGACAACTACGAATGCGGCAAGCAGCTCGGCAACCTCAACATCTACGGGGCGATCGCCCAGCGCTTCCGCGGGATCGTGGGCCTAGTCGGCGAAAGCGGCTACATCAAGAACTACAAATACGACGAGCGACTCGCGGTCGACGAGCCCCCCTACTTCCTCAACCCGATCAACGCCGGCTGGAAGGTCGCACGCGAGACCGCGCCGAACCCGGGGTAGGACCGGCCGCTAGCGCACCCGCACGGCAACCGTCGCCCCCACCCCCCGCAGCAGCACCCCGGGCGGGATGTCCAGGGCCCTGGCGAGGCGCAGGAGCGTGCGCAGATTGGGATTGCGCTTGCCGCGCTCGAACACGCTGATCGCCGCGCGGTCGACGTGGGCGTTGTTGGCGAGCGCTTCCTGGGAGATGGCCACGCGTTCGCGCGCCCAGCGCAGGTTGACGCCGAAGCGGGCAGCGGGCGTGAGCTCCTCCTCCCCGCAGCGGGGCCCGCGTACGGCGGAGTCGGGGCCGATGCCGTTCAGCAGCGCGGCGGGCTTGACACCGACAGCATCGGCGACGCGCACGATCGTCGAGAGATCGGGTGCCCGCTCGGCGCGCTCGAGGAAGCTGACGGCGGCGCGGTCGAGGTTGGCTCTCAAGCTCAGATCGATCTGCGAGAGGCCCGCCTGCTTGCGGGCCTCTCGCATGTTCTGGCCAAATCTCTCCAATTGTTCGTCAAGATCGTGGTCTCCGGTACTTCGCATGCGCCCATACTCTTGAGTCGCGCACACAAAGACCACAGCGCAAACACGAGAAACGCCAAGCGCGCCGACGGTCAGTGGGGCAGCGCTCCAGCGGTCGGTGGGAGCTGGCGCGCCGGCGAATCGGGGGAGGCAGAAGGAAACAACCCCGGATCGGTGACCCGACGCAGAGGTGCGGCGGGTGGGATTCGAACCCACACGCCCTTGCGGACAGGGCCTTTTGAGGGCCCCGCGTCTACCGTTCCGCCACCGCCGCACGCCGGGTCTCAATATAGGCGCTCACGGCTCCACGGGCCCTGTAAGGCCCCATGCGCGGGTTTGGGCGGTCTATCTGGACCTGCGCGCTCAGACGGGGTACGGAGCGGCGTCTCCGTAGCCACCCGTTTGGGCGCCCGGGTCGCGCTGCTCGAGCTCCACATTCCAGCCCTGCGAGAAGCCGCGCATCGCGAAGATCACGAGCAGGATCTGCACGGGGATCACCAGCAGCGTCAACACGCCGAGCAGGTTGGATTCGAGCGCGGGCTGGGCGAAGGCGGAGGAGTCGCGCTCGAACCAGCTGGGGGCGGCGACCAGCGCAAAGGTACCCAGCAGCACCGCCAGCACGGAGGCGACGGGCAGCACGCCGCGGTTCCAGCGCCCCGCGTAGAACGCCAGCAGCAGGTAGCAGACGATGAACAGGCACTGCACGATCACCGGGCCGAGACCCTCCAGCGCTTCGAAGCCCCCGATCGTGATCAGCAGCAGCAGCGCGGCGGTGGCGAGCATCAACACGATCACCGTGGCGCGCGTGGCCTGCACGACCGGCTTGTCGCGGTTGGGATGGGTGATGCGGATACCGGCGGCGCGGCGGGTGGCTGGAGTGGACATCGTCAAGGATGACCATACAATCTTCAGCGGTCCCCGTAAAGCACGACCCCTCGTGGGAGCGCTGCGGGCGTGGTGGAACTGGTAGACACGCCGGCCTTAGGAGCCGGTGGGCGCAAGCCCTTGGGGGTTCGAGTCCCTCCGCCCGCACTGATGGCATTCAGAGCAGAGCGCGTGCGCGGCGCGGCGCACACCACCTTCGCGGCGCTGGCGGTGCCCAACTACCGCCGCTACATCTCCGGTCAGGCGATCTCGCTGATCGGCACCTGGATGCAGATGGCGGCACAGGCGTGGCTGGTGCTCACGCTCACGGGCTCGGCCACCGCGCTGGGGGCGATCGTGGCGCTGCAGACGCTGCCGGTGCTGCTGCTGGGCCCCTACGGCGGGGTGGTCGCCGACCGCATCGACAAGCGCCGTTTGATGGTGGCGCTGCAGTGCCTGATGGGATTGCAGGCGCTGGCGCTGGGGCTGCTGACGGTCACGGGCCTCGTCGCGGTGTGGCAGATCGGCGCGCTGGCGCTGCTGCTGGGGCTCAACAACGCCTTCGAGAACCCCGCGCGGCAGTCGTTCATGCTGGAGATGGTGGGCGAGGAGCACCTGCGCAACGCGGTCAGCCTCAACTCGGTGCTGGTCAACGTCGCGCGCACGATCGGCCCGGCGGTCGGCGGCATCCTGATCGCCACCGTGGGCACGGGGGTGTGCTTCCTGTTCAACGCCGTCAGCTTCGTGCCCGTGGTGTTCTCGCTGACGACGCTCGACCGTACGGCGCTGCATCCCAGCCCGCCCACGCCCCGTGCGCCCGGACAGCTGCGCGAAGGGCTGCGCTACGTCCGCCGCACGCCCGCGCTCGCCGTGCCGCTGCTGATGATGGCGCTTGTCGGCTGCCTCGCCTACGAGTTCCAGGTCTCGCTGCCGTTCATGGCCCGCGAGGGGCTGCACGTGGGCGCGGCGGGGTATGGCTTCATGACGGGCGCGATGGGCATCGGCGCGGTCGCCGGCGGCCTCGTGGTGGCAGCACGTGGGCGCACCGGCCTACCCACGCTGATCATCGCGGCGACGGGCTTCGGGGTGGTGCTGGCGCTCGCCGCGCTCGCCCCCACGCTGGCGCTGGAGCTGCTCGCGCTCGCGCTGGCGGGGTGGGCCAGCATCTCGTTCATGGCAACCGGCAACTCGACATTGCAGCTGGGCTCCGAGCCGACGATGAGGGGGCGGGTGATGTCGCTGTGGTTTGTCGCCTTCCAGGGCTCCACCCCGATCGGTGGGCCGATCGTCGGCTTCGTGATGGCACAGCTCGGCGCTCGCGCCGGCCTCGGGTTGGGCGCGATCACGTGTATGGTCGCGGCCGCGATGGGCCTGCTGGTACTGCGCCGGCTGCGCCCCGACTATCGCCTGCCGAGCCTGCGGGTGGGACGCGCGGCGCGCAACGCGGAGGCAGAGGTGAAGTAGCTCAGCGCGGACGATGGGGCACGGTGGTGAGGCGCGAGCGGACCGGCGCGGGGCGCTCGAGGCTGGCGTGCAGCTCCCGCACTCGCCGCAGGGTCGTGTCGGCGACCGCCTGCTGGTCCTCGCGTGTGCTGAGCGCGACGCGCTCGAAGCGCAGCGGCTCGCCGTAGCGCACCGTCACCCGCGGGAACTCCAGGCGCTTCCAGTTGCGCGCTCGCTCGGTGCCGTGGATCGCGACCGGCACGATCGGAGCGCCGCTCTCCAGCGCCAGGCGGCCGACGCCCGCACGGGCGCGCTCGCTGATGTGCCCGCTGCGCGAGCGGCCGCCCTCGGGATAGATCACGACGACCCCGCCGCGCGCGAGGATCGCCAGGGCGGTGGCGATCGAGCGCTCGTCGTGGCGCCCCCGCTGCACCGGGAAGGCGCCACCGTGGCGCAGGATCCAGCTGAGTATGCCGCTGAACAGCTGCGACTTGGCCATGAAGGAGACGCGCCGGCGCAGAAACACCCCGCAGAAGAAGTGGTCCATCGCGGAGAAGTGGTTGGGGGCGATGATCGCCGGGCCCGAGCGGGGCACATTGGGCGCGTCTACGCAGCGGGCGCGGTATACCACCAGGCACACCGGCGTGAGCAGCAGGCGAGCGAGCGTGTACACCCAGTCGGGGCCATGCTTGGAGGCGTGCTCGTAGTAGCGGTCGAAGCGCTCGGGAGGGCGCTCGTCCACGTACACCTGCGGCTTCATGCCACCAGACATGCCTGTCTTCTTTACACACGCACCCCGCGTGCGGTTACGCCGCGTGGAGAGCGCTCGGCGCGGCGTAACGTGAGCAGCAGGAGGATTAAGCCGACCGCCACCGGCACCGTGGCAGGGAGCTCGTTGACGGCGAAGAACAGCAGATCGAACGCCAGCGCGAGTCCGACCACCAGCGCCGCCGCCCACAGCTGCTGCGCCCGCACAGAGCTTCCCTCGCGCGGGGATGGCCAGCCGCGGGCGAGCAGGCCGCCGAGCAGGCCCGCCACGAACAGGTCTCCATAACCCATCGCGGCCGTGCCGAACACCTCGGCCTGCAGTTTTGGCAGGCCCGCCGGGGGGTGTGCGGAGTTGAGCACTTCGTTGGGGTGTTGCAGCAGTTCGGAGACGACCAGGGCGGCGTCGGCGCATGCCATCAGCACGATCCCGGCCGCCAGCCACCGCGGCGGCGTGACCGCGGCGAGCAGCACCCCCAGCGCGGCGCAGCTGAGCGCCGAGAGCGCGAGCGCTGCCCCCTGCCCCGCCAGCCCGCCGCGGTCGGCCCATGCCAGCGCGAACAGCACGGGCGCCGCCAGCGCGAGCGCCGGTCGCGCGCCGTGGCCCCACCAGCCGAGCGCGAGCGCGGCCAGGATCGGCACCGCCACAAGCGCGAGGTAGGTGAGACTCTGCGCGCTTGTCTGCTCCGCCGCGCGCGCGACGAACACGAAGACGATTACCGAAAGCGGCGGAATCGCGGCCCACAGGCGGCTGCCGCGGCGCTCCACCCACGGGATCGAGATCGTGCCCGGGAACGCCACCAAAGCGCCCTGGGTGGCGGAGAGCACGCCGATCGACAGCCAGAAGGGCAGCATCGCCACAACATAGGGCTCCGCGGACGCTCAGTGGCCAAGCTGCACGGTCTTCACGACCAGCAACGCCACCGCGACCACCAGGTAGCCGCGCAGCAGCAGCATCGCCGCGCGCCGGCCGGGCGACCATACGGGCCGCTCGAGCAGCGCCAGCGGCGGCATCGTCCAGGCGTGGCGGCGCTCCTTCGACAGGCTCCCTGCCTCCTCCGCGCCCCCCCTCGCTCCCGCGGCACCGGCCGCCGAGGTCCCCACACGCGCCCGGCGCAGCAGCACGTACCCCCCCATCGCCGCCAGCGCCACCACCAGCCCGATCGACAGATCGACGAAGAGATCCGTCACATTTACGTGCGGGAACGCGGTGGAGGCGACCAGCACCAAAGAGAGCTCGACCAGCACGCCGATGATCACCGCCGCCAAAGCGTTCAGCCACGGGGCGTTCACCCACGGACCCAGCACCGCGCGGTCGTTGCAGAGCAACAGCAGGAATACCGTGGCGCTCGGCAGCAGCACACCGGCGAGCGCCTGCACCGAGGTCGTGATCAGCCCCAAAGGGGCGCCCGGCACCAAAACAATCCCCGCCGCCGCGCACACCATCAACGCGAACGTGGCGTAGAACATCTTTGCGTCGCGGATGCCGCGGTGCAGCGAGTGACTGGCGCCGAACACATCCCCGAACGCGTATGAGGTGGCGAGCGTGACCGCCGCGGCACCGATCAGCGAGGCGTTGAGCAGCACGATCGCAAAGCACGCCCCCGCAGCCGGGCCGATGTAGGTGCGCAGCGCGCTCGCCACGGTGCCCGCGTTGCCGAAGTGCCCGGCCGCGGGCGTGCCCGCGAACGCGAACGCCGCAATGGAGATGATGGCGCCGGCGCCGATCACCACCACGAACGCGCCGATCACCGTGTCGGCACGCTCGTAGTTGATCCAGCGCGGGGTGATCCGCTTGTCGATGATGTTGGACTGCTGGAAGAACAGCTGCCACGGGGCGACGGTGGTGCCGACGATCGCGATGATCAGCAGCACCGAAGTCGAGCTGGCCCCGCCGGCGATCGAGGGCGTCACGGTGTCGTGCGCGATCGTGGCGAAGTCGGGGTGCACCAGCACCAGCAGCGGGATCACCAGGAAGTTGGCGACCACGAATACGTACATGAAGCGCTCCCAGCTGCGGAAGCTGCCGGTCGCGGTGATTGCCACCAACGCCGCGGCGGCGGCCGGCACGGCGACGAACTTGCTCACGCCGAAGTACCCCAGCGCGAGGCTGACGCCGATGAACTCCGTGACGATCGTGAGGAAGTTGAGGATGAACAGGTCGCCGACGGAGAACCAGCCCCAGAAGCGCCCGAAGCGCTCGTTGATCAGCCGCGCGTGGCCGACGCCGGTGACAGCGCCGAG
The DNA here is from genome assembly GCA_963744535.1 of uncultured Solirubrobacterales bacterium. Lineage (GTDB taxonomy): Bacteria > Actinomycetota > Thermoleophilia > Solirubrobacterales > Solirubrobacteraceae > Palsa-744. The sequence goes on along the minus strand of CAVUTW010000001.1, from coordinate 1,044,273 downwards.
GCGGATCACCATCTCCTGGTTGACGATCAGCACTGGGATCAGCAGGATCAGCACCCACAGCAGCGAGGTGCCGTAGTTCTGGCCGGCCTGTGCGTAGGTGGAAACGCCGCCCGCGTCGTTGTCCCCCACCATCACGATCAGACCCGGACCCATGATCGCCAGCAGCGCCATCGCGCGCGAGCGCCAGCCGTGGCGGGCGCCGGTGTCGTCCATCCGGATCGTGCCGAGCGCCCCGCGGATGTCGCCGATGTGAGCCTCGTCGAGGACCGGCGGCACGCCCTCGAGCACGGGCGGCTGGGGCTGTGCGGACAGCTGCGTGTCGTCCAGCGTCGTCGGGTTCTCGGCCATCTCCTTCACCTCCTTCGGGCGGGCATGCGGACACGTCAAGGCAACGCGCGTCGCGCAGACCCTGCCCCGAGAAGACGGCTCTCAATCCAGCGGAGACAGGCCCGACGTACGCGCGAGCGGCTGGGTACTTCGCGGCTGTTCTCGATCCATCCCAGCCTCCTTTCCGCGCGTGATGATCTAGCCCGTTCCGGGCTCAGGGTAGCATCGCGCCTGCCCTGCCTGCACGCTCGCCGCAAGCGGGACCGTCTGTGCCAGCTCAGTCGCTGACCAAGCCGAAACGCCGCCGCCAGCCGACGGGCAGCGTCTGCTCGAGCACGTCGTCCACCGTGACGACTCCAACCACCCGCTGGTGGTCGTCGACGACTGGGAGCGACGCGAGGTTGTAGTCGGTCATCGTCCTCGCGACCTCCGGCAGGTCGGCGTCGGTGGGCACCGACTCGGGCTCGTGCTCGGCGACCCCCGCGAGCGGCGCGTCGGGCTCGGCGCGCAACAGCGTGACGATCGCCGCCGAGCCGCTCAGCACGCCGTCGGCATCGTGCAGGTAGACCGTCGTCAGCATCCCCGGCGCGATCGTGGAGCGGCGCACCGCGTCGATCGCGTCTCCGACGGTCGCGTCTCCGGCGAGCGCGATGAAGTCGGGGCTCATCATGCCGCCCGCCGTCGAGGGGTTGTAGCCGAGCAGCGTTTCGATCCGCCGGCGGCCGGCGAGCGGCAGCAGCTCCAGGATCCGCCCGCGGCGCTCCTGGTCGATCTCGCCGATCAGGTCGGCTGCGTCGTCGGGCGCCATCCGCGCGATCACGGCCGCCACCTGCGCGTCGGGGCGCTCGGCGATGAACTCGAGCTGGTGGTGCTCGTCGAGCTCCTCGAAGACGTCGGCCTCCAGCTCCCGGTCCTGCCCGACGGCCTCGATCAGCTCCTCGCCCTCCTCGTGCGAAGCAGCCTCGACCAGATCGGCGATCTCCGCCGGATGGAGGTTGGCGAGCTTGCGGTGGGAGAAGCGCAGGCGCGCGGTGGGTACGTGGCCGACGAACGGCTCCATGTCTGTCCAGTCGAGAAACGGCCGGTCGGCCACCAGCCGCCGCAGCGAGCGCGGCAGCGCACGGCGCAATTGCGCGCGGGAGGAGGGGTCCACGCCGACAACCCGCCACCAGCCGTCGATGCACGCCAGCTCGATCTCGTGCGCGCTGACCAGGCGGGGCGGGTCGGCCTCGACGTTGACCAGCTTGCGCCCCAGCACGTCCTGGCGCAGCAGCACCTCCCCTTCGCGGCGCTCGAATTTCCCGAGGCTCAGTTTCTGGCCGGACAACCGCGCCGCGCCCACCTCCAGGCTGGCGACCTTGTCGACCGGCACGAACAGCTCGCGGCCGCCGATCCGCGCCTTCAGCCCCGTCACCGGAGGGTAGCCGCCGTCGGCGAGGCGCACGATCACGTCCTCCACCCCCCCCAACCGCTCTCCCGTGCGGTCCAGCAGTGGGCTGTGTAGCAGCATCGATAGGTGCATCACTTGCTCGGGCAATGCTCCCGGTACGTTAGGGCATCCGGCGGATTTACCTGCGCTTGCAGCCTTTCTTCGCCACCTCTTATGGCCTCGACACAAGATCAGACGATGCGTCCACGCGCACAACGCCCCTGGCCGACCTACCTGCTGGCCGCGCTTTGCGTGGGCGCGATCGTCGCCGCGGTGCTCGTCGTGGGACCCTCCTCCGGCACCGCGAGCGCCACCGGGCGCACGATCACCGTCGGCGAGGGGGTCGTCCAATCGACCGTCTCTGGCAACGGCAACATCCAGGCCGCGACGCAGCTCGACCTCGGCTTCAAGACCTCCGGCGTGGTCACCCAGATCTACGTCCACCAGGGCCAGCACGTCACCGAGGGGCAGCTGCTCGCCGAACTGAACCCCGACAGCGCCGAAGTCACGCTGGAGCAGGCCCGAGCTTCGCTGCAGGCCGCCGAAGCGAGCCTCGTGCAGGAGGAAGAAACCGACGGCGAAGGCTCCTCCGGCTCGGGCCGAGCCGCCACTACGCCCAAAGAAGCCACCACCACTACCACAGCCAAAGCGACGCTCAGCCCCGCGCTGCGCGAAGCCAACATCGCCTCCGCCCGCGCTGCCGTCAAGAGCGACCAACTGACCGTGCAGAGCGCTGAAGAGGCGCTCTCAAATACAAAGCTCTTTGCGCCAATGACCGGCACGATCGTCTCGCTCACGGGCGAGGTCGGCGAAGCGGTCTCCGCCAGCGGCACCACCAAGGGCTCCTCCAGCTCGTCGGGGTCGGGCTCCTCCGGCTCCGGGTCGAGCTCCTCCGCGGCATCGGCCTTCGGTGCCTCCTCGGCAACGGGCGCCTCCAGCTCGGACTCCTCCGGCTCGGGGAGCTCCTCGAGCTCCCCCTTCGCCGTGCTCAGCGACCTCAGCTCGATGCAGCTCGTAGTGGCGCTCAGCGAGTCCGAAGTCGTCAACGTACGCGACGGCCAGCCCGCCACGGTCACGATCGAAGCGCTCGAAGGGCTCAAGCTCGCCGCGCGCGTGGTGAGCGTCGCCACGCTCCCGACGTCCTCCAGCGGCGTGGTCAGCTACGACGTCACCTTCCAGCTCGACCAGCTCGCAAGCGGGCTGAAACCGGGGATGAGCGCGACCGCGGAAGTGGTCGTCAAGCAGGCCGAAGGGGTCAACGTCCCCACCTCCGCGATCACCGCCGACACCGTCACGGTCGTGCACGACGGCACCCAGACCCACCGGCGGGTCGTCACCGGGCTGGCCGGCAACAGCTCCACGATCGTCCTCTCCGGCCTCTCCGCCGGCGAGCAGATCGTCCTGCCTGTGGCCCGCACCACCAGTGGCCTCTCGAGCGTCCTCTCACGTCTGGGCAGCCGCACGGGCGCGCTCGGCGGCGCCGCCGGCAGCCTCGGCGCAGGCGGCGGCGCAGCGTTCCCAGGGGGCGCCGGCGGAGGCGGTGCCTTCCGAGGCGGCTGATGCGGCCCACCCTTCACCCTGTCATCGACGTCCGCGACGTCAGCAAGACCTATCGCATCGGACAGATCAGCGTTCCCGCTCTGTGCCAGGTCTCGCTGACCATCCAGCGCGGCGACTTCGTCGCGATCATGGGCAGCTCCGGCAGCGGCAAGAGCACGCTGATGAACATCCTTGGCTGCCTCGACATCCCCACCAGCGGGCGCTACCTGATCGACGGCACCGACGCTCACGACCTCGACGAGGATGAGCTCTCCGACCTGCGCAATCGCAAGCTGGGGTTTGTCTTCCAGAGCTTCAACCTCGTCGCGCGCACCCCCGCGCTCGCCAATGTCGAGCTGCCACTCGCCTACGCCGGGCTGCACCGGGCAGAGCGCCGCCGCCGCGCCGAACGGGCGCTGGGCGCGGTCGGCATGGCCAATCGTCTGCACCACCTCCCCTCCGAGCTCTCCGGCGGCCAGCAGCAGCGCGTGGCGGTCGCCCGTGCGATCGTCACCAACCCCACACTGATCCTCGCCGACGAGCCGACCGGCAACCTCGACTCCCATTCGACCGAGGACGTGCTGGAGATCTTCGCCGGCCTCAACGCCGAAGGGCGCACCGTCGTGCTGATCACGCACGAGCCCGACGTCGCCGCCCAGACCAAGCGTGTGGTGCGCCTCAGCGACGGGCAGATCGTCGAAGACCGGCGTTCGCTCGGCGTCCACGAGCCCCCGCCTCCCTCCCAGCGGCTGAAGTCCGCCCACCTCGCAGCCCCGGTCGAGGCTCGGCCATGATCGGCGCCGAGACGCTGCGCATCGCGTGGGGTGGGATCCTTGCCAACAAGCTGCGCTCCGGGCTGACGATCCTCGGCATGACGATCGGCGTGGCAGCCGTGATCATCCTGATCGCGGTTGGCAACGGCTCCTCCAAAGCGGTGGAGGAACGGATCGAGAGCCTCGGCACCAACGTGCTGCTGGTCGAGTCCGGCGCCGCCCGTGGCGGTGCGCGCTTCGCCGCGCTCGCCGGTGGGGTGGGGGGGGATCCCATCTCGCTGACCAGGCAGGACGCCGAGGCGCTGCAGAACCGCTCCGAAGCCCCCGACGTCAAGAGCGCCGCGCCGGTCGTCAACGCCACCGGCGTGACGCTCGTCTATAACGGCACCTCCTACGAGCCCGGCACATTCGTCGGCACCACCCCCTCCTACCTCGCCGCCCATGGCTACCACCTCCAGGAAGGCACCCCCTTCACGGAAGCCGACGTCGCCCGCCACGCGCGTGTGGCGGTGGTCGGGCAGACCGTCGTCGAAGAGCTGTTCCCCGGACAGGACCCCGTGGGGCAGACGATGCGCGCCAATGGCGTCAACTTCGAGGTGATCGGCGTGCTCGCCGCCAAGGGCTCAAACGGGGTGTCCAACCTCGACGAAATCGTCGCCGCCCCCATCACCACAGTGCAGGACTCTCTCTCGGGCTATGGCCCGATCGACTCGATCACCGTCGAGGCCACCTCGGAGTCCGCGCTTGGCTCCGCCGAAGCGGAGGTGACGCAGATCCTCGAGCAGCGCCACACCAAGAGGGTGGCGCAGCCGGCTGAAGGCCGGCGAGCCGGGCCCCTCTTCGGCCAGGAACAGGACACCGCCGAACCGGGCTTCCAGGTGATCAACCAGGGCTCGTTGCTCGAAACCACCTCCTCTACCACCTCCGTCTTCACCACCCTGCTTGGGGAGGTCGCGGCGATCTCGCTGCTGGTGGGGGGCATCGGCGTGATGAACATCATGCTCGTGTCAGTCACCGAGCGCACCCGCGAGATCGGCATTCGCAAGGCGGTGGGCGCACGCCGCTCAGACATCCTCACCCAGTTCCTCACCGAGGCCGTGCTGGTGTCGCTGATCGGTGGCCTCACGGGGGTGCTGCTCGGGGTGGTGGGCAGCCAGTTCGAAATCGCCGGCGTGCACCCCGCGATCGCCACCTATTCGATCTTCCTCGCCTTCGGCGCCGCCGTGCTCACCGGCCTCTTCTTCGGCACCTACCCGGCGGGGCGCGCCGCCCGCCTGCGACCGATCGAGGCTTTGCGCTTTGAGTGATCCCGCCCCGCATCTTCCCCCCGAGGAGCCAGCCATGCCAGATGACTATCAGGAGTTGCCCCCTCGCCCGCGTCGGCGTCTACTCACGCCAATCCCGATCGCATTGCTGGGGGTGCTGCTGCTCGCCTGCGGCTTCATCGGTGGGGTGCTCGTCGAGAAGGGACAGACCTCATCCAGCTCGGGCACGAACGCGAGCGGCCTGGCTTCCAGGCTGGCCGGTCTGCGGAGCTCCGGATCCGCCGACCCCAGCGGATCCGCCGGCCCCGGTGGCTTCGCGGGGCGCTTCGGCGGCCTCGGCGGTGCGGGCGGCGCCACGATCGGCGAAGTTGCCTATATCTCCGGCAGCACCCTGTATGTGACCGCCGCCGAAGGCAACACGGTCAAGGTCACCACCTCCCCCGCCGCGACGGTCACCAAGACCGTCAAAACCGACGTGCACAGCATCCACCCCGGCGAAACCGTCATCGTTCGTGGCACCAAAGGCTCGGGCGGCGTCGTCAGCGCCGAATCGATCAGCGTCAACGCCGCGGGCGTCGGCAGCGGGAGCGGCAGCCTCGGGGCGCTGTTCGGGGGCGGCGGCGCGGGCCCGGGCGGCGGTGGCGGCGGTCTCTTCGGCGGCTGAGCGCCATCGTGGCGCGCTCAGCCATCGCCTATTCCTTGACGGACCCTTTAGGTGCAGCGATCAAAGTGTTGGGATCCACATGACCAGCAGCGCAGAACCGCGTGACCGACAAAGGAGCCTCATGTCTCACCACAGCCCACGCCGCAGGCCAGCGACCTTCGCGTCGCTGATCGCGCTGACCGCCACGCTCGTGGCCGCCTCGCTCGGCCTGGCGGCATGCGGCGGCTCTTCGAACACCACCACGACCACCGAGACCACCGCCAACGCGGCGGCGACCGGCACCACCACCGCCGGCACGGGCACCTCGACTGCCGGCACAGGCACCTCGGGCAGCACGTCGACCGGGACCTCATCCACCGGACCCTCGTCTACCGGCACCAGCACGGGCGCTTCCACCACCGGCACCACCCCGGGCGCATCGACCACCGGCACCACGCCCGCCGCCCCCTCTGCGCGCTTCGCCGCTGTGCGCACATGCCTCTCAAAGAAAGGCATCACGCTGCCCCAACGTGGAGCTGGAGGCTTCGCCGGCGGCGCCAGCGGCAGCGGCGCGCAGTTGCCAAAGGGCATGTCACAGGCGCAGTTCGCCGAAGCGCTCAGGAGCTGCGGCGGCGGCGTCAAAGGCAGCCATTTCGGTAGGAGCGCCAACCGCTTCCAGCGCTTCTTCAACAACCCCCGTTTCCGCGCCGCGCTGTTGCGCTTCGCCGCCTGCATGCGTCAGAACGGAGTCAACTTCGGCGACCCCAACACCACCGGCAAGGGCCCGGTGTTCGCCACCAAAGGGATCAACACCGGCAGCGCGCAGTACAAAGCGGCCTCGGCGAAGTGCCGGAGCACGCTGTTGGGCGCGCTGACAGCCAACCGGGCGCACCCCGGCACCAGCGCCGGCTGAGAAGAGAAACCCACCTGTGTCTGTGTCCGCCACCGGCGGACACAGACAACGCCTCCCGCGCCGCTCAGCCGCCCGCGGTCTGGCTGCCGGCGCCGAGCCCGCGGTTGGTGGGCGCCGCCTGCGGATCGCGGATCGCCGCCGAGCTGGGCGTAACCGAGACCGTGGGCTTCGGCAGCGCGGCGATGCGCCCGATCAGCTGACTCCACTGCGCCTCGTTCAGCACGCCGCTCGCCGCCAATGGCGAGGCCGCGGTCGGACCGGTCGTGGCGGCGTGCGCGCTGGCCGTGGCGCGCACGGGCAGGAACTCGAGGTGGATGTGGTTCCAGGCGGTGGGCAGCGCCTGCGTCGAAGGCCCTTCGGGGTACTGCATCAGGCTCACGATCCGGTGGGGAGCGAACCGGCCGTGGAGCGTCAGCAGTGTGCGGATCGCGACGTCGGTGACCGAGCCCGGACCCTGGTGGCCGGCGATCGGGATGTCATTGATCGCGGTGATGTCGACCGCCATGCCGCCACCGTGGACCGCCGCCTGCCGGGCTTCTGAGCGCAGCGCGGCGCCGGCACTCGCGCCCGCGCCGCTCACAACGCTCAATCCGGACGGAGTGTCCCCGCCCCGCGGGCAGCGCAACCCGGCGACCGTCGGCTGCAGGCCGCTGCGCGAGAGGAACACGAGCGCCGCCAGCACACGCCTATCCACCGTGCCACCGGCGACGTCCCGGCGACCGCACGTGTCGAGCTGGATACCGGGATCGGCGAGCACGGCGCGCTCGAGTTCGCCCTTGGCCATCGAGAGCGCGTCCGCGGCGGTCGCCCCGAGCAGCGTGTCGGTGCCCCTGGAGCCCTTCGGGTGCAGCGCCGTGCCGAGCTGGCGCCAGTTCTGCAGCAGCGGCTGGGGGTCGATCGTGGTGCTGTCTCCCGCGGGCCGCACCGCGAAGCGCAGCTGTCCGGCACTCGCCCCGGAGGGGGTGTGGAGGTGGCCGAGCACCGTGCCCTTGGCGACGATCGAGCCGGCTTTCAGCGCCGCCCAGCCACCGCTCCCGCTCGCCGGACTCGCGGCGTGCGCAGCCGCCCGCGCGACCGGGTTGCCGGGGTGCGCGAACAGGCGCACCCTGCCCATCCCCGCGGGCGCCGTTTCGCCTTCGGATTCGACCGGTGCGCTCGCTGGCGCGAGCGCCTGTGCGGCATGCGCCTTGACCTTCAGGGTCAGCGGCGACTGGTGCCCGGCGGTCGCGGCCTGAGTGGGCTTGGGTTCCTGCGATGCCGCGATACGGGGCTTGGCCGACGGCACCGAGGGCCGGTAGCGGGGCGCGATGCTGCCGAGGCCGGCGTAGGTGAAAATGTCCCCGTAGATGTCGCGCAGCACCAGATAGCGCCCCAGCGCACGGGAGTGCCCGAGGCGCTCGATGCGACCGTCCTCCACCGCCACCACCGGCGCGCCGGGGTCGCCGAGCAGCTCGACCAGCTGAGATGGCTTGGCGGGCGCGTTGGCGGCAGCCTGCGCACGAGCCGCCGCCACCCGCGGGGAGGGCGCGGGCGTCGAGCCGGGCGTGGCGGCCGGATGCGCGGCGGCGGTGGGAGCCGTCTGTGCCGCGCCCGCGGCGCCGGGCTGAGCGTCGCCGCCCGCTTGCGCGCCGGCCGCGGCCGGCGTAGGCGCCAGGCCGGCGGGCACCGCTCCCGCGGTGGCATTCGAAGAGCTGCCGGCCGTCGCGCTCCCCGAGGTGGTGCCTTCACCGGAGGCGTCCACCCCGGCCACCATCCCCGCCGCTTGAGCTTCCAGCGCTGCCGCCACCCCTGGGGCCAGGCGGGCGCCGGTGGTGGGCGCGCGCCCGTCCACCAGGCCCGTCAGCGTGGCGATCACCGAGCTCGGGTAGCTGGCGACCAGGCGAGCGCGCAGCATGACCGATTCGACGTATTCCTGGGAGTGGTTGTAGGAGAAGATCGCGGCGCGCAGATGGTGGGAGGCGCCGGCCGCGTGCAGGTAGCGGGCGGCGGCGAAGATCGCGTCCACGGGGTTGTAGGGGTCGGCGTAGCCGGCGTCGGTGGCGTCCACCCCGTACTGCAGCCACGTGCCGGGCATGAACTGCATCCACCCCAGCGCCCCCGCGCTCGACACCGAGAGGTCGGTGCCGTAGTCGGTCTCGATTTCGTTGATCCCCGCGAGAATCTGCCAGGGCACGTCGTACTGGAAGGCCGCGGCCTGGTAGACCGGGAGCAGGAAGAGGGGGATGCGGTAGAAGTCGAGCGCCTGCGCCGACACCGTCGAGCCCGTGAGCAGCGTCGCCAGCACACCGGCTTCTTCGCCGGCCGTCTGCGGGGCGGGCGCGACGCCGTTGGCGGTACCGGCGGGGACGGTGGTGGGTCCGCTCTTGGCGGTGCCTTCGCCCTGACCCTTGCCGCCACCTTCATCGGAGGCGGCGCCATTGCCGGAGCGGGTGACGCTTGCGCGGTGGCGTCGGCCGGAGGTGGCCGGCTGGCTGCGCTGCACCACCACGGTCGGGCCCGTCCCTTCGCCGGTCGCCGGCGGGGTCGTCGCGGTGGGTGCGGTCGCGGTGGGAGAGGTAGAGGTGCTGGGCGGCGGGGTGGCAGGGGCGGCTGAGGTGGTGTTGGAGCCAGTTGCGCTGGTCCCGTTGGCGCCGCTGGCTCCGCTCGCGCCGGCGCTCCCTTCCTGCCCCGAGACCGGCGCCTGGGGGGTCGTTTCGGTGACCGCGGGAGTCTGGTCTTCGGTGGTGGCTCCCGTCTGGACTTCGGCGCCCTGCGCCCCGCCCGCGAGCGGTCCGCCGAGGCCGGCGGCGCCGAGGCCGCCTCCGGCCAGCATCGAGAGCACGGCGCGGCGCGCCCAGCGGCGTGGCGAGCTCATCCCTGGCTGCCCCGGGCGTCGGCGATCGGCGGGTTGGTTGGTCGTCGGCTGGTCGTCATCTCGCGTGTACAGGCCGAGCAGGGCCGCAGTCGTCGAACCCAACCGCCCTGGCTCAGGTTCATATCGGCAGACAACCACCCCGCGGTAAAGGATTTGTAATCTCCCTCGCACGCAAGGCTACGGGAGCGGTGGAGCGTCGCGCGCAGATTCCCCAGGGTGGCGGCCAAGGCCGCTGCACTGTACAGGCCCGTGAGGCGGGGTCTCGGGGAGTGTGTTTTTGCAATAGGCGGTGCGTTCGGGGCGTTCCACAGCTAAGGCCACGCAGGATCTGTTGCAGGAACCGCTGCCCGGCCTCCCCCCGCCCTCCACGCCGTCGCCATACGACCCCGGCGGCTCTTCACGCAAGCCGGCGCCGGCGCCGCTCCGTTCTCCGAGCCCGAGGGTTGATGAGGGTGGGAGATCGAAGAGCAGTGGGAGATCGAGACCTACGCAATGGGACCCACACGCATTACGAGTTGCAATCGAAGCCGCCGGCCGGTAGGTTCCGGTTGCCGAGATTGGAGAGTGCGGCCAGCCGCAGCACCGGCCGAGTTCTTGGCGTCGGGTCATCGAGGAGCCACAGAGTGAGGGGTGAAGCCGCATGTCCAGAACCAGAGTTCTCGTAGCAGCAACGGTCTCCTGCGTCTGTCTGATCGTCGCCACGGCGGCGTGGGCAGCGCAGACGCTGGAAGTTACCGCGAGCTTCTCACCCGACAAGCTGGGGGCGCCCACCAACGTCCACGGCACCGCCACGATCGGCTCGACCAGCGGCCCGCTGCCCTCGCCGATCGCCGAAGCGACGGTGATGGGACCCCCCGGCCTCACGGTGGACACCAAGGGCGTAGGCATCTGCAACGCCGTCGAGCTCGAACAGACGCTGGAACCGAGCGTCTGCCCCAAGGACTCGAAAGCCGGCTTCGGCGGGGGCGTGGGCGCCTACGAACTGGCAGGCCAGGTGAACGAAGAGCCGTTCACGCTCAACTTCTACCGCGGCCCCAACGAAGACGGGCATATCGTGATCCTTGCCTACCTCAACGCGGTGTCGCCGATTTCGGTGCAGCTGGTGCTCAAAGCGCAGGTCGTCAACGAGCCCAAGCCCTACGGGCTGGGCTTCACGTTCAAGGTGCCGCCGATCGAATCCGTCCCCGGCGCCTCCAACGCGACGGCGAAGAGCATCTTCATCACGTTGGGCGCGCCCAACGCCGCCTACTACGAGCAGGTGGGCGGCAAGCGCAAGCTGGTGCACGTAAAGGGGATCATCGTCCCCAAGACCTGCCCCAAGGGTGGCTTCCCCTACGAGACGCAGCTGGTCTTCGAGGACGGCACGAACAACACGGTCAAAGGCACGATCCCCTGCCCGCACAAGTAGAGCGGCCGGGGCAATGACCCCCTTCCCCACAATCCACACCCAAGGGAGCGGTCTTCGTCGCCTGCGCGCCCTCCCCCTGGTCGTGGGCGCGCTGCTGGCGCTCGGCGGCGCCCTGCCCGTGGGGGTGGATGCATCGTCCACCCCCGAATTCAGACCGCCGCCGCCCCCACCCGAAGCGACGACGGCGACGATCCGACCGTCGTTCTCGCCCGACAAGCTGGGCGCGAAGGCGGCCTTCACGTTCGCCGCCCACTTCGCCGGCGGCGAGCTCGGCGTGCCCTCGCCGGTGCGCCGGGCGGTGGTGCACTTCCCCGCGGGGCTGACGCTCAACGTGCCGAAGCTCCGCAGCTGCACGAAGGCGCAGCTGCAGGCGCACGGCGCGCGCGGCTGCCCGGCGCAGTCGCAGATCGGCACGGGGCGCGCGCTGGCCGACGTGCACGTGGGCTCCTCCGTGGAAAGCGAGGAAGCCGCGGTGTCGGCGTTCGTGGGTCCGCCGCAGGGCGTCAACCCGACGATCGAGATCCTCGGCCAGGGCTACTCGCCGCTGGAAGAGCGCGTGGTGATCACCGCCACGACGCAGCCGGACAACCCGCCTTACGGCGAAAAGCTCGTCATGTCGATACCCGCGATCACGACGATCCCGCTCGAGCCCAACGCCTCGACGGTCTCCTTCTCGGTGACGATCGGCGGGAAGGCCGCCAAAAAGCACCACAACCCCAACACGGCCCTGCTCCCCTCCCACTGCCCGGCCGGCGGCTTCCCGTTCGCCGCCGAATTCACCTACGAAGACGGCTCCACCAGCACCAGCACGGCGACGGTTCCCTGCCCGTAGGGCTGCCCGCGACGGCAGCTGCCGCTGGTTCTGTACGATTGAGCCATGGAAGCGATCCTCTCGATCCTGCAGGTGATCATCGCGGTGGTCCTGATCTTCCTGGTGCTGATGCACTCGGGGAAAGACGCCGGGCTCTCCGGCGCGTTCGGCGTCGGCACCGGCCAGGGCCCGCTGGGGGGCGGCTCACTCGTGGAGCGCAACCTCAACCGCTGGACTGTCTTCTTCGCGATCCTGTTCGTCGGAAACACCATCATCCTGCTGAGGAAGCCCTGGTAGCGACGTTGCCCGCCCGTTCGGCCGGCCGGAGGCGGGGGAGCCGGGGTCGGATGCGTCGGTGCGGTTGTAGACATCGGCCGATGGCTCGGGCTCGAGCTGGTTGAGGATCTCCAGCGCCTCCGCCCGCAGGGTGGCGTTGGTGGCTTCGTAATCCTCGCGCGAGAGCTTGCCGGTGGCAAGGTCGAGCTCCAGGTCGCGCAGCTCGCGGTACTTGACTTCGCGGGCGAGCTCCAGCGCGAGCACGTCCCGCGGCGCGGCGCCGCCCGCGAGCGCGGGGCCGGCGACGCGAGGAAGGCCGAGGGCGACGCGGCGGCGCAGAGCACCCGGCGAGGGCGAGAGCGCCAGCAGACCCCCTCCAAAGACGATCAGGCCGCCGATCCAGATCCACATGATCAACGGCGAGACGAGCAACCGGAACTGCGCCGGCGGCGGGTGCTGGAGGTATTCGTGGGCGAGGAAGTCGATCGCGAACAGGCCCTCGTCGGGGCGCGAGAAGGGGATGGTTTTGTTGGCGACTTCGATGATGTGCTTCAGCCGCGGGGTTTCGAGTTCCGGGGCGATCGCGCTCCAGATGTCGCGTGTGAGGCTGGCATTGATACCGACATTGCTGACCGGCTGCCCCCCGATCAGGTGCCCAACCGAGCCCTGGGATTCTTCCTGGGATTCGTAGAAGTCCTCGCTGGGACGCAGCGTGGTGACGTAACGCCCACCCTTGGTGACCCGCAACACGGCGCCGACGTTGAGCGTGGAGCCCGTGTGCGTGGGATCGTCGTGAGGAGTGAGGGCCGCGGTGGGGCGCAGGTAGTGGACGGTGTAGGCGCCCACGCGCGTGGACTGCCCGGGAGAGAGTGCAAGTTGGGTGATGTGCTGGAAGGAGGAGGAGGCGGCCACGCCGATGAACAGCACCGCCATCCCGACGTGCACGATGTAGCCGCCGTAGCGCCTGCGGTTGCGCCGGATCAACGCCATCAGCGCCACCGGGGGCGCCTCGCCGGAGGCGCCGCGGCGCACGCGTGTGCCGCGCCACAGCTCTTGCGCGACGCTGCCGAGCGCGAAGGCCGCGCAGCAGAACATCGCGATCGCCAGGGGCTTCTGGGTGATTGATTGCCCGCCCACCCCGATCAGCACCACGAGCGTGAGCAGCGCGGCGACGAAGGGTACGATCAGATTGCGCAGCACCCCCCGGGGGGTGCTGCGGCGCCAGGCGATCACCGGCCCGATGCCGGAGAGCAGCACCAGGATCAGCGCCAGCGGGACGGTATAACGATTGAACCACGGCGGCCCCACGGAGGCGGCCTGGCCGGTGAGCGCTTCGGAGATCTTCGGGAACCAGGTGCCCCAGAAGATCACGAAGGCGAGGCCAACCAGCACAAGGTTGTTGAACAGGAAGATCGCCTCGCGCGAGAGCAGCGAGTCCAGGTGGTGAGTGCTGGCAAGGATCGCACGGCGGGAGACGACCAGGTAGATCGAGCCGGCGAGCAGCGCGGCGATCAGCAGCAGGAAGGGAACCCCGAGGGTCGCCCCGCCGAAGGCGTGGATCGAGTCGAGGATCCCGCTGCGCACCATGAAGGTGCCCATGATCGCCAGAATCCCGGTGGCCAAGGGAAGCGAGACGTTCCACACCTTCAGCATCCCGCGGCGCTCCTGGATCATCAGCGAGTGCAGGAACGCCGTGCCGGTCAGCCACGGCAGGAGCGAGGCGTTCTCGACCGCGTCCCAGCCCCAGTAGCCCCCCCAGCCGAGCTCCGAGAACGACCAGGAGGCGCCGAGCAGGATGCCGATGCCGAGGAACAGCCAGGCGGCCAGCGCGAAGCGGCGCACCACCGCGATCCACTCCCCATCCACTTTACGGGCGATCAGGGCGCCCATCGCGAACGCGAGCGGAATCGTGCAGAGCGTGTACCCCGAGTAGAGCATCGGGGGGTGGATCATCATCGTGGGGAAGCGCAGCAGCGGGTCGAGACCGACACCTTCGGCGGGCACGGGGTTGGTGGTCGTGAACGGGTTGGCGTAGAACACCATCAGCCCGACGAAGAAGCCGCCGAAGCCGAGCAGGATCGCGGTCGCATAGGAGGCCACCTCGCGCAGGCGCTTGCGCGTGAGGAACAGCACGAGGCTGGACCACAGCGAGAGCAGCCACGCCCACAGCAGCAGCGAGCCTTCCTGGGAGGACCACAGCGCGGCGAGGCGGTAGAGCAGCGGCGTGGTGCGCGAGGAGGTGTCGGCGACGGCGTTGAAGGCGAAGTCGTTGCCCACGAACGCGATCTCGAGCACGACCATCCCCACGGTGAGCAGGCCGGCGAGCGCGTATACCGAGCGGCGGCCGGCCAGCGAGAACTCGGCCCGGCCGCTGCGCGCCCCGTGGACGGAGACGACGATGCCGTACGCGCACACGATCAGCGCGAGCACCAGGCATACGTGTCCGAGCAGCGCCATCAGCCCTGCTCACCTGCCTGCCGCGCCTCCGCGGGCGCCCCCCGGCGTGAGCTACCTGCCCGGACCGCGATGGGGTGCGCGGAGGGGAACACTCAGGCGTTCTGCTTCTCGGAGGGCGGTGCGACCCTGTACTTGGAGGGGCACTTGGTGATCAGCGAGTTCTGTTCGCCGGTGTAGCTGGCGCCGTCCTTCTGCACGGTGACGATGATCTCGCGCCCTTCTTTGAAGGGGTCGGGGACGACGCCGGTGTAGGCGACCGGCACCGCGTCGACGCCATTTGCGCGATCGGCGACGCTGAAGTGGAGCACCCCGCCGTCGTGATGCACCGATCCCTTGACGACGGTGCCGGTGAGCTGGTAGCTGCGCCCCGGCTGGGCCTCCCGCAGCAGCTGGGTGGGCGTGAGCGCGGGGCTGGCGGCGTTGAAGCTCGTGTAGATCAGCGCACTGGCCAGCAGCACGGCGGCGCTGAGCGCCACCACCAGCCGCACGGTGCGCTTGCGGGCAGGATTCATCGCGCCCAGTATCTCAAACGTACGCCAGGGATTCGCCGCTGGGGTCGAGCCTTCGCCCCCGGCCATGCCCGTACGGCGTGGCCGGCTCCGCCAGGGATTCGCCGGTGGGGGGCGAAACATTCAGGCATGCGGCGGGTCTTATCAGGTGGAGAGCAATGAGAGGTAGCCTCCTATATCCGATCGGCGCGCGGCGTCGAGCACAGCGCATTCGCGGCGAGCACCCCTCCGCCCAGGCGCCCGAGCCCCTCCCCCCACCGCCATTCGTGGCGGCCCCTCAACCGCCTGACGTCGCCGCCCATCGCGTGCGCGAGTCCGGCGGCCCGACCGACCTGGCCTGTTACGCCTGCCACTGCGGCTACGTGTTCGCAGCCCCGGTCAGCACCACCGTGGAGTGCCCGCACTGCGGGGCGCCGCAGGCTTGGTGACTGCGCTCATTCGCTTGCGCGCACTGCGTGCGCTTGGCTTTCCTCGAGTTGCCCCATGAAGATCGCAGCGTCGTACGCGCGATCGGCGACGGTCCGCGATCAGCCGCATGATCGCCAATGGCGCCGCGACGGCTTCGGGCGCCGGCGTTCAGAAGATCTGCTTGTCGAGGAATCCTGCGCTCAGGGCTAGCCATCCGCCGATCTCTCCGAGGATCAGGGCAACCATGAACAGGTGTGTTCCCTTGACGGGGTCGCGGTACTGGTTCTCGGTGTCTTCTCGCCAGCCGTGCAGGGAGTAGGTCGCTACCGCCGTGAAGAAGTAGAACGTCATCGTGCCGGCGGCCAGCAGGTTTACGAGCTCGCTGAAGCCGCTGAGCTGTACGAATGTCGCGATCAAGAGCAGCGCGAAGCTGTAGAGCAGCGCCGCGCGGTGGGCGACGTCGACATAGATATGGGCTTTGTGCTCCTCGGTGCTCGCGATCTGGCTGTACTTCCAGACCCCGAGCAGCAACGCTACGAGGAACATCGCGGCGTCCGCGAGGAGCACCGCCTTGGTGTCGGCGCTGATCATGCCTGGACCGCGCTGAGCGTGGGGGGCCTGAGCATGAGTCGCAGCGGTGGGCAGCTGCCGACGCGCAGCTCGCGGATCAGCCGGAAGCCGAGGCGTTCGTAGAGCGCGGCGTTGCGCTCGCTGGAGGCCTCGATGTAGGCGGGCAGGCCCTCCCGGTCGCAGCGCTCGAGCGTCGGGCGCATCAGTGCGCTGCCGAGACCCTGGCCCTGCATGTCAGGGAGCACGCCGACGTCACGGACGTAGTAGTGCGGCCGGCGCAGCGGGTCACGCATGTGCCGCCACTCCATCGCGGCGCCCATCCTCGCTGCCCGGTCCAGGTGGACGCCGAAGGCGGTGCCCTCCAGCATGGTGATACGCAGCGGCGAGCGCCATGCGCCGGGCGGCAGGCTCAGCGCGGCGCCGGTGAGGTTGCTGGTCGTCCATACGCGTCCGCGTGCCAGCCCGAGGTGGCGCAGCTCGATCGCGAAGTAGCGGCGCAGGCGTGCCGGTCGCTTACTTTCGTCGGGTATCAGCCAGCTGTAGATCGGGTCTTCGATGAAAGCCTCTGCCATCACCGCCTTCAGGCGTCCGATGTCCTCTGCGGTTGCCGGTCGTAGCCCGGGATCGGCGAGTGGGATGGACGGTGCGTCGCGTTCAATGGCTGCTGATCTCTGACTCATGTTTGACTCCTGTCTTTCTGGTTGCTGTTTGCTGTGGGGGCTTGCGGCGTGTGCGTCGGTGGCGCTGTCGTGGGGCCGGCTGGTTTCGCGCTCGATTGCGGGGCCGGCGTTCGGCGCTTGGGCGCTCATCCGGATCGTTGTCCGTCCTTGAAGCTGTCGTGAACCGCGGCGTGGTGCGCGGCGAGCCCGACGCCCCACCCGAGCAGCGGATAGATGAACCAGGGGTATGCCGTTCCTCCCAGCTGCCACTGCAGGACCCACACCGCGAGGATCAGGATCTGGACGGCGACGAACACCGTCGCGTGGATCCGGAATCCCTTTCGATGGCCGTGCGCCCAGCGCTCGCGTTGGCGCTGTCGGGACTGGGTTTCCGCGCGCTCGGCGGCGCGCTCGAATGCATCGGTCATCAGTTTGTCTCCTTGGTTGTTGGGAGCCCGTCGAGACTCTCGATGTCGGCCGCCGCTCGTTGCAGGACGGCCGCTACGGCTTGTGGGTCCACTCGCCCCGAGAGCGGCGCAAGCCGCGCTCTGAAGCGGTCCAGCAGCGGCTCGATCGAGTCCGCGTCGCCAAACCGCGCGCCGGTGCGAACTTCGAGGGCTGCGAGCGCGTCGCGGCGTGCCTCGATCGCCTGCTCGCCCGCCGGGGTGACGCGATACGTGGTCCTACCGCCGTGGGTCTGACCGTCGATCAGCCCCTCAGCATGGAGCGCCTCGATCGCGGGGTAGACGCTGCCGGGCGAGGGGCGGTAGCGGGGGCTGAAGAGACGCTTCAGCTCGGCCATGATCTCGTAGCCATGCCGCGGGCGCTCGGCGAGCAGTGCGAGCAGCACGAGCGGCAGCTCACCGTGTCGAAAGAATCTCCTGGGCAACGCAACCGCTCCCTAGGCCACCGCTACGCCGATGTTCTCGGCGGCGGATTGTTTGGCGTGCTCTCGCCACTGCTGCCCGTTTGATAGTGAGCCTCGCACCATTGATGGGGCCGCTGCGGGGCGCAGCGCGGTAGCGCTCACCGGATCGTTGAGCCCCTTTAGCGCGAGCGCACCGAGAGACTCGAATGCATGAGCACTCGGGGAACCGGCGAGCCTGCGTACGGTCTCGGACACGACTACCTGCCCGCCCTGCGCCACGTCACAGAGGCGTCGCGCGACAATCACCGGTCTGCCGAAGAAGTCGTCCTGCTCGCGCACGGCCTCACCCATGTCGATCCCAATCCGCAAGGTCATTGGATCCCCGCAGACCGCCACCGCGCGCTGCATCGCCACAGCGCACGCGACGGCCGCGCGCGCGTCGGTGAATGTCACCATCAACCCGTCGCCAAGGCTCTTGATCTCGGTGCCGGCGTGCTCTCCGATCGCCTTGCGCAGCAGCGCAAAATGCCGGCGGCGAAAGGCGTGAGCGATGTGGTCGCCGAGACGATCGAGCAACGCTGTCGACCCGACCACGTCAGTGAACAGGAAGGTGTCGATCCGCGTCTCGGCACGCTCATCCAAGGTCTTGACTCCGGATGCCGTCGTCCGATAGGAGACTTCGCCGTCGCGCGCCTCGCTCTCAATCAAGCCCTCGGCCACCAGCGCCCCGATCGCGTACTCGACCCGCTCCGGCGAGGGCCGATAGTCGCGGCCCACACGGCGCGTGAGCCCAGCCGCGAGATCGCCGCGGCCCACGGGACGCTTCGCGCAGAGCGCCAGCAGGACCAGCAGGAGCTCACGGTAGCGGTGAGTGTTCGACGACATCTGGCGGCCTTTCTAAATGGCTTACGAAGTTGTTACGAATCTTATATCGAAACTATTACGAAGTCAAGGGCGGGTTGCAGGCAGTAGCCCCGAAGCCCTACGGCTCGCACTTCTAGAGTCAGATTACAGAACTAGAATTAGATTACACCAATGCTAGAATATTGCAATGACCTCCGTCGACCAGGCATCCGGCAAGGCAAAGGATCGCGAGGGCTCGCGCGCAGAGCGTCGTAAGGCGCGCACCGCGACCGCGATCAGGGACGCCGGTGAGCGACTGTTCATCAGCCGCGGGTACTCAGCCACGACGATGGAGGATCTGGCCGAGGAGGCCGACGTGGCCGTCGGCTCGATCTACGCCCACTTCGCCAGCAAGGAGGGCGTGTACGGCGCCCTGATCGAGCGGGCGCTGGAACTGGACAAGCAATACTGCGACGAGGGCTTTGACGCGGGCAACCTCCCCGCTGAACGGCTGCTCGGCCTGGCCGAGGGCTACCTACGCTTCGCACGCGAGCATCCGGGCTACTTCCAGCTGTTTCGCTTCCCGCCACCGGACCGCCCCAGAGCGGAGCTGACACCGGCCGCGAGCACCAGGGTGGCGCAGCGCATCAAGGATGAGACCAAGCGCATGGCGGGCGAGATCCAAAACATGATCGACGAAGGCATCGGACGACCCGTGGACGCTGAGAGCACCGCGAGGTTCCTATGGGCGGCGTGGGACGGCGTGATCTGCAGCCACCTGGGACCGAGCAACATGGGCCTCACCAACACGGAGTTCGAGGCGGTGCTGAACAGAGCACGGGAAGGCTTCGCCCTCAGCCTGCTCGCCACTTCGGTCCCCGGCCAGGAGCCCCATGATCAGCGATAGGCATCCCATGCGTGATCCAGCCCTAGAGCTACTTGATGTGCATCCCGCTGATCGCGCGTGAGATCACGAGCTGCTGGATCTCGGCGGTGCCCTCGAAGATGTCGTAGATCGCCGGAGCCCCTAGTGCTGGAGCCGAATCTCGCCTATCCATGCGGAATCAACTCCGGTGCAGTCCGGTGGAATCCGGCCGAATCAGGGGGCGACTGGCACAAGACTGGCACAAGCGCTGGCGCGTGTGAGGTACGCATCGAGCGCCGCGGCCGCCTCGGCCTCGTTGCCGGGCATCAGGTGCCCGTAGAGGTCGAATGTGATCTCGATGCTCGCGTGGCCCATGTACGTCTGGAGCGCCTTCGCGTTGACGCCGGCGGCGATCATCAGGCTCGCGTAGGTGTGCCGGCACTGGTGCAGCGTGAGCCGCTGGAGCCCTGCTTGTTTCCAAGCCGGGCCAGTGCGTTCCCTCATCGAGGTGTCGTTGAACGGCGTGGTGGCCGTGACGCCGAACACGAGCCCGTCGGTCCAAGGGAGACCCAGCAGGTGGTCGTCCAGGGTAGTCCCGGAGCGCGACGGCAATCGGGATATCGCGTTCCTCGCCGGACTTCGTGGTGATCTCGCCCGGGTCGCATCTGCTGTGCAAGGTTGAGCTTTGGGTCGGACCGTCACACCACAAGGCCAAGCTACTGAGCGTCTACGTCACCCGGGAAGAGGGCGAAATCTCCGCAACGGTTAGCCCCGACAGGTTCGTCGCACAATCTGCCGGCGGATAGCCCGACCTTTCCGAGGGTCACCCCGTTCGAGGTCTTCCCTGGCGGACCCCGCGAAGGATCATGGGTCGCGGGTCCGATGCTTGACGCGGGCTTACCGACCGTCGCCAGTCAGGAGGGTGATGATCCCCAAGCCCTCGGGCGGACGCTGGGATCTCTCAATCCCTCCGATAGATAGCCCGCAAGACTTGCGGACACGCCTACTAGCCGGCTACGCGGTGACGAGCGTCGCTTGGAGGCCGGGGAGGGCTGCTTGGCGGGTGTCTGCGGTGAGGAGCGTCAGCTCGTGCGCGAGTGCCGTGGCTGCGATCCATAGGTCGTTCGCTGGTTGGCGGCCCGACGCAGCTCGCAGCTGTGCGTAGTGCGCGGCGACGCGGCGATCCACCGTCAGGACAGGCGCTTGTTCGAGGATTCCCGTGAGGCGGGCGAGTCGCTGTGCTCGCAGGTTGTCTGGGGCGAGGAGTACGCCGACCTCCAGCTCGCCGATCGTGACGACGCTCACGGCCCATGTTCCGGGCTCTTGGGGCGGGGTGTCGCCGGCAAGGACGCTCGTGTCTATGAGCTGTGCGCTCACGCGGCTGCTTCGGTGTCGCGCATCGCGCGTAGCTCCCGTGCCCATCCGGGATCGACGGGGGTCTCGGTGAGCAGCTCGGCGAGGGCCTCGGGTGGTGCTGGTGGACGGGTGCCGGGCAGCGGGCCTAGCTCGGCGACCGGGCGGCCGTCCACGGTGATCGTAAAACGCTCGCCCTGCTCGGCGCGGCGGAGCACCGCGCCGGCCTGGTTGCGTAGCTCGCGCTGGGGGATCGTGGTCGCCATAGCCAGTAGTGTAGCGAGGCTGCTACACCCCGTGGGCCGGGATCTGGACTGCTGCGGCCGGGTTGTAAGCGCCCGCTCGGTTTTGGCTCACCGGGGCTGTTTGGTGCTGCCGGCGGACAAACAGAAGGCGAGCACCGCCCTGGTCGCGTCGAGCGCCCCCCGGCGCCCTGCCCACGGTCGGCGTGGGGCGATTGGCACAAATCCTG
This sequence comes from uncultured Solirubrobacterales bacterium, assembly GCA_963744535.1. Classification (GTDB taxonomy): domain Bacteria; phylum Actinomycetota; class Thermoleophilia; order Solirubrobacterales; family Solirubrobacteraceae; genus Palsa-744. Next base: position 1,023,031 of record CAVUTW010000001.1, on the reverse strand, counting down.
GCACAAGCGGGGTCGAGCGAGGCGAGCAAGACGAGTCGCAGCACAACCCCCGAAGCCCGAAAAGCCAGTCCCCGCCTAGCGAATGTGCATCCCCGAGATCGCGCGTGAGATCACGAGCTGCTGGATCTCGGCGGTGCCCTCGAAGATGTCGTAGATCTTGGCGTCGCGGTGCCAGCGCTCGACGGGGAACTCGCGCGTGTAGCCGTTGCCGCCGAGGATCTGGATCGCGCGCTCTGTCACCCACACCGCGACCTCGCCGGCCTTGAGCTTTGACATCGAGCCCTCGGCGTTCTCGAACGGCACCTGGTTGCGGCCCATCCACGAGGCGCGCCACACGAGCAGACGGGCGGCGTCGATCTCCATCTTCATGCGCGCCAGCGTGAACGCGATCGACTGGTTCTCGATGATCTTGCGGCCGAACTGCTCGCGCTCCTTGGCGTACTCCAGCGCGTACTCGTAGGCGGCACGGGCGATGCCGAGCGCCTGCGAGCCGACCGTCGGGCGGGATGCCTCGAAGGTCTGCATCGCGGCCTGAGACTTGCCTTTCTTGCCCTCACGCACGCGGGCGATACGTTCGTCGAGCTTCTCCTTGCCCCCGAGCACGTAGCCGGCGGGGACACGACAGTCGTCGAGGAAAACGTCGGCGGTGTGCGAGGCGCGCAGGCCGTGCTTGGAGACCTTCGTGCCCTGGGAGATGCCCTTCGCTTCGCTCATCGGCACCACGAACGCGGCGTGGCCTTTGGAGCCCAGCTCCGGGTCGACCGTGGCGATCACCACGTGCACGTCGGAGATGCCGCCGTTGGTGGCCCACGCCTTCTGGCCGTTGATCACCCACTCGCCTGTCGCCTCGTCGAACTTCGCGCGGGTGCGCACGCCGGAGACGTCGGAGCCGGCGTTGGGCTCGGAGGCGCAGAACGCGGCGACCTTGAGGTCGTCCTCGGTGCCGAAGCAGCGGGGGATCCACTCTCCGATCTGCTCGCCGGAGCCCTGGCCGAAGATCGCGGCGACCGCGAGCGCGGTGCCCATGATCGACATGCCGATGCCCGCGTCGCCCCAGAACAGCTCTTCGTTGACGATCGGCAGCGTCAAACCGGTCGGGTCGGCGAAGAACTGCGCGAGCCCTTCAAAGCCGTAGAGGCCGATCTTGGCGGCCTCCTGGATGATCGGCCACGGCGTGGCCTCCTTCTCGTCCCACTCGTGCGCCGCGGGGCGGATCACGTCAGCGGCAAACCCGTGCACCCAGTCGCGCAGATCCTTCTGATCCTGGGAGAGCGCCAGCGAGAAGGTCGCCTCCTTGCCAGCCGCGCTGGCGATCGCCTCGACAGCCGCCTCGGCTGCCTCGGTGTTGTCGGCGACGGAGGTGGCTGACATCGAGAAGGGCTCCTTTTTCTTTTCCTGAAGAGAGATGGCTCGGCTGGCGGCGATCCCGGACGCCGCTCTGAACAAGCGTGGAGCAAACCCGAGCCCCCACGCAGCGCAAGGGAGTCTACCGGAAGGACGGCGTTTTTGGGCCGATTTTGCTGGCCTGAGGGTCTAGGGCCTCGCTGAGCAAGCGAGGCAAGGACGCAGTGAGCGAAGTGTGCTCCGCACACGAGCGATCGAGGACGCAGCATCGCGCCGCTCAGCGAGGCCCTAGCGGGTGTGCCAGGCGTCCTCTCCGCGTGTTAGCGCGATCACCTCTTTGGGCAGCTTCCCAGCGGCCACGTCGGCGACCGAGACGCGCTCCAGCACCTTGCGCAGGTTGGCGCGCAGCGCGACCCACACCTGCTGGAGGGCCTCCGCGGAGCCGCTATAGGCGACCTCCTCGGGACGCTGGCCGCGCACCCCCACGAGCGGGCCCTCGACCGCGCGGATCACGTCGGCGAGCGTCACCTCGGCGGCGGGGTGAGCCAACCAGTAGCCGCCCTCGGGGCCGCGCTGGCTGCGCACGATCCCGGCGGAGCGCAGCTGCGTGAGGATGTTCTCCAGGAACGACAGTGGGATCCCCTGCGCCTGGGCGATCTCGTCGACCTTGCGGGGAGCGTCGGCGGCGCTGCCCGCCAGCTCCACGGTCGCCCGTACGGCGTAGTCGGCCTTGGCGGTGACGCGCATACCAGGGACTTTAGGGAATGCGCCGGTCGCGGGGCATGGAAGCCCCGCGCCCACGCCGCCGTCGCCAGCCGGCAGCCGCGCGGATGCGCCCCAAGAGCTCCGCCCTACAGCACCCGGCGGGCCCAGGTGAAGCTTTCGGCCAGCCAGCCGGTGCTCAGCGGCAGCACGTAGACGCCCTGAGCGGAGGAGTTGATCGCCCATTCGTCGCTCATCGCGATCGCCTCGTGGATCACGTTGGACTCGGTCGCGGTCGAGTCGAAGTGGGCCGAGCCGAAGAACAGGAGGTCCCCGGGCGCCACCTCCCGCAGGTGGATGCGCTCCCGCTTGGGTATTTCGCCGCCCTGTTCGGCTGCCGTGCGACCGCGGATCTGCCTGCCCCACGGCAGGCCGGAGAGCTTGTACACGCGCCACGCGAAGCCCGAGCAGTCGTAGCCGCCGTGTTCGAGTCCGTCGGCGGTGTTATCGGTGGTGCCGCCCCACACGTAGGGCATGCCGATCTTCGCCACCGCGATGTGCAGCACCTCGCGCTGCGCGGCCGTGTACGCGGGCAGCGCGAACGTGGACAGCGCTTCGCGCGCCGCGGCGATCGCCCAGCTGGTCGGCGGGGCGGCCGGCGCGGGAGCCGGAGCGCCTTCGCCGGCGCTCCCTTCGGGGCCCCCTTCCTCCCCGCTCGCCGGCGGCTCGTCGCTCGCGCCACCCACCAGACCCAGCACGACGGCGAAGGAGTGCGCGGCTTCGGCGCGCGTGATCGGGTTCCATGGGTACAGCGCGAGCCTCTGTTCGCCGGGGGGATGGGTGTAGCGCAAGCCCAGGTAGCGGGCGACGACCTCGCTGCCAAAGTAAGTGGGCGGGGCCAGGCCCGCGGCCGTGGCGACCTTTTGCACGTGTTCGGCGACTTCGCCGAGGCCCAGCTGGTCGATGAGCAGCGCGTCGAAGCGCACGACGGTGAGTGGCTCGCCGGTGTCGAAGGCGATCGGGGCCGTGCCCTCGCGCGTGGCGATCGCCGCCAGCGCGGAGCTCTCGGCGGCAGCGCTCATCGAGCTGGCGCCCGCAAAGCCGCCGCCTTCTTCGCTCATCACCGCGTCGTGCACCACGAGGCGCTGTTCTGAGCTGTCCCAGTTGGCGGCTGTGAGCTTCTTGGCGGCGGCCGCGGGCGTGGGCGCGGCGAGCGAGCCGCCAACGAGAGCAGCCGCCACGGAGGCGACCGCGCAGATCGGCGCGAGCCGGCGCACCAGGACCGCGCACGTCAGCTCGAGCCGGCGCATCAGGGAAATGCGGCAGGGCGAGGCGATGCAACCCACATCCGTGCATCGGCGGCGGCGACGAGCCTCTTTAGCTCCGCCACCACCGCTCGCCGGCCATCACCCGGTCAGGCGAGCGCGCCCTCGTGCGCCGGCCGTGGCTCCTCGTGCAGGCCGGCCGCGTCGGGGGAGGCGCCGACGAGCGGGCCGCCGGCGCACTCCTCGGCGCACACCGCGCGGCGCGGGTTCTGGATGCCCACCGCGCCGATCACGCCCCCGAGCAGCACGAGGCCACCCGCGATCGCGATGCCGGCGCGGAAGCTCTCCAGCGACGCCGCGTCGGCGGCGGCGATGACCGCGCGGGCCTGGCGCGGCGGAAGGCCCGCCACCGAGGGGCGCCCGAGCGTCAGGCGCTTGGCCTGCGCCACCGCCGCTTCGGCGCGCGGGTCGAGCCGCACGCCCGCCAGATGCGAGTCGAGCGAGGCGGAGAACTGCACCGCCACGACGGCGCCGAGCGCCGCGATCCCGAGCAGGCCGGCGACCCGCGCCACGGCGTTGTTGACGCCCGATGCGATCCCCGCCTGGCGCTCCTCGACGCCCGCGAGCACCGCCGCGGTGAGCGGGGCGACGGTCATCGAGAGGCCCAGCGAGAACACCAGCAGCCCCGGCAGCACCTCGGTGTAGTAGTCGACGTCGACGCCGACCCGCAGGAGCAGCAGCAACCCGGCGCCCGCCAGCAGCGGCCCGCCGCCCATGAACAGCCGTGGCCCGTGGCGGTCCGCGAGCCCCCCGAAGCGGCGCGAGAGCACCAGCATCACCACCGTGACGGGCAGCGTCGAGAGGCCGGCGCGCAACGGCGAGTAGCCGGCGACCTGCTGCAGGAAGAGCGTGAGGAAGAAGAACAGCACCGACAGGCCTGCGTACATCGCGAACGTCTCGACGTTGCCGACCCCGAAGTTGCGCCGCTTGAACAGCCCCAGCGGGAGCATCGGGTGCGAGGCGTAGCGGGACTCGTACAGCAGGAACGCGGCGAACAACGCCACGCCGCCGATCAGCCCCGCCATCACCGCAGGGCTCGACCAGCCCAGGCGCGGCTGCTCGATCAGCGCGAACACCGGCCCGCCGAGACCGAGCGCGCACAGCAGCGCCCCGACGTAATCGACCGCTGGACCGTCGGCGCCGGCGGCGCGCGGCGCGGCGCGGGGGATCACCGCGAGGATCAACACCAGGCAGAGCGCCACGAACGGGAGGTTGATCAGGAAGATCCACCGCCACGAGCCGATCCCGAGCAGCAGGCCCCCGCCGAGCGGGCCGATCGCCGCGGCGATCGCCCCGAACGCGGTCCACGTGCCGATCGCGGCGCCGCGCTCCGACTCCGGGAAGGTGGCAACGATCACCGCCAGCGAGCTCGGGATCAGCAGCGCCCCGGCGACGCCCTCGAGCGCGCGGAACGCGATCAGCAGGCCGATCGTGGGCGCGAGCGCGCACATCAGCGAGGTCACCCCGAAGCCGCCGACGCCGAGCGCGAAGATCCGCCGCTCACCGAACAGGTCGCCGAGCGAGCCACCCACCAGGATCAACGAGGAGAGCGTCAGCAGGTAGGCGTTTGAGACCCACTGCTGACCGGCCAGCCCACCCCCGAGGTCACGCTGGATCGTGGGCAGCGCCACGTTGACGACACTGCCGTCGAGCACCGCGATCCCCGACCCGATGATGCACGCCGCGAGCGTGACCTGCTTGACCTGGGCGGTCGAGAGCTTCACCAGACCAATGTAAGGCAGGGCCGAACCCGACCGCGGGCGTGTAACGCATCGGGGAGTGGACGGACTGCACCGCACAAGCCGATCCAAGCGAAGGAGACCTCGATGAAAGCGATGACCCGTTGCGGCGTGGTGGCAGCCACCGCCCTGGCAGTGATGAGCAGCGCGGCTGGAGCCGCGAGCGCGTTCGGCGGCCGATCGTTCGGCGGCGGATTCGGCGCCCGCTCGACGCCCGTATTCGTGCAGACCGACAACACGGCCGGCAACCAGGTCGTCGTCTACGACAGCGCCGCCGATGGCGTGCTCACCCAGGCTGGCGTGTACAACACGGGCGGGAACGGCGGTGTGCTGGCGGGATCGGCCGTCGACCACCTCGCCTCGCAGGGCTCGCTCGCCTACGACCCGGCCACCGGGGAGCTGTACGCCGTCAACGCCGCCAGCAACACGATCTCCGTGTTCGCCGTATTCGGCGACCGCTTGGCGCTGCGCCAGGTGATCGGCTCGGGGGGAACGTTCCCCGTGAGCATCGCCGTCCACGGGGGCCTGGTGTACGTGCTGAACGCCGAGAACGGCGGCGAGGTGCAGGGGTTCGTTTCGTTCTTCGGGCGCCTGTTGGCGCTACCCGGCTCGGGCCGCGCACTCGGGCTGAACCCGACCGAAGAACCCCAGTTCACCCACACGCCCGGGCAGGTCGCCTTCTCGCCGAACGGCAGGCAGCTGATCGTCACGACCAAGGGCAACGGCAGCGACATCGACGTGTTCGGCGTGGCTCCGTTTGGACGTCTATCGGCGACGCCGGTCGTGAGCTCCGAGCCGGGCGCCGTCCCGTTCGCGGTGACCTTCGACCAGGAGGGGCATCTGATCGTGGCTGAGGCCGGCACCAACGCACTGGCGGACTTCACTCTGAACGGCAACGGAACGCTCACCCCACTCGACGCGGTCGGGACCGGCCAGGAAGCGACCTGCTGGGTGGTCGCGACCAACGGGCGCTTCTACGCCTCCAACGCCGCCAGCGCATCGTTGACGGGCTTTCAGTCAAGCGACGGCGGAGCGCTGTTGACGTCATTGGGCAACACGACCACGGACGGCGGCACCGTCGACGCCACCGTGAGCGGCGACGGCCGCTTCCTCTACGTGCAGACCGGCGCGGCGGGGATCGTGGACGAGTTCGCGATCGGCGCGGGCGGCGCACTGAGCAAGATCGGGTCGGTGACCGTCCCCGGCGCCATCGGTGGCGAGGGTATTGTGGCCGGCTAGTGGAAGGGGACACTGAGGACGCTGAGTTGGTGGCGCGTGTGCGCGCGGGCGAGGAGCAGGCCTTCGTGACGCTGGCGGCGCGCCACCACTCGACGATGCAGCGAATCGCCCGCACCTACGTGGCGAGCGCCGCAGTGGCCGAGGAGGTCGTACAGGACACCTGGCTGGCGGTGCTGCGCGGCCTCGACGGCTTCAGGGGGCGCTCGTCGTTTCAGACGTGGCTGCTGGCGATCCTCGTCAACCGAGCGAGGAGCACGGGCGTGCGCGAGCATCGCAGCGTGGCGATCGGCGACGCGGGGCCGGCCGTGGACAGCGCCAGGTTCGACGAGTCGGGCGCATGGATGTCCCCGCCCCGGCACTGGGTCGAGGAGAGCGAAAGCAGGCTGCTCGCCGAGGGCCTCGCCGATCGCATCCAAGCGACCATGCGCGAGCTGCCGGAGCGCCAGCGCGAGGTCGTGATGCTGCGCGACGTCGCCGAGCTGAGCGCGCGCGAGGTGTGCGAGGCGCTGGAGATCAGCGAGGCCAATCAGCGCGTGCTGCTGCACCGCGGCCGCAGCCACCTGCGCCAAGCGCTCGAAGCGGAGTTGGGGAGGGTATGAGGGTGCTGTTGCGTCGCAAAGAGCTCGTGTGTCAAGAGATGGTCGAGCTGATCACCGACTACCTGGAGGGGGGGCTGTCGCGGGCGCAGCGGCGCCGCTTCGAGGCACACATCGCCAAGTGTGAGCACTGCACGGAGTATCTGGAGCAGATGCGCGCCACGATCCGGCTGACGGGCGGTTTGCACGCCGAGGATCTGACGCCCGAGATGAGCACGGAGTTCGCGGCGCTCTACCGGCGGTGGCGCTCGGAATAGGCGCGGCCGGTCGGCGATCGTCGACGAGGCGCTCCGCCGCCAGCGCGAGCACGGCCGCCGGCAGCGGCGGCGCACCGCGCCCGTCAGCGACCCCGAGCGCCAATCACTCGCCGACCTCCTCGAGCGTGCGCCCGCTGAGCACTGAGCGGGGCTGCTCGACCACGACGTCCGACCCGGGGCGCGCGTGCTCGTCGCGGCGCTTGACCAACAGCCACTGCGCCTTCGGCCCCGCACCGGTGCGCTGCAGCGCGAAGCCTCCGCTCAGCTTCTCGCCGTGCAGCACGAAGACGGCGTGACCGCGCTCCAGCGCCGACGGCCACGCGACCCGACCGCCCTGCTCGTAGACGCCGCGATCCCACACGATCACCCGACCCCCGTCGAGCGCCCCCTCGAAGGAGTTGTGCGCGATCGTGTGGTCGGGCACCTGCACCGCGAGGCGCTTCACGGCCGGATCCAGCGAGGGTCCCTTCGGGACGGCCCACGAGCGCATCACTCCGCCCACCTCCAGTCGCAGGTCGAAGTGGTGCGCCCGCGCCAAGTGCTCCTGCACGACGAACACCCCGGCGGCGATACCGCGCACCGCGAACTGCTCGTGGCCCTCAACCGCCACCCGCTCGATCGCCACCTCGACGACCCGCGCAGGCGGAGGGCCCTCGCCCAGAAAGGCGACAAGCTCATCGACCGCGCGCTCAGGCCCCTCGGCGTGCACCTCCACGGTGCCCTCATCGCCGTTGCGCACCCAACCCCACAGCGCGAGCTCGCGCGCGCGTCTCACCGTCGCATCGCGGAACCCGACCCCCTGCACCTCCCCGTGCACCGCGGCACGGATCGCGGTCGGTGAGCTCTTGTCGTTCGGGCTGGGCACCGCCTCGGATATATCGTACGTACGCGGCGGCCTTGCGATCGGAACGCCCAGCGAGGCGGCCACAAGCACATCGGCGCCGGCGACGCTCGCATCGAGCATCAGGCCGTATCTCGTAGGCCCGCACACTGGATCTGCCCCCTTCAGGCCGGCCGCGCCTCGACTCCCTCGTCGAGCGCCTCCAGGCGCAACGCCACTTCCAGCTCAGCCTGCTGGATTCGCAGCCGCCGGCCGAGCTTCTGCTCGATCGTGCGCAGGCGGTTTTCTACGGTGTGCCGCGTCACGCCCAGCGCGCTGGCCGCCGAGGACGCGTTGCGCTCGGCCGCGAAGTACGCGCGCAGCGTCCTGCGCAGCACAGCGCCCCCGTTGTTGTTGCTCCCGAGCGGAGAGAGGTAGATGTCGATCATCGAGCCCGTCAGCGCGTCGTCGAGCAGCATCGAGGAGAGCAGCGCCACATCGGCGTAGCGGGTCAGCGGACGCGACCACCGCAGCGCCACCCGTAACGCCGCCTCAGCCTGACGGTGGGTCAGACGCCAACCCTCGACCCCTCTGCCGGGCTCGCCGACCGCGAGCGAGACGCCCTCGGAGCCCCTGCTCGACAACACGGGCTCGATGTCCGTGGCGGACAGCTCGCCACCACCGCCAAGCCACGCCCAGGCCATCTCCTCGCCGCGCGGAACGTACAGCAGCGCCCGTCCCAGCGCCACAGCCAACCCGCGCAACACCGGAGCGGCGTTGCGTCCGGTGGCCACCAGCCCCAGATGCCAGTCCTCGAGCTCGTAGCCGAGTTGGGCGGCGTCGCACGGTCCACCGCCGAGCAGTCGCCGAACGCGCTCGGCGCGGCGCTGCTCGGGCGAGCGCCCCACGCGCTCGACCTCGCGCATGTACTCGCTCGTGATCGCCGCCATCAGACCCTCGAGCACCGCTGCCTGAGTGCTGAAGACATTCCTCAGCACGCCCGGCTGGCCGGCGCACGCGCCGCGATCGGCCTCCTGCATCAGGAAGTCGCCCAGGACGGTGCTGCCGAGCACGTAACGACGCAGCACCGTGTCGAGGCTGACCCCGGCGCGTGCGGCACGATGCGCCTGAGAGACAGCCTCTGGAGGAATCGCCACCAGTTCCTCCTCGCCCAGCTCGATGCCGGCCAGCGCGTGCTCGACCGCGGCTCCCACAGCGACCCTCAACCCCGCGAGGTACTCGACTTCTTCGCCCCCGGCATCGCTGTGAGCGCCGCTGCGGACACGCTCGAAGATCGTCTCCTCGAGCTCGGCCCGGCGTGCACGGACGCGCGCGACGAGCTCAATCCTGGCGTACTCCTGTGACTTGACCTGGCTGCCCATGCTCACACCACCGCCGCAACGCTACATCAACGCGAACGAGACGCAAGACATCGGTCAATCTATATCAAGAAGCCATCCCAGAAGACGACCGTGCAACCCAGATATTTTCTTTCGTGAAAAAAGCACATCCCAGGAGCCGGCGGGTCCCCGTGCCGCGGCCGGGGGAATGCCCATCGCCTCGCGGCGCCAAGCAGCATCCGTGCGTCCGGGTCCCACTTTCTACTCACGCTCGGCCTCGCCCACTGACAGCACGCCGGCTGCAGACAATCCGCAATCGCGGGGCAACTCGCGGGGGATCTCGTGGCCGATGCGGGCGTGCAAGCGTCGCAGCAATCGTGGCGACCACCAATTCCAGTCACCCAGGAGCGCCATCAATGACGGCACCAGCAAGATCCTCACCAAGGTCGCATCGATTGCCACCGACAGCGCGGTGCCAAACGCATACTGTTTGATGAAAAAGATTTGCGAGGTCATGAAGGCACCAACCGCCACGCAGAACAGCAGGGCCGCGGCGGTAATCAACCGTCCGGTGCGTTCGATGCCGAGCGCCACCGCCTCTCGGTTGCCCAATCCCGCATCGTGCGCCTCCTTGATGCGACCAAATAGAAAGACACCATAATCGGTAGCCAAAGCGAAAGCCAGCACAAACAGCAGGAGGAGATTGGCCTCCTCGAGGCCGCCAATCGGACGTACACCGAACAGCGCCGCGAGGTGGCCATCTTGGAAGATCAACACGAGTATGCCGAAGCCAACAGTCACAGTCAGCAAATTCATCACCAGGGCCTTCAATGGGATCACCACCGAGCCCGTCATCAAGAACAGCGATGTCATAGTTACAAATGCGAGCACCAGCAAGGCAAGGGGAATACGAGAAGCGATCGTGCTCTTCTGATCGATGAACCACGCCGTCAGACCCCCGACCAGCGCCCCATCCGGGTTAACCAGCGCACGCAAGCTCTCCGTGACTCGCTGGTTCGTCGACGACGCGCTCGAGCCCCGCGGAAAGAAGGCGATCTCCCAACTTCCATGGCCCAGATATCTTGGTGGCAACTCGATCGCACGGTCTTTGACGAGGCTCCGCGCCCTCGTTGCCAGAGCCTGAATGCGCCGGGTGGACGTCGCCGAAGCGCGGGCGGCGACGACGATCTCCTGAGAGCCGTCGCCGATGAAATTGGTCGAGAGATCGTCGGCAACCTGTCGACTTTGAAACGAGGAGGGCAACATGCTGGCGTTCACCGGGGTGAGTTTGAGGTGCAGCGCCGGCAGGGCGCATGCGATCAAGACGGCGGCGCTCCCCGCCGCGATGGCACCCGGATGCCTCATGACACCGCTGGCCAGCGCATACCATCCCCCGCGACGGCCCCCCTCCACGGCGCGCGCCGAGCCGGCCGGCAGCCTTCCGAGGGGGAGCGCGTCGACACGCGGGCCGAGGATCACCAACACGGCCGGTAGCACGACCAGCGAGACGCCCCCCGCGGCGAGCGCCACAACGATGCCTCCGATTCCCATGGAGTACAGGAATCGCAAAGGGAACACCAGCAGGGACGCGAGCGAGCCCGCGACGGTCAGCGAGCTGTAGAGGACCGTGCGTCCCGCGGTCTGGAGGGTGCGGACGATCGCCTCGCGCGGGTTGGCATCGCCCGCGACCTCTTCCCGGTAGCGCCACAGCACGAACAGGCTGTAGTCGATGCCCAGCCCAAGACCCAAGCCGCTGACGAGATCCACCGCGAATATCGAAAGGCCCACGACCTCGTTGATCGCGCGCAGCAGGCAGAAAGTCAGCGCGATCGCGAATCCGCCCACGAGCAGCGGCAGCGTTGCCGCGACGACTCCCCGAAAGATCCATAGCGAAAGAAGCATCAAGATCGGAAAGACGATCAGCTCGGTACGTTGGAGGTCCGAGGAAATGCGGCTGTTCATTTCGCTGAAAGCTATGTCGGACCCCCCAAAGCGCACTCGCGACGATCGACCCAGGATCGAGCGCAGCTTCGCGACCGCCGCCGCCGACTGCCCCTGGGAGGCAAACGCCGCCAACACGGCTGTTTCACGCCCGTCGCGCGAGACCAGCTGCGGCAGGTGAGTTGTGGGGTAATCCACCACGCGCTGGGCTCCGGGCTGAGCAGTCAGCAGGGCGGCGATCCGGCGAGCGTCGTCCGCCGCGGAGGGACGGCTGTAGACATCGCCGTGGCTTGGCACCAGCGCGACCGTCCCGAAGAACGGGGACTGTTTGGTTGCCACTTCGACGATCCGTAGGGCACGCTGATTTTGAGAGCTCGGGTCTTGGAAGTCGCTCAGATTGCTTTTGAGCATGCCTATTATGGGAAGTCCGATAATCGCCGCCACCAGCAGAATCGGACACGCCACGAGCAAAACGCGCCGTGGGCGATCGACGGCCAGCCGCGCGAGACGTATCATCACGAGAACGCGCTCGCGCTCTGCATGTGTGCGGGCGTTCGGCCGCGCCCCCGAAGAATCACTTTGCAGCCCCGGCCCGGACTGATCGTGATGTTATGCCTGTGCGTGGCCTCCCACCGATCGCCCACAGGTGACAGCTGACAACGTTCGAGCACGATACGTAAGATGAGTTTCATCTCGAGCAGGGCGAAGCTGGCGCCCAGACAACGCCTGCGACCGCCACCAAAAGGGATCCACGTGTACGTGCCCGGCGATTTCTGCAGGAATCGCTCGGGTTGGAAGACGTTTGGCTCGGGATAAACAGCAGGGTCGCGGTGCAACAGGTAGGCGTTGGCGACCAACGCCACCCCAGGCGGATACAGAATGTCTCCGATCTCTATCGGCTGCTTGACGACGCAAACCTGGGCGTAAGGCACCACTGGCTTCAGACGCAAAGCCTCGTTGACGACCGCCGTCAGATAAGCGTCGCCGACGTTGGCCCGCACCTCTTCGTACAAGCGCTGCTGCGTCGCGGGCGTGCGCGCGAGGAGTTCGCAGGTCCAAGCGAGCTGCGCGGCGGTCGTCTCTTGGGCGGCGAACAGGAGCGTCACCAGCTGGTCGCGTAACTCCTGGGCGCTCATCGGCGAGCCATCCTCGTGGCGAGCTTCGAGCAGCATCGCGAGCACGTCGTCCTCGACGGCCCCGGTGTTGCCATGACGGCGTTCGGCGATCATCTCGAAGATCAGTCGGTCGAGCTGCGCCAGCAGGCGCAGAAATCGCGCCGCCGGGCCGAAACGCGCGAACACGCCGCGCGGCAGCGGCAGCAGCGAAAACGGACTCCTGCTCATCGCGAGAATCTCCGTGATGGTCTCGCGCAACAGATCCAATTTCGCGCTTTCGCCCAAGCCGAAGATCGTCCGCAAGATGATCTCGAGCGTCAGCCTCTGCATCCCGAGTTGCAGTTCGAGCGGCCGCTCGTGCGGCCAACGGGCGACCTCGCGCTCGGCCAAGCCCGCGATCTGATCCGTCAGCAGCTGAATCCGCTCACCATGGAACGCCGGCAGCATGAGCTTACGCTGCTCGAGATGAGCATCTCCATCGAGGATCCCCACCGAGTGCTGGCCGACCACCGATTCGACGATGCGCCCGCCCTCGCCGGGGTGTACGACGTCGGGCGGCGCCAGAAACAGTTGTTTGATCTCCTCGGCGGCGCTCAGCATCACGAGCGGTGGATAGCCGATCATGCGCAAGGTGAAACGAGAACCGTAGCGATCCCGCGCGCGCTCCAGGAAGGCGGTGGGACGGCTCCATACGGCGAATGTCTGGACACTTGCGGGCATTCGCGGGCCGGGCGGCAAGCGGGTCCCGAGCGTGGCCGGCTTGTTCTGAGTGGAGGGCCCGGGGCGACCCCCCTCTGTACATACCTTGTCGAGCATCCTCAGTACAGCCCCGGGATCAGTCTCGCGGTCTGACGGGCGTAAGCGGCGTAGTCGTCGCCCAGCGCCAGGAGCAGCGCGCGCTCCTCGACCCGGATGCGAACCGCGAAGGCGGCCAGCGGGCCGCACAGCATGATGATCGCGCCCAACCAGGTGCCCCCCGCGACGCCGATTCCGAGGAGCGTGATGGTGGCGCCCAGATAGCTGGGGTGACGCAGCCAGCGGTAGGGGCCGTGCTCGATGACCCGATGATCGTCCTGGATGACCACCACCAGCTTGAAGAACCGGCCGAGCGTGACGATCGCCCATCCCCTGAGGAGGATGCCCCCCCAGATCAGGGTCAACCCCAACACCAGCGGCCACAATGGGCCGCCCGGAAGCGGCGTGACTCGCAGGCGCGTCACGATGTACCCGCCGATCCAACTCACGGCGATCACCCCCCCGATCAAGAGCATGCTCCAGTCCGGAGAGGTGCGCTTTTGCGAGGACATGCGGGAGCGGACTCTTGTCCCAACCTCCACGGCGAGCCACGCCAGTACGCTCGCGTAGAACGCCGCCGCGGCGACATCGTTGTGCAATACCAGTGGCTGTGCGCTCATATCCCCCTCAGTTCAGACTCGCGGCCCAGCTCGGTCAGCCACCGCTCGACCTCCTGGCCGGTGGTTTGGGCATGTTCATCCATCATCGTGAAGTGATCGCCAGGCACATCGATCACGGTGTGAGCCGTCGCCAGCGAGGTTCTCCAGGAAGAACCGGTCGGCCCGCCGTTCATCGGCTGCGTGGCCCGTACCAGCAGGATCGGGGAAGCGATCTCTGTCGCCTCCCATTCGCCGGCCAGCGTCGCGTATGCGCCCATCGCAGCCAATCCGGCGTCCTTGGTCGCCATGTGCGCGTACTCGTCTTTGACCATCACCTCGAACACCTGCGGCAGCACGTCGAGGATTGTCGCGTCCGTATAGGTGTCGAGCAAGATCACCGCCGTTGGGGAAAGGCCCACGCTCTCCAGATGCGCCGCCACCGCGTAGACGAGCATGCCGCCGGTGGAGTGGCCGCCGAGCACGAAGGGGCCGCCGTCCGCGTGTCGGCGCACGGCCTCGGCCTGTGTCTCCACAACCGCTTTGAAGCTGGCCGGAAGCGGTTCGCCCTCGAGAAATCCCGGGATCGGCATCACAGACAGGTCGCGTACACCGTGGAAGACCTTGGCGAGCCGGGCGTACTGGTATGCGCCCCCCGTCGCGATGAACGAGGGAAAGAGGATCAGCCCCGGGCTCGCGGGCCCTTCGGCGAGCCGCACGACCGCGGGCGTCTCGTGCGGTCCCAGCGGAGTGTCGAAAGTCGGGAGGAAGCTTGCTGCCTGCGTAAGCAGCTCCATGTACTCGTCGATCCTTCCACTCCCGTGCGCCCGCCGCAGCATCGCGCTCAGCATGCCCGCAGGTGCATCATCGGCGGTGGCCACACGCGCTGTTCGCTCCTCCGCGGCCACCGGGCCCTCCTCGCTCTGGCCCGAGCGCTGCCACTCCGCCAGGACGTAATCCGCGAGCGCCGCCGGGGTGTGGCAGTCGAATACGAGCGTGACGGGCAGACGCAGGCCCGTCGCATCGTTGAGACGATTGCGCAATTCCATCGCGGCCATCGAGTCGAACCCCAACTCCAGCAGATGCCTTTGCGGATCGATGGCGTCGAGCGACTCGTGACCCAGCACGGCCGCGATCTGCACGCGCACCTCCTCCAGCGCGACGTCCGCGCGCTCGGCCGCGGGCGTCGCCGCCAGGCGGCGCACAAGCGATCTGCTGGCGCCGGTCGATCTCCCGCGAGACCTCACCCGCACCAGCCCCGAGAGCAGCGGCGGCGCCTCCTCGGCCTTGAGCTCACGACGAAGCACGCGCTTGTCGACGGGCGCCGCGATCACCATCGCCTCGGCGCCGGCGAGCGCCGCGTCGAAGAGCTCGAGGCCCTGCTCGGGAGAGAGCAGACCGAGGCTCGCGGAGCCCACCGCCCTACGGACCACGACGTCGTCCAGCCAGCGTCCCATGCCCACCTCGGTCCACATCGACCAAGCGATCGAGGTCGCGGGGAGCCCCTGCGCTCGCCGGTGTTCGGCCAGAGCATCCAGAAAAGCGTTGCCCGCCGCATAGTTGGCCTGCCCCGGCCCGCCGAAGACGGAGGCGATGGAGGAGAACATCACGAAGGCCTGCAGATCCAGATGCATTGTGAGCTCGTGCAGGTGCAGCGCCGCGTCGAGCTTGGGTGACAGCACGCGGTCGAGCGTCTCCGGGGTGAGCGCGTCGATCATGCTGTTTGCGAACACAGCCGCGGTGTGAACGACCGCGCGGAGCGGATAGCGCTCGGGCACCGACTCGATCAGCGCTTTCACCTGACTGCGATCCGACACGTCGCACGCGAGGACCTCCACGCGCGCCCCCAGTCGCATCAGATCGTCCTCGAGCTCCTTCACGCCGTCGGCCCTGGGGCCCTGCCGACTCGCCAGGATCACGCTGCCTATCTTGTGCGTGGCCACCAGATGTCGCGCCACCACGCCGCCCAGCCCGCCGGTGCCGCCAGTGATCAGGACCGTGGAGCTTGGGTCGAGCACGACCTTGGCGGCTGACGCGTGCCCGGCCTTTGCAAGCCGCGGAGCGAGCACACGACCGTCGCGCAGCGCCAGCTGCGCTTCGCTGGACCCCAACGCCGAGGACAGTGCCCCAACCGAAGACCGCGCGTCGTCGATATCAAGCAGGCCGAAGCGCCCCGGGTGCTCCGACTGAGCGGAGCGCACCAGGCCGCCAAGCGCCGCGGCGATCAGATCGGAGACGCCCTCATCCTCGCCCGCGGAGACAGTGCCCTTGGTCAGGAACACCATGCGTGAATATGACCAGCGCTCGTCCGACAGCCATTCCTGGATCAGCTCGAGAGCCCTGTGCAGTATCCGATGAGCGGCCGCAGCCAGCTCCGTGTCCCGCGCGGTGTCGTGGCGGCTGAAGTCCACAAGCACCAACTCGGGGCGAGGCACCTCCTCACTCTGGATCGCTCTCGTCAGCGACTCGATGCTCGCGTAGACGCCAGAGGGCAGCTCCGAGGAGTAGATCGACTCCGCCGACCCCTCCCCGTCGGACTCCGCCGACCCCTCCCCGTCGGACTCCGCGGACCCCTCCCCGTCGGACTCCGCCGACCCCTCTCCATCCGACTCCGCGGACCCCTCTCCATCGGGTACGAGCACCACCCATCCATCCGCGGCCGTCGTCGTCTCGAGCGGGACCCAATCTCGTCGAAACAGCGAATCGCGGTGGATGGCCGCAGCGCTGGCCAGCTGCTCGCTGGAGATCTCGCGCCCGATCAGCGAGCCGGCGGCCACGAGGGACGCGCCTGTCTCATCGGCGACTTCGAATGCGATCGCATTATCCTCGGCCGAGAAGACGAATCTGGCGCGCAGTGTCGATGCGCCCGGGACGAGCAGCCGGACATGGTTCCACGCGAATGGCAGGATCGGTTTGTTCCCCTTCGTCACCGACATGAGCAGCGGATGGAACGCGGTGTCGAGCAGCGCCGGATGTATTCCAAAGCAATCGGCATCGGCTCGTTGCTCATCGTCCAGCGAGGATTCCGCGAATATCTCCTCTCCGCGCTGCCAAGCGCGCCGTAGACGCTGAAACGCCTTGCCGTAGTCGTACCCGCGCTCGGCGAGGTCGTCGTAGATTCCCTCGATATCCACTGCTTGGGCGTCCTCCGGCGGCCAGGCTCGCTCAGCGACCAAACCCACCTTCTCGCCGGGCGGCGCGGAGCTGCTCGTCTCCGTTTGGCTCAAGGTCCCGCCGGCGTGGCGGATCCACTCCCCATCGGCAAGCGCCCCCACATTCGCGAGGCTCTCCAGACGAGAGTAGATCCCGATCGTGCGCTCGCCAGACTCGTTTGGCTCGCCGACCGAGACGAGCAGCTGTACGCGATCCCCCTCCGACAGCTGCAGGGGCAGCTCCAAAGCCAGCTCCGGCACGGTGTCACAGCCAAGCTGGCCGGCGACATATAGAGCGATGTCCAGGAAGCCGGTGCCCGGCATGATCACCGTGCCCATGACGGCATGATCCGCCAGCCACGGATGCGTCTCCAGAGAGAAGCGTCCGGTGAAGACGTGACCTCCCTCTGGCAGCTCCACCACGGCGTTCAGCAGCGAGTGCTCGACGGGATTTTGACCGATGCCCGTCGCATCGCTGCGGACGAGCGAGTCAGGTATCCAGTAGTGCTCGCGTTGGAAGGGGTAGGTCGGTAGATCGACCATCTCCGCGTGCCCGAGCACAGCCCCGAAATCGATATCGATCCCGCCAACAAACGCCTCAGCGATCGAAGTCACGAACCGCTCAACATCACCCTCCCCCCGCCGCAACGACCCCAACACCCTAACCCCACCAGGATCCCGCGCATACGCCTCCACACTCTGCTCCACCGCGAACGTCAACACCGGATGAGGACTCACCTCAACAAAAAACCCCGCACCATCACGCAACACACTCCGCGTCGCGTCCTCAAACAACACCGCCTCCCGCAAACTCCGATACCAATACCCCCCATCAAGCTCCCCCGTACCCACCCGATCACCCGTCAACGTCGAATAAAACGGCACCCCACCCTCCACCGGCACAACCGACGCCAACACCTCCAACAACTCCTCACGAACACCCTCAACCACACCCGAATGCGACGCATAATCAACAGCAATCCGCCGCGCCCGCACACCCACACCCCCACAAAACTCCACAAACCCATCCAACACCACCCCACCACCAGACACCACCACCGACCCCGGCCCATTCACAGCCGCCAACGACAACCCACCACCACCCCCACCATCACCCTCAACCCCAAACGCCTCCAACAACCCCACCAACTCCCCCCGCCCAACACCCACAGACACCATCCCACCACCACCAACCCCAGCCCCAGCGAGCCGCGCCAACGCCCGACTACGCAACGCCACCACCCGCGCACCATCCTCCAACGACAACCCACCCGCAACAACCGCCGCCGCAATCTCCCCCTGCGAATGACCAACAACCACATCAGGCACCACACCAACAGACCCCCACAACCCCGCCAACGCAACCATCACCGCCCACAACACCGGCTGCACCACATCCACCCGATCCAACCCCGGAACACCACCCACACCCCGCAACACATCCTCCACCCGCCAATCAACAAACCCCCCCAACGCCACCCCACACTCACCCAACAACCCCCGAAACACACACGACGAATCCAACAACCCAACAGCCATCCCCACCCACTGCGAACCCTGCCCCGGAAACACAAAACAAACCCCACCACCACCACCAACACAACCCCGCACCACACCCCCACCAACACCACCACCAGCCAACACCCCCAACCCACCCAACAACCCCCCACGATCCCCAGCCACAACCACCCCCCGCTCACCAAACCGCGCCCGACCCAACCCCAACGTCACCGCCACACCCAAAAGCTCAAGCTCCGAACGCTCCCCCACAAACCCACCAACACGCCCAGCCAACTCACCCAACGCCACAGAACCCCTCGCCGACAACACAAACGGCAAAACCACACCAGAACCCCCACCACCAGCCAAAGACCCCGACGCAAACACAACAGAACCCTCCCCATCAACCACCCCAGACCCACCAACCACCCCAGACCCAGACCCCACCCCAGACCCATCAACCACCCCAGACCCACCAACCACCCCAGACCCAGACCCCACCCCCACCGAAGACCCACCAACCACCCCAGACCCCACCCCCACCGAACCACCACCACGCTCACCCCCCAACACAGGCGGCTCCTCCAAAATCACATGAGCATTCGTACCACTCACCCCAAACGACGACACCCCCGCACGCCGCACCCGCCCACCAGCCGGCCAAGCAACACACTCCGTCAACAACGACACAGCACCAGCCGACCAATCCACACTCCTCGACGGCTCATCAATATGCAAACTCTTCGGCAACACACCATGACGCAACGCCAACACCATCTTAATCACCCCAGCCACACCAGCCGCCGCCTGCGTATGACCAATATTCGACTTCACCGACCCAAGCCACAACGGACAACCCTCCACACGACCCTGCCCATAAGCAGCAATCACAGCCTGCGCCTCAATCGGATCGCCCAAAACCGTCCCCGTCCCATGCGCCTCAACCACATCGACATCAGCCCCCACCAACCCCGCATTCGCCAACGCCTGACCAATCACCCGCACCTGCGAAGGACCATTCGGCGCCGTCAACCCATTACTCGCACCATCCTGATTCACCGCCGACCCCCGCACCAACCCCAACACCCGATGACCATTACCCACCGCATCAGACAACCGCTCCAACAACAACAAACCCATACCCTCCGAAAACCCAGTCCCACCAGCCCCCTCCGCAAAAGACCTGCACCGCCCATCAACCGCCAAAGCCCGCTGACGCGAAAAAGCAACAAACCCAGCCGGCGACGGCAACACCGTCACACCACCCGCCAACGCCAACTCACACTCACCCGACCGCAACGACTGACACGCCAAATGCATCGCAACAAGCGAAGAAGAACAAGCCGTATCCACCGACACCGCCGGCCCCTCAAACCCAAAACTATAAGCCACCCGGCCCGACGCCACACTACTAGTCGTACCTGTCAGTCCGTAGCCTTCGTGGCCGGCTGACCTGCGCCCGGCGGCCATGCTCAGACTGGCTCCGTAATGCGACGATATGATCCCGGCGAATACGCCGGTTTGGGTGCCGCGTAGGGTTGTGGGGTTGATTTTGGCGTGTTCGAGGGTTTCCCATGCGCCTTCGAGGAGGAGGCGTTGTTGGGGGTCCATGACTAGTGCCTCGCGGGGGCTGATTCCGAAGAAGTCGGCGTCGAATTGGCTGACGTCGTTGAGGAAGCCGCCTTTGCGTGTGTAGCTTGTGCCGGGGTTCTCGGGGTCGGGGTCATAGAGGGCGTCGAGGTCCCAGCCGCGGTCTTCTGGGAAGGAGGAGATCCCGTCGGTGGCGGCGAGTAGCAGCTCCCATAGCTCATCGGGAGAGCTGACGCCGCCCGGTAGGCGGCAGCTCATCCCTACGATCGCGATCGGCTCCTCGGCGAGGGTTGGTTTTCTGCGTGCGATTGGTTTGGCGTTCGAGGCGCCTGTGGCTTCTTTGAGGAGGTGTTGGGCGAGGGTTTTGCAGTTGGGGTAGTCGAATATGAGTGTGGCTGGGAGGCGTAGGCCGGTTGCTTGGCTGAGGTGGTTGCGTAGCTCGACTGCGCTGAGTGAGTCCAGGCCGAGCTCCTTGAATGCGCGGTCGGGTTGGATGGCCTCGGGTGAGTGGTGGCCGAGTACGCTGGCTGTGTGGGAGCGCACCAGTTCGAGCGTGATCGATTCGCGTTCGTGCTCGGGGACCGAGGCGAGGCGCCTAGCGAACGCTCCGGTGTTCGAGGCGCGGCGGGTGGGCGTGCGAGCCAGCGAGCTGAACAGCGCCGGCAGCACGCCGGCTCGGGCGGCGGCCTGCAGCGCGGCCGGGTCGATCGGTGCAGCGATGGTGAGGGGCTCGCTGCCGCGGAGGATCGTGTCGAACAGCTCCAGCCCCTTCTCGGTGGGGATCGCCATCGCGCCTGTGCGGGCCTTCTCGGCATCGGTGAGATCGCCGGTCATCGCGCTCGCCTGCTCCCACAGACCCCACGCGATCGAGTGAGCTACCAGCCCGTTCACGCGGCGATGCACAGCGAGCGCGTCGAGGAACGCGTTCGCGGCCGCGTAGTTGCCCTGGCCGGGGTTACCGACCGTGGCGGCCGCGGAGCTGAACAGCACGAACATCTGTAGATCGAGATCGCGTGTCAGCTCGTGCAGATGGACCGCGGCGTCGAGCTTGGGCGCGAACACTCCCGCCAGACGCTGCTCGTCAAGGGAGGTGAGAACTCCATCATCGAGCGCGCCCGCGGCGTGAATCACCCCGCTCAACGCGTGCGCCTCAGGGATCCCCTCGATCACCGCACGCAACTGCGCACGGTCGGACACATCGCAAGCGACGATCCCGACGCTCGCGCCGAGCTCCTGCAGCTGCGCCTGCAGCTCACGCGCACCATCAGCCCGCGGGCCACTGCGACTCACCAGCACCAGATGCCTAACGCCATGCGCCTGAACCAAGTGGCGGGCGAGCACCGAACCCAGCGTGCCCGTACCACCAGTAATCAAAACGGTGCGCTCGGGATCCAAGCGGACGGGCATCCGCAACAGCACCTTGCCGGTATGACGCGCCTGACTGACATAGCGCAGAGCGTCCGCCGCGCGTGAAAGCTCGAAGACCGTCATCGGCAACGGCGCGAGCGCACCAGACTCAAACAGGCGCAAAACGCGGGCGAACATCTCACTGATCAGCTCCGGTCCAGCTTCCTGGAGATCAAACGCGCGATAGCTCACACCCTCATGCTGCTCGGCCACACGCGACGCGTCACGGATGTCGGTCTTCCCCATCTCCAAGAAATGACCACCACCAGCCAACAACCCAAGCGACGCATCGACGAACTCACCCGCGAGGGAGTTCAGCACGACACCGACGCCCTCACCCCCCGTCCCCGCCAAAAACTTCTCCGCGAACTCCAAATCCCGAGAAGACGCGATGTGATCGGCATCCAACCCCAACCCTTCCAGGGTCCCCCACTTAGAAGCACTCGCAGTCGCGAAGACCTCCGCCCCCAAATGACGCGCGATCATGATCGCGGCCATACCCACCCCACCCGCACCGGCATGAATCAGAACCCGATCGCCCCGCCCCAGCCCCACCAACTCGTAAAAAGCGTAATACGCGGTCAAGAACACAATCGGGACAGACGCAGCCCGCTCAAAAGACCAATCCTCCGGGACACGCGCCAGCAAACGCCCATCCGTGACCGCCACCGACCCAAACGCACCCGGTATCGCCCCCATCACCCGATCACCAACCGTCAAACCAGACACACCCGGCCCAACCTCCAGCACCACACCCGCGCCCTCACCACCAATCGACGCCCCACCCAGATGCATATCCAACGCGACCAGCACATCACGGAAATTGATACCCGCGACCCGCACACCAACACGCACCTGCCCCCCCTCCAGCGGCTGCATCGCCTCAGCAGCAGACACCAACGACATCCCCTCAAACGTCCCCCGCTGAGCAAGCTCCAGCCGCCACGCCCCCTCACCAGCCAACGCAAGCAAACCACCCCCCCGCAAACGCTCCAGCCGCGCCGCGAGCAAACGACCGTCACGAACCGCCAACTGCGGCTCACCACTAGCGACCGCACCCGCCAACACCTCCGCAGAAAGATCCCCCCCCAAACCACCATCAACCAAACAAAACCGCCCCGGATGCTCCGACTGCGCGCTCCTCACCAAACCCCACACCGCAGCAAACCGCAGATCGAGATCCTCACCCACACCCACCCCCACAGCACCCTCAGTCACAAACACAAGCCGCGACTCACCACAACGCTCATCAGCCAAAAACGCCTTCACCAACTCAAGCACACCAACAGACACCCCAAACGCCGACCCACCAACCCCCAACCCCTCAACCCCCGACCCAGCAACCCCCGACCCAGCAACCCCCGACCCAGCAACCCCCGACCCAGCGAGCCCCGACCCAGCGAGCCCCGACCCACCATCCCGCCCACCCATCCCAGACACACGACAAACCAACACACCAGGCACACTCTCAACCGCCGCCAACCCCTCCACACCACCAACCTCAACGAACGCCGACCCGGGCTCCCCCCCAGCCTGCACCTCGACCCACCCAAGCGAGAACAACGAATCACGATCAGCCGGCCGCGCAGCCAACACCGACGCATCAACCGGCCGGCTACGCAACGAACCAAGCTCCAACACCAACACCCCAGCCTCATCAAACGCCCGCAACGAAACCGCGTCCCCCTCACGCACCACCCGCACCCGCAACCTCCCCGCACCACCCCCAAACACACGAACACCCGAAAAAGCAAACGGCAACGCCAACCCCGACTCCGCACGCTCACCCCCATCAACAGCGAACAACCCAACATGAAGCGCAGCATCAAACAAAGCCGGATGCACCACATAACCACCAGCCCGCTCCCCCTCATCACCACCCAAAACAACCTCACCAAACAACTCCCCACCAACACGCCAAGCACCCCGCAAACCCTGAAACACAGGCCCATACGACAAACCAACCTCAGCCAAACCCTCATAAAACCCACCAACATCCAACACCTCCGCACCCACCGGCGGCCAAACCCCACCCAACCCATCACCATCAACCACACCCCCACCCACCACCAACGAACCAGCAGCATGCTGAACCCAACCCCCCTCACCCAAAACATCATCCCCACCAGAACCACCCAACAAACGAGAATGAATACTCACCACACGACGCCCACCCTCATCAAGCACACCAACAGACACCCGCACCTGCACAACCAACCCCTCACCCAAAACAAGCGGCGCCTGCAACACCAACTCCTCCAACACCTCACAACCAACCCCAACACCCGCAGCCAACGCCAACTCCACAAAACCAGTCCCAGGAAACAACACAGAACCCACAACCCGATGATCCCCAACCCACCCACAAGACCCCAACGAAAGACGCCCCGTAAACACACAACCCCCACCAGGCAACCCAACCCTCGCACCCAACAACGGATGCCCCACCCGATCCTGACCAACACCAGCCACATCACCACCACCAACACCACCAACAAGCCAAAACCGCTCACGCTGAAACGCATAACCCGGCAAACCCACCAACCGACCGTCGGTGCCTGCGAACAGGCCATCCCAGCACACCTCGGCACCCTGGGTCCAGAGGGCCGCGAGCGCCGCGAGCGCGGTCTCCACCTCCGGTCGCGTGCCGCGCAGCACGGATGCAGCCACAATCGCGCGCTCGTTCGCGCTGTCGGCGACGCCATTGCCGACAGCGGCCGCATCGGGCTCAGGCTGAACGTCGTTGCGGGCAACTTCGCCGTCGTCGAAGCACTGCTGACACATGGCGCTGAGCACACCATCCGGGCCAAGCTCCAGGAAGCGAATCGTCCCTCCCTCGGTCCTCAGCCAGCGGACGCCGTCATAGAAGCGCACCGGCTCACGCACGTGGCGTACCCAATAATCCGCGGAACAGACTTCCTCGACGTCGATGGGGGCGCCGGTGACGTCCGAGACGATGGGGATGCGCGGCGCAGCGAATGAAATGCTTCGAGCCACCTCGGCGAACTCGTCGAGCATCCCATCCATGTGCGGAGAATGAAATGCGTGACTCACCCGCAGGCGTTTGGCCTTGCGGCCGCGCTCGCTCCAGAGCTTCGCCAGGTCCAGCACATCGGCCTCATCGCCAGAAATCACCACCGAAGACGGGCCATTGACGGCCGCCAGGCCAACCCGGCCCTCCAAGCCCACCAGCGTCTCGAGCACCTCTTCCTCGGAGGCTTCGATGGAGACCATCGCGCCGCCGGCCGGCAGCGCTTCCATCAGCCGCCCGCGAGCGGCGACCAGCGTACAGGCATCCTCGAGCGAGATCACGCCCGCCACGTGCGCCGCGCTCAGCTCGCCGATCGAGTGACCCAGCAGGAAGTCGGGCTGTACTCCCCAACTCTCGACCAATCTGAACAGCGCCACCTCCAGCGCGAACAGAGCCGCCTGGGTAAAGGCCGTCCGATCCAACAGCGCTCCGCCGTCGGCCTGTGCGGAAGCGGACGCCTCGGACTCCGCGTCGGCAAACAGCACAGCGCGCAGCGGCTGCTGCAGATGTCCGTCCAGCTCCGCGCACACCTCATCCAACGCCGTGCTGAACACCGGGAATGCGGCGTACAGCTCTCGACCCATGCCCACGCGCTGGGAGCCCTGCCCGGTGAAGAGAAAGGCGAGTCTGCCGGTGGTCTCCGTCGTCGGCGCCGTGCCCGACGTCAGGCGTGGCGAAGGTTGTTCGCCGACCAACGCAGCGAGACCGCCGAGCAGATCGTCCCGTTCGACGCCCCATATCACCGCTCGATGCTCGAACGCCGGACGGCGCAGCAAGGAGAGCCCCACGTCGGCCATGTCCAGGCCCGGAGCATCCTCGACGAACTTGTGCAGGCGCTCCGCTTGACCCGCCAGCGCCGTCGCCGTTTTACCGGAGAGCAGCCAGGGCAGCGGCTCGCCCCTGCGCCTGGCGGCGACGGCAGAGCCCCCGTCGGCGACGCCGAGATCCTCCCCCGCGCCGCTTGCGGGGGTGCGCTCGCCGGCATCGGCGCTCCGTGCTTCTTCCAGGATCACGTGTGCGTTGGTGCCGCTCACCCCAAAGGAGGAGACACCCGCGCGCCGGGGACGCCCGTTGGGCTGCCAGGACGTGTGCTCGGTCAGGAGCGAAACCGAGCCCAGCGACCAATCGACTCGCTCGGACGGCTTGTCGATGTGCAGGCTCTTCGGGAGCACGCCATGGCGCAACGCCTGGACCATCTTGATCACGCCGGTCACACCGGCGGCGGCCTGGGTGTGACCGATATTCGACTTGATCGACCCAAGCCACAGGGGGCGGTCCTCGGCACGATTCTGCCCGTAAGCGGCGATCACGGCCTGCGCCTCGATCGGATCGCCCAGCACCGTCCCCGTCCCGTGCGCCTCAACCGCATCGACATCGCCCGGCGCAAGCCCCGCATTCGCAAGCGCCTGAGTTATCACCCGCTCCTGGGCGGGACCATTCGGCGCGGTCAAGCCATTGCTCGCGCCATCCTGATTCACCGCCGTCCCACGTATCAGCGCCAGCACCTGGTGACCGTTACGCTCCGCGTCGGACAAACGCTCCAACAGCAACAAGCCCATCCCCTCGGAGAACCCGGTGCCATCGGCCGCATCGGCAAAAGGCTTGCACCGACCGTCTACGGCCAGACCGCGCTGTCGCGAAAACTCGATGAATACGCTTGGGGTGCAAAGCACCATCGCACCGCCGGCGAACGCCAGCTCGCATTCTCCGGAGCGAAGCGACTGGCCCGCCAGATGCACCGCCATCAAGGAGGAGGAACACGCCGTATCGACGGTTAAGGCCGCACCCTCCAAACCGAATACATACGCCAGCCGGCCCGAGGCGACGCTGCTGGTCGTACCAGTCAACACATAACCCCCGTACTCTTTGGAGCCCACGTCCAGTCCTGTTCCATAACCCGAGGCGATCACCCCGGCGAATACGCCGGTTTGGGTGCCGCGTAGGGTTGTGGGGTTGATTTTGGCGTGTTCGAGGGTTTCCCATGCGCCTTCGAGGAGGAGGCGTTGTTGGGGGTCCATGACTAGTGCCTCGCGGGGGCTGATTCCGAAGAAGTCGGCGTCGAATTGGCTGACGTCGTTGAGGAAGCCGCCTTTGCGTGTGTAGCTTGTGCCGGGGTTCTCGGGGTCGGGGTCATAGAGGGCGTCGAGGTCCCAGCCGCGGTCTTCTGGGAAGGAGGAGATCCCGTCGGTGGCGGCGAGTAGCAGCTCCCATAGCTCATCGGGAGAGCTGACGCCGCCCGGTAGGCGGCAGCTCATCCCTACGATCGCGATCGGCTCCTCGGCGAGGGTTGGTTTTCTGCGTGCGATTGGTTTGGCGTTCGAGGCGCCTGTGGCTTCTTTGAGGAGGTGTTGGGCGAGGGTTTTGCAGTTGGGGTAGTCGAATATGAGTGTGGCTGGGAGGCGTAGGCCGGTTGCTTGGCTGAGGTGGTTGCGTAGCTCGACTGCGCTGAGTGAGTCCAGGCCGAGCTCCTTGAATGCGCGGTCGGGTTGGATGGCCTCGGGTGAGTGGTGGCCGAGTACGCTGGCTGTGTGGGAGCGCACCAGTTCGAGCGTGATCGATTCGCGTTCGTGCTCGGGGACCGAGGCGAGGCGCCTAGCGAACGCTCCGGTGTTCGAGGCGCGGCGGGTGGGCGTGCGAGCCAGCGAGCTGAACAGCGCCGGCAGCACGCCGGCTCGGGCGGCGGCCTGCAGCGCGGCCGGGTCGATCGGTGCAGCGATGGTGAGGGGCTCGCTGCCGCGGAGGATCGTGTCGAACAGCTCCAGCCCCTTCTCGGTGGGGATCGCCATCGCGCCTGTGCGGGCCTTCTCGGCATCGGTGAGATCGCCGGTCATCGCGCTCGCCTGCTCCCACAGACCCCACGCGATCGAGTGAGCTACCAGCCCGTTCACGCGGCGATGCACAGCGAGCGCGTCGAGGAACGCGTTCGCGGCCGCGTAGTTGCCCTGGCCGGGGTTACCGACCGTGGCGGCCGCGGAGCTGAACAGCACGAACATCTGTAGATCGAGATCGCGTGTCAGCTCGTGCAGATGGACCGCGGCGTCGAGCTTGGGCGCGAACACTCCCGCCAGACGCTGCTCGTCAAGGGAGGTGAGAACTCCATCATCGAGCGCGCCCGCGGCGTGAATCACCCCGCTCAACGCGTGCGCCTCAGGGATCCCCTCGATCACCGCACGCAACTGCGCACGGTCGGACACATCGCAAGCGACGATCCCGACGCTCGCGCCGAGCTCCTGCAGCTGCGCCTGCAGCTCACGCGCACCATCAGCCCGCGGGCCACTGCGACTCACCAGCACCAGATGCCTAACGCCATGCGCCTGAACCAAGTGGCGGGCGAGCACCGAACCCAGCGTGCCCGTACCACCAGTAATCAAAACGGTGCGCTCGGGATCCAAGCGGACGGGCATCCGCAACAGCACCTTGCCGGTATGACGCGCCTGACTGACATAGCGCAGAGCGTCCGCCGCGCGTGAAAGCTCGAAGACCGTCATCGGCAACGGCGCGAGCGCACCAGACTCAAACAGGCGCAAAACGCGGGCGAACATCTCACTGATCAGCTCCGGTCCAGCTTCCTGGAGATCAAACGCGCGATAGCTCACACCCTCATGCTGCTCGGCCACACGCGACGCGTCACGGATGTCGGTCTTCCCCATCTCCAAGAAATGACCACCACCAGCCAACAACCCAAGCGACGCATCGACGAACTCACCCGCGAGGGAGTTCAGCACGACACCGACGCCCTCACCCCCCGTCCCCGCCAAAAACTTCTCCGCGAACTCCAAATCCCGAGAAGACGCGATGTGATCGGCATCCAACCCCAACCCTTCCAGGGTCCCCCACTTAGAAGCACTCGCAGTCGCGAAGACCTCCGCCCCCAAATGACGCGCGATCATGATCGCGGCCATACCCACCCCACCCGCACCGGCATGAATCAGAACCCGATCGCCCCGCCCCAGCCCCACCAACTCGTAAAAAGCGTAATACGCGGTCAAGAACACAATCGGGACAGACGCAGCCCGCTCAAAAGACCAATCCTCCGGGACACGCGCCAGCAAACGCCCATCCGTGACCGCCACCGACCCAAACGCACCCGGTATCGCCCCCATCACCCGATCACCAACCGTCAAACCAGACACACCCGGCCCAACCTCCAGCACCACACCCGCGCCCTCACCACCAATCGACGCCCCACCCAGATGCATATCCAACGCGACCAGCACATCACGGAAATTGATACCCGCGACCCGCACACCAACACGCACCTGCCCCCCCTCCAGCGGCTGCATCGCCTCAGCAGCAGACACCAACGACATCCCCTCAAACGTCCCCCGCTGAGCAAGCTCCAGCCGCCACGCCCCCTCACCAGCCAACGCAAGCAAACCACCCCCCCGCAAACGCTCCAGCCGCGCCGCGAGCAAACGACCGTCACGAACCGCCAACTGCGGCTCACCACTAGCGACCGCACCCGCCAACACCTCCGCAGAAAGATCCCCCCCCAAACCACCATCAACCAAACAAAACCGCCCCGGATGCTCCGACTGCGCGCTCCTCACCAAACCCCACACCGCAGCAAACCGCAGATCGAGATCCTCACCCACACCCACCCCCACAGCACCCTCAGTCACAAACACAAGCCGCGACTCACCACAACGCTCATCAGCCAAAAACGCCTTCACCAACTCAAGCACACCAACAGACACCCCAAACGCCGACCCACCAACCCCCAACCCCTCAACCCCAACCCCCGACCCACCAACCCCCAACCCCTCAACCCCAACCCCCGACCCACCAACCCCCAACCCAGCGAGCCCCGACCCAGCAACCCGCCGACCCATCCCAGACACACGACAAACCAACACACCAGGCACACTCTCAACCGCCGCCAACCCCTCCACACCACCAACCTCAACGAACGCCGACCCGGGCTCCCCCCCAGCCTGCACCTCGACCCACCCAAGCGAGAACAACGAATCACGATCAGCCGGCCGCGCAGCCAACACCGACGCATCAACCGGCCGGCTACGCAACGAACCAAGCTCCAACACCAACACCCCAGCCTCATCAAACGCCCGCAACGAAACCGCGTCCCCCTCACGCACCACCCGCACCCGCAACCTCCCCGCACCACCCCCAAACACACGAACACCCGAAAAAGCAAACGGCAACGCCAACCCCGACTCCGCACGCTCACCCCCATCAACAGCGAACAACCCAACATGAAGCGCAGCATCAAACAAAGCCGGATGCACCACATAACCACCAGCCCGCTCCCCCTCATCACCACCCAAAACAACCTCACCAAACAACTCCCCACCAACACGCCAAGCACCCCGCAAACCCTGAAACACAGGCCCATACGACAAACCAACCTCAGCCAAACCCTCATAAAACCCACCAACATCCAACACCTCCGCACCCACCGGCGGCCAAACCCCACCCAACCCATCACCATCAACCACACCCCCACCCACCACCAACGAACCAGCAGCATGCTGAACCCAACCCCCCTCACCCAAAACATCATCCCCACCAGAACCACCCAACAAACGAGAATGAATACTCACCACACGACGCCCACCCTCATCAAGCACACCAACAGACACCCGCACCTGCACAACCAACCCCTCACCCAAAACAAGCGGCGCCTGCAACACCAACTCCTCCAACACCTCACAACCAACCCCAACACCCGCAGCCAACGCCAACTCCACAAAACCAGTCCCAGGAAACAACACAGAACCCACAACCCGATGATCCCCAACCCACCCACAAGACCCCAACGAAAGACGCCCCGTAAACACACAACCCCCACCAGGCAACCCAACCCTCGCACCCAACAACGGATGCCCCACCCGATCCTGACCAACACCAGCCACATCACCACCACCAACACCACCAACAAGCCAAAACCGCTCACGCTGAAACGCATAACCCGGCAAACCCACCAACCGACCTCGCGCGAGTATGGGTTCGAAGTCGACGTCCACTCCACTTACGTGCGCCTCGGCCATCGAGGTGACGAACCGCTCGAGGTCCCCCTCTGCTCGACGCAGCGACCCAAGCACCGTCATCGCGGCCGGTCGCTCCGCGTGAGCGTCGATCGTCTCGGCCACGGCCAGCGTCAGCACCGGATGAGGACTGAGCTCGATGAAAGTCCTCGCGCCGCTGGACATCGCGGCGCGCAGCGCCGCTTCGAACAGCACCGGCTGGCGCATGTTGCGCCACCAGTAGCCGGGCCCAAGCTCCTCGGTGTCGATCCGCTCGCCCGTTACCGTCGAGTAAAGCGGCACCTTGCTCTGCCTCGGCTCGATCGGCGCCAGCGCCTCCAACACCTCGTCCCGCAGTATCTCGACCTGCCCAGAGTGAGCGGCCACGTCGACACTGATCCGCTTGGCCCGTATGTCGTGCTCGTGACAGTGGCCGATCAGCTCCTGCAGCGCGCCAAGCGAGCCCGTGACGGTCATCGAACGTGGGCCATTGATCCCCGCCAGCGCGAGCTCTCCAGCGAAGCGATCGAGCAGCTCCTCCAGCTCGCTTCGCGAAAGCGAGACGGACGCCATCCCGCCCTTTTCCGAGAGCCGAAACAGCGCCCTGCTCCGCAACGCGGTGACACGAGCGCCATCCTCGATCGACAGAGCGCCCGCGACCACGGCAGCCGCGACCTCGCCCTGAGAATGACCTATCACCATGTCCGGCTCCACTCCCACCGCACGCCACAGCGCCGCGAGACTCACCGTCACCGCGAACAGCACGGGCTGCACCACGTCGATGTGATCGAGGCCCGGAGCACCATTCACACCTCGCAGCACATCTTCGGGAGACCAAGCGACAAAGGGCGCCAACGCCTCGATGCACTCTTTGAACTTTTCCGCAAACACGGGCGAGGCATCCAGCAAGCCGCCGGCCATTCCCACCCATTGAGCGCCCTGCCCGGGAACCGTAAAGCAGACCAGCCCCCGTTGGGCGACCGATCCCCGCACGACGTTCACAGCGGCGTTGCCCTGCGCCAACGCCTCCAGGCCATCCAGCAGGCCCGCGCGATCGCGCGCGAGGATCACCGCGCGCTCGTCAAAGCGCGCGCGGTGCAGCCCCAGCGTGGCGGCCACGTTCAACAACTCGACGTGTGGCCGCTTCGGCAAATGCTCGCCCAAACGTCCCGCCTGATCGGCGAGCGCCGCGGCCGTCTTGGCCGACATCACGAACGGCAGCGGCGGCGATTGCTCGGAGAAGACCGCCAGCGCGCCGGCGGGTGCGTCCATGCTCGGCGCTCCCGACACGCTCGGCGCGGCGCCGGACGCCTCCCGAGGCGCCTCTTCGAGAATCACGTGAGCATTGGTGCCGGAGATTCCGAACGAAGAGACTCCCGCGCGGCGCGGAGAACCGTTCTCCTCCCATGCGACGGGCTCCTTCAGCAGCGACACCTCGCCGAGCGACCAGTCGATCTGCCTGGATGGCTCATCGATGTGCAAGCTCTTCGGGAGCCTGCCGTGGCGCATCGCCTGGATCATCTTGATCATCCCCGCCACACCAGCCGCGGCCTGCGTGTGGCCGATGTTCGACTTCACGCTGCCCAGCCACAGCGGACGGCCCCGCGGACGGCTCTGCCCATACGCAGCGATCAGTGCCTGCGCCTCGATCGGGTCTCCCAGCGTCGTACCGGTCCCGTGGGCCTCCACCGCATCCACCTCCGCCGGCGAAAGCCCGGCGTTCGCGAGCGCCTGGGCGATCACGCGCTGCTGGGAAGGGCCATTCGGCGCAGTCAACCCATTGCTTGCGCCATCCTGGTTGACCGCGCTTCCGCGCACCACGGCCAGCACACGGTGACCCTTACGTTCAGCGACGGAGAGGGGCTCCAACAGCAGCAACCCGGCGCCTTCGGAGAACCCCGTTCCATCCGCCGCGTCGGCAAATGACTTGCACCGCCCGTCGACCGCCAAGCCGCGCTGTCGACTGAAGGCCACAAACCCGCTTGGCGAAGCGAACACCGTCACGCCGCCCGCCAGCGCCATCTCGCATTCGCCCGCGCGCAGCGCTTGGCAGGCGAGGTGAACCGCGACAAGCGACGAGGAGCAGGCGGTATCGACGGACACCGCCGGGCCCTCCAGCCCAAAGGTATACGCGACCCGGCCCGAGGCGACGCTGCTGGTGGAGCCCGTCAGACCATAGCTCTCCATGCCCTCCACCGGAGCCATCGCATAGCCGGAGGAGATAATTCCCACGAATACGCCCGCTCGGCTGCCGCGCAGCGAGTGGGGATCCAGCCCAGCGTCCTCGAATGCCTCCCATGAGCCTTCCAAGAGCAGGCGCTGCTGCGGATCCATCGCCAAGGCCTCGCGGGGACTGATCTCGAAGAAGTCGGCGTCGAACTGTCCCGCGTCATAGAGAAAGCCGCCCTTGAGCGTGTAGCTGCGGCCGGGGCGGTCCGGGTCAGGGTCATACAACGCCTCCAGATCCCACCCACGATCCTCCGGGAATGAGGAGATCCCGTCTCCGCCGTTTGCCAGCAGCTCCCAGAACTCCCGCGGCGAACGAACGCCCCCGGGGAAGCGACAGCTCATTCCCACAATCGCAATCGGCTCACTGCTCGCCGTCGCCGGCACCGCGACCGCGCCGCGCCGCGCGCCCGACACCTCCCCCGCCAGGAAGCCCGCCAGCGCAACGGGGGTGGGATAGTCGAACACCAGCGTCGCCGGCAGCCGCAGCCCCGTGACCTGGCTCAAGCGGTTGCGCAGCTCCACTGCGCTGAGCGAGTCGAAACCGAGCTCCTTGAAGGAGCGCTGCGCGTCGACCAGATCGGAGGAGACGTGTCCCATGACGGCCGCAATCTGGATGCGCACCAGATCGAGCACGGCGCGCTCGCGCTCAGACCCGGAAAGGGCCGCCAGATGTCGCATCAACGAGGTGTCCGCGCTGCCGGCGCGCTGCCTCGGTACCCGCACGAGCCCGGAGAGCAGCGGCGGGAGCGAGTCCGCCCTGGCGTGGGCGCGCAGCGTCGCGCGGTCCAGCCGCAGCGGGAGTGCGAGTGACTCACCCGCGAGAAGCGCCGCGTCGAAGAGCTCGAGGCCCTGCTCGGCGGCGATCCCAAGCACACCCATGCGAGCCATCCGGGAGCGGTCCTCATCGCTGAGGGCGCCGGCCATTCCGCCGGCCTGCTCCCACAGGCCCCACGCGATCGATACGCCCGTCAAACCCCGCACGCGGCGGTGCGCGGCGAGCGCGTCGAGGAAGGCGTTGGCGGCCGCATAGCTGCCTTGCCCCGGGCTGCCGATCGTGCCCGCGGCTGAGGAGAAGAGCACGAACGCAGCCAGATCGGCGTGCTGTGTCAACTCGTGCAGGTACAACGCCGCGTCGGCCTTGGCCGCCAGTACGGCATCGACGCGCGTGGGCGTCAGGGAGGAGATCACCCCGTCGTCGACCACCCCGGCGGCGTGGATGACCGCGCCGAGCGGACGCTCGGGCGGGATCGAGTCAAGCAAAGTGCGCAGCGCCTCCCGCTGTGAGACGTCGCACGCGGCGATCCTCACGCTTGCGCCCATCGATTCGAGCTCCTCACGCAGCTCCACGGCTCCCTCGGCGGTCTCTCCCCGCCGGCTGGCCAACAGCAGGTGAGCGACCCCGTGCCGCGCTACGAGGTGGCGCGCGAGGAGCCCCCCCAGCGCACCGGTGCCCCCGGTGATCAGCACGGTGCCGGTGGACTGCGGCGTGGCGGGCACGCTCAGCACGATCTTGCCCGTGTGGCGCGCCTGGCTCATGAAGCGGAAGGCCTCCGGCGCACGTTTGATATCCCAGACTTTGGTCGGAAGCGGCACAAGTGCGCCCGACGCGAAGAGCTCGAGCAGCCGATCGAGCATCTCCTCGATGCGTGGGGTACCGGCTTCCATCACGTCGAAGGCTCGATACGCGACCCCCCTACGGGCCTCGGCGATCGCGCCAGGCTCGCGCAGGTCGGTCTTGCCCATCTCGATGAAGCGCCCTCCCTCGGGCAGCAGGTCGAGCGAGGCGTCCACGAACTCGCCCGCGAGCGAGTTCAGCACGACATTCACACCGCGCCCATCGGTGCGCGCCAGGAAGCGCTCCCTGAACTCGAGCGTCCGCGAGGAGGCGATGTGCGTCTCATCCAGCCCCAGCGATCGCAGAATCCCCCACTTGCCGGGACTCGCGGTCGCGAACACCTCGGCGTCCAGATGCCGGGCGAGTTGCACGGCCGCCATGCCCACGCCGCCGGCGGCCGCATGAATCAACACCCTTTCACCCGGTCGCAACTCGGCCAGATCCAACAGGCCGCGATACGCGGTGAGGAACGCGATCGGCACCGAGGCGGCCTGCGCGAAGGACCAGCCGTCGGGCACGCGCACGAGCAGCCGTCGGTCGGCGCATGAGAGTGAGCCGAGCCCCCCGGCAAGCAGCCCCATCACCCGATCCGCCACCGCAAGCTCGGTGACGCCCGGACCAACCTCCAGCACAACTCCCGCGCCCTCCCCGCCAACGTCCGCCCCCTCGCCTGGGTACATGCCAAGCGCGATCAGCACGTCACGGAAATTGAGACCTCCGGCGCGCACCCCCACACGAACCTGTCCGGACTCGAGCGGCCGCAGCGCATCGGGCGCGGGCACCAACGCGAGCTCCTCGAGCGTCCCGCCCTCGCCCGCGCTCAGACGCCACTGCGCGACGCCGGCGGGAGACTCCAGGTTGCCACCGACGCGTGCAAGTCGCGGTACGTATGCGATCCCCTCACGTAGCGCCAGCTGAGGCTCGCCGGATGCCACTGCGCCCGCCAGCGCGGTGAACGACGTCTCCTCGCCGTCCACGTCGACCAGCACGAGCCGCTCCAGATGCTCCGACTGCGCCGAGCGCACCA
Source organism: uncultured Solirubrobacterales bacterium (assembly GCA_963744535.1). Lineage (GTDB taxonomy): Bacteria > Actinomycetota > Thermoleophilia > Solirubrobacterales > Solirubrobacteraceae > Palsa-744. The sequence goes on along the minus strand of CAVUTW010000001.1, from coordinate 987,687 downwards.
AGCCCCACAGCGGGGACTGGCCCAAGCCGGGTAGGTCTTCCCCCGCTTGGATCGCCACGGCGCCTCGGGTCAGCAGCACCAGGCGAGCATTGTGAAAACGCTCGTCGACGAGCCAATCCTGCATCAAGTCAAGGACTCGGTACACCCCACGACGCATCGAGGCGAGCTCGCCGCCGACACCCGCGTCATCCAGGTCGATCTCGCCGTTCGTGTCGATCTCGCCGTCCGGCCCCCCGTCCGCCGGGCCGGACGCGACGGCCTCTGCGCAGTCCACGAGCACAGCCTTCGGCAGCGCGTGTCCGGCGTCGAGCGCCTCGCCGAGCGCCGCCAGGTCGGCATAGACCTCGGACACGTTCGCCGAGCCGGCCAGCGCGGAGGCCCCGCTGCCCAGCAACGCCATCGCTTGCGGCGCAGTCTCGGAGGAGTGCGCAAGCGCCTGCCAGTCGATGCGAAACAGCGAGTCGCGCGAGGTGTCCCCGGCGACCGAGAGTTGCTCTCGCGCAGCCTCGCGCACCGCCAGCGAGTCGATCGTCACGACCAGCTCGCCCAGCTCGTCGACGGCGACCAACGACAGCGTGTCGGCGGCGGACGCGGCGATGCGGACATGCAGCAGCGAAGCGCCTCGGCTGTATAGCCGCGCGGAGGCGAACGAGAACGGCAGGCGTACGCCGGACTGCTCGGACTCCGCGCGCGCACTCGAGGCCACCGCGTGCAGCGCTCCGTCGAGCAGCGCGGGATGCACGCCGAAGCCAGCCGCCGCGTCCTGCGCACCTTCGCCGAGCGACACCTCCGCGTAGATCTCATCTCCACGCCGCCACGCCGCGCGCAATCCCTGGAAGTTGGCTCCGTATTCGAGGCCCATGCCCGCGAGGCGGTCATAGAGGTCCTCGACATCGATTGCCTGCGCGCCCGCGGGCGGCCAGGACGCTGTGGAGAACGCCACGGCTTGGGCGCTCGGCGCCTGCGTGTCCTGTACGACCGTGCCGCTTGCATGCCGCGTCCACTCGTATCCGAGGAGCGTCTGCTCGTCCATGCTGTCTTCGGCGCAGGAATAGATCGCCACCTCCCGTTGCCCAGACTCGTCGGGCTCCCCCACGGACACTTGCAGCAAGACCCCGCCCTGCCCGCTGAACGCCAGGGGCGCCTCCAAGGTCAGCTCCGCGACCGTGCCGGCGCCGAGCTGCGCGCCCGCGTGCAGCGCGAGCTCCACGTAGGCGGTGCCTGGCAGGAGCACCGTGCCAAGCACCGCGTGATCGGCGAGCCAGGGATGAGATTGGAGTGACAAGCAGCCCGTAAACAGGCTGCCGTGACCGTCGCCGAGCGAGATGGCCGCTCCCAGCAGCGGATGGCCGGCGGCGGCCAAACCAGCTGAGACGAGATCCTTGGCGGTGTTTTGCGAGCCGCTCAGCCAGTAATGCTCGCGCTGGAATGCGTAAGTTGGAAGTCCAATACGTTCGGCCGTCGACCCCCGATACAACGCGCTCCAGTTCACCTTCACACCGTGCGTCCACAGCTCGGCCAAGGCGTTCAACAGCGTCTGTGCTTCGGAGCGTTCGCTGCGCAGCAGGGGAATCGCGATCGCTGCCCCACCCGGATCGGCTTCGCCAGCGCCGGCATGGTGCAAATCGCCGCTCTCCGACGATAGGCACTCCTGGGCGATCGCGCTCAGGACGCCGTCGGGGCCGAGCTCGACGAACCTCCTGACCCCGTGAGCGTGCAGCCAGCGCATCCCCTCGTGGAAGCGCACCGGCTCGCGTACGTGGTGGACCCAGTACTCCGGCGAGCACACCCGCTCGACCGGCAGTGTCTCACCAGTCACGTTGGAGACGATCGGAACGCGCGGCGCGGAGAAGGAGATGCCTCGCGCCACCGCGGCGAAGTCCTCCAGCATCGCGTCCATACGCGGAGAGTGAAATGCGTGGGAAACCCGCAGGCGCTTGGTCTTGCGGCCCTGCTCTCGCCAGATCTCGGCCAGCTCTGAAACTGCATCTTCATCGCCGGAGATCACCACCGAGCGGGGGCCGTTGATCGCCGCAAGCGCAACCCGCCCGTCGAAGTCCGCCAGAATCTCGCGCGCCTCATCCTCGGCGACCTGCACCGAAACCATCGCTCCGCCCGCGGGCAGCGCTTCCATCAACCGCCCGCGTGCCGCGACGAGCGCGCCCGCGTCCTCGAGCGAGAACACGCCGGCGACGTGCGCGGCGGCGAGCTCGCCGATCGAGTGCCCCATCAGGAAGTCCGGCTGCACACCCCACCCGTCGAGCAGCCTGTAGAGCGCCACCTCCAGCGCGAACAGGGCCGCCTGGGTGAAGGCCGTTCGATCGAGCAGCCGGGACTCGGAGCCGACCTCGCCGACCGACGAGCCGCCGGACGTGAAGATCACCTCGCGCAGCGGGCGCTCCAGGTGGGGGTCGAGCACTGCGCACGCCTCATCCAGCGCGGCTCTGAACGACGGGCAGACGTCGTAGAGCTCGCGTCCCATGCCCATACGCTGGGAGCCCTGCCCAGTGAACAGGAACGCCAGACCGCCGCCCCTCGCCGGCGCCACACCCTCGGCCACCCCGAGGGCAGGCTGGTCCTGCGCCAGCGCGCGGAGCCCGTTCAGTGCCTGTTCCCGCGTTTCTCCGTGCACCACCGCGCGGTGCTCGAAGACCGAGCGGCCCGCCAGGGTAATGCCCACGTCGGCCAGCTCGAGCGCTTGCGAGTTTGCCAGGAATCCGTGCAAGCGTTGAGCCTGAGCCTTCAACGCGGGTGCGCTCTTGGCCGAGATTGCCAAGGGCACCCCCGTGCCGAGGATATCTGGGCGCGCTGAGCTGAAATCGACCGGAGCGTCGTCACCGGGCAGGGCCTCACCGGGCAGGGCCTCGCTGAGCAGGGCCTCACCGGGCAGGGCCTCACTGAGCGGGCTGCTCTCACCCACGCCGTCCTCACCAAGCGAGCCACTCTCACCCGCGCCGTCCCACACGGCGCCGACCGTAGGCGCGGGCGCCTCCTCCAGGATCACATGCGCGTTGGTGCCCGAGATGCCGAATGACGAGATCGCCGCCCGGCGGGGGCCCGAGCTCGGCTCCCAGGCGACAGGCTCGGTGAGCAGGCGGATATCGCCCTGCGACCAGTCGACGTGGGGGCTGGGCGCATCCACGTGCAACGTCTTGGGCAGCACGCCGTGACGCAGCGCCATCACCATCTTGATCACGCCCGCCACCCCCGCCGCGGCCTGAGTATGACCAATGTTGGACTTGACCGAGCCCAGCCACAGCGGACGCTCGCGACCCTGGCAGTAGGTGGCCAGCAGCGCCTGAGCCTCGATCGGATCCCCCAGAGTCGTGCCCGTGCCGTGGCCCTCGACCACGTCGATCGCTGCCGCGGAGAGCCCCGCATTGGCCAACGCCTGTGCGATCACCCGCTGCTGGGAGGGGCCGTTGGGAGCGGTCAAGCCATTGCTCGCCCCATCCTGATTCACGGCGCCCCCGCGCAGCAGCGCCAATACCCGATGGCCGTTGCGCTGGGCGTCGGGGAGGCGCTCGAGCAGCAGCAAACCCACGCCCTCCGACCATCCGACACCGTCGGCCGCCGCCGCGAAGGACTTACAGCGGCCGTCGGCCGCGAGACCGCGCTGACGGCTGAAACCGGCGAACACCCCCGGCGTGGCCAGCACCGTCGCGCCGCCCGCGAGCGCCAGCGAGCAGTCGCCTGAGCGCAGCGCCTGGCTCGCGAGGTGAATCGCCACGAGCGAAGAGGAGCACGCCGTATCCACCGTCACCGCGGGTCCCTCCAGACCGAAGGTATAGGCGACGCGACCCGAAGCAACGCTTCCCGCGCCACCGGTCAAGCCATAACTTTCGAGGTCCCCCGCGGCGGAGCTCGCCAAGGCGGTGCCGTATTCGTGATACATCAAACCGGCGAATACGCCCGTCTGGCTGCCACGCAAGCTCCAGGGGTCGAGGCCGGCGTTTTCGATCGCCTCCCACGAGGCTTCCAGCAACAGGCGTTGCTGCGGATCCATTGCCAGAGCCTCGCGCGGACCGATCCCGAAGAACGCGGCGTCGAATTCGCCGGCGTCGTGGAGAAATCCACCCTCGCGCACATAGCTCGTTCCCGGATGGTCCGGATCGGGGTCATATAGGGCGTGCAGGTCCCAGTCACGGTTGGACGGAAAATGGGAGATGCCGTCTCCTCCGCGGGAGACAACGCTCCAGAGCTCATCGGGCGAGGCGATGCCTCCCGGGTAGCGGCAGCTCATTCCCACAATCGCTATCGGCACATCGCGCTGTGCATCGATCTCCCGCAGACGCCGACGAGTCGCGTGCAGATCGACCGTAACTCGCTTCAGATAGGAACGGAGCTTCTCGTTGTCACTCATCGCGTACCTCATTCGCTTTAGTCCTCAAGAGATCCTCGTGCTCCTCATCGAGCTCCTGGTCGATGAAGGCAAAGACCTCGTCGTCGGAAGCTGAGTCGATCATCGCCGCAACGGCGACAGCGCTCTCGGCCGGCTTGTCCTCATCCAAGCGCGCCACCAAGATCCTGAGCCGCGCCGCGAGCCTCATGCGCTCGGGGCTGTCCTCGACCATCGAGGAGAAGTCGGCTTCGAGCTTGTCGAGCACCGTGCTTTGAGTGTCGATTTTCGCTCCCCCGTCGCGAGCGATCTGCTCGCAGAGATATCCGGCAACCGCGACTGGGGTGGGATAGTCGAAGATCAGGGTCGCGGGAATGCGCAGTCCGGATGCCTGGCTGAGGCGGTTGCGCAGCTCGACCGCGCCGAGGGAGTCGAAGCCAAGCTCTTTGAAGGCGCGCTCCTCTTCGATCGCCTCAGCCGAGGCGTGCCCAAGCACCGCCGCAACATGGCCGCGTACAAGCCCGAGCGTAATCTCATGCCATTCGGAGCGCGGCGCGCTGGACAACCTTCTCGCCAGCGCCCCCCGTGCGTCGCCGGCAGAGCGCGCCGGCACACGGACAAGGCCGCGCAGGACCGCCCCAAGCTCCCCGGTCCTAGCCTGGGCGCGCAGCACCGCCATGTCGAGCCGCACCGGCAGCAGCAGCGGACGCTCGCTGCTGCGCGTCAGATCGAGCAGCTCGAGGCCCTGCTCAGGTGTGAGAGCCCGCATCGCCATGCGCATGTGGATCTGCTGGGCGTAGCGCTCGAGGTCTCCGTCCTTACCGATGGTCATGCCACTCGCCTGAGCCCATAGTCCCCATGCGAGCGATGTGGCGGGTAGGTTTTCGCTGTGGCGGTGGTGGGCGAGCGCGTCGAGGAAGACATTGGCAGCGGCGTAATTGCCCTGTCCCGGGCCGCCCAAAGTGCCAACGGCGGAGGAGAAGAGGATGAATTGTGTGAGTTGGAGGTTTTTGGTGAGCTCGTGGAGGTTGATCGCGGCGTCGATCTTTGGTGTCATGACGTTGGCTAGGCGCTGGGTGTCGAGTGATTCGATTACGCCGTCGTCGAGTACGCCAGCGGCGTGGATGACCGCGGTGAGGGGGTGCTCGGGGGGTATGGTCGCGATTGCTTGTTCGAGTTGTTCTCGTTGAGCGGCGTCGCACGCGAGGATTTGTGTTTCGCAGCCGAGTTCTTGCAGGGAGGTTTTCAGCTCTTTGGCGCCTTCGGCGTGTTCGCCGCGGCGGCTGAGGAGCAGTAGGTGACGCGCGTCGTGCTCACTGGCGAGATGATGCGCGATGAGTGCTCCGAGCCCGCCGGTGCCGCCCGTGATGAGGACTGTGCCGTCTGGGTGTAGTCGCCATCCGGGGCTGTCGTCTTCGGGGCTGTGGCCGTTGGTGTGGTCTTCGGGGCTGTGGTCGGTGGTGTGGTCGTTGGGGTTGTGGGCCTCGGTATGGTGGTCGTTGGTGGTGTGGTCGTTGGTGTGGTTTGGTTTGTGGCGGGTGAGTCTGGGTGTGTGTGGTGTGCCGTTGCGGAGTGCGAGCTCGGGTTCGTCGCTTGTGAGTGTGTTGGGGAGCGCGGTTTGGGAGGCTGTGGTGCGGTCGAGGTCGATCAGCGCGAAGCGGCCGGGGTGCTCGGAGTGCGCTGAGCGCATCATGCCCACGAGCGCGGCCTGGGAGAGGTTCGGGGTCTCGTGCTCGTGGACGCTGAGCGCGTTATCGGTCAGCAGCACGAGCTTGCACTCGAGCAGCGCCTCCGCGGAGAGCCACTGCTGCAACAGCTCCAGCGTGCCCCGCGCGAGCATGTGCGCGTCGGTGGCTAGGGCGCCAGCGTCCCCGGTGTGTTGCGCCTGGGTGGCTGGAGCACCAGTGCCCCCGCCCGAGTGTTGTGGGTCGGTGGCTAGGGCGCCGGTATCCGCTGGGTGTTGGGTGTCGGTGGCTGGGGCGCTGGTGTCCCCGGTGTGTGGGGTGTTGGTGGTGTCGTTGGGGTCGTGGGTTGGGGGTCTTGTGAGGACGAGTGGGGGCGGGGGCGCACCGTTCTGGATTGCGTGCAGGAGCTCTGCCAGGTTGGTGTAGCGCTCTACCTGCAGGCCGGGTAGCTCTTCGATTTCGCTGGGCTCCGCGTCTAGTAGCGCTACCCGTAGCAGCGACCCGTCCGCTGGGGAGAGCGCCAGCGGCGGCCATTGCAGCTCGAATAGCGCGTCGCTGCCCGCACGCGTGTGGGCTTGCAGCGCGCTCTGCTCGACCTCGCGCAGCAACAACGAATCGATGCTCAACACCGCGGCGCCCTGCTCATCGAGCGCTAGCAAACTCGCGCTCTCAGGACCCTGACGCAAACGCACCCGCAACACCGAAGCACCCCGCGCGTAAAGCCGCACACCACCAAACGAGAACGGCACCCGCACGACCGCGTCACCCTCCGCGCCGAACATCCCGAACGCCAACGTATGCAACGCAGCATCAGACAACGCCGGATGCACACAAAACTCCGACGCACGCGAAGCCTGCTCCTCCTCCAAAACGATCTCCCCGAACAAATCATCACCAGCCCTAAACGCACGCCGCAACCCCTGAAACACCGGGCCATACTGGTAGCCAACCTCCGCTAGCCGATCATAAAAGAACGCAGCATCGAGCTCCTGCGCACCCACCGGCGGCCACGACCCCTCACCAAACCGACGCAACTCCTCCCCCACCACCCCATCATCACCCACAAGCACACCAGTCGCGTGAGAACTCCACCCCCCAACATCCCCATCCTCCCCCGACACCCGCGAATAAATACCCAGCTGGCAGCGACCCTCAGCATCAACATCAGAAACCGACAACTGCAACTGCACAACCTGACCCTCACCAAACAACAACGGCGCCTGCAACGTCAACTCCTCAAGCACCCCCGCACCAACCCTCTGCCCCACAACCAACGCCAACTCAACAAACCCCGTCCCCGCCAACAACACCGAACCCATCACCGCATGATCAGCCAACCACGGATGACTCCCCAACGAAAGACTCCCCGTAAACAACCACCCCTCATCCCCAGACGCCAAACGCAACTCAGCACCCAACAACGGATGCCCAGCAGACCCCTGACCCACAGACACAAGATCACCCACCCCAGCCCTCCCCGCAAGCCAAAAACGCCGACGCTGAAAAGCATACGTAGGCAACCCCACACAACCCACCCCACCACCACCACCAAACAACCCACCCCAATCAACACCCACACCACCCACAAACGCCCCCGCCAAAAACCCAAGGAACGTCCTCACCTCCGGCCTCCGCGCACGAAGACCCGCAGCGATCAACGCACCCTCCCCCAACTCCTCACTCAAACAACCCGCTGCCATCCCGCCCAACACCCCATCCGGACCCAACTCCAAGAAGCGCGTCACACCAGCACCCTCCAAGAAACGCACCCCATCCCCAAACCGCACCGGCTCCCGCACATGACTAACCCAATAATCAACATCACAAGCCCGCTCCGCGGAAAGCTGCAACCCACTCACATTCGACACGATCGGAATCCGCGGCTCACTAAAAGAAAGCTCCCCAGCAACACGCCCCAACTCCTCCAACACAGGCTCCATCAACCCCGAATGAAACGCATGACTAACCCGCAAACGCGTAGCCTTCCGCCCCCGCCCCCGCCACAACTCAGCAAACTCATCAACCGCCTCACCATCACCCGAAACAGTCACCGACAACGGCCCATTCACACCCGCCAACCAAAGACGACCCTCAAACCCCCCCAAAACCTCCACAACCTCACCCTCCGACGCCTCAACCGCGACCATCCCCCCACCCCCAGGCAAAGCACCCATCAACCTCCCCCGCACAGCAACCAGCCTACACGCATCCCCAAGCGAAAGCACCCCAGCAACATGAGCCGCCACAAGCTCACCAATCGAATGACCAATCAAAAAATCAGGCCGCACACCAAACGACTCCACCAACCGATAAAGCGCCACCTCCAAAGCAAACAACCCAGCCTGAGTAAACTGAGTCCGATCCAACACACCCCCAGCCACACCCTCCCCCCCAAACAAAACCCCCCGCAAAGAACACCCCAAATAACCATCCAACTCAGCACACACACCATCCAAAGCCCCAGCAAACACCGGAAACACCCGATACAACCCAGCCCCCATCCCCACCCACTGAGACCCCTGACCCGAAAACAAAAACGCCACCCTCCCACCCCGCACCACACCCTCAACCAACCCATCAACCACCTCACCACGCGACAACCCCAACAACAAACCCAAAAGATCACCACGCCCACCAGCCAAAACCACCGCACGATGCTCAAAGCGGGAGCGACTGCCGGCGAGCGTCGAGGCGACCGCCAAGGACTCCAGCTCGGGGTGTGCGGTCAGGTGAGATCGCAAGCGCTCGGCCTGAGAGCGCAGCGCCGCGGAGCTCTTGGCCGACACCACGTAGGGGAGGATCGAGGGCTCGGCGGCCGGCTGGTCTTTGTCGTGCTCAGTGCCCTCACTCACTGTGCGCGTCTCTGTGCACACGTCCTGCGTCTCTGTGCACACGTCCTGCGTATCTTCTGCCGCGGGGTTCTCACCAGGCTCCACCCCGGGGGATACGTCCGTGGGCCTACCATTCGCGAGTGGAACGGAATCGCGCTCGGGGGACGCAAGACCCTGCTCCAGGATCACGTGGGCGTTGGTGCCACTCGCCCCAAACGACGAGACGCCGCAGCGCCGGCGACGCGTCTCCTGAGGCCAGGCCATCGGCTCTGCCAGTAGCCGCACCGCGCCTTCCGACCAGTCCACGTGTGGCGAGGGCTCGTCCGCGTGAAGCGTCTTCGGCAGCAGTCCGCGCTCCATCGCCTGCACCATCTTGATGACTCCCGCCACGCCTGCGGCGGCCTGGGTATGGCCTATGTTCGACTTGATGGAGCCCAGCCACAGCGGCCCATCCGCTCGCCCCTGACCGTAGCTGGCAAGCAGCGCCTGTGCCTCGATCGGATCGCCGAGAGTCGTGCCCGTGCCGTGACCCTCAACCACCTCCACATCTCCAGGCGCGAGACCCGCGTTCGCCAACGCCTGATGGATCACCCGCTCCTGAGAGGGACCGTTCGGTGCGGTCAGCCCATTCGAGGCACCGTCCTGGTTGATCGCGCTCCCGCGCACAGTTGCCAGCACCCGATGGCGGCGTCTCTGTGCCTCGGACAGCCGCTCCAACACGAGTAGGCCCATGCCCTCGGCGAAGCCCGTGCCGTCGGCCGCGGCGCCAAAAGACTTGCACCTGCCATCCGGAGACAGTCCGCGCTGACGACTGAAATAGCGGAACATGCCGGGACTTGAGAGCACCGTAACACCACCCGATAGGGCCAGCTCGCACTCACCCGTGCGCAGCGCCTGACAGGCGAGGTGAATCGCCACTAGCGAGGAGGAGCAGGCGGTATCGACCGATACCGCCGGGCCCTCGAGGCCAAAGCTGTAGGCGAGGCGTCCAGAAATTACGCTCCCGCCGAGGTTGGCAATGCTGTAGCCTTCGATCTCTTCGGCGGCCGAGCCGATCCCGTAGTCGTAGTTCATCACGCCAACGAACACACCCGTCTGGCTCCCTTTCAGGGTGAGAGGATCCATGCCAGCGGCCTCAATGGCCTCCCACGCACCTTCCAGGAGCAGGCGCTGCTGAGGATCCATCGCCAGCGCCTCGCGCGGGCTGATGCCAAAGAAGGCAGCGTCGAAGCCGGCGACGTCCTGGACAAATCCTCCATACCGTGTGTAACTCGTGCCTTGCCTTTCGGGGTCGGGGTCGTACAGCCGTTGCAGCTCCCAGCCACGATCGTCGGGGAACTCGCTGATTGCGTCGGTTCCGGAGGCGACCAGCCCCCACAGCTCCTCTGGCGAGAAAACCCCACCGGGATAGCGGCAGCTCATCCCGACTATGGCGATCGGCTCCTCGCTGCCCACGGCGGAACGTCTGTTGACCGGCGAGCTCCGCTCGGTGCCCCGCACACGCTCCCGCAGATATCTCGCCACCGCGAGGGTGGTGGGATGATCGAAGACGAGGGTCGCGGGAATACGCAGTCCGGATGCCTGGCTGAGGCGGTTGCGCAGCTCGACCGCGGCGAGGGAGTCGAAGCCAAGCTCCTTGAAGGCGCGCTCCTCCTCGACCGCGTCCGCAGAGGCCTGCCCCAACACGGCGGCCACGTGGCCTCTCACCAGTTCGAGCACGATGCGATCCCACTCTGACTCCGGCTCTTCGGCGAGTCTCCTCGCCAACGAGCCCCGTGCGTCGGCGACGGAGCGAGTCGGTGTCCGAACCAAGCCACGCAGGATCGCCGGCAGCGTCCCGGCCCTCGCCTGGGCACGCAGCACCGCCGCGTCCAGGCGCACAGGCAGCAGCAGCGCGTGATCGCAGCCGCACGTCATGTCGATCAGCTCCAGACCCTGTGCCTCCGGGAGCGGCACGATGCCTTCGGATTGCCTGATACGCGCGATGTGTCGCTCTTGGCTGGCCTCGTCCAACGCTCCCGTCATACCTGTGGCCTTGCCCCATAGTCCCCATGCGAGCGATGTGGCGGGTAGGTTTTCGCTGTGGCGGTGGTGGGCGAGCGCGTCGAGGAAGACGTTCGCCGCCGCGTAGCCGCTCAACCTTGGGCTTCCGAGCGTGCCGGCAATCGAGGAGAAGAGGATGAATTGTGTGAGTTGGAGGTTTTTGGTGAGCTCGTGGAGGTTGATCGCGGCGTCGATCTTTGGTGTCATGACGTTGGCTAGGCGCTGGGTGTCGAGTGATTCGATTACGCCGTCGTCGAGTACGCCAGCGGCGTGGATGACCGCGGTGAGGGGGTGCTCGGGGGGTATGGTCGCGATTGCTTGTTCGAGTTGTTCTCGTTGAGCGGCGTCGCACGCGAGGATTTGTGTTTCGCAGCCGAGTTCTTGCAGGGAGGTTTTCAGCTCTTTGGCGCCTTCGGCGTGTTCGCCGCGGCGGCTGAGGAGCAGTAGGTGACGCGCGTCGTGCTCACTGGCGAGATGATGCGCGATGAGTGCTCCGAGCCCGCCGGTGCCGCCCGTGATGAGGACTGTGCCGTCTGGGTGTAGTCGCCATCCGGGGCTGTCGTCTTCGGGGCTGTGGCCGTTGGTGTGGTCTTCGGGGCTGTGGTCGGTGGTGTGGTCGTTGGGGTTGTGGGCCTCGGTATGGTGGTCGTTGGTGGTGTGGTCGTTGGTGTGGTTTGGTTTGTGGCGGGTGAGTCTGGGTGTGTGTGGTGTGCCGTTGCGGAGTGCGAGCTCGGGTTCGTCGCTTGTGAGTGTGTTGGGGAGCGCGGTTTGGGAGGCTGTGGTGCGGTCGAGGTCGATCAGCGCGAAGCGGCCGGGGTGCTCGGAGTGCGCTGAGCGCATCATGCCCACGAGCGCGGCCTGGGAGAGGTTCGGGGTCTCGTGCTCGTGGACGCTGAGCGCGTTATCGGTCAGCAGCACGAGCTTGCACTCGAGCAGCGCCTCCGCGGAGAGCCACTGCTGCAACAGCTCCAGCGTGCCCCGCGCGAGCATGTGCGCGTCGGTGGCTAGGGCGCCAGCGTCCCCGGTGTGTTGCGCCTGGGTGGCTGGAGCACCAGTGCCCCCGCCCGAGTGTTGTGGGTCGGTGGCTAGGGCGCCGGTATCCGCTGGGTGTTGGGTGTCGGTGGCTGGGGCGCTGGTGTCCCCGGTGTGTGGGGTGTTGGTGGTGTCGTTGGGGTCGTGGGTTGGGGGTCTTGTGAGGACGAGTGGGGGCGGGGGCGCACCGTTCTGGATTGCGTGCAGGAGCTCTGCCAGGTTGGTGTAGCGCTCTACCTGCAGGCCGGGTAGCTCTTCGATTTCGCTGGGCTCCGCGTCTAGTAGCGCTACCCGTAGCAGCGACCCGTCCGCTGGGGAGAGCGCCAGCGGCGGCCATTGCAGCTCGAATAGCGCGTCGCTGCCCGCACGCGTGTGGGCTTGCAGCGCGCTCTGCTCGACCTCGCGCAGCAACAACGAATCGATGCTCAACACCGCGGCGCCCTGCTCATCGAGCGCTAGCAAACTCGCGCTCTCAGGACCCTGACGCAAACGCACCCGCAACACCGAAGCACCCCGCGCGTAAAGCCGCACACCACCAAACGAGAACGGCACCCGCACGACCGCGTCACCCTCCGCGCCGAACATCCCGAACGCCAACGTATGCAACGCAGCATCAGACAACGCCGGATGCACACAAAACTCCGACGCACGCGAAGCCTGCTCCTCCTCCAAAACGATCTCCCCGAACAAATCATCACCAGCCCTAAACGCACGCCGCAACCCCTGAAACACCGGGCCATACTGGTAGCCAACCTCCGCTAGCCGATCATAAAAGAACGCAGCATCGAGCTCCTGCGCACCCACCGGCGGCCACGACCCCTCACCAAACCGACGCAACTCCTCCCCCACCACCCCATCATCACCCACAAGCACACCAGTCGCGTGAGAACTCCACCCCCCAACATCCCCATCCTCCCCCGACACCCGCGAATAAATACCCAGCTGGCAGCGACCCTCAGCATCAACATCAGAAACCGACAACTGCAACTGCACAACCTGACCCTCACCAAACAACAACGGCGCCTGCAACGTCAACTCCTCAAGCACCCCCGCACCAACCCTCTGCCCCACAACCAACGCCAACTCAACAAACCCCGTCCCCGCCAACAACACCGAACCCATCACCGCATGATCAGCCAACCACGGATGACTCCCCAACGAAAGACTCCCCGTAAACAACCACCCCTCATCCCCAGACGCCAAACGCAACTCAGCACCCAACAACGGATGCCCAGCAGACCCCTGACCCACAGACACAAGATCACCCACCCCAGCCCTCCCCGCAAGCCAAAAACGCCGACGCTGAAAAGCATACGTAGGCAACCCCACACAACCCACCCCACCACCACCACCAAACAACCCACCCCAATCAACACCCACACCACCCACAAACGCCCCCGCCAAAAACCCAAGGAACGTCCTCACCTCCGGCCTCCGCGCACGAAGACCCGCAGCGATCAACGCACCCTCCCCCAACTCCTCACTCAAACAACCCGCTGCCATCCCGCCCAACACCCCATCCGGACCCAACTCCAAGAAGCGCGTCACACCAGCACCCTCCAAGAAACGCACCCCATCCCCAAACCGCACCGGCTCCCGCACATGACTAACCCAATAATCAACATCACAAGCCCGCTCCGCGGAAAGCTGCAACCCACTCACATTCGACACGATCGGAATCCGCGGCTCACTAAAAGAAAGCTCCCCAGCAACACGCCCCAACTCCTCCAACACAGGCTCCATCAACCCCGAATGAAACGCATGACTAACCCGCAAACGCGTAGCCTTCCGCCCCCGCCCCCGCCACAACTCAGCAAACTCATCAACCGCCTCACCATCACCCGAAACAGTCACCGACAACGGCCCATTCACACCCGCCAACCAAAGACGACCCTCAAACCCCCCCAAAACCTCCACAACCTCACCCTCCGACGCCTCAACCGCGACCATCCCCCCACCCCCAGGCAAAGCACCCATCAACCTCCCCCGCACAGCAACCAGCCTACACGCATCCCCAAGCGAAAGCACCCCAGCAACATGAGCCGCCACAAGCTCACCAATCGAATGACCAATCAAAAAATCAGGCCGCACACCAAACGACTCCACCAACCGATAAAGCGCCACCTCCAAAGCAAACAACCCAGCCTGAGTAAACTGAGTCCGATCCAACACACCCCCAGCCACACCCTCCCCCCCAAACAAAACCCCCCGCAAAGAACACCCCAAATAACCATCCAACTCAGCACACACACCATCCAAAGCCCCAGCAAACACCGGAAACACCCGATACAACCCAGCCCCCATCCCCACCCACTGAGACCCCTGACCCGAAAACAAAAACGCCACCCTCCCACCCCGCACCACACCCTCAACCAACCCATCAACCACCTCACCACGCGACAACCCCAACAACAAACCCAAAAGATCACCACGCCCACCAGCCAAAACCACCGCACGATGCCTCAGCTTCCCGCGGCCAAGCGCCAGGGCGGCAGCCAGCTCATGCTGATCCTCCTTGGGATCGCCTTGAAGATATGAGTGGAGCCGCGCGGCCTGAGCCCTGAGAGCACCCTCACTGGCGGCCGAGACCAGAAACGGAAGCACTTCGGGGCTCGGCGCAGCGTCGCGATCTGGCGCCCGCGAGCTACTTGCTTGTCCTTGCGAGTCGGAAGCCTGCTCCAGGATGACGTGCGCATTGGTGCCGCTCACGCCAAACGATGAGACTCCCGCCCTGCGCGGCCCACCCTTGCTCTCCCATGCGATGGTGTCTGTCAAGATCGACACCGCGCCTTCAGACCAGTCCACTTGAGGCGAGGGCTCCGCCGCGTGCAGCGTCTTGGGGAGCTTGCCATGACGCATGGCCTGCACCATCTTGATGATCCCAGCCACACCCGCTGCCGCCTGTGTGTGACCGAAGTTGGACTTGATCGAGCCCAGCCACAGCGGGTGCGCTCGATCCCTGCCGTAGGTCGATAGGAGCGCCTGCACCTCGATCGGGTCTCCCAGCACAGTGCCTGTCCCATGACCCTCGACGACGTCTACATCGCCCGGCGAGAGCCCCGCGTTGGCAAGCGCCTGACGAATCACCCGTTCTTGAGAGGGCCCGTTTGGGGCCGTCATCCCGTTGCTCGCACCATCCTGGTTGACCGCCGATCCACGCAGGATCGCCAGCACCGGGTGGCCGTTGCGATTTGCATCCGACAATCGCTCGAGCAGCAACAAGCCAAACCCCTCGGAGAAGCTCGCTCCGTCCGCGTCCGCTCCGAACGACTTACAGCGGCCGTCTGCGGCGAGCCCGCGCTGGCGGGCGAACTCGACGAAGACGCCCGGCGTGGCGATGACGGTGACGCCGCCTGCCAGCGCCAACCCACACTCCCTCGAGCGTAGCGCCTGGCAGGCAAGATGAACGGCGACGAGCGACGAGGAACAGGCCGTGTCCACCGCAACCGCGGGTCCCTCCAACCCGAAGTTGTAAGCTATCCGCCCCGCTGCGACGCTTGTCGTACTGCCGGTCAGGCGCAGACCCTCGAGCTTGGGCTGCGGGTCGCAGCCCTGGCTGTAATTCGAGAAGCTTACGCCCGCGAATATCCCGGTTTGGCTCCCTCGCAACGCGTCGGGATCGAGGCCGGCTTCCTCGAAGAGCTCCCACGTGCCTTCCAACAGCAGACGTTGCTGTGGATCCATCGCCAATGCCTCGCGCGGACTGATTCCGAAGAAGTCGGCATCGAACTCGGCCACATCGTCGATGAAGCCGCCGTGGCGAGCGTAACTCGTGCCGGCGTCAGAGGGATCGGGGCTGTACAGCCGCTCCAACTCCCAACCGCGATCGGTGGGAAACTCGCCAATCGCATCGGCCTCAGAGACGACCAGTCTCCAGAGGCCCTCCGGCGAACAAACGCCGCCGGGGTACCGACAGCTCATGGCAACGATCGCAATCGGCTCGCGCTCGCGCGCTTCGAGCTCTCGGATGCGTCGGTCTGCCCGGCTGAGATCAGCGGCGGCGCGCCGGAGATACTCGCCAAGTGTCTGCTGGTCAACGACGCGCTCTGTCATTGGGACTCCCGCTCTGTCACGAGCTGGTCGAGACCCGCTCTCCGCTTGTCGAGGAATGCAAAGACCTCGGCCTCAGTAGCTGAATCGAATGCCTCCGCCGTGCCGGCATCGTCCGCCGCCGCCGGGTACACATCGTCCTCCAGGAACGTCTGCAGACGTCGTATCAAGGCGTGTATCTGTGGCTGGACTCGCGTTCGCTCCTCGCTGCCTGGGGCAACCGACCCAAGCGCCTCCTCGAGCTTGCCGATCTGCTCGGCAACAGCTGGTTCAGCGGAGCCCTCCGGAGCGATCCGCGATAGCACGTAGGTGGCTACGGCCGTGGGACTTGGATAGTCGAAGATGAGCGTAGCGGGAAGGCGCAGCCCGATGGCCTGGCTGAGACGGTTGCGCAGCTCCACCGCCCCGAGAGAGTCGAAGCCGAGCTCTTTGAAGGCGCGATCGTGCTCGACCTCCCCGAGTGAGGCGTGTCCGAGCACGGCCGCCGTATGGTTGAGCACGCACTCCAGCACGATCGCGTCGTGCTCGACGGCTGGCGCGCCGGCCAGCCTTTTTGCCAGCGAGCCCTGGACGTCTGAGGCTCTGCGAGCCGGCATGTGAAGGAGCCCGCGCAGAATTGGCGGGAGCGCCCCCGTACTGGCCTGCGAGCGAAGCACGGCCCTATCGAGGCGAGCGGCGAGCAGCAGAGCGTAATCGGTGCTGCCCGCCAGATCCACCAGCTGTAGACCTTGCTTATCTGAAAGCAGACCTATGCCGGCACGACTGAATCGCTCGCGCTCGGACCGGTCGAGCTCGGCGGTCATGCCGGTCGTCGCGGCCCACGCGCCCAACGCAAGCGACGCGGCCGGCAAGCCCATGGTGTGTCGATATTGGGCCAGTGCGTCGAGGAAGACGTTGGCAGCGGCGTAGTTGGCCTGTCCCGGTCCGCCCAAAGTGCCGACGGCGGAGGAGAAGAGGATGAATTGTGTGAGTTTGAGGTTTTTGGTGAGCTCGTGCAGGTGGATCGCGGCGTCGACCTTCGGCGTCATGACGTTGGCGAGGCGTTGGGCGTCGAGCGATTCGATCACGCCGTCGTCAAGCACACCGGCGGCGTGGATGACCGCGGTGAGGGGATGCTCTGGGGGTATCGATGCGATCGCCCGTTCCAGCTGCTCTCGCCGAGCGACGTCGCACGCGACGATCCGCGCTTCGCAGCCAAGCTCCTGCAGGGAGGCCTTCAGCTCCACGGCGCCCGCGGCGTCCTCGCCGCGCCGGCTGAGGAGCAGGAGATGACGCGCCTCGTGCTCACTCGCGAGATGACGCGCCACGAGCGCCCCGAGCCCGCCGGTTCCGCCCGTGATGAGCACGGTTCCAGCAGGATCGGGCGACTGCGGGATCGTCAAGACGATCTTGCCGATGTGTTGAGACTCCCTCAGGAAGCGGAAGGCTTCGACGCCACGTCGCACATCCCATGTCGAAATCGGAAGGTGGCGGAGCACACCACGCTCGAAGAGAGACACCAAATCACGGAGCATCTCCTGAATGCGCTCCGGTCCGGCCTCGATCAAGTCGAACGCTCGGTAGCTTACGCCCGCCTGTCGCGCTGCCACCTCATCGGCGTCGCGGATGTCCGTCTTACCCATCTCGATGAAGCGACCTCCACGCGGCATCAGCTCGAGCGACGCATCGACAAACTCGCCCGCCAGGGAGTTCAAGACGACATCCACCCCCCGACCGTCGGTCATCGCGAGAAACGTCTCCTTGAACTTCAGGCTCCGTGAGGAGGCGATGCGCGCCTGATCCACGCCGAGCTCTCGCAGCACCATCCACTTGTCGGGATGGGCCGTGACGAAAACCTCTGCGCCGAAGTGCCTCGCCAGTTGTAGAGCCGCCATGCCGACACCGCCCGCGGCGCTGTGCAACAGCAACGCATCGCCCTCCTTGACCTCGGCCAAGTCCTGCAGCGCAAAGTAGGCCGTCAGAAACACGATCGGCACCGACGCCGCCTCCACGAACGACCAGTCCGCGGGTACTTTGACGAGAAACCGCCAGTCGCTGATCGCGACCGGCCCAAACGCGTCGGGGATGATGCCCATAACCAGGTCTCCGACGGCGAAGCCACTGACGTCAGGTGCGACCTCCGTGACGATTCCGGCGCCCTCCCCGCCGATGCTGGCCTCACCGGGATACACCCCCAGCGCAATCAGCACATCCCGGAAGTTCAATCCGGCGGCATGCATCGCGATGCGCACCTGGCCGGGCCCGAGCGGCGTCGATCTGCCTGCGCCGGGACTGAGCGTGAGACCCTCCAACGTTCCTCGAGCATGTGCCGCGAGACGCCATGCCCGCTCGCCCTCGGGTGGGATCAGCGACTTACCTGGCTCAAGGCGGGTGAGTCTGGGTGTGTGTGGTGTGCCGTTGCGGAGTGCGAGCTCGGGTTCGTCGCTTGTGAGTGTGTTGGGGAGCGCGGTTTGGGAGGCTGTGGTGCGGTCGAGGTCGATCAGCGCGAAGCGGCCGGGGTGCTCGGAGTGCGCTGAGCGCATCATGCCCACGAGCGCGGCCTGGGAGAGGTTCGGGGTCTCGTGCTCGTGGACGCTGAGCGCGTTATCGGTCAGCAGCACGAGCTTGCACTCGAGCAGCGCCTCCGCGGAGAGCCACTGCTGCAACAGCTCCAGCGTGCCCCGCGCGAGCATGTGCGCGTCGGTGGCTAGGGCGCCAGCGTCCCCGGTGTGTTGCGCCTGGGTGGCTGGAGCACCAGTGCCCCCGCCCGAGTGTTGTGGGTCGGTGGCTAGGGCGCCGGTATCCGCTGGGTGTTGGGTGTCGGTGGCTGGGGCGCTGGTGTCCCCGGTGTGTGGGGTGTTGGTGGTGTCGTTGGGGTCGTGGGTTGGGGGTCTTGTGAGGACGAGTGGGGGCGGGGGCGCACCGTTCTGGATTGCGTGCAGGAGCTCTGCCAGGTTGGTGTAGCGCTCTACCTGCAGGCCGGGTAGCTCTTCGATTTCGCTGGGCTCCGCGTCTAGTAGCGCTACCCGTAGCAGCGACCCGTCCGCTGGGGAGAGCGCCAGCGGCGGCCATTGCAGCTCGAATAGCGCGTCGCTGCCCGCACGCGTGTGGGCTTGCAGCGCGCTCTGCTCGACCTCGCGCAGCAACAACGAATCGATGCTCAACACCGCGGCGCCCTGCTCATCGAGCGCTAGCAAACTCGCGCTCTCAGGACCCTGACGCAAACGCACCCGCAACACCGAAGCACCCCGCGCGTAAAGCCGCACACCACCAAACGAGAACGGCACCCGCACGACCGCGTCACCCTCCGCGCCGAACATCCCGAACGCCAACGTATGCAACGCAGCATCAGACAACGCCGGATGCACACAAAACTCCGACGCACGCGAAGCCTGCTCCTCCTCCAAAACGATCTCCCCGAACAAATCATCACCAGCCCTAAACGCACGCCGCAACCCCTGAAACACCGGGCCATACTGGTAGCCAACCTCCGCTAGCCGATCATAAAAGAACGCAGCATCGAGCTCCTGCGCACCCACCGGCGGCCACGACCCCTCACCAAACCGACGCAACTCCTCCCCCACCACCCCATCATCACCCACAAGCACACCAGTCGCGTGAGAACTCCACCCCCCAACATCCCCATCCTCCCCCGACACCCGCGAATAAATACCCAGCTGGCAGCGACCCTCAGCATCAACATCAGAAACCGACAACTGCAACTGCACAACCTGACCCTCACCAAACAACAACGGCGCCTGCAACGTCAACTCCTCAAGCACCCCCGCACCAACCCTCTGCCCCACAACCAACGCCAACTCAACAAACCCCGTCCCCGCCAACAACACCGAACCCATCACCGCATGATCAGCCAACCACGGATGACTCCCCAACGAAAGACTCCCCGTAAACAACCACCCCTCATCCCCAGACGCCAAACGCAACTCAGCACCCAACAACGGATGCCCAGCAGACCCCTGACCCACAGACACAAGATCACCCACCCCAGCCCTCCCCGCAAGCCAAAAACGCCGACGCTGAAAAGCATACGTAGGCAACCCCACACAACCCACCCCACCACCACCACCAAACAACCCACCCCAATCAACACCCACACCACCCACAAACGCCCCCGCCAAAAAACCAAGGAAGCACTCGAGATCTCCTGCTCCGCGCCGCATCGAGCCGATGACGGTAGGCGCGATGCGATCGGTGGCGTAAGCATCGATCGCTTCTTCGACGGCCATCGTCAGCACCGGGTGAGGACTCACCTCGATGAACGTGTCGACGGAGTCGCGCAAGAGCCCGCGGATGCCCTGCTCGAACTGAACCGTTTCTCGCAGGTTGGCGTACCAATACTCGGCATCGAGCTGCTCTGTATCAATCGGACCGCCACTGGTGGTCGAGTAAAACGGGATCTGCGAGGAACGAGGTCGGACGGATGCCAACTCGTCCAGCATCCGCTCCCGGATCAGCTCGATTCGAGGCGAGTGCGAGGGATAGTCCACGGCGATCCGCTTTGCCTCGATGTCTTGCGCACCGCAATGCACAAGCAGCTCGTCAAGCGCGCCATCGTCACCGGACACCACCACCGCGCCGGGGCCGTTGACCGCCGCGAGCGAAATCCGGCCCGCAAACGACTCCAAACACCTCAGCGCCTCTCGCTGAGGCAGATGGACAGAGACCATGCCGCCATGTCCGCAGAGCTCCTCGGCGATCGCCCTGCTGCGCAGCGCCACGATCTTTGCCGCGTCCTCCAGGGAGAGAGCGCCAGCCACATAGGCGGCCGCGATCTCACCCTGCGAATGCCCTATGACACACGAGGGCTCCACTCCGAAGAAGCGCCACAGCCGCGTGAGTGAAACCATCACGGCAAAAAGCGCCGGCTGCACCACATCCACGCGCTCGAACCGATGTGCGCCTGCTTGACCACGCAGCGCCTGCTCGAGGGAGTATCCAAGGTGTGCGCTCAGCGCCTCCAAGCAGGAGTGCATCTCTTCCGCGAAGGGAGGCGAGGACTCCCACAGCTCGAGTGCCATTCCCTCCCACTGTGAGCCCTGGCCCGGAAACATGAACGCTACCTTGTCTCCTCCCCTCGCGACCCCTTGAACCAGCCCATTCGCTCCTTCCCCGCGCTGGCAAGACAGGAGCAGGCTCGACAGGTCTTCGCGCCCTTTCGCGATGGCGACGGCGCGATACCGAAGTCGCGCGCGCTTGAGCGCCAGCGTCGCGGCCACGTCGTACGGCTCGAGCTCGGGGCTCTCGGCGAGGCGCGAGTCAAGTCGTGCGGCCTGCGCTGCGAGCGCATCCGCGTTCGCGGCTGAAAGCAGAAATGGGAGGTACGTCGGTCGGTGCGTCGGCGCTCGATCGACGGCCGGCGCGCCCTCGATATCCGGTGGCTGCTCGACGATCACGTGCGCGTTGGTGCCAGATACCCCGAAGGACGAGATCCCGGCCCGGCGCACGCGTTCTCCAGCGGGCCATGGCTCAGGCTCGGTGAGCAGCTTGACCGCGTCGGACGACCAATCCACATGCCGCGAGGGCTCCTCCGCATAGAGCGTCTTCGGCAACAGCTCGTGGCGCATCGCCTGGACCATCTTGATCACACCCGCCACACCGGCCGCCGCCTGCGTATGGCCTATGTTCGACTTGATCGAGCCCAACCTCAGCGGGCCGTTCGTGCGCCTCGGCCCATACGTCGCAAGCAGCGCCTGAGCCTCGATCGGATCGCCCAAGCTGGTGCCGGTGCCATGTCCCTCGACCACGTCCACATCGCTCGGAAGCAGACCGGCGCTCGCCAGCGCTTGGTGGATCACGCGTTCCTGAGACGGCCCATTGGGGGCCGTCAAGCCATTGGAGGCACCGTCTTGATTGACTGCGCTGCCACGGACCAGCGCCAGCACCCGATGACCGCGCTTACGTGCCTGCGAAAGTCGCTCCAGCACCAACAGACCGAGACCCTCCGACCAACCCGTACCGTCGGCGCCAGCGCCAAAGGACTTGCAGCGCCCGTCGGGGGCAAGCCCGCGTTGCCGTGAGAAGCCCACGAAGATGGCCGGCGTGGAGAGCAGCGTTACGCCGCCCGCCAACGCCAACTCACATTCTCCCGACCGCAATGCCTGACAAGCGAGGTGAATGGCGACAAGCGATGACGAGCAGGCTGTATCGACGGTGACCGCGGGGCCCTCCAGGCCCAGGCTGTAGGCCACGTGACCGGAGACCAGGCTTCCTCCGCCGGGAATGACGTAACCCTCGAGCTCCACCGGAACGGCGGTCATATTTGCGCCATAGTCCTGATACATGACCCCGGCAAAGACTCCTGTCCTGCTCCCCTTCAGCCCCAGCGGGTCGATACCGGCCGCTTCGAAGGCCTCCCACGCCCCTTCCAGGAGCAGACGTCGCTGGGGATCCATCGCCAGCGCCTCACGGGGGCTGATGCCGAAGAACGCCGCATCGAAATCCCCGGCGTCATAGAGGAATCCGCCTTCACGGGCATAGGACGTGCCGGCGTGACTCGGATCGGGATCGTAGAGCCGCTCCAGGTCCCAGCCACGATCCTCCGGAAAGCCGGAAATCCCGTCTGCGCCGGAGGCCACTAGCTCCCACAGTTGCTCGGGCGAGAGCACACCGCCCGGATAGCGACAACTCATCCCCACGATCGCAATCGGCTCGTTTGCGCGCTGCTCGAGCTCGCGTAGCTGGTCGCGGGTGTCCGCCAGCTCAAGCGTTACTCGCTTGAGATATTCAAGCTCCTTGCCGGTACTCACCTGATCACCGTTTTTCCAGTTGTTCGTCGATCACGTCGAAGATGTCGTCCATCGACGCAGACTCGATCCTGGCGGAGATGCTCGCGCCGCTCGCCTCTTGCCCATCGACTTCGACTCCCATCAGTGCGCGCAAACGTGCGTTGATGCGACGTCGCTCATCGGTGTCGATGGCGCTCGATCTGAGCACCTGCTCGAGCCGGTCGAGGTCTCGCTCGAGCGGTGTCCTTCTGTCGGTTTCGCCCTCCAGTCGACCAAGTAGGTAAGTTGTGACAGCCTCGCTGTCCGGGTAGTCGAAGGTAAGCGTCGCAGGCAAGCGCAAGCCAGTGATCTGGCCCAGGGAGTTGCGCAGCTGGATCGCGTTGAGCGAGGTGAAGCCCGCGTCTTTGAACGCGCGCTGGGAATCGACTTCTCGCGGCGAGGAGTAGCCGAGTACCACGGCGACCTGCTCCCGCACGAGATCCAGCACTCCCTGCCGGCGCTCGATCTCGGATGCGCCGGCCAGTCGCCGTGTAAAGGATCCGCGCTGCTGGGTGCGCGAACGGAGCGTTGGGATGAGGCCGGCGAACAGAGACGGGAGCAGATTGGCCCTGGCTTGCACCCGCAGCCTCGCCATGTCCAGGCGCAATGCGAGGGTGAGCACCTGGCTGGTGCCCAGGATGGCATCGAAGAGGCCCAGCGCCTGCTCCGAGGAAAGCCCGAGGGCCCCAAGACGCCGCCTTTCGGTCTCGGTGAGATCCCCTGTCATCCCACTCGCCTGCTCCCACAACCCCCACGCGATCGCGTGCGCGGGCAGGCCTTGCGCACGACGGTGCGCCGCGAGCGCATCCAGAAACGCGTTTGCGGCCGCGTAGTTGCCCTGTCCGGGAGCCCCGAGAGTCGCACCGGCGGAGCTGAACAGGACAAAAGCGTCGAGCTCCAGGTTCCGCGTGAGCTCGTGCAGGTGAACGGCGCCATCGACCTTGGGAGCAAATACTCGCTCCAGCCGTCGCTCGTCGAGTGACATGATCACCCCGTCATCCAGAACACCCGCCGCGTGTACGACCGTCCCCAGCGGATGCGCCTCGGGGATCTCCTCGAATACCCTCTGCAACTGCGCACGATCGGCCACATCACACGCCACGATGCGGGCGCTTGCACCGAGGGCCTCCAGCTCCGCTTGAAGCCGCGCGGCGTCATCTCCCTGCGCACCGCCACGGCTGAGCAGGACCATGTGCTTGGTGCCGTGAGTCGCGACGAAGTGACGCGCCAGCAGCGAGCCCAGGGTGCCGGTGCCACCAGTGATCACGACCGTGCGATCCGGATCGAGGCTGACCTCTGTGGGCTCGGCGGCGCTCAGGCGCATTCGCCCAAGCCGCGCCGCAAGCAGCCGACCGCCGCGAATGGCGAGTTGAGGCTCGCCACTCGCGAGCGCGCTTGCCAGCGTCGCCTCGGAGATCGCGTGGTCCCCACCGTCGATGTCGATCGCACACAATCGGTCCGGGTGCTCCGACTGCGCGCTTCTGATCAACCCCCACACGGGGGATTGCACGAGATCGGGATCCTCACCGGTTTCAACCGCGATTGCCTTGTCGGTGATGAAGACGAGTTTTGCCTCCCCACGACGCTCGTCAGCCAGAAAGGCCTTGATCAGCTCCAGCACGCGAGCGCTCAGCTCGAGCGGCGACTCGGCAACCTGCGCCTTGCCTCGTCGCGAGACAACGCGGCACACCAGCACGCCGGGCCCGACCTCAGCGGCAGCCAATGCCTCGGCATCGCCAACCTCGATAGAGGCCGGCTCCTCGGCCACCAGTGATTGCTCGCCGGAAGATCCAACCTCGCTCCAGTCGAGGCACAGCAGCGCGTCACGCTCGTCCGCCCGTGCCTGCAGCGCCCTCATGTCGACCGGACGGGTATGCAGCGAGCCGAGCTCGAACGCGAGTAGCCCTTCATCGTCGAACGCCTCCAGGGCGACTGCCCCACCGTCGTGTACGACCCGAACCCGCCACCTCGCCCTACCCCCGCGTCCACAGCGCACACCCGAGAAGGCGAAAGGCAGTTCCAGCTCCCGATCCTCATTCCCGTCGCGACCGGCCAGCATGGCCAGATGCAGGGCGGCGTCGAACAGCGCCGGATGTACGCCGTACTGCCCAGCCTGGGCCTGTTGCTCGACATCCAGTGCAACCTCTCCCCACAACTCCCCGTCACGCCGCCACGCCGCTTGCACACCTTGGAACGCGGGGCCGTACGACACGCCGCTGTCGGCCAGCCGCTCGTACAGATCCCCGAGCCCGACGGGCTCTGCGTCAGCCGGTGGCCATGCCCCGTCGACCAGCTCGCGGGTCTCCGGCGCGGCAATCTCCGCGACCAGCGCACCCGTTGCGTGCTGGGTCCATTCAAGCTCCTCAGCGGCCATTGGACCGACCGGGCGCGAGCGGATGCCGATCTCACGATGCCCCTCCTCGTCCGGTGTTCCCACCAACAGCTGGATCTGCGCCGCGGTCTGCTCGCCCAGAACGAGCGGCGTGTGCAGCGTCAGCTCGTTCAGCACCGCGCAACCGACCTGTGCGCCGGCGGCCAGCGCCAGCTCGACGAAGCCCGTACCCGGAAACAGCACCGCGCCCATGACCGCGTGATCCTTCAGCCACGGTTGCGCCCCCAGCGAAAGACGTCCCGTGAAGAGCTCTCCTCCGTCCGGCAGCTCCACCTTCGCACTCAACAGCGGATGCTCGGTGGAGCTCTGACCCAGACTGCTCGCGTCCCCCCGGGCCGCCGAGCCTGAGATCCAATAGCGCTCCCGCTGGAAAGCGTAGGCCGGCAGTTCGATGGGTTGCCTACGTCCCAGCAACGCCTCGAAATCGACATTCACACCATTGACATGCGCCTCGGAGAGGCATTGCACAAGCGCCGAGACTTCGCCGCGATCCTTGCGCATACAGGTCAACAGCGCACCCGCGTCGAGCGCGGCGCCTGCCATCGTCGACAACACGCCATCCGGACCGAGCTCGATGTAGCAGCTGGTACCGGCATCCCGCAGGAAGGCGACGCCGCCACCGAAGCGCACCGTCTCACGCACGTGGCGCGCCCAGTACGCCGGCGAACAGGCGTCTCGAGCGCTCAGCGGCTCACCCGTGAGATTGGAGACGATTGGAATCGTCGGCTCGGAAAAAGACAAACTGCTGGCGACTCGTTCGAGCTCCGCGGAGTATCGGCTCCATGAGATGCGAGTGGAAAGCATGGCTCACCTTCAACCTGCTCGTCTTGCGCCCTTGCGCCGCCCACAACTCCCCGAGTCGCGCGACCGCGCTCTCCGACCCCGAAAGCACCACCGATTCAGGATCGTTCACCGCCGCGATGGCCACCTCGTCGGTCAGCGTTCCAACCACCTCCCCCTCCGTGGCCTGCACCGCAAGCATCGCGCCGCCGCCCGGCAGGCTTCCCATCAGCGACGCTCGAGCAGCGACGAGCTCGCAGGCCTGCTCCAGCGAGAACACTCCAGCCACATGCGCGGCCACCAGCTCCCCGATGGAATGACCGATCAGGTAGTCAGGCTTGACTCCCCAGGACTCGAGCAGCCGGTAGAGCGCGACCTCCAGCGCAAACAACGCAGGCTGCGTGTAGGTGGTCTCATGCAAGCGCTCCGCCGACCCGCGGTGGCCGTCGGCGTCGAACATCAGCTCCCTGAGCTCGCATCCCAGGATCGGATCGAATACGCCACAGGCGTCGTCGAGCGCACCCGCAAATACGGGAAATGCACCGTACAGGTCGTGTCCCATACCGGGCCGCTGAGCCCCCTGGCCGGTGAACATGAACGCCACCCTGCCATGGCGCGCCACGCTGCTCACGACATTGGTCGCGGGCCTCCCCTCGGCAATCGCCTCGAGTCCCTGGACGAGCTCCTGGACATCGCCGGCCACAACCGCCGCGCGCTCATCGAGGTGCGCCCGGTGCAGCCCAAGCGTCACGGCAACATCGAGAAGCTCCACTTCCCCGTCGCGCACGAAGGACGCCAGCCGCTCAGCTTGAGCCGCCAACGCCTTGGCGCTCTTACCCGAAACCACAAACGGAAGCATTGCCGGCTGGGTGACCACCTTCGCCAGCGCGCCTGCGAAAGTCGCAGCCGAACGCTCGGCCTCGCCGGCCTCCCGGGCTCGGGGCGCCTCCTCGATGATCACATGCGAGTTGGTACCGCTTGCGCCAAAAGAGGAGATACCAGCCCTGCGTGGGCGGCCGTTACGTGGCCACGGCTGATGTTCGGTCAAGAGCGAGATATTGCCCTGCGACCAGTCGACGTACGGAGTCGGTTCAGTGATGTGGAGGCTCTTCGGCAGTACGTCATTGTTCATGGCCTGGATCACCTTGATGACGCCCGCAACGCCCGCCGCAGCCTGGGTATGCCCGATATTGGACTTCACCGACCCCAACCACAGCGGCCGCTCCCGATCCTGACCGTACGTGGCCAGCAAAGCCTGCGCCTCGATCGGATCGCCCAACGTCGTGCCGGTGCCATGAGCCTCCACCGCGTCGACGTCCGTAGGCGCAAGCCCGGCGTTCGCGAGCGCCTGCGCGATCACGCGTTCCTGTGACGGACCGTTCGGCGCCGTCAGCCCGTTGCTGGCACCGTCTTGATTGACCGCGGATCCACGCACCAGGCCCAGGACTCGATGTCCGTTGCGTTCGGCGTCGGACAAGCGCTCGACCACCACGAGCCCGATTCCATCGGAGAAGCCGGCACCGTCGGCATCGGCCGCAAACGACTTGCAGCGCCCGTCGGCCGCCAGGCCACGTTGGCGTGAGAAGAAGAGGAACATACCCGGGGTCGAAAATAATGTGACGCCACCCGCCAAGGCCAGCTCGCACTCACCCGAACGCAACGCCTGACATGCCAGATGCAACGCCACCAGCGAAGATGAGCAAGCGGTGTCCACGGTGACAGCCGGACCCTCGAATCCAAACGTGTAAGAGACCCGACCCGAAATCACCCCCCCGCCCAAGCTCGCCGTGCCGAAGCCCTCGAGCTCCACTGATCTGGTGCCGATGCCATAGTCATAGGTCATTGCTCCCGCGAATACACCGGTCCGGCTGCCCCGCAGCTTGGTCGGATCTATACCGGCGCTCTCGAGTGCCTCCCAGGCGCCTTCCAGGAGCAGGCGCTGCTGTGGATCCATCGCCACCGCTTCGCGCGGACTGATCGAAAAGAAAGCCGGATCGAACTCGGTGGCATCGCGGATGAAGCCGCCCGCGCGCGTGTAGCTGGTGCCTACATGATCGGGGTCGGGATCATAGAGCGCCTCGAGATCCCACCCGCGATCGGTCGGAAACGGAGCGATCGCGTCCGTCTCGGCGACAAGCAGGTTCCACAGATCCTTGGGCGAACGCACATCGCCGGGGTAACGGCAGCTCATGCCTACGATCGCGATTGGCTCATTCATCGCGGTCACGTTCCCGACGGCTGCCATGGATCCCTCCTGCCTGCCCTCCACACGCCGCAGGAGATACTCCGCCACCGCCGCACAGCTGGGGTGGTCGAATACGAGGGTCGCCGGGAGCCTCATGCCGGTAGCCGTAGCGAGACGGTTCCTCAGCTCCACCGCCGCGAGCGAGTCGAAGCCCAGCTCCTTGAACGCGCGATCGGCGCGAATTGCCTCGGGAGTGTCATGGCCAAGCACGCCCGCCACCTGAGCGCGCACCAGGTCCAGCGTGAGCTGCTCACGCTCTCTGGGTGACGCGCTCCCAATGCGCTCGACCAGCGAAGCTCCTCCCCTGGCGCGCTGGGCGGGCACGGAAATCATCGAGCGCATGAACGCAGGCAACGTGCCCGCCCTTGCCTGGGCGCGCAGCGCGCTCCTATCCAGATGAGTCGCAACCACGAACGGCTCAGCGCATCGGCACGCCCGATCGAAGAGCTCAAGACCCTGCCGAGGAGTGAAACCGACCATCGCCATGTGAGTGCGGATCTGTTGGACGATGCGCGCCATCCCCTCCGCATCGAGCTCGCCCGCCAGCGTGGTCTCCTGATCCCACGGACCCCATGCCACAGAGTGCGCAACCAGACCGGCCGCCCGACGGTGCTGGGCAAGCGCGTCCAGATAAGCATTCGCCGCCGCGTAATTTGCCTGGCCCGGCCCACCCCAGGTGGCGGCGACGGAGCTGAACATGACGAATAGCGAAAGGTCCATTTCCTTGGTCAGCTCGTGCAGATGAAAAGCTCCATCCAGCTTGGGAGCAAGCACGCGATCGAGCCGCCCTCGATCGAGCGTCTCGACCAGACTGTTGTCGGCCACGCCGGCTGCGTGGATCACGCCTGCCAGAGGATGCTCCGGTGGAATCGACCGCAACAACTCCGCGAGCTCTCCTCGCTGCGCGACGTCACACGCCGCGATCCGCACTTCGCAGCCAAGTGCCTCGAGCTCGGCGCCGAGCGCGCCGGCTCCCGTCGCCTGTGGGCCCCTGCGGCTGGTCAAGATCAGGTGACGAGCCCCGTGCTCACTCACCAGATGGCGGGCGATCTGCGCCCCGATCGAGCCGGTGCCGCCGGTGATCAGCAGCGTCGTATCGGGATCGATTATCGGAGTGGCTCCCGGCGCTTCGCCGCCCAGCGGCGCAAGCTGCGGGCACAACAGGGCGCCCTGCCGCAGCGCCAGTTGTGGCTCGAGGGCCTCAAGCGCGCTCTGCAGGGCCGACCAGGAAGTCTCCGTCCCGTCGCAGTCCACGATCCCAAAGCGCTGTGGGTGCTCAGAAAGAGCGCTCCGCACCAGTCCCACGAGCGGCGCTTGCAATGGTTGCGTATCCTCACTCGGGTCCACCGCCAAAGCGCGTTCGGTCAAGAACACAAGCCGGGATTCGGCAAGGCGTTCGTCGGCGAGGAACTCCCTGATCAACTCGAGCGCCTGATACAGACCCTCGTGTGTTGCGGCGAGCAGATCATCGCCCTCGCCCTGTGCCTCCAGGCCACCCGCGCAATTCACCACGACCACATCAGGCATGCGCTGGGTATCCCCCACCTCCTCCGACAGCGAGGAGAGATTCCAATAGCGCTTGAGCTCGAGGCCGGGAACGTCGGCAGCGCCAAGCACGACCGCGCCGAGCGATGGCTCGTCACCCGCTGTCGGATACTCGGTCCAGCGCAGCGTGAACAGCCCGTCGTCCCGCTGCGTTGGACGCTCGAAGACGTCCGGCTCCGGCGCTCGAGTTGCAAGGAACTCGACCGAGATCGCCGCGCGACCGTCCCCGTCGAGCGCCTGCAGTCGGCCCGCTCCCTTCTCGGTGTACAGCACTTGCATCCTCAATGTCTTGGCGCCCGCTCGCGCGACACGCACCCCGCTGAAAGTGAAGGGCAACCTCAGCTGAACATGGTCGGCGCCACCGTCGGCGAGCATCGCGAGGAGAACCGTGTGATACGCGGCGTCGAGGAGTGCGGGGTGTGTGTGGTAGCGGTCGGCTTGGTGTGTTTGATCTGTGTCGAGTGTGATTTCGCCGAAGAGCTCGTTGTCGCGTTGCCATGCTCGCTGGAGTCCTTGGAATGCGGGCCCGTAGTTGTAGCCCGCCTCGCTTAGGCGCTCGTATAGGTCGTTGACCTCGATCGGTGTCGCGTCTGCCGGTGGCCACGCCTGGCCGGCCGGCTCACTCACGGGCGCTGTGAGAGCGCTCTCGCTGAGTAGCACGCCAGCCGCGTGCTGGGTCCATTGCGGGCGAGTCTCGCTCTCAACACCAGCACCGGTGGTGGTATCGGCATCGGTATCGGCGCCGGTGGCAGCGCCGGTATCGGTATCGGCGCCGGTGCCAGCACCGATGGTGGCAGCACCGGCTCTGGCGCCTGCGCCGCTGCTGGTGGTGGTGTGGACGGGGCGGGAGCGGATCGCGATCTCGCGATGCCCGGACTCCTCGCCGGCGCCGACCAACACCTGGACCTGTACCGCGGCCCGCTCCCCCAACAGCAGCGGCGCTTGCAACGTCAGCTCCTCCACAATCTCACAGCCGATCCGCGAACCCGCCGCGAGCGCCAACTCGACGAACCCGGTACCGGGGAACAACACGGTGTCCATCACCGCGTGATCTGCCAGCCACGGGTGAGTATCCAAAGAAAGACGCCCCGTAAAGAGCGACCCACCATCAGGCAACTCCACCACCGCACCCAACAAAGGATGCTCGACCCGCTCCTGACCAACACCAGCCACATCCCCCACCCCAACACCCGCCGACAACCAATAATGCTCGCGCTGGAACGGGTAGGTCGGTAGATCGACCATCTCCGCGTGCCCGAGCACAGCCCCGAAATCAATATCGATCCCGCCAACAAACGCCTCAGCGATCGAAGTCACGAACCGCTCAACATCACCCTCCCCCCGCCGCAACGACCCCAACACCCTAACCCCACCAGGATCCCGCGCATACGCCTCCACACTCTGCTCCACCGCGAACGTCAACACCGGATGAGGACTCACCTCAACAAAAAACCCCGCACCATCACGCAACACACTCCGCGTCGCGTCCTCAAACAACACCGCCTCCCGCAAACTCCGATACCAATACCCCCCATCAAGCTCCCCCGTACCCACCCGATCACCCGTCAACGTCGAATAAAACGGCACCCCACCCCCCACCGGCACAACCGACGCCAACACCTCCAACAACTCCTCACGAACACCCTCAACCACACCCGAATGCGACGCATAATCAACAGCAATCCGCCGCGCCCGCACACCCACACCCCCACAAAACTCCACAAACCCATCCAACACCACCCCACCACCAGACACCACCACCGACCCCGGCCCATTCACAGCCGCCAACGACAACCCACCACCACCCCCACCATCACCCTCAACCCCAAACGCCTCCAACAACCCCACCAACTCCCCCCGCCCAACACCCACAGACACCATCCCACCACCACCAACCCCAGCCCCAGCGAGCCGCGCCAACGCCCGACTACGCAACGCCACCACCCGCGCACCATCCTCCAACGACAACCCACCCGCAACAACCGCCGCCGCAATCTCCCCCTGCGAATGACCAACAACCACATCAGGCACCACCCCAACAGACCCCCACAACCCCGCCAACGCAACCATCACCGCCCACAACACCGGCTGCACCACATCCACCCGATCCAACCCCGGAGCACCACCCACACCCCGCAACACATCCTCCACCCGCCAATCAACAAACCCCCCCAACGCCACCCCACACTCACCCAACAACCCCCGAAACACACACGACGAATCCAACAACCCAACAGCCATCCCCACCCACTGCGAACCCTGCCCCGGAAACACAAAACAAACCCCACCACCACCACCAACACAACCCCGCACCACACCCCCACCAACACCACCACCAGCCAACACCCCCAACCCACCCAACAACCCCCCACGATCCCCAGCCACAACCACCCCCCGCTCACCAAACCGCGCCCGACCCAACCCCAACGTCACCGCCACACCCAAAAGCTCAAGCTCCGAACGCCCCCCCACAAACCCACCAACACGCCCAGCCAACTCACCCAACGCCACAGAACCCCTCGCCGACAACACAAACGGCAAAACCACACCAGAACCCCCACCACCAGCCAAAGACCCCGACGCAAACACAACAGAACCCTCCCCATCCACCACCCCAGACCCACCAACCACCCCAGACCCAGACCCAACCCCAGACCCATCAACCACCGAAGACCCACCAACCACCCCAGACCCAGACCCCACCCCCACCGAAGACCCACCAACCACCCCAGACCCAGACCCCACCCCCACCGAACCACCACCACGCTCACCCCCCAACACAGGCGGCTCCTCCAAAATCACATGAGCATTCGTACCACTCACCCCAAACGACGACACCCCCGCACGCCGCACCCGCCCACCAGCCGGCCAAGCAACACACTCCGTCAACAACGACACAGCACCAGCCGACCAATCCACACTCCTCGACGGCTCATCAATATGCAAACTCTTCGGCAACACACCATGACGCAACGCCAACACCATCTTAATCACCCCAGCCACACCAGCCGCCGCCTGCGTATGACCAATATTCGACTTAACCGACCCAAGCCACAACGGACAACCCTCCACACGACCCTGCCCATAAGCAGCAATCACAGCCTGCGCCTCAATCGGATCCCCCAACACCGTCCCCGTCCCATGCGCCTCAACCACATCGACATCAGCCCCCACCAACCCCGCATTCGCCAACGCCTGACCAATCACCCGCACCTGCGAAGGACCATTCGGCGCCGTCAACCCATTACTCGCACCATCCTGATTCACCGCCGACCCACGCACCAACCCCAACACCCGATGACCATTACCCACCGCATCAGACAACCGCTCCAACAACAACAAACCCATACCCTCCGAAAACCCAGTCCCACCAGCCCCCTCCGCAAAAGACCTACACCGCCCATCAACCGCCAAAGCCCGCTGACGCGAAAAAGCAACAAACCCAGCCGGCGACGGCAACACCGTCACACCACCCGCCAACGCCAACTCACACTCACCCGACCGCAACGACTGACACGCCAAATGCATCGCAACAAGCGAAGAAGAACAAGCCGTATCCACCGACACCGCCGGCCCCTCAAACCCAAAACTATAAGCCACCCGACCCGACGCCACACTACTGGTCATACCGGTTACGCGATAGCCCTCGGCGCCCGCGGGATACGATCCCACTGGATTCGTGCCATAGCCAGAGGCGATCACTCCAGCGAACACGCCGGTCTGACTCCCACGCAGCGTCGAGGCGTCTATTCCCGCTTCCTCGATCGCTTCCCAGGCGCCTTCCAGGAGCAGGCGCTGCTGTGGGTCCATCGTCAATGCCTCGTGTGGACTTATTTCAAAGAAGTCCGCGTCGAACTTTCCCGCGTCGTAGAGAAAGCCGCCCTCGCGCGCATAGCTCGTCCCGGGATGGTCGGGATCGGGGTCGTACAGGGTTTCCAAGTCCCAGCCGCGGTCACCCGGAAAGGCGGAGATTCCATCGGCGCCTTCGAGGAGCATCTCCCACAGCCCGTTGGGAGAGCGCACATCGCCGGGCAGGCGACAGCTCATCCCCACGATCGCAATCGGATCTTCGTGGAGCGTCGGCGCAACCGAGGGCGCGCCGACCCGCTTCTGCACGCCTTGCGCCTCACTCAACAAGTAGGCCGCGAGCGCCGCACAGGTGGGATAGTCGAACACGAGAGTGGAGGAGAGACGCAACCCGGTTGCTCGGCCCAGGCGGTTGCGAAGCTCGACGGCTGAAAGCGAATCGAAGCCGAGATCCTTGAAGGCGCGGTCGGGCTCCACCGCCTCCAGAGTTGCGTGCCCCAGGACGCCGGCTGCGTGCGCGCGCACCAACTCGAGCGCGAGCGCCTCGCGCTCCTGCTCGGAGGCTTTGGCCAGACGTTGGGTGAATGCGCCCGCGCGATGGGATCGCGGCGCCGAGCCACCAGCCAACGAGCTGAGCAGTGCTGGGAGCGTGCCCGCACGCCCGCCCGCGCGGAGCACGGCCATGTCGATGGGCGCCGCCACGGTGAGCGCGTCGCCACCACGGAGCACGGCGTCGAATAGCGCGAGACCTCTCTCAGTGACGATCGGGATGGCGCCCAAGCGCGACTTCTCGAGCTCTTTGAGATCGGCGGTCATCGCGCTCGTCTGCGCCCACAGTCCCCACGCGATCGAGTGAGCAACCAACCCCCTCGCGCGCCGGTGATCGGCAAGCGCGTCGAGGAACGCGTTTGCCGCCGCATAGTTCCCTTGACCGGGGCTACCGAGCGCAGCCGCCGCGGAGCTGAACAAGATGAAGGCCTGCAGGTCGAGCTCGCTCGTCAGCTCGTGCAGGTGGATCGCGGCATCCAGCTTGGGAGCGAACACGCGCTCCATCCGATCGCCGTCGAGCGAAGTGATCACTCCGTCATCGAGCACCCCCGCTGCATGGATCACCGCACCCAACGGGTGGGCGTCGGGGAGCTTCTCGATGACAGCCCGCAGCTGCCGATAATCCGAGACGTCGCATGCGACGATCCGGGCCTTCGCACCAAGTTCTTTGAGCTCAGCCTTGAGCTTCTTGGCATCATCGGCCTTCGGCCCGCGGCGGCTCACCAGCAGCAGGCGCTTCACGCCATGAGACTCGACCAGGTGACGAGCGAGCAGAGCACCCAGCGTTCCGGTCCCACCAGTAATCAGCACGGTCCGATCCGGATCGAAGCGGGGCGGCATGCGCAAGAGCACCTTGCCCGTATGCCGCGCTTGGCTCAGGTATCGCAGCGCCTCATCCGCCCTGGCAAGCTCGAAGGTCGTGGTGGGCGGCAATTCGAGCGCGCCGACCTCGAACAGGCCCAGGAGCTTGGCGAGCATCTCGGAGATCGACGCCGGTCCGGCTTCTTGGAGATCGAACGCGCAGTAGCGCACGCCGTCGTGCGCCTCGGCGATCTGGCGTGGATCGCGAACGTCGGCCTTGCCCATCTCGATGAAACGCCCGCCGCCGGCCAGCAACTCGAGCGAGGCGTCGATGAACTTTCCGGTGAGCGAGTTCAACACGACGTCCACGCCCTCGCCACCGGTTTGCGCGAGGAACTTCTCCGCAAAATCGAGATCCCTGGAGGAAGCGATGTGCTTATCGTCGAGACCCAATCCCCTCAATGCCTCCCACTTCGACGCGCTCGCAGTCGCGAACACCTCGGCACCGATGTGGCGAGCGATCTGAATTGCCGCCATTCCCACCCCGCCCGCGCCGGCGTGGATCAGCACCCGCTCACCGCGAGCGAGCCCAGCCAGCTCGGCCAGCGCGTAATGGGCTGTCAAAAACGCGATCGGCACCGACGCGGCCTGCTCGAATGACCACCGCTCGGGGATATGCGCGAGCAGACGCTCATCGGCGATCGCCACCGATCCGAACGCGCCCGGCATCATCCCCATCACCCGATCGCCAACCGTCAGCCCAGATACGCCCGGTCCAGCCTCCAGCACAATCCCCGCGCCCTCGCCACCAAACGTCGCCACGCCGGGATACATATCCAGCGCAATCAGGACGTCGCGGAAATTCATACCCGCGACCTGCACGCCGACTCGAACCTGACCGTGCTCGAGCGGCTGCAAGGCCTCGGGGGCGGCCACCAATGACATCTCATCGAAGGTGCCTTTCTTGGCGAGCTCCAAGCGCCATGCGCCCTCAGCGGCGGGCGCCGGCAGACTCCCGTTCACTCGCAGTCGCTCCAGCCGTGCGGCGTGGAGGTGGTTGTGGCGGATTGCGAGTTGGGGCTCGTTGGTCGCGAGCGCGCCGGCCAACAGCTCGGTGGAGAAGTCCTGACCGCGATCGAGATCGATCAAGCAGAAGCGCTCGGGGTGCTCGGACTGCGCGCTCCTGAGCAAACCCCACACAGGAGCAAGCCGCAGATCGGGATCCTCACCAGCCTCGACCGCGACCGCGCGCTCAGTAACGAACACCAATCTCGCCCCGCCAAACCGCTCATCCGCGAGGAACGCCTGCACCAACGCAAGCACACGCGTGGTCAGCTCCAGCGCGGACGCCGCGAGCGTGGCCTCGGGCAAATCCCAAGCCACACGACACAGCAACACCTCACCACCACCCTCGAGCGCAGCCAACTCCTCCCCAACCCCAACCTCAACGACCACCGGCCCCCCACCACCAGACCCCCCGCCACCAGAAGCCCCGCCACCAGACCCCCCGCCACCAGAAGCCCCGCCACCAGTCGCCCCGCCACCAGAAGCCTCACCAGCCGCCGGAGCGACCTCAACCCAGCCAACAGAGAACAACGAATCGCGATCGGCCGGCCGCGCAACCAACAACGACGCATCAACCGGCCGCGTACGCAACGAATCGAGCTCCACAACCAGCTCACCATCCTGATCGACAGCCCGCAACGAAACCGCGCCACCCTCCAAGACGACCCGCACCCGCCACACCGCCGCACCACGCCGATGAACACGCACCCCCGAAAAACTGAACGGCAACGCCAACGACGCATCCCCCACCTCGCGACCAGCAATCAAACCAACATGCAGCGCCGCATCAAACAACGCCGGATGCACCCCATAACGCCCAGCCTGCTCACCCTGCACACCATCCAACGCAACCTCACCAAAGAACTCCCCATCACGCCCCCGCCACACCGCCTGCAACCCCTGAAACACAGGACCATAAACCAGCCCCAAATCAGCCAACTCCTCATAAAAACCCTCAACCCCCACAGACTCAGCACCCACCGGAGGCCACACACCACCAAACGACACCGCCGCATCGACAACACCCAACCCAACACCAAGCACACCAACAGCGTGACGCACCCACTCAGACTCCCCCTCCTCCCCCACCAACCCCCGCTCCACACACGAATCGATCCCAAACTCCCGCGCCCCACGCTCATCCGCAGCACCCAAAGACAACCTCACCCGCACAGCACCCCGCTCCTCACCCAAAACAAGCGGCACCTGCAACGTCAACTCCTCCAACACCCCCAAACCAACCTCAGCACCCGCCGCAAGCGCCAACTCAACAAACCCCGTACCCGGCAAAAGCACAGCATCCAACACCACATGATCACCAAACCAAACATCCCCCTGCAACAACAAACGCCCCGTAAAAACACACCCCCCATCCGCCAACTCCAACCCAGCACCCAACCACGGATGACCAACCGGCCGCTGCCCCAAACCCAACGCATCACCCCGACCAACCGACCCCGACAACCAAAACCGCTCCCGCTGAAACGCATACGTCGGAAGATCAACCGACACCCCACCACCAACCAAACCCCCCAAACCCACCCCCACACCACAAACAAACGCCTCCCCAACCGCACGAACGAGCGCGACCGCCTCAGAGCGCTCT
This sequence comes from uncultured Solirubrobacterales bacterium, assembly GCA_963744535.1. Taxonomy (GTDB): domain Bacteria; phylum Actinomycetota; class Thermoleophilia; order Solirubrobacterales; family Solirubrobacteraceae; genus Palsa-744. Next base: position 950,153 of record CAVUTW010000001.1, on the reverse strand, counting down.
TTATGCATGGTGGACAGCAACAACCCCTCTTGAAGGACCGTCCCGGCGATCGAGCACAGCGCGCCCCCTGGACCCACCTCCAGGTAGCAATCGACCCCAGCCTTGCGCAGCCAGTCGACGCCATCGCCAAAGCGCACCGCTTCGCGGACATGGCGGGCCCAGTACGCAGGCGAGGCGATACGTGCGGTGTCCAGCGGCTCACCGGTCAGATTGGAGATGATCGGAATCGCGGACTCCCCGAAAGACAAGCCTTCGGCCACCCGTTCAAGTCCCGCGAGCACAGGCTGCATCAGGTGGGAGTGAAAGGCGTGACTCACACGCAGCCTGCTGGTTTTTCTTTCTCTCTGTCCCCACAGCTCGGCAAGCTCCTCGATCGCGGCGGCCTGCCCTGAGAGCACCACCGATCTTGGGCCGTTGACGGCGGCGATCGAGACCTCCTGGGGCAGCGACTGGGCAACCTCGATCTCAGACGCCTCGACGGCGAGCATCGCGCCACCATCGGGCAGCTCGCCCATCAGCGCGGCACGCACCGCGACGAGCCTGCCGGCATCTCCGAGCGAGAGCGCGCCGGCCACGTGCGCCGCGGTCAGCTCGCCGATCGAGTGACCGATCAAATAGTCAGGTGTGACTCCCCACGACTCGAGCAACCGATGCATAGCCACCTCGACCGCGAAGAGAGCAGGCTGAGTATGGGTCGTGTGGCTCAGCAGCTCTGCGCCCGGTGAGTCCTCGGGGGCGAATATCAGCTCTCTCAGCGAGCAGCCCAGATGATTGTCGAGCTCCGCACGGGCATCGTCGAGCGCCGCACAGGCATCGTCGAGCGCCCCGGCAAACACGGGAAAGGCGCCGTACAGCTCGCGGCCCATGCCTGCCCATTGAGAGCCTTGCCCGGGGAACATGAACGCGAGCTTGCCCGCCTTGGCGGCCGTGCCCTGCACCACATTGGCGGCCGGGCGACCATCCGCGAGCGCCTGCAACCCGGCAAGCAACTCCTGGCGATCCCCAGCCACAACCGCCGCACGCTCCCGCAAACGCGCACGATGCAACCCCAACGTCACCGCCACCCCAGAAAGCTCGAGCCCGGGACGCTCCCTCAAAAAAGCACCAAGACGCCCAGCCTGCTCGCCAAGCGCCGCAGAGCTCTTAGCCGAAAGCACAAACGGCAACACCGCAGACCCAACAAGCACCCCCGGCCCCAAAGCAACCCCCGACTCAACACCCACACCCGACTCAACACCCACACCCGACTCAACCCCCGACTCAACCCCCGACTCAACACCCCCCTCCAGCGACAACAGCGCCTCCTCAAATAACGGCGCCTCCTCAACAATCACATGCGCATTAGTGCCACTCACCCCAAAAGAAGACACCCCCGCCCGACGCGGACGACCATCACCCTCCCACCGCACCGACTCACGCAACAACGAAACAGCACCCCCCGACCAATCCACCTCCCGCGTCGGCTCATCGATATGCAAACTCTTAGGCAACACCCCAAAACGCATCGCCTGCACCATCTTGATCACCCCAGCCACACCCGCCGCCGCCTGCGTATGACCAATATTCGACTTCACCGAACCCAACCACAACGGACGACCCTCCGAACGACCCTGCCCATACGCCGCAATCAACGCCTGCGCCTCAATCGGATCACCAAGCCTCGTACCCGTCCCATGCGCCTCAACCACATCAACATCCACAGGCAAAAGCCGAGCATTAGCCAACGCCTGCGCAATCACACGCTCCTGCGAAGGACCATTCGGCGCCGTCAAACCATTACTCGCACCATCCTGATTCACCGCCGACCCACGCACCAACCCCAACACCCGATGCCCAAGACGCCGCGCATCAGAAAGACGCTCAGCCACGATCAGACCGATCCCGTCTGAGAATCCCGCCCCATCCGCGTGCGCCGCAAACGGCTTGCAACGGCCATCGGAAGCCAGGCCGCGCTGGCGAGAGAAATCGATGAACAGATTGGGAGTCGAGAGCACCGTCACGCCACCGACGAGGACGAGATCGCATTCCCCGTGACGCAGCGCTTGGCACGCCAGGTGGATGGCTACGAGCGAGGACGAGCACGCCGTATCGACCGTCACGGCAGGACCCTCAAAGCCAAAGGTGTAAGCCATTCGGCCCGAGGCGACGCTGTCGGACGCGCCCGCCCCCATATAGCCTTCGAGCTCCTCACGCATCGAGCCCATCCCCAGCCAGTAGTCGCCGCCCATCGACCCCACGAATACACCTGTCTGACTGCCGGCGAGCTTCTGCGGATCCAAGCCCGCCGACTCCAACGCCTCCCAGCCGACTTCCAGCAGCAGGCGCTGCTGTGGGTCCATCGCCAGCGCCTCGCGTGGGCTGATCGAGAAGAAGGCGGAGTCGAATTCGGTGACGTCGTCGATGAAGCCACCTTCGCGCGCACAGCTTGTGCCGGAATGATCGGGGTCGGGATCGTAGAGCGTCTCCAGATCCCAGCCACGATCCGCGGGGAACTCCGAGATCGCGTCGGTGTCCGAGATGAGCAACTCCCACAGGTCCTCCGGCGATCGCACCCCACCCGGGTAACGGCAACCCATTCCCACGATCGCAATCGGCTCCTCCCGCGCAATCGGCGCCCTTACGGCAACCGCTACACCACCCTGTTCGCCCGCAAGCAGCCTCACCAGATAACCGGCCACCGCCGTGCAGGTCGGGTAGTCGAATCCAAGCGTAGCCGGCAGCCGAAGACCGGTTGCGATCGAGAGCCGGTTGCGCAACTCGATAGCCATGAGCGAATCGAAGCCGAGCTCCTTGAAGGTGCGGTCGGGCTGGACCGCCTCGGGCGAGCCGTGTCCGAGCACGCCGGCCACGTGTAGTCCCACCAGCTCGAGTACGAGCGCCTCACGCTCCTGAGGCGTGCTGCCAGCCAGGCGGCCAGCCAGCGCTCCACCGTGGCTCCCCGTCCTGCGCGCGGGCACGCGCACAAGGCCGGCGAGCAGCGACGGCAGGACGCCGGCCCTGACTCGCGCTCTCAACGCCCTGGTGTCCAGATCCATCGCGAGCATGAGCGCCTCGTCTGCCTCGAGTGCGCCGTCGAAGAGCTCGAGACCCCTCTCGGAGGAGAGTCCACGTACGCCGAGACGGGCCTTCTCGCCCTCGGTGAGATCCCCGGTCATCGCGCTCGCCTGCTCCCAAAGCCCCCATGCGATCGAGTTGGCGACCAGCCCCTGCGCGCGACGGCTGGCGGCGAGCGCGTCGAGGAACGCGTTGGCGGCGGCGTAGTTACCCTGACCCGGGCTGCCGAGCGCCGCCGCCGCGGAGCTGAACAGCACGAACGCCTGCAGGTCGAGCTCGCGTGTCAGCTCGTGCAGGTGAACGGCCGCGTCGAGCTTGGGGGCGAACACGCGCCGCAAGCGCTGTGCGTCAAGGGAAGTGATCACGCCGTCATCGCGAACCCCCGCGGCGTGGATCACCCCACCCAGCGGATGGGCGTCGGGAATCCGCTCGATCAGCGCCCGCAGCTGCTCGCGATCGGAGACGTCACATGCGACGATCGCGACGTCGGCATTCAGCGACTCGATCTCTGCGCGCAACCTCGGCGCCTGCTCGGCCTGCTCCGCGCGTCGGCTCGCAAGCACGAGGTGCTTGACGCCGTGAGCCTCCACGAGGTGTCGGGCGAGCAGCGAGCCCAGCGCGCCGGTGCCACCGGTGATGAGCACGGTGCGGTCCTCCCCGAAGCGCGGCGGGGACCGCTGCGCGGCAGTCCGCGTCATTCGCTGGGCACGTGCGGCGTGGAGGTGGTTGTGGCGGATTGCGAGTTGGGGCTCGTTGGTCGCGAGCGCGCCGGCCAACAGCTCGGTGGAGAAGTCCTGACCGCGATCGAGATCGATCAAGCAGAAGCGCTCGGGGTGCTCGGACTGCGCGCTCCTGAGCAAACCCCACACAGGAGCAAGCCGCAGATCGGGATCCTCACCAGCCTCGACCGCGACCGCGCGCTCAGTAACGAACACCAATCTCGCCCCGCCAAACCGCTCATCCGCGAGGAACGCCTGCACCAACGCAAGCACACGCGTGGTCAGCTCCAGCGCGGACGCCGCGAGCGTGGCCTCGGGCAAATCCCAAGCCACACGACACAGCAACACCTCACCACCACCCTCGAGCGCAGCCAACTCCTCCCCAACCCCAACCTCAACGACCACCGGCCCCCCACCACCAGACCCCCCGCCACCAGAAGCCCCGCCACCAGTCGCCCCGCCACCAGAAGCCTCACCAGCCGCCGGAGCGACCTCAACCCAGCCAACAGAGAACAACGAATCGCGATCGGCCGGCCGCGCAACCAACAACGACGCATCAACCGGCCGCGTACGCAACGAATCGAGCTCCACAACCAGCTCACCATCCTGATCGACAGCCCGCAACGAAACCGCGCCACCCTCCAAGACGACCCGCACCCGCCACACCGCCGCACCACGCCGATGAACACGCACCCCCGAAAAACTGAACGGCAACGCCAACGACGCATCCCCCACCTCGCGACCAGCAATCAAACCAACATGCAGCGCCGCATCAAACAACGCCGGATGCACCCCATAACGCCCAGCCTGCTCACCCTGCACACCATCCAACGCAACCTCACCAAAGAACTCCCCATCACGCCCCCGCCACACCGCCTGCAACCCCTGAAACACAGGACCATAAACCAGCCCCAAATCAGCCAACTCCTCATAAAAACCCTCAACCCCCACAGACTCAGCACCCACCGGAGGCCACACACCACCAAACGACACCGCCGCATCGACAACACCCAACCCAACACCAAGCACACCAACAGCGTGACGCACCCACTCAGACTCCCCCTCCTCCCCCACCAACCCCCGCTCCACACACGAATCGATCCCAAACTCCCGCGCACCACGCTCATCCGCAGCACCCAAAGACAACCTCACCCGCACAGCACCCCGCTCCTCACCCAAAACAAGCGGCACCTGCAACGTCAACTCCTCCAACACCCCCAAACCAACCTCAGCACCCGCCGCAAGCGCCAACTCAACAAACCCCGTACCCGGCAAAAGCACAGCATCCAACACCACATGATCACCAAACCAAACATCCCCCTGCAACGACAAACGCCCCGTAAAAACACACCCCCCATCCGCCAACTCCAACCCAGCACCCAACCACGGATGACCAACCGGCCGCTGCCCCAAACCCAACGCATCACCCCGACCAACCGACCCCGACAACCAAAACCGCTCCCGCTGAAACGCATACGTCGGAAGATCAACCGACACCCCACCACCAACCAAACCCCCCAAACCCACCCCCACACCACAAACAAACGCCTCCCCAACCGCACGAACAAAGCGCTCGGGACCCCCCTCGTGACGGCGCAGCGAACCGAGCGCGACCACAGTGCCGGGGTCCTCCGCGTGAGCCTCGATCGCCTCCAGCACCGCGGGCGTCAATACGGGGTGAGGACTGACCTCGATGAAGGCGGTGACGCCGTGTACGATCGCCGCACGCGTCGCTGTTTCAAACAGAACCGTCTCGCGCAGGCTGCGATACCAATACCGCGGGCCGAGTTGCTCGGTGTCGATCTGCTCTCCCGTCAGGGTCGAGTAGAACGGGATGTGTCCCCCGCGAGGAGCGATCGGTGAGAGCGCCTGGAGCAGCTCATCCTCGATCGCCTCGACATGCTCGGAGTGAGAGGCATAGTCGACAGCGATCTTCCTGACCTCCACCCCCTGCTCCCGGCAACGCACGATGAGCTCCTCGAGATCCCCGGAGGAACCGGAGAGCACGACCGAGCGCGGACCGTTGACCGCCGCCACGGAGATCTTGCGATCGAGCTCTGCGAGCAGCTCGTCGACCTCCCCCCGCGCGAGCGAGACCGAGACCATCCCGCCCTTGCCTGAGAGCTCGGCCAGCGCCTGGCTCCTCAGAGCCACGACACGAGCGCCGTCTTGCAGCGACAGCGCACCCGCCACCACCGCCGCGGCGATCTCACCCTGGGAGTGGCCGATCACCAGATCCGGCTCGACTCCCACCGACCTCCACAGCGCTGCCAGGCTCACCATCACAGCGAACAGCGCCGGCTGCACCACATCCACCCGATCGAGCCCCGGGGCGCCGTCGCCGCCCCGCAACACATCCTCCAGAGACCAATCGAGGAAGGGCGCGAGCGCATCGGCGCACTCGCGGGTCCGAGCGGCGAACACGGGTGACGCTTCCAGCAATCCGAGTGCCATGCCTGCCCATTGGGAGCCTTGCCCGGGGAACATGAAGGCGAGCTTGCCCGCCTTGGCGGCCGTGCCCTGCACCACATTGGCGGCCGGGCGACCATCCGCGAGCGCCTGCAACCCGGCAAGCAACTCCTCGCGATCCCCAGCCACAACCACCGCACGCTCCCGCAAACGCGCACGATGCAACCCCAACGTCACCGCCACCCCAGAAAGCTCGAGCCCGGGACGCTCCCCCAAAAAAGCACCAAGACGCCCAGCCTGCTCGCCAAGCGCCGCAAAGCTCTTAGCCGAAAGCACAAACGGCAACACCGCAGACCCAACAAGCACCCCCGGCCCCAAAGCAACCCCCGACTCAACACCCACACCCGACTCAACACCCACACCCGACTCAACCCCCGACTCAACACCCCCCTCCAGCGATAACGGCGCCTCCTCAAATAACGGCGCCTCCTCAACAATCACATGCGCATTAGTGCCACTCACCCCAAAAGAAGACACCCCCGCCCGACGCGGACGACCATCACCCTCCCACCGCACCGACTCACGCAACAACGAAACAGCACCCCCCGACCAATCCACCTCCCGCGTCGGCTCATCGATATGCAAACTCTTAGGCAACACCCCAAAACGCATCGCCTGCACCATCTTGATCACCCCAGCCACACCCGCCGCCGCCTGCGTATGACCAATATTCGACTTCACCGAACCCAACCACAACGGACGACCCTCCGAACGACCCTGCCCATACGCCGCAATCAACGCCTGCGCCTCAATCGGATCACCAAGCCTCGTACCCGTCCCATGCGCCTCAACCACATCAACATCCACAGGCAAAAGCCGAGCATTAGCCAACGCCTGCGCAATCACACGCTCCTGCGAAGGACCATTCGGCGCCGTCAAACCATTACTCGCACCATCCTGATTCACCGCCGACCCACGCACCAACCCCAACACCCGATGCCCAAGACGCCGCGCATCAGAAAGACGCTCCAACAACAACAGGCCCGCCCCCTCGGCCCAACCGGTGCCATCCGCCGCATCCGCGAAAGATCTGCAACGACCGTCGGACGAGAGGCCACGCTGGCGATGAAACTCGACGAAGGTGTCCGGTGTGGCCATCACCGTCACACCGCCCGCGAGCGCCATCGTGCACTCCCCCAGGCGCAGCGCCTGAGACGCCAGGTGGATCGCGACGAGCGAGGACGAGCACGCCGTATCCACCGTCACAGCCGGGCCCTCGAAGCCAAAGGCGTAGGCCACACGGCCCGAGAAGACGCTACCCAGCACACCCGTTCCCAGATAAGTGGCGACGCCGTCCGACTGCGGTCCCGCCCCAGCGCCATAGTCGTGATACATCAGTCCCGCGAATACCGCGGTACGACTTCCGCGTAGGGAAATCGGATCTATCCCCCCCTGCTCGAATGCCTCCCAGGACACTTCCAGCAGCAGCCGCTGCTGCGGATCCATCGCCAGCGCCTCCCGCGGGCTGATCTCGAAGAAATCCGCGTCGAAATGCCCGGCGTCGTACAGGAACCCGCCTTCGCGCGCGTAGGTCCGCTCCACATTCTCCGTCCCATCGGGCGCAAAGCCAGGGAGAGAATCCACATCCCAGCTACGATCGGTTGGGAAGGAGGAGACTCCGTCCACGCTCGAGGCGACGAGCTCCCACAGCTCATCCGGCGAGGACACCCCACCTGGATAGCGACATCCCATCCCCACGATCGCGATCGGTTCCTCAGCGGGAATCGAGCCTTTGACCGTCAACGCACCGCCGCGCCGTTTGCCTTCGACGCGCTCGCGCACGTAGCCGGCCACCGCGGCGCAGGTTGGATAGTCGAATACGAGCGTCGCCGGAAGGCGAAGATCCACGGCGATTGCGAGACGATTGCGAAACTCGACGGCCATCAGCGAGTCGAAGCCAAGCTCCTTGAATGCGCGGTCGCCCTGAATGCTCGCCGTGGAGTCGTGTTGGAGCACCGCGGCGGCCCGCGCGCGCACCAGCTCCTGCACGAAGCCCTCGCGCTCCTCCTCGGGAAGGTTCGCAAGTCGTCTCGCGAATCCACCCGAGCCGGCGGAGCGTCGCGCGACGCCGCGCACGAGCGAGCCGAACAACGGCGGGAGCACGCCGGCGTTGGCGCGGGTCCGCAGGGTCGCGAACTGGAGCCGCATGGCGAGAACAAATGCGCAGTCCATACCAAGCGCGCCGTCGAAGAGCGCAAGACCCTGCCGCGAGGAGAGCCCCAGGATGCCCAGGCGAGCCTTCTCGGCGTCGGTGAGATCGCCGGTCATCCCGCTGGTCTGCTCCCATAGCCCCCACGCGATCGAGGTGGCGGCAAGTCCGTGCGCACGCCGGTGGGCAGCGAGCGCGTCCAGAAACGCGTTGGCGGCCGCGTAACTGCCTTGACCGAGGTTGCCGAGCGTGGCGATCGCGGAGCTGAACAGCACGAATGCCCGCAGGTCGAGCTCTCGTGTCAGCTCGTGCAGGTGAACGGCGGCGTCGAGCTTGGGGGCGAACACATGCTCCAACCGCTCCGTCGTAAGCGACGTAATGACCCCGTCGTCGAGTACGCCCGCGGCATGAATGACCGCACCCAGAGGGCGATCTTCGGGAATCTCCTCGATCACGGCTCGCAGCTGCTCGTAATCGGATACGTCGCAGGCGACGATCCGGGCGCTCGCCCCGAGCTCGTGGAGCTGCGCCTCGAGCTCGGCGGCGCCGTCAGCTTGCGCCCCGCCGCGACTGACCAGCAACAGATGCCTGACGTTGTGAGCCTCGACGAGATGACGAGCGAGCAGAGCACCCAGGGTGCCCGTGCCACCTGTGATCAGGACCGTGCGACTCGGGTCGAGGACAGCCGTGGAGCCTCCATCCATCCTCGAATCCGCGCGCGCGAGACGTGGCGCGAGCAACCGCTTTTCGCGGATCGCCAGCTGCGGCTCACGGCTCGCGAGCGCACGCTCTAACAGAGCCTCCGGGATCTCGCTCTGGTCGGTGTCGATCAAACGGAAGCGCTCAGGATGCTCCGCCTGCGCGCTCCTGAGCAGGCCCCACAGAGGCGCGCAGGCCAGATTCGGGTCATCTCCAGACCCGACCGCGATCGCACCCTCGGTGATGAGCACCAATTGTGTCTCGTCAAAACGCCGATCGGCGAGCAGGGCCTGGGTCAACGAGAGCGCTCGCGCGGTCGACTCGCGCGCTGAAGCGATCGGCGAATGCCCGGAGCGATCGGCGCGGACGCGGCATACCAACACGTCGGGCACCGACTCCATCGCCGCCAGCTCCCCGACGCCGTCGATTTCGGCGAGCGCGGGCCGTCGCGGGGAGTGGCGCTCGTCGCGCTCCTCCACCGCGGTCCACTGGACCGCAAACAGGGAATTGTGGCCTGGCTCCGGCCTCGACAGCGTTGCCGGATCGAGCGGACGAGTGCGCAGCGAGCGCAGCTCAAACGCCGGCGCACCATCCTCGTCGACGGCATCCAGGGAAATCCCCTTGCCATCGACCACCGCTCTCACCCGCCAGAGCGCCCTGCCCTCACGGTGAACACGCGCGCCGGAGAAGCTGAAGGGCAGACCCAGCGGTGCGCTCTGAGCCTCCGCGTCCACGGCCAAGCCGATGTGCAGCGCGGCGTCGAGGAGTGCGGGGTGTGTGTGGTAGCGGTCGGCTTGGTGTGTTTGATCTGTGTCGAGTGTGATTTCGCCGAAGAGCTCGTTGTCGCGTTGCCATGCTCGCTGGAGTCCTTGGAATGCGGGCCCGTAGTTGTAGCCCGCCTCGCTTAGGCGCTCGTATAGGTCGTTGACCTCGATCGCTGTCGCGTCTGCCGGTGGCCACACCTGGCCGGCCGGCTCACTCACGAGCGCTGTGAGAGCGCTCTGGGTGAGCAGCACACCAGCCGCGTGCTGGGTCCATTGCGGGCGAGTCTCGCTCTCAACACCAGCATCGGCATCGGCATCAGCGTCGGTGGCAGCACCGGTGGCGGCAGCACCGGCTCTGGCACCGGCGCTGGTGGTGGTGGTGTCGACGGGGCGGGAGCGGATCGCGATCTCGCGATGCCCGGACTCCTCGCTGGCGCCGACCAACACCTGGACCTGTACCGCCGCGCGCTCCCCCAACAGCAGCGGTGCTTGCAACGTCAGCTCCTCCACAATCTCACAGCCGATCCGCGAACCCGCCGCGAGCGCCAACTCGACGAACCCGGTGCCGGGGAACAACACGGTGTCCATCACCGCGTGATCTGCCAGCCACGGGTGAGTATCCAAAGAAAGACGCCCCGTGAAGAGCGACCCACCATCAGGCAACTCCACCACCGCACCCAACAAAGGATGCTCGACCCGCTCCTGACCAACACCAGCCACATCCCCCACCCCAACACCCGCCGACAGCCAGTAATGCTCGCGCTGGAAGGGGTAGGTCGGGAGATCGACCATCTCCGCGTGCCCGAGCACAGCCCCGAAATCGATATCGAGCCCGCCGACCCAAGCCTCAGCGATCGAAGTCACAAACCGCTCAACATCACCCTCCCCCCGCCGCAACGACCCCAACACCCTAACCCCCCCAGGATCCCGCGCATACGCCTCCACACTCTCCTCCACCGCGAACGTCAACACCGGATGAGGACTCACCTCAACAAAAACCCCCCCACCATCACGCAACACACTCCGCGTCGCATCCTCAAACAACACCGCCTCCCGCAAACTCCGATACCAATACCCCCCATCAAGCTCCCCCGTATCCAACCGATCCCCCGTCAACGTCGAATAAAACGGCACCCCACCACCCACCGGCACAACCGACGCCAACACCTCCAACAACTCCTCACGAACACCCTCAACCACACCCGAATGCGACGCATAATCAACAGCAACCCGCCGCGCCCGCACACCCACACCCCCACAAAACTCCACAAACCCATCCAACACCACCCCACCACCAGACACCACCACCGACCCCGGCCCATTCACAGCCGCCAACGACAACCCACCACCAACCCCACCCCCAACACCCTCAAACCCACCACCAGCCTCAACCCCACCACCAGCCTCAAACGCCTCCAACAACCCCACCAACTCCCCCCGCCCAACACCCACAGACACCATCCCACCACCAACCCCAGCAAGCCGCGCCAACGCCCGACTCCGCAACGCCACCACACGCGCACCATCCTCCAACGACAACCCACCCGCCACAACCGCCGCCGCAATCTCCCCCTGCGAATGACCAACCACCACATCAGGCACCACCCCAACAGACCCCCACAACCCCGCCAACGCAACCATCACCGCCCACAACACCGGCTGCACCACATCCACCCGATCCAACCCCGGAGCACCACCCACACCCCGCAACACATCCTCCACCCGCCAATCAACAAACCCCCCCAACGCCACCCCACACTCACCCAACAACCCCCGAAACACACACGACGAATCCAACAACCCAACAGCCATCCCCACCCACTGCGAACCCTGCCCCGGAAACACAAAACAAACCCCACCACCACCACCAACACAACCCCGCACCACACCCCCACCAACACCACCACCAGCCAACACCCCCAACCCACCCAACAACCCCCCACGATCCCCAGCCACAACCACCCCCCGCTCACCAAACCGCGCCCGACCCAACCCCAACGTCACCGCCACACCCAAAAGCTCAAGCTCCGAACGCTCCCCCACAAACCCACCAACACGCCCAGCCAACTCACCCAACGCCACAGAACCCCTCGCCGACAACACAAACGGCAAAAAACCCGGAGATTGCTCAGACGGCGCGGCCAGCGCGCGAGCACGCGAGTCCGCGTCCGCCTGCCCCGGCATTTGCGGGGCGACGTCCGCTGCCTCCCGAGGCGCCTCCTCGAGAATCGCGTGCGCATTGGTGCCACTCGCCCCAAACGCCGATATCCCCGCGCGCCGTGGACGGCCATCGGGCATCCACGGAACCGCCTCTCGCAACAGCGACACACCGCCGGCCGACCAGTCGACGTGTGGCGTGGGCTCGTCGATGTGCAGGCTCTTTGGCAAGATGCCATGGCGCATCGCCAAGACCATCTTGATGATCCCGGCGACACCCGCCGCGGCCTGGGTATGCCCGATGTTCGACTTCACGCTGCCCAACCACAGGGGCCGACCGTCGGGGCAACCCCGACCGTAGGTCGCGAGCAATGCCTGCGCCTCGATCGGGTCCCCCAAGGCGGTCCCCGTGCCGTGCGCCTCCACGGCGTCGATGTCTCCACTCGACAGGCCGGCGTTGGCGAGCGCATCGGCAATCACCTTGCGTTGCGCGAGACCGTTGGGAGCCGTCAGCCCATTGGAGGCGCCATCCTGGTTGATGGCGCTGCCGCGCAACACCGCGAGCACGCGATGACCATGGCGCTCGGCATCGGACAGGCGCTCCAGCACGAGCACGCCGGCGCCCTCCGACCAGCCGACCCCGTCTGCCGTCGCCGCAAACGACTTACAGCGGCCATCGACCGCGAGGCCCCGCTGGCGGCTGAAGCTCACGAACACGTCGGGCGTGCTCATCACCGTCACGCCACCGGCGAGCGCCAGCGAGGATTCTCCCAGACGCAGCGCCTGGCACGCCAAGTGAACGGCGACCAACGACGACGAGCACGCCGTATCGACCGTTACCGCCGGGCCCTCGAAGCCGAATGTGTACGCCACACGGCCGGAGAAGACGCTCCCCAACACTCCGGTGCCCACGTGGCCGGCAACGCTCTCCGGCGCCTGTCTCACGCTGGGCCCATAATCGTGATACATCAAGCCCGCAAAGATCGCCGTGTCGCTGCCGCGCAGCGAGACGGGATCGATCCCCCCGTGTTCGAAGGCTTCCCACGATGCCTCCAACAGCAGACGCTGCTGAGGATCCATCGCGACCGCCTCCCGGGGGCTGATCCCAAAAAAGTCGGGGTCGAACTGCCCGGCGTCGTAGAGAAAGCCTCCCTCACGCGCATAGCTCGTTCCGGCGTGCTCGGGGTCGGGGTCATAGAGAGCATCGAGGTCCCAGCCCCGATCGATGGGGAAGGTGGAGATCGCGTCCGTACCTGAAGCTACGAGCTCCCACAGCTCCTGCGGCGAGGACACGCCACCTGGATAGCGACAGCTCATTCCCACGATCGCGATCGGCTCTTTCAGCTCCTCTTCATGCTCTTGGAGCTTGCGCCGCGCGCTGCGCAGCTCCGCGGTGACGCGCTTTAGATAATCGAGATAGCGCTCGTCAGCCTGCATGCTTATTTCCCCGCGCCGCAGGCGTCATGTCGTGCGCAATGCATCACGATCCACTGAGCTCTCGGTCGATCAGCTCGAAGATACTGCTGCCCGTCGCTTCGAGCAATTCACTGTCCATCCCGGCTATATCCGGCCGATCGGTTTGAGTCACCTCCGCAAGAGCTGGTGTCCCCGACGCGACCGGCCCGAACAGCTCATGCAGAACGTGCTCGGCGACGCGACGCGATGTCGGGTAGTCAAATATCACGGTCGCCGGCAGCAACAGCCCGACGGCCTGCTCCAGCCGGTTGCGCAGCTTGATAGCTTGCAATGAGCTCAAGCCGAGTTCGTTGAATGTGAGATCCGGCTCGATTGCCTGCGCGGTCGCATAGTCAAGGATGTCGGCGACGGCAGCTTGCACGATCTCCAAGACGACGGCGTGACGTCTCGATTTGGAGAGAGCTCCCAGCTTCTTCCTCAACGCATCGCTCATGGGCTCCTCAGCGATGTCCTCGCCCTTGCTCGTCTCCCCCTTGTCGCTACCACCACCGCCAGACGGCGGATCCATCCGGCGAAGCGCGTTTCTGTCAACCTTGCCGTTGGCGGTGAGAGGCAACTCTGGGATGAGGTGAATCAGCCCAGGGATCATGTATTGGGGCAGTCTCCTCGACAGCCAATCTCGCAGGTCGCCCACCAGAGACGTGGAGCTTCCCGTCTCCGGCAGATCGCCCAGGACGGCGCCCGGTTGACGAACCGCTCCCACCAGGCCGTGGATTACCATGTGACTATCCCCCAGTCGCAGGGCCTCGCGGATCGCCGCCGTCTCGGCAAGCGCAACCTGGCACAGACCGATATCGCAACTGCCGGCTTCCATCTCCAGAAGCTGCGCCATCAAGCCGGCCTCGATCACGGAGAACCGCTCGGCCAAGCGCCCATACAGAGGCTCGATCGCGGCGAGCTCCGCGACGAGCACGATCGTAAACGCGGATCCCGCGACGATCTGCTCGTTCGCGCTGACGTGAGCATCTATCGCCAGCGAGGATTCGGGGGTAATCGCGTTGAGCACATGCGCTCGTGGGTCGTAGTAGTAGGTCCCGGCGGGCAGCCCTTCGACCCTGCCCTTCCTGACCGCGAGGTACGCCTGCACGGGGTACAGGCCGCCGGCCGATCCATACCTATATTTGGGAAGGCCTTCCTCTTCGACCGACCCGATCGACGCCAGCAGCAACCCGAGCGAGGCAAGCGGCACGGCCCCACGCGCAAAGCGGCGATGGCTTCGGCGATCACCCCAGACCGTGTGGCGCTCCCCCACGCTGGACCTCGATGGCAGGTCCAGCGTCAATGCGGGCGATATCGCGCGCAGGCCATGGCGACGCAGCTTGAACTCATACCGCTCGTCTGAGGAAACTATCGCTCCTCCCGTGTCGACTTCGCTCAGCCCGAGGGGGACCGCCGCTTCGGTGCGCGCGTCACCGTTACCCGTCGCGGACGCCACGGGCGTGTCCTGCCGCACGACGTAGGCGAGGAGGCGTCGCTGGCTGCGCGACTCTCCCACGTCGACCACGGCAGCCGCCTGCACGCGATCGTGGGCAACGAGGTGCGCTTCGATCTCCCCCAGCTCGATGCGATATCCGCCGATCTTGACCTGAGAGTCCTCGCGACCGAGAAACTCGATGTTCCCGTCAGGTAGGTAGCGACCCAGATCTCCAGTCCTATACAGGCGCTCGCCGGTGCATGGATGCGAGCTGAAGCTCGCGGCGGTCTTCTCCGTGTCCCGCCAATAGCACTCCGCCAATCCCGCGCCGCCGATGTAGAGATCGCCGGGCACATGCATGGGACACGGTTGCATGCGATCGTTGAGCACCTCCCAGAACTGGTTGTGCAGCGGCTTCCCATAGGGGATGCTGTCCCACGTCGGATCCACCTCGTCGACGAGATGGAAAATCGACCAGATCGCCGCCTCGGTGGCGCCTCCCAGGCTCACGATGCGCGCCTCGGGAACCAGTGAACGAATCTGGTGGGGCAGCGAGACCGGAATCCAATCGCCGCTCAGCAGCACCAGGCGCAGTGAGGTGGGCAGGTCGGGACCTGTCACTGCCTGCTGCACCGCCATCTCCATGAGCATCGGAACCGAGTTCCAGACAGTCACACCATGCTCCCTGCACAGCTCCAGCCAGTGCCGAGGCTCGCGGGTGGTACCGGGGTCGGGCAGCACCACGCAGCCACCGGCCGCAAACACACCGAACAGGTCGTAGACCGACAGGTCGAAGCTCAACGAGGACAGAGCCAGCACGCGGTCCTCAGCGCCTACGCCAAACCGGTCGTTCACGTCGCGGATCGTGTTCCACGTGGCGCGGTGGGTCATCGCCACCCCCTTTGGGGTGCCGGTCGACCCGGAGGTGTAGATCACATAGGCAAGGTCGCTCGCCGCCTGCACCGGCGGGACGCGGTCGCCGCGGTCGGACCGATCGCGATCCTCGACCTCCACTCGGAGGACCTCGCCCGTGTAGCTCCCCGAGCGCTCGCCCGTCACCACCACTCTCGCGCCCGCGTGTTCGAGAAGCTGATGCCGACGCCGATCGGGCAGCTCCGGATCGACCGGCAGGTAAGCCCCACCCGCCATCAGGACGCCGAGCACCGCGACGACCTGCCTCCAGCCCTTCTCCACACTGACTCCCACCAAGCTGTTGGGCCGCACGCCGCACGCCTGCAATCTGGCGGCCAGACCGGCCGCCCGATCCCGAAGGTCTCCGTAGGTCATCTCGCCTCCGGACCAGACCACGGCGGATCGGTGAGGCTGCGCGTCAGCTTGAGCGAGAAAGCCACTGTGCAACAGGGTGTGGTCGCTGACATCGTCCTCGACGAGCGTGCTCGTCCTCCTGATCTCCTCCCGCGCCGAGCGCTGCTTGGCGGGAAGCCAGTCGTATTCGGCGGCGCCGCTCCAGAGCTCGTCGCGGTCCGCGACGGCCTCCAGGTAAGCGCAATAAGCGTCAAACATGTCGTCCAGCATCCCCGCGGGAAACACGTCGTCGACGCTGTCCCAGCTGAGCAGCAGCGATCCATCCGCTTCAAAGACGAGATGGTCGAGCAGCACCTGCGGCGTCTGCGACACCGAATGGGTGACGTTTCCCATCACGTCGCCGTCGATTCCAAGCCCGCTGGTGAAGACGATCGGCGCCACCAGGGGCCCTTCGTTCCGGGCTCGCGCAAGCTCGCCCAGAACCCTGATGCCACTGAAGTGGCAGTGCTCGAGGTCACGCCACAGCTGCTCTTGCAAGGCGTTTGCGAACGCGCTCAGACCCGTTGCCCCGCGAGCGTCCACCTCGAGCAGCTCGAGCGTCGTGAAGTCCCCCACGATCGCGTCGACGCGCGGATGCAGCGGCAGACGATTGCTGGTGGTCACGTTGAGGATGAAACGGCGGCTCTTGCTCCAGTACGCCAGCACCTGCGCGAACGCGCTCATCACCGCGATCGCGGGAGTCACGCCGGCCTCGGCCGCCCGCGCCTTTATCCGGCTCCAGCGTGTGGCCTCCAGGCGATACTCGCGCCGCACGACGACCTGGCGATCGAGCGTGGCCGGCGGCCGCGCCAACGGCAGCTCGGGGCCTGCCGGCAAGCTCGGCAGCCGCTCCATCCAGTAGTTCTTCGAGCGCTCGAACAGATCGGTCCCCTCAACCTGTCGCTCGGCCAGGAGATAGTCGCGGAATGTCACCTCCAGCGGCTCCAGCTCGCAATCCGGCTCTCGATAGAGCTGCCTGAGCTCTCCCACCAGGAGCCCCATACTGGAGAGATCCATGACCAGCATGTCGAGACTGACGTGCAACAGCGCGACGCCCTTGGGCAGCACAGTGACGCGGAGCTCGAACAGTGGCCACCGATCGGCCGGGCGCACCTCGTGCGAGAGCTGCCCTCTGACGGCCTGCACGTGGTCGTGCACCGCCTGCGCGGATGCGCCCGAGAAGTCGGCCACACTTACGGCGTACCGCGGGACCGTTGCCAGTACCCGCTGGCCCCCGTCTCGGGGAAAGATCGCGCGCAGCATGTCGTGGCGCGAGATCAGCCGGTCGATCGCGTCGTTGAGACGCTCGACGTTCAGACCGGCGAGCTCGGCCTCGCAGTAGAGGTGCGCCGAGACACGACCGAGCTCGAAGACACCGCTGCGGCCGGCCAGGTATGCCTGCTGGATGTCGTTCACCGCAAATGCATCGAAGCGAGCACCGGGTGCGACGCGCAGTTGGGGGAGAGAGGCATCGACCGGCGTCGAGCGCTGCAGCTGCGAAAGGAGGTAGTCGGTGATCTTGCGTGCGCTCGGATAGTCGAAGGCAAGCGTCGCGGGCAGGCTGAGCCCGGTGGCGTGGGTCAGCCGGTTGCGCAGCTCGAGCACCGCGAGCGAATCCAGCCCAAGCTCCTTGAACGTTTGACCTGTGCTCACCGCGTCGGGGGCGTCGTGGCCCAGCACGACCGCGACCTGGGCCCTGACGATCTCCAGGATCGCGCCCTCCTGCTCGGCGGGGGATGCAGAGGTCAGGCGGCGCGCCGACGAGGACTCCTGCCGGTCGCCTCCACGGCGACCGCGGACGCTCACGAGCTCCGCGAAGAGCGGCGGCAGGACGCCGCTTCGCGCTCGCGCGCGCAACGCGGGCAGATCCAACGGCATGCCCAACACGTGCGCCTCGTCGCCGCTCAGCGCACTGTCGAAGAGCTCGAGCCCGAGCTCGGTGGTGAGCCTGCCCATGCCCATGCGACTCATCCGCGAGATATCGGCCTCGCGGACGCCACCGGTCATCCCGCTCACCTGCTCCCACAGCCCCCATGCGATCGACACGCCCGGCAGGTCCAGCGCCCGCCGGCGCAGCGCCAGCGCATCGAGGAAGGCGTTCGCCGCCGCATAGTTGCCCTGACCAGGGCCGCCCAGCGTGGCGATCGCGGATGAAAAGAGAACGAATGCCGCGAGATCCAGGTGCCGGGTGAGCTCGTGCAGGTGAATCGCGGCGTCCACCTTTGGCGCCATGACCGCTCGCATTCGCTCGTTTGTGAGCGAGGAGATCACACCGTCGTCGAGCACCCCCGCCGCGTGAATCACGGCAGCGAGTGGCCGCTCGGCGGGAATCGACTCGAGCAGGGCCCGCACCTGCTCGCGGTCGCCGAAGTCGCAGGACTCGATTTCAGCGCGGGCGCCCAGCCCCGCGAGCTCCTCCCGCAGCCGCGGCGCCCCCTCCGCGTGGGGCCCGCGCCGGCCTGCGAGCAACAGGTGTCGCACACCGTGTGCCTGCACCAGGTGCCGTGCCAGGAGACCGCCGAGACCTCCTGTGCCGCCCGTGATGAGCACCGTTCCACGAGCTCCGAGCAGCGCCGCGTCACGCCGCGGTCGCGTCCCTGCCCCCACCAGCCGAGCGGCGTGGAGCGATCCTCTGCGTACGGCCAGCTGAGCCTCGCGACTCGCGAGGGCCTCGGTGAGCAGCCGGGTAGAGACGTCGTCGGAGTTCTCGGCATCGATCAGGACAAAGCGGCCGGGATGCTCGGATTGCGCACTGCGGATCAGCCCCCACAGCGCCGCCACCGCCAGATCGGGCGACTCCCCCTCGAGCACCACGGCACGATTGGTGATGAGCACCAGCTTCGCGTCCCTGAAGCGGCCCTCGGAGAGCCATGCTTGGAGCATCTCGAGGGTGCGTCCGGCCTCCGCGCGCACGGCCTCCACAAGCTCGTCGGGGCCGTTCTCGTTCCCGAGCTCGGCGAGCACCACATCGGGGACCGGCGCCCCGCGCTCGATCGCCTCGACGAGCGCGGCCAGGCTGGCGTAACTCTTTGCATGCGCCTCCGCGATCAGTTGGCTCGGACCGTCGCCCAGCACGGCGAGGCGCGGCGTAACGCCATCGGATGAGGCGGCCGCGGCAAGCGCGCTCCAGCGCAGCGCGAAGAGCGCGTCGCGGGCTGTGCCCCCGGACGCGCTCAGGACGTCGGCGTCGAGCCGACGCATGACAAGCGAATCGATCGAGACGATCGCCGCGCCGGCATCGTCGAACGCCGTGAGACTCACGTCCTCGGCGCGTATGCGCAGCCGCACTCGCAGGGTGCTCGCGCCGCCTCCGTGCAGACGCACGCCCGCGAAGCAGAACGGGACCACGAGTGTCCCGGCCCGATCCGACTCGAACGCGGCGGGCAGCAGAGCGTGAAGCGCAGCGTCGAGCAATGCCGGGTGCACGCCGAAGCCGGGGAGCGCAGATGCCTCGCTCGCCGCCACCGCGAGCTCCCCAAAAAGCTCTCCCTCCCGGCCCCAAGCCGCTCTCAGTCCTTGGAAGGCGGGCCCATATTCATACCCCGCCACCGCCAGGCGGTCGTAGAGGAGATCCGTGTCGAGTTGCTCGGCCCCCGCCGGAGGCCAGGTGCCGTCGAGACGCTCGCTCTCGGCGGTTGCCGGAGCCGACTCCGCGACGGCACCGGTGGCGTGCAACGTCCACTCCGCGTCGGCCGAGCCGCCCTCCCGGCCGGCCGCACCCTCGACACGTGAGTGGATTTTGAAGACGCGGCATCCGTCCTCGCTCGGCTGAGCGACGATCAGCTGAAGCTGCACGGCAGCCCCGTCGGCGAGGATCAGCGGCGCCAACAGGCTCAGCTCTGCGACACACCCCGCGCCGATTCGCGCTCCGGCGGCGAGAGCGAGATCGAGCAAGGCCGTACCCGGGAACAGCACTGTGCCCGCCACCACGTGGTCTCCCAGCCAGGGATGAGCCTCCGTCGAGATCCGCGCCGTGAAGACAGCGCTGTCTCCATCCGCCAGCTCAACCATCGCTCCGAGCAGTGGATGCTTGACCGACGATTGGCCGGCCGCCGCGATGCTCTCGGTTTTCACTGGGGGCTCCAGCCAGTAGCGCCGGCGCTGGAACGGATAGGCGGGCAACGCTACTTTTCGAGCACCCGAGCTTCCGAAGAGCGACTCCCAACGCACTTCGACACCGCGCGTCCACGCCTGCGCCAGCGAAGCCAGCAGGCGGTCGGCTCCCCCTTGTTGGCGACGGAGCGATCCCACCACGACGGCGGCGCTCGACGCGCCGAGCGTCTGGTCGATGGTTTCTTGGACGCCCATCGTCAGGACCGGGTGGGGGCTGAGCTCGATGAACGCGCGGCACCCCCGCTCGAGCGCCATACGCGTCGCCTGCTCAAACTGGACGCTCTCGCGCAGATTGCGATACCAGTACGCGCCATCGAGTCGCGATGTGTCGAGCAGCTCACCGGTGACCGTCGAGAGGAAGGGAATCTCGCCCGAGCGGGGGCTGATGGAGGCCCACCCGGCGAGCAGTTGCTCGCGGATGGCCTCGACGCCCGCGGAGTGGGCGGCGTAGTCGACTGGGACGCGCCGCGCTCTGACGTCCTCGGCCACACACCTCTTCAGCAGCTCCTCGAGCGCATCGGGATCGCCGGAGACCACGGCCGAGGACGGTCCGTTGATCGCCGCCAGCGCAAGACGATCGCCCAACGGCTCCAGCAGTCGTTCGAGCTCTGCGCCGGTCGAGGCGATCGACACCATCCCCCCCTGCCCCACCAGGCTCCCCAGCATGCGGCCGCGCAGAGCCACGACACAAGCCGCGTCCTCGAGGCTCAGCCCTCCCGCGATGTGCGCGGCCGCGATCTCGCCCTGAGAGTGGCCGACGACCACATCCGGCTGTACGCCGAGCGCTTGCCACACGGCGGCCAGCGAAACCATGACCGCGAACAGCGCCGGCTGCACCACGTCGACTCGCTCCAGTGACGGCGCCCCTCCCGCGCCCCGGAGCACGTCCTCGAGCGACCACTCCACGTACTCTCCGAGGGCCGCTTCACAAGCCTGCATACGCTCGGCGAAGAGCGCCGATGTGTCGAGCAGCTCGACGGCCATCCCCTCCCATTGAGAGCCTTGGCCTGGAAAAAGGAACGCGGTTGCGCCCGCCGCCACTGGAGCCACGCCCTCGATCACCGACGCCGCGGGCGCCCCCGAAGCCAGTGCGCAGAGATCGTCCAGCAACTGCTCCAGGCCGTCACCGAGCAGCACCGCCCGATGCTCGAACACCGAGCGCCCGGATAGCGAAAGTCCGACGTCCGCCACTCCCGGGGGAGATTCGATTTGCAGGCGCTCGCGTAGTCGCTGCGCCTGTGCGCGCAGGGCGCGCTCGGTACGTCCGGAAAGCAGCCAGGGCAGCGCACGCGCAGTGAACACGGCGGCGGCGTCGCGCCGCTCGTCAGGCCCGCTCACAGAGTCCGCGGACCGGGCTTCCCCTGCCGAGCCGGTTGCGCCGTCGCTCGCGACGGCGGACGGGATGCCATCCTCGGGCTCGGCCGGGATCCCCCGCTCAGGCTCAGACGAGATGCCCTCCTCGGGCTCCTCGAGGATGACGTGAGCGTTGGTCCCACTGATCCCAAACCCGGAGATGCCGGCGCGACGGGGTCGCCCGTTGCGCGGCCACGGCCGCTCCTCGGTCAACAGGGCGATGGAGCCAACCGACCAGTCCACATGATCGGTCGGCCTATCGATGTGCAGCGTTCGCGGCAACACGCCGTGGCGCATCGCCATCGCCATCTTGATCACCCCCGCCGCTCCCGCGGCAGCCTGGGTGTGGCCGATGTTCGACTTCACCGATCCCAACCACAGCGGATCGGAGTCGCCTCGCTCTCGACCATAGGTCTCGAGCAGCGCGTCGGCCTCGATCGGATCTCCGAGCGTGGTGCCCGTGCCGTGCGCCTCCACCGCATCGACCTCGCCGGGGGAGAGCCCGGCGTTGGCCAGCGCCTGGCGGATCACGCGCTGCTGAGCGAGCCCGTTCGGCGCCGTCAACCCGTTGCTGGCCCCATCCTGATTGACGGCGCTGCCGCGTATCGTCGCCAGCACCGTACGGCCGTTGCGGCGCGCACTGGAGAGCGGCTCGAGCAGGAACACCGCCACGCCCTCGCTCCAGGCCGTGCCATTCGCCGCCGCCGCAAAGGGCTTGCAGCGACCGTCGGGAGCAAGCCCACGCTGGCGGCTGAACTCCACGAACATCCCCGGACTCGACAGCACGGTCACGCTCCCCGCCAGCGCAAGCGTGCATTCGCCGCCGCGCAGTGCCTGGCAGGCGAGATGCAGCGCCACCAGCGAGGAGGAACAGGCGGTGTCCACGGTCACCGCGGCTCCCTCCAGCCCGAGGGCGTAGGCGATCCGGCCCGACGCCACGCTTGGAGTGCTCCCCGTCAACGTATAGCCCCCCTGCTCCTCGCCGGCCTGGTGCAGGCGAGGGCCGTACTCCTGGGCGCTCACCCCGGCGAACACCCCCGTGGGCGTGTCCCGCAACGACGTCGGCGCGATCCCCGCGTCTTCACAGGCCTCCCAAGCGGCTTCCAGCAGAAGCCGCTGCTGGGGGTCCATCGCGATCGCCTCCCGCGGGCCGATGCCGAAGAAGGCCGCATCGAACTCCGCCGCGTCGTAGAGGAAGCCCCCTTCACGCACATAGCTTGTTCCAGCGCTTGCGGGATCCGGGTCGTACAGACAGTCGAGATCCCAACCTCGGTCGACCGGGAACCCGCCGATCGCGTCACCGCTGCGCGCCACCAACTCCCACAGCCCCTGCGGAGAGCTCACTCCTCCGGGATACCGGCAGCTCATCCCGACTATCGCGATCGACTCCCGCGATGCGGCGCCGCCGGCACGCACCGGCTCCCTCGCTGCCCCCGTGGCACCGGTGAGCTCACGCAGTAGGTGCGCGGCGAGCATCGCCGGCGTCGGGTGGTTGAAGAGGACCGTGTACGCAAAACGCAGCCCGGTGAGCCTCAGCAGCCGGTTGTGCAACTCGACGATGGCGGGCGAGCCCAACCCGAGCTCCTTGAACGTCCGGTCGGCCTCCACAGCGTCGCTGGAGCCTTGCCCCAAGACGATCGCCGCTTGGACGCACACCAAATCCGTCAGGATGCGCCGATCCTGCGCCACTGACGCCTCCGTCAGCCCCAGCCACCGCCTCGAGGAGACCGCATCGTCGCGTGGCTCACCGTCGCCGTCCCCGGGTGCCTCTGTGCCCGACGGCTCACCTTCCTCGCCCGCGAACGTCCACCCGCTTTCCGCGGGCATGGGCTGCCCCAGAATGCGCTCCCAATCCACCGCGATACCGCCGATCCAGAGGTCGGACAGGGCCACGAGGAAGCGCCTTCGGTCACCCTGACCGCGCCCCAGCGTGGCAAAGATCCCGGCTTCCGTCGCGCCGTCCAGACCCTCGACGATCTCCCGCATGCCAACGGTGAGGACGGGGTGCGGGCTGACCTCGATCAGGGCAGACGCCGTCTCGGCGAGCTGACGTATGACTTGCTCGAAACGGACCGTTTGGCGCTCGCCTCGATACCAGTACTCCGCGCCCAGCTCGGCGGTGTCGAGGAGGCCGCCGGTTACAGTGGAGTAGAAGGGAAGCTCGCCGGCGCGCGGCCTGAGGAAGGACAGCGTTCGCAATATCTCCTCACGCACCGCCTCGATCTGTGGAGAGTGCGAGGCATAGTCGACCGCCAGCCTGCGCGCCTTGACCTCCCGCGCGTCGCACTCCCGCAGCAGCTCCTCGAGCGCCTCGAGATCGCCCGACACCACCGCCGACATGGGTCCGTTGACAGATGCGATCGCGATCCGCTCGTCCCAGCGCTTCACCAGCGCGGCGAGCTCGTGTGGCTCCATCGCGACAGACATCATCCCGCCCGCGCCCCTCAGCTTGGTGAGCACCCGGCTGCGTCGCGACACCAGCCGTGCCGCTTCCGGCAGCGAGAGCCCTCCCGCGACGTGCGCGGCGGCGATCTCGCCGTACGATTGACCGACAACCGCGGTGGGGCTGACGCCGCATGCCCGCCACAGCTGCGCGAGTGACACCGACACGGCGAATAGAGCCGGCGCCACGACATCGATTCGCTCGAGCGCCGGCGCGTCCTTCGCGCCTCGCAGCACATCCTCCAACGACCAGTCCAGATGCTCGGCGAGCGCCTCGCCGCAGGCCCGCAGATGCTCGGCGAACACCGGGGAGGAGTCACGTAGGTCCAGCGCCATCCCCTGCCACTGCGAGCCCTGACCGGGGAACACGAACACCACGTCGTGCTCATCTCCGCGTCGGCCCGCCGGCACGACGCCTTCCATCGCGTTCGCCGCCGGCGCTCCCCGCGCCAGCGCATCGAGCCCCCGCAGCAGCTCATCGCGATCCTCGCCCAGTGCGACGGCTCGACGATCGTGCCCGAGATGACTCAACGGCAGCGGGTAAGCGAGCTCGACCGCGCTCGGCTCGGCGCATTCCCTCACGTGCCCGGCGAGTCGGGCGGCCCGCGCGCGGAGCTCGCCGTCGTCTCTGCCGGATACCGGCCAGGCGAGTACACCCTCGCCAAGCGGAGCGCCAGCTCGTTCCGTCGGCTCCTCGCAACCGCGCTCGGCGCTCACCTGTCGCGCTCCACCCAGTGCCGCGCGCGCACGACGCCGACCGACGCGCAGCGCGCAGCCCGCAGCGACGGCAACTCTCCTCCGACCCGGCCAATCGATCTCATTTGCAGGACCCCAAGGGCTTTCGTGTACGCGAGGCACTCCGCAGCATCTCGCGCCTGCCCCACTTCCTACCACCGCTCACCGGCGGGTCGCCACGGCAATATGGTCAACCCGGATTGCCTGTGCTTGCCAGGTTGGCCAATCGAGACAAAGAGCCACGCAACCGTGGCAGACACCCTCAGGTCAGGAAGGTCTCTGGAATCGCGACGGAGTCGGCTTGCTACGTCAAGGCGCCATCGCAGCTGGTGCCGCTGCGATGATCATTTACACCGGGACCCCTCAGAAACAACCAGGCTCTTCTCGCACGGCTCGCACTGCCACTCGCAGCGGTGCGGTCGAGCCCACGATCGAGCCCCTAGGCGCCCGCACGCTGGGTCGGAGCCGGTCGGCGAGAGCCCGACTCGGGTAGGCGCCGGAGCGCTCGGCAGCCGCAGCCGCCGCGCGCTCCCATTCCAACATATAGGGTCCTGGGAATGGATGGACAGCTGCACGCAGAGCCGAGCCGCACTCCGACGAGGCTGCGATGACACGCGTTCTCTACTGGAACATCAACAACTTCTCGAAGAACAAGATCCTCAACGACGTGGGCGACGACACCGCGTTCCAGATGTCCCAGGACCGGCTGGCACACATCGTCAAACAGGTCGTCCAGCCAAACCCGCCGGACATCTTCATCGTCGAGGAGTGCTACGCCCGCGTCCGCGAGGTGGGCTATCCGGGCGACATCATCAACACCGACGGAAGCATCTGCTTCGCGGTCCTGCTGTTGCTCGACGAGCTGCGAAAACTCGACCCGGCCTGGTGCCTCGTGCCGCCGCTGAAAGTCGGCAACCTGGGCTTTCGCGAGGGCGTGGCCGTCTACTACAAAGCACAGAACCTCCAGTTCACCGGCCCGGCGGTGTACTCGCTGCAGGGCGGGCTGTTCATGGCCCGGCGCCCAGGGGAGATCCCCGAAGCCGCGGTCGCGGAGTACCCGGAAGGTCTCAACGAGGCCCTGCCCGGCGCCACGAACCCGGACCCGCTGCTCAACGGCATCCAGCGCACGTGGCCAACCCCGTTCGCCGGCAGAGTCGGAAATGTGGAACTACCCGAGCGGGTGTGGGCGGCGCAGTTCGAGCAGCGCCGTCCCGACAAAAAAGTCCTCCAGTTCCCGGGGCCGAACAACCGCACCCCATATCTGACGCGCTTTCGCGACCTCGCCAACAACCGGACGCTGAAGATCTTCTCGATCCATACCTCGCCCGACACCGCCAGGGACGGCACGAACCGAATCCCGTTCATCGACGAGGTCATCACGGTCCGCGACGACGAGGTCTGCCTGATCGTCGGCGACTTCAACGTCGACTCGTTCGACATGCAGGCCAACGGCGCATACGACGACATCATCAAATGCGGCTACACCTGGTTGTTCGACGCGCGCGACGGCGATTATGTCTGGACTGAGCGCAAGCCGTATCTGATGACCCACATGCTGCCGGCGACGGTGACCGACAAACTCACCAAAGTCGTCACGCAGACGGCGTTCCCGTACAACACCGCAGGGTGGCCGCAACCTGACGTCCACCACAACGTCTACCCGCAGTACGGCTACATGGGCAGCTGGGTCGCCAACAACTACAGCGACTGGGGTGCGATCGACAACGCGTTCGTGCGCTATGGCTCGGCGGCCGTTCTACGTCCACTGAGGTATAGGCAGACGATCGTCAACACCGTGGTCGGCAAGCCGTACACCGCGCAGCCGGCCACGCCGCACGTGACCGCCGAGCTGACCGGCGGACTGCCCTACCCGCAGACTCTCGCGACGCCGATCCCTCCGGGCGGCCTACCAGCCGCCGGTGGCGACGTCATCAACTTCAGCCACTGGAACAACTTCGGGCGGATCCGCTCGACCAGCGACCATCTGGCGCTGATCATGGAAATCTGAGGGGATGCCGGGCGATCTGACAGCGCTGCGCGGCATCCTGCAGAAGCGGGTCGACGCCGGCCAGCCGGTCCTGCCCGACGAGGCCGCGATCACCGCCGCGGGGTTCACGCCGCGCCCCCACCTCGACGCGTTCGTGGCCTCTCGGCTGCTGCCGCATGCGCCGCTGGCGGTCACGGTCACCGGTCAGCTCCCCCAGCCGAGCGGCGTCGCGCTCACGTTCGCCGGCACGGCCAACCTACTCGGCGTCGGCACGACGACCGTCCACGTCACGATGTCGGTAGCCGGCGACGGCAACGTCGACGTCACCGCCGGGATCGAGCTCGGCGCGAGTTGGCTGATGGGCACGACATTTCCGGCCTTGGCGGGCGAGCCGTTCAGCGAGACCGGGATCGCAGGAGGCCACTATGTCGTGACCTCGGCGACAGCCGGCACATATCCGTGGAACGGGCTGGATCGCCCAATCGCCAAGGGCGCCCAGCTGTTCGGGACGGTGAGGCTCACGGGGCCGCTCGCCGTCATCCTGCCGTTGCTCGCAGGCGCGAAGAGCACAGACACCGCAACGCTCACCGGGACGATCGACCCCTCGGCGATGGCCACGATCGACGACGGTCTGCCGGCGCTGCGCCTCACCGCCAAGCTCGGCCACGACATCGGCGTCACGCACCTCAAACTGAGCTGCCCGCGGATCGAGATCGCCACCGTCGTCGATCCGGACACCAAGCAACTCGTCGCGTGGCTGCGGCTCGCGCTGACACTCATGCTCGACGACAACCCACTGTGCGACCTCGCGGCCTCGCTCTCCTCCGGCGCCGGCACGGTGGCGCTCGGGATGCTCCCGCCGGAGGATGGCAAGGCGCCCCCGCTCACGCCGGGGCGCCTCGTGTCGCTGCTGGGCGGCACCGACTTCATCGCAAAGCTCCCTCCCGAGGTCAAGGACCTGTTCAAACTGGTGGCGCTCAAGGGGCTGTACACGGTGATCGACACGAGCGACGGCTCGGTCCTCAGCGCCGGCGTGGCGATCGGCACCGCCGAAGCGTGGAGGATGGCGCCGGGCGTGAAGATCGACGCGTTGACGATGCGGGTGCTGCTGCTGCGCCCGTTCGATCCCAAGGCGCGCATGATGTTCACGCTCGATGCGACGGCCGAGCTGTGGACCGAGGTCTTCGACGACGGGCTGTTCGAGATCGAGCTGACGTACGCGATCGGCGACGGATCGCTCCAAGTAGCCGCCGGCTATGACGGGCCTGGCGTGCATCTCGCCAAGGTCATGAAGGGCCTCTCGCACGGGAAAGCCGAGCTGCCGGAGGCGTTCCCGGACGTCGTCTTCTCGGAGTTTGGCGCGGTCTTCGACGACCCCGCCGCGGGCAAGTCGACCTACCAGCTGCACGGGAAGGCGGATGCGACGTTCCCGGTCACGATCCTGGGCGGAACGCCGCACGCAAGCCTGGAGGCGCTGGTCGACTCTGCCTCGGAGAGCTACAAGCTGCAGGGCTCGCTGCAGCTGGGCGACTCGCTGTTCGGCGCCGAAGTCGACCTCGTCGCGGGCGCCGCCTCGCTGAGCGCGTCATGGGAAGCGCTTGAAAAGGACTACCTGACGATCGAGAAGCTCCTCGTCGCCGTCGGAGGCACCGCGCCGAAGATCCCGGAAGGGCTCGACCTCGACCTGAAGGCGGCGCGGGCCGGCTACGACTTCACACATCGCGTGCTCACGCTCGAAGCGACATCGGCGACCTGGGGCAGCGCCGACTTCGTCGGCCTGTTCGGCACCCCGACGAAGTATTTCCTCGGCGTAAAAATCGATCGGCGGATCGACCTCGTCAACCTACCGCTGGTCGCATCGGCGCTGCACGGCTCCGGACAGTTGGCGATCGCCGAAATGCAGGCGCTGGCCTCCTCGACGCTGACCGCCGACGACGCGCAGGAAATCGCCCGCCATCTACAGGCAAGCTCGCCGACGCCGCCCGAAGCCGGGATGAGCGGCCTCGCGCTGACGCTCGACCTCATGATCGGCGAGACGAAGGTTCCGCTGACGCTGGCGCTCGGGTCGCAGACCCGCAGTGCCGCCGTGCTCGCCTCGCCGCCCCAGGCCGTCGTTCCGTCACTCCAGGCAATTGCCTCGCCGCCCCGGGCCGTCACCCCGTCACTCGGGGCCTCTGCTTCGCCACTTCAGAGGATTGCCTCGCCGCCCCAATCCCTGCCACCGTCTGGGCGCGGTGTGGCGCCGACGGCGAGCGGCGGCACCTCGGTCCCGGCTCCGCCCGCCCCCAGCGACGGCACGACCTGGTTCAACCTCCAGAAGACCTTCGGACCGGTCGCGTTCCAGAAGGTCGGCATCCGCTACGCCGAGGGCGAGCTGTGGCTGCTGATCAACGCCGCGCTGTCTGTCGGCGGCCTCACGATCTCGGTGTACGGCCTGGGCGTCGGCTCGCCGCTGACGAGCTTCGAGCCGGACTTCACGATCTCTGGCCTCGGCGTCACGCTCGAGGAGGGGCCGGTGGAGGTCAGCGGCGCGCTGCTCGGGACGATCAAGCCGATCAACTTCGCCGGCGAGGTGCTGGTCGGCTTCAAGGAGATCAAGCTCGGCGCGCTGGCCGGCTACGCCGAAGTCGACGGCCACCCCTCGTTCTTCGGCTACGTCGTGCTCAACGCGCCGCTCGGCGGGCCCCCCGAATTCTTCGTCACCGGCCTCGCCGCCGGTGTCGGCTTCAACCGGCAGCTGCAGATCCCGCACGCCGACGGCGTCGCCGACTTCCCGCTCGTCAAGTGGGCGCTCGGCACCAGCGACCCGCCATCGAGCGCGGCGGGCGGCGACGTCGGCGAGCGCGTCAGGAAAGTCGTCGAGAGCCTCTCTCAGGTGGTCGCGCCGTCGGTCGGCGAGTATTGGATCGCAGCCGGGATCCGCTTCACGACGTACAAGATCCTCGAGTGCTTCGCCTTGCTCACCGCCAAGTTCGGCGCGGAATTCGAGATTGCGCTGCTCGGCGTGGCGACCGTGCAGATCCCGCCGGCGCCGTCGCCGGCCGTCGCCGAGGCGCAGCTGGCGCTGGAGGCCTCGTTCGCGCCCGCGACCGGCCTGATCGCGATCGGCGGCCAGCTCACGCCGGCGTCGTTCGTGCTCGTCAAGGAGTGCCGCCTGACCGGCGGGTTCGCGTTCTGGACGTGGGTCTCCGGCGACCACGCGGGAGAGCTCGTCGTGACACTCGGCGGCTACAGCCCGAAGTTCACGCCCCCGTCCTACTACCCAACGGTCCCGCGCCTCGGCGTGAGCTTCAGCGTCGACTCGCTGCACGTCAACGGTGGCCTGTTCTACGCGCTCACCTCGAGCGCCGTGATGGCCGGCGGCAGCCTCACCGCCACCTGGTCGAAGGGGGACATCTCGGCGTGGTTCTCGGCCGAGGCCGACTTCCTGATCGTGTTCGAGCCGTTTCACTACTTCATCGAGATCGGGATCCAGCTCGGCGCCTCGTTCAAGCTCGACCTGTGGCTGACCACGATCTCGGTGACGATTCACCTCGGGGTCGACCTGCAGCTCTGGGGACCGGAGTTCGCCGGGCGCGCGAAGATCGACCTCTCGATCATCTCGTTCACCGTCGATTTCGGCGCGAGCGGCCAATCCACGCAGAAGGCGATCGCGTGGGGCGACTTCGTCAAACGCCTGCTCCCCCACGACCAGCCCGCTCAGTCCGGAGTGCGCACGCGCCTGACGGCGCCGGGCGCCGAGCACCCGCAGCACGCGGTCGCCCACGCCGATGACCCGCAGCCCGCGGTCCTCCAGATCCTCGTCACGGGCGGGCTTCTCAAAGAACTCGACGGCGGCGACGGGATCGACTTCGTCGCCGACGGACAGCACCTGGAACTGGTGACCAAGTCGGCAATCCCGTTGAAGACGTGGTCGACGAGCCCGAACCTCCATGTGAGCACGCCCGCCGGCCAGCCCGAGCCCGAGCTCGGCTTCGGCATCGGCCCAACCGACACGAGCGATGACGCGTTCAAGCCCAACCACGACGTGCAGATCACGACGACGGTCGCCGACGCGTTGTTTCTCGGCGCGCCAGAGCTGGCAAACGTCGCCACCGCGCTGTGGCAGCATCGCACGCTCGACAGCCACGGCGTCCCGCAGGGGGTGGATCCGCTCAAAGGCACGACGATCCAGAACGTGGCCACCGGCGTGCGCATCGCGCCGCACGCACCCGACCCCCACCACACGCGCGCAATCCCCCGCGAATGGCTTCTGTATACCGAGGACGAGCAGGTCCAGCCTGTGGCGTGGAGCGGCTCGAGCCCGCCGAGCAGCGACCCGTTCACCAACGAGACCGTGTGGGGGACGATCGCAGAAGCCCCCGTCGCGGCGAACCGCGCCGCGCTCGTCGCGGCCGTCACGGCGGCCGGTTTGCCGGTGCCCGAGAAGATCGATATCGACGAGCTCGCCACGGAAGCCGCTTTCGACCTGCTCGAGCCACCGGCGCTGCGGTTGCTGGGAGAGCAGAAGTGAGGCAGGTCGAACTGATCCAATTCGACGTCCCGCCGCTGCAGGACGGGGTCTACACGGTCGCGGTCACGCACACCGCCGGGCAGGGTGTCCCAGACAGCTTTGCAGCGAAGACCACGTTCGCCGTCTCCGGGGAGCGCTTCAGTCTCGCTCCGTCGGAGATCGCCGGCGTGTTCCCGCCGAACCTCGCCAACGGCGAGTACGCCGACGTCCTCCCACACGTTCTGCTGAGCCGGCGTACGCTGCCGTGGGAGCGCGAGTCGGTCAGCGGCGAAAGCGCCGCGCCGTGGCTCGCCGTGCTGCTCTTCGACGAGGACGAGTGGGCGCGGGTGAGCGCCTATCAGAGCAAGCAGGTCGCCGACCTCGTCCCGGCGGGAGAGGCGATCAAGCCGGTCGGCAAGCAAATTCAGCCCGGCGTCGGGACGATGCCGGCGGGGACCGTGTCCTACCCGGGGCTGACCCAACTCGAGGTCGGCGAGGCGCCGCCGGACACCGTGGCGATCGTCGACGTCCCGGCCGACCTGTTCAGCAAGGTCGCGCCGACGACCGGCGATCTGCCGTATCTCGCGCACATCCGCAAGGTCGACACGAGTGACTCGGCCGACCAGGCGTCTGCTGTAAGCGAGGTGGCCGTCGTGCTCGGCAACCGCCTGCCCGCGGACGGCAGCGACGCCCACGCTGTGCTGGTGTCGCTCGAGGGCATGGGCCCCTACCTGCCGCACGCAGACGGGACGCCGAGCACGAGTCTGACGGCCGCTACCGTCCGGCTGACGACTTTCCAGACCTGGCGCTTCTTCGCCAACACAGGTGGGGAGACGTTCCTGCAGCTCGTCGACTCGCTCAATACGCCGGCGGTCGCTGGAGATGAGCGGCTCTCCACGCTCCAGGTGCCGTTTACCGGCGCCCCGCCATCCTCCGCTGAAGTCACACGGGCGCGCGCGGCGCAGGCCGCTGGCTCGATCGGCGGCGCGGACGCGCAAGTCCTCCTCCACGACGCGTTCGGCATGGGCTACGTCCCGCTCCGACACCGCCTGCGGCACGGCGGCGAGACCGTCTCCTGGTATCGCGGGCCGCTCACGCCATACCCAGCCCTCGCCAAGGTGGCGATCCCGCTGGCGGGACCTGATCAAGCGACGCGCTACGACCGGCAGACCGGGATGTTCGACGTCTCCTACTCCGCGGCGTGGCAGCTCGGCCAGCTGCTCGCCGTGCAAGATCGCAGCTTCGCGCTCGCGGTCGCAAACTGGCGCTGCGGGCTGGTCGCCGCCGACGCGGTTGCGCAGGAGCAGGCGCTGATCGAACGGTGCCTGGCAGACGCGTTCGACGGGGTCGTGGCGCGGCGGCGCGAGCGCGTGCAGGCGGCGACGGCGGTCGACGAGTTCCCGCCGGCGATCACGTTGTGGCTGGCGAAACTGCGGCGCCTCGAAGGGATCCCGTTCAACTACCTCGTACCCGAAGAGCGGATGCTCCCACCCGAGTCGGTGCGCATGTTCCACGTCGACAACGCGTGGATGGATGCGCTGCTCGACGGAGCGCTCAGCATCGGCCGCTCCACGACGGGCGAGCTGACGCGCCACGCCGAGCACGCCCGTGCGCTGCACGTCGCGGCCTTCGACCACGCCGCCACGCTGAGGGCCAATCGCTCCTCGGTCACCCTCGAGTACATCCCCGAGGAGCTCACCGGGCTGCTGCTGCGCTCGCAGGTGGTCGCGGGATGGCCACGGCTGAACGTCGCCGCCTGGTCGGACACCGGCCAGCAGAGCAAGCTGAAACTCTTCCGCATGCAGCGCATCTCCAACGACGTGCTGCTATGTCTCTGGCACGGTGTGCTCGCCGACTTCGCGATTCGCGAGTCGCCCGAGCAGCTGCACTGCGGCGTCGAGCAAGCCGCCGGCGCCTTCAGCACCACGCTGCGCGACGTCACTGGCCCCAAACCCGGCATCCAGTTCAAGACCGATCCCAAGGGCGGACTGCCCCAGGCCGTGGTGCCGACGCGCAGCGACCGGCAGACGATTCAGGTCGCGAGCGCCGCGACATCGATCCTGGACAAGCTCAACATCGACTTCGCGCAGGGCATCGCCCCGGCGGCTTTCACCTCGGCGGAGTTCGCGCTCGAGATGGTCAAGGGGGTGGCGGACGTTGAGTTCCGGCTTGGCGGGTGAGGGCGCACCCGGATTGCTCGTTCCGATCGACGTCCAGGCGCTCTGCATTGGCCACGGCGACGCTGGCGCGGCCAACGACCTGGCCGGCGTCACCGCCAACTTCAAACAGCAATGGACACCTCAGAGCCAGGCGTTCATCGGCGCGAACGTCACGATCGCCTTCGACGACCCGCCCTTGCAGGCGCTCGAGCCCGGGGTCCATCTGCATTGGGCGCTGCCCGACGCGCTCACGCACGCGGACACGAGCCAGGGCAAGCTCGCGTTCCCGGCGGCGCCGAATCGGTGGCTGGTCACCCGCATCCTCGTCAAGGGCGGTCAGCCGGTCACACGGTCGTGGCTGGTGGAAAGCGACGCCGTCCTGCAGAGCAGGCCGGACTCGCAGACCACGGTCACCGTTCCGGTCAAGCCCGGGACGTTCGCGGGACAGGACTTCGGCTGGATCGGCCGCGCGCACGAGGTCACCTCAGGCTGGGATCCCGACTCGGTGAGCCCGGCGCTGAGCGTCCTCGACGCGACGAGTGAGGACCTCACGGCGGTGACCAACGGCGAGCTGAGCTTCGCGGCGTACTACCCGAACTGTCGCAACGTGTTCGGCTTCCACGACCCGCTGACCGACGTCGCGCCGCCCGTCGGCGAGTCCGCGATGCTCGCCTACGCGATGCTCGCCTACGCGATCGTCGGGTGGTATGACGAAGAGAAGAAGGACGTCATCCGACCGGGTGCGACGCTCCAGTCCGTAAAGGAGCTCGGCTGGACGTACAGAGGCGAGAACGCGCCAGCGTACAGCGTTTGCCACGGTCTCATCGAGGGGATCGCTTGGCGGGGCGCCGACGGCGCCTACCTGCCGAGCCGGCAGCCCGCGGCCAGCGCCGAGGTCGCGATCGCGACCACCCCGGCCGAGGCGCTGGCGGCGTACTTCGCCAATCGCAACCACCCGGACATTCCGCTGGCCGAGCAGCTGCTCGACGGCTTTCAGCTCGGGCTGTTGGACGACTTCACCCAGCCGACGCCCGGCCGGCTGGCCGGCCTGCAGGAGGCGCTGCACGACCGCGGGTTTGCCCGCGCGGCAGCCGACCCCGTGTTCGCCATCGTCGTACCCGATCCGGCCGCCGGGAAGGGCGCCGTCAAGGAGCTGGTCGGCCTCCCGCCCGCGCTGGCGGAGAGCCTCAACCGACTGAACGACGTGCGCGACCAGCTCGAACGGTGCCGGCACCACGTGGACTGGTACCGCTGGCAGCTGTTCGCCGACTGGTACCGGATCTTCGAGGCGAACGACGCCACGCGCGACAAGGCGGTGTCGGTGGCCGAGCAGCGGCTCGGCGGCTGGGATGACCTGCAGACCGCGATGACCACGCTCGGCAAGACGCTTGCGAGCGCGCGCATCACGGTCGAAACGCAGCTCAGCGGCGAGATGCAGCTCGCCGAAGTGGCCGGACAGGAGTACGTGCACCCGGCCGACCCCGCGGTGATGCTGATCGGCGATGGCGTCGGCTTCCCGTCGCGATACGGCGGCGACGGGCGCTATGACCCCGACGGGCGGCTGGTGTGCCGCCTCGGCGGCGAGTTGCTGAAGTCGTTTACCGCCGGCGGCAAGCAGATCGACGTCGCGGCGATGACCGCCGTCAGCGCGCCCGCCGGCCTTCCCTACGGGGAGCTGCTGACAGGGCTGCTGCGCGAGGCGTGCGTGCTCGACACCGCGCTGTCCGGCGCGCTTACCGGCGTCGAGGCGAAGGCGCTCGACACCGCGCTGCAGCTCGCGCTGGAGGAGAAGGCGCAATCGACGCTGACGCTCGCCGGCACGCCGCCATCACCGGTGGCCGTCTCGTGGCTGGACGCCGAGGAGTGGCTGCCGCTGTTTCTCGGCTGGTCGGCGAGCTGGCTGCCGTTCCACGATACGGGCGCAGGTGCGTATCCGCAGACCACGATCACCGGCGGGTTCGTACTCGACCCGGGCGGCGGCGGCGCGCTGACCCCGCTCGCCGGGGGTCCGGATCCGGCACAGCCGAGCTTCCCTCAGTACGAAGGGCTCGCCGGCGTCGGCCATCTGACCCCGCGCTCGGCGGAGACCTTCGCCGCGCGCCTGAAGGAGCATCTGGCCGGCCATCCCGACACGACGCTCCAGGCGGTCCTCGACGAGCTCGAGCGCTCGGAAGTCGTGACCGCATCGCTGGCCGGGCTGACCGAGCTGATGCTGATGCGCCGCCACGGGCTTCAGCTTCCCGTCCGTGTCTCCGACAGCGCGCCCCAGGCGCTGCAGCAGCTCACGCAGCTCCTCGCCCCGACGGTAGGCAACGCGAACTCGATCGGGCCGGCGCTGCGGATGTCCTTCAATCCACTGCGCGCGGGGTACCTGCGGGTATCGCTGAAACTGGTCGATGCCTACGGGCGCAAGCGCGAAGTGAGGGCGCCGCGGCTCGTCTGCTCGCAGCCGCTCACCGCGGTCGGCAAAGACGGGCCGGTCGCATCGACGGCGTATCTCGCCCCGCGCCTGTCTCAGCCGAGCCGGCTCGCGTTCCGCTGGCTGGCAGCGGACGGCACGGGGCTCGACGAGATGAACGACCACCCCGCCACCACCCCGATCTGCGGCTGGCTGCTGCCCAACCGGCTCGACGGCAGCCTGTTCGTGTATTCGGCGAGCGGCTCCGCGCTCGGGATGCTGTACCTGCAGAAGACCTCGACCGGCGCGCATGTCCTGTGGCAGTCGGCGCCCGGCGACGACACCACGATCGGCAAGGACGTCGAGCAGGCGCTCGCCCACGCGAACCCCCGCCTGCGCGAGCTCGCGGTCTCGCTCAGGCACGGCAGCGCCGCCTTCTTCAGCGGGCTGTGGCACGTGCTCGACGCGATGGCCGACACGATCGGGGGTGCAACGCCCCCCTCGAACGCCGGCATGGCGACGCTCGTCGGCCGGCCGGTCGCGCTGGCCGAGACGCTGCTGCGCGTAGAGCTGTACGGGGCGCCGATGCTCGACATCGGCTTCCAGGCATTCCGCAGCGACACCGACGATGGCCTGGGCGGGATCGAGCTGCCGGTCGTGCTCGGCGACCTTGGGCGGCTGAGCGATGGCCTGATCGGCTTCTTTGGCCCGATCGCTCCAGGCGGGAGCTACGACTTGGGCACCTTCTACGCGCAGGCCGCCGACGGTAAGATCAGCGGCATCGTCGTACCGGCGACCGACGCCGTGTCGCTGAGGCCGACACCGCAGGTCGGCCAGCCGGTGCCCCCGGATCTCGCATCCGACACGCGGACCGTGCTGATGCTTATCGATCCGGCGGCAGCGGTACACGCCACGAGCGGTGTGCTGCCGACTGCTGCGCTAAGCCTTCCCGCCGACCAGGTCTCGAGCGCGCTGAGCAGGCTCGATATGAGTTTCTTCACCGCGCCCGTCCTCGGCGGCGCGACCGCGCTTGCGCTGCCCACGCCGGCACAGACGGGCTATGCCGTCTCGTGGGTGGAGGAGGGGCGAACAGAGCGGGGCGCCTTGACGTGGCTCGTGACGCCCGACCTCGCCGACCCCGCCGGGCGGGTGATGTGGCCGTACACGCCACAGACGGTCCGCGAGGGGTGGCTGCGGCTGAACCCGCTCGTGCTCGAGTTTCACCTCGCGGGGGTCGGGGGTCAGCCGGTCGTCCAGGCCGGCAAGGCCATCGACCTGACGCTGACGATCCTCAACGCGGGGCGGCGCGACGCCACGTTTCGCGGCTGCTCCGCCGTGCCGGAGGGCATCGCGGCGAGCGGGTCGATCTTCTACGTCCACCTGGGCGCGCTGCTCGCGCCGGCGGACGTCCCAGCGGTCACGTTCAGCGCCGCCGGCTGGTCGTTCACGCCGTTCTCCGACAAACGCTACGGCGCCTACTGGGCCGCGACCCCGACGACCGACGTCACCGTGCCCGCGGGCAGGGCGCTGAAGGTCCAGATCGCCGCGCTGAGGGTGACCTCCACTGCCGCCCGTGCCCACGTCCCCTTTGACTACTACGGCGTCGATGGAGTTGACGACGGCGTCTGCACCGAGATCGTCGCCGTCCAAGCCACCGTCCAGACCGCGATTGCGAGGTAACCACCCATGTCGCTCACACAGCTGTCGTTCACCTTCGGCCAGGCAACGCCTCCGTCGCTGGCGAGGACGATCTACATCAGCACCGATCCGAGCAAGAACCAACTGGTCCTAGAGGTCGACACCAACGCCGCGGGCACGACGTTTGCGCCAGGCGGGCCGGTCCCGCAGAGCGCCGCGCCCGCGGCCGCCAACTCGCTGCTGTACCTCGACCTCGCGGCGCTCGGCATCGGCGAAAGCGACTTCGCGAAGCTCAGCGGCACGGCGGACGGCTGGACGGTAAAGCCCTACCCGGCAGATCGGGAGCTCTGCCTGACGCCCAATGGAGCGGCGCGAACGCTCGACCCGGGCTCGCCGCTGCGGGTGGCGATCGGCGGCTTCACGCTCGCCAAACCGCCCGCCGGACCGGACGTGACGCTGACGCTGACCAGCTACCACGTCCCACACGTCACGGTCCAGTCGCTGGGGATGCCGGTCACATCGAAGTCGCTGCTGCAGCGGCCTCCCGACGGCCGCGCCGATCTTCACACCGCGCTGCGGGTCAAGGTGCTGAACGAAGGCGGCGTGGTGTGCA
Organism: uncultured Solirubrobacterales bacterium; assembly: GCA_963744535.1. GTDB lineage: Bacteria > Actinomycetota > Thermoleophilia > Solirubrobacterales > Solirubrobacteraceae > Palsa-744. The sequence goes on along the minus strand of CAVUTW010000001.1, from coordinate 912,017 downwards.
GCGACGAGAAGCACCCGGACGTGCAGAACACGCTGCAGTTGGTCTTGACGGCGACGCAGGCGCCGTCCGCCACCAATGAAACCTCGTTCACGCTGACCTTCGTCTACGCGCCGGAGAATGACCCCTACGGCATCGGGGCGCTCACCACTGCCTCCGTGGCAATGGGATTCCATGTCAACCGGTGTCCAGGCGCAGAGAAGTGGACGATCACGCCTCCCAAGGACCAGCAGAATCCGTCTTGGCTGCTCGTCCCGCCCGCCGGCCGGATCGAGGGCACGCTCGAATTCGAGATCGGCCGGGTCGCCACCACGCTCTCCGCCGGCCCGACGTTCGCGATCCTCGCCTACAGCGGCGTCAGCGGATATACCGACGGCGCGTACGTCCTCGACCTCGAGAAGTACGCTCACGCGCAGGTGAGCTCATTCACCGTCGAGCCCGACTGGGCGATCCTCGACCCCAACGGCGAGGCGCACATCACGCTGTCCTGGGAGGCGTCGAACTACAAGTCGCTGACGATCGGCTACGACGAAGTAACCGACGACACGGACTACAAGACACAGATCGAGTCGACCACGGTCTTCACACTCGCCGCGAAAGGCGTCGAGCCGGGCGGCACGCCGAACACGGATTCGCGCGAGGTGACCGCGCACGTGCTGCCTGTGGTCAACAAGTTCCTCGCGCAGCCCACGACGCTCTACGCGAAAGACTTCAGCCGGAGCGTGACCTTCGAATGGAACGTCAACACCAAGGAGGAAGTGCAGCTCGACATCAACGGCGTGGACACCACTCACCCACCGCAGTCGTGGACCGGCCAGGTGCTGAACGCCCCGCAGATGGTCACACTCGTGCCGAAGGGCGACCCGACCGATCCGCTCGTCCGGCGCAAGCTCGTCGTCTCGGCGTTCAACCCCGCGCCGCCCGTCGTATCGCAGGTCGCAAGCGGCGCTACGCACGTGGCGATCGCGCCCGGGACGGGGTTCGTGCTCGTCTCCGATCCGAGCAGCCCGACGGTGGTCGCGCTCGACACGCTCGTCTACGGGCAGGCGGGCAGCGCGCACGTCGGCGCGAGCCCCGGCGGCCTGTGCTTCTCCCCCGGCGGAACCGTGCTCTACGCCGTGTCGAGCGGCGAGGGCACCGTCAGCGCGTTCAACGCCTCGCTGGGATCGACGGCGCCGCTCAGCTTCACCCTGACGGCGCTCGGATCGCCGCTGGCCGTCGGCGGCTCGCCGCGGGAGGTGACGACTTCGCCGGACGGGCGCTACGTGTATGTGACGATCGACAACGGCTCGGGCAAGGGCTCGCTCGCGATCCTGAAGGTGGGATTCGATGGGAAGCTCGCGCAGGCCCAGCCGCCGATTGCGGTCGGCGTCGGGCCGCGGGGTGTTGCCACCGCCGCATCGGGCGCGCGGGTCTACGTCGCCAACGCGCAGGAAGGCACCATCTCGCTGATCGGCGTGGGGGCGGGCGGCCAGCACAGCGCCGGCGTGCCGATCCATGGCGTCAGCGGCCGCCCGCAGGGGGTGGTCGTCACCCTGCCGGGCGCCGGCCGCAATGACAACGGCGGCGTGCTGCTCGTCACCTGCGTAGACGCGAACACGGTTGTCGCGATCGACACCGAGCACGCGGGCACCGCCCCGCGCGAAACGCTCGCGGTGGGGTCCAAGCCGCAGGGCATCGCGCTCGTGCCCGGTGGGGGGTACGCGACCGTGGCCAACAGCGGCGACGGGACCGTCTCGCTGCTCGGGCTGGGCCCCTCGCCGTCCGATTGCACGGTCGTCGAGAAGGCGGTTCCCGCCGCGGCGGGCGTGACGGGTATCGCCGTCTCGCCGGACGGGGGGCTGGTGGTCGCGACGTCGCCGCAGGGCAAGTCGGTGGTCGCGATCAACCTCGTCCAGTACGCGCAGCAGGAAGACACGATCGGCGTCGTCACCCAGCCCACGGACGTGGCCGTGTCGGCCGATGGCGGCCAGGCGGTCGTGTGGCACGACGCGTCGAAGAAGTTCTTCAGGGGGCAGCCCTCGACGGGGGTGTCGGTCTATGACACGAAGTCGCAGACGGCGACCGAACAGCTCGCTCACCAGCCGCTGACCGCGCTCGCCCTTCACCCATCGCTTGCGGCGGCGCTCGCGTTCGCGACGACGCAGGGCAACGCGTATGTCGAGATCGTCGATACGAGCTCATGGCGGCCGGTCGGCCAGCTCGACCTCCGATCGTTGACCGACGGCCAGCCGTGTGCGCTTGCCGTCTCGGCGGACGGTACGACGCTGTTTGCGCTCGCGAGCGACGCTGCGCACAACTACGACCTGATTGCGATGAGCATCGCTGCGGGGGGCACGCTCACCGCGATCGGCAAGGCGGTCCGCGCGTTCACCGCGACCGGAATCGGGGCCAGCGGGCTCGCCTGCGCGCCGAATGGCGCGGCGGCCTACGTCCTCGACGGCTTCGACGGCAAGGTGTGGCAGGTCGCACGGGGAAACAGCGGGTACGTATTGGTCAACAACCCTGTTGCGATCGGCGGCCAGGGATCCGCTGTGGCGATCGCGCCCGACGGCTCGCGACTGTTTGTCCTCGGCCGTACCCCAGACCAGCCCCAGTTCAACATCCTTGCGTCGATCGGGTTGCCGAGCCTCGTGGTGAGCGCGATGATGCTGCCGTCGGTGAACGACGCTCAGCTGAGCGGCATGGCCATCTCGCCGGACGGAACGCGCCTGTTCGTCACCGACACGCTGAACACCGGCATCCAGGTATTCGACGCCACTTCACTGCGGCTGGTGCAGACGTTGAGCTGGAGCTCGTCCGTCTTGCAGCCGCTCGGCGTCGCAGTGGCGCCGGACGGCTCGCAGCTCTTCACCGCCAACCTCAACAGCAACAACCTCGCGGTTGCGCAGCAGGTGCAGCCGGCCTAGCACGCGAGCGACATCAAAAAACAACAACCCGCGGTCGCGCAGTAAGTACAGCCCGTCCACAACACATGAAGGAGACATAACTATGGCATTCTCAGGGCTCTTCCTCCGCCACTTCATGGGCGACCAGCCCGGGTTCTCGGGGACGGCATCTGGTCTGTCGGACTCGCCCGACATCATTCTCGAGGGCACCTCGCCGGTTGACCCGTCGACCCTCGCCACACCAGCCAGCTACTCCCAGGAGCCGCCCAACATCCTGTGGGTCGGCTCGAAGGCCACGAACTATGTCTATGTCCGTGCGCTGAACACCACGGGCGGGCCGGTGGACGGCCGTTTGTGGCTCTGGTATGCGGAGCCGGCGATGCTGAACTGGCCGCAGAACTGGATCAGCGTCGGCTTCGTCGTCGACGGCCAGAACCAGAACTGGGTCAACGTCCACGCGGCCAGCCCGAACAAGATCACCGTCGGCGACGCGTTCGCGATCCTCTCGCCGGACACGCCTAAAGATCACTACTGCATGATCGCGATCAGCGAGACGCAGCAGGAGACACCGCCGCAGCCGCCGTTCCCGGGCTACATGCGCAACCTCGACGACTTCGTAGCGTGGGTTGCCCGCAATCAGAACGTCGCTTGGCGCAACACCGCCGACCAGCAGGTCTCGGGTCCCGGGGCGACCTGGAACTGGGCTTCGCCGATCCCAGGGCCCGAACAGGGGCCGGCGACGTTCAACGTCGGGATTCAGTGCCAGAACATGCCGGTCAACTCCCAGTACCAGTTCACGGTCCCGGGGGGCCAGAACGCCCAGGGAAGCTGGCCAACGCTGGACTCCGGTAAGCGCACGATCGGCAAACCGAACGAGGCCTACACGCTGCAGACGACGTGGCCCGGCGGCGTGACGGCGACGATGAACATCACGTGGTGGGCGAACGGCACGACACCCGAACCGGGCGCGACGATCGTCCCGTACATCGGTGTGTCGACAAGCGGGCTCGACGCGGTCCTCGACGATCCGATGGCGGGTGCGGCGATGGTGGAGGTCCAGACCGACCACCGGGACAAGCACTCGCTCGAGATCCAGTTCCAGCACATCATCGGCGCCGTCCCGCTGCGGCTGCTGGCGACGTGAGCGGGTTGCGGGCACGGGCGTGAGCCACTGGCCTGCCGTTGCGCAAAGTGGACCCCGCATTAGACTCCGTCGGGTGCTGCTACGGCTCGACCCGGGAGACGATTGCACGCGGTCATGGTGCGGTCGAAGGAGCGCACGCGGCGTACGCCCGTGGGCTCGGCGTTTGCAACCAGGAAGACCTCGCCGAGCAGCTAGCGCCCAGTGATGCGGCGTGCAGCGGATGCTTGTGCCACGGATCCATTGGCGACTGAAACGGGACCTGTGCCGCGTTGCGATTCGAGTTGGCTTTGCGTCAGGCTGACCTGGGCGGCGTCGGCGTGGGATCCAATCCTCAGAAGTGCCTGATTTGCCTGCGTGGCAGGCAGCGCTTCGGCCATGATTGTCTCCACCTGGCTGACAGCGGTGCCCGCCGATGTTTGCTGGCTCACGACTGCCTCGACCGGGAGGAACGTTTGCGCGTCCACGAACAGCTGCTCCGACACGGGCTGGCCGGCAAATTCGAGCTCATACACATGTTCGCCGTTCAGTGTGGACTGTGCCCCGAGTCGCACCTGGACGCTACCCCTCTGGGCTTCTGCGTAGAGGTTCTGGATGTCTGTGGGGGTGAGGGCGCCGGTGTCAGGAAATGCAGCGGCGCCCGATGCCTGGCCGCCCGACGATGGCAGCGCGACTGTTGTCAACGTGTTGTTGATCGGATCGTAGGACTGCTCCGTCTGAGCGTTTACCGCCGTCTCGTCGCCTGTGTTGTAGATCACGTGGTTCGACTCGCCAGATGCCCAGTCCCGGTAGCTATAGGACAGCGCGTCGGCGCTTGGATCCCGGCTGAGACCGCCGGCCGGTGGTTCGGGGCGATCGAAGCATCGGGTCGGTAGCTCCTCGCCGAGGCAGAGGTTCCATCCGTAAACCGACACCCGGTCGTACATGATGACGTTTGCGGGATCGAGCGCAGCTGCGGCGCGGGAGATCACGGCCGCCGACGCGATTGCCGGCCCACTGGTGAGTGACAGCTCGGTGCTACCCACCGCGGCGGCGCCACAAGTCACCGCCACGGCCGCGGTGAATGCGACGCCGCGTGGCGTGAAGCGGCGACTCCCGGTCCGGTGTTGATCTATTAGCTGCTCCGATGCGTTGTGCTCGTCAACTGCCGTCAGGAGCTCGGCGAGCAAGCGGTCTTCAAAATCGGTGCCCGGCGAGTTCGTTGTCATGACAATTCCCCTAGCGTGGTCTCTATTAGCGGTGTGTTGGCGAGTTCGCCCTTGAGTCGACTGCGGGCCCGATGTAGGCGCACTCGTGCTGCAGTTGGTCGGATCTTGGCCACACTGGCGGCTTCGGCTACCGAAAGCTCATCGAAAGCCACAAGCTCGAAGATCTCACGTTCGGCGGGAGCGAGCCGGTCAAGTGCTCGGTCCAATGTGTCGGAGAGGCGCGCCGCGTCAATTCGCTCGTGCATACGAGCGAGGTCGCAGTCGTTGACGAGTGCCCTGCCCGAGATGCGACGCACGACGTCCTGGTCGCGTCGGTGTCGACGGGCTTCGGCAGCCACCACGGTTTTTGCGATCCCGAACAGCCATGCTCGCGGCGCTCCGCGCTTCGCGTCAAAGCGTGCGGCGCTCTCGATCGCGGCCAGGAAGACCTCGGCCGTGAGGTCGGCAGCCAAGAACGGATCGCCGACGCGGCGCGCCAAGTACCTCTGGATCCCCTCGACGTTCTCCCGATAGAGCCGTGTGAACGTGTCGCGGTCAAGGCGCCCGTCGCTAGCGTTCTTCGTCACATCTGTACTTAGCCGCTGAGCGCCAAAGCGTTACACCGCTCTCGGGCAGCACGCTCGGTCATGGGGCGCGCCAACTCCGGGGCGGATCGACAAGGTCGCCGTGCTCAGACCGCGACGCCCTCCACGATCGAGATGTAGTCATGCCCTCGCGCTCACCTACGACGCGCGGCTGACGCTGTCTGAACACGACCGACGCCGCGCGACCGCCAGCGCGCGACGGGCGCGTCGACCGCTATCCGGACCTCGGAACGCTCGACACGCGACTCGCGAACATCGAGGCGACGCTGACGGGGAAGCTCGAGAACCCGCTGCTGGGCACCACGCCCACGCGCACCGAGCAGCGCGTGCTGGAGCTGCTTGACAGCGACCTCACGTTCAGGGCGATTGCCGACGAGCTAGTACGTCTCCCCCAACACGGTCAAGAGTCACATCCGGCGCCTCTACCGCCGTCTCGGCGAGCACACCCGCGAAGGCACGCTCGCAGCGGCCCGAGAACGTGGCCTGCTCAACCGCGCGCCTCGCACGACATGCGCGGGCACGCGCCTGCAGGACGGGTCGAGGGGCCCGCCAGGCGGAGGTCGGCCAACCCGGCGACACCGACGCAAGCGGTCGAGCTCCGAGGCTAGCCACCCGTTGACCGCTGGCCGGCCGCGAGGAGCAAGGCGAAGGCTTCTCTCCCGAGGCACAGCAAGAGAAGATCCATGAGCTCGTCGAGCGCTTCACCATGTTCTCTTGGCGCGCAACACGCGCGGAACCAAGTCCGCACCTTGCGCGGAAAGGTGCCTTAGCCTGGATCCACCGCATGGGGGCTTGGTCGGGGGTGGTTGGTGTTGTTGGTGGCGTTTTTGGGGTGGTGGTCGTCATTGGGGGGGTGAGGGGTACCGCGCGTGTGCCCGGAGGTGTCAGGGCGCGTGTTTTCCGGCAGCGTTGGGCGTGCCGGGGTCGGCGGGGTGGTCTGCTGGTCTTTGGTCGGGGTGGTTTGCGTTTAGGGCCTATCCCTGTAGGAGGGATTCTGCTCGGTCGTGGCGAACTTGGTGTCTGATCTGTTGATCGGACATAGGAGGTTGGAGATGGGTTTGGTCGACCGCGATGATGGCTGGCGTATGCCGGACTGGTTGTGGGTGCGGATCGAGCCTTTGTTGCCGGTTGCGCCCGAGCATCCGTTGGGAACTCACCGGCGTGGTTTGCCCAAGCGTCAGGTGATGGACGCGATCTTGCTCGTGCTGCGTACTGGCATGCAGTGGAACGCGCTGGACGCGACGGGGGTGTGTAATTCCTCTACTGCGCACCGGCGCTTTCAGGAGTGGGAGCGAGCCGGAGTCTTCCACGAGATTTGGCGCCAGGGCTTACTCGACTACGACATGCAGGTCGGTATCGACTGGTCGTGGCTGGCAGCGGACGGCGCGATGAGCAAGGCGCCGCTCGGCGGGCCGAAGACGGGTCCCAATCCCACTGATAGGGCCAAGGGGGGGCGAAGCGCTCGCTCCTCGTCGAGGCGCGTGGGGTCCCGGTCGGGCTCGCTCACGACGGCGCGAACCGCAACGACCACAAGTTGCTGAAGGAGACGCTCGACTCGGTCCCGGTCGAGCGTCCAAAACCAACCAAGGCCGACCCCCAAGGCCTCTGCCTGGACAAGGGCTACGACTTCCCCGTCGTCCGCGAGCTGCTCGAAGACCGCGAATTCACACCACACATCCGTGCGCGTGGCGAGGAGATCGATCTCAAGTCCCGCAACCCGGACTGGCGAGCACGCCGGTGGGTCGTCGAGGCCTGTCACTCATGGCTCAACCGCAACCGCGCAATCCTGATCCGCTGGTCCAAGAAGGAGGAGAACCACCTCGCCCTCCTCCATCTCGCCAGCGGCCTGATCGCCTTCAAGCGAGCACACGCAGCACGAACGGCAGCGGCCCTACAGGGATAGGCCCTTAGGTGTGTTCTGGGAGCGCGCGGATGCGAGCGAGTGCCCTATTGAAGTCGTGTTGCCACGGCCAGCGGGCGGGAAGGTGTAGCGTCCTCTGCCGTCCCGTGCGAGTCAGGCGGCCAGGGATCTGGAGCAGTCGGCGGCGCATGGTGCGCGCGACGCGGACGGTCTCGCCGCAGAGCCCGATCACGCTGGTCCAGCGCAGCAGGTTGTGCGTGATCGCGGCGATCACTGTCCAGGCGCTGTTCGCGTTGAACTGGCCAGAGGGAAAGTGCGCCAGTGCTTGGTCTTTCAAGTCGCGGATCGTGAGCTCCACGACGGCGTGCTGGCGATGCTCAGCTTCCACGACCTCCAGCGCCTCGGTGCGGTTGGTGATGAACGGGAAATACCGCCAATCTGGCCACAGCTCTGCTTGCGGGCCGATGAGCCGGGTGCGACGCACGATCAGCCGTCGTCCGTGAGTGGTTATTTCGGCGATCTGCGCTTCACCGTCCTTGGGGTAGTCCTCCAAGGGCTGCCACGCCTGCTCAGGGATCAGCTTGATCGCCGCGGGAACCCAGAACTGCAGGCGCACACTGATCGAGTAGCTCCAGCCGGCGCTCTGGAGCCTCGCGATCAGCTTGCGGTTCCAGAACCCCGAGTCGGCCCTGAGGAGCTTCTCGCCGGTCGCGCCTGCCCGTGCCACTCGGGCGATCAGCTCCTCAGCGAAACGCACGACACCGCGCTGGGTGTTCGCCTGTCCCTTACGCAGCCGAACATGCAGAACCTCGCCGCTGCTCGCGCGGCTCGCGAGCAGCGGGTGGTACCCGCGCTGTTTGGTGTATCCGAAACCGACACCCTCCTTGCGGTAGCCGTAGGTCTGACCGATGAAGCTGTCCACGTCAACGATCAGCCGCTCAGCGCCCGGGCCGGCGCCCGCCCGCCACGCACGCACCAGTGCCTGGTCGAGTACCCGGTCGAGCTGGCGCACATGCCCGAAAGTGAACGCCCGCAAAAACGTCCCGAGCGTCGAAGGCGCCGGCAGCCAGCCACCCAACAGGCGGCGCGTGCGACCCGCCCGCAGCACATCGCAATCATCGATGCAATCAGCGCCGAGCAGCATCGCGAACACGAGCGCCATCACCTTCCTACCCGCGTTCGCCGCCCCCGGCCGATCACGACGAAGCATCACGAACCGACCAACCAGCCCCTCGATCCCAAGCCGCCCCGCGAGCGTCGCGACCAGCGCGATCCCCGCATCCGAAACCACACGATCATCGTCAAAGACGACCCGCACCCCATCCAGTCCGACCCGCTCGTCATCCTGCACCATACGAGTGACCTCCTGATGCCAGGCCACGACTGCCCAATACAGCCGCTTTTGCCTGCTCAGGAGGTCATTTAAATCTCACGCCCGGACAGAACAACCCAACCCACACGGTGGATCCAGGCTAAGTACCCTGGCCGGCGGAGCGTAAAGCCGCGGATGGGTAGGCTCTTGCAGCTCGGATCGGTGAGTGTCCCTCCAACGATGCGTTTGTTGGCAAAGAGTCCGGTGATCTCAAACCCTTCCGGTGTCGTGCCGTCGAAGATACCGCCTCGTGTAACAACGATACTGCCGGTGAAGACAGCTCCGCAGCTATCGACCACCTTGACGGAGACGCTGGCCGCATTGCCGCTCGCCTTCATCGTGATCTTGTCTCCATCCCGCGAGCTGCCTCTGTAGGTTGCGCTGCGTTGCGGACGTGTGCCATGGGTCATCCGTGGGCAGACGGAGGCCGCATCGTATAGACCGGCCTGGCGGTCGACGCACCTGTGGCGAGGGTGATTCCTGTGGGATTTGCCGGCACGTGCCATTGTGGCGCGTGCCCCTGTTCCCACCGCCGCTGTTGCGGCATGGGCCACCAGTGCAACTCTGATGTGTCTCACCGCGAACGACGCCGCAGCGGCGATATACGGTGAGGAGCCGTAGCCATCGTGGATACCCCTGTTCTTGGCAAGATCCCCAAGCCCCGTATAATCACAGATGGGGTCTTTTGGCAGACAGTACGATTGTGTAACCGGTTCAAGGTAGCTGGCGATACTTGGTGGCCCGGTGTTACCGGGCAAGGGGCCAAGGTTGGAAAGCACCCCACTGGCATCCTGGTTGCCAATGTTGTAACTCTGGTGTGGCTGGCGCACCGGGTCACCAAACAGCAGAATCGCCGCGATGCGGCGAGTGACAGCGCTGGGCTGGGTCGGTGCCAACGACATGGCGTAATGGATGACGTGGGACCCTTGACTGAGTCCGATCAGCACAACCTCAGCCTTCGGACAGCTCATTACTAGGCTTACGAGTCCAACCTGTCCGTTGTACCCGTCGACGAGTACTTGAGCGCCGGTGCTGACACTGTTTAGATAGTCCGACCCGTTGGCTACTGCACCGAGAGGTCCCACTGCAAGGTAGTTCACCCCAATCATCTCGACCCGTAAGCCAATTGGCAGACGGTTCCTTATTTCCTGTGCCACCTGATACGGCACCGGCCCCATTCCGACGTTCGAGGCCGTGTTGTCCTCGCCAGAGCCACGTGCCCCAAAGATCGCAACATCGGGGCAGGAACCCCCGGAATAGCTGCTTACGGGTACATGTACCGCCGCACTGATGGCGCTCGTTTTGCCAACACTGTTGTCGGCGGTGACCACACAGGTCAACGCATGGCCTATGTCCGCTGCTTCCACCGTGTAGTTCGAGCCAGTCGCCCCACCTATGGCGGCGCCGTCCCGCTGCCATTGGTAGCTGATCGTGGGCGTCGGACTTCCCGACCAACTGCCCGGGTTGCAGCTCAAGCTCTGCCAGACCTCAGCATTACCGGAGATAGCAGGTGGGCTGGTGCTTGAAGGAGGAGGGTTCGGCGAGTTCCCCGAGTAGACCATCGTTCGGCCGAGGTAGTCGATCGCCATGCAGAAGGTGATCGACGGACACGATATCGCGGCGATCGGGCTTCCTTCGTCAATCGTGGTTGCGGTACTCCAGTTTAGTCCTCCGCTATATATGGATGCATTGCCATTTGCGTTTATGTTGTTCGAGCTTGCGCCCGCCAGTACACAGAACGACGCGGTGGCACACGATACGGTTGGACCCGCGACAACGGGATACTCTTCAGGATACGGAGGTTCCGGAGGTTCCCAAAACTGCGTACCAACGCTGTTGTTGGTCAAGACCGAACCTGTTTGAGCTTCATATTGCTGCCCAGTTAGAGCGCAGAAACCCGCCGATGGGCACGAGACGACCGGATTAGGCGCGTCAAGGGAATACACGAATTCAGGCGGGCTGCTCCAGGTCGTACCGTTATACACATAAGCGGCAAGGGTGAACGCGGCTCCCAGCGGGCCGCTCTGCCCTTCGCCTACAGCTACGCAGTATGACGACGAGGTACAGGAAACCGTCTCGAGGTAAATCTGGTAGCCGGAATAGATACCGTATGCGCCTTCCTCCGGCTCGACTTCGATCGGCTTACTCCATGAGCTGCCGTTATAGATGGCAGACTCAGTCCCGCCTACGAGCATACAGAACGACGTGGAAGGGCATGACAATCCAAAGCCAACATCAGTCTCCACGGGAGGTTCTGAGGGCGCGCTCCAGGTCGCGCCGTTCCAAGTCGTAACCTCACTGAAGGGTGGTTCAGTCCTGGTCTCGGACTCTGTAGCTGCCATGCAGAACGACGCCGAGCCACATGATACCTTTGTTATGCCTTCTCCAAGATTCGAGTCCACAGCAACCGGCGCGCTCCACGATTTGCCATTGTAAGTCAAGAGATTGCCGTCAGTACTTGCCGCGGCACAGAATGACGCCGACGTGCAGGACAGTGACTCTGTATCTATATAGGGAACGGTTGCGGGATAAATTGGGGCACTCGGCGCTGACCACACCGATGCTGCGGCGGCAGTAGCCGGACTCGCCAGAGCCAATGTACCCACGAGCAGTGCCAGAATACTGATTTGGTTGAACATCAAGCTCCGGATGGGAAGCAGCGGCCGAACGATGCACTCGCCAAGAGCGCCCCGTACGTGGCTGCTGCGATCGTTCGTTGAGGTCATCTGCATGCTGCACCGTATCAGGGGGGACCGTGTCGTGTGCGGTGTGCTGCGGTCCAAAGAGACTTCATCTTGTGGCACATCAATAATGTGATTCACGCCGCAAGCGCGCGAGCCTGCGCTACTGATCGGACTCGCTGGCGTTCGCCAACCGCGCCAACACGTAGGCGGTTGGGCGGGCGCAATTGTTTCGTGGCGAAGCGGTCGTAACGACGCAGACGCTCGACAGTGCCGCTCAGGACGAACACCACCCGCCGCCCGGTGTGTCGCTTCAGCGTCCGCCCGGTGCGCGGTTCACCAAGAAGGCTGCCGTGCAGCTCCCCGCGACTGGGTAGAGCAGAGGGATCAATCCAAATGCGATGGGAGGAGGATTCCCATGACTGCCTCGTCGGGCCGATGTTCTGTGTGATCGACGGCCCGACACGCGGCAGGCCGTGGTCGAGTGCTGCGGTACGGAGCGAGCTTCGTCGCCTCGCTGCTAACGCCGGGATCCGGCGCCGGTTCGCGCCGCACCAGCTACCCTACGCCCACGCGTGAGTGCAGCTCTTGTTCGGACACTCGCTCGTCCCGCAAGAGCAGCAGTCACTTTGGGGCGCAGTCAAGTGGTAGCCGGCTGGGCCGGCGTGAGGCCGTGGCGGCGCATAACCTCGGCCAGCGCGGCGACGTCCGGCGGGCCGCCGGCGGAGGTGGCCAACACCTCGCCGACCTCTCGGAAGTAGGCGGGTCCGAAGACTCCTGGGCTGGCGATCGCGAGGAACGTCGCGTCGGTGCCGCCGCCGTTTTGAAACCCGTGGACCGCTCCGCGCGGCACACATAGCGCTTCGCCGGCCCCAATTGCGATGCTCTCGCCGTCGAAGACGTGGTGCCCTTGAGCCCGTAGATGGTCTCCTCGAACGCATCGTGGCTGTGCGGCGCTGGCATCCTGGCGTTCGCCGGGACGTAGCACTCAAACACGCTCACGCTGCCGTTGGAGTCGGGGGTTGCGTCTCATGAGCCGGGGGATTTGATGTTGCGGGCGTAGCCTCCGCTTTGTCCTGAGAAGACCAAGCGATGGAGGTACGCCCGCATGGAGAAGGTAGCCCCGAGCGAGAGGTTTCGCTCTGAACTGGATGAGGTGCTGGCCGGTGTGGCCGGCGAGGATGATCCGATCGAGGTGGTCGGGCGGCTGGGAGCGCGGCTGATCTTGCAGCAGGCGTTGGAGGACGAGGTCACGGAGTTCCTCGGCAGGCGGCGGTATGAGCGCGTTGGCGAGACGGTCAGTCACCGCAACGGCCACGAACCCAGGACGGTGAAGACGACGAGCGGCGCTATGTGCCTGGAGCGCCCGAGGATCCGGGATGCGAGCAAGCTGGGGTTCGAGAGCCGGGTCCTCGGCAAGGGCGTCACGCGAACGCACGCGCTGGAGTCGCTCGTGATCAGCAGCTTCTTGCGGGGGCTGTCCACCCGTGATGTGGAGGCCGCGCTCCAGGAAGTCTTCGAGGAGCCGATCGCGTCGAAGGCGACGGTTTCCCGGATCTGTGAGGACACCCGGGAGCGATACCGCCAGTGGTGCCGGCGGCGCCTGGAGCAGCACGACATTGTCTACTGCTTCTTGGATGCGATCTATCTGAAGCTGCACCCGGACGACACGCCGGCGGAGGGCGTCCTGGTGTGCTGGGGCGTCACGCTGGAGGGCCGCAAGGTCCTCCTCGGACTGGCGTTGGGGAGCCGTGAGAGCTATGACAGCTGGCTCGCGTTCGGCCGGGACATGATCGCCCGCGGCCTGCGGGCGCCGGCGCTCGTGATCGCCGACGGGGCACCCGGGATCTGGAAGGCGACGCGGGAGCTCTGGCCCACGGCGTTGGAGCAGCGCTGCACCGTGCACGCGCTTCGGAACGTCACCGGAAAGCTACCCGAGCGCCACCATCAGGAGGTCAAGGTGCGCTGGTGGAAAGCATTCGACGAGGCGCGCTCCCCGGGCGAGGCGACCCGTGAGCTGCAGAGCATCATCGCCGACTACAAGACGGCTTACCCCTCGGCGATGGCCGTCATCGAAACGGACCTGCCAGCGCTCATCACCCATCTGCAGTTCCCGTCTGGGCACCGCAAGCGGATCAGAACGACGAATCTCCTCGAGCGAACATTCGTGGAGGTCCGACGGCGCACAAAGGTGATCGGCCGGTTCCCCGGCGAGACCTCTGCCCTCTCACTGATCTGGGCGGTGCTGGAGCTCTCCTCCCGCGGCTGGCGCGGGGTGAAGATGAACCCCAAGACCGTCGCCGAGATCGAGCGGCTACGCCGCCAACTACGCGACACCACGACGACCCCGCCAGCCACGACAAACACCGAGGAGGTGATCGCCGCATAACATCCCCCTCAAGCGGAGCTACCCCCGAACAAATTCACCCGGGAAATGAGACGCGACCGAGTCGGGTCCCTCTGCGAGGAAGCGGACACCGAGCTGTCCGACGATGATGGTCTCTGCGGTGGCTTGGCTCACGGTGGTCTCCTTTGGCGCGATGCGCCGCTGAGGAAAGTAGCTTGACCACCGTATACCCCGGCGATGGGCGCGACGTGATCTCCCAGGGCGACCGCGCCCTGATGGCCGCGCTCCTCGCCAGCCCGACAGCCGCAGTCATCGCCTAGTGCAGCGTTCCCGAAGTGGCTTATCGATTCGCGGCGTTGGCGATAGGTCGTTGGGGCACTATTGCTGAACCAGAAACCAAAGGAGGAACGATGCCCGGCTTCATCTCTGACACCCCACTGGCCCGCGATCTGATCCGCATCGGCGATGAGGCGATCGCCTGTGAGGACGACGCCGCGCTCCGCGCCTACTTCGCCGAGGACTACGTCTTCCACGGACCCGGCAGTGAGCTGGGCTTCGATGAGCTCAGCGCTTACTTCGCCTCGTTGCGCGCCGCTTTCAGCGATCTGCGGCTCGTTCGGGAGCAGATCATCGTTGACGGCAACTTCCTGGCGGCGCGCACCACGTTCTCCGGCATCTTCACCGGCGTCTTCACGTACTCGCCCATCGGCCCCGTCGAGCCCACCGGGGAGCACCTCGAGTGGGAGCTGATCGGCACCTTCCGCTACGACGACGACCGGCGGCTGGCCGAGGAGTGGGTGCAGACCGACTACCGCAGCTTCCTGACCAAGCTCGGCGTGACCACGACCGAGTCCGCCGAGCGGGGGAGGTCCTAGCCATGCTCACATCGCCCGAACGTCTGGACACCCGGCGAGCGGCATTGTCGCCTGGTGCTTATCGCCGATCCTTCCACCGAACTGGACGACACGGGCGTCATCGATGTAGATCCCGTGGTGGTAGTAGCCGACCGGCCCGAGCGGTCGCCAGACGCGAAGGTGGTCTCCCGCCACCAACTTCGCCGCAGCACGCTTGTACGTCACGCGGTCAGAGTAGAGGTCAACGACCTGACCCACCGGGGTGATCGCTCGCCTGCGACTGCTGGCGGGACCGCCGGTCCTACTCGCCACGCAAAGCAGGTCTTGATTGAGTCGGGCGAGGCTCGCGCCGCTGCGCGAACGGGGATGCCACGAGGTGCTTCTAGTCGAGCAGCACGAGCGCTTGGCCGTGGAGTCGCGGCAGTCGTAGGACCGGCCCCAGAAAGTCTCCAGTCGAGAAGTCGAACGCGATCGCGTGAGCCTCGCCGACGCAATAGAGGTGGCCGTCCGGCCCTAGTGTCTCGCTGGTTTAATTTGTTTGCAGTTAGGGTAGGTGGTGGTCATGCCTATTCCTTCTGCAGTCTCAATCGAGTTGACCGATGAGGAGCGCGCGGTGTTGGATGGCTGGACGCGGCGCCGGACGAGCGCTCAGGCGCTGGCGCTGAGGGCACGGATTGTGTTGATGGCGGCTGAGGGCCTGTGGTCCAATGGCGAGATCGCCGAAGCGTTGGAGATCTCGCGCCCGACGGTGACGAAGTGGCGCAACCGGTTCGCGCAGCGTCGGCTCGAGGGCCTTGCGGACGAGCCGCGGCCGGGGAAACCGCGGACGATCACTGATGAGCAGGTCGAGGCAGTTGTGAGCAAGACCTTGGAGAGCGCACCGAAGAACGCGACGCACTGGTCGACCCGCTCGATGGCCAGAGAGATGGGGATGACCCCTGATGCGGTGATGCGGATCTGGCACGCGTTTGGGTTGCAGCCGCACCGTCAGGAGACCTGGAAGCTCTCCAAGGACCCGCTGTTCATCGAGAAGGTCCACGACATCTGCGGCTTGTACCTGAACCCGCCCGAGCGCGCCGTTGTTCTCTGTGTGGACGAGAAGAGCCAAATCCAAGCTCTCGATCGCACCGCGCCGACGTTGCCGATGCTCCCAGGCACGCCGGAGCGTGCGACCCACGACTACGAGCGGCACGGCACCTCCAGCCTCTACGCGGCACTGAACCTCAAGAGCGGGCAGGTGATCGGCTCACTGCACCAACGCCACCGCGCCGTCGAGTTCCTGAAGTTCCTCAAGGCGATCGACCAGAACGTGCCTGCCAACCTCGACGTACATCTCGTGCTCGACAACGCCTCCAGCCACAAGACTCCGAAGGTTCGACGCTGGCTGACTCAGCACCCACGGTTTCACCTGCACTTCACCCCGACCAGCAGCTCCTGGATCAACCTCGTCGAGCGGTGGTTCGGCGAGCTCACCACCAAGCTCCTACGACGCGGCGCGCACCGCTCCGTTCAAGCGCTAAACACAGACATCCGCCAATGGATCGAGACCTGGAACGAAGACCCCCGCCCCTACGTCTGGACCAAGACCGCCGACCAAATCCTCGACGCCATCAGCCGCTACTGCCAACGAATCAACCCGACAGGACACTAGTCTCAACCCGCGCGGCTGGCGGAAGTTCACCGAACGGTCAGGAGCAAAGACGCGGACGAGGTCTCCGCTGACCGGATCGTATTCGCGGATGGTGACTACGGCATCGGGGGCACCGAACGGTGATCACACTCCTGCTTGAAGGGAGCGGTCGTTGCCTCAGCCACCAAGACGGAGGACCTGTCAACCTTCACCGGCCAGCGAGAGATGGCAAACCCACAATCTGTCGTCGCCCTGCGTACGCGGGAGGACCTACAGCGGACGCAGCCGCACCGGTAGCGTCTTGTGCTGGTTGGCGAACGCTGATTCGACGTGTGTGCACTCGCCGGCGATCTGGATCTCGGGGTAGCGCTTGAGCGTCTCCTCGATCAGGATCCGCAGCTCCAGGCGGGCGAGCGCGGTGCCCAGGCAGAAGTGCCGGCCGCCGGCGCCGAACGCCTGGTGCTCGGCTTCGCGCGTCAGGTCGAAGCGGTCGGGGTCCTGGAAGCGCGTCTCATCGCGGTTGGACGACGGGTACCACATGACCAGCTTCTCACCCTCGCGGATGCGCTGCCCGTGCAGCTCGGTGTCGCGGGTGGCCGTGCGGGCGAAGTGCGCGAACGCGGGGAACATGCGCAGCGACTCCTCGACCGCCGCTGGTACCAGCGAGGGGTCCTCGAGCACCATCCGCCGCTGCTCGGGGTTCTCCATCAGCGCGCGCATGCCGCTGCAGTAGGTCGCCTTCGTGCTGTCGTTGCCGGCGGCCATCAGCAGCAGGAACCCCATCACGATCTCGTGGTCCTCAAGCCGCTCACCGTCGAGCTCGGCGTGCACGAGCACGCTTGTCAGGTCGTCGGTCGGCGCCGCGCGTCGTTCAGCGATCAGCTTGCCGCAGCGCGCGAACACCTCGGGCACCTCGCGCTCCATCACGCTCTGCGCGCCCTCGGGCGTCGCGTCCGGGTCGCCGGCGCCGACGATCGCGTTCATCAGGTTCGCCCACGCCTGGTCGTCCTCGGGGGCCAGGCCCATGAAGCTGCCGATCACCCGCGCCACCACCGGCTGGGCGACGTCGTTGACGAGATCGCAGGTCTCCCGGGCGGGCGGGCCTTCCAATCTATCGAGCGCCTCGATCGTGATCGCCCGGATCGCGTCCTCGTGCTCGGCGATCCGCTTCGGCGTGAAGCCACGCTGAAACAGCGCCTTCAGCCGGTCGTGCTTGGGCGGGTCCATGCCGATGAACATCGCCTGCTGCATCTCCAACGACAGGCCTGCGTTGGACGCGGTGAAGCCGCCGACTTCCGAGGAGTAGGTCTGCCAGTCACGGCTGACCTCGAACACGTCCTCGGCGGTCGTCACCGACCAGAAGCC
This sequence comes from uncultured Solirubrobacterales bacterium, assembly GCA_963744535.1. GTDB lineage: Bacteria > Actinomycetota > Thermoleophilia > Solirubrobacterales > Solirubrobacteraceae > Palsa-744. Next base: position 894,089 of record CAVUTW010000001.1, on the reverse strand, counting down.
GGCTTCGTCGGGAAACTCGGCGATGCCGCTGGACCAGTGGACCGGGCACTCAGAGCGCAATCGCCGAAAGAGCTCAAGCGGCGGCCCCTGCTGGAAGTTGGCGCGGTCGGCGACGCCCAGCTCGTCAAGCGGTGTCTCCTCCGGGCTGGCAGTGCTCACGATGTCCCCTTCCGTAGTCACGTTGTGGCGTCCTGTAGCGGAGCCTACTCCACATAACTCCCCCCGTTGCGCCCTGGGCCGAAAGGCGCTGCGTAACCCTCGCAGAGCGTCAAGCCGACGTAGGGCCTTCAGTCGCCGCCGCCCCAACACCACGCTCTCTAACCCATCTTCCCCGCTATCGCGCTTACAGCGAAGCGAGCGTATCGCTGGCCAAGGCCGAGACTTGCGCCTTGGACGAGCACTCGCGCTCTCGGCGACGCTCTGCGCGTTGTTGGTTTGGCAGAGCGGAGCGGGAGCACCCATCAGCTCCCGCTCGCAGCTTGGTGTTTTCAGAGCTGTAGACCGGCGCTGGCGGGCATCATCGGTGCTCGCCGTGAGTTCACGACGGCGATGATCTCCTCTGTGTCGAGCTCGGCGCTGGATGATGTTCAGTCCTCATCGCAGCACTCGACCGAGGGCTGCCGCGTGTCGGCCCGTCGACGACACAGAACATCGGCCCGATTGGCAGCTCGACGCAGTTGCTCCCAACCCTACCCGTCCATACCGATCTCGCGTCGCCGCCTGCCCTTGCCGTTGCGCGCGAGCAGAGAGCCGCGTTGTGGGTCAAGATCGCGTTCGCTGAGACTGAGCGCCTCCTGGATACGTAGCCCACCCCGCCAGAGCACAACAATCAGCGCACGCACGCGAGCGCCGTGGCGGTCGGTGCCGCTCCCTCGAGCCCAAGCGTCTGCGAGTGCCGCCAGCGGTAGGGAACCCGCCAAGGGCGAGTCCCATCACGGCACACGCTTCGATGCCCTCCGGACGTGAGGTGCGCGCGGCCGACTAGCGCGGCTATCGATGAGTGGGCGCGAGCATCTCGAAGTCGTCCCGTGTGGGGATCTCTAGGTCGATTCGTGAAACGGTCGCTTCGCTGTCAAGCGGCTGCGGAGCGCGCCAAGCCGGCGTTGCGGTTGAGCTTCAACCGTTGACGGTTCGTGCCGATACTTCTTGGGTGATTTCGGTGGCGCTCGGTTGGATCAACGCGTACCTGGTCTGGCATGAGTGCTCTGGGAGCCGACGCGGGTGGGCGAGGTCCTCCACGGAATGCACGTCGCAGGAAACTGGCGAGCTGTCGGAGTGCTCCCGTGTGGTACCCCGATGGAGCGCGGCGACGTGGGGTGTTCTCGTCCTCGCCGGTCTGGCGGCCACTGTCGCGGTCCCGTCGGGCGCTGGCGCGAGGACATGGCTGCATCGTGCTCAGCGGAGCGCCCGCGCTCACGTAGCGGTGGTCGGCGGGCAGAGTGCGGAACCCGGCACGTTCCCCTGGATGGCCGACGTCCTCGACGTTCGCGGCAACAGCGTAGGGCAGTGCTCAGGGACGGTAGTAGCGCCCAACCTCGTCCTGACGGCCGGCCATTGCGCCGAGGACATGCAGACCGGTGTCGTCAACGAAGCCTCGGGCTACCAGGTCGCGACCGGCAACGTGGACTGGGACGCACCCACAGCGGAAACGCAGGTGTCCGGCGTCACCAGGGTGATCCCCTGTCCCTGCTTTGACCGTCGCACCGACGTTGGCGATGTCGCGCTGCTCGAGCTCTCCACCCCCACCAGTGCCCCCGCGGTCACGTTCGCATCAAGCCCGCGGGGCGGCACGAAGGCGCTCCTGGCGGGATGGGGTAAGACGCATTACAACCAGGAGGCCCCGGTCGAACAGTTGCAGTGGGCGCCGACGGTCGTGCAGCCCACGGAACGCTGCGAACGCGAAGCGCCTCCGTTCAGTCCGGCGAGCCAGATCTGCGTGACGGATACGCCCTCCCGTCAAACGGGCGCCTGCCACGGCGACAGCGGCGGCCCGCTGCTCATGGCAGCACCGTCAGCGGTTGGCGACATGGTGCAGATCGGTGTCACCGACCATGGGTATGGCGAATGCGCCACTACGAGCCCATCGGTGTTTACTCGCGTCGATGCGATCTCGGCGTGGGTCAGAGGCTGGGCGCAGGCGCTCGCAAGCGCCCCGCTCGTCTCGACATCCCTGCCAGCCGACACCGTTGCGGCGCCCACGCTGCCGGGCGTCGCCGGCAGCCAGTCGATCACCCGGACAAGGAATGGCGTCTCAATCGTGCTCAGCTGCGACAGCGAAGGGGGAGTCTGCACGGGCGACGTCGCCGCGACGATCAGGGTGCGAGAATGGCTGGTCATGCGGCGCGGCGAGACGAGGAGCGTGTCAGACGACCGCACCCGCACGGTGCGCCTCACCGCCATCAGCTTTGCGATCGCGCCGGGCTACAACACCGATGTCCGCTCGGTCCTCTCCCAGCAGAACCTGACGCTGTTGTCACACCTCGGCAACGGTCCGCTCGACGTGGCGCTGACGGGCCGAGGCTTCAGCTCCCGTGTCGTGACGCTGGAGCCCTTCCGGCGGCGCACGTGAACCGATCGGCGCATCTCGACCCGGGATAGCTCGAGCAACACACGTGCTCCTCGCAGAGCGGCATGAAGTACTCCACGGCGCTCGAAGCTCGTCCCAGGCGGGCGTCTCGTTGGCTGCGCGGGGGGCGCTTGCTTTCCGCGCATTGCTGGGTGCTCCTCGATTCCGGCGGGAGGCGCGTACCGCGGGACGAAGCTGGTCGGTGATCAGTTGGCTGCGGTGAGGATCGCTCGCGCGGTGCGACGAACGTCATCTTCGGTTGTCGACCAGTTGGAGAACGACACCCGCAGAGCGTGATGTCCGCGCCACGCTGTGCCGCCGAGCCAGCATTCGCCGTCGGCTTGCACGCGGGCGAGGTGCTCCGGGGTGCCCGCGACCAAGACCTGGTTCAGCACGACGTCGTTCAGCACCTCCAGGCCGCCTTCCCGGAGTAGGCAGGCCATGAGCGTCGCATGTGCGCAGCATCGCTCGACTAGTTCGGCGACGCCGCGCCGGCCGAGATATCGCAGCGCCGCGTACACGGGGATCGCACGCCCCCGGCGGGAGGCCTCGGGCACGAACTCCGCCGGCTCTCGGTGATCGCTGCGGGCGAGATACGCCGCGCTCACCGCCATCGCACGCGGTAGCGCCTCCGGCGGCGCAACGATCGCGAACGCGCAGTCGTAGGGAACGTTGAGCCACTTGTGCGCATCGACGGCCCAGGAGTCGGCCCGGTCCCTGCCGGCCACCAGGCTCTCGAAGCGCGGTGACGCGGCGGCCCACAGGCCGAACGCTCCGTCGACGTGAAGCCACGCGCCGTGCTCAGCCGCGAGGTCCGCGATCGCCCCGAGGGGATCGCACGCGCCAGTGTTGACGTTGCCCGCCTGGGCACAGACGAGCACCGGGGCCTTGGCATTCCGTAGCGCCCCCTCGAGCTCGACCGGGTCCATCGCACCGTTCGCGTCGACGCCCACCCGCGTCACGCGATCGTGACCAAGACCGAGGTAGCCAAGTGCCCGTAACACGGTCACGTGTACCTCCTCGCCGACCAGCACCTCGATTGGCGGAGCCCCAAACAGTCCCTGCGCGTCAGCGTCCCAGCCCGCTCGCCGTAACAGCTCGCCGCGCGCAGCCGCCAGGCAGCTGAAGTTGGCCATCTGCGCGCCGGTCACGAAGCCAACGCTCGCGCTCCGGGGGAGACCAAGCAACTCCAGGACCCACCCTGCCGTGACCTCCTCGGCGACCGCCACCGCTGGCGATGCGCTGTACATGCCGCACATCTGGTCCCACGCGGAGACAAGCCAATCGGCGCCGACCGCGACCGGGAGCGACCCGCCGACGACAAACCCGAAGTAGCGCGGCCCAGCGGACGCGACCAGCCCCCGATCGGCATCAGCGGCCAGCTGCTCAAGGACGTCTACCGCACCCTCACCGGAATCGGTCAGCGCCCGGCGCAGCGCCACCGGATCGGAGCCGCCCACGTGCCGCTCGCTCACACCGTCAAGGTATGCCCGCGCCAGCCGGTGTGCATGAGCGAGCACGTCGTCGTCGGTCACCGCCGCAACAGCTTATCCCGGCCGCAGCCGTATCCCGCTTCGAGGACGCAGGGGCCCCCAGACGGAGGCAGACGGGCGCGCGTAGACTCTCCCGGCATGTCGGCCACGGGAGACCCTGGGTATGCGCTGAGCTCCTCCAGCGGGGAAGAGCACGAGCGGCTGGGCCGCCAGGCTGACATGTATGCGCCGTTCACGCGCCGTCTGCTGGCACGCGCGGGGATCAAGCCAGGGATGCGGGTGCTTGATGTCGGCTGCGGGCCGGGCGATGTCAGTTTGCTTCTGTCAGAGCTAGTCGGCGCCGATGGCTCAGTGGTCGGGGTCGAGCGCGACGAGCAGGCGCTCGCGAGGGCGCGTCAGCGCGCGGCCGAGTCTGACATCGAGAACGTCGAGTTCGTGCTCGGGGATTTTCGCGAGGTCGAGCTCGCCGGACCACCGTTTGACGCGTTAGTCGGGCGGCTCGTGCTGATGTACCAGGGTGACCCGCCCGCGGCGGTGCGGGCCGCCGCACGCCACATACGCCCGGGTGGGGTGGTCGTGTTCGCGGAGATGTGCATGCGCACGGGGTCTGCGATACCGCAGAGGTTCTTGGTGTCCTGGCCGCATACCCCGGCGTCCGAGCAGCTCAGCGAATGGATCGATGGCGCCTTCGGCGGGCTGGGCACGCAGCCGGACATGGGAATGCGGTTACCCGCAACGTTCGCCGAAGCCGGCCTGCAGCCCAACCTGGACCTCGACAGCGAAGTCGCGATTGCTATTGGCGAGGACGCGGTCTCCGAGGCCGTGGACTACGCCCGCAGCTTGCTGCCCGGGATCGTAGCCGCCGGGGTAGCCACCGAAGAGGAAGTGGACATCGACACCCTCGCCGAACGCCTACATGCCGACACCGGACCGGTCGGACGCATCTCGCTCTGGCCGACAATCATCGGCGCCTACGCGACAAAGCCACAGTAGCGCTACCACTCGCGCGAGCGACCGGGCGCCTGAACCACCGCACTGATGCTCAGAGCGCATTGCGAGCGTGGGAGAAAACCGGCGTGACGCTATCGCAACGGACGGTGGCTGTCGCACAAACCCCCGGCGACCTCGCTGGAGCCTTTCTAAGCAGCTCCGGCCGCGCACCGGCCGCGAACCCGCGCTCCTGCTCCGCGATGCGGAAGCAGGCGTCCTGCAAGTCCCGGACGAATACGCTCCGAGTTCGTCCTGAGCAGGAGCGTTAGCGGCGTCTATCGACGCGCTTGCAGCCACCTGAAAGCGAGAGCGCGACAGTTGCTGGGGCTCGCAGTCGGCTCCAAATCCGAAGCTCAAACAGCACCCCGCCACATCGTGCTGATGACAGGTCCACCCTCGGGCTTGAACTCCGCCACATGGCGGAAGTCGAGTGCCTCATACCGCCGGACGTTTGCTGGGTTAGTGGACTCAAGATAGGCGGGCATCCGCTCCACGTCGATCCGGGCGAGGCAATCGTGAATGAGCGCCGTACCGAGGCCGCGACCGGCGTGGTCGCGATGCGTTGCCCACAGGCTGAGGTAGAAGTGCGACTCTTTTGGGTGGTGCTCATCGAAGCGGTCGAAGAGGGCCTGGACCTCTTGGGCTCGCGCCCCAATTAGGCTGATGAGAAGCTGTCCAAACGCCGCCTCCTCGTTGGGTGTCATCTCGGGCTCGCCCGGCGGCAGCCAGACCGCCACCGCCTCGGCGTTTTCGGTCATCCGAACCCACGGGTGGCGCACGGCGGCCTGAGCCCAGAAGTGCATCAGCTCATACAGCCGCTCCGTCCGGCTCGACTCGTCAGGAAAGGCCCAGGACCCCCACACCGGGTCGTCATAGAAGGCGCTCGTAAGGCACGCGGCAACAGCGGGCAGGTCATCGGACCCTGCGGCTCGCCCCACGGAATGAAACCCGCCCACTATTGCTGCACCCCCACTCCTTGCCTACTCACCCCAGCCGTTGTAGGGGCCGGGATGACCCTCGATCTCATACCAGTACTCGCGAAAATGTGTGCATCGCCCGTCTGCCGCATCGAGCTGAGCTATGACGCATCCAGCAAGCGTACCCGGCTCCTCTCCGCTGGTCCCAGTTACCCAGAACTCGGCCACGACGTGGTCTCCATCGACCATCGGTCTCCCCATACGAACGCTCACCGCGCCCTGCTCGGCCTCCTCCTTCTGAATGTAGCGTCTCAGCGCCGCCCTTCCTTCAACTCTTTCCTCGACTTGGTAGTCGATATAGACAACGTCTTCGCTGAACAGCTCGACGAAGCCTGTGATATCCCAGCGCTCCCACGTTGTCCCGTAGCCATCGACGAATGCCGCCGCTCTTTCCTGATCGAGACTCATGACTCCTCCTTCGTAGGGTCCAAGGCAAGCGGCCCGCGGTTCGTATGGCGTCCGCGATCGATCGAAGCGGCCCTCCTCCGATCCAAGCACGAGCGACGACGCTACCCCCTTTCCGCGCGTTGCAGGATTCAGCGCGTCGCCCCCCGAGGTGCTCGTCAGTCGACGACGGCGAGGACCGCCTTCAAGTTGCGTATAGTTAAGTCGATGCTTAAGCAACGCGCACGTGCTGACAGGGACATCGACCTCGTTTTTCAGGCATTGGCCGACCGCAGCCGTCGGGCGATGGTCGACCGTCTGGCTCGTGGGCCGGCGTCCGTCAGCGAGCTCGCACGCCCGCTGGCCATGTCGCTGCCCGCCGTCGTTCAGCACCTGCACGTGCTCGAGGCCAGCGGCCTCGTCCGCTCGGAGAAGCTGGGCCGTGTTCGCACCTGCACCATCGAGCCCGTTGCATTGCGGGCTGCGGAAGGATGGATCGCCGCGCGACGCGGCGCCTGGGAGGAAAGCCTCGACCGGCTCGGCGAGTACCTCGCCGAGCACCCCGACGAACCACCGAAAAGGAGCGAGCAATGAGCGACAGATCGACAAGCCACGCCACCTTCGTGATAGAGCGGAGCTACGACGCCCCGCCTGCGCGGGTGTGGAGGGCATGGGCGGACCCCGAGCAGAAGCTACGATGGTTCGGACCACGAGTGCTGACGAAGCCGAAGCACGAGCTCGATTTCCGCGTGGACGGAATCGAGCTGATGACCGTGCAGGCGCCTGACGGTGCGCTCTACTCATTTGTCGCTCGCTACCGGGACATCATCGAGGGCGAGCGGCTCGTCCACACGTATGAGATGTATCGCGACGAGGTGCGCATCTCGGTCTCGGTAGCGACCGTCACGTTTGAGGCGGTGGGTACTGGAACGAAGCTGACGATGACCGAGCAGGGCGTCTTCCTCGACGGGCTCGACACGCCCGCCGAGCGCGAGCACGGCACGCGCGAGCTGCTGCACACCCTCGCCGCCCACCTCGAGAGCGGGGGAGATGGGGCATAAGCACGGTCGCCGAGGAGCATCTCCACACCCATAGCGTGCCCCGTGACGAGCGCGGTCGCGTCTCATTTCCCGGGTGAATTTGTTCGGGGGTAGCTCCGCTTGAGGGGGATGTTATGCGGCGATCACCTCCTCGGTGTTTGTCGTGGCTGGCGGGGTCGTCGTGGTGTCGCGTAGTTGGCGGCGTAGCCGCTCGATCTCGGCGACGGTCTTGGGGTTCATCTTCACCCCGCGCCAGCCGCGGGAGGAGAGCTCCAGCACCGCCCAGATCAGTGAGAGGGCAGAGGTCTCGCCGGGGAACCGGCCGATCACCTTTGTGCGCCGTCGGACCTCCACGAATGTTCGCTCGAGGAGATTCGTCGTTCTGATCCGCTTGCGGTGCCCAGACGGGAACTGCAGATGGGTGATGAGCGCTGGCAGGTCCGTTTCGATGACGGCCATCGCCGAGGGGTAAGCCGTCTTGTAGTCGGCGATGATGCTCTGCAGCTCACGGGTCGCCTCGCCCGGGGAGCGCGCCTCGTCGAATGCTTTCCACCAGCGCACCTTGACCTCCTGATGGTGGCGCTCGGGTAGCTTTCCGGTGACGTTCCGAAGCGCGTGCACGGTGCAGCGCTGCTCCAACGCCGTGGGCCAGAGCTCCCGCGTCGCCTTCCAGATCCCGGGTGCCCCGTCGGCGATCACGAGCGCCGGCGCCCGCAGGCCGCGGGCGATCATGTCCCGGCCGAACGCGAGCCAGCTGTCATAGCTCTCACGGCTCCCCAACGCCAGTCCGAGGAGGACCTTGCGGCCCTCCAGCGTGACGCCCCAGCACACCAGGACGCCCTCCGCCGGCGTGTCGTCCGGGTGCAGCTTCAGATAGATCGCATCCAAGAAGCAGTAGACAATGTCGTGCTGCTCCAGGCGCCGCCGGCACCACTGGCGGTATCGCTCCCGGGTGTCCTCACAGATCCGGGAAACCGTCGCCTTCGACGCGATCGGCTCCTCGAAGACTTCCTGGAGCGCGGCCTCCACATCACGGGTGGACAGCCCCCGCAAGAAGCTGCTGATCACGAGCGACTCCAGCGCGTGCGTTCGCGTGACGCCCTTGCCGAGGACCCGGCTCTCGAACCCCAGCTTGCTCGCATCCCGGATCCTCGGGCGCTCCAGGCACATAGCGCCGCTCGTCGTCTTCACCGTCCTGGGTTCGTGGCCGTTGCGGTGACTGACCGTCTCGCCAACGCGCTCATACCGCCGCCTGCCGAGGAACTCCGTGACCTCGTCCTCCAACGCCTGCTGCAAGATCAGCCGCGCTCCCAGCCGCCCGACCACCTCGATCGGATCATCCTCGCCGGCCACACCGGCCAGCACCTCATCCAGTTCAGAGCGAAACCTCTCGCTCGGGGCTACCTTCTCCATGCGGGCGTACCTCCATCGCTTGGTCTTCTCAGGACAAAGCGGAGGCTACGCCCGCAACATCAAATCCCCCGGCTCATGAGACGCGACCACGAGCGCTGGGTGGCGCATTACGTGATGTGCGTCGGGATGCTGATGGTCGTGCTCGACGTGATCCTCGTCAGCGTTGCGCTGCCCTCGATCCGGACGACCTCGATCGCCGTAGGGATCACCACGATCACGATCGTCCCCAAGCGTGTTGTGCGACATGCGACGAGCCAATGAGTGCAACGCCAGCGGCACACGTTTAGTGGGGAGACGAACGGTTCCCTTGACAATCGGAATGATCGCCGAACGCAGACAAGGCGGGAGCCCATCCCGCGACACCTACACACAAGGACGATCGTCGAATACCTCGATGGTTACGGCAATGCGCCGGTGTTGGTGCCTTCCGAGCCGGCAGCTGCTCTCCAGGCACGTTAGTGGGACCGCGTGTTCGACGGGCATGTCATGACGCCGACGCAGACCGAGTCAGCGAACCAGTCGTCCTCGAAGTCCGCGTGATCGAGCGCGATCCCCTTTCACGAAGCCCGCCCAACGCGGACCATCGATCACGCTGTGTACACAAACTTCCGGACAGACCCCTTTCCAGAGTCGCGCCGTTCACCCGCGACATTCGAGGGTGCTCCCGCGGTACTCTCGACATCAGACCATGAGCGAAAGTTCGCAGCGAAAGGCTTCGGCAGCGCCTCCGAGGCGGGGGTAGAGGAGTTCGCAGTGGCCCGTGGGCTATCGCTGAGCCTGCCGTTGAGCGCGCTTGCGGTGAGCGCGGCACTCGCCGGATGCGGCGCAGGCTCTAGGTCCGCAACCGAGCGCACGCACAGTCCCACCGTCGGCGCCACCAGCACCAGCGTCAGTCGCGGCGCGCGAGCGCCGATCGGACGGCGCCAACCCGGCGCGCAGCCATTGACTCCTGAAGAGATGCGCGAATACGACGCCAACGAAGGTCGCTGCGACGACGATGGCGGAAGCGTCCGCGATGTCGGGACGCTGGAGGCATACTGCTCCTTCCCCACTCGCTCGAATGACTTCCACCTCATCGAATCCTCGCACGAGAAGGAATCTGCCGGCGAAGAAGAATGAATGGTCAACCCTCGAGCGCGTAGCTTTCGATGTCGTGATCGAGCGTCCCCTGCGCCTCGTACTGGCCGGAGTGCACGTGGACGAGCTTTCCTTCGCGATCGAAGAACATCGTGGTGGGGACGCCCTCGAATGCGGCGAGCGAGCTGAGCGCTTCCGTGCTGGCTTCGTAGCTGGGGTATGCGACGTGGTGGTCGGCTAGGAACGAGCGGGCGTTCGCCGCCTGATCTTCGGTGTCTGCGCCGAGGAACGCGACCCTCCGTCCGTACGTCACGGATGCGTTCGCGAGCAGCGGGAACTCCGAGCGGCAGGGCCCGCACCACGACGCCCACACGTTGAGCACCGCTGGATAACCGCGCAGGCGACGCAGGCGAGCCGCAAGCGCCGACTCGGAGCCGATGAGCTGACCGGCCTGGCGGTGCAGTTCCTGAAGCGCTGGGGGCGAGCTCGCCAGCTGCTGACGCGCATCGGCGCCCGTCTCTGTGGAACTTGGGGCCGGGGTGAGCGCGGCATGTATCTGGCTGACCAGCGCGGCGCGCGTGAGCCACCCTCCCGTGCTCACGTCGTGGTACCAGAGGAAGCCGCCCGACGGCGAGATCAGCTCCAGGTACGGCTCGTCCTGAACCCGGTAGCCGTCCGCGAGACGGCCGCTCGAGTCGATCGCGATCGGGTAGGAGAGCGGGTGGGGCAGTGATCGGAGCAAGCGCGGGAGTGCGGCGGGCGATGGCTCGACGCTCGCCTCGTCGACCGCCGTGAGCGCCGGCAGTCCCTCGCGGCCCGCGGATTCGGCGTAGGCGTCGAGTGCCTCGAGCTCCCGCGCGAGACCAGTCACCTCGGAGTCCCACGTGTCGAAGAACAGGATCAGCCGCGGTCTGGTGCCCGGGCCGAGCTGCACGCTGCCACCGCCGGCTCGCGGCAACGTGACGTTCCTCGTCGGTTCGCTCAAGGGGATCTGGGCGTAGGAGACCGCGGAACGCACCGGCGGATGCCCCGGCAGCAAGCTCGCGGCCGCCCGTGCGAAGAGCGATGCGAGCTGTCCCACGCTCGCGTAGGACATCTGGGTCATGAACAGGCGTGAGAGCTTCCCTTGCGTGTCGATCACGTACACGGCGGGGGTGTGGTCGACCTGACCAGCCACGATCTGCGCTTCGATCCCGTACGCGTGCCAAACGTGCTTGAGCCGTGCAAGCGGACCGTTGAGGAAGTGCCAGGCTTGCATCATCCCGTGCGCTTGCGAGTACGCGCGCACCCAGCGTGTTTCGGTCGCGGCGGGATTTGCGCCGACGCCCAGCAGTTCCACCTGAGCGCCCGCCGGCCCGAGGAGCCGCTTGGCCTTGACCATCGCACTGGTGGTGAGCGGGCAGATCGTCGTGCACTGCGGGTCGTTGAAGGCGAGGATCACGACCTTGCCGCGGAAGGCGGACAGCGACACGGCTCGCCCGAACTGATCGGTCAACGTGAAGTCGGGGGCGGCCCCGTGGAGCGGCGTGCCGGGGTCGAGCGTGGGGTTGCTCGCGAGCGCCCCGATCTGTGACGGTGGCGACGGTGACGGCCGGGTGAACGCGAGGGCGCCCACCACGAGCGCGGCGATGCCGGCGCCGAGGAGGACACCGAGCACAAGTGCCCGCCGCGTGTCCGAGCCGAGAGCCCGCGGCACGATCGCCCCTACGCCGCCGCCGCGGCGGCGAGCCAGAGCCAGCCACGGACACTCCGAGACCGCCATGCTCCCAGCGGCGTCGCCGGCGCGGAAGTGGGGTCCATCAGCCCTCCTGGGGCGAGCGCGAACCCTGGGGCGCGTCCGCACCTGCCGGCGGTCGGTTGCGCGAATCGACGTGCTCGCGGTGACGCTCGTGACGCCGTATCAGGAACACGCCCCAGGCGACCATGGCGACCACCGCGGCCATCGGGACAAGCATCGTCAGCAGCGACGCCGACAGGAACGACGAGCCCAGCACCAGTGTTGTCATCCGCTCGGCCTCCTCATCTCGCTTGCGTGTCCTGCACCAGCACCGGGATGGGGGAGCCGTTCGGGGCAGGCGTTGGGCCGTCGGGGGAACCTGGGAAGCCGACCGCGTCGAGTACCGGCGCGCGCGGCGGCGGCTCCGGGGCGACCCACTGATACAGCCCGATCAGCAGCGCGATCGTGTATGCGATTGAGCCCCCGACCCACATCATCCCGCCCGCGAGCTGCTGGTCGGTGAGCGCACTGATCCCACCGGGACGGCTCGGAAGGTCCGCGTAGTGCTGGTAGATCGGTTCGGGCGCCACGACGAAGACGATCGCGAGGACCCAGCCGACGATCATCGCACCCACGATGTAGGCGATCCGCGCCGGCCACGCGAGGTGCGGGCGCAGCGGGCCGGTGTCGATGACCCGTGCCCAGAACAGCAGACCGAAAAAGAAGAACATCGCGTGCTCGGCGGCGTGCACAGCGCCGTTGCGCTCAGTGAGGTCATACGCGGAGGGAATGTGCCAGACGACGATCGCCCCGTTGAAGAGTATCCACGCCGCGAGCGGCGCCGCGAGGGCGCGCAGCGGGGCGGCGAGGTGCGATTTGGCGACTGCGCGCGCGAGCACGGTACGCGAGTGCAGCGGCAGCGCTCGCCACATCGTCGGCCACGGGCGCCCGAGCAGGATCAGCGGCGGCGAAACGGTGAGCAGGATGATGTGCTGGAGCATGTGCACCCACAGCAGTTCGTCCGCATAGGCGTCGATCGGAGAGGCGACCGCGATCACGATCGACAGCAGCCCTGTGTAGAAGGCAGCCGTCTGGAGCACGTTCGGGGGCCCTGCCTTCGGCCGGCTCCCCAGCGCGTAGAGGACCGCCGCCGGCACCACGTACACGAGCGAGGGATCCCATGACCAGCGGCTCAGGTTCATCGCCTCATACCAGGTACAGGACGATGAACGCGATCACGCCGATCGCCGCGAAGTAGGACCAATAGAAGGAGGACGCCTCGATGCCCGCGCGCAGCAGCTCGTCGTCGTCGGAGGGCACGCCCTCGCGCCGCAAGCGTCGCTCGCTCGCACCGGCGCGCCAGCGCACGAGGCTCGCGACCTGGATCTCGATCCAGCAGGCGCCGATCAGCGCGAGCACCGCATACCACAAGGTCCAGCCGAAGAAGACCGCTGCATATCCCCCACTCGCGGCGCCGAAGCTGAGCGTCGTGTACTCGTAGAACTGCAGCGCGACCGCGGCGAGCGTGCACACCAGCGCGACGATCCCGGCTCCCAACACGTCCGCAAACCGGCGCCGCGCGGCCAGGCGATAGACGATCGCACCGATCAGCATCAGCCCGGCGATCGGCGTACCCAGGCCCACCGGCGGCTGCGTGCTCCCGATCCTGAAGTGGCCGTTGGTGTTGAGCGCGAGCAGGTAGAAGTACGCGAACAGAAACGCGAGGAAGAAGAACGTGATCGAGCCGCACAGCAGCCGTCCGCCGAACCGCAGCGCATGCGGCTGCCAGTCGGGCGGCTCGGCCTGCAAGCGCTCGTCGAGTGGAGCCGAGGCCTCCATCGCCTACGCTCCTTCCCCGGCCGGCGCCACCGCTGGCACCGGCGCACGTTCCTCGCCGTAGGGATAGGGATCGCCGTCGAACACGGGCAGCTGCTCGAAGTCGTGCAGCGGAACCGGCGTCGGCAGCTGCCACTCGATCGACTTCGACTGCCACGGGTTGCGCTCCGCGGGCTCGCGCTTGAAGAGCAGCGACCGGACTACGTTCACGAGGAACAGCAGCAGTGAGAGCCCGAGCACGTACGCCGAGGCGCTCACCCAGTCGTTCAGGCCCTGCAGGTTGGTCGCGTAGGTGACCACACGCCGCGGCATGCCCATGAAGCCGAGCGCGAAGAGCGGCGCGAAGGTCGAGTTGAAGGCCAGGAACATAATCCAAAAATGCCACTTGCCGAGGCGTTCGGAGAGCTTGTAGCCGTACATCTTCGGCACCCAGTAGTAGATCGCCGCGAAGAACGTGAAGATCAGCCCGCCCATGATCGTGTAGTGGAAGTGGGCCATCACGAAGAAGCTGCCGTGCGTCGTCACATCGCTCGGCACGTCCGAGAGGAAGATGCCCGAGACACCGCCCCAGAGGAAGTTAAACGCCCACCCGAGGCAGAACAGCATCGGCACCGTGAAGCGGATGCGACCGCGCCAGAGCGTGCCGAGCGCGGACAGGAAGATGAACCCGGTGGGAATCGAGATGAGCTCGGTGGAGAACGAGAAGAACGGCCGCAGGTCGGCGTTCAAGCCGGACACGAACAGGTGGTGCTGCCAGACGAAGAAGCTCAGGATCCCGACGCCGAGCATCCCCGCGACCGCGAGCCGATAGCCCCACAGCGGCTTGCGCGTGAACACGGGCAGCAGCTCGAGCACGATCCCGAAGCCCGGGAGCGCCAGCACATAGACCTCCGGGTGGCCGAACACCCAGAAGAGGTTCTGGAAGAGGTAGGGGCTCCCGCCCTGGCCGGGGATGAAGAACGCCGTCTGCACGGTGCGGTCCATCGCCGCCATCAGCAACGTCGCGATCAGCGTCGGCCCCGCGAGCAACATCAGCCCGGACGTCGCGAGCACCGACCAGACGAAGATCGGCAGGCGCGACCAGGTCATGCCCGGAGCGCGCATCGTGACGATCGTGGCGATCAGATTGAAGCCCAGCAGCGTCATCGAGACACCGACGAGCGCGAAGAAGCCGATGTAGGCGTCGTAGCCCGCCGTGCCCTGGCCGCCGAGTGGCTGGTAGCCCGTCCAGCCCGTCTGGAAGCCGCCGAAGAAGATCGTCGTGATCAAGACGACGCCGGCGGCCATCAGCAGCCAGAAGGTGAGCGACTCGATACGCGGGAAGGCCATTCGCCGCGAGCCGATCATGATCGGGACGAGCCAGTTGGCGAAGGGCCCGAGCACGCCCGAGGTGAACATGCCCATCATCATCGAACCGTGCATCCCGACGAGCGTGAGGTACTGGTTGGCACCGAAGACGTGGGTGTTGGGCTGCAACAGCTCGGTGCGTATCAGCATCGCGTTCAAACCGCCGATGAAGAAGAAGAACCCAATGCCGATCATGTACTGCTTCGCGACCACCTTGTGGTCGGTCGAGAGGCTGAAGTAGCGCAGCAGCCCGTGTTCGTGGGACTCCCGCTCGGCGAGTGTGGGTTGATGGCCAAGCAGCCGCTGGAGCGGGTAGACGGCGAAGCCGAGGCCGACCAGGAAGCCGATCACGCCGAACAGGTAGCCGAGCATGATGGCGACGTCGTTTTCGCCCGCCTCCGTTGAGTAGTAGACGAGGTTCTGGCCGTGCACCTTGGTGCCGATCCAGTAGCCGAGGAACCAGCCACCGGTGCCCAGCACGATCCCCGTCAGGAGGTTGAAGCCGATCAGCCGTCGCCACAGCGGCGCGGTGGGGGACATCGATCCGGGGGACATCCTGAGGGGCTCGGTGGTGCTCATCCGCCCCTCCTCTGCGGTTCGGGGAAGTAGCCCTTCGAGTACGGCGAGAGGTTGCGCGTCGCCGGCGCGTACTGGAGGCGTTGGCGCGCGATCCAGGAGGCGAACGTCGCGCGTGGCACGACCTGCCCGCCGTTGTACATGTATCCGTGCCACACCCCGCAGAGCTCGGCGCAGCGGACCTCGAACGCCAGCGGCCCCCTGGTCGTGACGTAGGCGATGTTGTTGATGCCCGGGTTGGCGTCGGCCTTGACCCCGAGCTGATACGCCCAGAAGGAGTGGATCACGTCGAGCGAGGTGACGTTGAACTCGATCAGCGTGTGGGCCGGGAGCTCGATTTGGCGTGTCTCGACGCCGCCGAAGGCGGGCCAGCGGTAGGTGAACTGCCACTGCTGGGCGATCACCTGCACCTGCAGCGCGCGCGAGGCGTGCGGCGGAAGCGCGATCGGTTCCGGTCCCTGGCCGCCGCCGGCGCCGGTTTCGAGCAGCCGGATGGTCCCGTAGCCGGTGAGCGAGAGCGCCACCGTAGTCGTTGCGACGATCCACCAGAACTGCACGCTCGAGTGCCCGCGCAGCGCGGCGCCTTCCGACTGCAGCTGCGGCTCACGGTCGCGGAAGGCCCACAGGGAATAGGCGATGAACACGAGCACGCCCAGCGCGATCGGCGTCGCGGTGGCGAGCAGCACCGTGTTGTCCACGACCTGGCCCGCGGCTTCGTTGGACCCGTGCCCCGGCGGCAGGTGGGGCCCGAAGACGAAGACGACGACCGGCGTCATGATCGCGCTCGCGAGCAGCCACAACAGCGTGACGTTGCGAACGTCGTGACGCGCGCCCTCCTCCCGCGTGCGGGCGTATCCGCTCATACGACCTTAAGGAAGCCGCCCATATAGCCGACCGTCTGCATCGGGCCGCCGAAGCCCTGGATGAACCCCGCCGCGCACGGCACGAAGCACTGCCAGCGGTAGAGACCCTTGCCCGGCGTGTGGATCACGAAGGAGATCGTGTGGTGGGCGTTGGCGAGCGAGCAGGGCGCGTGTTCGCACGGGTTCTTGGCTTCTTCTTCCACGCCCAGGAGCGGGATGGAGATGCCCAGCTGCGGGATCGCGAACGCGTGCGAGGCTTCTTCGGGGGGGATCGTCCGCGTGAGCTTCCCGTCGAGGGTCATCGCGCCCCCAACGGTGCCGGCGACCTGGCTGATGAACGGGTTGCGCAGACCCGAGGGGCCGTCGAACTGGTAGATCGTTATGCGCACCAGCGAGTTGGCCGGGACTTCGTAGGTCGTAACGTGGCGCCAGTCGCCGGCGGTCGCGTTGACCGCAAAGAACGAGACCCACGTAGAGTGGGGGTCGCTCGGCCCGGCTTCCGGCACGGTAGCGAGGAAGAGCTGCGCCCCGACGGGGGTGCGAGTGGCCGCAGCCGACCCCGGTACGTTCGTCAGGTAGAGCGCGATGTAGAGCACTGTTGCGGCCACTACAGCGGCCGTAACGATTGCCGTGCCGACAGCTCGCTTGGCGTACCTACTCATGCGTGGCTCACTTGCCCGTGGACGATCGAATCGCCCTGCTACACGCTACCACTACCCAGCTCGTCCGTTATGGAAACCTCGAGGGCGCCAGCGAACGGTTCAGATTGGCTTTCAGATGTGGGTTTCGGAGGTCTGCGGTCGTTTTGCGGTCAAGAAATCACAAGCCGTCCTCACGTCTGCGACGGCCCCCTCGCCGGGAGTCTCAACTGCGGTCCTTGCGGCCCCGGCAGAGGCACAGACAATAGTGCCATACATTATGTATGGTAGCCTTGTCGACGTGGTGAAGACGACGATTTATCTGCCCGATGAGCTTCATCAGGGAATCAAGCAAGCAGCAAAGGAGCGCGGCACAAGCGAGGCCGAGCTGATCCGCACGGCCGTCCGCCATGAGTTGCTAGGTGCACCCGCGGACCAGCAAGAGCGGGCCCAGCGACGTGCGCGCCTACTTGCAGCGATGGGCAAGCTCGACAGCGCCGTCTACTCCACTGGCTACCTCGACGAACTCCGCGCCGAGTGGCGCGCCTGATCGTTCTCGACGCGAGCGTCGCGATCGCCGCACTCGCGGCGGACGACGCGCATCACGATGCGGCAGTGGCCGCGCTTGCCGGCACAAACGACGACGAACTGGTGCTTGCTGCCACAACGAGGGCTGAGATCCTCGTTGGGCCTGCTCGCGTCGGGGGCCAAGCTCTCGCAGCTGCCAGCGGCTTCGTAGACGGCTGCGAGACCGTGCCCGTCAGCGGCGCCATCGCCGACGGCGCCGCAACGCTGAAGGCTCGACACCGCGGTCTCAGCCTGCCTGACGCGATCGCGCTGGTGATCGCTGAGATGGTCGAGGCCGACGCGGTATGGACTTTTGATCGGCGCTGGCGCGACGTTCAGCGGCGCGTCGTGATTCCGTAGCCCGCGCGGCGCCGGCCACGGACGCTACCAACAGCGTCTACAAACCCCGCCACACCAGCCCCCAGAACCGGCCCACGTGGCGTAACCGCCCTGCAAAAGAATCGAGCCACAGCTGCAATAGAACTGCAATACACACGCACCACCGAAGCCCGCCAACAGCACCTACAGGCCTACGAACGTCCGCAAAATGCGGGCTTTCCGACCCCCAGCCGGCAAATTATAGGGGGACCCCTCCCCAACAAAGTTCCATCAAAAAACCCCGCAAAACGGGGGTTCTGGGACCGGCGAGGGAAAATCTTTAATCGGGGCGATTGGTGCTGCGTGGCCCGGCTGCTGGCGATTCTTGGGGCCGTGGGCGGTTTCGTGGGCGGGCTGATCGCGCTGGGCGCGTCCGTTAACGAAAAGACCCAGCCCACGACGGGGCCGGGTGAGTCAGGGCAAGTATAGCGCGCGCCACGCCCCGGGCGCAAGCATCCGCGCCTACCAACCATAAGGCTTGCCGAGCCTTCCAACCGGGTCCGGGAGCTGGTGAGCCGTGTACGCCGCCGCCGAAAGCTTCTCCCACCAGTGGCCCCCAACGCCGTCGGATTCGTCGCCTCTGAGCTTGCCCGCCGGCGGCTTGACGCCGGGGTTGATGAGGCCCACCGGCACCTGTTCGCGCACGCAGCGCAGCGGCAGCTCCAGATCGCTGTCGTTGGAGATGACCACGGCCGCGTCAACGGCGCCGCGCAACACGTCGAGCAATAGATGGGTCGCGACATTGACGTCGGAGCCCTTCTCCTCCCGGTACAGAAACGACACGAGGAAACGAGCATCGGCCACATCGCCGCCCGCGCTGTCCTGGACCATCACCGGCCACTGCGAGTGGACCAGCTAGGGCTTGCCTTTCGCCGTCCACGTGGCAAGCGGCGCCGTCCTGACACGCCGCACGAAGTTGCCGAACTCGACGTGGTCCACGCTGCCGCTGGCGAGCAGCGCTCGCAGGTAGACGTTCTGATCGCGAGGTGTGCTCGGGTCATCGACTCCGCTGACGCGCGCCGTGCAGTACACCACTCGCTCGATCGCCGCCTCATTCGACCGCCAGGCTGCGGGCAGAACATCAGCCACCAGACCCCGGATGCCCAGCCAGCGCCATCCCGCAGCGCCCTGCCCGCAGTGGTCGCGGGCGCCGTAGTAAACTGGCGGAAGGGATCTATTCGAGGTGGTACGAATGCTCCTGTGCATGAGGGCTTGAGGCGGCTGGTGCTGGCGGTTTGGAATCGACGTGAAGCCGTAGGCGAGCGGCGATTCCAACCGTTGCGCGCCCGGTGGCCTACCGCTCCTTTGCGGGCCGGCGTGCAGCAATTGCCCTCGCCGGGCAGCAATCGGGGTGGTGCAGCACGACTCTTCACGTCAAGCGTTCCGGCCCTGTTGAACGCGGCGGTCGCGACCTCGAGTGCCGTTGCCGGGTCGGCCGACCGCTATCCCATCAGCGCGTATCTATGTTGGGTGTGGTGGCTGCGCACCGTTCCCCAGGATTGCCAGATGATCCGCAGGATGACGAGCGTGATCGCGAGGCCGATGATGGGGTCGGCGATAGGTGCTCCGAGCGCCACGACGATCGCGGAGGCGATCACGGCGAGGCTGACGTAGGGCGTCGGTGCGGGCGTGGTGCCCGTAGGCGATCAGCGCGGCGCTGTCCAGCTTGCGTCCGGCGGCGAGGCGGATGCGAGCCGCGATGAAGTTGCCCGTGTTTCCGATCGCGCCGGCGAGCGGGAGCGCTGCTAGTGCAGCGTTCCCGAAGTGGCTTGACGATCGTCGTCCTTGCAGCCGGATGCGCTCGGACGCCTGCTTCTCGTCGTGGGTGTCGCGTAAAGTTGCCGCGGGCGATGGGTGAGCGCCAGCGGCGGTGACAGTGGTGCTCGTTGGGGGTCGGGTTCTGCGGGCCTGGTCGGGTGTCGGTGCTGCCTGGGTGCCGTTTCAGGCGGCCTGGGCGGCTATTTGGTGTTTGTGGAGCTTGAGTAGGTTGTGTGTCGCGGTGATTAGCCGCCATTCGGAGCGTGCGGCGGATCTGCCTCGCCTGTGGAACTGGTTGATGCGCCGGTTGTGCTTGGTTTGAGCGAACACGGGCTCGACCATTGCCTTGCGTTTTCGGTAAAGCCCGCCGCCGTGCTCGCCGGCGAGTACGGTGCGCATGAAGGCATAGCGGCCGCCGTCCCAGCCGCGGCGGGGTGTGTCGCGCTTGCCGGCATCGGGCGGGATCAGCACCTGGGTGCCGTTGCTGACAACGTTGTCGATTTGATTTTCATGCCAGTAGCCGCTGTCCGCGACCGCGACCCCGGGCGTGTCGTTCACACCGATCTGCTCTAGCTCGCGCCGGGTGGCGTTGATCATCGGCTCGAGCTGCCCGAAGTCTGGTGAGGTGAGCGTGACCTCGGCCGCCAAGACGATCTGATGCTCGTTCACGGCAGCCTGCACGTTGTAACCCTGGGTGTAGCTGCGCGGCGTCTTCACGTTGCGTGAATCGAGGTCGGTAACGTTGATCTTCCCGGACGGCACCTCTGGTGCCACGTAGGGGTTCGGGCGCGCCCCGAACCGCCGGCCGTCCTTGGTCACCGCAGTCGCGCGGTGATGCTCATAGGCGTCGTTGGCCTCGCGCTCGACCCGCAGGTTCTCCTGAAGGCGCTGCTCTGCTTGCAGCAGCCGCTCGGGTCGCGAGCGTGGAATCGGTTGAGCCGCCAGGCGCCGGTGCTCATCGAGCTGGTGGCGCGCCTCGCGCACCCACCCCTGACGGCCCTGGACGCGGGCGACGATCACCTCGGGATCAAGCATGAGCTTCACACCCTGCGGCTCCGCGTCAGCCTTCACCTTCGCGTCTTGCTTGCCGGCGCGCTCGCTCGCGAGCTTCGCCTTGGCTTCACGCAGCGCAGTACGTCGCCCCTCACGGGTCCGCAAATGCTCAGGCAGCTCATCGCCGCGCGCCTGCCCATAGAGCTCATCCTCGGCAGCATCGATCTCGCCCGCCTCCTTCAGGATCTCGCGGGCGAGCTGCTCATAATCCAGGTTGCAGTGATGGGAGGCGTTCGCGTGCACCTTCGTCCCATCGATCGCGATCACCCCAACCTTCACCAACCCCGACTCCCGACAGAGCCCCAGCACCTCGCTGAATAAGCCCGCCAGGGCTGCCTCGTGGCGCACACGAAACCGCGCGATCGTCGCGTGATCCGGCGTCTGCTGCGCAGCGATCACCCGGTAGGCGACATCCTCAACACAGCGACGCTCAATCCCCCTGGAGGACCGCTCACCCCGCGCGTACGCATACAAAAGTAGCGCCACCATCACCGAAGGCTCGAACGCCGCGCGGCCCCACCCATCCTGGCGGTAGGAGCCATAGCACGCGTCCAGATCCATCTCCTCAACCGACGCCAACACGAACCACGCCAGATGACCCTCCGGCAGCCAATCCCGCGGGTCCGGCGGCATCAAGAACACCTGCTCACGATCACACTCAAGAAAGTTCTGGGGCATACCCAGAAGTGTCTAAACCACGCCGGACAGACCAAGGGTTTACGCGACACCCACCGTCCAACTCGACAGTCTGTTGGGAGTTCCTGACAACGCCCGCTTTGCGGCTCGTGTGGAGCAGGGCCTCGCGAACGAGCACAAACCCTCCGGTTGTGCCCGTGGCAGCACGCGTGACGGCTGATCCACGCGGTCAGCGCAGAACAGGTAGGGTTTGGGCCGCGACGGCTCTACAGGACGGCGGAGCGCGCTGGCTCGCTCCGATCGCGCGCTCAACTATGGAGGCAGCCGTGAATGGCGAGACGCCAACGTACGGGACGGCAGGCGAACATACGCGACGAGATCCCGGTATGAGGCGGCCTGGGCTTCTTGCGGCGCTGGTGGCCGCGGTTGCGTGCTTCGGCCTGTTGGAAGTGTCGGCGGCGCTCGCGCAAGGTCGATGGTCAGCAATGTCGTGGGTCGATGTGCCTGGCAACATCGCCCCGGCCGCGGTGGTCCCGGCCGGGTATTGGGTGGATGTCGACGAGTCTGGTACGACGACCTCCAGCAGCCTCGGTGGTGGTGGCTCGCTTTCGGCAACGGGCACCGGCAACGTCAACTACGGATGGGGCGAGGAATGCGCTCCCAGCAGCGATGGAGGCCCGTTTTCGTCCGGGCGCTACCCACCCGCGACCTGCCCGGAAGTCGGAAGATCTTACAGTTCGACCGGGTCGCCCGAGAGTCCACCCGGGTTCTGGTTCACCGGCAACCAGCACTGCGTGGCCGCTGGACGCAAATTCTCGGGTGCCACATTCACGTGGCACGTGCAGCTTCCTCAGACCGGCCCGTGGCACGTCGAAGTGTATATCCCTTCCTGGACATCCTACGGCTGGGGGAACCAGTACATCCTGACCGCAGCCGACGGTCGCTTCGAAAACGCCGGGTTCATCCAGCAGGCATACCACGGTCAATGGGTGCAGCTGTTTGGATCCCATCAGTTCAACGCGGGGCAGGACTACACGGTCGAACTTACGCTGGCGGACACGTCCGACTCCTACTGCCACTATCAGATGGCTGACCAGATGAAGTGGGTGTATGACGGCTTCCCGCCAACGGTACCAACGAACAACACCCCGCCGACGATCTCCGGCGAAGCTGTGGAAGGCCAGACCCTGACCGGGTCCCACGGGACCTGGACAAACAGTCCGACCTCCTACGGCTACCAATGGGAAGACTGCGACACCTCAGGGTCAAGCTGTACGGCGATATATGGCGCCACCTCGCAGTCCTACACGTTGACCACAAGCGACGTCGGACACACGATCGTGGTCCGCGAAACGGCGAACAACGAAGCGGGGCCGAGCGCGCCCGCATATTCGCTGCCAACCAAACCAGTCGTGACACCCGAACAAGCCGCCAAACAACACGAAGTGACGCTCCCGACTGTCACTAAGACCACACAACAAAAGAACACTCACGAAAAACCCGAACCACCGGTCTGCGCCCCGACGCCGCAACCAGCACAGCCCGCACACGTCCATGTCGATAAACGCCTAGTCCGACGCATAGTTCACGGCGCGAAGCGACTCCTCGGCGCCCATTCCGTACGGGTCACGCTGTCGCTGATGCTGTGTGGCACCAGCGCTCGCGAAGCAGGAATCGAACCCGGTACGCAGCTAACGGGTCACGGCATAGTCGACGCCTCTCGCGCACGCGCACGGTGGACGATCACCCTACCGTCCAGCCTCGGCGGAAAGACCCTGAACGTCATCAGCCACGGCAACGAAACGTACATACAGGCTGCCAGCCTCGGCCTACCTTCACGCAAGCCGTGGATACGACTCCGCGGGCGGGAATTCGCCAAGATGCGCCGCCTCGGCTTCCTCGGCACACTGGCGGCCGACACCAATCCCGCAGCCGGCGTCGGGATTGCAAGCGATACCTCACCCGAAGGCGCGAACGGCACAACCGCGCACGCCTCCCGCTCTGCCGTGGAATCACTGCTGCCAGTCCGTGCCGCGAGTAGCTCATGCAACATCACAGGCGGAGCGACGCTCAGCGGCCCACTGGACCTCAACAACGACAAGGCGATCATCGAGCGGTTCAAGTCGGGCCGGGACGCCCTGAGCACAATCCGCTCGGCGAGCAAGGACATTCGCTCGATCACCAAGCTGAGCCACGACGGGACGCTGGCGAGCGTGACGTTCAAGCTTCAGACCGACGGTCTCACGATTACCGACGACCTCTGTCCAGAGGCGGCCTACGACCCGAGCAAGGACCCCGTCTCCCAATCGATCCCCAACAACGGCTCCTTCTTCGCGCTCGACCCATGCCTCGTCGGTGACTGGATCTTGCATCAGGAATACCCCCGTGTGTTCCCCGATATCCCCGAGACGGGCAGCGTGGCGCTGGCCATCACGCCGACCGGCGCGACGACAGTCACGTACCTTCTTGCAGAATCGGCCCAAGCCGCATATCAGTTGCCTGCACCACAAGTCTACGACGGGGCGCCGTACTACACCAGCACTACGACTTGGTCGCCCACTGGCAACGGGCTAATCACACTGACGGGAACAGCGGCCGGGGAGGTGCTGGCCCCTCTGGTGCCCGGCCAACAGGACCACCGTATCATCTGGGCCGCGGGCGCTTCAGGCGTGACCAGATATTACCCCGGAATCCGGCAGACGGTAACAGGGGAGAAAGGCGAATCCGTGATCGAGGGTGAGGAGGTGATCCTGGAGGAGACGCCATTCGACGAAGTGATCGAAACTCTGCCAACCGAGTTTCCGGAAAGCTGGAGCGTCAACAGCAGCAGCTACGAGTGCGATGAAAAACAAGGCGTGGGTACGCTCAAGGTGACGCTGCCGATCGGCTGGGCCGGCGAGCTGGAATTCTGGCGTTCCGGGCGTAACAGCAACGGCTGACCGGTCGCTGGCGACCAGGCAATCGCCTCGCCGATAGTGGTCTATCCGTACGCTTCAGAAGAGGCGGAAGACAGATGGTCCTGCCATGTGAGCCGGGTCGCCGACGAGCGGCCTGAGCAACTCGCCCCCTTGGCGCCTTCGTGGCGAAAGCGGGTGCCTCGATAGTCGAGCTCAGCGTGCCTCCTTTGGACGGAGTTCGTCGCGCAAACAAGCAAACCGCGAATTGATGTACTTCGTCGAAACGCGACCACCGCGCTCCGTGAGAAACAACGCGGATGACTCGAAGCTGTAAGCCGGGCGAACGTCGCTGACGAACTGCTCAAGGACCTCCGCGGCCCAGTCGAAGACAGTCAGGACCTCTCGCCGTCGTGGTCCGCTGCCATTCGCGCCCTTGCCATAACGCACCGTCAGCGCACCGAACCGCCCAAAAGACGGCCTGTTGGGGTTCGGTCCGAAATCGGCGACATCGACCATCGTTACCTCCGTGCGCCGAAGCCCGTAGGCATACATGGTCTTGAAGATCGTCGCATCACGAAACGCGGCAAGCGAACCCTTGCGACGCAACGCGCGCCGGCCGCTCACACGCCCGTCGCAGAACTCAAAAAACGCAGCCAGCTCCCCGCGAGTAAACGGACGATTGCCTTCGGGATCACCCTCGTAGTCATAAAGATGGCGAACGAGATTCAGGTCATCGAAGACCTGCTGAGGCGCCCGGCCGAACTCCTGCACGCAAACAGCAGCCCACGGATACCGAGCGTCAAGCAGGAAGTCGAGAAAACCACGAAGGCAGCCCTGGTAGCTGCGGACCGTCGACCGTGCCAGGCCAGTGACGAACCTGTCCTCAAACCATTCATCCATCGCCTCCGCGGTCCACTCCCACGGCCACAAACCAAGCTGCTTCTGAACTCGCCGCACGGTCCACTCGCGGCCTTTCGACGTGCGATGATCCAAACCCCGGGCCTTCTGCTGGTTATGCCAGCCCCGCAGCACAGAATCGAAGACCGCCTCCTCCAAGCGCAACGGCCGGACCCCGTCAAACAGCCGGTCAAGCGCACGCGGTCCGCCACCGACCGCCGCATCAACGCCCGCTCGCCCGAGGTCTGGATAGGTCGTCATCTGATGCCAGGATCCAGCATCAGATGACGACAGGACGAGCCTGAGCTCAGCACTTCCCGCTCTTTCCGAGGTTTTCCGCCCCACCCACACGCCCCGACGCCACCCCCGTGCCGACAGGAACCCGCAGCCACCGACAAAGAGCACACTCATCAGAAGGAATAAGTCGCGCTTGAGGTTGAATCCATCGACGTAGACCCCGACTCTCATCCTGGGCACGGTAGTCGGCGGGACGGTCGGCGCAGTCGGGCCGGAAGGTCGCTGCTCAGAACAAGCTCTGCTGTGGCTGTGGTGTCGATGATCCATGCGGCTCCTGACGTTGTGGCCCTGGCCGATCCGCCCCGGCGCGTGTGGCGTAGGCGTTGACGATGCGGTCGAGTGCGCGGCCCTTGTCGCGGTGGCCGTAGAGGCGTCGGACGAGGTTCCCGCCGTCTTGGTGGCCGAGAGCGATCGCAACATCCTCGGAGGGCATCTCCAGCTCGTTGACCATGTACCAGCCGGCGAAGTGCCGGGTGGCGAGGTAGAGGCTGCCTTCCCAGCCGGCGGCGGCCCTGACGGCCTTCCAGTGGTAGGCGCGGGAGCTTGGGGTCCAGTGCTCGCCGCGCAGCGAGACGAAGCAGAACTCTCCCTCGCGCGGCAGGCCGAGGAGCGCTGAGCGGGCGTGTGCGGTCAGCGATGCCTCGCGTCGTAGGTGGTTCTTCGGCGTGTCGAACCGCCGCGTCGCCGCGTTGAACTGCTCTGCGACGACGATCCGGTCGCGGTCGAAGTCGATTCGTTCCCAGCGCAGCGCGTCCAGCTCCCCCGGTCGCAGGCCGGTGAACGCGGCGACCTGCAACCAGCCCGCGAACGATGGGGCGGCCAGCCTGCGAGCGTGGGAGATGATCTCCCAGACCTGCTGCTCGCTGGGCGGTTGCTGGTCGCGGCGGCCCTTGCCGCGTGAGATGCCGAGCTTCTGGAAGGGGTTTCGGTCGATCAACCGTCCGGCCTTCATCGAAGCGGCGTCGTTGAACATCGAGCAGAGCGCCTGCACCGACCCCGAGCGCGCGCCGCCGGCGAGCCAGTCGGCCACGATCTCGTCCCCCACGTGCGCGATCGGAACCTCTCCGTAGCGCTCCACGAACGCCTTGGTCCCCTCCCGGCGGCGGATGTCGCTCGCCTCCTTCGGCCGCGCGAACAGCGGATCGGTCGTCCAGCGCTCCCAGAATCCGTGGACCGACACGTCCCGCAGACGAGCCCCTCCGAGCCGCTCCCGGGCGCGCTGGCGGGCTTGCTTGGCCTCGGTCTTGGTCTTGAAGGACCCTGGGCCTCCCAGCACCCGAGAGACGCTGAGGCACACGCCGTCAGGGCCGATGCACACCGAAAGAAGCGCGGCGAGCGAACCCGCGGATCGCCCACGGCGACACGGTGCCTTCCTCGCTGCGCGAGCCCGTGCGGGACTGTCCCGCTTCTGGAAAACTGGACTTCATCTTGGGTTGAAGGCGGTGACGTGGCCTGTTGTGTCTGCTGTGACGCAGAGCGAGGAGGATGCGCAGGAGATACTGGTTAGTTTGTCACTAAGTGTGTATTCCTTGGTCCAGCTTTCTCCAGCATTGGTCGACACGAAAACGTTGCCTGCATTGTCTACCGCGACGCAGGTAGAACTGCCCGTGCACGTGATCGCGGTCAGGCTGTTCGCGCCGTCGATGTCGTGCTTGGATGCGGTGGCTTCGCCTTTGCTCGCAATCGCGAGATTGAGGACGTTGCCAGCACCATCGATCGCGACGCACGATGTCGTGGACGTGCAGGCGACTCCGTGAAGTGAGCTTGAGCCGTCAACATCCGTAGCCGTCCAGGTGGACGACTCGATCACACTGGTCGAAGTGGCTATGCGGACATCCCCCGAGCTGTCAGCCGTCGCACAGAACGACGACGACAGACAGAACACACCGTTTATGCTGGCCGCTCCCTGATCCTCGAGAGTCCACGATGTCGACGCCGGGCTTGTGGAGTAGCGGAAAAAGCCCTCACCGTCCTGCCCGTCAACGCACAAGGACGACGAAGGACAGGAGATGGCATCCACACCATAGGACGGGCCGTACGCTTCACTCCAGGAGCCCCCAAGCGATGTCGCGTCGTAGAGAATGCCGCCAGCGCTTTCTTTGCCATCGGCCAGCAGACAGAGCGAGCTCGAGGGACAATCCACAGCCTGACTCGGGCTCTCCCCACTCGGTCCGCTCCACGTTTTCCAAGAAGCTTCCGCGCTTGCACTCACGTTCGTCGCGTACAATGCTTTGCCCGCACTGTCGCTGACCACACAATCAGCCGTCCCTGGAACACACGAAACCGCATTCAAACTATTACCGCTATCTACCGTCTGCGTATAGCGTCCCGAACTCGTGGTGAATTGTGTGTCGGCACCATACGATGCTCCGCTGCTGTTCGTCGCGACGATCCGGAAGTGATACGTAGTGCTCGCAGTCAGACCGGTGATGGCTTTGCTCTCTTCCACGCCAGTCGTGCCCGCGCCCGCGCTCGCTTCAGCCGTTTTTGACCCGTAAGAGGTCGTTGGGCCATATTCGAAATAGTATTTTGTTTCCACGCCATGCGGATTTACCGTGCCGTTGAACGTAGCCACCGTTTCGCCCACGCTCGTCGCCGTCTTCGTTTCCACAGACGGAGTAGAACTTGGGTTGAAGGCGGTGACGTGGCCTGTTGTGTCTGCTGTGACGCAGAGCGAGGAGGATGCGCAGGAGATACTGGTTAGTTTGTCACTAAGTGTGTATTCCTTGGTCCAGCTTTCTCCAGCATTGGTCGACACGAAAACGTTGCCTGCATTGTCTACCGCGACGCAGGTAGAACTGCCCGTGCACGTGATCGCGGTCAGGCTGTTCGCGCCGTCGATGTCGTGCTTGGATGCGGTGGCTTCGCCTTTGCTCGCAATCGCGAGATTGAGGACGTTGCCAGCACCATCGATCGCGACGCACGATGTCGTGGACGTGCAGGCGACTCCGTGAAGTGAGCTTGAGCCGTCAACATCCGTAGCCGTCCAGGTGGACGACTCGATCACACTGGTCGAAGTGGCTATGCGGACATCCCCCGAGCTGTCAGCCGTCGCACAGAACGACGACGACAGACAGAACACACCGTTTATGCTGGCCGCTCCCTGATCCTCGAGAGTCCACGATGTCGACGCCGGGCTTGTGGAGTAGCGGAAAAAGCCCTCACCGTCCTGCCCGTCAACGCACAAGGACGACGAAGGACAGGAGATGGCATCCACACCATAGGACGGGCCGTACGCTTCACTCCAGGAGCCCCCAAGCGATGTCGCGTCGTAGAGAATGCCGCCAGCGCTTTCTTTGCCATCGGCCAGCAGACAGAGCGAGCTCGAGGGACAATCCACAGCCTGACTCGGGCTCTCCCCACTCGGTCCGCTCCACGTTTTCCAAGAAGCTTCCGCGCTTGCACTCACGTTCGTCGCGTACAATGCTTTGCCCGCACTGTCGCTGACCACACAATCAGCCGTCCCTGGAACACACGAAACCGCATTCAAACTATTACCGCTATCTACCATCTGCGTATCATGGGCGGCTGTGACCACGCCTGTTGCGGCCGAGGTCGCGCTATCCGGACCGCCAGCATTGGCTGCGGTCACGTCGGCGCGAAGCTTGTTACCTACATCCCCGGCTACCGGCGTGTAGCTGGATTGGGTAGCCCCGGAAATATTCGAGCAGTCTTCCCCCGCGCTGTTGCAATCCAGCCACTGATATTTATAGCTCGTCGGACTATTTGACCAAGTCCCGCTTGTGGTGCTCTCTGATACACCCTGCTGCGGCGAAGCAGACGAAACGACAGGCAACACCGAATTCACGGGTACTGGAACCACAACCACACTGCTTGCAAAGGATGTAGCTGCGTTATGCCCACCAGCATTTGTAGCGGTGACGACCACCCGCACCGTGTGCCCAACATCCCCTGTGACTGGCGTGTAAGTGGCCGCGGTTGCGCCAGAAATATTTGTGCAGCTTTCCCCGCTGCTACTACAGTCCTCCCATTGGTATGCAAAGCCCGTCGGATCGTTCGACCAGCTGCCGCGGCTCGTTGATACCTCCGTACCTACAGCCGGGATACCTGGCGAGAGGACCGGCCGCCCCGTATTTTCAGGCGGCTGAGGAGCTGCCGACACCACGGCGCTCACCGTGGTGGATGCCGGCGCACCAGGCCCGGCGCTGTTCGTCGCGGTGACTTGCGCCTCCAGTGTGTTCCCAACGTCTGCGGCGACGGGCACGTACGTGGCGCTCGTCGCGCCGCCGATCGCTAGACACCCTTCACCCGTTTTATTACAGCGCAGCCATTTGTAAGCGTAAGACATGGGTTTGTACGACCACGTTCCCGTGGTAGTTGACAGGCTTACGTTCTGTTCAGGGGTGCTCGTGGACAGCGTCGGGCGCGCGGCATTGACGGGTGGCACTACCGCCGTCGTGACCGTCCGGTCTTCGCCATTGGTAGAGCCAGCGCTGTTGGTGGCTACGAGCCGGAAGTGATAAAGCGTTTCCGGCTGCAGGCCGGTGACCGCAGTGCTCGCGTTGACGTCGCCTGTACCGGCGCCAACCGACGCATTGGGTACCGGCGCCTTCGTACCGTACGATGTCGTGGTTCCATATTCAAAGTGGTACGTCGTTTCAAGGCCTTCAGGGTTTATCGTCCCATTGAGTGTCACCCCGCTGCCCGTAATACTAGTCGCCGATTCCGTCTGCGCAACGGCCGGGGAAGAGGCATACGCCAAGATGAGAGAGGATTCGTTGTAGCGTCCGACTATGGTGCACGCCACAGGAGAGGAGCACGACACGGCGTGGAATTCGCTGACTTCTGTGGCGGGCGTGGACTGCAGCGACCATTCGCTACCCGTCCAGATCTCTGCGAGACCAACTGCGTAGCCCGGATACGCAGACCAGCCGACAGCTAGGCAGTCGGTGGTTGAAGAGCACGATATACCGCCCGAGAGTTCGTTGAATCCCGAGGGCGTGTCGACGGTCGACTGCACCAGCCATTCTACTCCGTTCCACTTCTCGGCAAGGGTCCGTTCGTCCGTTCCGACGACGATACATGACGTCGCCGAACTACACGAGACACCATTGAATTTATTGTACCCGGCGGGCCCAGGATTAGGGGTTGTCTGAATGGCCCATGTAACACCGCTCCACCGCTCGGCGAGCGTCGTATATCCTCCTGCAGAGGTGTGGGACCAGCCAGCCGCCGTGCATGCCGTCGAAGCCGTGCAGGAGACACCGGTAAATGTTGCTTGTTCGGTGCCACCCGGGTTGGGCGTAGACTGGATCGACCACGACGTGCCATTCCAGATCTCGGCCAGTGTCAGCTCCACGGAAGCAGCATTTTGAGAGTGCCCGACGGCAGTACACGCTGTCGCCGATGTGCAGGATACTGCCGTAAGAGCACTACCGCGCGATTCGGTTGGGTTGGGAGTGGAAACGGTAGCCCATTCGTTGCCGTTCCAACTCTCAGCGAGCGTTATCCTGGTGCTGCCAGCGGAATAGCTTCCAACGGCCATACAAGCCGTGGAGGACGCGCATGACACTGCCGAGAGTTCGCTGCCGGCGGGCGTCGGAACAGACTGGACCGCCCATGCGCTGCCGTTCCACCGCTCGACCAGGGGAGTCACTGTTTCCGGGGAGCCGCTGTGGAGATAATCCCCTACCGCAGTACAGACCGTAGCTGAAATGCAGGATACAGCATCCAGTCCAACTCCCCGGCCTTCGGGCGGAATAGCCACAGCTTGGGATATCATTTCGCGTCCGGTGCTGAATATTGTTTCGGGTCCGTAGGTTGTACCGCCGCTACTGGTCGCATCTAGCCTATAGGCGTAAGAAGTGAATTTGTGAAGACCTGTCACAGACTGGCTGACTTTAACCGGGCTGGTGCCGGCGCCAGCCGAAGCTGGCGTGGCGGGGGCGTGTCCGACTTCTTTGGCGTTGCTGGTTGGCCAATATTCGAACTGGTAGGTGGTGGCATAACCCTCAGCGTTGACACGACCGTTGAAAGTGGCCGTCGTCTGTCCAACGCTTGACGCAGGTTCTCGCGCCAAAGCCGGGTTGTATTTCGTCGTGACGGTTTCGTCGTTGCCATAAATGGTGCCCGTCGCATTGCTGGCAACGAGGCGGTAGTGATATGTAGTGTTCGGCGTGAGTTCGGTGGGGTTGGCTTGGATCGATTCGGTGTTGTTGCCTTTTCCGCTTTCTGGTCCCCATGCCGGCCAGCTTTTGCCGTATGCTGTCGTGGTGCCGTATTCCATGGTGTAATAGGTTTGGATGCCGTGTGGGTCAGCGAGCCCGTTGAGCTGCGCTTCGGTTTGCGTGACCTTGGTCGCCGTGGTAGTTGTGACGGATGTGGACAAGAGTGTCGTAAAGACTTGGTCGGCCCCATAGCTTATTCCATATACGTTTGTCGCCTTGAGCCGGTAGTGATAAGTCGTTCCTTCTTGTAACCCGGTCACGTTGGTGCCTATTTCTTCCGCCGAATTTCCTTCTCCGCAGTAGAATTCTTCCGTTCCAGCCGTGTAGTCGCCAGCCGCCGGGCCCCATTCAAAGCGACAAAGCGTTTCGATGCCCTCCGGATTAATTGTTCCGAGTACGTTGGTGGAGGTCGCTTCGATATCGTTGGCCGGCAGAGTTACCACCGCTGGTGCCGACGGTAGCGAATAAGGCGGATCTTCAAGGGAACATCTGTTGCCGCCTTCGTCATCCCAAAGTTTCACAACCCACCAAAAACCCGGCCTCCCATTCTTTTCCGGCAATTCTTCGGCTGGATACTTCTCGCACAGATCGGCGACCTCTTCTTCGGATTGAGAAAGCCACCCATTTTCAGTGTTGGGATCGGTTACAGTCTCGGCAAACTCGTGAGAGGCTGCACCGGTTGTTTCATGAACCGAAGAAGCTTCTACGTCACATTCCGATTCGTTATACGGTACTAGGGTATAGCTATAACCCTGTTCGTCGACAGCGTGATAGCCGCAGTAATGTTTATAGTTAGGGTTAAATGTGGTACCCGGTGGTGTAAGCACGATCATCTGGGTATTGGCGTTCTGGTGCGCGCCATTTTCAGACCACAAAGTGATCTCTTTGAGCACTTGGGCAAGAGTGAGATTTGCTGGTGCTTTGATTGCATTAATATCTGATTCGCCTACGACCTTGGCAAAAGTGTAAGGACCTCCCACATTTGTGTACTGTGTCAGAATACCTTGCCAGCTGTCCTCGCCCGGATCGTCTAGTTCTCCCTTCAGGCCATAGTAGAACTCCTTAAGTTGAGTGTATAGGGTGACTGGAGGTGTATTGTTAAAAAGTTATCCCCCCAAAAAAGGAGATAGAGTTCTGGTGCCGTCTGTACAGGTCCGCCATAATATTTTAATGCTTCGCCTTTTTGCCCAGCTAGTTGCGGAGAGATCCCCCCGAGGGCTTCACCAAAGACCCCCTTAGACCTTGCGTTCGCGGGCGGGAGGAAATGGACCGGCTTATTCACAGCCCACAACGGTACAGGCAATCCGGGCGGCAATCCGTCGGTCGCCGAGGCCCCGGGGGTGTAGAACGCAAGGCCGCACATGAATATACTGAGCATAGCCAGGCAGGTCACACGTAGCCTGCTAGCCGCCACAGACGGCGCCGATCCTGTTTGCGCCAGACGGTCATTAACGCCAGGTCGGTCTGGTGTGCTGTCGCTGTGTGAGATCACCGTCGTTCGTCCCTTTCCCTAGCTCGTGTGAAGCGTGCACTTAAATCTGTAGCGCTCTCGACATAGCCGCGGAAGGGCCAATATGTGTAGGGTTCGGTGTCTAACTTCCCACTGTGGGAAATCTCGGCAGCTTTAGCCGATGCGAGTAGATGATTGGCGGGTCTTCTGGGCTTGACCGGGCCTCGATCTTGCTTAAGCACCAGCGACCCGGGATGACACGCCGATATGTCCGCTCTGAGGGAGAATGCGCCCTCAAGCGTCAGCTTGCCGCCGAATAGCAACGCACCCGCCGTACGGCACCACGCGAGCCATCCCACGGCCAACTCACGGTGTCCAGTACTCCGCCCACACCCGCCACGGCCCTCCCGAGCCTCCATCACGACACGACAAACCCTTGCTGCGAGCGAGGCCGATTCACGAGCTTACTGCAAGATCAGGCCGGAAAGCGACACGGGCTTGACTTAGCACGCGCTCTGTGTCATCATGCAGAACCATGCTGAAGCATTACTCAACGCTCGTTATGGTGGTTGCTCTCGTCGCAATATTCGTCGCACTTGGCGGGGTTGGTTATGCTGCGGTCAACGCAACTAACCTTCGCGAGCGCAACACGACCGGGGGAGTTCAAGATCGACGGCGTGAAGCACACCCAGGGAAGGTGAAGGCTGACTCGGCAACCACCCGCGCTTACGCGCTGGTTACACCGCCGTGCGGTGGATGCGCCAAGCTCCCTCGGAACTTCACCCCTATTGATAGCGCACGAAGTATGAACGTGGCGCTCGGCTCGGTTCTTTCAGGCGCGCCGCTTGGGACTTGGTGTTTTGTAATAAAGAATGGTATTGAATCTTCCACTGCGACAGTCGTGACTAGTGTCGTCAATATTGAAAGCCCTCGTAGTCGACATTTCACGCTGGAAAGCGCAGAGTGGATTGTGGGTGCGCCTAACTGCTCACCGAACCAGATCGAGATTAGGACCTTCGGGTACGATGTCGAAGGGGGCACCTTGATTGCGGTGCCAAATCATGAAATTCCGTTTTCTTTTGTGGTCGACTGAACCACAGCCTAGCGCCGAATCATAATCTTTATCTTTTAGGTATTGGCCATATCAACTCAGCGGGTTGTTGGGATCACGCTCAAGCAGCTTGGCCAGGCGCAGCGCTAGCTCAAGCTCGGCGTGGTGGGTGAATAGGCGCGGACCGAGGGCCTTCTCGATGATCGCCATGCGGTTGCGTATTGTGCGACGGCTGACATCCAGCGATATGGCGGCCGACGAGGCGTTTCGGTTCGCGGCAAAGTAGGCGCGCAGCGTCTCGCGAAGTGTCGCCGCAGCGCAGCCGAGACCCCCAAGCGGTGATAGGTAGCGCTCGATGAGCCATCCGGCGAACTCCTCGTTCCGCAGCGCGGCCGCCACAAGCGCCACGTCATCGAACCGCGTGAAGCGATCGAGACTACGGAGCGAGACCCGTAGCGCCTCCTGGGCTTGGCGGTGCGTTGTACGCCATCCGCCGATCCAATGCCCCGGTTCGCCGATCGCCAGCGATACCTCCACAGGCCAGCCCGAATCGGTGGACAGCAGGCGCTCAACATCGCTAGGCGCGAGGCTGCGCTGCCCGCCGAGCCATGCCCAAACGGTCTCCTCGCCATGCGATATCGATAGAAGCCGGCGACCAAGTACCGCCGCCAAGCCCGCGACAGCTTTTTCCGCTCCCGCGCCCCTTGCAATGACGCCGAGATGCCAGGCGTCGAACTCATAGTCAAACCCGTTGAGGTCTCCTGATGCACCGGCGAGCAGCCGCTGCACGCGCTCCACGTGGTGCTGCTGCGGTGAGCGCCTCATCCGCTCGACCTCGCGCCCGTGCTCGGCTAAGATCGAGTCCATGAGACGATCCATCAATCGCCCCTGTGTCTTCAACACCTCGCGCAGCACTTCATTGGGAAAGCGATCAGCTTCAGCCATAACGAAGTCCCATAGCTCCGCGTGACTCGCAGTGTAGAGGCGCAGCACCGTCTCCACGCCTACCCCGTTACGGACCGCTCGGCGTACCTGCGCGACCGCTGGTGGTGGGACGAGCGCCGCCCACTCTTCCCCGAGCGCAATTCCCATCAGACCGTAATCCACGATCGCCGTGACGGTCGCATTCATTCCTACGTTGTACTCGGCATCATCAACCCTTATCGGATCGGGCACGACGTCGTGGACGCACGCGAGGATCGCCTTCTCGATCTCCGCGCGGCGGAAGCGCAGACACTCCGCTAGCTCAATACGCACTCTTTCAAGCAAACCCCCATCAAGATGGCCGGTACTCGGAGATGGCATCTTTGCGAGACGCTCGACGCGCTCCTGCCCCTGCCGATCATCCAGACCATTCTCGGCAGTTTCCCAGCCCAGCCGGAAGGCTCGCCGCATGTGCCACTGTGTATACGGGTTGATGTCGTCGGCGTAAGTGCGCAACGCGCTCTCTAAGAAAGTGATTTGAAATAGAGAGTTCGCGGCGTGTGATCCACCCATCGTGCACTGGGGGTTTCCTGTGGCGCTCAATCCAGTGCCTCAGAAATACGTTGCGCAGTCGTTGTGATTTTGGGAGCAAGCTCCAACAGCTCCCTACGGATGTACGCGTCCGCCGGAACTGCGAGCTCAACCGCCACGATCGGCTGTCCCTCTGAATCCACTACGATAGCAGCAGTGGCACGCCTGCCGACAGACAGCTCTCCGTCCTCGACCGCCACACCACCGTCCACGACGATGCGCTCCAGCTCCGCCCGAAACGCGGTCTTGGTCGTGATCGTCGAAGAGGTAAGTCGGGTGAGGCGCAGGTCCTCGATTAGCTTTTGCTGCTCCTCCGCGGGCAGACATGCCAGGAGCACCTTACCCGCAGCGGTACAGTGCACTGGCAGGCGAGTGCCCAGCCCGATGCCCTCATCGACCGCGTACTGCCCTTTGCCTGACCCTTTCCGACGGTCGATGTAGGCAACCTCGGTACCCCACAACACCACCAAGCTTGCCGTCCGCCCAGTGCGGGCCCTTAGCTCTCGCAAAGGTTCGCGGGCCGCTTGACGGATAGCCATCGAACCCATCAGCGCGAGGCCGACATCCGCGACGCGTGGGGACAGCCTGTACTTGCGCGAAGGCCCCTGCTCGAGATAGCCGAGCGTCACCAACGTCGCGGCGTAACGGTGCGTAGTGGAACGCCCCAAGCCGAGCTCCTCGCTCATGTCAGCGATCCCGCGCACCGGATGCTCGGGGGTGAAACACGCGAGCATCGCGAGCCCGGCCACCAGTGAGGCAGAAAACTTGCCGGGCCTCTCGGGATCAAGCAGCTTAGACATCGCTCAAGAACTGACCCTCGTATCAGACACAGCAACCTACGCCCTGCGCCGCTCGTCCTCACGCCGGTAACCCAGCCGAGCAGAAACCCCATCGGCCGTGGACACCAAGTGCGGACCAAGAGCCTCGACGAAATCCACGAACGCGATCATCGAGTCATGCGCGTCCATCCCAACAGCCGCAACCACCTCACCGGGCTCCGAGCGGATCGGCGCGGCGATCGAGTACATGCCAGAGATGAGCTCTTCCTCCACGCCAACAAGGCTTTGCCCACGAATCTCCCGCAGCTCCGGCCGCAGCGCTGTCTTGCTAGTGATCGTCTGCGGCATGTGCCTCGTAAGAGTCAACTCGCCGATCACGTCTCGCTGCTCGCTGACAGACAGATTCGCGAGCAGCAGCTTGCCAAGCGCGGTGCAATGAACGGGCAGCCAAGCGTAAGAGATCTGATCGAGATCGATCAGGCGCTGACCGAGATGCGTCCCACGCAAACTATCGACAAGCCGGACCCTGGGACCATCAAGCACTGCCAACAAGACCGTGAACCCATTGCGCCTGTGCAAATCCTCAAGGAAGGGCTGGGCATGATCCTCAAGCTTCGTGCCGCCCATCGCCGACAGTCCGAGATCCACGACACCCATCCCCAACCTGTACTTGCGTTTCTCCCCCCGCTTCAAGTACCCGAGCTCGACCAACGTAGCTGCATAGCGATGGGTCGTCCCGCGGGCCATCCCCAGCTGGTCAGCGAGTTCGGCGATCCCCCACACCGGCCGCTCAGAGGTAAAGCACTCCAAGATCGCCAGGCCGCGCTCCAACGACTGCGAGAAGCGTCGCTCGGATAGGCTCGGAATCGACGGCAGCACTTCCCCACCGACAACCCTATGAGCCACTGTTTGCGCTATCGGCATCGCGCCACCTAAACCACCAGCCGGTACAGATGAGTCTCCGGGTCCTGCTCCACGAGCCCGGCCATCACCAGTGTCCGCACAAACGTGCCGGCTGCCGTCTCCGAAAGCTTAAGTTTCGCTGCGAGATCTGCCAGGCTCGCAGGCTGGCCATCCGCGAGATCGGCCAGCAACAGCAGTCCCCTCACCAACGCAAATGAGACCCGCGACTCCGCCGTCTTACCCTGGGTGTGCTCTTCCCACACCTGAATTGGGGGTATCCCCACACGAGCGATCCGTCCGGACAGCAGTGCTGCCAGGTTTACCATTGTGTCTGCACGTGCCGGGTCGACGATCGACTTCACCTGCTCGGCGGTCAGCCGCAGATAGACGGGCTGCTCACTCATGGCGCCACGGGTCTGTAGATAGCCAGCCGAAGATGCTCCGCTGCTGGCAGCGCGCTAAGGAGCGCGTCGGGGATCGCGTCGGGTGCCCGCTGACCCCTGCTCCAGCGGGCACCCGCAGTCCTCCTTCAGCGCTCGCCTGTGCGGCGCCATTGGTCACTGCCCGGCCCCCGAGGCCGCGCATGTACGTAGTAGCGGGCCGGACCGAAGGAAGGATGACGGTCCGGCCCATTGCCCTGGCATGGCCAGGCTTGGTGGCTCCGGTCGGAGGGCGCCCTGCCTGTTGCTCACGCCACTTCTGGCCGCCGAGCACAGCGGGCGAAGGCCAGGACCCGGACTCAACTGGTCATCGCAGCGCCTTGATTGTGGAGGTGTGTCTGGGTAGGCCAGCGGGATGGATGAGGGAATTGACGGGCAGGGCGCCGATGAAGTCGCCGGATACCCCTCGGCCAGCTGCGCTCGTCGCATATCCCCGGTGTCAGGCGGGTGCCAGCGCGGTTGAGAATCAGAGTGCCGTGCTGACCTATGGCGGGCGGGGTGATTGGCGGACGGAGCGTGGGCGAGTGCGCGCCGATCGCGTGGGCTGCCCGCCGCCTCTCCTTCGGCGGGCGCCCGCGCGTTGCCCTTTGCACCGTCGGTGCCGGTCATGCGTGGGATGACGCGTGGGCGAGTCGAGCGACGCCGCCCAGGCCGGCTGTCGCAGTCGGCTCGCCCCGGGACACGCTTAGCTGCCTCCGTGAGGAGGCGCCAAACGGACGGCCGGCATTGGCCACCCGTTCTCCGGGAGCGCCGCGGACGTCGGTGGTCGTCCTCTCCTCCGTGTACCTGCCGGGCTGTGTCCCATCGCGCCATCGTCCGCCATGATGACCATCAATTCCGTTCCGTCAAGCGAAACTGAGGGATTAATCAGCAGAATCAGGGATTAATCAGGCGACAGTCAAAAAAAGGGGGGTGCCTCGGCAGTCGGGGGCACTGCGCTGGCGGGCCGCTCACGTAGCAATACCCGTGATCCGCGGCCCGGTGTCACGATTACGCTCCGCCATCGGGCCGTCTCAATCTGGTGATCGGTGGGGATGATCTGCAGGTTGCAGAGCACAACTTGGAGGACGATCTGCATCTCGAGCACGGCGAGGTGGTGACCAGGGCAGCGCTTGCGGCCACCGCCCCACGGCATCCAAATCTCGGCGGGCGGGTCGGCGTCGAGGAACCGCTCGGGCCGGAAGCGCTCGGGATCGTCGTACAGCGCGGGATCGTGCTGCATGAGGTGGATGCAGCCGACGAGCTGCTCGGGAGGGTGGTAGGTCCGCCCAGCGAGTGCGAACGGCGCGCACACTACCCGAGGGATCGTGAACAGGAAGACTGGTCGATGGCGAAGCACCTCGTGGATGGTGGCTTTGAGGTAGCGGCCGTCGCCGGCGTCTAGGCTTTCGGTGAGACGGGCGGCGGAGTGCTGGTTGTGCGCGAGGAGCTGAAACGCCCACGCCAGCTCGGAGGCGGTGGTCTCATGCCCGGCGAGGATGACCGACATAAGGTCCTCGCGGATCTGCTTGGTGTTCGACTCGCCCGCCGCCTCGCTCGAGGTGTCCAGCAGCATCCCGAGCAGACCGCTATCGCGC
The DNA here is from genome assembly GCA_963744535.1 of uncultured Solirubrobacterales bacterium. Lineage (GTDB taxonomy): Bacteria > Actinomycetota > Thermoleophilia > Solirubrobacterales > Solirubrobacteraceae > Palsa-744. The sequence continues at coordinate 854,786 of CAVUTW010000001.1, read as the reverse complement.
GCCTCGGCATGGGCTTCTTCCTCGATCAGGCTGTCGAGCACGTGGTTGACAACCCGTCGCTCCGCGAGGAAATCCCGCCAGATTCCCCCCCACGGCGGTAGGCGGCGAATCTGTACCTCTTGCAGCGCGAGGCTTCGTGTTACTGAAAGCATCGCGAGCAGCCGCCCGTGAAGCTCCGTGAGCCAAACGCTCTCAGTGCCGAATATGGTCTGCAGGATCACCTTTAGTGACAGCGCGCGAAGGTAGGGGTGAATAGCGATCGTCCTGTCGCGCGGCCAAGACGCGACCTCTCGCTTCACCGTGTCCGCAATCATTTCGGCGTGCTCGCGGACACGGCCGTGCGCGAACGCGGGGAGAATCGCTCGCCGTCCGCGGAGATGAGCGTCTTCCTCAGCGAGCATGAACGACCCCTCGCCGACCAATGGGGAGATAACCGCGGCGCCGGCGCCCGGATGCAGCAAGTTCGCTGGGGCTCGCACGATCGCCTCGATGTCCTGCGGGGCCGAGACGAACACCAGCGGCGCCATGCCCACCGAGCGGATCGTGAAGCTGGCGCCATAGCGGCGCCGGCACCACGCTAGGTAGGCGTGCGGGTCGCGCCAGAACGCCAGCGTCTGTGCCAGCGACGGGACAGGTGCGCTCGGCGGCAGTCGCGAGACCCTCCGTCTCGCGGAGACTCTGCGTCGGCCCGAGTGCTCGGCGCCGTCGGACTGCTGGCCGTAGAGGACCCGCCACGCACGCAGCATCGGGATCAGGGCCCGAGGCAGCGGTCCGGCCTCAATGGCTAGGGCGCGTGTGGTCTCGCGGCTGTCGGGGCTGCGGGTACTGTCCTTCGACAGGTACATAGCGACCATGCAGCTCGCCAGCACCAGATGGCGCTCGGCATCTGGGAGCAGCGCGGCCTCGGCGAGCGCCCTGCTGACGATCTCGCCGATCCGACTAACCGCGTCGTTGGTGCTCGGGTAGTGGGCGAGGTAGCTGTGGTTGCCCGTCGCCCCGTCCTCGGCGATGTCACCGTAGCTGTCGAGCATCGTCCCGGCGAGTGACACCCACGGCAGATAGGCGGCGTAGGTGGCGCTCGCGGCCCGTTCGTTTCCGTCCGGGTCCGCGGCGAGTGCCAGCAATGCCAGGACGGTCAGCCATGCGCTTGCGGCGGCTGAGGACTCGAACCAGGCGAGCTCTCCGGCCTCGAGGAGGTGCTGCTCGGCCCATGCCCTCAGTGATGCGTCCCGCAGGCCGGGGTCGGGCTCATGGTTGAGTGCCAGAACCTGAGCGAGACGGGCAGCCCGGACAGTGTGCGGCCCGACGTGCTCCCAGGAAGGGAGCAGCACGACCGTTTCGCGGCAGAGTTCAACGAGTGCACGGGCGTACCCGCCGTCGTTTCGCCAGGGGTTGTAGCAGTAGTAGTCGGAGATCGGGAGCGCTGGGTCGAGCGCCTCGACCAGCGCTCGGTGAAGCTGTAATCCGTTTTTGATTCCGGCGTCTGCGCTGCGCTCGCTGGTGCAGTCCAAGTAGTCGGCGAGGACCTCGTAGGCGACTAGGAGCCGCAGCAGCTCCGGGGATCTGACAGTCGGCAGCGTCCAAAAAAGTGCCGCCCCGTCGATGTTTGCTCGCTTGCGATCAAGCGCAGCGAGCGCGTCCGCTCGGAGCGCCCTGTCGGGGATGATGGCCGCAAGCGCCCGCCAGCCGCGGACCTCGCGCGATACGTTTCTGACGCCCCATCGCAGCTCGCGGTAGGCGGCCCGGGCGACCGCAAGGAGGGTGCGCGGCGAAAGAGCCGCCGGATGGGAGGCTCGGCTACGCGGGCCTGACCATTGTCGGTTTGACGCGCACCGCGAGATAACCCGGCGCAGCAACGATCGCCAGAGCGGTGGCGCTGACGATGACGAAGCTGAATATGGCGATGGCCGCCCCGACACTGATCGTGATAGGAAATCCTGTAACCGTCGCCAGAGCGTGGCTGATTACCAGCTGTCCGTAGAGCCCGAACACAGCGCCGATCAAGCAACCCGACCCAAGTAGGACGGCGCTCTCGCAGAACAGGGAGCGCCACAAGAGGCCACGGGTGTTCCCGGTTCGCTTGAGATACGCGATCCGTTCGCGGCGCTGCCAGAGCAGTGAGGTCATAACCCCAGCCATAGCGAGGATCGCCGCAATGGAAACGAGGACCGAGATTTGGGTGAGTCGCTCAAGACCCTGGCGGCTGATCCTCTTCCACTGATCTTCGCGTTCGGTCGCAGTCTGTACGGCCAAGCCGGAGTCCGGCCCGAGTGCTTTCGCGATCGCCACGCGAGCTTCTTGAGGCGAATGTTTCGGGGCGACCTGGATGTTCAGAGCGCTCGCCGCAGTCGATCCCCACGCGTGGGCATAGTCTTCGGAGTTGATGACCACGGCGCCCGGCGGCCATCCGCCGTTGGTCGATAGGCCCGCGAGTCGAAGTGTCGTCGGGTGCGGTGCGGGCAGCGTGAAGGAGTCGCCGATATGAAGATGAAGTTCGTGAGCGACCGCTTCGGAGAGGACCGCCCATCCTCCGGCGCGTAGCCGCTCGCTCGTGAGCGAGATGCTGCCTTCGGTGAGCTGGCCGGCGGGGATCGGCCGGGCGGATTGCTTGGGCGGGGCGATCACCCAGAGGCGTCGTTCGCCAAGGTCCAGAAAGCCGCCGCGGTAGATCGTGACGCTGCGAGCATCTTTCAGGTGCTTCAGCTTCGATACGACCGCGTCGGGGAACGGGGTCGTAGCCAGCGTGTTGTTTTCGCCGGAGGGCGAGACCCACACGTCGGTCGCCTGGTTCCATTCTCGGGCGGTGCTGTTGAGGCCACTCTGGAGGTTATGCTGGGCGCCGGCGATAGCCACGCTACCGAACACGGCGACCGCGCCGGTCGCCGCGACCGCCAGAGAGCGTACCCGCGTCAACGGGTCGGTGAGCTCGCCGACCGCGAGGCGAGTCGAGGTGCCGCTGAAGGGCCGCTGCAGCCTGTCGAAGGCGAGCACGATCGCGTTGAACAGGAACGGCAGCAGTGCCATCGACGCGATGATGAGCGTAATCACGCCGATGACCGCCGACTGTGGCCTGAAGACGACAATCAGAGTTGTGATCGCCAGGCATGCAAGCCCAGCGATGATTCTGGCGGCGGTCCAGCCGCGTGGGGTTCGTTCAATCTCGACCTGTGCGCGTAGCGGGCGGGCGAGGATGTCCCTGACGGGGGCGAGCACCCCTACGAGCGCCGCGAGCAGGCCGGCGCCGACGGCCTCAGCGACCGTGGCGGAGGTCACGATGCGTTGCGACCCGACCGGGAACGCGAACGCCAGGTATCCGGGCTGGGCACGAAACAGCTCGATCGAGATCAGCTCACCGAGGAGGAGTCCGATGGCGCTGGCAGCCAGCCCAATGACGAGAGCGTCGAACACGAGCGCCTGCACGATCATCAGGCGGGGCGTCCCGCGACGGCGCATCGTGGTTATCAGCCGGCGGCGCTCCCCGACCGTCAGGAGCATCGCGTTGAACGCGAACAGGAACCCGACGACGGCGGAGATGCCCGAGAACAGGCTCTCTCCTTGCTGAGCCGGTGCTGAGGCAAGGGCGAATAGCTGCTCGTCGAAGTCCGCCGGCACGAAGTTGAGATGGTTGGCCGCGGCGAGACGACGTAGCCCGACGGCGGCCGTAGCGCCCTGTCCCGGCTTGACCTTGATGTAGAAGCGGGAGATCCGACCCTCTGTGCCGAGCAACTGCTGCGCGTATCTGATCGGTGCCAGCGCGAGGCGACTGTCCACCAGCCCCCCGACTTCACCGCCGAGCGTCGCGGCGAGAAAGGTTTCTACGACGCGCGTCCCGGTCTGCAGCCGGACATCTTCAAACTCGCTCGCGCCTATCGATCCAGCCAGCGGCGCGGGGAGCGCGATCACCCTCTGCCTGGAGAGTTCCTTCCCGGAGAATTTGCGGGCGAGCGGCCCGCCCAGCTGCGCGAACCTTGGGTCGACGCCGACCAGGTCCACAGACGCCTGGCCCTTGGGACCAATGACGGTCGCTTGCTGCTGCACCAGCGGCAGCGCTGCCTCCACTCCAGGCAGCGCTTGAGCTTCGCGCATCACAGCTTCGGGGAAGCCTTCCGGGCCACGCGCATCGATCTGGTACTGCGTCCCGCCGACCAGTTGCTGCGTGAGTTGGCGAACCGATCCGTCGAGGCTCTGCGAAGCGACCTGGGAAGCAAACAACAAAGCCACACCAATAGCAATCCCAATCACAGCCAAGACCTCCTGCACAAGCACAACGCGCGCCTTCAGCCGAGCCCTGAAAATGAACAGGATCTCCCCGACGGGCATCATTCGTCTCGCTGTCCGGCGCTCCGGCGATCCGCTGGCAGGCGTGCTCACGAGCTAACGCTCTCCCCGGTCGCGCGCAGGTACAACTCTTCGGGCTCGTAGTCATCCATATGGCCGTCACGCAGTTCGTAGGCCCGATCCGCGAACGTGACTGCCTGTGGATCGTGGGTAGCAAGCAGCACCGCCGTCTCGCGCTCGTGACACAGCTGCCTGATGAGTGCGAGGACTTCACGGCCGCGACGGGTGTCGAGGCTGCCCGTCGGCTCGTCGGCAAGGACGAGCTTCGGCCCAGTCGAGAGCGCCTGGGCGATCATGACGCGCTGTCGCTCGCCCATCGAGAGCTTCCGTGCGGGCTGGTCCATCCGGTCGGCAAGACCCAGCAAAACCAGCAGCGGCTCGATCAGGTTGGGGGCCTGCTTGGGGTGATCGCGCAGAAGCTTCATGCAGGCGTTCTCGCGTGCCGTGGCTGACGGCATCAGTTCCTGCGGCTGGCCGATGATGCCGACCGTCAAGCGTAGGTAGTCGGCGTGTTCTGACTCGGAGAACGAGCTGATGTCTCGACCATCGACCACGACCGTCCCGGCATCGGGAGGCTGAAATCCCGCGATGAGGTCGATCAGCGTCGACTTGCCCGAACCACTCGGCCCGTACAAGGCGACCATCTCGCCGGCGCCGATTCGCAGCGACACGCCATCGACCGCGTGGACCGCTTCGCCGCCGACCTCATAGTGCTTGATGAGATCCGTCACCGCGAGCATCGGCCGTCCTCAGCTTTCTGCTGCACGGACATCGCGGCGCTCGTACAGGTCGATGATGTCGGGGTCTTTGTGCATGAGTCTGAGTTTGCCGTCAGCGAGCTGCCAGACCTGAGCAGCGCGCACGGCAGTCGCGTGATCGGAGACGGCCATCAGCACCCCGCAGCCGATGTCCTCAGCGAAGCCTTCAATCAGTTCTAGCGCGGCCTGCTTCTTGCCGAACCCCAACCCGTCCAGCACATCGTCGATCAAGAGCAGCCGTGGCCGCACGATCACAGCCTGCGCGAACTCCACAAGCACCCGCTGCCAGTTAGACAAGTCGCTCCACATCAACCGAGCGACATCGGCCAGATCGAACTCCCTGAGCGTGTCCTCGACACGCTGGCGCCGCTCCCGACTCGACCATTCACGGGTCGCAGTCAGCGACATCTCAAGATAGTCGCGCACATGCAGCCTGACACCTGGCCCAGTGCGAGTGACGATCCCGATCTTCTTCGCCAGCACCTTCGAGAGCCGCCCATCAGAGATGCCCGTAACCTCCCGGCCATCCACGAACACGCTGCCCTGGTCAGGGGACAACGTGCCCGACGCGACCCGGATCAGCGTCGTCTTGCCCTGATCGCGAGTGCCGAGCACCGCCGCTATCTCCCCAGCAGCGACCTCCATCGACACATCCTGCAACACCCCGATCCGCCCCTGCGCACGCTCAAACGCCATCCACACACCCACCAACCGCAAAACGGGGATCACGGCGCCGCCCCGAATGCGATTCCCGCCCGCGTCGCGATATCCTCGAGGTGCCGGGCGATTTCGTCGAAGTGGACACTACGAGCTGACCAATACGCTGGTGCGACGTGCGCCACGACATTGCGGACCTCCCGAAGAAAGTCCTCGGGTCCTGGCTTCTCGTCTCTCCGGCGGCGGCGTCTGCTCCGCTCAAGGCGTTCGGTGAGCTTCAGTTTGCTGTAGCTGTATTGCGCGCCGGCCATCTCAGCTTCTTCGTGAGCGATGCGGATCAGTTCGGAGAGATCCTCGAGTCGGCACAGCTCGATACGGCCGTACAACGCCTCCCGCAGCGCGGGCACCCCAATCGGCGTCGCGTACATCCACCCTTGGAACTCCTCCCCGCCCGCGCGAGTAACTTCGTAGCGGTCTTGGCTGCGGAGCGTACCCGGCGCTCGGTAGGTGCATCGCACCCGTGGCCGGGTGCGTTTGTCGCGTGCCATCTGTTTTAGCCCTGTGTTCGCGGTCGATGCGTCGAATCGACATCCCGCGAACCTGACCTTTAGCCCCTCTGCGACTTCGGCGACCGTCTGGTCGGGCTTCTCGATGAGCAGCCCTAGGATCGCGATTCTTCCCGGCATGTCGGCAGGGTTGGGCTTGGACATAGCGACCGAACGCTAACCGAAACCTCGCTACCCTGTAGCGCATCACTGAAACCATTCGGGCTCCCAGGACATTAGTGAAAATTGGCTAGTTACATTATCCGAAACTCGAAGCGGCGAAAGCGCCCCAGTCGAAAACAAAAGAAGCAAACTGGAACCCGTGTGAGCATCCGCTGGCGGGCTGCGTTTACAGCCGCGTTTCCTCTGCTGCTTGTCGTCGGCGTGTCCGCTTTCGGGGCTGCGGCCTACGCCAGCCATCCGGCCTCACGTCACGCTAGCGGGCGTGTCGCGCGGACGCTGTCGGCCACGGATACCGGGCACCTGCATCGCGTGCAGACGGGAGGCGAATACATCACCGAGGAAGGGCAAGCCACCGGGACGATCCCCGGCAAGGTGAGGGCCTATCTCGAAGTCGGCCCGACGGTCGTCGTCAAATTCACGATCTACACCAGCGCCGGCGACATCAGCGGCGAAGGATCGGGCAAGCCGAAGGGCAACTCAGAAGAACCCAGCTTCAACGGCAGCATGACCGTCTCGCATGGCACCGGCCGCTACAGGCATATCCGCGGGCACGGAGGATTCTCCGGCACACTCAACCGGCGCACCTTCAAGATGGTCGTGCAGACAACCGGCACCCTGGACTACTAGGACGGGCGCCGGGTGCGCTCGCGACTCTTGATCCTAGTGCAGCACGCGCGACTGGGATGCCCGCTCGCACTCGCCGTCTGCATGATCCTCGCCACGGGCGCGCAGGCCGCGCAGACCGCGAAACTCGAAGTCGGCCTCTCCCCAGAGCGGCTAGGGCAAGGCACGACGATCCAATTCGCGTTCGACATCACCGCAACAGGAGGCGGGGTACCCTCACCGGTCACGCGGATCGAACTGCGCTACCCAAACCACTTCGGGCTGGTCACCAGCGGCCTGGGCCTGGCGAGCTGCACCGAACGGATACTCGAAGAACTTGGACCCGAAAGCTGCCCGTCCCGGTCGCTGATGGGCGAAGGCACGGCAACCGCGGAGGTTCAGGTCGGCGACGAAGAACGCCTGCAAGAGCAGGCGCACACCGCGATCTTCATGGCCCCGCTAAGCGACGAACACATCAACATCGAGTTCATGGTCCACGGCTACTCGCCGCTAGCCGCCCAGCTGATCTTCCCTGGCCTCCTACTCCCGACCACCGGGCCCTACGGCGGGAACCTGGCGATCAGCGTGCCACTACTAGAAAGCTTCCCCGAAGGCCCAGACATTTCGCTAGTCAAGGTGCGCAGCACGATCGGCCCGCTCGGCGTGACCTACTACGAACACGTCCACGGCAAGTTCATGCCCTACAAACCGAGCGGAATCACCCTCCCCTCATCCTGCCCGAAACACGGCTTCCCGTTCGCGATCACGTTCACGTTCGCCGACGGGAGCCACACCACCAGCCGCACCACCGTGCCCTGCCCCAGACGACCGGTCGCTCATCGGTAGCCCATCTCGTCGCGCCGCGCCTCGGGGTCCAGCTCGATGATGTCGGGGTCTTTGTGCATGAGTCTGAGTTTGCCGTCGGCAAGCTGCCAGACCTGAGCGGCGCGCACGGCGGTCGCATGGTCGGAGGCGGCCATCAACACTCCGCAGCCGATGTCCTCGACGAAGCCTTCGATCAGTTCTAGCGCGGCCTGCTTCTTGCCGAACCCCAACCCGTCCAGCACATCGTCGATCAAGAGCAGCCGGGGCCGCACGATCACAGCCTGCGCGAGCTCCACAAGCACCCGCTGCCAGTTAGACAAGTCGCTCCGCATCAGCCGGGCGACATCGGCCAAGTCGAACTCCCCGAGCGTGTCCTCGACGCGCCGGCGCCGCTCCCGGCTCGACCATTCACGAGTCGCAGTCAGCGACATCTCAAGATAGTCGTGCACATTCAACCTAACCTCCGGCCCGGCACGGGTAGCAATCCCGATCTTCTTCGCCAACACCTTCGAGAACTGCCCATCGGAGATGCCCGTAACCTCCCGGCCATCCACGAACACGCTGCCCTGGTCGGGGGACAACGTGCCCGACGCAACCCGGATCAGCGTCGTCTTACCCTGATCACGAGTACCGAGCACCGCCGCTATCTCCCCAGCGGCGACCTCCATCGACACATCCTGCAACACCCCGATCCGCCCCTGCGCACGCTCAAACGCCATCCACACACCCACCAACCGCAAAACGGGTACGTCTGACACCAAACCATCCTCATCGTCGGGTTCCTTACAGCCTACCCCCGCCGATATGTGGTTTGGCGTTGAGTTTTGAGGCTACGCGGCGACTGGGAGGGGATACCAGCCGCGACCCTGCGGGGCGATCTTGGTCATATCCCGTTCGCGCGTGGGTCAGTGCCGGGTCGTCGATTTCTGTGCGCCAAGTGGCAAGCGCGCTGAGTGCCTAGGTGGGCCGTTGCGCCCACGCTGATCGCGCCGCTCGGCGACAACGACAGAGACACGGTGCTGGCGTTTGACGTGATCGCGCCTGAAGAGACGGCTAGCTGCTAGCCGAGCGCCCACACCACATCTCCTCATTGAACAGGCCCTTCTCGCAGCACCCCCTGTCCGACACCCACACCCTCTCACGCGTCGGATCAGAGCGTGTTGCCCCAAACGTTGCCCAGGCAACCTTTTCGATACTCGCGCGTTCCCCCTTAGGCACGAATCCCGCTTAACGGAGCGGGATTCGGGAGATGCGCCTGGGGAGAATCGAACCCCCGACCTGCGGCTTCAAAGGTCCGCCCGCAACACCTCGTTGTCGGCAAACAATTTGCCGATCACCTTCTCAACGCCTGCCGCCGAGTACGACGCCAGCTATGCCTGGTCATGCATCGCACCGGATGACGGCGAACAAAGCGGACGCACGTTCACGAGGCATTCGGAGCGCACTTGCTGACACCTACGCTGACACCCCACGCCCGACGTGGCCTCGAGCAGTGCCCCGAAAAGCGAGAATCCCGCCTAGATAAACGGGATTCTCGGTGTGCCGGAGGAGGGACTCGAACCCCCGACACGCGGATTATGATTCCGGCGTCCGAGCCCCTTGCTGCGACCGCCGCGCTTGGTGGCTGGGCCGTAGCTGTGTACGTGCGGGCGCGAATAGCGGGGCCCCGAACACAAAGGGCTCGATAGGCCAAGATGCGATTGGCGCCCTGGCTGGACTGCTTGGTGTGCCACTCCCAAAGTAGGATCGGTCCTCGCGTTTGTTGGCGAACTCCACACGGGGTAGGCTGCCGTGCGGAATATTTGCGTCCGACGAGCGCCGGCTGGGACCACGCGGAAGGCTTCAACAGCCCCAAGGCGAACAGCCTCCTCGGTGCAGCAAGCGACATACGCCCGCCAGCGAGTGCCGCAAAGCGGTTCGCATTGACTTCGGCTGGCTCCTCCCGGCTCAAGCGACCCGCGTTGCAACGGATCTGCAACGGATTTGGGGTCGGCTGCAACGGATCTGCAACGGACAAACCGGCGAGCCCGCACGAACTCATACGATCTGGCTCCCCACAAAGCCCGTATTTACTGGCCCAATCGCCCGTGTTCGTGCGGGCTCGTCCTGCTTGAACTTATCGGGGCGCCCAGATTCGAACTGGGGACCTCGGCCACCCAAAGGCCGCGCGCTACCAGGCTGCGCCACGCCCCGACGCGACGTATCAGTCTACTGCCACCTACCGTCTTCCACGCTCGGACAGCTGTCTATTCCGCGCGCGGGCCCCCACGCCATCCCCAACCACAACACCCACCCGCCTGCCCGCTGGCCGAAACGGGGATGCGAGCCGAAGGCGAGTGTCTCCCGGCTTCGGTAGGGTCCGGCCCCGCGATGGCTGACGTTCAACCCCTGCGGGCACTGCACTACGACCTCTCCGTGGCGGGGGCTCTCGGCGATGTGGTCGCCCCTCCCTACGACGTGATCGACGCCGCCCAGCGGGCCGCGCTGATCGCGCGCTCTCCGTTCAACGTGGTCGCGGTGGATCTCCCCCGGGCGCCCACCGCCGGCAAGGGCGGCGCCGATGGGCAGGAGAGCGTTGAGGGCGAGCGCGCCGACCCCTACCGAGCGGCGGGAGAGCTGTTCGAGAGCTGGCAGCTGCAGGGTGCCGTGGTGCGCGACTCGCGGCCCGCGGTCTGGGCGCACACGCAGCGGTACACCGGCCCCGACGGGGTGGCGCAGACCCGGCGCGGGTTCTTCTGCAGGGTGCGCGTCGAGGAGTACGGCGCGGGGCGGGTGCGCCCGCACGAGCGCACGCACCCGGGTCCCAAGGAGGACCGGTTGCGCCTCACGCGCGCCACGCGCGCCAACATGTCGCCGATCTTCTCGCTCTACTCCGACCCCGCCGGCGAGGCATGGCGGGTGCTCGAGCCCGTCACCGCACAGGCGCCGTGGGGCGAAGCCGCCGACGCGGAGGGCACCGTCCACCGCCTGTGGCGCGTCACCGACGAGGCCACCATCGCCGCCGTGCAGGCCGCCGCGCGCGACTCCGAGCTGCTGATCGCCGACGGCCACCATCGCTATGAGACAGCGCGCGCCTATGCGGAGGAGGTGGGCGGCGAGGGCGATCACCGCTACGTGCTGATGTGTCTGGTGGCACTCGAGGATCCCGGGCTCACGGTGTTCCCCACGCATCGTCTCGTCAAGGGCCTCGACACCGCACGCCGCGAAGCGCTGGCGGATGCGCTGCGCCGCGACTTCGAGGTCGCGGAGGTACCGCTCGAGCAGCTTGCGCCAACGCCCGGCGAGGGTCCGCTGCAGCTCGGCTACATCGACTCGCACACGCAGCGACCCTTGCGGCTGACGCTGAAGGATCAGGCGATCGCCGACGCCGCCCTCCCCGGTTTCTCCGATACCTACCGGCGCCTGGATACGGGCGTGCTGGAGGCGCTGCTGTTGAAGGGCACGCTGGGCCTCTCCGACGAGGACATCTCCCACCTGCACGACTTCCGCTACGCCCGCGGCGCCGACGAGGCGATCCAGCTCGTGCGCAGTGGCGAGTACGACGTCGCCTTCCTGATGCGACCAACCCCGGTGGCGCAGGTCAGAGACGTTGCGGGCGCCGGCGAGAACATGCCGCCAAAGTCCACTTTCTTCTTTCCCAAGCTGCTGACGGGGTTGCTGTTCAACCCCCTTTGACCGACGAAGAGGGCCCGGCCGCCGGCCTTCAGCCGACTGCGCCACCCTTTCAGGCTCCCACCAGACCACCCTTGGAAAAGGTCCTTACATAACTACCATCTGTAGTGGGGTGCCGGCAGGTGACGAACGGATCGGAAAGGCGCACGACCATGAAGGCAACAGCGAAGCGCAACGACGGGCGGTTCAGGCACAGCGTGCGGGTACGCGACCATGAGCTCACGATCGACGAGAGCACCGAGGCGGGGGGCGGCGACGCCGGCCCCGATCCTCAGGAGCTGCTGGCCGCGAGCCTCGCGTCGTGCACGGCGATCACACTCGAGATGTATGCGGCTCGCAAGGGCTGGGAGATTGGGGAGGTGGAGGTGGCAGTGGAGTACACCCCCGCCGAGCGGGGCTGCCCGACGAGGTTTGAGCTCGTGGTGGGGTTGCCCGAGGATCTCCCCTCCGAGCAGGCAGAGCGTCTGCGGGTGATCGCGGCGAAGTGCCCCGTGCACCGCACGCTCGACGGGGAGGTGATGTTCGAGGAACGCCTCGAGCGGATCGCCCCCCTCCAGCCCGCGTCGAGCGCGGCGGCCTGAGCTGACCGGCACTCCGGATCAGGTCTCCGCGGCGGTGTTGGTGCCGCTGTTCCTCGCCGTGGACGGTGAGCCCCACGCGGTGCTCACCCGCCGCCGCGCCGACCTGCGCCGGCACGCGGGCGAGATCTCCTTCCCCGGCGGGCGGCGCGACCCCGAGGATCGCGACCTGCGCGAGACCGCGCTGCGCGAGGCCGAGGAGGAGATCGGCCTGGCGCCCGCCGAAGTGAGGGTGCTCGGCGAGCTCCCCCCCGTCTCCACGTTCGTGACCGGCTACCTGATCCACCCCTTCGTCGGGCTGATCCCGGCGACACCGAGCTGGCGCCCCTCCCCGCGCGAGGTGGACGCCGTGCTGGAGCTGCCGCTGCGCGCCCTGCGCGAGAGTAGAACGCGCACGCCGATCGAACGGCGCGGGGTCTCCTTCGAAACCGACGCTTACATCGTCGCCGACCACCTCATCTGGGGCGCCACCGCACGGATTCTCGATGACCTCTACGAGCACATCGACGCGATCCTGCCCGCCGGCGCAATGCCTCTTTAGAGGACCAACATCGTGGACAACTCCCCACTCGCCTGCTCCAGCCAGAGGGGAATGTCGATCGGGTCGGCGCGCAGGATGGCCAGCGGGATCGAGTTCCGCTGAGCGATCTCCCGCGCAATCCGCTCACCTTCGGCAACAGCCACGGGCATGGAAGAGCCCGCGGAGTAGGCACCGGCTGACGTGGACGACCCGACGGCCTCGTAGATGACACCGCGCACGGTGGAGTCGATCGCGCTCTCCAAGAAGGCCCGCAGACGGGCGCCGTGCAACGCCAGCAACTGCTCCTCGGGGCCGGTGGCGCCGCCCAGCAGCCAGCAGGCGATGGTGACTCCATCCAGCGCCCCGCGCAGCGTGCCGAGGCGGTTGGGGTCGCCGATCCAGCACTCGGCGCCGGTCCTCTCGATCTGGGCACGGCGATCCTCGGTGCGGGTGACGATACGCACGGCGTGCTCTTCCCGCCCCGCCTCCTCGGCAAGCCGCAGGCCCCGGCAGCCACCCCCGACGATCAGCAGTCGCGCCACCGCCGGAGCCTACCCCGCGGGCGGCTGGCGAGCGGCCGGGCGGCGCGGCAAGGCAGGTCGAGTCGAGTCGAGTTGAGGCGGGTCGAGGCGAGGCGAGGCAAGGCAAGGCGAGGCAGGCGGGTCGGGTCTGGTCTGGTCTGGTCTGGTCTGGTCTGTAGGCGATCAGCCTCTGAAAAAAAACAGGCGCCGCGGCCATCGTGGCCACGGCGCCCCGTGAGGAGACCGGCAATCAGCCTCAGTCTGTGCCGAGGCTTCCTCGAGCGCCACCGGAGAGGTATGGGTAGCGGCGCTCGAGCAAGCTCCGGCAGCGAGACGTTCAGCCTTGTCTGGCCCTCCCCCGCCTGTCCCTCAAGTCAATCCCTGCCATCCGCTCAAATGAAAACATAAAACGAGATTCTTGTCAAGGGGGATATGTCAAAGAAAGTTTTTTTGAGTTGGACATGGCGGCCTACAGAGTCAGACGCGCAGGCTCGAGGGAGGAGCTGCACCCAAAGTCTCGCCGGCCTCGATCGAATACCATCCGGCGCCGATGCCCGAGCCCACAGACACCGTGAGCATGGACAAGGTCGTGGCGCTGTGCAAGCGCCGCGGCTTCATCTTCCCCTCCTCGGAGATCTATGGCGGGGTGGGCTCGACCTACGACTTCGGTCACTACGGGGTGCTGCTGAAGGGCAACGTCAAGGCCGAGTGGTGGCGCGCGATGCTCTCCGAGCGCGACGACATCGTGGCGCTCGACTCGGCGATCCTCCAGCACCCGCGCGTGTGGGAGGCCTCCGGGCACCTCGCGGGCTTCACCGACCCCCTGGTGGACTGCCGTACCTGCGGGCAGCGCTTCCGGGCCGACCACCTCGGGGACCTTCAGTGCGGGCGCAAACCCTCCAAGCACCCCGGCGAAGCCGAGGAGTGCGATCTGACCGAGGCGCGCGACTTCAATCTGATGTTCGAGACCACGATCGGCCCCGTCAAGGAGTCGGGCTCCACCGCCTACCTGCGCCCCGAGACCGCGCAGGGGATCTTCATCAACTTCAAGAACGTGCTGCAGTTCTCGCGCAAGAAGCCCCCCTTCGGGATCGCCCAGGTCGGTAAGTCCTTTCGCAACGAGATCACCCCCGGCAACTTCATCTTCCGCACGCGCGAGTTCGAGCAGATGGAGATGGAGTACTTCGTTCCCCCCGCCGAAGCCCAGAAGTGGTTCGAGCACTGGTTGGCGGAGCGGATGCGCTGGTACACCGAGCTCGGACTGCGTCCCGATCACCTGCGCCTGCGCGCCCACGACCCCGACGAGCTCTCGCATTACTCCTCGGGCACCTCCGATGTCGAGTACCTCTTCCCCATCGGCTGGTCAGAGCTCGAGGGGATCGCCAACCGCGGCGACTTCGACCTCACCCAGCACGCCAAGTTCTCCGGGGAGAAGCTCGAGTACTTCGACCAGGCCACGGGCGAGCGCTACGTGCCGCACGTGATCGAGCCGGCCGCGGGGGCGGACCGGGCAACGCTCGCGTTCATGGTGGACGCCTACGACGAGGAAGTCGTCGAGCGCGAGGGCACGGGCGAGGGCGAGCGCCGCACCGTGCTGCGCCTGCACCCACGCCTCGCGCCCGTGAAGGCGGCGGTGCTGCCGCTCGTCAAGAAGGACGGCCAGCCCGCGCTCGCACGCGAGGTGTATCGCGCGGTCCGCGGACTGGTGCAGGCCGAGTACGACGACGGCGGGGCGATCGGCAAGCGCTACCGCCGCCACGACGAGATCGGGACGCCGTTCTGCGTGACCGTCGACCACGACAGCGTCACGGAGGGCACCGTGACCGTGCGCGACCGCGACTCGCTCACGCAGGAGCGCCTACCGATCGAAGGACTCGCGCAGGAGTTGCAGCGGCGGGTGCAGGCGCCGTGGACGACACCAAAGCTTGCATGAGAGAGGCAGGCAGAGATGACATTGTGAAGGGGCGGGGGAAGTATTGAAAAATCTAAAAGGCGTGCGCGATAGCACACGCCTTTTAAAAAGTTACATATACATCTGCACCCCTAACCGCAATGACCTTTGTATATACCTGAACTACCATATCTACCTTTGTATATACCTAAATCAAGGTTGAGCTGCCTATCTACCTTTGTATATATCTAACCCGCCCACCTCTACCTACCTCTACCCCTCTACCTACCTTCCTGCCTTGCCTATATCTAAGCCCGCGCCTGACTCACTTTTGTATATACCGGCACCCTCCCACGGACGCAATCTTCGCGTCCGGCGGAAGATAGGAGCGACATGGACTTCGATTTGACCGACGAGCAACGCCTGATCCGCGACACCGCGCGGGAGTTCACCGACAAGGAGATCGTCGAGCGCACACGCGAAAACGCCCGCAACCACCACTTCGACCTGGAGCTGGTCAAGAAGGTCGCCGCACAGGGCTACCTCGGCGCGATCGTCCCCCACGAGTACGGCGGCGCCGGCCTCGACTACTTCAGCTACGGCCTCGTCGTCGAGGAGATCGGCCGCGGCGACTCCGCGATCCGCACGGTGATCTCGGTCCAGACGTCGCTCGTGTGCTCGGGCATCGTCAAGTTTGGCACCGAGGCGCAGAAGCACAAGTACCTGCCGAAGCTCTGCTCTGGTGAGTGGCTCGGCTGCTTCGGACTGACCGAGCCGGACACCGGCTCCGACGCGGCCAACCAGAAGACGCGCGCGCGCAAGACCGACTCCGGCTGGGTGCTCAATGGGGCGAAGATGTGGATCTCGATGGGCAACTACGCGAAGGTGGCGATGATCTTCGCCCAGACCGACCCGGCGCTCGGACACAAGGGCATAGCGTGCTTCCTCGTCGACACCGACCAGCCCGGATACACGGCGCAGACGATCGAGCACAAGATGGGGCTGCACGCTTCCGACACCGCCTCGATCTCGCTGGAAGATGTCGAGGTCGCGGACGAGGACATGCTCGGCGAGGTCGGCGACGGTTTCAAAATCGCGATGTCCAACCTCGACTCCGGGCGCTACTCGGTCGCCGCCGGCTGCGTGGGGATCTGCCGTGGCTGCGTCGAGGAGTCGGTCTCCTATGCCAAGGAGCGCGAGCAGTTCGGCAAACCAATCGCGTCCTTCCAGCTCGTCCAGGCGATGATCGCCGACATGGTCCTGAAGACCGACGCCTCGCGGATGCTCGTCTGGCGCGCGGGGTGGCTGAAGGACCAGGGCCGGCCGAACACGCTCGAGACCTCGATCGCGAAGCTCCACGCAACCGAGGCCTCGCTCGAGTGCGCGAACCTCGCGATCCAAATCCACGGCGGCGCCGGCTACGTCGACGACCATCCGGTCGAGCGCTACTTCCGTGACGCGCGCGTCACGACGCTATATGAGGGGACCTCGCAGATCCAGAAACTGATCATCGGCCGCGCGCTCACCGGCATCAACGCGCTGGTGCCCTCCTGAGATGACCCCCCCTGGTTTGCCCCACCACGGAACATCGCCGGGCACGATGCCCGGCGCCCGCGCCGCCGGTGCCCAAGCCGCGCGCGTGGACGATCGCAAATGAACGCCCAGACACAACCCGCGGAGGTGATCGGCGTGCTGGGCGCCGGCACGATGGGCGCCGGCATCGCCCAGCTGGCCTGCCGCGCCGGGGCGCGCACGCTGCTGCACGACCCGATCCCCGAGGCGCTCCAGCGGGGGGCCGAGAAAGCGCGCGGAGGCCTGGAGAAAGAAGCCGCCAAGGGACGAATCACCGCCGCGGAGGCGCAGGCGGCCGCCGCGCGGCTGGAGGTCGTTGCGGACATCGAGGCACTGGCCCCGTGCGAGCTCGTGATCGAGGCCGCGCCAGAGCTCCCCGAGCTCAAGCGCGAGCTCTACGGGCGGCTGTCGCAGATCGTCAGCGGCGAGTGCGTGCTGGCAACCAACACCTCCTCGCTGCCCGTAACCGGGATCGCCGCCGGCGCCACCAACCCCGAGCGCGTGGTGGGGATGCACTTCTTCAACCCTGCGCCCCTGATGGCGCTCGTCGAGGTGATCGCCGGCCTGCGCTCGAGCGAAAGCGCACTCGCTTTGGCCGATGCGACGGGCCGTGCGATGGGCAAGACCGTGATCCGCGCCACCGACGGCCCCGGGTTCCTCGTCAACCGCTGCAACCGCCCCTTCGGCCTGGAGGCTCTGCGGCTGCTGGGGGAGCAGGTCGCCGACATCGAGACGATCGACCGCATCGTGCGCCTCGGCGGCGGCTTTCGCATGGGGCCCTTCGAGCTCTCCGACCTCGTGGGGGTCGACACCGGCTTCGACGTGGCCCGCTCCTTCTACGAGCTCTCCTTCGGCGAGCCCCGCTGGCGGCCCTCCCCGATCCAGGCCCAGCGCGTCGCCGCCGGCCTGCACGGGCGCAAGACCGGGCGCGGCTACTACGACTACTCGGGCGAGGGGCCCCACCGGCCGGCCGATCCCGAGCCGCCCGCGCGCGACGGCGACGCCCTGATACGGGGCGGCGGCCCCGTCGCCGATGCGCTGCGGGAGCTCGCGCCCGGCAACTCCGGGCCAGAGATCTTCGTCGATGGGTTGGGCGGCACCGTCGCGGGCGAGCCCTTCTACGCGCTCCCCTCCCCCGCGCGCGGTGAGACGCAAGACGCCGCGGCACAGGCACCCCTCACGCTCGTCGAGGTCACCGGCGAGGCCGGCGAGCGAGCGTTCGCAAGCCTCGGCCTGCACACTGCGCGCGTGCGGCCCTCCGCTGTCGGGGTGCTCCCCCGGATCGTCTGCCAGGTGATCAACGAGTGCGCGTTCGCGCTCGGCGAAGGGGTCGGCAGCACACAGGACATCGACGCTGGGATGACACTCGGCATGAACTACCCCCGCGGCCCGCTCGCGTGGGCGCACGCGATCGGCGTGGAACACGTGACCACAACGCTGGATGCGCTGTGGCAGGAGTACCGCGAGGAGCGCTACCGCATGGCGCCCACGCTGCGCCGATCGGCGTTGTAGGACGCTACCGCCCCGGCCGTCCGCACCGCGGCACGCGGCACCCCTCTCCCCGCCCAGCCGTCCGCACGGCGACGCGCGGCGACGCGCGGCGCCCCAGCCGCTACTCCCCACCAGCCGTCTGCACGATGGCGGGCGACGCCCACTGCTCTTCGGCGAGATCCCCGATCGGGATGCCCTCGGGCGTGGGCACCTCCGGGGTGTCGCGCAGATACCACTCGGCGTCAAGCGCCGCCTGGCAGCCCGACCCCGCGGCGGTGATCGCCTGGCGGTAGGTGTGGTCGACCAGATCGCCCGCGGCGAACACGCCCGGGCGGTTGGTGAGTGTGGAGCGGCCCGCAGTGACCACGTACCCGTTCTCGTCCACCGCCACCTGCCCGCGCACCAGCTCCGACTGGGGCTCGTGCCCGACCGCGATGAACGCGCCCGAGATCTCGAGCTCCCGCTGCGCGCCGCTGCCGACATCGAACAACACGGCGCGGTCGAGCGCGCCGTTATCGCCGGGGAGAAACTCCTTGATCGTGTAGGGCGTGAGGAACTCGATGTTCTCCTGCGCGCGGGCGCGCTCCAGCATGATCTTCGAGGCGCGCCACTCGGGGCGACGGTGTACGACGGCGACCTTGGAGGCGAACTTCGAGAGGAAGATCGCCTCCTCCATCGCCGAGTCCCCGCCGCCGACGATCATCGTCGGCGCGTTCTTGAAGAAGGCCGCGTCGCAGGTGGCGCAGTAGCTCACGCCCTTGCCCCCCAGCTCCTGCTCGCCGGGCACCCCCAGCCGCTTGTGCTCGGCGCCCATCGCGAGGATCACGGTGCGCGCGCGGTGCTCGGTGTCGCCCACCCACACGCTGTGCACCCCGCCGGGCTCGCTCGCCAGCAGCACACGCTCGGCCTGGTCTGTCTCCAGCCGCGCCCCGAATCGCTCGGCCTGCGCGCGCATCTTGCCCATCAGCTCCGGCCCCATCATCCCCTCGGGAAAGCCGGGGTAGTTCTCGACGTCGGTCGTCTGCTGCAACAGCCCCCCCCACGCAAACCCCTCGACCACCAGCGGCGCGAGGTTGGCGCGCGCGGTGTACAGCGCGGCGGTATACCCGGCGGGGCCACTGCCGATGATGATCGTGTTCTCGATGTCCGCCATGCTCATCCTTTCGCGAGTGGTCTACCCGTCGCGTCCAGCCTACAAGACCCCATTACTTTACTTTGTAAAGTATACCACCGCGCAGCTCCAGCACTTCGTCGAACAGCTCGACGCCGAGCGCACTGTGGGTGATCGCGAGCACCCCGCGCTCGCCGGCGCCGGTGACGATCGCGCGCATCACCGACTCCGCCGTGGCGGCGTCGAGGTGCGCGGTGGGCTCGTCCAGCACGAGGAAGCGCGCGTCGCTGAGCAGCGCCCGCGCGAGCGCGATCCGCTGGCGCTGGCCGCCTGAGAGCGCGCCGCCATCCTCGCCCACGAGCGTGTCGAGGCCGTCGGGCAGAGTGCGCACCCACGCGGCCGCGCCTGCCGCCTCGAACGCCTCCCACAACTCCTCCTCGCTCGCCTCACGCCGCGCCAGCAGCACGTTCTCGCGCAGCGTGGTGTTGAACAGGTGCGCGTCCTGCGCGGCGATCGTCACCGCGCGGCGGACATCGTCCTGGGCGAGCTCGCGCAGATCGACGCCGCCGATCCGCACGCTGCCCGCGTCGGGGTCGCGGAAGCGCACCAGCAGCTGCGCGAGCGTGCTCTTGCCGGCGCCGCTCGGCCCCATCAGCGCCACCCGACACCCCGGCGCCAGGCGCAAGCTCGCGTGCTCCAGCACCCACGGCTCCTGCGGCGCGTAGCGCGCACTGAGGTCCTCCACCACCAGCTCGCCTTCCCCGGGCAGCGCCCGCGGGTGCGCCGGGTCGCGCACCGAGGGCTCGCGCGCACACAGCTCCTCCAGACGGCCGGCCGCCTCCGCGCAAGCGCGCAGGCGCCGCGCCGCCAGCGGCAGCGGCGCGAGGCCTTCGAACGCCGCGAACACCAGCAGCGCGATCGCCGCCAGCAGCACCCCCGCGAGCGCGCCGCTGTGCACCGCGGGAATCGCCAC
This sequence comes from uncultured Solirubrobacterales bacterium, assembly GCA_963744535.1. Taxonomy (GTDB): domain Bacteria; phylum Actinomycetota; class Thermoleophilia; order Solirubrobacterales; family Solirubrobacteraceae; genus Palsa-744. The sequence continues at coordinate 834,548 of CAVUTW010000001.1, read as the reverse complement.
CAGCAGCACCGCCACCACGCTCCCCCCGGCCGCCGCCGAGCCGAGTGCCGTCGCGGCCCCCGCCGCCATCCCGTCACGACGGGCGAGCATTGCCAGACGCCCGTCAGCGGCCCGCAGCCGCGCGATCCGCTCCCGCGCGCGACCCGCGACGACGAGCTCGGTGGCCCCTTCGATCGTCTCCACCAGCTCCGCCGTCAGCGCGGCCCGCGCCGGCGCCTGGCGGCGACCCGAGGCCGCGGCGAGCAACGCCGCGAGCGCAGGCACCACCGTGGCGGCCAGCAGCAGGCACACGAACACGACCGGGCCGGCCGCCGGCAGGATCACCCATGCGGTCAGCGACGCGGCACAGATTGCCAGCGCCGCCACCACCGGCGGCGCCAGCGCGCGCAGGTAGAGATCCTGCAGCGCATCCACGTCCCCCACGAAGCGCGACAGCAAATCGCCGCCGCGCCCGCCGCCCTCGCCGCCGAGGTCACCCGGCACCAGCGGGGCAAGACGCCGGTAGAAATTGGCGCGCACGCGCCCCAGCAGCCGCAGCGCGGCGTCGTGTGAGGCCAGCCGTTCGCTGTAGCGCAGCAGCGCACGGGAGATCGCGAATGCGCGCACGGCCACGATCGCGACGCTCAGCGCGAGCACCGGCGGGCGCTGGGCAGCGCGCGATATCAGGTAGCCGGAGGTAACCAGCAGACCACCGGAGGCAACCACCGCGCCGAAGCCCAACGCGATCGCCAACCCCAGCCGGCGGCGCTCCGCCCGGCCGGCGCGCGCCGCGGCGGCCAGGCTGGCGTAGCTGCCCGTCATGCGGCACTCCCCCACGGAGCGCAGTGGTCCTGCCGCCCCACCAATATGGCCGCGCCCATCACGTCACCACCAGTTGCGCCGCCGCAAGATTGGGCCATGCGAGTTGATGTGCGCGGCCGCCGTCGAGCCTCACCGCACACTCGGCGCGCGCCGCCAGCCGCACGTCGTGGGCGATCAGCAGCGTGGTGCGGCCCTCGGCGAGGAGCGCGATCGCGTCGCCCACCGCGGCGGCTGTGTCGGCGTCGAGGTGGGCGGTCGGCTCGTCCAGCACCACCAGCGGAGCGTCGCGCAGGAACGCTCGCGCCAGCCCCACCCGCTGTGCCTGGCCGGCGGAGAGGCCGCGGCCGCCCTCTCCGACGCGTGTGTCCAACCCGTCGGGGAGCTGACCCAGCAGCTCCTCCAGCCCGGCGGCGTGCGCTGCCGCGGAGATTCGCTCCCGCGCGGCGCCCGGCACAGCGAGCGCGATGTTGTACGCAATCGTGCCTACGAACAGGCGGGTGCGCTGCGGCACCCACGCGATGCGCGCACGCCACGCCTCCGGTGGGAGCTCACGCAGATCACACCCACCGCAGCTGACACGACCCGTGGTCGGATCAACCAACCGCAGCGCGAGCGCCGCGACCGTGCTCTTGCCCGCGCCGGTTGGACCCACCAGCGCCGTGGTGCGGCCGGGCTCCAGCTCCATATCCAGCTCGCTCAGCACCGGCGCCGAACGATCGGGGTAGGCGAACGACACCGCCTCGAAGCGCAGCGGCTCGCGCGCCGGGTCGGGCGCCGGGTCGGGCGTGCCACCGCCGCCGCTCGCAGAGGCTGCGGTAGCGGATGGCACGTCGATGGGCACCACGGTTTCCCGTCGCTCTGCCGCGGCCCCGACGGTCACGGTCGCAGTGGTGGGCGCCGCCGCGAGAGGAGGCACAGACAGCGCCGACGGGGCATCCAGCACCGCGAAGATCCGCTCCGCCGCCGCCATCCCGTCGGCACTGGCGTGGAACTGCTGGCCGACCGCGCGCAGCGGCCCGTACAACTCGGGCGCCAGCAGCAGCACGGTGAGACCGGCCTGCAGGCTGAGGTGGCCGCCGTCGAGCTGCAGGCCGATCGTCACCGCCACCAGCGCGGTGCCGATCATCGCGCACAGCTCCAACACCAGCGCGGAAAGGAACGCGACCCGCAGCGTCCCCATCGTCTCCGCGCGGTAGCGCTCGCTGACGCGCTCGATCGTCTGCGCCTGCGCGGCCTCGCGGCGGAACGCGCGCAGCGTCGCCAGGCCGCGCACGACGTCGAGGAAGTGGCCGCTCAGCAGCGCCAGCGCCCGCCAGCGCGAGCGCGCCCGGGCGCGGGCACCGCTGCCGACGAGGATCATGAACACGATCAGCAGCGGGATCGTCAGCGCCAGCACGCCGGCGGCGATCGCATCCACCGGCGCCACCCACAGCAGGATCGCCGCGGGCACCGCCGCGGCCAGCACCAGTTGCGGCAGGTAGCCGGCGAAGTAGGCCTCCAGCGCATCCACGCCCTGCACCGCCGCCGCGGCGAGCTCGCCGGTGCGGTCGGCGACGCGCCCGACGGGGGAGCGGACCAGCAGCTGCTCGGCCAGGCGCCCGCGCAGCTCCGACATCACGCGCGTCGCGCCGATCCGGCCCGAGGTCTCGAACGCGCCGGCGAGCAGCGCCCGCGCCACGATCGTCGCGGCGAGTGCCGCCAGCGGGCCGCTCAGCCGCGCCAGCGCCGTGTGATGCGTGGCGGCGCTCGCGATCACGTGCGCCAGCAGCGCCGCCTGCGCGACCACCGTGGCGGCCATCGCCGCGCCCAGCCCCGCAGCCAGCCGCAGCTGGGCGCGCGCAGCGCGGCTCTCGCGCCGCAGGCGGCGGTCGATCGGACCCCCGTCGAAAGTTTTCATATGTCCAGAACCAATAGTCAATTCGGGCAAAATGCAAAGTTCCGATTCGCACCTTTATACTGCCTTAAACTGCGGGGCTTCACGGATAGGGAGCCAGGAGCGAGCTGAAAGAGTTTGGTTTCAGCGAACCTCGCCCTCGCCTGACAGACCCGTGCGAGCCCGAGTAGGCCGATCAGACACCGCATGAGGAGGCCCAGCGTGATGTCAAGCCCATCGTCTGAACCGGATCAACCGGCGGGGGTCGAGCGCCGGGCGGGATCCCCGCTCAAGGCCCCGGCCCCGCTCCTCGCCGCGCCGGTCTCGGCCGCACCCCTCGCAGCAGCACCCCTCCCACCAATCCCCACCCCCGCGATCCCGACGGTCTCCACGAAGCTGTTGATCCCTCCACCCTCGCGTCACCTGATCGAGCGCGGGCGCCTGTACGACACCCTCGACGAGCGTCTCAGAGGCGGCATCGTGCTGCTCTCCGCGCCGGCCGGCGCCGGCAAGACCGTGCTGCTCTCCGCGTGGATCGCGGCACGCCAACTGCCCGGCCCCGCCTGCTGGCTGTCGCTGGACGGCGAGGACAACGACGCCGATCGGCTGCTCGAGAACCTCCTGAGCGCGCTGCGCGGCGCGGGAGCATTCGAACCAGGCAGCGCTCTCGATCGCCTCGTTGCACCGGCGGGGACAGGCGCCGAGCGCTTCCTCGCGCTGCTGGTCAACGGCCTCGCCGAGCTGCGCTCGCCGGTCGTGCTGGTGCTCGATGAGATCCACGAGCTCACCAATCCCCGGGCAACGGCCGCGATCGACTTCCTCGTCCGCCACGCCCCCGCGCAGCTGCGCATCGTGCTGGCCGGCCGCGCCGACCCGCCGTTGCCGATTGAGCGTCTGCGCGCGAGCGGCGCGCTCACCGAGCTGCGCATCGCCGAGCTCGCGTTCGACCGCGCAGAGACCGCCGAGCTGTGCGGGCGGCTGGAGCTGGCGCTCTCCGATACAGAGATCGACTCGCTGTGGGCACGCACCGAGGGTTGGCCGGCGGCGGTGCGATTGGCGGCGCTGTCGCTGCGCGGGCACCCCGAGCCGGCGCGCTTCCTGGCCGAGTTCGCGGGTACCGACCGCGCGGTTGCGGACTATCTGATCGCCGAGGTGCTGGCCCGCCTGCCGCAGGACACCCGCGAGTTCATGCTGCACACCTGCCTGGTGGATGCGGTCAGTCCCGAGCTGGCAGACGCCCTCACCGGAGGCGAGGGCGGGACGCTGCCGCTCGCTGAACTCGAGCGCCTCGGCGCGCCGGTGCAGCCCACCGCCGCCGACGGCCGTTGGTATCGCTACCACCCGCTGTTCAGGGAGCTGTTGCGCGCCCACCTGCACCACGCCCACCCGCGGCAGATTCCCTCGCTGCACCGCCGCGCGGCGTGCTGGTATGCGGAGCAGGGACAGGCGATGCCCGCCATCCGCCACGCCCTCGCCGGCGAGGATTCCCAGCAGGCCGGCGGGCTGATCGCCGAGCACTGGCTGGAGCTGTTCCTGCGCGGCGGCTCGGCGACGATGCGCGGCCCGATGGCGCAGCTGCCGCCCGACGTCGTCGCGTCCGACCCACGTTTGGCGGCGGCCGTCGCCGGCAGTCGCCTGCAGGACGGCGACCTCCAGGATGCCGAGCGCCACCTGGCAATCGCGCGAGAGGCAGGCGAGCAGGCGAGCCGGCAGGCCGAGCAGGGCCAGAGCGAGGCGGGACAGGGAAGCCAGAGCGAGAGCCACACCGACCCCAGCCAGACCGATGCTATCATCGCCGCCGTCGCGCTGCGCGCCGCGCGCTTGCGTGTGCACCCCGCTGACGCCGAGCGCTTCGCGACGGAGCTCAGCGCCGCCGCGCACGACTGCACGCGCCACTGCTGGACGGCGTTGCGCAGCTTCGCCCTCTGTGATCTCGGCGCCACGCTGCTGTGGGGCGGCGGCGAACGGGAGACGGCGATCGCCCACTTGCACGAGGCGCTCGCGCTCGCGATCGAGCACCAACACGAGCAGATCGCGCTCGACTGCCTTGCGCAGCTGGCGGTCGTGGACGTGCTGCGCGGCGAGCTGACGCAGGCCGAGGAACGCAGCACGCGTGCGGTGGAGCTGGCCGAGCAGCGCGGCTGGTGCGAGGGCCCCGCGGCGGCGTGCGCGCAGCTGACGGCGGCCACCTGCGCCTACCAGCGGGGAGAGTTCGAGCGCGCCGAGGGCCTGCTCGCCCGGGCCGCGGTCGCCGCCGACACCGCCGAGACGCCCGTGAGACTCGCGATCGGCATGGTGCAGGCGCTGACGCTCGCCGCCGCCGGACAGCGCTCCGCCGCACGCGGTGCGCTGAAGCTGAGCGCGATCCGCTCCGAGCTGGCGGACGGCGCGCCGGCGCCGGACTTCGTGCGCGCCGTGCTCGACGACATCGAGCCGCGCGTGCTGATGGCCGCTGGAGAGGTCGAGCAGGCGCGCGCGACCCTTGCGGGCGCACTCGAGGGGTCGCCCGACAGCGTCGCCCTGCTGGTGCGTCAGGCCAGCTTCGAGCTGCGCGACGGTGAGCCCGAGCTGGCCCGCGCCTCGCTCGCGCGGGCGCGCGCGGAGCAGCAGCGCAAGCCGCACCCGCATCCAACGGTGCTGCTCGAAGCGTGGCTGCTGCAGGCCCTCGCGGATCGGGCGGCCGGTGCGCCCCAGGCCGCCTCCGAAGCACTCGATCGCGCGCTGGCGCTGGCCGAGCGCGAGCCCTTCCGCGACGCCTTCCTGCTGAGCGGGCCGGAGGTGCGCGAGCTGCTGGAGCTCCAAGCGCGGGACGGTACCGCCCATCCCGCGCTGCTGGAGGTGCTGCTCGACGGCGTCGGCGAGGGTCCCGCGAGCGGCGCGATGCTGGCCGAGCCGCTGACCGAGCGCGAGCAGCGGATCCTGCGCTACCTGCCGACGATGCTCACCAACGCCGAGATCGGCGCCGAGGTGTTCGTGTCGTTGAACACCGTCAAGACCCACCTGCGCAGCATCTACCGCAAGCTCGACGCCAACGGGCGTGCCGACGCGGTGGAGCGGGCACGCCGGCTGGGACTGCTGCCCGCGGGAATCAAGCGCCCGCGCGTGGTGCAGCGGGTCTAGGCGCTTCACCGTGAGTCGTCGCCCTCGGGTATACGCCTCACTTCGACCAGCTCCAGACCGAGCGCCTGAATCCTGTCGAGCAGACCGTGCAGCGCGGCTTGGTCGAGCACCGGACCGCGCAACACCGTCTCCACCGACTGGACGGTGGCATCCATGCCCTCGAAAGCGCCGAGCAGCTGCTCGCTCACCCGGCCCTTGATGTGGATCTCATAGCTCGTGCGTCTCACGCCGACCACGCCGCTCGCCTCTCCTCTGTTTTGACTACCCCGTCACTCTTCGGTAAACACCTCGCGCAGTTTCGCCTCGTCCTCCTTGGAGAGGTTGGTCTCCAGCAGTTCGGCCTCGAGTCCGCTGAGGGACTCGCGGACCCTGTCCACCACCGCGTCGGAGGTGAGCGCGAACAGGGCCGAGGTGCCCGGGGTCACCTGCTCGCGCACGCGCTTGATGAAGTCGTCGTCGATCCCCACATCGGCGAACGAGCCGCCGATCGCGCCGGCGGCGGCCCCGATCGCCAGGCCGAACAGCGGCACGAAGAAGATCAATCCAAACAGCAGCCCCCAGAACGCCCCTCCGAGGGCGCCCGCCCCGGCCATGTTGTGAAGCTGGCGGGTGCGCGGCTTTTTCTTGTCGGCCGGCCAGCTCACCACGGCGGCGTCGTGCACTTTGATCAGTTCCTGGCTCTGGAGCTGCTCCAATGTGCGTACCGCCTCGTCAGCCGCGTCCGCGGTGGGGAACTTCCAGACAGTCAGGGTCGCCATTGCCACCAATCTCCTTGATGTCGTCGTTTGCCGCTCCACCACGCAGCGCCTCCTCGGCGCCGGGTGTGCCATCGGGACTTATGAATGCTTGGCTTGCCACTGTTGTGAGCCTCAGCTGAGCGACTGTTCGGCCTCCTCGGCGGCGAGCAGACCGACCTCGACGAGGTCGCGGGGGTGCACCCACGTGTCGAGGATCGGGAAGCCCCCCGCGCGCACGATCGCCTCACGCAGAGGGATCGCCCAACGGTGCTCGAGCAGCGCGATCGCCACCGCGGTGTCGGGCGGAATCTCCTCGAGCACGTCGAGCAGGTCCTCCTCGCCGAGGCCACCCCCCTCCTGCGACCACAGCCGGGCCGCGCCCTCGGCATCGCCGCCCGCCATCTCGCCGAGGCCGACCAAGGCCTTCACGACCGCGCCGAGCTCCTGCGCCTCCTCCTCCGAGAGGTCGCTGATCTGGGCCGTGGTGACGACGCCGTCGGCATCCTTGTTCACCACCAGCACGTCGATCACACGAGCGACGTCATGCTCCCTGAGGCTCTCCAGGTGGGCGAGCACCTCGCCCTGAAAGTTGGGCTGGTCGAAGCCCACGACGAGCAGCTGCACGGGACCGATCATTGCGTCATCTCCTTGTTGTCTGTACGAACCGGTCTCTCCTTGGCGGCACTTTTCGGCCCCCCATCGCTCAACCCGCGGCGAGGAGCTTCTGCTTCTCGCGCTCGAACTCCTCAGGCGTCAACACGCCGCTGTCGCGTAGTTCCCCGAGCTGTTTGAGCTGTTCTACGACACTCCCGCCGGCCGCCGGCGCCGCGGCCGGCGGCGGGGCACTCGGCGGCGGAGCCTGCTGGCTTTCCAGTCCGGCGAGCCGCTGCTCTTGCGAGGACTCCTGCGAGGCTCGGTTGGCGCCCGCCTTGCCGGCCATGTAGCCCATCCCCCCGACCATCGCGCCTCGCAACAGGGGCCTGCGCCGGCGCATCATCGTGTTGCTCCTTCCGGCCAGCGCGCCGTGAGCTGATAGATGATCACGATGTCGATCGCGATGATCAGCATCGACCACAGCGGGAACAACGTGAAGGTGCCGAACTGCACGAGCACGTTGAGCGACACGAAGATGATCCCCATGAACCGCGCCCAACCCTGTCCGGCAAGCAGGCCGAGGCCGGTGCACGCAACCAACGTTCCGAGGATCAGATGAGCCCAACCCCAGGCGGTGATATCCCACACGACCACTCCGTGGCCGCCGACCGTGATCACTTCGTTGTTGATCACCGCCGCGAGACCCCACATCGCGTCGAGGAAGCCCCCGATCATCATGATCACGCCGGCGAAGATGACCCAGCCGCCCACCCCGGCGGTTTCGGACTGGTAGCGCGTGCCGGCGCCTGGCTCGGGAATTGTGCTTGACATCGCGGCTCCTCCTATATGAAGACGTTTGCATCGTGAGGATTGCCGCGCAACGGGTGAAAGCTCATCACCCCCCTGGGATGACCTGCACTCACCCCGCGTACCGTGAAGATCATCGACATGGCGAGCGCGACCGAAGGCTCGACGGCATCCGCGGTCGACGCCTCCACGGCCCCCAAGCGCGCGGGGCTGGTCCTCGCCACTCTGATCCTCGTGGCCTCGGTCGCGAACCTCAACCTCGCCGTTGCGAACACGGCGCTGCCCGACATCGGCAAGGGACTGAACGCCTCGCAGACCGCACTCGACCTGATCGCGGTCGGCTACTCGCTCGGGCTGGCGGCGTCCGTCCTGTACCTCGGCGCGCTCGGCGACCGCTACGGGCGCAAGCTGATGCTCGTGCTGGGCACGTTCCTGGCGATCCCCGCCTCGATCCTCGCCGCGACCGCCTCCAGCGCCGGCATCCTCGTCGGCGCTCGCATCTTCGGCGGGCTCGCGGCCGGGATGGCCTTCCCGACGACACTCGCGCTCATCACCGCGCTGTGGTCGGGCCCGGCGCGCACGCAGGCGATCGCCCTGTGGTCGAGCATCGGCGCCTCGATGTCGGCGCTCGGCCCGCTCCTGTCCGGCGCGCTGCTGGAGCACCACGCCTGGGGCTCGGTGTTCCTGATCACCATCCCGCTCGCCGCGGTCGCCGTCGTGCTCGCGATCGTGCTCGTGCCGGCTCACGTCAACGAGACCACCAACCCCGTCGACAATCCCGGCGGGGTCCTCTCGATCGTCGTGATCGCCGCACTCGTGCTCGCGATCAACTTCGCGCCCGTCCCCGGGAAGGGCAGGGTGGCGATCGCGCTGGGCGTCCTCACGCTCGTCGCACTCGCGGGCTTCTACGTCCGCCAGCGGCGCACGCGCTTCCCGCTGTTCGACCTGCAGGTGGCAGCGCGGCGGATCTTCTGGGTCGCCGCGGTCGGCGGGATCGTCGTATTCGGCAGCCTGATGGGCGCGATCTTCGTCGGCCAGCAGTTCCTGCAGAACGTGCTCGGCTACTCGACGCTCGGCGCCGGCGCCTCGATCCTGCCGGCGGCGGTGCTGATGGTGCTGATCGCGCCGCACTCGGCCAAACTGGTGGAGACGCGTGGGGCGCGCTTCACGCTGCTGATCGGCTACGGCTTCTGTTTGCTGGGCTTCATCGCGATGCTCGCGCTCTGGGAAACGGGCATCCCCTACTGGAAGGTGGCGCTCGCCTACGGCCTGATCGGGATCGGCGTCGGCTTCGCCGGCACCCCCGCCTCGCGCTCGCTGACGGGCTCGGTGCCGGTCAAGCGCGCCGGCATGGCCTCGGGCACGGCCGACCTGCAGCGCGACCTCGGCGGCGCGATCATCCAGTCGATCATGGGCGCGCTGCTCACCGCCGGCTTCGCGACGGCGGTTTCGAAGGCGATCGCCGCCGCGCCCAACAAAGCGCTGATCACGAGCTCCGTGCAGAACACCTTGACGAAGTCGTTCTCCAGCGCCGAAGCGGTCGCCGAGCAGTACCCGCACTACTCCAGCGCGATCATCGCCGGCGCGCGCTCCTCGTTCGTGTCCGGCTCGGACTGGTCCTACATCGCCGGCATCATCGCGATCGTGTTCGGCGCTGGGCTGATCTTCTTCAAGTTCCCGGGCAAGCTCGACGAGCAGCGCCTGCTGGCCGCCTACCACGCGCAGGACACCCACGACGGGTGAGGCAGGACACCCACGGTGGATGGGGGCAGGACACCCACGGCGGATGGGAGCCAGGACACCCACGGCGGGTGAGGCAGTCTCACCCACACGCGCGCCATCGTGGGACGCTATGGCGCCAGCAATCGCGAGTGGCAGGGTCGAGGCCCGAAGCGGCGTATGAAGCACTCATGAACAATTCCGAGAAGACTCCTCCCGCCGACGTGCTCGTAGTCTTCGGCATCACCGGCGACCTCGCCAAGGTGATGACCTTCCGCTCGCTCTACCGCTTGGAGCGACGGGGGCTCTTGAGCTGCCCGATCGTCGGCGTCGCCGGCGACGACTGGACGCTCGAGCATCTGCGCACCCACGCCCGCGAATGCATCGCAGGGACCGGCGAGCCCGTCGAGGACGCCATCTTCGAGCGCTTCGCCGCGCGGCTGTCCTACGTCAGCGGCGACTTCACCAACGCCGCCACCTACGAGCGCCTGACCGCCGCGGTGGGCGACGCGCGCAGCCCCGTCTTCTACCTGGAGATCCCCCCCTTCCTGTTTGGTGCCGTGATCGGGCAGCTCGCCGCCGCCGGCCTCACCAAGAGCGGGCGCGTGGTCGTCGAGAAGCCCTTCGGCCACGATCGGGTCTCCGCGCGCGCGCTCGCGGCGGAAGTCCACCAGTACATCGATGAGTCCCAGCTGTACCGCATCGACCACTTCCTGGGAAAGATGGGCACCGACGAGTTCCTGTACCTGCGCTTCGCCAACACGATGATCGAGCCGATCTGGAACCGCAACCACATCGCCTGCGTGCAGATCACGATGGCCGAGAGCTTCGGCGTCGAGGACCGCGGGCACTTCTACGACCCCGTCGGCGCCGTCCGCGACGTGGTCGTCAACCACCTCATGCAGGTGGTCGCCGTCGCCGCCATGGAGGCCCCCGCGGGCGATGACGCCGAAACCGTCAAGGACGCCAAGTACGCCGTCTTCCGCTCCACCGCCGACACCAACCCCGCCCACTATGTCCGCGGACAGTACGACGGCTACCTCGACATCGACGGGGTCGCGCAGGACTCCACCACCGAGACCTACGCCGCGATGCGCCTGGAGATCGACAACTGGCGCTGGTCGGGGGTGCCGTGGTTCATCCGCACGGGCAAGAGGCTGCCCGTCACCCAGACCGAGCTGCGGGTCGTGTTTCGCCACCCCCCGCGCTTGGGGTTCATGGAGCACGGACACCGCCGCCCCGAACCGAACCAGCTCGTGATCAAGCTCGACCCCACCACCGGCACTCAGGTGATCCTCGACGCCCACCGCGCCGATCGCGGCGGACCCCGGGCGATCACGCTCGACATGGAGTTCGCCGACGAGGGCGGCGAGGCGCCGACGCCCTACGAGGTGCTGCTGCTCGACGCGATGAACGGCGACTCCACGCGCTTCACCCGCCAGGACAGCGTCGAAGAGACGTGGCGCATCTTCGAACCGCTGCTGAACGCGCCTCCGCCCGTGCACCCCTATCAGCCGGGCACGTGGGGACCGAAGGAGGGCGATCGCCTGGTGAACGGCTACGGCGCCTGGCACGGACCGTGGGTGACCAAGTGAGCGCCACCGCCCCCAAGCGCGCCGGCTCCGCTAAGAGTGATACCGCCCCCAAGCGCCCCGACGCCACCGAGAGTGACACCGCCCCCAAGAGCGCCGCCGCGCCCTCCCCCTTTCCGCCAATCGCCGACTACGCGTTCCTCTCGGACTGCCACACCGGCGCGCTGGTGGCACCCGACGGGGCGATCGACTGGCTGTGCGTGCCGCGCTTCGACGCGCCCTCGGTGTTCGGCATGCTGCTCGACCGCGAGGCCGGGGCGTTCCGGTTCGGACCGTTCGGGATCAACGTGCCGACAGCGCGCGTCTATGAGCCCGGCACCAACACGCTGCTGACCACCTGGACCACCTCCAGCGGCTGGGTCGCGGTGCGCGACGCCCTCACGCTCGGGCCCCGCCGTGGAGTGGACATCGTCACCCCCCATACCCGGCCCCCCACCGACGAAGACGCCGAGCACCTGCTCGTGCGGGTTGCGTTCTGCATCGAGGGCGAAGTCGAGGTGGAGCTCACCTGCGAACCGGTCTTCGACTACGGGCGCGTCCCCGCCGAGTGGACCGTTGCCGAGGACGGCCACCAGGCCGATGCCTCCGGCGCCGGGCTGACGATCCGCCTGCACACCGACATGGCCCTCGGCGTCGAGGGCAACTGGGTCAGGGCCCGCCACGTGCTCAAACAGGGCGAGCAGATCTTCTGCTCGCTCTCCTGGGGCGGGCACCTGGAGGGGCCCGCCGACGTCGATGACGCCAACGCCCGCCTCGCCACCACCGGGCGCTACTGGCGCGACTGGCTCGGGCGCGCCCGGCTGCCCGACCACCGCTGGCGCGAGCCGATCCAACGCTCGGCGCTGGCGATCAAGGGCCTCACCTACATGCCCACCGGCGCGACCGTCGCCGCGCTCACCACCTCGCTGCCCGAGACCCCCGGGGGCGAGCGCAACTGGGACTACCGCTACACGTGGCTGCGCGACTCCACCTTCACGTTGCAGGCGCTGCACTACCTGAACCTCGACTGGGAGGCCCAGGAGTTCATGCAGTTCGTCGCCGACTTGGAGTGCAACGAGGACGGGGCGCTGCAGATCATGTACGGGATCGACGGGCGGCGCGATTTGACGGAGTCCACCCGCGACGATCTCTCCGGCTACGCCGGCGCCAGTCCCGTGCGGGTCGGCAACGGCGCCTTCGACCAGCGCCAGAACGACGTCTTCGGGGCCGCGCTCGACTCGATCTTCCTGCACAGCCGTCGCTCCCAGCGCCTGCCCCGGCGGCTGTGGCCGATCGTCGAGGCCCAGGCCGAGTGCGCCACGCGCGTGTGGGGGGAACCCGACCAGGGCATCTGGGAGGCACGCGGCGCGCCCCAGCAATACGTCTCCTCGAAGCTCATGTGCTGGGTGGCGATGGACCGCGCCGCCAAGCTCGCGGCGATGCGCGGCGACGCCAAGCGCCAGGGATCGTGGGGCGCCACCGCCGAGGAGATCCGCGCCGACATCCTCGCCCACGGGCTCACCAAGGACGGCGTCCTGCGCCAGCACTACGACACTGACGCGCTGGACGCCTCCACGCTGCTCGCCGCGATCTTCGGCTTCCTGCCCCCCGGCGACGAGCGCCTGCGGGCCTCCGTGCTGGCGATCGCCGACGACCTCACAGAGGACGGCTTCGTGCTGCGTTACCGCACCGGCGAGACCGACGACGGCATGTCCGGCAAGGAGGGCTCGTTCCTGATCTGCTCCTTCTGGCTGGTCTCGGCGCTCGCGATCGTCGGCGAGGAGCAGCGCGCCCGCGACCTGATGGAACGGCTTTTGCGCGTGGCCTCCCCGCTGGGGCTGTACGCCGAGGAGTTCGACACCTCCACCGGCCGGCACCTCGGCAACTTTCCCCAGGCCTTCTCCCATCTCGCATTGATCGAGGCCGCCTCGCGCATCATCCTCGCCGAGCGTCTCGCGGAGCTCTCGTGATGGACTCCTACGACGCCATGGCCAACGCGGTGCGCATGGGCGACCATCCGCTCGAGCGGTCGGGGGTCGACTCGGGGTGAGACGGGTGGTGATCGTCGGCGGCGGCGGCTTCGGCGGACTCACCGCCGCGCGCGAGCTGCGCGGCGCCGACGTGGAGGTGACGGTGGTCGATCGCATGCACCACCACCTCTTCCAGCCGCTGCTCTACCAGGTCGCCTGCGGCGGTTTGGCGGCCGGCGAGATCGCGCCGCCGATCCGCGCCGTGTTGCGCCGCCGCCACGCCGGCGTGAGGGTGCTGATGGCGCAGGCCGTCGGCCTCGACCCCGAGCGTCGCACGCTGGAGCTCGACAACGGTGGGCTGCTGGAGTACGACAGCCTGATCGTGGCGTGCGGTGCGCGCACCTCCTACTTCGGGCACGACGAATGGCGCGAGGTGACGTGCGGGCTGAAGACGCTCGCCGACGCGCTGGCGCTGCGCGGCCGGCTGTACAGCGCGCTGGAGCAGGCCGAGCGCTGCGACGACGAGCGCGAGCGTCGAGAGCTGCTGACGTTCGTGGTGATCGGCGCGGGCCCCACCGGCGTGGAGGTGGCGGGCGAGATCGCGATCGTTTGCAAAGACACGCTGTCGCGCCAGTACACCCGCATCGGCCCGGGCGACGTGCGCGTGATCCTGTTGGACGCCGGCGAGCGCGTGGTGCCCAGCTTCAGCGAACGGCTGTCGCGCAAGGCGGCCTCGCAGCTGGCCTCGCTGGGGGTGAGCCTTCGCGTCAGCTCACCCGTCACCGCGATCGACGCCGAGGGCGTGACGATCGCGGGTGCGCCGGGCCCCGACGGCCCCACCCACGAGCGGATCGCCGCGCGCACCGTGGTGTGGGCGGCCGGCGTGCAGGCGGTGCCGTTCGCGGCGACCGTGGCGCAGGCGACCGGCGCCGACACCGATCGCGCGGGGCGCGTGCGGATCGAACCGGATCTGACCGTGCCGGGGCACCGCGAGATCTCGATGATCGGCGACGCCACCTCGTTGACCGCGCCCGACGGCAAGCCGCTGCCTGGGCTCGCCACCGTGGCGATCCAACAGGGGCGCCACGTGGCGAAGGCGATCCACGCGGGAGCCCCGAGCGCCACGACACCATTTCGCTATTTCGACAAGGGCGCCCTGGCGGTGGTGGGCCGCGGTCGGGCAGTGTGCGCGATCCGCGGCGTGGAGCTGTGGGGGCGACCCGCGTTCTTCACCTATCTGACGGTGCACATGTACTACCTCGGCGGCGTCCCCGGGCAGCGCCTGAAGGTGCTGATCGACTGGATCACCGTGCGGCTGGGGCGCCCGCAGAGTCAGGTGATCGAGGGGGTGCTGCGAGAGTCGCCGTGAGGCCGCGTACGCACGGCCTGCCCCGCCCCAGCCCCGACCCGCGCGCGAAAGACGTAGAACGACCAGCCCTGGTAGAGCAGCACCAGCGGCAGGAAGAGCACTGTGACGATCGACATCACCACCAGCGCGTAGTGGCCGGAGGCGGCGTTGTTGACGGTCAGGTTGTAGGCGGTGTTGGTGCTGGACACCATCACGCGCGGGTACAGCTCGATGAAGATCGAGCCGACCGTGGCGGCGATCGCGACCGCTGAGGCGGTGAAGGCCCAGCCATCGTGGTCGCTGCTGGCCAGCCGCGCGGCGAACACCACGGCAATCACCGCCAGCACCTGCACGGGCCCGGGGACCTGGGTGTGGTCGGCGACGGAGAGCGTCCATGCCACGAAACCGACCACCAGCGCGATCGCCGCCCAGCCCAGCGGCCGCGCGGCGGCGCGTGCGCGCTCGCGCAGCTCGCCGGTGGTGCGCAGCTTCAGGAACGTGGCGCCGTGCAGCAGGCACAGCCCGAGCAGCGTCACCCCCGTCCACAGGCCGTAGGGGGTGAGCAGGTCGAAGAAGTCGCCGGTGAAGTCGTGGTGGGAGTCGATCGGCAGGCCGTTCAGCAGGTCACCGAGGCCGACGCCGATCAGCAGCGGGATCAAGAGGCTGCCGAGCGTCAGGCACCACGTCCATGTCGTCCGCCAGCGGGGATCGTCGCTCTTGCCCCGGAACTCGAACGCCACCCCGCGCGCCATCAGCGCCAGTAGCACCACCAGCAGCGCGAGGTAGAGCGCGGAGAACATCGTGGCGTACCACGCCGGGAAGGCGACGAACGTGCCGGCGCCGGCGACGACCAGCCACACCTCGTTGCCGTCCCACCAGGGGCCGATCGTGTTGATCGCCACGCGCCGCTCCGTGTCGGTGCGACCGAGCAGTGCGTGCAGCGCGCCGACGCCGAAGTCGAAGCCCTCCAGCACGAAGAACCCCACCCATAGGATCGCGAGGATCACAAACCAGAGCGTGTGCAGGTGCACCCGAGCCCCCCCTCCGTCGTCGCTCCGCTGGGATCTGTGTGCCGTTTCACAGTCCCGCCCTCAATAGGTCAACGCCGGAATCGAGGTCCCGCCCATATCGGCCGCGCCCGCCGTCGGACCGCTGGGCGCGGAGCCAGACTCGCCGCCGCCTGCCCCCTCGGGCTCGAGCCCTTTGCGCGCGTAGCGCGTCATCAGCACGACCTCCACGGCCCCGAGTGCGATGTACACCAGCACGAACGCCGTCAGGCTGATCCCGATCTCGGTGGCGCTGACCGAGGGCGAGTTGGCGCCTGAGGTCTTCATCAGGCCCTGCACGATCCACGGCTGGCGCCCGCTCTCGGTGAGCAGCCAGCCGGCGGTGTTCATCAGGAAGGGTGTGACGACAGCCCAGATCGACAAGCGCAGGAACCACTTCGAGCGATCGAAGCGCCCGCGGTGCAGCAGCCAGCCGCCCCACAGCGCCAGCAGCACGATCAACGACGCGAGGTAGGCCATCACGCGCATCGACCAGTACTGGATGAACACGTCGGGCACGTAGTTGCCGGGCCCGTATTTCTGTTCGTATTCGCGCTGCAGTTGGCTGAGGCCGGTGACACCGCCGCTGAAGGAGTTGGTCGCCAGCAGCGACAGCAGGTAGGGCACTTCGATGATCTGCGAGGGCGTCTTGTCGTTGTTGCCGCCGCCGATCTGAAACATCGAGAACGAGCACGGTTTGCAGTTTTCCCACTGCGCCTCGGCGGCGGCGATCTTCATCGGCTGGTACTTGGTCTCGACCACCCCCAGCTCGCTGCCCACGAACATCGTCACCAGGATCGAGGGCAGCAGCACCGCGACCGAGATCTGCGCCGCTTTGTGAAAGGCGGCGACCTCGCGCTGCCGGCGCAGATACCAGGCCGCCACGGCGAGCATCACGAGTGCGCCGGTGATCAGCGAGGCGAGGATCACGTGCACGTAGCCCCACAGGAACGTCGGGTTGGTGAACAGCGCGCCGACGTTGTTGAGCTGGGGTTCGCCGTGGCTGTTCATCGTGTACCCGACGGGGTGCTGCATCCATGAGTTGGCGACCATGATGAACATCGCCGAGAGCATCGCGCCGGCCGCGACCAGCCAGATGCAGGCGAGATGCACGCGCTTGGGCAGCCGCCCCCATCCGAACAGCCACAGCCCGAGGAAGGTGGACTCCAGGAAGAACGCCGCCAGGCCCTCCATCGCCAGCGGCCCGCCGAACACGTCGCCCACGTAGCGCGAGTAGGTCGACCAGTTCATCCCGAACTCGAACTCCTGCACGAGGCCGGTGACGACCCCCACCGCGACGTTGATCAACAGCAGCGTCCCGAAGAAGCGCGTCAGGCGCCGGTAGTCGTCGTTGCCGTTGCGGTGCCACGCCGTCTGCAGGATCGCGACGAGGAAAGCCAGCCCGATCGTCACAGGGACGAACAGGAAGTGGTAGATGCTCGTCGTCGCGAACTGCCAGCGCGCCAGGTCGTTGGTCATCCGCGGGCGGCCTCCGGAAAAATGGGCGGGGACGGACCGCACGATACTCGCGCCGCAGGGGGTGAGCGGTCCTCATCCCCCGAGAGCGAACCGCTTTCACCCGAGCCGAGTGAGGGACGCTCACCCCACGCCCGCATAGTTTGACGGCGTGCGCTACCGCGTCGCCTTCCTCGGCCTGCTGCTGCCGCTCGCATTCGCCACAGGGTGCGGCGAATCCGCACAGGCGAAGGCCGAAAAGACCGTATGCGAAGGCAAGCAGGAAATCGGCACGAGCGTGGACAGCCTGAAGAGCATGACCCTCACCACCGCCAGCGCCAGCACGGTGCAGGACGACATCAAGGGCATCGAAGCGGGGCTGCAGAAGGTCAAAGGGGCCCAGGGCCAGCTGAGCGGCTCGCGCAGGGAAGCGGCCGAAAAGGCAAACGCCCAACTGTCCTCGGAACTGAGCGGCATCTCGCACGAACTGGCCAGCCTCACGCTCCCGCAGGCACTGACGAGCGTGCTGACCGCGGGCGAAAAGCTCGCCGCGAGCTACAAGACGGCGTTCGCGCCGGTCAAATGCTGAGCCCGAGCTAGACGCACCGCATTCGGTTGGGGTGGGGGATCGTCCACGTGCGCGGCTGACTCAACCAGCCGCGTAGGGGCGGGGCCTCCTACCCCGCCTCCGGGCGCATGGCCTCCCCCAGCCTCATCACGCCAGCCGCATCTAGCGCGAGGACCCTACCCCGCCTCGGGCGGTGGCGAGTGCACGAGCGTCGGGGGACCGGCCCTCTCCATCCGCTCCTGCTCAATCTGGCGGCGCAGCGCGAGCACTCCGACGACGACGAGCACGAGCTGGATCAGCAACGGCAGCGCCTGCCCGGGCGTGCGCGCCGGGCCGAGCGTGGCGATCAGCAGCACGATCGCGGCCGCCCCCGCGGCAAACCAGGCCGGGTGGTG
This sequence comes from uncultured Solirubrobacterales bacterium, assembly GCA_963744535.1. Taxonomy (GTDB): domain Bacteria; phylum Actinomycetota; class Thermoleophilia; order Solirubrobacterales; family Solirubrobacteraceae; genus Palsa-744. The sequence goes on along the minus strand of CAVUTW010000001.1, from coordinate 816,544 downwards.
CTCGAGCGGTGTCGCGATCAGGTCCCGCAGGCGCCTGGCCCAGCGCATCGGGCCGGCCAGCCAGGCGGCGAAGATCACCACGACGCCGGTGATCAGCAGCCACAGCGCGCGGCTGCGCCAGCCGGCGGTGGCGATCTCCAACACTTCGCGCGCGGCGGGGCGCACGCCTTCGTTCTTGACGAGGTTTTCGACCACGTAGGAGTCGATCCAGCGGCGCAGCACCAGCGCCAGCAGCGCGCCGGCGATGATCCCCACGCCGATCTCCAGCAGCACCCGTCGGCGATAGCCGGCGCCGAGCGCGAGTGCGCCGAGGTACATCAGGATCACCAGAAGCGGCAGGATGAAGGACAGGCCTTTCATCACTTTCACGCCGTCCTGCGCCAACTTCAGCTGGTTGGAGCGCAGCAGCTCCAGTTTGCGTTTGTCGGCGGGCAGTTTGGAGCCCACGTCGCTGCCCACCCCGAGCCGCGCGCCAATCCGATCGAGCAGCACTTCGAGGTTGATGCTCACCACTCCGCCCTGGGTGGAGAGCGCGGCGGTGCCGCCGTTCAACACCGTTATCACCTGTTCGTGCGTCAGATGGTTGGCGCGTGCCCACAGTTCCTGGATCGCGGGGACTTCGAGCGCCTTTTCGATCGCTTTGGGCACCACCTGCGAGGCGGCGGTAGACAGCACCGGGGCCAGCGCCTGAAATTCCTTGGGCAGCTTTTCGCTCGCCAGGTTCTGGATGTTGGCGGCCGCCAGCACGCGTTCGGAAAGGTCGCTCGCGACCACTTCGCGCACCTTTTCGTTCTGCAGCAGCCGCACGCTGGTTTGCGTCCAGCCTTCGGTGTCGATGATCTGCGCCCTGATCCAGGTCGCCATGATCGCGAAGATCAAGAGGACGCTGGCCACGATCACCAGCGTCCGCGCACGCCAGAACCCCGGCGGATGCCGCCTCCTCGCGACCGCGCCGCCAGCCACCCCACCTTTACCGGTCGCGGCAGCCACTCCCCCCTCGGCTTTACCGGTCGCGGCAGAGCCCCCCTCCTCAGGGGACGGGCTCACTCCGGTGGGACCTGCGCTCGTCATCCGCTTGCAGCCTCCCCGCGTCGAAGGTGATCCGTCCTCGCCCGCCAAGGGTGGTAGGGCGTCCGGCGCACCCTACACCGCCGGTTGCGGGCGAGAAGTCGAGGCCACCGGCTGGTCCTCCGCTGTGGCAAGCGCCTCGCCGGGCAGCGAGCGAGCGAACCACAGCCCCACGAGCGCGAACGCGCAGGCCACGAGCAGCGAGCGCTTGAGCGCTTCGATCTGCGCGTCGTTGTAGAAGCCGACCAGCTTGGCGGCCTGCTCGGGCGCCAGCCCGGCCTGCTCGACCTCAGCCTTGAACTGTGCTTTGGAGACCATCGGCAGACCATCCTCGGTGCCATGCACAACCTGCTGCTGCACCTGCGAGGGGATCGCGGGGTCGGCGAGCACGCGCTGGTGAAAGCCGGTCGTCAAACCGGTGAGCAGCACGGCACCGATCAGCGCGGTGCCGAGCGACTGGCCGAGGTTCTGCGCGGCGCCCTGCACACCGCCAGCCTCGCTGGAGCGCGATTCCCCCACGGAGGACATCACGACGTTGCCGAGCTGGGAGAACGCCAGGCCGATCCCGACGCCGAAGCCGGCCAGCGAAATGGCGAACGCGACGGAGGAGAGCGACGGGGTGATGCTCGCCATCAGGCAGCCGATCGAGACGAACAGGAAGCCGAGCCCGATCTGCACGACTTTGCGGGGAGATGTACGCGTCGCCAGGCGCGGGCCGAGCACCGCGGCGAGCATCATCGTCACCGAGATCGGCAGGATCTTCACCCCGGTTTCAAGAGCGTTGTAGCCGAGCACCAGCTGCAGGTAGAGCGGCAGCACGAAGAAGGTGCCGGCGAGGATCAGGTACTGCGAGACGAGCGTCGAGAGGCCGGCGCGCAGCTGCGGGATGCGCAGCAGGTCGGGCGCCAGCAGCGGCGTGCGCCCGGCGGCGGCCACGCGCTGCTCCCAGCGGGCGAAGAGGCCGAGGATCACGAGGCCGGCGAGGATCAGGAAGGGGACGACCGAGAAACCGAACGGGGTGATCTCCGTGCCGGCGATCGTGAGCGCCCCGATCGGTTTGAACAGGCCCCAGGTGGAGATCTTAAGGATCGAGAAGACCGTGAGACCGAGGCCGAGCGCCGACAGCGCCGCGCCGACGATGTCGAGCTTGACCCGCTCTCCCGTCGGCCGATCGCCGATCTTGCGCACGAGCGTGAGCAGCACCAGCACGATCACGGTCTCCCCGGCGAACACCACCCGCCAGCTGAACTCGGTGGTGACAAAGCCGCCGATCAGCGGCCCGGCGGCCGCGCCGGCGCCGGCGATCCCGCCGAGCAGCCCGTAAGCGAGCGCCCGTTCGCGGCCGCTGTAGTTGGCCGCGGTGAGCGAGGCGATCGCGGGGATCACCAGCACCGCGCCGAGCCCCTCGATCCCCGACCAGCCGATCAACAGGACGCCAAGGTTGGGGCTGAGCGCGGTCGTCAACGACCCAACCCCGTAGATCGCGAGGCCGATCGAGAAGGCCCGCCGGCGCCCCAAGATGTCCCCGAGCTTCGCGCCGGTGAGCATGAAGGCCGCCATCACCAGCGTGTAGGCGGTGATCGCCAGCTGCACCCCCGACACGGTGGTGTGCAGGTCGGCCACGACCTGCGAGATCGAGACGTTCATGACGGTGCTGTCGAGCACCATCACGAACTGCGCCGTGCCCAGGATCAGGATCGTCGTGCGGCTGCGCACCTCAGCGTGCCGATCTGCGTCGCGCCGCCCTCATCCCCAGGGCACGGTAGACGATGCGGGGATCGCGCGCGGGGTGGCGCGGGCGCGCCACACGAACCGCGGGGCCCTTCTTACGGGGCGAACTCCCGCCCAAAGAGGTGACGCGCGGCCACGAGCTTGGCGATCTGGGCGGTGCCGTCGCCGATCTCCAGGCCGATCACGTCGCGCAAGCGCTGGGCCTGCGGCAGCTCCTCGCTGTAGGCAGCATGCCCGAAGGCGAGCAGCGCCTGGTGGCAGACCTCGGCCGCCAGCTTAGGACCCCACCACTTCACCATGTTGGCCTCCAGGGTGTGGGGCAGTCCCTGGTCCTTGCGCCACAGCGCTTCGTAGGAGAGCAGCCGCGCGCCGCGCAGCTGGGCCGCGAGCTCGACCAGCGGGAAGGCGACTGCCTGCTGGCGGGAGATCGGCTGGCCGAAGGCCCGGCGTTCGCGCGTGTAGGCGATCGCCTCGTCGAGCGATTGCTGGGCGCAGGCCAGGCACATCAGCGCGATCAGCGCACGCGAGTAGTCGAAGCCCTGCATGCAGCGCACGAACCCCTCGCCTTCGCGCCCGACCAGGCAATCCTCGCCGACGGGATGGCCGTCGAACGCCAGCGACGCCCGGCCGATCGCGCGCTCGCCGAGATCCTCGAAGGGAGAGCGCTGGAGGTGGCGATCGTCGAGCTCGATGTAGAACGCGCTGATGCCACGCGCACCCTCGCCGCCGGTCCGTGCGAACACGAGCGCGGTGTGCGCGCTCATCCCGAGCGAGATCGAGGTCTTCTCACCCGTGAGCCGCCAGCCCGCGCCGTCACGCTCGGCGCGCAGCCCGAGGCGCGCCGCGTCGGAGCCGTGCTCGGGCTCGGTCAGGCAAAAGCAGGGGAGCGTCTCGCCCGCCGCGATCGCCGGCAGCCAGCGCTCGCGCTGGCGATCGCCAGCCGCGCCCACCAGCACCTCCGCTACCAGCGCGGGCAGGAAGACGAGGTATGAGGCGTTCAGATCGGCGCGCGCCACCTCCTCGACGGCGATCCCGGCGCTGAGCGCATCCGCGCCCTGGCCACCGTGCTCCTGCGGGATGCGCAGCCCCACCAAGCCCAGCTCCGTCATCTCGCGCACGAGCCCCTCGCGGAACGCCCCGCGGCGGTCGGCGCCGGCGTAGTCGCCGGCCAGCCGGTCGCGGGCGAAGGCGGCGACAGCCTCGCGAAAAGCGCGCTGCTCGTCGTTCAGGGCGAAATCCATCGGCGCGACCTCGCAGTGGCTGTTCCCTGCACGGACATGGGCCTGGGTTATACATGCCGCGGGAGCCGCGCCCCTGCCGGTCGGTGTCGCAGTCGCGACGCAGGGGTACCCATCGGTGACGAAGATAAATCCGTGCCACGAAGATAAATCCGTGCCAGATACATGGTGTACGATTGGTGTATGAGCGCAGTGCGGACGAACATCGAGATCGAGGACACCTATGTCCACGCAATCATGGATCGTTACGGCGTGCGCACCAAGACAGCCGCCGTCGATCTCGCGCTGCGCCACCTGGCGGGGCAGCCGATGACGCGCGAGGAAGCGCTGGCCATGCAAGGAGCCCACGCCATTGCCGAGCTGCCTGTCGACGCGCCACCACCCGCGGCAGCGTGATCCTCGTCGACAGCTCCGCATGGGTCGAGTACGACCGTGCGACCGGCAGTCCCTCCCACCTTCGCCTCAAGGGATTGATCGAAGCCGGCGGTCCCGTTGCAGTCACCGAGCCCGTGATCATGGAGATCTTGGCGGGCGCACGCGACGATCGCAGAGAGGCCGACCTGCGCCGCTTGCTCAGACGCTTCGAGCTGCTGAGCTTTGACGCCGCAAGCGACTTCGACGGCGCCGTCAGGATCTATCGTCGCTGCCGCGCCGCGGGCGTCACCCCGCGAGGGATGCTCGATTGCATGATCGCCGCGGTGGCGTGGCGCCGAGGCGCGACCCTGCTCGCCCACGACGCCGACATGGACCGTGTCGCGAGAGTCATCGAAATCGAGCTCGACGACGCATCGCTGCGCACTTAGCGGGGACAGCCTCTCTCGAAGCGGCGCGGGCGGCCAAGCGCGCAAGACAGCGAGTCAGTTGAGCACGAGCTGGTGGGCCATGTTGCCGTGCTCGTCGACGTATTCCACTTTGACCTGGGGACCATCGAAGTCGAGCACGGCGAAGCCGAAGCGCAGCCACTGGTTGCCGTCGGCCGGCTCCTCCCCGTCGTAGGCCCAGCTCAGCGGGGCGTAGCCTTCGACGTCGCGCGCGTCGCCCGTGAGCGGGGGGTCAGGAAGGATCTGCGGCACGCCGCCGTTGCCCACGCATGAGCCGAAGCGCAGCCACGGTACCGGGCCATCGGGGTGTTCGGAATCGGGGCCGTACACGGTGCAGCGGTGCTCGTGGCCCCAGAACCACGCGTCCAGCCGTTTAGCGTCGCTGAACAGCGGCTCGATCTGCTTGGTCATCTTCTGCGTGACCTTTTCGTAGGCGCTGAACGGCTGGTGGTGGGTGAGTAGCATCGTTTTGCGCGCACCACCAAGTTTGCTCGCCACCCACCCAGGCTGCGAGCCGGCGAGGCCGTGGTCGACGTAGGCACTGTCGAGCCCGAGGATCTGCCAATCGCCGTTCTCCAGGCTGAAGTGACTCGACGGTGTCTGCTCGGGATGCCCGCCGAGCCAGTGCCCGCGGAAACGCGGATCGTGCAGCAGATAGCCGAAGTAGCCGTGGCCGCCCGAGTACATGTCGTGGTTGCCGTTGAGCGACCAGCACAGCACGTCCTGCTCGTTGCGGTCCACGGGCCAGTAGCGCAGAAAGCGCGTTTCATACTCCTCCTGCCAGCCGGAGTAGTAGGTGTCGCCGAGGTGAATCAGGTGCTGCTCGCGGCCCCGTCCTTCGTCGAGCCGCCGGCGTATCTGCGTGGCGACCGCAACCGCGCCGGGGAGACCGGTGGCCCAATCCCCTACCAGGATCACCCGCGCGTTGGAGGCGAGCGCCACCGGGCCGGCGGGGGTGTCCGGGAAGTCGGGTCGGCCATCGATCTTGGCGAGCTCTTCGGCGAGCTTCGTCTCCATCCACAGCGGGTCGCAGGGACCGAACTTGCGGAAGATCTCGATGTCGCCGATGATCGCGTGCGCCAGCCTGTCGAGTCCCTCAGGGAGCGCTTTCAGCAGATTCTCCAGCCTCGACTCGACGCAGGTTGTGAGCACCGACTGCAGGTTGCTGTTGGTGGCGGTGCGCGGCATGAAGGGCGTCGTCGGATCCCCCGCTTTGGCTTCCTCGAGCTCTTCATATGCCTCGTCGTAGGCAGCCTGCGGGAGCTTGTTGCCACCCGGGCTTTGTGCACCGGCCGCCTGGATGCCGTCGAGCTGGCGCTTGAGAAAGGCGGGGTCCATCACATCGCGGATGACCCGTCCCGCTGCGGGAGCGCCGGCAGCAGGCCCACCAACTGCCCCGCCGGCCGCGGGTCCGCTGGCCGCCGCACCCCCGGGCCCGCCGGTGGGCGCGTCGCGATGCCGCAGCCGCGCGAGCACCTCGCGAAAGCGCTCCTCGATCTCCTCGAACATCCGGTCCTCCCTTCTTTGCCAACCTTTGGAAGGAAGATAGTGTAGGGTCGCGCGCATGGATGCGACCTACGACGCAATCGTGGTCGGATCGGGCTTCGGCGGCGGGATCGCGGCCTGCCGGCTGGCCGAAGCGGGGCTTCGCGTGGCAGTGCTCGAGCGGGGACGACGCTTCGCGGCAGCGGACTTCCCGGCCACGCCCGCGCAGGCGCCGGCAGCGCTGTGGCATCCAACGCTCAACCCGCACGGGCTGTTCGACCTGCGGCTGATGCGCGACCTCTCGGTGCTGACCGCCGCGGGCGTCGGCGGCGGGTCGCTCGTGTACGCCAACGTGCAGCTGCGCACCCCGGCGGACGTGTTCGATAGGGGCTGGCCGCAGGCGATCGATCGCGACGTGCTCGACCCCTACTACGACCGCACCGAGGAGGCACTGCTGCCGATGCAGACTCCCCCGGGACTGCCCAAGATGAACGCGTTCGCCGACGCCGGCCAGCGCGTGGGCAAGCAGGCCGAGCGCCTACCGCTGGCAGTCAACTTCGAAGGGGAGCGCGAGCACCCGTTCAGCGGCGTTCACCAGAAGCCGTGCGAAAACCTCGGCCGCTGTGACAGCGGCTGCCCGATTCACGCCAAGAACACAATCGACATCACCTACGTGGCACGCGCCGAGCGACTCGGCGCGCAGGTGTATCCGCTCCACGAAGCGCAGCGGCTGGAACCGCCCACGCAGGTCGGCGGGCTGTGGCAGGTGGACTTCCGCGATTTGGAGCGGCACAAGGATGGCACGGTGCGCGCGCCGGTGGTTGTGCTCGCCGCCGGTACGCTCGGGACCACGCGACTGCTGTTGAAGAACCGCAAGCGTCTCCCTCACCTCTCCATCGCCCTGGGGGGCCATTTCTCGGGCAACGGCGACGCGCTCGGGGCGGCGTTCGACCCGCGCGCGAGCGATGTCGGCGACCCGCGAACCGATTTCGGGCCGTCGATGACAAGCGTGCTCGACTACACCGCCGAGCACGGCTTCCTGCTCGCCGACGGCGGGCTGCCCTCGAAGTTCGGCGGGCTGCTGGAGATCGTGCGCGCCGTGGACCGTATCCACGGGTGGCGCACGCTGCTGTTGCGCGCCAAGCGCCTGGCGGCGTTCCTCGGTTTCAGCGATCAGCACATCACCCACCGCCACCTGCGCCCGCTCCCTCCGGGGCGGCCGATCGACGACTCGCTGGTGTTCCTGATGATCGGCCGCGACGCCGCCGACGGGCAGATGCGCCTGACGCCGCTGCTGAAATGCTTCGACATCCGCTGGAGCCGGAGCGGCAGCGAAACCCTGTTCGCGGCGATGAAGCAGGTCACCTACGACCTCGCGCGCGGCGTGGGCGCCGAGCCGTTCTTCGCACTCGATACGTGGCCGCTCAGCGGCTACATCACGGTGCACCCGCTGGGCGGCTGCCCGATGGCCGACGACCCCACCCTGGGCGTCGTGGACGACGTCGGGAAGGTGTACGGCTACGAGGGCCTGCACGTGCTCGACGGGTCGATCGTGCCGACCGCGTTGGGAGTGAATCCGTCGAAGACGATCGCCGCGCTCGCCGAGCGGGGCGTCGAGCGGCTGATCGGCGAGCTGAAGGCCTGAGCAGGGATGGGGCTGCGCGAGCGTGTCACCCTGCGCAAGCGCTGGCGCAACAACACCGGCAACGAGGGCGTCGACCCGCTGCGCCAGGTGACGCCGACGACGTTCGAGGAGCTCCGCGCGATCGTCCGCGAAGCGGAGCTCGAAGGCTGCACCGTACGCGCGGTGGGATCGGGTCACTCGTGGTCCGACGTGGCGCTGACCGACGGCTTCCTGATCCATCCCACGGGGCTGAACAGGCCGCTGGACCTGGAGGTGGACCTGCTGCGGCCGGGAGCCCCAGGGGTGGGCTCCACCGGCGCGCGCAGCGGCGGCGGCACCCTTGTGCGGGTGCAGGCCGGGATGACGATCGCCGAGCTCAACGCCCACCTGCAGGGGCTGGAGCTGGCACTGCCGAACATGGGGGGCTTCGACGGCCAGACCGTTGCGGGGGTGATCTCCACCGCCACCCACGGATCGGGGATCGACTTCGGGCCGCTGTCAGACTTCGTCCGCTCGCTCGACATCGTCGCCGCCGGCGGCACCGTCCACCGGATCGAGCCGAGCGACGGGCCCAGTGACCCCAACGCCTACCGGGCGCGCCACCCCGACCATCAGCTCCACCAGGACGATGGCTGGTTCGACGCCGCCGTCGTCGGCATGGGCTGCATGGGAGTGATCCACTCCGTGATCCTCGAGATGGGGCCGCTGTTCTATCTGCGCGAGGTGCGCGCGATGAGCACCTGGTCCCGGGTCCGCGAGGAGCTGGCACGCGGCGAGGTGCTCGCCCAGAACGCCCATTACGAGCTGATCTTCAGCCCCTACCCCAATACGGAGGGGGAGATCGAATGCCTCGTCACCACGCGCAACCCGATCCCTCCCTCCGAATACCGTCGCGACCACCGCCGCAGCCGCAGCCTGCTGATGGAACTGGCGGCGCGCTTTCCACTCACCCCGCTGCTGATCAACCTCGCCGTCGGCCTGCGCCCGCAGATCTCCCCGTTCCTGCTCAGGCAGTCGCTCCACGCACTGGTCAACGACGACTACGTCAACATCAGCTACCAGGTGTTCAACATCGGTGCGGCCAACTACCTGCCCGCCTACTCGTGCGAGATCGGCGTCCCGGTTGACGAGCGCCAGTTTCACCTCGCCGCGGTCGAGCGGATCGTCGAGGTCGCCGCCCAGCGCCGGCGCCTCGGCGACATCTACCACAGCGCGCCGATCTCGCTGCGCTTCGTGAAGGCCAGCGACGCCTACATGGCGATGATGCAGGGGCGGGACACGATGATGATCGAGCTGATCATGGCCACCCACACCGTCGGGGGGATGGAGCTGCTGGCCGCACACGAAAGCACGCTCCACGCGCTGGAGGGACGCCCGCACTGGGGCCAGGTGAACACACTCACCGGCAGCCATGGCTTGGTCGAAACGATGTACCCCCGCTACCGGGACTGGCAGGCGATCCACGCCGAGCTCAACTCGAGCGGCGTGTTCGACAGCCCCTTCAGCAAGCGGGTGGGGATCTCGGGGTGAGCCACCAAGGCTGCGCGTAGTTGCGCCCTGCACCGGAGGAGCCCCGCTCGCCCGCCACCGGATTCCTACCGCATCGCCGCGAGGCGAGCCCGCGAGGCGAGCCGCTTACCGCCGGGCGTCCGCCGCTACGCTCGCATCGTGACGCCGGAGGAGCTCGCCAACCTCGCGCATCTGCGCCGCGCCCGCGATCTGATGGACCGCGAGTACGCGCGCCCGCTCGACGTCGCCGCGCTCGCCCGCACTGCGCTGATGTCGAACGCACACTTCTCGCGGCAGTTCCGCGCGGCGTACGGGGAGACGCCCTACGCGTACCTGATGACGCGGCGAATCGAGCGGGCGAAGGCGCTGCTGCGCGGCGGCGAGTTGTCGGTTACCGAGGTCTGCGTGGCGGTCGGGTGTACCTCGCTCGGCTCGTTCAGCGCCCGCTTCACCCAGCTGGCGGGCGAGACGCCAACCGCCTACCGGGCCCGCGACCACCGAGCGCTCGCGAGCGTGCCGGGCTGCGTCGCCAAGGACCTCACCCGCCCGACCGGCAAGCCGGCCAGCAAGCCCAGCAGGATGGCAAAGCCGATCAGGATCGGAGAAGCGCGCGGGTCTCTGGCTCCGTAGTGTTGGGGGCATGAACCTCACTCTTTCCACTTGCTTCGTCCTCATCCATGACCCCGACCTCGCACTGGCCTTCTACCGCGACACGCTCGACCTCGAGCTGCGCAACGACGTCGCGCGCGAAGACTTCCGCTGGATCACCGTCGGCGCCGCCTCCCAGCCCGGCGTCGCGATCATCCTTACGAACTACCTGAACGGCAGCCCCGCCGACAGCGACGCGCTCGCCGCGCTCCTCGCCAAGGGCGCCCTGAACGGCGTCCACTTCCACACCGACGACCTCGACACCACCTTCGAGAAGCTGCGCGCCTCGGGCGCCGAGATCGTGCAGGAGCCGACCGATCAGCCGTGGGGCACGCGGGACTGTGCCGTGCGTGACCCGTCCGGCAACCTGGTGCGCATCGATCAGCCCCCGGCCGCGTGACCGGGACGCGATCGGGCCGGGGGCTGGGCTGAGATCGCCTACGGCTGCGGCTGCCGCGACCAGTCTCACAAGACCCGCGAGCTTCGGCTTTCACGACCCTCGACGGTCGCCGCCTCTGGCGCAGACTGACCGACGTCGCGCACTCACTGGAAATTCGATCGGGTGCTCGCACCGAGCCTCCTGAGTCCCTTACGCCTCATCGTCCCCTTCAAGCCCGATGATCGCCGAGTTGATGATCGCCACGCGATCCTCGGGAGTGCCGATGCGGTTCCACGCGCGCAGTGTCGAACCTATCGCTTCGGCCCAGGTCGTTACTCGCCGTGCACTTGCGCGACGCTGCGCAGCCGTCGGCATCGGCACATGCAGCTCGCGAACATGATCGAGGGTCAGCTTCCCGTAGCTCGTCCCACCAGATTCGGTCCATAGTTGGAGGCGACAGCGCTCTGAGCGTAGCGCCTCGAGTAGCCACTCGACTGGATACGCATCGGCCATCTCTGGAGCAACGCGGATGATCGCAACGCCATCGGGACTACCGACAACGTCCCGCAGGCCAGTGCCATCGTCAATCAGGAGCCCGACGTTCCGACGCTCTGGGCGCACCAGCCCGAGCACAATGTCGAATGCCTGGAGAGGGTAGACAAATGCGCTCTTGCGTTCGGCTATGTGCCACGATCGCTCAGGCTGCCCCGGTATGACGATCCCCTCGACGGCGCGGATGCTCTGACCCTCCACAAGCCGTCGCATCTTCCCTTGCTCGACTTCGCGTGAGATATCTATCGTCTCTTCGCAAATCTCGGCGAAATCTGCGAGCAGCCTGAATTTCTTGGCTCGCAACTCCTGCAGATTGCGCAAGGCGCCCGGAACTAGTCGTCGCGGCTTCATATCGAGATCCACATGCGCCTCAATATCAGAGAAGCGAGCACCATCCCACGGCTTTGATCGAGCGCCGTTGACGTCCATCGAACGATACCGACAGAAACCGGCAAGGACCCTCGTAAAGTCCGTATCGAGCAGGGGCTTGTTCTCGGAGTCCGTGCGCTCCAGCCCAGTCTCCTCATCCCGTAGATAGATCTTAGGAAATCCCTTGCCCAGCTTCATGCCTACCTTGCGTACCAGCTCGGCATGAATTGGATAGTTGGCGGCCCGTCGCCGCTTGAGGCTTTGTGCTGGGAGACGCCTTACCAGAAGAATATTTGATCGAAGGTCGGCGTCGGACTTCAAGAACATACGTCGCGGTAGTTCTACGAGACTCATGATCTCGACATGGTCCAGAAGCCAGCGCCGAATGTACCCGTAACTTTGAGTGCACAAGTATCCCTCGGGAACGATGATCGCCATGCGGCCACCATCGACCAACATTCTGTACCCGCGCTCGATAAACAGAATACCAAGCTGCTGGCTGGGCAGGATCTCGCCTGTCTTGATCCAATCGCCGGTCGCATAATCGACTTGCCACAGGTGTCCTAGGTCATATTGTGCGAGCACCTCCCCGCGAAGCTCAAGCGTTCGCGAACCAAAGGGTGGATTGCACAGCACGACACCCATCTCGCCCTCCCAGAGCGTGGCGTCCTCAATCGTATCGACGCATTCCAGGCCCGACTGACCGTCTCGGTTGAGAATCATGTTGATCACTGCCAAGTCATATGCTTGCTGGTCCTTGTCTGCCCCGAAGACACGCTGAGCCATATCGGTATCGCCCTTTGCGGCTCGATCTGCCATTGCGGAAACAAGAAAGTCGGCGGTCCCCATCGCCGGGTCCGCCACCTTATCCGTTGGCCCTATTTCAGCCATTGTCACCATTGTCTCAATGAGCGTTATGGGCGTGAAGTACTGATCCAAACTCTTCTTGAAGACAGCGGGGACGAACGACATGAAGACCTGTTGGAGCGCATCGTTGCTCGCCTCGGACAGATGGATCCCCTCGATAGAGCTGACGATGCGGCGCAGAGCTCGCTCGCTCAGCTCAGACCCGCGAGTTGGCTTAAAAAGGGTCACAGCACTGCTGTAACGTGTCGCGGCGTCCTCATAAACTCGCTGCACGCGAGACAGGAACGTCGGATCCGCCCCATCCTTGAACACTTGCAGCTTGAGGTCGCGCTTCGGACGGTCCGCGGCTTGGCGCTCATCGATGTAGCGAGCCAATAGAAGCTTTACAGTCTCCTTGTACCGCTGATGCTCATCGTTGATCCCTTCAGAGCGCAGTGCGTTCGCGATGGCTTCTAGGATTGCGACGAGGTTACTTGGAGGCGTTAGCGCGTCTAGCGTAATTGGCTGATAACGGAATGGTTGGCCAAATGGCGGTAGGCTCGCGATGCTGTCGCGTTCGATCTCGATGGTTTCGCTGCCATCCTCGGCCTGAAGGCGCTCACGGTGCAGGACGATTCGATTTGTGTCATCCCAGTACACGCCAAGCGCGGCGATGTTAGGCAGTTGCCGAACCGCCGGCTCGAGCTGAGTCGCAATTGCACGTTCCTTCTTCTTTGCATCGCGCTTGACCTCGGCGACGAGCAGCATATGATGCAGTCGAGCGTCTTGATCGAGCCTCTTGGCGCGCTCACGCTGGATATCGTAAATGACCACATCCGCTCGAAGCGAGTTGCGGCCTTCCTCGCCCAGATCGCAGATAATCCTGGTCTCGACAGCGATGAAGTCGGACGGATAGCCGCGATCGAGCAGATACTGAATCAGCTCGATGCGCCGTTTCTCCTCCGTGGGCGTGAGGCCATCCTTTGCGAGTGCTTTGGCTGTCAGCTCGCCCCGGACCGGGCACACCAACAGGGTCGTGTCGTCGCTCATGCGGACCTGACGGTATCCGAGCGACAGGACGCGTGCATCTGCTCCTACAAGGGACCGGCTCGGATGCCTACATCTGGTCCCCGGCGCTCGAGGGTCTCGCCCACTCCGCCTGGTGGCCGGCCTCGGTGGGCTCTCTCAACTCGATCGCCTCGAGTAGGACTCGATCATCTCAACCACAGTCTCTTCGGCCTGGGGGCGGCTGAGCTGCATGTCGAGTCGCAGGAGCTTCCACACGAGCACGTCTGTGGCGATGACGACGGCCGTGAGCCGGCGCTCTCTGGATGCGCGCCGCAGTCCGGCGAGCAGCGGTTGGAAGACCCGGCTCGCCCAATCGCGGTGGTAGTCCCTGCCCCTGTCGGTGAGGTAGCGGATCGCGGGGATGCGGTCCTCCTGGGAGAGCATGCGCAGAATCGCCGTTCCGTGCGCCTCGTAGTGGTCGAACACGTTGGCGACGGCCTCGGGGAAGCGGCCCACGGGAGCCGCGTCGCGGCGTGATTTCTCGCTCATCGCCCACCATCTGTACGCCGCGGTCAGCAACTCGTCCTTGGAGTGAAAGCGCGCGAGGAGCGTCTGTTCGGTGACGAGCGCTTCGGCGGCGATCTCGCGCAGGCGAACCTCCTCATACGGGCGAGTGCCGAAGTGCTTCCACGCCGCGGCGAGCAGCCGCTCGCCGGTCGCGGCGGCCGCATCGGCGCGGGCGGTCATCCGATAGGTGCGCTCCTTGCGCGGGGCGCTTGACTTTTTCATCTTGGTCATACTAAGATGAAGTATATGCGAGTCTTCCAGACGCTCATCGCGTTCAGCGGCAACGCCCCACCGCAGCTCGCGCTCACACGCGAGCTCGTCGACCGCGGTCACCAGGTGCGGGTCCTCGCCCACCGCGCCGCGCGCGAGCGGATCGAGAGCACCGGGGCGGAGTTCGTCGAGTACCGGCGGGCGATGCCCGACCTCGACATCACGCGCCCGGAGACCGACCCGATACGTGACTGGGAGGCGCGCACGCAGCTTGGCGCCGCGAAGCGACTGCGCGACGGCGCGACCGCGCCGATGCCCGATGGGGCACGCGATGTGATTGAGACGCTCGAGGGCTGGAGCGCCGACGTGGTCGTGTTCGACTGGCTCATACCGGCTGCGGCGATCGCCGCTGAGCTCGCGGGTGTGCCAGCGGCCGCGCTCGTTCACTGCCCCTATCCACTACCGGCTCGCGGCGCGCCCCCGCTGTTCAGTGGCCTGTCGCCGATGGCGGGTCCGTTCGGGGCCGTGCGCGATCGTCTGTTCGACCGTATGACCCGCCGCTTCTGGGCGCCCGCACTGCCCGTGCTGAACGGCGTCCGTGGCGAATATGGGCTCGCGCCACTGAAGGACTGGAGCGACCAGGTCCTCGGTGCGCGGGCCATCTACGTGATGACCGCGCCAGAGCTCGACTTCTCGAGCAAAGCCCAGCTCCCCACGAACGTCCACTACGTGGGCCCCGCGTTCGAGCCGTTCCAGAAGGACTGGGAGTCGCCGTGGCCCGAGGAGAACACCGATCCGCTCGTGCTGCTCAGCTTCAGCACCAGCTACATGGATCAGGGAGCGCTCGCCCAGCGAGCGCTCGACGCCGTCGCCGGGCTGCCGGTCCGGGCGCTGCTGACAGCGGGTCCCGCGCTCGACGCCAGCCGCCTGCGCATCCCCGCCAACGCGCGCACTGTGGCTTTCGTGCCACATCGAACCGTGCTCCCGCACGCGTCGCTGATGGTCACCCATGCGGGGTGGCAGACGGTCAACGCGGCGCTCGCCGATGGTGTTCCGCTCGTCTGCATCCCCGATGCGCGCGACCAGCCCGATAACGCCGCCCGCGTTCTGTTCGTGAACGCCGGCGTGAGGGTCAGCAAGAAGAGCTCCCCCAGCAAGCTGCGCAGCGTGATCGCCAGCGCCCTGGAAGACCGGTCGATCAAACGGGGTGCCCGCGCGATGGCCGACGCCCTCGCCCGCAGCGACGGCGCCACCGTCATGGCCGACGCGCTGGAGCGCCTCCCCGTAAGCAGCGTCGTAAAGGCAACTACACCCCCCGGATCACCCGCGGCAGGCTGAGAAGCTGCTCGACCCGCGCGGGCGGTTGCCGCTCAGTCCGGTGCGAGCGGGTTCAGATCGTGGTGACTCGCTGCGGTGTGCAGGTCCGTGTCGTAGACGAACATCGCGCCAAGCTCCTCGCGGATGGACAGCGCGCTCGCCAGGTGCAGCGCGTCCATCGCACGGAGCGCTGGCCGATACTCGCCGGTGGCAAGATCGATGACCTCAGCGGTCAGCGGCAGCAAGGTCAGGCGGGTGAGCGCCGTCTTCGCGCGCTCGAGCATTGCCGGGTCGCCGAGTCGTCTTGCCGTGCAGACCGCCTCGACGCGGATCAGCTCGCTTGCGACCCGAACCGGCCAGTGCGTGAGCGCTTGGCGCAGAGCCTGGGTCTCAGGCTCGTCCTTGAACAGCTTGACCAGAGCGGATGCGTCGAGGTAGGCAGCGCTCACTCGCCGCGAACCCACTGCAAGGCGTCGCTCACCGGTGTCGCCCTCGCCCCATGCGGGTCCGCCGCGGGCGTATCCAGGTCCAGCAGATCGCCCTGGGCGGGTGTAGCTCCATAGCGCTCAACGAGTCGCGCCTGCAGCCGCGAGGACTCGTCGGCGTTAGCCAGTACCGACCGTGCGCCGCGCAGCGTCAGCGCCCTGATCTGGGCGGCAGCCGACCGAGTCTCAGCCGGATCCAGCAATGGTTGCGTGAGCGCGAGCGCGCGCTCCATCTCTGGGTCGCGCTCAACGCCAAGGCGAGGATGACGTGCAGCCATCAGATGATGGTAGCACTCGCTGGTAGCACCGCTGGGACGGCTCGCGGGACTGACGCATTTTCTCCGCCAAACCTGGCGCGTTCGGGGCCCACGACATCGCCGAGACCGCAGCACAAGCCACAAATGCCACCCCACCACCACACTCCTGGCCAGCGCTCCGCAGATCGTGTACGAGCACCATGAGGCCCCGCGAAGATGCTCCTATTTGCCCGCGGCGGACGTGATGAGACTCTGGAAGCCCGCCGCCGCGATGATGCTCGAGACGATGCCAAAGATGTCCGTAACAGGGCTTGCGCCCCAACCAGTGTTCGACGCATAGATCGCCCAAGCTGCAGCGACCGCCGCGGCGGTCGAGAGCACCGTCCCTGCCCAAAACATCGGATCCGTCAGGACTTCGGTCTTCAGCGACCAACGCGCGCGGGTCTGCACTGCCTTCTGGGCAGTTGGGGCCACCTTGGCCGGAACCTCCAATACGCCGTCGGGCGTGACGCCAGCGTGATCCACTGCTGTCGCGACTCCTTTTGCGGTATCGCTCTGGACCGTCGCGGCACCACGCCAGAAGAGCAGGAACAGCACCAGTACCCCCGAGACGACGAGCGTCCACAGGAACATCGTTGCGTTCTGAGCGTTGAGGTTGAATGCAAGGTTTGTCGATCCGAGCCCCTGTGCACCCTCGACCGTGATGGTGCCCGTGTAGTGTCCGGCGCCGAGATTGGCTCCGTTGAAGCACACCGTGAAGGTGATGGTGTTCCGAGCCGGGTTTAGGCTTGGCTCGGTAAAGGTCGGTGGCGGAAGCGTCACTGTGCTCAGCGTTTCGCTCTGGCGACTGAAGCGTCGAAGCACCTCGATGTCCAGTTGGGATGGCTCGAAGCTGTTCGGAAGGGGCCGAGAGGCTGTGAGCACGACTTCGGCGAACTGCCAGCCGCGACCACCGCCGAAGTTCACCGTCTGCGTCGGTAGGTCCGGCGTGAGCGTAACCGCCGGCGACACGGCCTTCCCGGCTGTGAACTCGCCCGAATGTCGTGTGCACTTTGCCTGTTCGGAGGTTGCGGCATCAGCAGGTTGGCACACGGCGAGCGTCAACAGCAAGGCGCACATGAGTCCCAGACCAAGTCGGGCACATAGCCCTCGGTATGTCGTCTTGCCTATCATGTCCCCCGATTGTCCGCACCATACGAGCGGGTGAAGCCTACACGCTCGCTACCGAATATAGCGTGAACGGAACTATTCGTGGTACTGGTCTCGACACAGCACACGGAGGCATAGCGATGGCTTTGCGCGAACGCCTCTCCCTACCGACCGCAACCCTAGCGAGCTCTCGCAGCCAACAGCACCGCACTCACGACATACGCACGGCTCATCCCTTCCTCCCGCCCGCTCGCGATCGCCCTCCTCTCGCCTTCCTCGCGCGCCGACCGTGCCTGGCCGTCTTCTTATGCTTGACCTGCTTCGGGCACCCGGTGACGGTGATTGGTGTGCTCTGTTTGATTTCGGCGCCATTCTGGGCGACGAATTCGGTCGGCATCGCAAGCGTCGCGGGCTCCGTCTGCTTGACCCCGCGGGTGATGGTCTTCTTGCGGCCGTGAACCCTGACCGTGACCTTCTTCTTGACCGTGACGGTCTTCGTCAGCGAGCAGAGGTTCCCGGCGTTTGTCAGCGCGGAGTAGGGGCCCTCGGGGAGCGTCAGTTCGAAGCTCGAGAACGGCTGGTCGGGGACCGTCTTGAACGTCGTCGAGGTTATGCCGGCTTTGTCGATGAACGTCGTACCGACGAGGTCGATCGTGATGCCGTAGCCTTGCAGCACCAGTGTCAGCGAGGGGAACGCTTCGCCGCCGTGGGAGACGAAGATCGCGGGGCCCTGCAACGGGACCGGGATCAACGGGGTGTGCACGGTCGCGTAGCCGATCTTCGACGCCGCGGGGCACGCGGCCGGGTTCGCTTCGAACTGCCCGGCGGTGCACGCCTTCTGCAGCGTCGTCAAGCGGCTTGGGAGCTGCCCGGGGAGTTCGACTTTGACCTTCGCGATGTCCGCCTCGGTGCCCTGCGGCACGTTCGGGTAGGTCAGCTTCGCGGTCAGCGACGCGCCGTTCGCCCTGCTCGTTTTGCCCGACGTGGAGACGCTGAATCTCGGTTCGAACTTCAACGCCGCGCAGTTGGTGACCTGAAACGGCGTGGTGATCGTGCTCGTGCCGCCTTCGCTGAGCTGCACCGTGCCCGTGAGCGCCATCTTCGAGCAGTTCGTCGGGTTGAACTGGAAATCCCCTCGCGTGGTCGTGGCGTTGACATGCTGGATTTCCAAGGGGATCCCTTCGATGCTCGTCGGGATCGAATCCGGCGAGCCCGGCGGGTTGGAGGTGATCGTGATCGCCGACGTCAACGGACTCAATTCGATCTTGCCGCGCACCACCACGCAGTCGCACGGAGGATGGTTGTTCTTCGTGTTCGCGAGATCGAACGGGCCGGCCTTCGCGGGCACCTCGAACGTCAGACCAAACGGCGCGCAACCCGCTTCGCCGACAGTGCAGCTGCCGTGGCCGTTGTAGGGGCCGGTGAGATAGAACTTCCCGCCGGTGACCGTGAACGGATCGTTACCGACACCAACACCGATCGTCGCTTCGCCGACCTTGCTGCTTTCCCCACACAACCCTTCATTGGCCTGCGGTTCGGGGCACAGTTCGACACCCGTCAGCACACCCGACAGGCCCGGCGGCAGCTTAGCTTCGAGCGACTTCAGGTTCTGTTCGCCGTCTTTGCGATTCACCGTCACCGTCAACGGCGAGAACGCACCCGCCTGGATGTTCGTCGCACCCGCGTTCACACTCGGGTCGAACGGCAGGTTCGCGCCGGGACACGGGCCGCCGTGCGGTCCGTGTTCGATGTTGAACGAGGATTCCGAGGTCACGGGACCGTTGCCGTCCCACGGCGTGAACACAGCCTTCGTGGTGTAGGTCCCGCAACGCGACGGCGTCGCGAGCGGCGCGCGTTCGCCGCCGAAGAAGTGCAGTTCGAGTTCTTCGAATGGTAGATCAGGAGCGTTCTTGAAGGTGGTGACGATCTGTCCCGTTTCGGTGAGCTGGACTTCCCCGCTGAGCTTGATGAGCGATCCGGAGATCGGGTCTTCGAAAATCATGTACATGGCAATGAGGCTTCCGAAAGGGTTGGCGTTCTGGGTTGCGATGTACACGGCGCCTTCGAGTGCGTGTTCCAAGAGGGGTGTTTTGACCGTCACCGTGCCGACCTTCGACCCGTCAGGGCAGAAGTTCACACCGGCAAGCGTGGGATTCGGGAGTTCGGGGGTGAACGTCGCAGTTTGAACGCCCGGTTCGAATTTCGCATTGAGTTCGCTGAGCCCGGTGAACCCGGCGAGACTCTCAGAGCACGCTTCAAGGCCATCGCCTCCCGCAGGATTGATCGCGACGCCCTGGGGCAACGTCACGGTGGTGTCGCGCAGCGCGGACTCCGCTAGCCCGTCTGGGTTCAGGGCAGCCGTCTGTGGCACGTGAACGCCGACCGTCAGGCCGGAGGAGGTGCTCGCGTCGGTGCTGTCCGGCGTGACCGAGATGCTCGGCGGAAAGAACAGCTTCGAGCAGCCCGTAAGGGACACAGGCTGACCGGACGAGTTGCGGGTCACTTCGCTGGCTTCGGCCCGCGCGCCTTCGTAGGATTCAACGACGATGCTGGAGCGCAGCGGACCATGACAGCCCGTCGGCAACGTCAGAAACGGCTTGCGAGCAGGACCTTCACCCACGACACCATGAAGCTGAAGGCGGCTACTCAACAACGGGGCTTCTGGTGGAGCGCCGAGCACGCTGGCCTGCACCGGGTAGTCCCCGCCTGGCTGCACAGAATTGTCGATCAGGAGCGGGACTTGGAAGTAGTTTATGCCCAGCTGAAGCGCAGTACCGCGGGGAGGAACCATCACGTTGACCGGCTTGTGGTCGGTGCGGTGGCCGCCGCCCGCCACGTTGGGACTGAATTCGAAGTTGACTCGACCGACTTCTGAGGCGGCGGGGCAGCTAGTTTCCGAGTTATTTTGCGGCGGTGTGGTTATGAGCTGTTGCACGGTGCACTTGGCGGTGGTCGCGTTGGGATCCCCGGAGAAACCGGGCGGCAGATCGACGAAGAGGTTCTTGACCGTGCCGTTGGGCTCCTGCACATAGAGCGAGTCCGCATTCGATTCCTTGCGAGCGAAATGCGACTTGAACTCGACGTTGTTGACGACTTCGAAGGGGTGCGAGCCCGCCTGGGTATCGGGGGTGCCATCTTCGTTGAGAAACGCCACTTCCAGAAGCTTTACCCCGAAGCCTTCACCGGTCGTCGCGAGAAGCCCGCTCGTTTCCGTCGGCGCGTCGGCGTTAGCCGCTCTAACACGATAGCGATAAAGCAACCCCGGCGCGAGGCCGATGATGTTGGCGCTGACCGAGACCGGGCTTGTGCCGGCGCCGATCGCCGACGTATCGGGTTCGCAAGGAACGCTCTGGTCGTAGGCGCCTTTGCCAAACAGGTCGGCGACGCCGTATTCGAACTCGCAGCGCGTCACGGCGGCGCCGCGAGGATTGATCGTGGCGGTGAGCGTCGCGGATTCCCTCGTGACGCTCACCGGAGGAGAAACCGTCAACGCCGGTGCAGTGCTCCCAAAAACGTAGATTTTGCCATCGGCGGGATTGGAGACATAAATCTGGCCTGTCTGTCCGTTCACCGCGATCCCACCCTGACCCGAGGAGGCGGAAAGCTGGGCGGAGCCGAAACGTTCCCCGAGAAGTACTGCGAGGCCTTCAGCCGGGCCCTCCTCCCCACCACCGCTTGTTCCTCCGTTCAAAGCCCCGGTGTCCCACTCGGCGACCGACGACTGACTGTCGATGAACACGTGGCCGCTCGCGGGATCTGTCGCCAGCGCGACATCGCCGGATTCTTCGGAGTCGAGATCGCCGAGGCCAGCGAGATGCTGGCCGAACTTCGCAACGCATCCGCACAAGTGATAAAGCAAGAAGTCATCTCCGGTCGGCCCGACCGCGAAACCATGGGCTTCTGGGCCACCTCGCGGAACACCCGTGTTGTCCACTCCCGGTTCAGTGTTGACTTGTTCGGCGATCAGCCGGTTCGCGGCTGCATCATCGAACTCATCGACACCCACGCCTGCTGACAAGGCGCCGCCGCCGCCTCCCGACAAGAGGTCGACTCTGAGGACGCCGGTCGAATCGACGGCGAGACCGAGCAGGCCTTCTTCGGAGAATCCGGGTAGCCCGTCGATCTGGCCGAGGAATTCTCCGGCAGAGGTGAACTTGTCGATCACGCCGTGGCCCGCGTCCATCACGTAGAGGTCGCCGCGTGAGGGGTCAGCGGGGCTGGTCGAGTTGTCGACGGCCAGCTCGGCGGGATTGCCGTATACGGACGGAAAGAAGAACGAGCCGGCCGGCGTCGCACCGCCCGTCAGTGCGTTGGACCCCAATGTCGAGAAGTCAATTGGGTTGCCATTTGCGTCGAATTTGTAGACCGTGTCAGTGCCGATATCCGCGACATAGACATCGCCGCTCGATTCATCGACCGCAATCCCATTTGGGTTTGTGAACGAGCCGAAGCTGGACAGGAAAGGATGTGTTTCGGCCAGCGCCGGGGAGACTGAGAAGGCGAGGGCGGCTAGGACGAGTGTGATTGCAAGCGCCAGAGGTTTCATAAACCAAGCTACGCAACTCTGCTGGGTGGCGATTCTCTGCGTTGTTGCTTGCCGGCTATTGGGTGGCTCAACCGACTTGTTGTTATTCGGCGTAAACGTTTTGACCGCTGTCCGTCGTCCGAGAGAGGCTAGTTTTGTGGACTTGGTAGTTGTCAGGTGAGTAGCCCGAGGGGATTTCACCCTCGGGCTCTCGCAGAACCGTGCATGACAGTCTCCCATCACACGGCTCCCATCATCCGGTTGTTGGCTTGCGCAGTCGGTTGCCAGTGGGCGAAGAGGTTTGGCTCGCGTGTTTCCACGCCTTCCAAGAACTTCCTCGTCTTTCTGTGGCGTTTGCGCAGTCGCTTGTACTTCTGCATGGCCCAGCGCACCAGATACTCGTCGATGCGTTTGAGAAACCTGACCAAGACGGACGGGTAGAAGCGCCCGTAGTAGTTGATCCAGCCTTGCACGCGCTTGTTTGTTGCCCGTGCGAGGGCCGTTAGGGTCTTCCCGCTCCATAAGTGCAGCCTCCATCGCTTGATCGTTTTACTCATCGCCTTCATGGCGTCGTCGCTGACAGCCGGGAGAAAATTGACGGACAACTTGCCGTTCTTCCTCCGCGAACGTCGAGGACGAAATGTGTACCCAAGGAAGTCAAACCGCTCGTGCTCATAAGAGCCTTGGCGATCGTCGTCTTTGCAATACACGATGCGGGTCTTACGTGGGTTTATCTCCACGCCGCAACCCGCCATCCGCTCGGCGACTCTGCTACGCACGAATCGCGCTTGGCGCTCACTCTTACAGTGCAGGACCACATCATCTACATACCGCTCAAACGGGATGGTCGGGAACTCCCGCGCCATCCACATATCGAACGAGTAATGGAGATAGATGTTTGCTAGTACAGGCGAGATCGCCGACCCTTGCGGGGTTCCGCGATCCCGCGCTACCAAGGTGCCGTCTCCGTGATCGAGCGGCGCAGTCAGCCACCGCTCGACATAGAGAAGAATCCACCGCTGATCGGTATGGGCAGCCACCGACCTCAGAACGAGCGAGTGATCAACGGAGTCGAAAAACGATTGGAGATCAAGATCGATCAGCCAGTCGTATTTCCAACACCGTTCCCGGCATACCCCCAGCGCGTCATGGGCCGAGCGACCCGGTCGATAGCCATAGGAGTCGGGGTGAAAATGAGGCTCTACCCCTGGCTCCAAATATAGCCTTACGGCCGTTTGCGCGATCCGGTCAGCGACAGTGGGAATACCGAGCATTCTGACTCCCTGCCCGTCCTTCTTCGGGATCTGCACCGCCCTTACCGGAGGCGGCATATAACTCCCCGAGGACAGCCTATTCCACAGAACGTACAGGTTATTCCTCAGATCCCGTTCGAACTCCGCAATCGACTCCCCGTCAACACCAGCAGCACCGTCGTTAGCCCTGACACGCTCCCAGGCATCCCAGACGACCTGCTTCGAAATACAGAACGACTTTACCTCTGACTTCGACTTACCCATTGGTTCCTCCCACGACAACTGCATCGCGGTTGCCCAACAGCCAAGCCTGGATGACCCGTCCGCTTCGCTCCAGCCCTATTACAGGACCTTCAACACTACTACCAGACGGTCCGCCC
This sequence comes from uncultured Solirubrobacterales bacterium, assembly GCA_963744535.1. Lineage (GTDB taxonomy): Bacteria > Actinomycetota > Thermoleophilia > Solirubrobacterales > Solirubrobacteraceae > Palsa-744. The sequence continues at coordinate 793,123 of CAVUTW010000001.1, read as the reverse complement.
CTGCGCCCCGCATCGGTACTCTTATCCTCACGGGTGCAACCGCTTGGAATTCTCCCGTATCCAGCCAACCGCAGGCCAAAAGCCACTAGCTGACCACCTCGCGAGACAACAGGTTCCCGCCTTCCGCGTAGAAGCCCAACCCAAGCTCGCGCCACCTTCATGCCGGACACCACCTGACCAATAAGCAGGCTCCCGTCAGGCTCATCACGGGCCAAGTAAACAGCCCCGCTTTTGATGTCATCTAAAGGGTTTCGACAAGTCATCAGTGGTTTACTCACGTTCGCCTTCTTGGGTCACACCTGACGCACTCAAAGCACGCCTTCTCCCGCAACGCTCACCACCACGGCTCTTGACCGCAGCAGCTTGCGGGTGGTTTGTGATCTCCCCCTGCAGGGCGACCACGGAGGTACAAAACCCTCCATCATCTACGCAGCACCGCCTCATCGCAGCACCGACCTTCTACATCCCATGCTTTGATTTGGCGTTAAACGGCACACTTACTTGCCCCTCCGGTCGTGACTGGCTCTCTTTGCCTGCTTCTTACTCTTTTTTCGTACGCATTTATCCTTTTTGTTCTTCACAAGACCCTTCTTGCATTTCACGGGCTTTGCCTTGAGCTCCGCCTTCGGCTTGGCTCCGGGCGTGGCGACGTTGCCGGCGCCTTCGAAGGTCTGGCTCGACGGCGCTCCGAAGACGGACGGCTGCGGCGAGACGGGTGCGCGGCAGGCGTCAGCGGTCGTGCAGGGTGCAAACGAGGGCTCGGAAAGCAAGCCGCCAGCTACGCGCGCATCATAGAGGAGCAGCGCACCCGGCTGCGTGTCCTGTGGGACGAGCGCCTGTTGGGAAGTGAAAAATACGTCGCTACCGCTTTCACTGGCGCCGACGAGCCGTACATGGCTCGAAGCTGTGCCGCTGGTGATGAGCGACAGGGCGCCGTGGTACTCGTACACGTCGGTCTCGCCATTGGTGTCGGACGGGAGGAGTGCTTCTGCGGAAAGGAAGAAGACGCGGCCACCATTTGACACTTGGCGACTCTCCCCTTCGAGATCGACCGACGCTCCCCCGGTGTTGCTCCCTCCTTCGGCGAGTACTTCCTGTTCGAGCCCCAAGCCCCGCTTCGGGGGTGGCGCTCCGTCGGGTTTACATGAGGCACATTCGAGTTCGTCCGTGGCCGCGTCAAAAACATAAATCTCGCCTACGGGAAAGCCTCCGTCCGTGGGCCGGTTGTCGTAGCCCGTGAGGCTCCGCGTCGAGTTGAACGCGAACCAGGAGCCATCAGGTGAGGCGATACCCCTACCAAGACGCACTCCTTCGTTTTCGCTGTCGTGCGCGATAAAGGTCGTCGTTCCGGCGCTCCACAGGTAAAGGTTACGCTGGCCCGCCTGCGCCTGTTCGACCACCGTGTGGCCTTCGGCGTCCTTGTGTTCGCGCTTATTCGTCGCGAGAACCCCGCCAGCGACAAAATATACGTGTGAGGAATCGCGGCTGCCAAACGCCGAGACGGCGATGACGTCGGCGTGTTCACCTGGCTCTGCCACGGTCAGGTCGCGCAGTCCGCATTTCGTGGCTTTCGGCGGGAGCACGCACTGATAAAGGTCGGGTTCGCCCGCTTGCGCGGTCGAGTCGGCGGTCAGCCTGCTGGTGTCGGTGAAGAGAAACGTCGAGCCGTCTGAGCTCGCAACCTGGAAGGTACCGCCGCCGCCAGCGCCCGGGCCCTGAGTTTCGTCGAGCGCGACCGTGCGTTCGCCGTTCACGCGGACGTAAAGGCGGCCGACTGCTGTGAAGACAACGTCGGAGACGCCGCCGTCCTGGGCGGTAACGACATTGGCGGTTTCGCCGACTTCGGGCACCGAGGCCACCGTGGGCGTACCGTCGGGAAGGACGCCGGCGAGGCGGACCGCCCCGTCGCGAGATTCGTAGAGGTTGACGGTTCCGGGCGGCGCAAGCGAGGTCAGCGGAGCTTTCTCGGTAAACACGATGTCGCTGAGATCAGCTGAGGCGCCATCAAAGTCCGGATCTTCAGGTGCACTGGCAACTCCGGCTTCGACTGCATTTACGAGCCGGTACTCGCCCGTGGCGCCGTCGCGCACGAGCAGGCTTTCATAGCCCAAGGGTTCACCGGGGGCGGCCTGCAAGCCTTGGACGTTGCATTCCTGCTTGCCAAGTTGCTCGCCTTTGGGGTCGTCTGCTCGCGCTTCGGCGCCGAAGTGGATCAACGCGCGCGAGGTCACGTCGGAGTAGCTGATGAGGCCGTTGCCGAACCCCGCGCATATGGCTCCTGAATAGGATTCGAGCGGCATGATGTCTTCGGAGACCCATCCGGCGGGGCCGCGCGTGGCGACGTAGTTGTAGCTGCCTGTTGGCGCACCCGGCAGAGGGTCGAAGGTCGAAAATGGGGTCGCGTTGCCGTCCGCTGAGGGCGAAGATGGAATTTTGGCGATTTGCATTGAGGTCTTGGTGGGAGGCGTGACGAGCTCGTAGGCACGGCAGTCGGGCAGGCGGGCTGAGAATCCCGTGCGAAACTGTTCGTTGGGACATGCGGCCGCTTCCGCGGAGAGCGTGGCGAAGGTCTCGTCGGGACCGGTGACGGTGCCGAGTTCATTGACTGCCACGACGCGGTAGTGGTAGGTCGCGCCGGGCGCAAGCGCGTTTGCACTTCCGTACAGGGTCCGCAGGCTCAGTCCTTCACCAGCGCTGCCTTCCGGGACGGGCGTGGAATGGCCGTAGGCGGTCGTCGTCCCGTACTCGAAGCGGTAGGTGGTCTGGATTCCGCCGGGGTTGATGGTCGCACCGAGCTTCGCTTCAGACGCGGTGACTTCGACGGCGAGCTCCTTGGCGATTTCAGGTGCGGTGGGCGGGCCGAAGATCCAGACCTTTTCCGTTTTGGGATCGGTAACGTATACACGTGAGCCGGTTGAGTTGACGGCGAGCATAGGCGTCAAGTGGAAGGGCTCCGCGGAACCGCCTTCGAAGGACCCCGCGCCGACGTCCGCGACCCGTGCTCCGCCGGGCGTGTACTCGAGGAGATGTGGGCACGGTGGGTTCAGCGAACCGCAAAAGTCTTCTGAGTTATTGACGATCGCGAACACATCACCCTGGCCGTCGAGTGCGAGGCTTGTCACGCCGGCGCTTGCGAGCTGGCGGATCGGCGTGCCGGTCGGGTCGAGCTCCTCTATCCTGTTGTTGTTACCGTCGGCCACCCAGACGTTGCCAGCCGAGTCGACCGCGACACCAGTCGGCCCGTTGAGCGCGTCCGCGCCCGCTCCGCCCGTGAATTCGCGAAGAAGCGTGCCAGCCGGGCTGTACTCGATCACCTTGTTTTCGGGTACGACGGGAACGTAAACATTCCCGGCCGTGTCCGTCGCAATCTGTATCTCGTCGAGGCCAAACGCGTTGTTGGCGGAGGAAGGAACGGCGAACGAGGACAAGAGCGCACCGGTCGCGGAGTCGTAGGTGTCGAGTTCGGACTGCCCGGCATCGATCACGTAGAGCTGACCGTTCGTCGGGTTCACTGCCGCGCCTGAGAAGTCGTCGCTGCCGGCGCCGAATGGCGAAGGTGGCGCGATGAGCGAACCGGAGGAATCGAACTTCTGGATCTTGGCGTCGAGCAGCAGTGCGGCGACGTAGACGTCGCCCGTGGATCCATCGACGGCAACCCCGAGCCCAATCGGCCCAGGATCGAAGCCGCCGACATTGATGAGACGCGGTGCTTCAGCGCGGGCGAGAGCCGGCGTGAGGGCGAGCGCAAAGAGACCGACGAGCGCACAGAGGACCACGAGGGAACGAGCCACGAACGGCGCGGCAATCGGGCCGCTGGCAGGCGCACCACTCCATAGAGCGTGGCGCGGGCCACGGAGCAGCGCGAAGCGACCGATCTTCGATGCGACGGTGGGCTTCGCGATGTGCGCTGTGAGTTTCACCCTTGTCTCCTTGGTCGGTGATGTGAAGTAGTAATTCAATCGGGGGTGGCGTGTCATGCGGCCTCTGTCCGATCGATGGTGAGACCGTTGAGGCGCCGCGCGACCTGGCCACCCAGCGGTGTCAGCTTCCACGCGTTCGGTTCGCCGGAGAGGTGCCCCCCGCCGGTGTTGACCGCGAGATCGAGGCCCTCCAGGCGCCGCAGCAGCTTCGATATCTGCCCCGGGTCCGTGACCCCCGCGCGCTCCGCGACCGCCCGATTGCTGGCACCCGGCAACTCCCCGATGCACGCCAGCACCCGCGCGGTGCGGTAGGTGAGGCGCATGTTCACCTCATCCAGCGGGTCGTGCTCCGCGTGCGCGCTCACCTCCCAGCCAGCCTTCGGCGCATGGCGCGGCGTCGGTGCCGGTGCCGGACGCCGCTGTTCGCGGCGCGCCGCGCGCGGCCCCAAATACTGCAGCGCGATCATCCCCATCAACTCATCCAAAAGCCCCGTCAACGGCCCGGAGTCGCTGCTGCGCAACCGCGCATACACCACGCCGAGCGCTCCACCCACGAGACCTTCCGCGGTCACCAACGTGCACTCCGCCCCGCGTGGGCCCTCCACGCGCCCCTCGTCGAGAATCCCGGCCAGCCGCGCGAGCACCCGCTCACGACGCTCCAACGTCTGCGGCCCACCGTGCAACGCGTGGACGACCCAGATCCGCGCCAGCAGCGGCTCGCGCTCCAGGAACGACAGGATCACCCACAGCCCGCCGCGCACCCGCTCACGCCACTCCAGACCCTCAAGGCCCGCCGTCTCCAGATCCCGCTCGACGCGCTCCACGACCGCGTCGATCAACGCCACCAAACACGTTTCGCGGTTCTCGAACAACTCGTAGAACGTCCGCCGCGACACCTTCGCCCGCGCCGCGATCCGCGTCACCGTGCTCTGCTCAAAACCCAGCTCGTCGATCGTCGCCGCGACAGCAACCAGCAAACGCGAGTGCTGAATCTCCTCAACCTGCACCCGCGGCGCACCCCGCGAGAACACCCGCTGCTCCCGCCGCCGCGCCAAACGCCCCTCCGCCGGCAACCTGCGCTTGGCCGCACTCCATCGCGCGGCAGCCGCCGCACCGCTGCTGGCCGATCTCCGATCGGTCGGCGCGGCCATCAGCAGCCACCCCACACGCGCCGGTACGACTCCGTGGCCCCGCGCAGAGCCTCCGGACGCCCACCCCCCGCGGGGACCAAGCAAAGACGGCGCGAACGCGCCCGACGAGAAGGCCTCCCGGCTAGCGACCTAGCCGAAGAGAGAGAGAGAGAGAGAGAGATGCGACAGCGCCAAGCTGGCGCATCTAGCATCAGCCCCACGGGCCGACGCGCACATCCCCATCATGAATCTCCCTCTAGAAACCACGCTCAAACAACTCCCTCATCGCTCCGATCCAGCCCCTCTCCCATTCCTGCAAACCCTGCTAGCGCTTGAAGTCAACCACAGAGCGGAATGACCCCAACCGGACCCTATGTACACCGGCCCCCACAAACAATGGAGAACCAGCCCTGCGGCACACCGTAGCCGAGCCACGTATAAATGTCAAGCCCCAAGCGAGATCACGTAAGGGCGCCCACCCCATCGCCAGCGCCCGGGACGTGCTGGACCTCCTCGGGCCATGATCCGAGCAGCAACCCCCCGTCGCCGACCCCAGCGTCCGCAGCGCGCGCTTTCCCTCCCCTGCGCACGCTGCTCTTGAGACCCAACGGCACGAATCGGGGCTGCCATGCCCAAGAGCCGCACGTTAAGGTCACCACGTGCGCACCGTTGAGGAGAACCCTGTCTTGATCCTCGCCGGAGCTCCGGGCTCGGGCAAGACCACCGTGGCCGGGCTGCTCGCCGCCAAATCGCAGCGCGCGGTTCATCTGGAGTCCGATCGGTTCTTCCACTTCATCCAAGCCGGGGGCATCGATCCGTGGAAGCGTGAGGCACACGAGCAGAACACGACGGTTATGCGTATCGTCGCGCAGGCTGCCGCCGGATATGCTGACGCCGGCTACTTCACGATCATCGACGGGATCGTCATCCCGGGATGGTTTTTCGAGCCACTGCGGGATTGGTTGAGCGCCGCCGGCCACAGGGTGTCGTACGCGGTGCTGCGGGCGCCGCTCGCCGTATGCTTGGCAAGGGCAGCGCGTCGCGCATCGAGCCCACTCTCAAATGCCGCTGTCGTCGAGCGCTTATGGCACGACTTCGCCGATCTCGGCCCACTCGAGAGACACGCTATCGACAGCGGAGCACAAACTGCGGACGCGACATCCGATGCACTGGCAAAGCGATTGCACACCGACCTGCTGGTGTGAGGCCCACACGGCGGTGACGATCCCCTGTCCCGTTGCGCCAACGTGCATAGCGGGTGCGATCCGTAAGGCGCCGAGCCCATACTCGGCCGAGCGCGCGTGCCGCCTTCAGCAGTTCCAAGCTCGCGACCGCGCCAGCGCTGACCGATTAGCCTGGTTGCGGTCAGGCGGCCGTGACTCTGAGATTGGCTGGCGCTGCGCCGGTACGGCCACCTCAAATAGATAGGTGGCGCGGCCGCGATGGGGTCAGGCGAGCCTTTAGGCTACTTGCCGCGGAAAAAGTCTCTGTGATGACGAACGGCCGCGCTTGTTGAGGGCGCGGCCGTTCGTGAATGAGTGGTGCTCTGGTTAGGAGCGTTTGGAGTGTTTCATCGGGCTCGGACGGCGAGCGTGTCGGCGTTATAGGCGAGGATTCCCCACTCGGTCCAGATCTCTTGGCCTTCGGTGCCCTTCAGGCGGCTGCGGCCCATCCCGTAGCGGCGCTTGAGGTGGCTGATCCGGCCCTCCTCGCCTGTTCGGTAGCGCTGCAACCGTCGATTGGTGCGTCTGGAGCCTCGTTCCTGGCGGCCGGAGATGAACACTCGCTCTGGTGTGAGATCTTTGAGTGCGTCGTTCGTCGGGCCGGGCATGAACCCACCGTCGAGGGCCAGCTCCCGCGGGGAGATCTGAAGCCGTTTGAGCTCGGCGATCGTGCCTGGGAGCAGCGTATTCTCGGTCGGGTTGCCCGGCGCGGTCGACGCCGGCAGGATCAGTCCTCGCGCGCCGCGCTTGGTGTTCTCGGTCACCTCCGCGAGCTGGGTCACATACCCAAACTCGTTCGGCTTGCCCAGCTTGCCCTTGCGGATCGGGCGGGCATCCGGGTCTGTGAGCGACACTATCCGCTCGCGGATCGGTTCGCCCTGCACACGCTTCGTGATCTGGGAGGCGACCTTCTCGCAACGATCCACGAGCTGCTCGAGCTTGGTCGCCGCCCTGAGCTTCGCCTTCGCGCCACGGCCACGCGCCTTGGTCCGCGCGAGCGTCAGGAGCCGCCTGGCCTCGCGCACCGAACGCCGCAACAGCTCGCCGGTCTGCGCCGTGAGCTTGAGCACCTGCGCTTTCGCTTCCCCTGAGCGAGCCCGGATCGTGCGCGTGATCCCCCGCAACCGGCGGCCCATCGCTTGTGAGCGATCCCGCACCCGCCGTTTGCTCTCGCCGATCCGCTGCGCCAACTTGCGACTCTCCCTCGCCAGCGCACGCACCCCATGCGAGGCCAACCCCGCATCGGTCGGATACTTCACATCCGCCTCGACGACAGTCGAGTCGATCCGCACCGCACGCGGACGAAAACGCTTCTCGCGCATCGTCCTGGCGATCAGCGTGCGCGTCAGCTCTGAGACCGTCTCGGGCCCGATCCTGCGGGCAAGCTTGCGGACCGTTGACTCGTCCGGCACCCGCTCGCACAAAGAGATCCGGCAGAACCGCCGCAAGTGAATCGAATCGGAGACCTCCGCCACCAGCGACCGATACCCCCACCGATAGCGCGTCTTGAGCACCATCAATCGAATGAACGTCTCCATCGCGATCGTCGGGCGACCATCCGTCAACACCGCCCGCTTCTGCTCGATTACCTCCCGTCGAAAGCGCTCCACGACCGGCCCAAACAACCCAGGATCCGAGAGCAACAAATCCAACGCCGCCAGATCCTCCGGCAACTCCCTTACCTCGACCGGCAAAGCCTCGTCCCACAACGACTCCGCCTGCCCCGCCGACAACATCAACATACCGACCCCCTTCAACCAGAAACCCACTCATTTGCAGGACATTCTGACGATCACACCGGACGGAACAAGCCACCAACACCCCTACTTTTTCCGCGGCAAGTAGGCTAGGCGAGGGAGCTCTGCAAGCGCCCATCACTTGCATGTACTTTCTTCGCATTTCTTGGAGCCCATCACTTTACCGCTAGTGCACTGTTCTCCTTTAGACCTCGTTTCAGAAGGGATGTTCTGGGGGTCGGCGAATCTTGGGGTTGGATGACATAACCCCGATGCTGGAGGTGCTCTGATGGCGGACTCGTTGTTGGTCGATGACGCGTTCTGGGCGGTGCTGGAGCCGCTTTTGCCTGAGCGTGCACCGCAGAGGACTGGCCGGCCGAGGGTGAGCGACCGGGCGGCGTTCACGGCGATCGTGTTCGTGCTGCTGACCGGCGTGCCCTGGCGGATGGTGCCCAAGGAGATCGGCTGCTCGGGTGTGAGCGCGTGGCGGCGTTTGCGGGACTGGCAGGCAGCCGGGGTCTGGGAGCGCTTGCACCAAGAGATGCTGCGGCGGTTGAACGCTGCAGGGCAGATCGACTGGTCCCGCGGGATCGTTGACGCCAGTCATATCCGTGCTCTCTCAGGGGGCCCTGACCGGGCCCTCGCCAGTTGACCGTGGCCGCCCTGGCTCAAAGCACCATCTGATCGTTGACGCGCATGGCATCCCGCTGCTAGCGAAGCTCACCGCTGCGAATCGCAACGATGTCACCCAGCTCTTGGCGCTCGTAGACGGGATCACCCCAGTCGCGGGCAAGCGCGGCCGTCCACGTCAGCGACCCGACAAGGTGATCGCCGACCGAGGCTACGACAGCGACAAACACCGGCGCGAGCTCTGGGCACGAGGCATCAAGCCGATCATCGCTCGCCGCAAAACCCAGCACGGCTCTGGCCTGGGGCGCTGGCGCTGGGTAGTCGAGCGCACCTTCAGCTGGCTGCACCAGTTCCGGCGCCTACTCATCCGCTGGGACCGCGACCCCATCATCCATATCGCCTTCCTCACCCTCGGATGCGCCGCAATCTGCTGGCGCCAACTCAACACGTTCTGAAACGAGGTCTAAGCGTTGACCACTTCTTCTTTGCATCTTTTTTCACATCCGGCCTGGTTTTCGGCGTGTGTACAATTACAGATTTCATTCGTGCGGATGAAACACTGGCAACATTCGATGACTTCTCCCGAGCTGGCCATCGCTGGCGTCGCGGCGGTCGCGGAGACGATCATCGACCCGGCCGCAGCGGCGGCACCGTAACGTACGGCCCGGCCGATCGCTTCCCGGCGAGATTCACCAGGGATGGTGCTCTGCATGAGTTTGGGCTCAGCGTCGAGTAGATCCTTCTCGCGCAGCTCGTGAAGCGCGTCGGCGACCAGGTTCTCGCTGGCCCCGGCGAGTTCGGCAAGCTCGGTCACGTCGCGCTTGCCGTCGCAGTGCTGCCAGATGGAGGCTGCGATTGGGCTCAGGCAGTGAGCGGTGTGGCTGTCTCGGTCGTAGAGGAGGAGCTCCTCGCCGACCGTCTCTTCAAGAAGACCGTCTTTACGTGCTCGTGGTGGCGATTCGTGTTCGTGCATCGATCCACCTTCCTTGTGCGTGTATGGCTCTGATATGGGTTCTTCGCCCATCTACTCTGCGACGGCCAGCGCTCTGCGCCAGTCGTCCACATGCTTCGTCCTAGACACGGCGGAAAGATGGCTTATTCAAGCCAGATCGACATCCCGCAGCGACCGCTAAGACGGCGCCTTTGTTTCTTATTACGCGTCGTCGCCTGCCAATGAGGCGGGGGATATACCAGGTGACGGCGTTTGAGAGCGACCAAACCGAACGAGGCGTGGGCCGTGGACTTCCAGTTCGATGAGACCTCCGATCGCCGCCGGATCAAGCTCTGCAACATCGCCGATGAGTACACCCGCGAGGCACTCGCGATCAGGGTCGAGCGGACCTGCACCGCCGAGAACGTCATTACCGTCATCGAGCAGCTCGTCAAACAGCGAGGTACCCCAAAGTATCTCCGGGCTGATAATGGCCCGGAGATGATCGCGTGGACGCTGAGGGACTATTGTTGCCTCGCCAGCACCCGCACGGCGTATATCGAGCCCGCTCGCGCCTTATGGGCGGCGGCGGGCGGTTCGTCTGCGCGGATTCATGGCCTTCAGTTAGGAATAGTTTGCCCAGAGTTAATCGGAAGCCCGTCGAGACGCGACCAGCGGCCGGACTATGGGCGACGAAAAACCCCGCGCCAGCGGTTTGCCTTCATGGGCGATACGGGGCTCGAACCACCACCGCGTATCCATTAGAGCGGAATGCTCGATGAGCGCTCTCATGGCCGCCGATGACAGCGACAATCGTCTGTCCCGTAAAGTGCCGATAACTTGTCGGTTTAGCGCCGATATGCTACCTTTAGAACCATGACACTTGCATACGCCGAAGAGGCGATCCACGTTCACGACACCGGTCATCTCTCCGACCGCGAGATCGCGCGAGCGACCGGCGCGGCCCCTAGCACCGTGCGCGAATGGCTCGCGCGCAGGAGCGCGCCAAGCGGAGCGCGCGCGGAGCGGCTGGCTGAGCTCTCATCGCTGGTCGAACGTCTCGCACGAGTGATCCGCCCTGCCTACATTCCCGTCTGGCTCAGCAAGCCGGTCCCCGCGCTCGATGACGACAAGCCGATCGACCGCATCGCAAAAGGCGACTACCGCTCGGTAGCGCGCCTGATCTCGGGCATCGAGGACCCAGGCGCAAGCTGACGTGGCGCTCGACGTCACAGCGGTCGCGGTGCGCGGACGCTGGGTCAAGCACACATACCCAGGATCGCCGCCGCTGCCTGAGCGCGACCCACCGCCGGACAACCGCTGGCAGCGCGGCACAACTGTGGATGCCCTCTACCTAGCCGATCGCGAGGAGACCGCTTGGGCCGAGTGGTATCGACACCTTGCCGAGCGGGCCATTCCGCCCCTCGCACAGATGCCGCGTGAGCTGTGGTCGTGGGAGGTTGACGTTGAGGTCGCCGACCTCTCCACCGACGAGAACCTCGCGGCAGTCGGGCTCGGGCCACCCACTCCTGGTCGCCACGGGTGGCACCCCTATCAGCTCGTCGGTGAGCAGATCTCGGCGGACGGCTGGTATGGGTTGCTCGCGCCGAGTGCCGCGCGCCCGGTGGGCCAGATCCTCTGTCTGTTCCGAGACCAGCACAGCGTGGCCGGCGCCAGGCCGAGTCCTCCCCCGCGCGAGGTCCGCGAACCGCCTCCGCCTCCCATGGGGCTAGTCACCTGACCCGGCTCGCGGATGCCGAAGCACCTGCGCCGCGCTAACGACTTGCACCATCTCGTCCGTAGTGTCGGCTCCCAGGCTGCGGTCCATTTGCGGTCCGTTTCGCCAGCGCCTGCGGTCCTTCTGCGGTCCCGCGTGCCGGGAACAGCCGGGAACAACCAGGAACAGACGAGAACGGCCGACCAAGAGTCCCAGGATCTTTGTGACTTTCGCCACCATTCGCGGCGAGGTTCAAGGTTCTGAACCTGTGACTTTTCATCGAAGTGCTTGGAACCTATTCGAACCAAGACCTCCAGGGTCGCTGGCCCGCCTGGTCAAGGAGCTGGCCGCTATACGGGCCGATGGCGGGCTTCGTCGGCAGCCTGCTACCTGCCGGCAGCGTGCTCGTCGGCCGGGCTGGGTGCTGAAGGCCATCGTCCGCGTGCTGGCCGACTGGGGCGGGCCGATGCGGGCCAAGGACATCCACGCGGCCGTTGAGGCGGCACTGGGGGAGCCGGTGGCGGCGTCCTCAGTCAAGACCGCGCTGATCGCCAACGCCTCGGGCTCCTCGCGGCGCCTGGTCCGCGTGGCGCCGGGACGGTACGCGCTGGCGTAGCTCAGCCACCGAGCGGAACTCAACCATGAGCCTGGCCTCTGCCCAAGCTGCGATGTACGTACCGAAGCAGTAGAACCCGCTATCCGTCGGCACCCGACGCGGTGCACTCCGAGCTACATCCACCCAACGGATCGCGTAAACATATCGCGACCTCTTCGACAGCCTTGACCTCGCACGAGTTGAGCCAGGTGCCTGCCTACAAGGACTCAACGCATCGATCTCACGCAACCCAGCGGAGCTTGCCCCCGTGCGTCCCGTTCTCGAATTCAGCATGATCGATCCACGCTTCGTCGAGAGTACCGACGTCTTGTCTTCAATCGACCAAAGACCAAACCTCATGGAGCTGACACCCGGCGAATTCGAGACGTTAATTACCAACCTGTTCGAGAAGATGGGCCTGGAGACACGGTTGACGCAAGCCTCCCGTGACGGCGGGGTTGACTGCGTCGCCTACGATCCGCGGCCCATCTTTGGCGGCAAGGTCGTCATACAAGCAAAGCGCTACAAGAACACGGTCGGGGTGAGCGCCATCGAGTGCACGCGTTGCGTCCGAGATTCCCTTGACGGCCTGACCGGTGATCTCGATATTGCGAATGACCGCGTCCTGGGTCTTGCCGTCCGCGAAGAATGCCTCGCGGCCTCCGATCGTGTAGCTCTGGATCGCGTCGATCGCCGCGATCGCGTGGAGCAGGTAGGTCCGCTCCTCCTTCGCAGGGGCACGGCGTCGGCGTGGATGCGCTCGCGTAGAAACGGGCTCACGCCACCCTCGCTGAGCACATCGACATGGGTACCAAGCAGATCCTCGAGGTCCTGCCACAAACCGACTAGATCGATCAGGCTGCGCCCCGATTCCATCTCGACCAAGAGATCGACATCGCTTCCCCCGCCAGGCTCGCCGCGCGCGATCGAGCCGAACACCTACCCGCGGCGCTCGAGCACGCCGAGAAGACCAAGCCCGCCTACACCCAGTTCCTCACGGACCTGCTCGCCGTCGAGGTCACCGCGACCGAGGAGCGCCGCCTCCACGGCCGGCTACGCCTCGCTGGGTTCCCGTCCACCAAGACACTCGAGGAGTTCGACTTCACCGCCCAACCCAACCTCGACCGTCGCCTCGTGCAGGAGCTCGCGACCCTGCGCTTCATCGAGGAGAAAGCCAACGCGCTGCTGATCGGGCCACCCGGCGTCGGCAAGACGATGCTCGCCATAGCACTCGGCCTGAAGGCCGTGCACGCCGGCTACCGCGTCTACTACACCACCGCCGCGGACCTCGTCACCAGGACCGCCAGAGCCGCCATCGACGGACGCTGGCAAACCACGATGCGCTTCTGGAACGGCCCCCAGCTCCTCGTAATCGACGAGCTTGGCTATCTACCGATGCCCGGCGAGGCCGCCAGCCACCTCTTCCAAGTCATCAGCCGCCGCTACGAGCACGGCTCCATCATCCTCACCACCAACCGCGGAATCGCCAGCTGGGGCGAGATCTTCCAGGACACCACCGTCGCCGGCGCGATCCTCGACCGCCTCCTACACCACGCCACCGTCCTACAAATCGACGGCGAGAGCTACCGCATGCGCGGACACCGCGCCCGCCTCCAACAGCTACGCGCCGGCCTCAACCAAGGTGGGGAAAAACCATGATCGCAACCGGGGAATTTCGATGATCGTTGACAGCCGGCCGGGTAGCGTAGCCCCTTGTTGCGCGGCGGCCGTCCAGCGTGGAAGCCGGGCAGGGTCGCTGGTGAGCGACGCCGTCCAACGGAATCGAGAACAGCGGAAACAGTCATGGGATCCTCCTCGGGATCGAAACAGCGAGCAGTTCTTGCTGCTCTATCAGCCCACCGGGGACTCCCAATACGCGTCTGCAGATCGGTTCATGTCGTGTTCGGGCGCTACTCTTGAAGTCATGAGGCATTCTGTTTTGGGCACCACTCCGACGGCTGAGAAGCCCGCGCTGAGCGATGAGGAGCGCGCCGAGCGGCGGCGTCGGCTCGCCGAGCGCGTGTTTAGCCCGAGCGGGCTTGATCGGGATACGCTTGAGCGCATTGAGCAGCTGACGGACAACGAGTCGTAGCGACCTGCGCGGTGGATGTCGTCGAGCTGCTGGAAGGCGATGCGCCGTTCATCGCCGACACATCGGCATGGTGGCGATTCTCCTCCCTCCCCGCTGTGCTTGCCGGGCTCGTCAAGCAAGCGATGGACGATGACCGGCTGTGGATCACGCCGATCGTGCGGATGGAGATCCTCTACTCCACTCGCAGCACCTCCGAGTACACCGCAGTCGAGACAGAGCTCGACGGGTTCCGGATCCTGCGCAACGATCGAGCCGTCGCTGACGCGGCGATGAGCGCGGTCGGTGAGCTGGCCGAGCGCAGCGACGGGTACCACCGCGTGCCGCTGACCGACGCGCTGATCGCCGCAGCCGCCGCCGAGCACGGCGGCATCGCGCTGCTTCACCGCGACACCCACTTCGACAAGCTCGCCGAAGCCCTCACATTTGAGAACGTCGAGCTTCCAGGGTTCTGAGCCGTCAGGCGTACACCGACGCCGCCAGCCATCTACGAGACGCCTCTCGCCCAACTCAGGCGTCTCGCTCGCTACGCGGGGGCGCGTGCTTTTCGCGCATCCCGATAGCGACGGCGTGACGTCGGTCGCTGCCGGCGAACACGTCCCAAGTCATCCTGGATCATCAGTCCTCACATGTAATCCAACCCGAAAAGGAGCAGTGCATGGCCTCGCTAGTTCTGAAGATGTCCGTCTCGCTCGACGGTTACGTCGCATCGGCCGATGGGAGCTCCGACTGGGTCGCGGCGGGACGCTCTCCCGACGGCGCCGAGTGGGTCCTCGACACTGTGAGCAACGCCGGGACGCACCTCATCGGTGCGGCGACCTATGCGATGTGGGCCGGTTTCTGGCCGGGAGCCGCAGGGCCGTTCGCCCAGCCGATGAACGAGATCCCCAAGGTCGTGTTCTCCGAGTCGCTCGCCTCCGCCGAGTGGGGCCCCGCGACAATCGCCCGCGGCGACCTGGCCGCCGCCGTCACGCGCCTCAAGCAGGAGCGCCCCGACGGGTACCTGCTCGCCCAGGGCGGTGTGCGGTTCGCACGGTCGCTGGTCGAGACTGGCTTGATCGACGAGTACCGTCTCGTCGTCCACCCGGTCATCCTGGGCGCGGGCGAGCGGCTCTTCACCATGCCGCTGACTATCGAGCCCGTGAGCACCACCGCCTTCAGCCGCGGAGGCGTCGCCCACGTCTTCGCGGCGCACCCGTGATCGCTGCTCGAGCGGGTACTCGCGTGCGATGATTCATCCCGCTGACGGAGGTCTGAGAAGCCATGAGTACAGTCACCTGCCATATCGCAATGTCGCTCGATGGTTTCGTCGCCGGACCCAACCAGAGCCCCAGCAATCCGATCGGAGAGGGCGGGCTGCGCCTGCACCAGTGGGCGTTTGCGACCGACAGCTGGCGAAAGCAGCACGGATTGGACGGGGGCGAGCGGAATGCGGACTCGGAGGTCATTGACGATGTCCTCAAGGGTGTCGGTGCCTACATCATGGGCCGAAAGATGTTTGGTGGCGGTGACGGGCCATGGGATGAGACGTGGACGGGCTGGTGGGGCGATGACCCTCCTTATCATGCGCCCGTCTTCGTGCTCACACACCACCCCCGCGAGCCGCTTTCGATGGAGGGCGGCACTATCTTCAACTTCGTAACCGACGGGATCGAGTCCGCACTCGAGCAAGCGCACGCGGCGGCCGGCGATAGGGTCGTCTCGGTCGCTGGCGGCGCGAGCACCGTGCAGCAATGCCTCGCCGCCGGGATGCTGGACGAGCTCTATCTCCACATCGTCCCGATCATCCTTGGGGCAGGGGAGCGGCTGCTCGAGAACGTCGGCGACCCTACCCTCGAGCCCATCAACGTGATCGCCTCACCGGCAGTGACCCACGTCAGATATCACGTCGCCCGCTAGGCAGCCGATAGCCACGCACCCGGCCGCGAGAGAGTGACGCTGGCGCACGGAAGCGATCGTCGGCATAAGCGCCCGGCAGACGAGCGCAAAGGACGATGACCAGGTCGGAGATGAGGCAAAGCGAGCACTTCCGCTTCGCCCGCCTCAAGCGGGCGTGTCCCGGCCCTCGGTCGACGCGCTCGGTGCTCGTCCGGAGGGGGAGCGCACTGCCCATCGATCAAGGCGCTTGCTTGCTCCGGCGAAGCAGCAGAGTGGATCCGCCCGACGGCCGCGCCTTTTCAAATCCGGCTCCGTCGATGTTCAGCGCTCTGCATACCATCTCAATTCCGAATCACAGAGCGGTCTACGGCATGGCCTCTGCGGTCGCGAGATCCCACACGACCACGCGTCCTTCCCTGCTCGCCGAAGCTAGCACGTCCTTACCGCGCCATCTGCCAGCGTAGAGCGCGACTACCGGCGTTACCTGTCCCAGGAACTCGCCGGTCTGCCTGCCGGATCCCGAGTACCCGTTGACGGAGCCATGCGCGTCACCGACGAACAGATCGGCGGTATCGCCGTCGTCGGCCCTCATCGCCAGGGCGTAGATCTCGCGCCCATTGAGATTCCAGGGGATGGTCACCGGATCTCCGCTGCCCAGGTCCCACGGAGCCTGTCAAGTCGAATGAGACACTTGGTCGTCGAATTTAGTGAGCGGCTTCCTCTGTCGTGGGCTTGTTGATCCAGGCGGCGGTCGGCAGCGCTGGTGGCTGGGGCGGGCGGCGGACGAACCGCTCGGGCGTCGCGGTGTAGGCGGTGGTGAGGACGCGCTGGCGCTGGTCGTGGAGTTCTTGGGCGCGGCCGTGGTGGACGGCGGCGGGGGTCATCAGGCCGATCCCGGAGTGGCGGTGCTGGTGGTTGTACCAGTCGAAGAACGTGCGGCAGAACGCGCGGGCTCCCTCGATGTTCTCGAAGCGCCGGGGGAACTGGGGCCGGTACTTCAGCGTCTTGAAGTGCGCCTCGGAGTAGGGGTTGTCCGTCGAGGTGTAGGGCCGGTTGTGCGAGCGGATCACGCCGAGGTCGGCCAGGAGGAACGCGACCGGCTTGCTGGTCATCGAGCTGCCGCGGTCGGCGTGCACGGTCAGCTGCTCGCGCGGGATCTTCTGCTGCGCGGCGGCCTGGGCGATCAGCGCCTTGGCGAGCTGTGCGCCCTCGCGGTGCTGGACGGTCCAGCCGACGGCGTAGCGGCTGAACACGTCGAGGATCACGTAGAGGTAGAAGTACGTCCACTTCGCTGGACCCTTCAACTTCGTGATGTCCCAAGACCAGACCTCGTTCGGGTGCTCGGCGAGCAGCTCCGGCTTGGCGTAGCCAGGGTGCGTGCACTGGTCGCGTCGCTCCTTCACCCCGCCATTTTGAGCGGCGAGCAGCCGGTACATCGTGCGCTCCGAGGCCAGGTAACGGCCCTCGTCCAGCAGCGTCGCCCAGACTTGCACAGGGGAGCAGTCGACGAACCGCTCGCAGTGAAGCTCAGCGAGGACGGCCTGGCGCTCGGCCTCTGATAGCGCCCTGGCCGGGACGGCCCGCGCCCGCGCCGGCCTGGGCTCGGATGGACGCCGCCGGCGGTAGATCGTCGCCGGTGCCACGCCGAGCGCGCGGCACGCCGGGCGGGTCCCGACGATCGGGGTGAGTTCCTGCACGGTCTGCTCGATCATCGCTCGGTGCTCCCGTGCTCGGTCGCGCCCCTGGGCTCGAGCAACTCCCCCAAGAGCGCAGAGACGTTTCCCTGCACCTCGATCACCCTTGCGCGCCTTCGCGAGCTCCGCCTCCGCGCGCTCCGCACGCCGCTCCAGGGCCGCGATCTGCGCGTCACGCGGATCACCGGGCTTACGCCCCCGCGGCCGAGAGAGCGCCTTGATCGATCCAGCCTCGCGCTGCTTACGCCACGTCGCCAGATGCGAGGAATACAAGCCCTCGCGGCGCAACAACGCCCCGAGCTGACCCGGCTGCGCGCACCCATCGGCCTCGCGCAGGACCGCCAGCTTGTACTCAGCCGAAAACCGCCGCCGCCGAGCCTGCTCGACCAGCTCAGGGTCGGGGACCCCCACCGGCGCGGCACGCCCGACGGCCCCTCCGTTCCGGTCGCCTACGACTCCCTCCACTCCGGGGTCGTCGACTCCATCGCGCTCCATCTCCAACATCGTGTCGTGCTCCGTTCCGCCCCCAAGGGTCAGTAATTCCTTGCTCATGAGCGTCTCACACGACATTGGCAGAGAGGGGTTATAGAAGTCGGGTTCCGCGCTGCGACTGACAACGATCGGGGGACTACCGTCGAGGTTGAGGCTAAATCGTTCGGCGTGGGGGCGGAAGTACGCGGTGACTCCCGCTTGTCCGTAGTCGACGGTGTCCGCCGGGTCGACCGGCGCCGTAAACGCAAGCGTCCAGCGCATGCTTACATAGCGTTTGCCGAGCTGGGCAAGAAGGTCGTCGGGCAGCGGCAGGCGCAGCATCACGGTTTGTCCTCGCCGCAACGTTGCCTGGTAGAGGATCGTGACCTCGTTGGGCGCACACGAGAGGTGTTCCAGGAAACTATCGGGAGCACGGCCGTAGCCAAGCTCACTGCTCGCGCCAGCCGGGTCGCGCTCGGCGAAGTGCACGGCACATCCACGCAACGTGTTCGCCGTAGCGCTGTCTCCCACCGCGTATGCAAGCTCGGCCAGTGCTCGCGCGAGAGTTGGAGCAGCGAGACTCGTACCATGACTCTCGGCGAGTTGCCCGCCGGGCACGAGACAAACAAACGGCTTGGCCGGGAGGTAGCCACCACAGGCAAGAACCTGCGGGGCGACACGCGCTCCTGCGCGCCCCGGACCGATGCTGCTGTAGGGCGCCCGCCGCCAAGCGGCAGGACGGCTCTCGTCGCAGGCGCCGACCG
Organism: uncultured Solirubrobacterales bacterium; assembly: GCA_963744535.1. Lineage (GTDB taxonomy): Bacteria > Actinomycetota > Thermoleophilia > Solirubrobacterales > Solirubrobacteraceae > Palsa-744. The sequence goes on along the minus strand of CAVUTW010000001.1, from coordinate 774,345 downwards.
CGAGGCCATTAATCAGGTCAGCGGGGATGCCTATACGGTTGGCGCCTGACTCAGAATCCTCCTCGCCGGTATTGCCGGCGGCGACGCAAATCAACGTGCCGCGGCGAGCGGCGATGTCATCCAGAACCGCCGTCCAGCGATGCGGTTCCGTGTCATCTTCGAGGGTGAACTCTGGACCAATGCTGAGACTGACGATCGGGTGCTCGTTTCGCTCAAGCTGCTCAGCGATTTGATCGAGCACCCAGTACATGTGCCGATCTTCTCGGTGCTCCTCGGGGGGTGGCCAGATCCGGAAGGCATCGATCGCAGCGGGAGGGACTGTAATTCCAGCGGCACGGTCGATATTCGCAAACGCGGCGGCTGAAGCGACAGTGGTGGCATGCTGCGTGGAACGGGGATCCTCGGTCGCCCCGCCAGTCAGATCTGTGCAAGTGACATATGGCTGCAGGGCAAGCGCGGTCTCCGCAACAGACCCATCGAAAATCGCGATCCGCTGTATGGTGCTGGGGCCGGTCGATGGCGCCGCGAGCCGGACTCCACCGATCGCGCGCAGGGGCCCAGGAGGCGCGATGACCACGCGCGGCATCGGTCTCAGCGTGCGCAGCGGGTTGAAACGCGCAGCTTTGGAAAGGCTCTCACGGGGAAGCAGTGTGGGCAGGAAGACAAGGGTGCTGTGCCTGCGCGTCCACCCCAGATCAGCCTCGCCTCCGAGCTCCTCGGCAAATGCGCTCCACTTCGCGAGCACCTCGCGCAGCTGTTCAAGGTCAGGCCGGTGTTGCTCGTCGAGGATCGGGTTGATGACAACCTCCATCGCTACACGTCCGTCGAGCTCGATGAAGCGTTCAGGGCCTAGCTGCAAAATGCGCTGCACTGGACCACCCGCAATCTCCTGTAGCTTCGTCACGTCCTCCCGCACTTTGGGTGGTAGATCACGCTCGCTGGTCTCGAGAATCTCGGAGAGCCGGGCGATCGAACCCTGAGCAGCAGAGAGAATGTATGTCTTGGCGGGCGCGTCCTCCTGCACGTTGTTGGCAGTCACGTAGGTGCCGCGGGCAGTGCGCGTCCCGATCGCGACCGCATCGATCGCGTCAAAGAGGGCAGTCGGGTAATGCGAGTTCGCAAGATAGTTGGGCAGGACCGTGGCCTCGAATACGAGTCTGCGCGCGCGCAGACCGTCCGGGATGTCGCCGAGCACCCGCCGGGCCTCCTCAACCATGCCACCAAGGCGGGCGCGCGCCTCGCGGAACGTCTGGGGCGGCTCGGGCGCACGGCCGCCAGTGCTGAGCTCGACCCGCTCGGCGAGCTGCTCGCCGCCTGTGAGCACCGGCCGTTGCGGTGCTTGGTCGTTGGCGGCCATCGCGAGGGCTACCGTACTACACGGTGCCGACTATTGAACTGCTCGGCTTCCTTGGAGGTTCAGCCCGGCCAGGAACCGGGCCGCCCGCAACAGGCCACGCAAGCTTCTCGAATAGGTCGGCACTGCTGCTTCGCAAGCGGGCGGGCGTCTCGATCGACCCAACGCAGACACCCCCCGAACGAGATACGAGTTCCGCGACCGAGGATCTGCGAATCGTGCCGCCGTGCGTCGTGCCGGCTCGCGGCGGTCAGCCTGGCTCGCGGGCGGCGATCACCTGTCGGTGCATAGGTCGGTGCCTCAACACCCGTCCACCCCCAGCCCCGGAACCCATCGAAGCACCGGGATTCCGCCCCCAGCCTCCGCTAGCTTGTGACCCGTGCACGAGCAGCCAGAGCAGCCCCCAACACCCAACCCCCCACCACCCGACCCACTCCAACCTCTCGACCCCGCCGAGCCCGCCTCCACGCCACCCTTGCGCCGCGCGTGGCTGGGGGGCGTCCGCCGTGAGGATGCGACCGCGCTCCAGCAGGAGCTGACCGAGACCCGCGCCCGCCTCGCAACGACAGCCCAAGCCCTCGAAGAAAGCACGACCTGGGCAGAGCGCCTCCCCGCGGCGCTCGCGGACCTCGCCCGTCTGGCAGCGGGCGACCGGGCGTGGGAGGACTCGGAGACCCACTTCGCGGCCGTAATCAAAACCGTGGCCGGGGATCACCTCCTCACCGAGGTGGAGATCGCAAGCGTCTATGCCGACTCCCCCACTGACCAAGACCAGCACACCGAGTGGAGCGCGCCCAACGCCCCGCAAATAACAGACGTGCGTGTGGGAACCCGCCTGTGCCGCTGCACCTGGAGCCCCGACGCCCACGTCGGCGAGGAGACGACCACTGTGATCGAGAGCCTGTGCTGCGCCGTCCTCTTCTCCCTGTCCGGCGTGGACACGGCCCGCGAGCGCGACCAGCGCTGGATCGTGACCCAGCTGCCGGACGGCCGCACGTATGACCGCGCGAAGGCCCTGCGCGAACGCCTGGCCCAACCAACCGCCACCGTGGCGATCCGCATCGACGAAGCCAGCGCCGGCGAGCACCGCGAGCTGTATGGCCAGATCGCGTGGGAGGCGAGCTTCGCCGGTGATGGAGGAGGTGGCGAACCGCACCGGCGGCCAGGCGTACCAAACCGACGCCCACATTTTCGTCCTCCTGCTGGACCCAACCCGCGCACAGGACGCCGTGACGGAGCTGCGCGAGCGCCTCGCGGACCGGGAGCTGCGCTTCGACGTGTGGCAGGACCGGTGACCGCCACCCCGAGCCCAGCATGACGATCACCGCGAGCATCACCGCAACGGCCGCGAACGCGGTGGCGGGCGCCCCTGCCCCCTATGACCCGGACCCGCTGTGCGAGGACCTCTACTCCGGCTGGACCCTGTCGTCCGGTCGCGGCCTGCGTAACAACCCGGAGAAGCTGCGCCTCATCGGGGCGCGCTTCTACTACATCGCGAAGCTGAGCGGGTACCGCCTCCCCACGGGCCTGTGCATCTGCAACGAGACCCCGTGCGTGTGCGCCGAGGCGCACTTCAACGACGAAGACGACCCCGGTGAGCTGATCCTGATCAGCGCCCGCGAACGCGAGCAGGGCGACTTCACCGAGCGCGAAGTGCTCTACGGCGAGCGCTACGACGACGAGTTCACGCCCGGCGGCCCGCTGGACCCCGACGTGTACGCATCCCTGTGCGACCGCTGGACAAGAGTGCATGCCCGTGCCCAGCGCCCGACCGGCGAGCGCCTGACGCGCTGGCGCGAGCTGAACGACCTGACGGCGTTCCTCGCCGAGGAGCAGGACACGAGAATCGACCTCGCGGACCCGCCCCTCGACGAGGACGAGCTGGCCGAAGGCCGCCTCGTGCTCCTCGCCCGCTCCCCGAGCCAGGCCGCCCGCGCCGCGGTGGACTTCGTGTACCGCCTCCCCGGCCTGGACCTCCCCCTGCGCGTGGAGGACCAGGAGGAGGCGCCTCCTGCTGGACTGCGGCGAGCAGGACCCCGTGCGCGTGCACGAGCACCTGCGGAGCCTGTCCCCCCGCGAGCGCCGCTTGAGCCGCGACGAGCGGGACACGAGCAAGTTGATCGAACGCGCCCGCTGGACATTGATCGACGCTGAACGCGACGGCCGCCTCGCGGCGCTGATCGAGCAGCCCGCCCTGGCGCTGCGCAACGGCCGCCACCAAGCCGAAACCCTCTTCAACGAGGCCCTCGACGAGGGCCAGCGCCACGCCGTGAACGCCGCGCTGGCGGCCGAGGACGTGCTGATCGTGCAGGGCCCGCCGGGCACGGGCAAGACGACGTTCATCTGCGAGACGGTGCGCCAACAGCTGGCGCGCGACCCACAGGCGACGATCATCCTCGCCGCCCAGACGCACCAGGCGATCGACAACGTAATCAAGCGCCTGGCGAAGGCGGACCCGGATCTCCCGATGGCGCGCGTGGGCAGCCCGTACGTGGCCGCCCGCATGGACCCGTTCGTGCGCGAGCACTACTGGATCGAGAGCCCCGAGTCGTGGAAGCCCCGCGTGCGCCTGCGCGCCGAGCAGTACCGCCAGATGGCAAGAGCCCGCCTGCGCGCCTACGACACCGAGGACCCGCAAGCCACCCAGGCGATCCTGGAAATCCAGCAGGAGTACTTCGACTCTGACGGCCTGCAATCCGGCCCGAACGCCCGCCTCGCCGCCGCGCGCGTGGTGGCGGGCACGTGCCACGCGGTGAGCGCGAACCCGGACGTGCGCGCCCGCCAGTTCACCCTCGCGCTGCTCGAGGAGGCCGGCAAGGCGAGCCCTGCGGAGGCGCTGATGCTGATGCTGCGTAGCCGCCGCAGCATCCTGATCGGCGACAGCCGCCAGCTCCCCCCGCACGTGTGGGGCGCTCTCGGGGACGCGCTGCGAGACCCGAACACAATCAAAAGCAAAAACCCCGCCAGCGCAAACGAAGCCCGCCGCCTCGCCAAGGCCGCCCTGGCTCTCGGCAAGACCCCCGACGCACGCGTGAAAGCCGCCGAGGAAACCCTGTTCGACCACTTCGCCAAGCAGCTGGAGGAGACAGAGCACGAGATGACGTTGACGACGCAGTACCGGATGGTGCCCGCGATCGGCGAGCTGGTGAGCGAGGTGTTCTACCGCGGCGCCCTGAAACACGGCCGCCCCGCGAACCTCGACGACCGCGACCCCCGCGTGAGCGCGTTCGCGTGAGCCACTGAGGTCCGCCTTTTGGACATCCCAGGCCGCCAGCGCCGCGAGCACCCCGACAGCAAGAGCAACGTGCGCGACGAAGAGATCGAGCGGATCGCGCGCGAGCTGGCCGGGTTGCAACGCCGCGCCGCCCTGACGATCCTCCCACAGGACCCCGGCCCCGTGGGCGTGGCGGTGATCACTCCCTACGCCGCCCAGGCTAGACGCCTGCAAGCCCGCCTGGACAAAGCCTCCTACCCGAACCTGAAGATCAGAATCGGGATCGTGAACCGCTTCCAGGGCGACGAGGAGTGCGTGGTGATTGTGAGCTTCGTGAACACGACATATGCCGGCTTCCTGAAGACCCCGAACCGCATTAACGTCGCGCTCAGCCGTGCCCAAGACCTCCTCATAATCGCCACCGACCTGCGCGCCGCCCGCGCGGGCACGATCGGCAAGCCCCTCCAGCTGGTCGCGGACCTGATCGCCACCCGCGCCAAGGAAGGCGATGAGCGCTACGACATCCAACGACGACGCGAGCGGCGCGCGACATGAAAACAGTGTGCGCGATCCCGCTGCAGATCCCCGTGCACCGCATGCGCGTGACGGTCAGGTGCAGAGAGCTGGGCACAGCCCTGCACCGCACCGTGGAGCGTCTCGCCACGCAGACACACGCCGACCCCGACCTGATCGCGGCAGTGACCGGCCTGCCGCTCACCCAGATCGCGCGTGTGCAGGGCGAGCTGGCCCGCAAGCTGGCCCCGATCGAACGCGAGTACGTCCTGTGGGTGGATAACGCCCGCGAACGCGCCCTGCCGTACTCCGCCCTCGACGGCGTCGTCGCGGTGCGCCGCCGCGACGGCGGCATCACCCTCCCCCTGGAACCCCCGACCAAGACCGACCTGCAGCGCATCGGTCTCAACGCTGCCGCCTCCTGGGAGGCCGGCGTGGAGGGCCACGTGGAGATCGAGGAGATCCTCGACGTGGCCGCCGACACCCGCGGCGGCGCCGGCGGCCCGGCCTCCCACGTGCTGCGCCTCCCCGACACCCAGCTGCTCGTCCACTTCGACCCGCAGGACCCCGACCAGCCCCGCATCGCCATAGCGCAGCACGCCCAGGAGGACCCGGAGCTGACGGAGTGGCTGCACGAGCACTACGGCAACCCCCCCCGCAACTGACACGATCGACCTGCGCCGCCTGACCGAAGCCCACCCGATCCCCCCACCGTGGCTGGCGGCCCTCGCCACCCAAGCCACTACGAGCGACGACAAGCGCCCGTGGGGCTTCCCCGACCCGCACCCTCAAAACGTCCGCGACGCGATCGCAAAAGTCGCCGAGACCGCAAACGACCGCCTGGACGTATGCGCCCCCGACCTCACGCGCCTACCGGAATGGCTGCATAATCCGCTCGCCGAAGCGGCCGCCCGCGGCGTCACCGTCGTCCTGCGCCCCACCAACCCCCACGCCCCACCCCGGCGCCTCGACGCAACCGTCACCCCCCTCCCAACCCAACCGGACGCCCTGTGCGTGATCGCCGACACGAACGCCGCCGCGATCCACACCGACCCGAACGCCTGCCTGGACCGCGCCACCAACGATGCCCCCCACCCTCAGCACCTCGCAGTCACCTACGCCGAGCCGGCGGTGAACGAGCTGCTGGAGCTCCTCACCCTCAAGCCCCCGCGCCGCCGCGCCCCCAGCGAAAAGCTCGCGCCTAACACCATCCGCGCCCTGCTCGAGAAAGCCTCGCGAACCTCCAAGACGAGCTGCCAACTGGCGTCACCGCCTCGATCGAGCAAGAGGACGAGCGCTTCGCCGCAACCACCCTGGACCGCTACCACCTCCCGGGCCAACACCCGACCGACGGCATTCATACCGCAGCCGCCGGCACCGCCTGGGAGCGCGCCACGATCGCGACCGCGACGAGCCTCTGCGCCGCGAACCCGGACCGCCTCACCCTCGTGGCCACCCGCTGGAGCCCACCAGAGGGCGGCATCGACCTCGACGCGATCCTCGCCGACAACACCACGCAGACGGTGTGGGTGCTCGACGCCAAGCACCGCCAACCCGCAGCCGAGCAGGAGGGGAAGATGATCCACCAGCTCCGCGTACTCGCCGCTTCCTCCCAATTCCTCCCGCCCGGCTGGGGCGCGATCGGCGCGATCGTGCACCCCACAAAGCACCTGCGAACCTCCCCCCACCAGACCGAGCAGCGCAACATCCTGCGCGTCACCCTCCACGACCTCCCCGCCCTGCTGCTCGCCGACATGCTCCCCGACCGACTCGGCTGACACCGCCAACACCCGACCAACCATCGCTCGCAACTCCTCGGACGGTGAACCCAAGCAGCACCAGCCTCCGTCGAGCGACCCAGCCACCGCAGCGCGAGCTTTCCCTCCCCTGCTCGCGCTGCTATTGAGGCCCCGCCCCGCGCATCCCCGTCAACAAGCGACGAGAGCTACCCGCTGCAGCCTTCGACCACCGGCACTGACCCAGACTCCACGTACCAGCTGCTCCCCAGGAACACACTGACCAGATGAACCCGAGCCGGCAACACCAAAAACGGCTCTCGCAACCAACAGCACAGTACTCACGACATACGCACGACTCATCCCTTCCTCCCGCCCGCTCGCGATCACCCTCCGCTCGCCTTCCTCGCGCGCCGACCGTGCCTGGCCGTGTTCTTATGCTTGACCTGCGTCGGACAGCCGGTGACGGTGATTGGTGTGCTCTGTTTGATTTCGGCGCCGTTCTGGGCGACGAATTCGGTCGGCATCGCAAGCGTCGCGGGCTCGGCCTGCCTGACCCCGCGGGTGATCGTCTTCTTGCGGCCGTGAACCCTGACCGTGACCTTCTTCTTGACCGTGACCGTCTTCGTCAGCGAGCAGAGGTTCCCGGCGGTCGTCAACGCGGAGTAGGGGCCCTCGGGGAGCGTCAGTTCGAAACTCGAGAACGGCTGGTCGGGGACCGTTTTGAACGTCGTCGAGGTCACCCCGTTCTTGATGTCGGTCGTACCGACGAGATCGATCGTGATGCCGTACCCCTGCAACACCAGCGTCAACGACGGGAACGCTTCGCCACCATGCGAGACAAAGATCGCGGGACCCTGCAACGCCACCGGGATCAACGGAGTATGCACAACCGCGTAGCCGATCTTCGACGCCGCGGGGCAGGCGGCCGGGTTTGCTTCGAACTGCGCGGCGGTGCACGCCTTCTGCAGCGTCGTCAAACGACTCGGGAGCTGCCCGGGGAGTTCGACTTTGACCTTCGCGATGTCGGCCTCGGTGCCTTGGGGCACATTCGGGTAGGTCAGCTTCGCGGTCAGGCTCGCCCCGTCCGTCCGGCTCGTTTTCCCGGACGTCGCGACCGTGAACTTAGGTTCGAACTTCAACGCCGCGCAGTTCGTGACCTGGAACGGCGTGGAGATCGTGCTCGAGCCGCCTTCGCTGAGCAGCACCGTGCCGGTGAGCGACATCTTGGAGCAGTTGGTCGGGTTGAATTGGAAATCCCCACGTGTGGTCGTGGCGTTGACGTGCTGAATTTCCAAGGGGATCCCTTCGATGCTCGTCGGGATTGAGTGTGGTGATCCGGGCGGGTCCGTAGTGATCGTGATCGCGCTGGTGATCGGGTCCAGTTCTATCTTGCCGCGCACCACCACGCAATCGCACGCCGGATGGTTGGTCGTCGTGTCCGCGAGGTCGAACGGACCGGCCTTTGCGGGCACCTCGAAAGTGATGCCGAACGGCGCGCAACCCGACTGCCCCACCGTGCATCCACCGCTGCCGTTATACGGGCCGGTGAGATAGAACTTCCCGCCGGTGACCGTGAACGGCTGGTTACCGACACCAACACCGATCGTCGCTTCGCCGATCTTGCTGTTTTCCCCGCACAATCCTTCATTGGCACGCGGTTCGGGGCACTCTTCGACACCCGTCAGCACACCCGACAATCCCGGCGGTAGTTTCGCTTCGACCGACTTCAGGTTCTGTTCGCCGTCTTTGCGGTTCAACGTCACCGTCAACGGCGAGAACGCACCCGCCTGGATGTTCGTCGCACCCGCCGACACAGTCGGGCTGAACGGCAGGGTCGCACCGGGGCACGGACCGTTGCCGGGGCCGTGTTCGATCTTGAACGACGATTCCGCGGTCACGGGACCGTTGCCGTCCCATGGCGTGAAGACCGCCGTCGTCGTGTAGGTTCCGCACCGCGTAGGGGTCGCCAGCGGCGCGCGTTCGCCGCCGAAGAAGTGCAGTTCGAGGTTTTCAAACGGCACGTCAGGCGTGTTCTTGAACGTCGTCACGATCTGCCCCGTCTGCGGGTTCAACGACACTTCGCCCGCGAGCTTGATCAAGCTCCCCGAAAAGGGGTCTTCCGCGACGATATACATCGCTATCAAGCTCCCGAACGGGTTCGCGTCCTGCGCCGCGAGATACACCGAGCCTTCCAGTTCGTGTTCGAGCAGCGGCGTCTTGATCTTCACAGTGCCGACCTTCGAGCCGTTCGGACAGAAATTGGACCCCGGCGCAAGCAGGCTCGCCAGTTCCGGCGTGAACGTGTTCCACTTCACGCCCGGTTCGTCTTCGGCGTTCAGTTCTTCCTGGCCCTTATAGCCAATCTGATCGCCCGGGCTACCGAGCGCACCCGCGGCAAGCGCGCTCGGATCCGATGTACACGCTTCAAGGCCATTGCCACCCGACGGGTTGATCGCAACACCCTGGGGCAGCGTCACCGTCGTGTCGCGCAGTGCCGACTCCGCCAGACCGTTGGGGTTCAACGCTGCGTTCTGTGGGACGTGAACACCAACCGTCAGCCCCGAGGACGTGCTCGCGCTGCTGCTGTCCGGCGCGACGCTGATTTCAGCCGGGAACTTGAGCTTCGAGCAACCCGTCAACGACACGGGCGTACCCGCCGCATTGTGCGTGACCGTGCTCGTCTTCGCCCACTTGCCCGGCTCCGCCCACGAGTCGACTTCAATCGTCGAGCGCAGAGGACCGTGACAGCCCGTCGGAAGCGTCAGGAACGGTTTGCTGCGGGCCAGTTCCTTTTCGTATTCGCCTACGGCATTCCCGCCTTTGCCGACGGTTTCTGTGCACTGGATGCCGTTAGTGGCGACGTACCTACCTTCTCCCGCCGGCACCCGCACGCAGGGGGTAATAACACCCGGGAGCGTCAGCTGGCTACGTATTACAGATGCCGCCCCGGGCGCCTCGGTCACCGTCGCCTGCACGGGGTAGTCCCCGCCGGCGCGCACCTCGTTGTTGATGAACAACAAGGGTGCGACGAAGTTGGTGCCGAGCTGCAAAGCCACACCGCGCGGGGGCACCATATTGAAGAGTTTGCTATGAAACCCCCGTACAATAGTCGATCCTTCTGACCAACCTAGGCGCAGTTCGCCCACTTCCGATTCGGGTGGACAGCCCGTCCCTCCTACTTCGCGCAGTTCCTGTCCGGTGCACTTTTTTGAGGTAGCATCGGGGTCGCCGACGAAACCGGGGGGCAGATCGACCGTGACATCCCGCAAGACGCCATCGGGCTCGCGCAGGTACGGTGAATCGGCGTTCGATTCGGTGCGCTTGAAGTGCGAGTTCAGTTCGAAGGTGTTGACGAAATGGTAGGGGTGCGAGCCCGCCTGCGTGTCGGGCGTGCCGTTTTCGTTCAGGAAGTTGGCTTCAAAGCTCTTGATGCCGAAGCCGACGCCCTGCGTCGCGAGCATACCGCTGGCCTGTTCCGCGCCGTTGGCGTTGGTCGCGACGAGGCGGAAATGGTAGAGTTCGCCGAGCTTGAGGCCTTCGAGCTGCGCGGAGACCGCCACCGGACCGTTTCCCGCTCCGATCTCCCCCGACGTCTGCTCGCAGGGCACGCTGAGGTTGTAGGGACCGTTGCCGAATTCGTCGGTGAGGCCGTATTCGAACTTGCATTCGCCGACGGCGGTGCCGCGCGGATCGACCGTGCCGCTCAAGCTCGCGGTTTCCCTGGTCACGCTTGTCGGTTCGCTGACTGTCACGGTCGGAGCAGCGCTACCGAAAACGTAGACCTTGCCGTTGGCGGGGTTTGAGACGTAGATCTCACCGCTCGCACCGTCGACGGCGATCCCGCCCTCGCCCGAGGTCCCCGAAAGTTCGAGCGAGCCGAAGCGCGCGACGAGCGTGCCGGCGGCTTGACTTGTTTCTCCCGTGGCGCGGTTTTCGGTGCTGTTGCGGTTCATCGCGCCCGTGTCCCACTCGGCCACGGAGGACTGATCGTCCGCGTAGAGGTGACCGGTCGCAGGGTCGACGGCCACAGCGACATCGCCCGCTTCGACGCTGTCCACGAGGCCAAGCGGGGAGAGTTTCTGCCCGAACTTCTCCGTACACGAGCACGACGACGATTCGTACATCGGGTAATCGTCACCCGTGACAGAGACAGCGAAGCCGTGGGCCTGGAGTGCGCCGCCGAGACCTATCTCACCAGGTTCGTTCTGGCGTTCCCATTCCTGGTGAGCGACGAGACGATTCACGGCCGCGTCGTCGAATTCGTCGATCAGCAGTTCCCCGCTGGTTCGTGTGCTCAGGTCGACGTGTACGATGCCGCTCCCGTCGACGCCCAGCCCCAACAGTTCGCCTATGGCGGAGCCGGTGGATGGCGTGAAGCCGCCGATCTGGTTCAGGTACCTGCCTTCGGGACTGAACTTGTCGATCACGCCGTGACCCCCGTCCATCACATACAGATCGCCGGCGGAGGGGTCGAATTCTTCACACGCCTTGCCGGTGAGCACGGGGGTGTGATCTACGCAAGCGTTATCGACCGCGATCGCCGCGGGACTACCGGACACCGAGGGAAACGAGAACGATTCGGCGGGCGTGTCAGCTCCCTTGAGTGTGTTCCCGGGTGCTTCCTTGGAGCCCCCGGGGAAGTTGAAGTTAACCAGGGTGCCGTTCGCATCGAACCGCGACACCGCATCCGTGCCGATGTCCGCGACGTATACGTCACCCGTCGATTCTTCCACGGCGATCGCGTTCGGGTTGGTGAACGAGCCGAAGCTGGTCACGAAGGGGTGGGTTTCGGCCAGGGCCGGGGTGGCTGAGAAGGCGAGGGTGGCGAGGACGAGTGTGAATGCAAGTGCCAGAGGTTGCTTAACCAAGCTACGCCGAGAGAGGCTAGTTTTGTGGACTTGGTGATTCTCATTACTTGCCCCTCTTGTCGTTGGTGGCTCTCTTTGCCTTTGTTTTCTTCTTCTTGGGTCTTTTGACGCACTTACCCTTCTTGTTCTTCACAAGGCCCTCCTTGCACTTCACGGTCTTCTTTGTAACCTTCTTGACTACCGTCAGCGGAGGCGGCGCGAGGTTCCCCACGCCGGAGAACGTCTGGCTCGCCGGCGCCCCGTAGACCGAGGGCTGCGGCAAGACCGGCGCACGACAGGCATCGGCCGTTGTGCAGGCAGGCGGCGAGGCAGGCGCCGGGAGGCCACCGTCGACGCGCGCGTCGTAGATGACGATCTCTCCTTCCTGGTTGTCCTGTGGCACGAGCTGCTGGTTTGATCTGAAGAACACGTCATCGCCGCTTTCGCTCGTACCCTCCAGGTTCGATTCGAAGGAGCTCGTGCCGCTGGAGATCAGGTACGAGTGACCGTCCTCGTACTCATAGACGTCTAGCTGACCGTTCGTATCGGAGGGTACGAGCGCGTCTTTCGTTTCGAAGAACACCTGACCAGCGTCCGTAAGCAGACGCCGCGCCCGGATTACCCCAAAGCCTTCTTCGGAGCCTTGCGGCCTCGGCACCACACCGCCTCCCTCCACCGGAGGTTCGCCCGCGGGGTTGCACGAAGCGCAGACAAACTGTCCCGCGACGGAGTTGAACAGAAAGAGCTCTCTCGCGGGTTCGCCGTTCGGTCCGACGTTGTCATAACCGGTCAGGCTATTTATGGATTCGAAGGAGAGCCACTTGCCATCGGGCGAGGTCTGCTCGCCGCCGTATTCCCTGTAGTCGACGCCCCTGGCGATGAACGTCATCTTTTCGCCGTTCCACAAATACAGGTTTTCCTTTCCTCCCTCCGCGCCTTCGACGACGGTCTTGCCTTCGCTATTGGTGAATTCCCTCGTGTTGGACGCCAGCACACCCTCGGCGACGAAATAAACATAGGAGCTGTCATGGGGACCGAGCGGCGTCACGCGCAGCACATCGGCGTGTTCACCCTCCGCAGCGACCGTGAGGTCGCTCAATTCGCATTTGCTCGCGCCTTCAGGCAGCGTGCACTCGTACAGGTCAGGTTCGCCAGCGGCCGCACTTGAGTGCAGGGTGAGCTTGCTTTCGTCGAGGAAGAAGACCTTCGAACCGTCGGAGGTGGCGACCTTGAAGGAGCCGCCACCGCTGGAGCCTGAGCCACCCTGCTTTTCGTCGACCTGGATGGTGCGCTGCCCGTCGATACGATCGTAAAGGGCGCCACCGTAGGTGAACAGGACGTGTGAGCCGTCGCTTGAGACCACATTTTCGTGTTCGGGCCTACCCAATTTTGCCGCAAGCGATCCGGGGACCGCCGTGCCGCCCGGAAGCCAAGTCACCAACCGGAGTGCGCCTGCGTCCCATTCGTAGAGGTTTTCGACGCCGGATTGCGCGCCTTCAGCTAGGGGCGCGATCTCCGAGAAGATCACATGGCTGAGGTCGGCGGAGGAGGCCTGAAAGTGCGCGTTGGCCGGCGTCACGTCTGGTGGCGTGACGTTGACAAGCTGGTAGGCGCCGGTCGCGTTATCGCGCACCAGCAGATTTTCATAACCAACCGGTTCGCCACTCACGACCTGACGGCCTTCGAGGTTACACGATTCCGGGTTTTCTCCTTTTACATACACGGAAGCGCTTGACCCTCCGCCAGCCACCATTACGTCCTTGGTGAGCTGTTCCGAGTACCCGAACACGTATTGGTACGTCGGGCAGCCCACCCCGTCATAGGATTCGATCGGCATGATGTCTGCCGCGATCCAACCGCCCGCGCCACGCGTAGAGACGTATTGTTCGCCAGAGGTAGGCGCACCCGGCCGCGGCTCCGTTGTGACGAGCGTGATCGCTTCGCCATCGGCGGCGACCGTGCTCGAATACGCAAGGTCCACCCTAGCGTCGAACTGGGACGAGTTCGTGACCGGTGGCGTTACCAGCTCGTAAGCACGGCAGTCGGGCAACCTAGCGCCGAAGCCGCCACGCACCTGTTCGTTGGGACACGCCGCCTGCTCAGCGGTCAGCGTGGTGAAGGTCTGGTCGGGGCCGTAGACCGTTCCCAGTTCGTTGGTAGCGACCACTCGGTAGTGATATATCGTGCCCGCCGCAAGGCCGCTTGCGGACGCCCACACCGCGTGCGATTCCACTCCTTCACCGACGCTTCCTTCCGGGAAGGGCGTCGAGCTGCCGTAGGCATTGGTAGGACCGTATTCGAAACGGTAGGCCGTCTGGATACCGCCGGGGTTCACGAGCGCCCCGAGCTTTGCTTCGGAGACGCCGACTTCGGCGGTGAGCTCCCTGTCGACCACAGGCACGACGGGAGGCCCAAACACCCAGACGGTTTCCTGCTGGCCGGCGACCACGTATACACGCCCGTTCGCTTGATTCACCGCGACACCGCTGTAGAAGCGTTCTACTTCGCCATTAGCCTCGCCGACATTGCCGGCCCCCACATCGGCGAGCTGCCTGCCTTCCGAGCTGTACTCGACGAGATGGAGGCAGGACGAGCCCTTGTCGCCGCACGAGTCTGCGCTGTTATCAACAACCGCGAACACGTCCCCATGCCCGTCGAGCGCCACGGACCCCACGCCTTCGCTCTCGATTTCCACGGGCTTACCGTCCACTTCTACGGGCGCACCGCTGGAATCGAGCTCCACGATCCTGTTGTTGCCCGCCACCCACAGGTTGCCAGAGGAGTCGATCGCCACACCGGTCGGTTCCTTCAGCGCACCGGCACCGGAGCCCATGAACGTCTTCAGCAATGTGCCGCTCGGACTGTACTCCAGCACCTTGTTTTCCGGCACGACCGGCACGTACACGTTGCCGGACGAGTCGGCCGCAATCTGTACGTCTGTTATGAGGCCGCTGAAATTGTGTGACGCCGGAACTTCAAACGACGACACGGGCGCGCCCGTGTTGGGATCGTAGACAAAGATCGTAGCGGGCCCGAGCCCGAACAGGCTTCCTTCTTCGCCGAGCACGTACACGTCGCCGTTCGTCGGGTTCACAGCAACACCCGAGTAGTGCGCAGATCCAAACGGCGACGGCGGCGAGATCAACTTGCCCGAAGGATCGAGCTTGACCACAGTCGAAGAGGTGGAAGAAAACCCTTGCGCAAAGAGACTCGACACGAACAGGTCTCCTGAGCCTTCCATAGCGACGCCAACCGCGGTCGCCTCGTGCGTACTGAACTGTCCGTAGGAGATGAGCTTGGGAGGTTCGGCTTGGGCGGCGGCGGTGGTGGAGAGCGCAAGGAGGCCGGCGAGCGCACAGAGAACCACGAGGGAGCGAGCCTGACCTGCTTGGCCGAAACTGATTTTTGACAGACCACCCCCTTCGCCACGGAGCAAGCCACTGAGCACCGCGAAGCGGCCAGTCTTCGGCGTGGAAGCGGCGTTCGCGTCATGGCCTGTGGTATTCACCTTTGTCTCCTTGGTTGACGTCGTGAAGTAGTAATTCGATCGGGGGTGGCGTGTCATGCGGCCTCCTCCCGGTCGCAGGTGATGACGCTGAGGCGCTGCGCGACCTGGCACCCCAGCGGCGTGAGCGTCCACTTGTTGGGCTCGCCCTGGGCGTGCCCCAGCCCGTCGTTCTCGAGCAGGCCCAATCCCTGCAGGCGCCGCAGCAGCTTGGAGATCTGGCCGGGGTCGCTAATACCGGCACTATCTGCGACCTCGCGGTTGCTCGCCCCGGGGTGCTCGTGCACCCCTTCGAGTACCCGCGCGGTGCGATAGGTGAGGCGCATCCGTACGCCCTGCAGCGGGTCCTCGTGCGGCGCCTGGCTCTCCGGCAGCTCCCTTGACGGCAGTACCGGGACCTTGGGTGTGGGCCGCGAGCGTTCGCGGCGTACCGCCGCGGACCCCAGGTAGGGCAGCACGACGATCCCCATCAGCTCTCCCAGCAGCTCCCGCAGCGGCTGCGGCTCAGCGCGCGTCAACCGCGCGTACACGATCGCGTACGCCGCACCGACGACACCCTCCGCCGTCACCGGCGTGCACTCACCCCCGCGAGCGCTCTCAAAACGCCCCTCATCCACGACCCCCGCGAGCTCAGCCAGTACCGCCTCGCGAGCAGCCAACACCCCCGAGCCGCCGCCGAGCACCCCGACCACGCACACCCGCGCGAGCGCCGGCTCACGATCGAGGAACAACAAGATCGTCCACAACCCCAGCCGCACCCGCTCACGCCACCCAAGCTGCCCAACACCGGCCCGCTCGAGCGCCAGGCGGACCAGTGCGACCGTGTCCGCGAGCACCGCCTGAACACACTCATCGCGGTTGGCGAACATCTCATAGAACGTGCGCCGCGACACCCGCGAACGCGCCACGATCTCCGCCACCGACGTATTCGCATACCCCAGTTCGTCGACCGTGCGCACCACCCCCGCCAGGATCCGCGAACGCTGGATCGCCACCACATGTGAACGCGGCATCTCCTGCGTCGCGCGACGCCGCGACGCCAACACCGAACGCCCAACCTCCACGCCACCAACATCCACGCGCGGCGGCGCCTTCCGGCCACGCACAACACGCGCGGCCATCACACCCACCCCCACACACGCTCACACGACGCAGAAACCCCGTCTGAAGGCGACCGGAGCCCTACCCCCACGGGGGCGAAGACAAGATGGCGCGAACGCGCCCGACGAGAAGGCCCTTCGACTAAATCGCTAGACGAAGAGAGAGAGAGAGAGAGAGAGAGATGCGACAGCGCCAAGCTGGCGCATCTAGCATCAGCCCGCCTGGCCGACGCGCACATCCCCATCATGAATCTCCCTCTAGAAACCACGCTCAAACAACTCCCTCATCGCTCCGATCCAGCCCCTCTCCCATACCAACAAGACCCTGCCAGCGCTAGAAGTCAACCACAGAGCGGGATGACCCCAACCAGACCCTATGTACACCGGCCCCCCCAAACAGCGGGAGAACCAGCCCTGCAAGCTACGGTAGCTGAGTCACCTATAAATGTCAAGCCCCAAGCGAGCATACGTAAGCCAACGGCCCACGCCTCTCACCGCTCGCGTACCACCACGACGTTCGAAACCCCGCCCAGGTAAGGGAAATCGGCCTCGTACGGCGAGAGCACACGGAACCGGTAGGTCGCCGGGCCGGGCAGCCGGAAGCGATGGCTCGCACGGAAGCGGCCCCATGCCCCAGTACCCAGCGTGTCGAACTCGACCCATTCCCCACCCGAGGAAGCCTCCAGCACCAGCTGCTTGCCACCCGGCGGGATCGGCCCGCCGTGCAACACCCCGCTGAAGACGATCGTGTGGCCGACGCTCGCGACGCGCGGCGCGACCCGCAGCGCGATCCCGGCGTGCACCCGCAGCGTGAGGGTCGCGGTGGCGACCGGGATCGTGTCGTCCACATGGCTGCGATAGGCAAAGCGCAGCGTGCTGGAGCAGGCACCCGGTGGCAAGACCAGGGTCCAGGCCCCCGCGGGGCCGGTGCGCACCCCGGCGAGCTGGACGGTCTTCGCACCCTCATAGGCCGGGGTCTGGAACACATCGAGCAGAGCGCCCGAGATCGGCTGCCCACTGGTGGTCCTCAGCCGCCCGGTTACGCGCTCCCGCACGCCATAACGGCTGGTGAGGACCGCCTTCGCGGCCCTCACCCCACGGGCGCCCACCCAACGCGCGGTCAGCTCGGCCTCATCGGCCGCGTTCGTCCCGTTCGCCGGGCCGCGCAGCGCGAGCGGGCTGCCCGGGCCCCATCACCAGCGCCCGCGACGTGCGTGCGCCTCCGGTATCGAACCCGAGCAGCTGCACTCAACCATGCGACGGAGCGCAACGTGACCAGGTGCGCCGAGCCAGGGACCGTCGTGCGCCCGTAGAAGACCGCCGCAGCGCGCGCTTTCCCTCCCCTGCGCGCGCTGCTCGCGTAGCTCAAACCCAAGAGAGGCAAACCCGAGACGCCGATGACGCCTTTACTTCTTCTTCCCTGCTTTCTTGCTGCGCCTCTTCCCGGCCTTCTTCGGGTGCGCCGCCTCCGGACAGCCAGTCACCGTGATCGGCGTGTCCTGATGGATTTCGGCGCCGTTCTGCGCGACGAATTCGGTCGGCATCGCAAGCGTCGCCGGCTCGGTCTGCTTGACCCCGCGAGTGATCGTCTTCTTGCGGCCGTGGACCTTGACCGTGACCTTCTTCTTGACCGTGACCGTTGTTGTGGCCGAGCAGAGGTTCCCGAGCGCCGTCAGCGCGCTGTAGGGGCCCTCGGGGAGCGTCAGTTCAAAGCTCGTGACAGGCTGGTCGGGGACCGTCTTGAACGTGGTGCTGGTGACGCCGGCTTTGCTGATGAACGTGGTGCCGACGAGGTCGATCGTGACGCCGTAGCCCTGGAGCACGACGACCAGGCTCGGCCACCCTTCGCCGCCGTGGGAGACGAAGTATGCGGGACCTTCGAGGGGGACGGGGAGGATCGGCGTGATCGCTTTGGCGTGCCCGATGATCGATGCCGGGGGGCACCCCGCGGGGTTCGCTTCGAACTGGGCGGCGGTGCACGCTTTCTGCAGCGTCGGCAGCCGGGAGGGGAGTTGTTTGGGGAGGTCGACCTTGACCTCTTTGATGTCTGCTTGGGTGCCTTGTGCGGTTGTGGGGTAGACGAGCTTTGCGACCAGCGACGCGCCGTTGGCTCTGCTCGTTATCCCGCTGGTGGAGACCGTGAATTTGGGTTTGAACTGGAGGTTCTGGCAGTTCGCGAGCTGGAAGGAGTCGTTTGTGGTGGCGGGCGTGTTGTCCGCGGGGTTGGTTGGGTCTGCGCCGCCGCCGATGACGGTTGCGGAGAAGGTTTGGGGGTCGCAGTTGGTGGGGTTGATCATGAACCGTGGTTGTTCGACGTAGACGCGGATGTCACGGACGTGGATGATGATCCCTTTGATGATGTGCGGGATCTGATTAGCCGCCCCCGAGGGGATACTCACCGCCGCGGTCAGCGGGTTGATCAACAGCGGGAGATGCACGACGACGGTCCCGAGATCGAATGGGCCGACCTTGGCTGAGGTGATCGCGGCGATGGAGAATGGGGCGCCTTCGAAGGGGCCGGCGAGGTAGACCTTGCCGGGGGTGTACGCGAGGACGCTGCCGACGCCCGCGCCGACGAGGGTGTGTCCGATTTCGCTGGCGGCGGGGCACGAGGGATCCTCTTCCTCTTCTTCGCCCCCGTGCGGCCCCGTGCGTCCCTTCGCCGCTTGGATGTCCGCTTCGGAGCAGAACGGGACACCTGTGAGATTCGCGGTCAGCCCGGCGGGTAGTTGGGTCGCGAACCCGGTGATCTCCTGTTCGCCGTCGTGGCGGGTGATATGGATCTCCATCGGACTGTAGGCCCCCGCGCTGTTGTTCACGGTCCCCGCGACGAGACCGGGTTTGAACGGCGGGATGCCACCCGATGGGCAGGCGCCGCCAGCGATGCCGTTTTCGATCGCGAACGGCTGGCTATCCACGAGCTGTGGGCTCAGCGGCTCAGACCACGGCGTGAGCTGTCCCTGCGCGGTATAGCTCCCACACGCGGGGGGACTGACGAGGGGCGAGGTTTGGTCTTGGTCGAGTTCGAGCGTGAACTTGCTGAACGGGACCTGCGGGTTTTCATCGAACGTCGTGACGAGCTGCCCGGTCGTTTCGTTGGGTTCGATGTGGCCTTGGAGTTTGACGATGATCCCCCGCGCCGGATCCTTCACAACGATATACAGGCCCAGCAGCGAGTCGAACTTGTTATCGAACGGCGTCGCGATATAGATGTTCCCCGTGAGCTTTTCCGAGAGGACAGGTGTTTCGACGTTGACGACACCAATTTTCGATTCCGCCGGGCAACCCGCACCAGGGGGCGAGGACGACGTTTCCGAGGCGAACTGCTGCGGGGTGCATGTCCCTAACCCGGAAGCCAACGAGGGGTTGGCGGTGTATCCGACGGGCAGCGCGAGGGTGGTGTCCTTCACGTTCGACGTTGCGATACCCGAGGGGTTTTCCCAGGTCTGTGGCACGACGAGGGAGACGTTCAGGCCGCTCGAGGATTCCGCGGAGCGGGTGGTGGGCGCGACTTCGACGGAGGGGTCGAACGGGACGCGTTCGCATTCGGTGCTTGGTGTGGCTTCGGTTTCTGCGTGGGACCATTCGTTGGGGTGCTCCCAGGAGTCCGCTTCCATCCGCGCGATGTGCGGTTCGCAGCTGGTGGGGTTCGACAGGAACGGCTTGATCGGGATATTCGCGCTCTCTTCACCGCCTTCGCAGGGGGGGCTGTGGCTCGAATAGCATTCCAGGCCGCGTTGGGGGTCGTGGATGTGTGCTGCGGGTAGGCCCCAGGTCGTGACGGTGACGTTGCGGAATTCGCCTTTCTCTTCGATGTTCGCGCTCGTGATCGTCAAACCCGAATCACCCGGACGGACACCCACGGTTAGGGACTGCACGACCGCGCCCTCGTAGTTGAACCCGAGCTGCGCCGCCACACCGAAGCTCGTGACTTCCATGTTATACAACGGCAGCAAGACTTCTTCGGTCTGCACGCTCGTGGTATGCGTATCGAAACTGATTGTACCGACCTGACTCGCCGGGGAACATTCGGGATTCCCAGCGCTAGCGTCCGCGTTATCGCCGACGAGCTGCGCGAACGTACATGTCGGGACCGCGGTGTTGTTACCGATGAACCCCGCCGGCAGTTCCACAGTCGTCGTGCGGCCATCGTTGAACGTCGCACCGTTAGGCGCACCAACACTCGATTCGTGAGCGAAGTCGAACGAGACCGTCAAATCGGCATGCGCGGCGGCCTGCGCGGAGGACGTCGTCACGTGAAAACTACCCGGGGTGATTTCAAACGCGTGGGCGCTGGGCTTCGCGACCGCGGACCCAGCCACCACCAAGACCATCACGCCCGCAACCACTAGGGACAGGGGAAAACTCCGTACGATACGCATGTTCACTTACCCCTCCGGTTCGACTTCTTAGCGCTCTTTCTCCGCCCCACCAGCTTCTTCTTCGACTTCTTCCTCTTCTTGTGCTTCTTCGCCGCCTCCTTCGCGGTAGACGTGGATGTGACTTCGGGTACGAGGTTGCCGGCGCCCTGGAACGAGGCGCTCGACGGTGTCACTTCACTCGGCGGCACGAACGGCGTCGAGCAGGAATCGCCTTTGCATTCAACCGGCCGTGGGGGTTCTGCGAACCCACCGCCGATCCGCGCATCATAAATATCCTCCGCGGTGTCGTCATCGGAGGTCAGCAGCGATTCTTTCGTCGCGAAGAATACATCACCACCAGTACTCGTCGTACCCAACAGCTCGTTCAAGAATCCACCATGCCCAGACGTGATCAACGCCAGACAACCCTGCACCTGCGCACAACCATCGACACCATCACGCCGCCACTCATACACATCACTCGACAACGAATAAGCCGACGAGCCATGTTCCCCACCCCTAAGCTTCGAGCCTTCCGGGGCTACTTCACCATCGACATCCGAAGGAACCAACGCAGCAGGCGTATCAAAGAACACATAGTCACCATCAGCGGACGCCGTAGTCACACCCCCTTCGGTGAACAGAGCACTCAGCCTCGGTTCGGGATCAAACGACGACGCACACGACATGCACTGCACGACCGCTTCAGCGCTGTCATAACGATACACCTGCGAAGTGTGCCCATGTATAGCGGCGTGAGGCTGTTCCAGTTCCTCCCCGCCACCCGGTAGACCCGCAACCGTTTCCGCGACAAAATAGTAATAGCGACCATCTGGACTGGACTGATGAAACGAACGACCATTACCACCAATTTCTAAGCGCGTCACGAACAAAAGCTTCTTCGCGGCAACGTCATAGCGATAAAGACCTTCCGCTTCCGTGCGGATATAGACGGTGCTGAGGTCTTCAGAAACCGTCAAATTGGTACCAACATTTTGTCCGGTTTGGGTTGCGGCTTCGCTGGAGGGAAGGAATTCCGGCGGCGAACCAGCCTTATAGAGATACAGGCCTGGGTTTTCACCGGTCGGCTTCACGAGCAGCACCCTTGAGCCTTCGGGGTTCGCCGCGAGGAAGGTGTAGGCGCCGAGGTCGATCGTTTCCGCGTCGTCCTCGCCGCCGTTTACACGCACGTACAGGTGCTTCGCTTCCGAGCAGCCCTCCCCCGTCGGGACCGCTTCGAAGAAGACACGCGACCCATCGACAGACACCGCGTGAGCACCATCGGCCCTGTTGTCAAAAGCGGTCGGTTGTACACTGCCGGAGGGGTCTGCGATCGTCGCGCCGCAGGAGCCGATCGTCACGCCGGACCCGGGGCCGGTGACGTTCGCCTGGCGCAGCGCGCCATTGGAGTATTCGTAGAGGTCGTCGCCTTCACCGGTATGCGTCGAATGGCCCAGCAGCGTGTGATCCGCGACCTGTAACACGAGCTTGGAGAAATCCCCGGATGACGCGACCCACCCCGGTTCGGCCTGCGCACTCGGCACCGACGCGACCGTCACATACGGGCCACCAGCGGGACCGGCCTCGAATTCCGTATGCGAAGAGGCACTCGAAGGCGACGTGACCCAAAAGGCCGCGAACCCGACCTCGGCAAGACCAGGGCCAAACACCTGCGGACGAGAACCAAAGATCCCCGCTTCGGGCTGCGCCGTACCAGCAGTCACGCGCCAGCCACCACTCGTCCGCGAAAAGAAATACGGGCTCTGACCAGCGCTCGGACCGCTACCCCACTTCACGACCGGTGACGCATACACAAAGCTATCCCCGCTTTCACCGGGCAAAGCACCTTCGTTGCCGAAGCTCCCGCCATAGTTGAAGATTTCCTTGGCGCCTTCCTTATCAACCGGCGTGAGCTGCTCAAACGCACGACAATCCGGCAACAACGCCGAAGGACCAGTACGCAACACCTCATTCGGACACGACCCTTCAGAGACCGCCACCTGCGTCGCGGGCACCATCAACGACTGTTCTTCACCGTAGATGACGGGTTCGTGCGGCGAGGTATTGCTCGCGACAGCCCGGAAACGATACGTTTCGCCCGCCGTCAACACCGGTAGATCCGCACCAACATACTTCACGTTATCACCCGTACCGAGATCCACCCCCGACGTACTACCCGCCCTCGCAAAACCACCCTCACCGCCCCCGGCTTCGAACTGCTTCTGCGCGACGTATTCGAAATGGTAGTGGGTATCATATCCTTCGCCACCTACGACGTCTCTCACAATCTTAACCGTGGGAGAACCTGGACCCGTCAGATCCGAAGAATCTGCACCCAAAGCCGGCTGAGAGACTTCCCCATATTTCCCCGAGAAATAAATAGTATAAGGGCCGCCAGCAGGGCCCGTAACTTCGACCTGGCCGGCAATGGCTTCCAACGCGCTCCAGACGCCGCCGCCCGATGCGGTTACCGGCCCTCCCGCCGGCGCGTTGAACGCGATCGGCCCGGTCGTCTTACCCTCGAATGACAATTCGAACGTGCCGCCCGTGGCACCCGCGACCGTGATCGTCTGTTCCCCAGAGGTAGGAACACTGTCTGGGTTCACCCCACCCATCACCCGCAACGCTTCCCCATGTAACCCATGCACCGCAAACGTCGAAACACTCGGCGGACCAAACGTCCTCAAGCTCGCAAACCCACGCCTCTCCATCGCGATCGGTTCTTCATAGTAATTATGGCCTTCACCCGCCGCGCTACTCGCGAACAAACGTACATAGTAGACAGTCGAAGGATCCAAACCCGTAAGCGAACCCTGAACTTCAACCTCACCGAGGCCTTCCGCCTGTGCCTGAGATATCTTTCCTCCGGCGCCCGCAACGTCTTTCCACGACGCCTCATTCTGGGGTTCCGTCGTGTACTCAAAACGCCATT
The DNA here is from genome assembly GCA_963744535.1 of uncultured Solirubrobacterales bacterium. Taxonomy (GTDB): domain Bacteria; phylum Actinomycetota; class Thermoleophilia; order Solirubrobacterales; family Solirubrobacteraceae; genus Palsa-744. The sequence continues at coordinate 750,780 of CAVUTW010000001.1, read as the reverse complement.
CAGTTTCCAAACCAGTCGGCGCCACAGCTCCTTTCAGATGAGCGGAAGTACTCGTCACATTACGAACCGTCGGTTCGATGACGACCGGTTTGTTGGTGGGGGTTGTGAATGAGCCATCGCCACCCGCCGGTGTATCGCGCTGAGTTAGAGTGCCTTCAATATTGGTCGCTTTGACACGCGCGAAATACTTAGTTTCAGGCGTCAGACCAGCGACCTTCGCTTCAGGCGTCGCGAAATCCTGCGCCACGGTCAGAGTACCAGGGGGTTCGATGGGAAGCCACGCCGCACTCCCTTCCGCGGGCGCCTGCCCATTCGATTCCGCGGGCGCATATTCAAACACATAACTGGTTTTAGCACCATTGCTCTCGATCTGCGCCTGCGCAACAGCAGACGTTGGACTGGTGGCACGAACCCTAAAAACGGGGTCGCCAGATAAGCTTTCTTTTGCGATTTCGGGTTTCGTGATAGCGGTAGTTTTGAAGGTGAAGGTCCTCGGCACGGCGACTTCTTTGCCTGGGCCTTCCGCCTGAAACCGCGCGTCATATGTGGTACTGGGAGCAAGATGATGAAGCATGCCCGGCAGAGGCGGATCCGTCCCTAGATGAATATCTTCGTTAGACTGATCCTGCTGCGCGGTCCCGCTCGCCGAGATCGTCCATTTCGCTGGTTCTTTTTTTTCTTCCGCTTCTTCGAGGCTTTGCACAGTGATGTATTCAGCCTGCCATTTCGCTCCCGTTGATTCTCTCATTTCTACTTCGAGATAGGCTCTGGTCGCGAACACTTCCTCGTGTGTCAGTGACTGGTCGATCACCGGAGGATTGGACGCAAACGCCAGCGAAACAACAACAGCGAACACACCAGCAGCCGCCAACACGGCAAGCACAACCGGGAGAAGCCGACGCCCGCGCGGGCTTCGTGAAGACCCATCAACCCCTTCGCTGGGAAGGGAGGCACGGAGCATCGCGAAGAAACCGGTCTTCGGCGTGGAGGCGGGCTTCGCGCTGCGCTCTATGGGTTTCACTTTCGTGCCTTTCTCATAAGAATGGTGCTGGTCAACCCCTCGCCGGGGGTTGCTAGACATGACGCGCTCCGCCGCTGCCCAGCCGGAGAGCGTCCAAGTAGGTCCTGCCCCGGCTCGCCTGGACGGGCGAACCGGGGACGGGGCATGCCGGATGGTCAGACGGAGTGGCCTATTCTGCGGTCACCGCCCAACTACCGTAGGCGACGCCTCCCGTTTCGCCTTCGCCAGGCGAGGCGAGCAGAACACCGAACTTGTGCGACTGCGGGTTTAGACTGCCAGGAGCATTTGCTTCCGCTCTCGTATAGATGCACATCTGGCCTTCTTCGGCCTTTGGTTCTTCCACGGTTCCCGGGCATTCGGCCGTTTCTTCTTCTCCCGGCTTCAAGACATGCGTCGTCGGCGGCGATTCCAGCGGAATCACAAACGAGATCGCAGACAGCGTGTACGGAGCTTTAGTTTTCGGATTAGCAGTCGGAACGGTGAGAGACCACGTTCCCATCTCGGTCTTACCCTTTGGCAACATTTCCGTGAACCCAGTCTGGCCGTTCTGGCCTTTTTCACCTTCTTTGCCTTCAGGCCCCTGCGGACCGGTCGGACCCACAACACCCTGCGGACCCGCCGGACCCGCCGGGCCCGTCGCGCCAGCCGGGCCTGTGGCTCCCGCCGGCCCGGCAGCGCCAGGCGCGCCGTTCTTGCCCGCCGGGCCAGCCGGACCCCTCGGGCCCGTCTTGGCCTTCGGCTTAGCCTTGCTCTTGGCAGCAGTGGCGACCGGTGTTCCGCGCGTCACGGAGGCCAACGCCTTTGCGCCCGTGTCGCCGCCACCGCTGCTACTGCTGGCGGCGAACGCGCCGCCGGTCATCGCGAAGACCAGGGCCATGAACGCCATGACCGTCGTGGGACTCAAATGCTTACGGATTCCTTGGAACATCAGTTACCTCTTTCTCCCAGCTGGCCATGCGGCGGCCGGCCTGTTTGTGGAATGAAGGGGCTGGATGGTTGCCGATGCCCCGTTGGTGTGTTGCGACGGGGCGCGGGAAGGTGGTGACGTGGGCGTGGCCCATCACGCGGCCTCCATCCGATCGAGGGTGAGGACGCTCAGGCGCTGTGCGATCTGACGGCCGAGCGGCGTGAGCTTCCACTCGTTGGGCTCGCCCTGGGCGTGCCCCAGACCGTGGTTCTCGAGCAACCCGAGGCCCTCCAGGCGCCGCAAAAGCTTCGAGATCTGACCCGGGTCAATGATCCCGGCGTGCTCGGCGACCACGCGGTTACTGGCGCCCGGCAGCTCGGCGATGCACTCCAACACCCGCGCGGTGCGATAGGTGAGACGCATGTTCACCTCATCCAGCGGGTCGGGCTCCGCGTGCGCGCTCACACCCCAGCCAGCCTCCGGTGCATCGCGCGGCGACAGCACGGGCGCCGGGCGCCGCTGTTCGCCACGCGCCGCGCGCGCCCCCAGGTACTGCAGCGCGATCATCCCCATCAGCTCATCCAAAAGCCCCGTCAGCGACCCAGGGTCACCGCTACGCAACCGCGCATACACCACACCAAAAGCCCCACCCACCAAGCCTTCCGCGGTCACCAAAGTGCACTCCTCCCCGCGCGCGCCCTCCCCGCGGCCCTCATCAAGGATCGCCGCCAACCGCGCGAGGACCCGCTCGCGATGCTTGAGTGTCTCCGCGCCGCCGTGTAGCGCATGCGCCACGCAGATCCGTGCCAGCACCGGCTCGCGCTCCAGGAAAGAAAGGATGACCCACAGCCCGCCGCGGACCCGCTCACGCCACGCAAGACCCTCAAGGCCCGCTGCCGCGAGCTCCCGCTCAACCCGCCCGGCCGCCTCGTCGAGCAGCGCAACCAGACACTCCTCGCGGTTGGCGAACAGGTCATAGAACGTCCGCCGCGACACCTTCGCCCGCGCAGTGATCCGCGCCACCGAGGTTCTGCTCATAGCCAACCTCATCGATCACCACCGCCGCCGCCGCCAACAACCGCGAACGCTGGATCTCCTCCACCTGCACCCGCGGGGTATCCCGCGGCAACGCCAGCCGCTTCGCCCAACGCCCACGCCGCTCAACGGGCAACCCACGCCCACTCACGCGCAAACGCGCCACCGTCTCAGCACCACCCCGCGCCGACGCCGCCATCAGCGACCACCACCGACACGCGAAGGTGCAGGTGCGACCCCGATCAAAGACACCGGGAGCCCACCCCCCGCGAGGACGAAGCAAAAGCGGCGCGAACGCGCCCGACGAGGAGGCCCTTCGGTTAGATCGCTAGCCGAAGAGAGAGAGAGAGAGAGAGAGATGCGACAGCGCCAAGCTGGCGCATCTAGCATCAGCCCTCCGGGCCGACGCGCACATCCCCATCATGAATCTCCCTCTAGAAACCACGCTGAAACAACTCCCTCATCGCTCTGATCCAGACCCTCTCCCATTACTGCAGACCCTGCGAGCGCTTCGTGACGTCAACCACAAGGCGGTATGACCCCAACCAGACCCTATGTACGCCAGCCCCCCAAACAGCGGGCGAACCAGCCCTATCGGCGACACAGTAACAACTGGCGACGCAAATGTCAAGCCCTAGCCCCAACGCTCGTGCACGACGACGACGTTCGAGACCCCAGCAAGGAGCAGGATGCTCAGGAAGCCCGCCTCGTACAGCAAGAACACACGGAACCGGAAGGTCCCAGTGCCCCGCCCCAGCCCCCCGGCCGAGCGTCCCGTCCCAAGCCGTGCGTAGCCTCGCCCAAGGCAACCAACCAGGAAGGAGCGCGCCAGATGGGCACCGTCAACCTCAACCAGGTAGCGATCACCGGCAACCTCACCCGCGACCCCCAGCTCCAGAGGCTCCCCAGCGGGCACACAATCTGCGAGATGCAAATCGCATGCCACCGCCGCTCCTGCGACGAGCTCACCGGCGAGTGGCGGGAGTGGCCCGACTACTTCACCGCCAAGGCGTTCGGGCACCAGGCACGCACCACCCACCAGCACCTGCGCAAGGGACACGGCGCGGCGATTTCCGGACGCCTCTCCTCCAGACGCACAACCGGCCCCGATGGCGAACCTCAACACGCCACCGAGATCATCGCCGAGGCCGTGCAGTTCCTCGCCCGACCCAACGGACGGTAGGACCCCCAATGGCCTGCCCGGAATGCCACCGACGCTCCACCCTGCTCGCGGCGCTCGCCCCCGCGATCGAGCGCACAACACCCCTCACCCGCCAAACGCTGCTCGGCCTGCACGCACTCAAAGACGACGAGCAGCTCCGCCACGCCGCCAGGGGGGCCAACCCGAACAAGCTGCACCACAAAACCGCGCCGTCCCCCGACAACGCGTCGCACGAAACATGCCGCCACGACCGCGCGTACCCCCAAGCCCTCGCACAGCTCGACAGCGCACCCGCCGTGCTGCACACCACCTGCGACAAAGGCCGCCTCACCCAACTCCTCGCCCAACCCACGGTGGCGCTCGTCGGCGACCGCCACCACACACTACGGCCACCAGGCAACGTGGGCGCTCGCCCGCGACCTCGCCACCGCCGGGATCACGATCATCAGCGGACCGCACCAGGGCCTCGACGCGATCGCCCACCACGGCGCGCTGCACGCCGGCGGACAGACGATCGCCGTGACCGGCAGCGCACCGGAGATCCCGCACCCCCGCCAACTCGAGCACCTGCACCACCACAACCACATCCAGACACGCGGCGCGATCGCTTCCGAGTTCCCACCAGGCTTCAAGCCACCCCGCGGTGGTGCTTCATCGCAAGCCAACGCATAATCGCCGCCCTCGCAGACACCACGGTGATCGTCGAGGCAGGCGAACGCTCGAGCGCCCTGCTCACCGCCCAGGTAGCCGCCGACCTCGGCAACGACGTGGCGGTCGTCCCCGGCCGCATCACCGACCACGCAGCACAGGGCACCCTCGCGCTCCTACGCGACGGCGCCCACCCCATCACCAGCGCCCAGGACGTGCTCGACCTCCTCGGGCCAAACCACAGGCCAAGCATCTGAGCAGCAACGCTCGACTCAGCGATAGCGCCCAGCATGACCGGGCGCGCCGAACGGCGAGACCGTCGTGACGCCCGTCGAAGACCGCCGCAGCGCGCGCTTTCCCTCCCCTGCGCGCGCTGCTGGCGCATCTCAACCCCAAACGCTCACGGCGCCAACGCGGCTTTCCAGCCGCGCCACACAGAGCCCTCTGTCGCGTACCGGCACCCTCGCGTAGCGCCAATCAAACTTGACCCGGCCTCACCCGCACATCTGGCGCCGGTGGCACAAGCTGCAGCTCACACCCAAGTGCGCCCTCGGAGACCTCGCCGACATCCCACGTCTCCTCGCTGAAGCCAACCGCGACCGGCACACCCACAACGGCGCCGTGCAGCCACTCCGACCGGCGTGTACCGCGGCTCGCCTCCTCACCCGCCACCAAGATGCCGAACTCAACCGAGCGGTCCTGTACCCCGGCGCCAGGCGGCGGAGCCCCAAGGAACTGCACCCGCTCCCCGACCACACAGGCAGCCTCCCGCTCGCGGCCACCCCCGCCTCCCACCGCGCGGACTCGAGACGCCCCTGAATCGCAACAGCACGACCCTCGCAGAGGTAGCGCCCACAGCGCCGCGCCTCCACACCAAGCACCAGCACATCGAGCGCGACGAGCGGGCCCCGCGACCCACCCGGCCGCCGCCCCGCCGCACACGCCACCCGCAGCAAACAGACAGGGCCACCCTCCGGCGGCTCGCGCAGCTCGGGGTCGCAAACCAAACGCCCGACCAACACGACACGATTGATCCCACGCTCAACAGATCCAATCCCACGCTCAGACATGACACAACGCTCCTCGGGGGGGGAGAGATGACTCCCCACACACGCGAGGGTAGGAGGCGACGGGGATGGAACGCTCGCCCGGGCGCAGCCTCCGAACCGGCCCCCCGAGATGTCGACCACAAGCTGTCCCGTTGCGCCTCCCCCGTCGGAGCAGTGCAGAAGGGGAAGCCGTCGATACGACCGAAACGGAGCCAGCGACATGGATAAGACACGCGAGCTGCTGCTGAGATACCAAGGCAAAAACGGATTCGACGGGGTGTGCCACGTGCGCGTGTACGAGCAACCCGGACAGCTGCCGACAGTGATCGCCGGCGCGCTCGAGGACAACCCCGGGACCTCGATCACGAACGCGATCGAGATGGTCGCCGCAGCCGTGCAGCGCAGCCAGTTCCCGGAAGGCCGCGAGTTCAAGCTGATCGAGCACTGCCCGGACACGATCGACCGCCGCGGAACCCCGACGTACGCACTGATCCACTTCGAGCACCGGGCGACCCACGAGCGCCCAAACGACCCCAGCAACCACGCCGGTCAGATCGTCGTAATCGGCGACGATCCCGCAGAGGAGCCCGCCGTTGCACGCGGCAAGGAGATCGAGGGAGATTTCCGCGACCCGAGATGGCAGCCGATCCACGACATCGAGAAGCTGCTCGACTGCGAGGTCACCACGTGGGCGCCGCGCACCTACACCGCCAAGACCGTCGCCGGCGTGCAAGGAGAGCGGCTGCGCAGCGAGCTGGCCGAGAACGCGCACCACGCACGCGACGAAATCCTCGCGGCAATCGGGGAGGCCACCTGACACCGACCGGGGCTCGGTTGGCGCTACCCGATAGCCGGTGGTAAACTCGGATATACGCTCACTTGCTTGTGTAGATCATGATCGTCACCTATACACCTGCCGGTACGCCCGTGATCGACCTCACCCCCGAGGAGGAAGCCGCGTATCTCGAGCGCGAAGTTCAGGGCGCCGTGGGTATGTCGGTTGCGGAGTTCATCCGGGCGTACACGGCGGGAGAGCTCGACGATACGGATGTGGCGGTCGACGAGATGGTCGGTCTGCTGCGTATCGGCCAGAACGGGAACAAAGCTGCCACGTAGAGTCGCGCAGGGCCTCGCCGATCGGTTGAACGGGGCCCTGAACAGGACGGTCAGCGACTCGCGCCTGTCCGTGAGGCCGATCCTCGGCCACGACGCGGATGCGTTTGAGCTGACGAGAGTCGTCCAGGAAGCCAGGGTTCCGCTGGAGCTGGATGGTACGACGGCGCGCCTATTCGTACGTCTGGTCGTCGTGGTCGAGGATGGGCGCTGCAGAACGGAGTTCTCTACCTACCGTCTCCAGGCAGACGCATCGCGTGACTCCTGGTTGATTCGCTGGGACTATCGCCGCGAGCCGCCCCTCGAAGACTATGCCTACCCGAGAGCCCACGTCCATGTCAACAGCTTCTTTGCCAATGGGGCACCGGTGGGCCGCGTGCATATAGCCACCGGCCGTGCGTCGCTGGAGCTCGTCTTACGGAATCTAATCAGCGACTGGGGCGTAGAGCCTCGAACTGCGGACTGGGAAGCCGTTCTGGAGGAGTCCGCCGCTGGCTTTGACGAGCGCCCGAGGACGGCGTGAGCTTCCTTCGCCCGAGCCCGTTCGCCGGCTCTGCAGTTAGCTCTGCGGCAAGCGCCACAACTGCAGAGTCCACACCCCAGAGCTCGACACTGTAGCCCACCGAGGCGGGCGCGGCGCGACCGGCAGGCCAATCGAAGAGACCACGCGCCCGTCAGAGCCGCCGCAGCGCGAGCTCCCCCACCCAGCTCGCGCTGCTCGCGTATCTCGAACCCGAGAGTCACCAACGCGCCCGCGCCCCCGACTCAACCGTCCCACCCTCGCCGAACGCGACATAAAGAGACACGCGACCAAGCCCCCAAAGACCCCCGCCCAAACGCCGCGAGCAACACACACCACAACCCCTCGCGACCCACCGAGAAGACACCCACGCAAACCGCGAACCCAACCCCCTCGAAGCGGCCCAACCTCAAAGCACCCCCAGCCAACGGCAAGCCGAAGCAGACTATACGCACCCAAGGATGCCAATTGTTAAGAGTGATTCGGTGAAGTGTGCTCAGCCACGCTGAGTTACCCCATTCACCCAAAGCAACAACGGCCGCGAAAGAGGTGGTTACGCTCGAAAAAGGGTGCAGACGACACACAAGATCGCGGGCGGTGACGCGGAGGGCTTCGCGAGGTACCTGACCTCGACGGCGGCCCGCGGCGACTACTACGCAGGCCACGACGAGGACCCCGAGGACAACGCCGGCGGCGCGGTGCCGCAGAGCCGCTGGCACGGCTCCCCGAGAATGCTCGCGACCCTGGGCCTCTCCCCCGAGCAGCGCGTCGGCCGCGCGGACCTCCTGGCCATGATGCGCGGCGTCTCCCCCGCGACCGGCGAACCGCTGCGCGCGGCCGGCGGCAACGGCACACGGGTCACTGGGATCGACATGACGTTCAGCGCGCCGAAGAGCGTCTCCGCGCTATGGGCCGTGGGCTCGCCGTACGAGCGCGCGCGAATCGAGGCCGCCCACACCAAGGCCGTCGCCGGCGCGCTCGCAAGGACCGAGCGCGACGTGCAGCTCGTGCGCACCCGCACGGGCGGAAAGCTCCAATGGCAGCACGCCGAGCGACTGGTAGCCGCCGAGTTCGTCCACACGTCAAGCCGCCTGACGAAGGAGCAGGAGACCGGCGGGGTGCCGGACCCGCAGCTGCACTCCCACCTGGTGGTGCTCGGCGCCGAGCGCAGTGACAGCCGGTACGCCGCGGTGGATTCCCGCGAGCTGTTCAGAGCCGCGCGCGCGAACGGCGCCTGGTATCGCGCGGAGCTTGCGTACAACCTGCAGCAGCTCGATCTGCGGATCGACAGCGGAACGGGCAGGGACGGCAGGTACTTCGAGATCAAGGGCGTCCCGGAGTCCCTGACGGACCGCTGGTCGGCACGCTCCGCAGACATCGACAGGGCGGCGAGGGAGTTTCGCACTCGCTACGGCCGCGACCCCCGCGCCGGTGAGCTGGGGTCGATCACCCAGGCAACGCGAGGCACGAAGACCCGTGCGCAGAGCGCAAACGTCGACGCGGCATGGCGCGCGGTGGGCGAGGAGCACGACCTGGCACACGAGCAAGCACAAAGCCTCTACACCCAACAAGAACGCATGCCAGAGCCAGAGCGAGACCTCCCGCAGAAGCTCCTCGCAGACGTGACAAAGGACCGTTCGATGATCCCAGAGCGCGACCTGTACGCGCGCGCATACGAGCTCAGCCCGGGCAACTGCCACCCCGCCGACGCACAACGCATGGTCGGCGAGCTGGCGCGAACGGGCGAGCTCGTGGCACTACAGGGAGGGATGTGGACGACGCGAGAGTTGCGCGAACGCGAGCATCGCACGCTCGAACAGGCTACAACACGCGCACGCGAGCACGCCACGCCGGTGACACCCGAGACGCTTCAGCGCGCCCGCGAACACACCGAGCACGAGATCGGCGGGCGGCTGAGCGCCGAGCAGCAAGACGCGCTCCAGACGCTCACCGGCGAAGGCGGCATCACCGTGCTGGTCGGCCATGCGGGAACCGGCAAGGGCGTGGTCCTCACCGCGGCCTCGGAGGCATGGCGCAGCGAGGGCTACCGGGTGGTGGGCACGGCGATCGCGGGAGCGACCGCCGAGCGCCTCGCCGCCGATGCACACTTGGAGCGCTCGCTCACAACCGACGGGCTGATCGCCAAAGTGGAGCACGGCAGCGAGCGGCTCGACAGCAAGACCGTCGTGGTGATGGACGAGACCGGCATGGCCGACACCAGGCGCCTCTCACACCTCGCAGAGTTGACGGCCGAGCACGAGAGCAAGCTCGTGCTCGTCGGCGACAGCGCGCAGCTCTCCCCGATCGGCGCCGGCGGCATGTTCACCGAGCTCAAAGAGAAGGTCCCCTCTGCAGAGCTGACGGAAGTGCACCGCGCACGCAACGAGTGGGAGCGCCACGCGTGGGCACAGGTGAGGGACGGCAACGCCGAGCGCGCGCTCGCCGCCTACCAAGCCCGCGACCGCCTACACATCGCCGACACCCGACAGCAGGCGGCAGAACGGATGGCGGCCGACTGGAACAAAGCGCGCATGGAGACCCCGGAGGGCAGGACGGTGATGCTGACCGACGCCTCCAACAAGGAGCTCGACAAGATCAACGCGATCGCCCAAGAGCACCGAGCAGCCAACGGAGAGCTCGGCAACGACCGCGTCCAACTCCCCGACCGCCCCTACGGCGTCGCAGCGGGCGACCGCGTGATCTTCACTGCGCCCATGTACCCGCCGGGCCAGGAGCGAGTGCACAACGGCACCACCGGCACGATCCTCGACACAACCAAAGACGGCGAGCTGACGATCGAAACCCACGGAGCAAAGCAGCGCGAGGTGAATGTGGACACCAAGGAGTTCCAGGACCTGCGCCTCGCGTACGCCCAGCACGTATACAAGGCGCAAGGTCTCACGGCAGAGCGCGCCCTCGTCCTCACCGGCGGCTGGCAGACAGACCGCGAGCGAGCATACGTCGCGCTCACCCGCGCACGCGAGCGAACGGACATCTACGTCTCACGCGACGATCTCGGCGAGCAGGGCATGGATACCGGCGCGATCGAACGCCTCGCAAACGCGATGACCGAGAGCCACGCCCAAGAAGCGAGCATCACCAGACCCACGATCGATCATCAGCCGGAACGAGACCACAACCGCGAGGACCCGCGCGACCACGCCGCCGACCGCGAGCCAACGGACCGTGACAAGCGCATCGAGGAGCCAGAGAGCGAGGTGGGCCGCGTCATGCGCGAATCCCAAGAACAACGCGACCGCGATCAGGACCATGGCCTCGACCGAGGGATCGAGTAGTCCGTCTACATGCCGGCTTGATGATTCTGGCCAAGCTCTCCTTCGCCGCGCTTGGAGCCGGTGGCAGCGTAATCTGTAGCACATGTTCTTTGCTCATCCCCGCTTTTTCCATCCGCATACCATGGACACGTTCCTCGGGTTGCACTTCACGAACACAGTTGACCCTGCAGCGCTTGTAACGTTCGTGCTAGTGTCCTGTCGGGTTGATTCGTTGGCAGTAGCGGCTGATGGCGTCGAGGATTTGGTCGGCGGTCTTGGTCCAGACGTAGGGGCGGGGGTCTTCGTTCCAGGTCTCGATCCATTGGCGGATGTCTGTGTTTAGCGCTTGAACGGAGCGGTGCGCGCCGCGTCGTAGGAGCTTGGTGGTGAGCTCGCCGAACCACCGCTCGACGAGGTTGATCCAGGAGCTGCTGGTCGGGGTGAAGTGCAGGTGAAACCGTGGGTGCTGAGTCAGCCAGCGTCGAACCTTCGGAGTCTTGTGGCTGGAGGCGTTGTCGAGCACGAGATGTACGTCGAGGTTGGCAGGCACGTTCTGGTCGATCGCCTTGAGGAACTTCAGGAACTCGACGGCGCGGTGGCGTTGGTGCAGTGAGCCGATCACCTGCCCGCTCTTGAGGTTCAGTGCCGCGTAGAGGCTGGAGGTGCCGTGCCGCTCGTAGTCGTGGGTCGCACGCTCCGGCGTGCCTGGGAGCATCGGCAACGTCGGCGCGGTGCGATCGAGAGCTTGGATTTGGCTCTTCTCGTCCACACAGAGAACAACGGCGCGCTCGGGCGGGTTCAGGTACAAGCCGCAGATGTCGTGGACCTTCTCGATGAACAGCGGGTCCTTGGAGAGCTTCCAGGTCTCCTGACGGTGCGGCTGCAACCCAAACGCGTGCCAGATCCGCATCACCGCATCAGGGGTCATCCCCATCTCTCTGGCCATCGAGCGGGTCGACCAGTGCGTCGCGTTCTTCGGTGCGCTCTCCAAGGTCTTGCTCACAACTGCCTCGACCTGCTCATCAGTGATCGTCCGCGGTTTCCCCGGCCGCGGCTCGTCCGCAAGGCCCTCGAGCCGACGCTGCGCGAACCGGTTGCGCCACTTCGTCACCGTCGGGCGCGAGATCTCCAACGCTTCGGCGATCTCGCCATTGGACCACAGGCCCTCAGCCGCCATCAACACAATCCGTGCCCTCAGCGCCAGCGCCTGAGCGCTCGTCCGGCGCCGCGTCCAGCCATCCAACACCGCGCGCTCCTCATCGGTCAACTCGATTGAGACTGCAGAAGGAATAGGCATGACCACCACCTACCCTAACTGCAAACAAATTAAACCAGCGAGACACTAGCGGTCGTTGCCATTATCGGCCTGCTTTTGACCCGTCGCTCACTCAACCAGACACAAGAAGAGATCGGGTTATCCCGTAGAGAGGTCGAAGAAGCTCACCGGCCAGTTGTGATCCCGATCATTGGCAAGATGCCCATGGATCTTGGCAGTGACGGCCAACGCGAAATGATCCCTCAAGCTTTAGACGATGGCCGCCTGGTGGTGCCTGTTGAAAACATCGGGTCGGGTCCCGCGCTTAATGTCGAATGTTCGCTTCAACTTCTAGATGTTCAGCCCGAGCGTGTACCCGCAGTGCGAGCACGAATCGCAGGGCTCGCAGCGGGTGATCTTGAGCCTTTCGTAGTTGATTCCTACGGTATACCGGTGGCCCTTGATTTTGCGTTGACCGTTGAATATGACGATGTGGCAGGAAAGAGCTGGAAGACAAGCTGCCGTTATGTGAATAAGGGCTACGAGACCGTCAACATCGCGAGCTGCAAGCGCACACATTATCTGCCATCCGGGATGGTCAAACCGGTGTGACCGCCGGCCGGCTGAGTCACGTGGCGGTTAGGTGGAGCCGTTCTGTTGTAGTGCTTCCTGGATCTTCAGACTGACGTGGGTCCGGAAGGCGTCGGTCGCTTTCAGCGACTGTTCCGCCTCCCCCTCCGTGGGCACCGCGCCGCGGTGGACGATCCCGTGCCTACGACCGAGATGATCCTTGTACGAGGCCCACCATTCGGTGCTCTGGATCTCGTCTTCGGCGAGCGCATTCCAGAGATCGCGCAGCCTATCCTCGTTCAGCGAAGGTGTTTTGTTGTTCTTCGCAAACCAACGGCTCGCGAACAGCAACGTGACGGCTCCACTTCCCGCAGTCAGCAGTTCGTTGATCGCGTCAAAGGCCATAACCTCACACGCCGTCTGCGCAGCGACGACTGCGTAGTCGTATGAACCTGCGTCAAAGAGCTGGCGTGCCTGCTGCGCGAGCTCAATATGCCTTGGAGACCGCAGCGGCAGCGGGGTGGTCGGAAAGTAGCCAGTTGGCCCAAGGAATCCATACAGGGGTTCAGCATGCGGCAGGCCGGCACGGGCTCTGAGGTCTGCGTAGATCGCCTTTGCTTGCTCGACGGCGTCGTCCGCGTCATCCGCTGGGATATCGAGAAGAAGCTCGGCGGCACCTTTGGATGGGTCGGACGCGAGGACCGACGAGATGCGGGGATCTTGGGCAGCGACGTTCCGTGCCTCAGCTTCCATTTCTGGGGCCTCAGCCTCGAGGAATCCTAGGTACATCGAGTAGTTCACGGGCTTCGCCTTGAAATCGCTGAACGACCCGTACAGGTCTAGGGCGTTTTTGACCAGACTGATTGCCTCCGCCTCATCGGCCGCGCGGAGCCACACCATTGCGTGCAGGTCGGTACCGTCACCCAGAGGACGCGCTTGATGGGAGACAAGCGTGATTCCCGCGTGGGCGAGTTCGTCCAGAGCATCTTCCGTCAAGGTGGTGCCTTTGAATGAGAGCTGCCAACGAGGATTCACGGGCCGAACCACTCCGCCATTTCGTGCTCAGTTTCGAGACACATGTGCATCCAGTTGGTTGTTGCGTCGAGCGCATATCCAAGCTTGTCCATAGTGTCTGCAAACTGGTACAGGTTGAGTCGAACACGTTCACCCGGCAGCGGCCGGCCACCATGGACCTCCGTCGCGTAGCGAAACGCAGTTCCGCGGGGGTCAAGTGCGGCGAATTCTCTTATAAGACGCTCCACATGGCCTATTTCATCAGTACGATCAGAGTCGCCAGCGTCCAGATCACGTTCGATGTATGGCTTTGCCTTCGCCCAAAGCGTGAGGAGGTCGTGGATTTCAGGAACGGCGACACGCTCATGCGCAAGCTTTTGACCAAGCCCGATTACTTCCTTGAGGCGAAGCTCGACGTAGTGCCGATATAGGAAGACGATCGGGTAGAGAAGGAAATCCTGCTCGTGCCATACGGGCGCATTTTCTGCAAGTCGCCCCGCTGCCATGCGATAGCCGTCAGCTTGCATACCTTGATCGAGTCGCCACCGGACACAGGCATTGGCTTGCCACGGACCGTCTTCTCCGACAAGGAGGTCCACCGAAGTTAGTACGGGCACCCTTGGATCGAGCAGCGCTGAATCGTCCATTGCGCTCAGGCTAGCACCAAGATTATGGGTAGCGACTCCGCTGGAGAGCTGTTGCCTTCAGGCTGTCCGTAACCTACCAACGGTGCTTCGAGGGTGCCGCACACAACCGGGATGCTTCCCCACCGATGACCCTACCAGGCAATAGGCAGGTCCGGGCGGGAAATAACGTTCATATGTGCGAACCTCCCTTTTGCTGCACTGCGGAAAGTTTCCGAACGCACACTGCACTGGGGAGGCTCAGCGAGAAAGCGCTCATACGAGGAGGCGCGGTGCTTCATCCGGCGTCAGCCGAGTCCGAGCAGCAGCGGGAGTTCGTCCAAGGATCGCACTATCTCGGCGCCGGCCCTTCGCAGTGTCGCCTCGTCGCTGTCGGCTACGTAGCCGAAGACTCGCATCCCAGCGGATACGGCCGCCGTGACGCCTGAAACGGAGTCCTCAACGACCACTGACCGAGATGGCTTTGTGTTCATCGCTGCCGCTGCGTGTAGGAACACGTCGGGGTGCGGCTTGCCTCGCGGTACAGAGTAGGACGAGAACAGCGCTTGCGCGTGGAAGAGATCACGCAGCCCGGTGAGGCCTAGCGAGAGTCGTGTCTTCTCGAGCTTGGCCTGCGACGCTACACAGACGGCGACCCCAACGGCGCTGAGCCGCTTTACCGCATCGGCTGCACAGGGGACGGGCCTGAGCTCTCGGTGAAACGCCTCGTCCCGGTCGCGCTCGTATCGCTCAAGCCAATCGTCGGGCAGTTCGCGTCCGAGTTTTGCCTCGGCGCGCGCAACGATATCTTTGAGTAGGAGACCCTGAAAGTCGCGTCGCGCTTGCGGCAGCGTCGTCGGCAGACCCTCAGCTGTCAATGCTCGGGCGAGCACTTCGTTTGAGATGACCTCGCTGTCGACGAGGACGCCATCGCAGTCGAAGATGACCAGCTGCAGATCGCGTGACACGGCCGGCGAGGATACATGCAGCCAGGAGGGAGAATGAGCGCTCGCGACCGGCGCGGCCGCGCTATGCCCGCCGGGTCGAGGGTTTGCGCTCCATTGGAGTAGGGATGCCATCCAAGACCGAGGCGCCGTAGGCATCTGCAAGGATCAGCAGCGTCGAGGTGGTGGGCTCTCGCTCCCCGCGCTCTAGATACTTGCTGCGGAAAAACTCTGGAGCATAGAAACGGCCGCGCTGGTCGAGGGCGCGGCCGTTTTTGAATGAGTGGGTTGCTCTTGTCGAGCGACTGGCAGTGTTTCAGGCGGCTCGGATGGTGAGCGTGTCGGCGTTATAGGCGAGGATGCCCCACTCGGTCCAGATCTTCTGGCCTTCGGTGCCCTTCAGGCGACTGCGTCCCATCCCGTAGCGGCGCTTGAGGTGGCTGATTCGGCCCTCCTCGCCTGTTCGGTAGCGCTGCAACCGCCGGTTGGTGCGTCTGGAGCCTGGTTCCTGGCGGCCGGAGATGAACACTCGCTCTGGTGTGAGATTTTCGAGTGCGTCGTTCGTCGGGCCGGGCACGAACCCGCCGTCGAGCGCCAGCTCGCGCGGGGAGATCCCGAGCCGTTTGAGCTCGGCGACGGTATCGGGGAGCAGTGTGTTCTCGGTCGGGTTGCCCGGCGCGGTTGACGCCGGCAGGATCAGCCCTCGTGCGCCGCGCTTGGTGTTCTCGGTCACCTCCGCCAACTGGGTCACATACCCGAACTCGTTGGGCTTGCCCAGCTTGCCCTTGCGGATCGGCCTGGCGTCCGGGTCGGCCAGCGACACGATCCGTTCGCGGATCGGCTCGCCCGCCACGCGCTGCTTGATCTGGGAGGCGACCTTCTCGCAACGATCCGCGATCTGCTCGAGCTTGGTCGCCGCCTTCAGCTTCGCCTTTGCGCCCCGGCCCCGCGCCTTGGACCGCGCGACCTTCACCAGCAGCCTGGCCTCGTGCACCGAGCGCTCCAACAACTCGCCTGTCTGGGCCGTGAGCTTGAGCACCTGTGCCTTCGCTTCCCCTGAGCGAGCCCGGATCGTGCGCGTGATCCCCCGCAACCGGCGACCCATCGCCCTCGAGCGATCCCGCACCCGCCGCTTGCCCTCGCCGATCCGCTGCGCCAGCTTGCGAGACTCCCGCGCAAGCGCACGCACCCCATGCGAGGCCAACCCCGCATCGGTCGGATACTTCACATCCGCCTCGACGACGGTCGAGTCGATCCGCACCGCACGAGGACGAAAACGCTTCTCGCGCGTCGCCCTGACGATCAGCGTGCGCGTCAGATCCGACACCGTCTCGGGCCCGATCCTGCGGGCGAGCTTGCGGACCGTCGACTCGTCCGGCACCCGCTCGCACAAAGAGATCCGGCAGAACCGCCGCAAGTGAATCGAGTCCGAAACCTCCGCCACCAGCGACCGATACCCCCACCGATAGCGCGTCTTGAGCACCATCAAACGAATGAACGTCTCCATCGCGATCGTTGGACGACCATCCGTCAACACCGCCCGCTTTTGCTCGACCACCTCCCGCCGAAAGCGCTCCGCGATCGGCCCGAGCAACCCAGGATCCGAAAGCAGCAAATCCAGTGCCGCCAGATCCTCCGGCAACTCCTTGACCTCGACCGGCAACGCCTCGTCCCACAACGACTCCGCCTGCCCCGCAGACAACGTCAACATACCAACCCCTTTCGACCAGAAACCCACTCATCTACAAGACATTCTGGCGATCAGACCGGACGTAACGAGCCCCCCAACACCCCTACTTTTTCCGCAGCAAGTAGATAACTGATGGAGGTGAGGTGCAGATTCGCTTTGGTTGCGATCTCTTCCTGAGTGCGCTTTCCACGCAGCCGCATGAGGTTCGAGGCGAGAGCTTCCCGTAGCTGCTTGCGCTCGGCTTTGTAGCGAGCTCGCGTGTCGGCGTCGGAGGCTACGCCCGTACTTTCTCTGACCATTGTCTGAGGGTCTACAGACAGCTGTCTTTCGAGTCTCGCGACGACGGGAAATGTTCCGCGCTGCGGCGAGAACGGGCCCCGCGTGATCTGCGATCTCGTGTTTGGTGGGATCGTCCGCGTGCCGCAATGCCCGGACAGCCGCCTGGGCGCGGGCCCTCCATGGCCCGCGACAAGCGTGGCGACCCAGCCCAGCGAACTGCAGAAGTCACGGTCGATCGTCCGCCGCTCCCCAACCAGGCTCCGCCTGGCCGGGGGCCCCGAACGCGGCGGACCGCAGTCCCCCGGCCCCCGCCGCGCGTAGCCTCGCACACCCTGTCAATCCGTAAGCCAGTACCTGCCTGACTGGCGGTTGACAGGGTGTGCAGCGAGGACCGGGCCGGGGGCCGGCCGACTGCTCGAATCGACGGATGGGGTGGGTGGTGGTACTCACCCCGTAAGGCTGACCCACGGCTCGCAGCGATGCGCGGGCGCGAGCCGAGTGAGGCCCCACTGCGAGTTGTGCAGCAGCAGCGCGTGACCGGGCGGCAGGCGGTGAATATCCCCCGGGGAGAGGGTGCGCTGGCGCTGAGTGGAGTAAGTGACACTCTCACTGTCGGTGTGCGGCGCGAACAGCTCGTGCGGGCGGGAGCACCCGAGGGTGTGCGAGATCTGGTGCCGGTCGTACTCGCCGAGCACGAGCGAGACGGCCTCAAGGGTGCGGGTGTCGGCGACCCCGCCCAGGATCAGCTTGGTCTGAAAGAGGGAGAGGAACCCGTCGGCGGCCGCGCCCCAGCGGCTGCGCGCCTGCGAGAGGTCCTGCAGGCAGGCGAGGACGTGTAGTTGCTGCCCGCCTGCTTCGGAGACGAGGGAAGGGAGGTCGTGGATCGGCGCGATGTTGGCGAGCTCGTCAAGACACCAAAAGACCGGCGCCCCAGCGACAGAGGTCGCGGCGCGGCGATAGACGGCGTGACGGATCTGCTCCAGCAGGCCGACGATCAACGGTGCGACGAGCGCCTGCTGGTGCGCCGGTGCGGTGATGTAAACCGTGTCGGTCGAGGCGACGAACCGCTCAGCGTCGAAGTTCGGGTGCGCCGCACTGGCACGCGGCGCGTCGGCGTTGTACGCCGAAAGCACACCAGCCGCGGCGGAGAAGATCGAGGAGCGCTCACGCTCATCGGTCTTCACGATCCCCAACAGCACATCGCCCGCCACACCGGCGCCCTCGCCCTCGAGCGCTTTGCCCACAGGGTCGAGCTCGTGGCGTAGAACCCAGCGCAACACCTCGGCGATCGGGCGCTCGGTGAGCGACGCGGCGTAAAGCAGTGGTGCGAGCAGCGCGGTGGAGCGCTCGCGCCAATGCTGCTCGTTGGCGGTGCCCCTACCGGCGCTGGCAGCGAAGGCCATCGCCCGCGCAGTCAACAGCGCCCCATCCCATGTGCCCGCCGCCGCGACCGGCGACCAGCACAGTCGCCGCACCCCCGCAGGCCAGGGCTCCTGCGCCCCAGCGGGATCGAACAGCCACGCCTGCCCAAGCTCAGAGCGCGAGCGCAGCGTCGCACGCAAAACGTCGGGCTTGGTGGACGTGCTGACCACAGCCCCAGGCGCGCACAGCAACGACGGGATCACGACAGCGCTCGTCTTCCCCGAGCGCGGCGGGCCAAGCACAAGCACCGCGTGCTCAGGGTCAGCAAGCGCCCAACGCCCGCGACAGACCCCCAGGAACGCGCCGCCGCCGAGCAGCCGCGCACGCTCACGCGCCGCCTCGGCAGGCCGCAACCCATGCTCGCACGGAACCAGCTCCTCTCCCTCAGAGCGCGGCGCGCGGGGGCGAAGCCAACGCGCGTACACGGTCGGAGCGACGAGCAGCAGTACGGCGAGCGCCAGCAGCCAGAGCGCGCGAGGCCCGAAGATCGCGCCGCCGAGCAGGAGTACAAAGGACCCGAACGCGCCAACTTTCAACCACAGGTGGCGCTCGCGCGGAGGCGAAAGATGCTGGTGAGAAGGACCCCATTTGGTATCATAATGTGACGATGACATATGCCAAACATGATGATAACATGCTTACCATAGAGACGAGCACTTCAACACACAATGGGGAACGCCGGTGAGTAGCAGGGACAGCACGCCGGGACGCGGAACGCGAGGCGTGGTACGCGAGATCGACCAGCAGCTGAGCCGCTTGGACAAACGCGAAAGGCAGCTAGTGGCAGAGCGCGAGCGACTGCTTGCCGCGCGCGCCGCGCTGACCGGGAGAGCGGTCCTCAAACCCCAGGCGAACCGGCGCGTTAGCCAGGATGAGATCGCGGCATACCTAGCCGAGCATCCAGGTTCGAGGCCGAACGAGATCGCGCGAGCACTTCAAGTGCCGGCGACGAACATCGCGACGCATCTGCATCGCGGGAAGGGGACGCGTTTTACTCGACAGCAGGACGGTTGGCACGTACACTCGCGCGCGGGGTAGTGGGCACAACTGAACGCAAGCAAGGAGGTCCGCAATGGACCCGAACGCGCCACTCCCCGCCGACGACGTGCCCCACCCGTCAGGTGAACCGCAGCCGTCGAACTTCGCGACCTTCCGCCGCCCCGGCAAAGCCGCACCTAACGAGGGCGGACGCCGCCCAACCGGCCAAACCCCAGGCAACGCCAGCAACCACAGCCGTCTCGCAATCGCCCCAGCCCCGGGGAACCCTGGCCCGGAACCCCCCGCAGCGGGCTCATACCTGATCTCCCCCGAGGAGGTGTCACCCGGATGGGTGATGCTGTACGCGGGAACATTCGTGCTGCAGGCGTTCTGCGCGAGCGCACGCGCGTTCGTTACCTACCCTGCGCTGTGGGTTGCCTTCGCGATTTTGCACCTGAGCAAGAGCCCACTGCACGACCTCGTGCTGCTGATCGCATACGGCCCACTCGGACTGTCGCTCGCGACGCTCTTGCTACCGCTCGGCGGATGGTGGTGGCAGCAGCGCAGCGGCGCACGCGCACCGTCAGAGCGCGAGCAGATGATCTACGACGAAGCGATCACGGAGCTGACCAAACACGACCCCACACAGCGCCCACCCCGCCGCTGGTGCGTGCTCGACGAACCCACCACGAACGCGGCGGTGTACGCCGACACCCTGATGGTCACCCGCGGCCTCCTTGAGAGTGCGTACCTCACACCCGTGATCGCGCACGAGCTCGGGCACCTCAACAGCAGCGACGCACGCCTTACCACAGCACTCAACCGCCTCTGCACCCCACCCCGCCGTCAGCTCCGCAACCGCCTCATGCGCGCGATCGCGTTCATCGCGACCGGCGCGGCCGCAGTATGGGCCACACGCCTCCCATGGGCGGCGTACTGGCGCGAGCGCGAGTACGAGGCCGACGCGTACGCCGCGAAGCTCGGGCAGGCACAGCCACTGGCGATGTTCCTCGACACCGAAGCGCTCGAGCACGACCTCCCCCAACCCTTCCCGTGGCTGCACGACCACAGCCACCCCCCGACAGAGCACAGGATCGACCGCATCGAGCACCTCAGAGCGACCCAAAGGACAAGCAAATGAGCGCACTGGCAACAATCCCAAGACGCCACACCCACCCAAAACCCACACCACCAAACACAAGTGGCGCCCTCATCATCGAGCTGCCACGACTCGGACGAGCAACCCATCCCACCACCACCCGGAGCGCCGTCGAACAGGGCACACACCAGCCGACAAAGCCTTTCGCACGGCTGCTCGACGCCAAGGCGGTAGCGGAGATGTTGAACGTCCCCCACACCTGGGTGCTCGCGCAGGCCCGCGCCGGCACGATTCCCCACCACCGCCTCGGCCACTACGTCCGCTTCGACCCCGACGACATCGCACAATGGCTCACTGAAAGAAGAGCCGAACCCCGCTGGCGCCACTGAGCGCCCTCCCGTAACACCAAGAGCCAGGGCAGTTCGCTCAGCCGCCTCACTAAAGAAACTTTGGTACCATTTGGTACTGGTATGGCTAATCGTCAGCTTACAAGCCTCTAACCACCCGGGCAAAAACCGGGTGGGACTTGATATAATTGGGCCCATGCCTCGACGCAACTACGGCACTGGCTCCCTTCGACAGGTCGGCCAGTCATGGATCGGCTCTTGGTATGGCCCCGACGAACGCCGCGTCAAACGCAAGATCGGCGCCGTTCGCACGCCTGGCGCGAGCGATGGCTTGACCAAGGCCCAGGCCGAGAAGGAGTTCGCAAGGCTGCGCGAGGCCGAAGCGGTCATCGCCACCGCCACGAGACGGATCACGATGAGCGAGGCCGGCGCCGAACTGTGCAAGACGCTCGAGTTGCGCGGGCGCAAGAAGTCCCATCGCCTCACAGTCGCTTCCGACCTGCGCAATCACATCGTGCCTTTTTTCGAGGGCAAGGATCTCGCCAAGATCACCCCGCAGGACATCGAGCGCTACATCGTGGTGAAGCGCGAGAGACTCGCGATCAAGACGATCCGCAATCACCTCAACACGATGCACTCGGTGTTCCAGCTGGGCCTGCGGCGCAAGTGGTGCCAGGCCAACCCTGTGAAACTCGCCGAGCGGCCCACGATCAGGACGACGGAGACCCGCATCAAGTTCCTCGACCAGGCCGAACTGGAGCAGGTTCTCGCAGTCGGCTATCCCGATGACGCCTTCGGGAGCATTGAGGCGCCCATCTACGTGACCGCCGCCATGACCGGTCTACGGCAAGGCGAGCTGCTCGGCGTCCGCTGGCGCGACATCGACCTCGCAGCCCGCAGGGTTCGCGTAGTCTCCCCATACGTGCGCAAAGAGTTCGGCGACCCGAAGTTCGAGTTCTCAGGACGCTCCGTCCCGCTCGCCGAACGCGTCGCCAAGGAGCTCGAGCAGTTGCGCGCCCGCTCCGCCTACGCCACCGACGGAGATCTCGTCTTCTGCCACCCCGAGACCGGCCACCCACTCGACCGCTCCAAGCTGACCCGCCGTTTCAAGAAGGCGATCGCTCGCGCCGATGTACGCGAGATCACCTTCCATGAGCTGCGCCACACCTTCGGCACCCGCATGGCGGCCGCCGGCGTGCCGCTGCGCACTATCCAGCACTGGATGGGCCACGCTGATGCCAAGACGACCCAGGTGTACGCGCACTACCAGCCCTCTGACGCCGAGGCAGAGACCGTAGACGCTGCGTTCGCGTAGAGCCCGCCACGTCACAGCGCGACTGCCTCCGCGAGGATGCGCTCACGGAGATGCGGGCTGACTCCCCGGTCGCTGAGCACATCGACATGGGTGCCGAGCAGATGCTCCAGGTCTTGCCACAGCCCCACGAGATCGATCAAGCTGCGGCCCGGTTCCATCTCGACCAGCAGGTCGACATCGCTGGTGGTAGCCGACTCGCCGCGAATCACTGAGCCGAACACGCGTACGTTGCTCGCACCATGGCAGGCAGCACATCGCAGGATCTCCTCCCGTCTGAGGCGCAGCCGTCGAAGATCGATCTGGGCGGACGCAGCACTCATGCGGCAAAGACGTTACCGCCGTCACGGGCGTCAGCGACCTATCAACGGAGGAGCCCAAAAATAGTACCGAATTGGTACCGCGAGACGATTTTTCGTTGGCTCCGTTTGACTCAAAAACCGTAGTCGTTCAGTTGTGTGGGTTTCCATAACCAGGAGCGTGGCTGGGGACGGCGAACTTTTGGGGTGTGGGGCGTGCTGAGGCTGAGGCGGTTTATGACTCTGGCCGTGAGGCGTGCGTGGAGTTCTTGATGAGGCTGATGGCGGCGCAGGAGCGGTTGGAGGAGCGTGTGCGGGTGCTGGAGGCCAAGAGCGGGGCGAGCTCGCGGAACAGTTCGGTGGCGCCGTCAGCGGACACCGCGATGTCAAGGCAAGAGCGTCGCGCGTTGGCCAGAGCGAAGACGAAGGAGCTGCTCAAGAAGGACGGGGAGCGACGCAAGGCGGGCGGGCAGCCCGGTCACCGGGGTTCGGGACGCGAGCTGTTGGGCGAGGATCAGATGAGCGAGATCGTCGATCACTACCCGAGCGAGTGCTCGGGCTGTGGGCACAAGTTCACCGAGGTGGAGAAGGTCCCGCGGTGGGGCGCCGGGCGTCACCAGGTCGCCGAGTTGCCCCCGATCACTGTCGAGTACGTCGAGCATCGCACGCACCGGTTGCGCTGCCCGGGCTGCAGAACGCGGACCCGTGGCACCCTGGGCGTCCTCGGCGACTCCGCGTTCGGGCCGATCCTTCAGGCGGCGCTAGTGACGCTGACCGCCCGTAACCGGATCTCCCGCCGTGATCTGAGCGAGCTCGCTTCAGAGCTCTTCGGGGTCAAGATCTCTACCGGCGCGATCGATGAGATCTGCCGGCGCGCTAGCGGACTGCTCGCCGAGCCGCATCAGCAGCTTGTGGCTGGGGTGCTGGCGTCTGGGGCGATCAACGTCGATGAGACAGGCTGGTTCCTAGCAGGAGAGAACCGCTCGATGTGGACTGCCGCGACCGGGCAAGCAGCGATCTTCCGGATCGTCGCCGATCGCCACCGCGACCGGCTGATCGAGCTGCTCGGCCCCGCGTACGCCGGGATCGTGACCTCCGATCGCTGGTGGGCCTACGATCACCTGGACCCCGAGCACAGACAGGCATGCTGGTCACACCTGCAACGCGACTTCCGGTTCCATAGCGAAGGACTGGCCCTGCAGAAGACCTTCGGGGAGGCTGGCCTTGACTTGACCGGCCGAATGTTCAAGGCCTGGCACGCGTTCACCGAGCACCAAGACCGTGAGCGTCTGATCCTGGAGATGAAACCCATCCAGGACGAGTTCCTCTCACTGCTCGAGCACGCCCGCCAGAAAACAAAGCGCCACCGGTTGCACCGGCGCTTCGCGAACAACCTCCTGAAGATCTGGCCCGCGCTATGGACGTTTGTGACCGTCGACGGCGTCACCCCGACGAACAACGCCGCCGAGAGAGCGCTCCGCGGACCAGTCATCCACCGCAAGCTCAGCCACGGAAACCAATCCGAAGAAGGCGAGCGCTTCACCGAGCGATCCCTCTCCGCCTCGGTCACCTGCCGACTACAACACCGCTCCCTCTACACCTACCTCACTCAACTCTTCACCGCCCACCAACACGGCGGCGCGCTACCCGCCCTGCTCTGAACCCACAGCCCCAAACCCACACAACTGAACGACTACCAAAAACCGCCTATTTGCAGGTACTTTATGCGATCGGGGAGACAGGATTTGAACCTGCGACCGCCCGGCCCCCAGCCGGGTGCGCTACCAGACTGCGCCACTCCCCGTGGCTTCGGATCCAAGCCTAGCGCGAGACGGCTCCAAGCGGGCGACGGGAATTGAACCCGCCCTTGAAGCTTGGAAGGCTTCCGTGCAACCACAACACTTCGCCCGCAGGCTGGCCGGATGATACCGCCCACAGCCCATCCGTCCCGACACCCCGCTAGGGTTTAAGGCGTGCCCCAACGGCCCATACGGTCCCTGGCCGTCGTCGGAGTGCTCACCCTGGGTGACTACCTGCTGTGGAATTGGTCGCTCGGCGCCAATCACGACGCCGTCGCGCTCGTGGCCGGCATGACCCTGATACCGCTGCTGATCGCGCTTACGTGGCTGGTGGTCGTGGCGATCGCGCGACTCCTCGCCCACGCCGCGCAGCGCCCTCGGGCGAGCGGGGCCGGCGCGCGTGCGGCTGCCGCCGGTCGGGGTGCCCGCGCCGGTGGGCGGCCCCGCAGGTCTCGCGTGAGGGTATCTACCGCGAGCACCGCCGGCGCGCGCGCCGTTGCCGCGACAAACGCTCAGATGACCTCCACCGCCGAGTCCTACCCGGCCCTGGGCGACCCCGCTACCGCCGCCACCACTACAGCCACCGCCGCCTCCCCGTCTTCGAAGCTCGCCGCGTGAAGCGCCGCTGGATCGCGCTCACCGCCCTGCTCGTACTCGCTGGTCTGGCGCTCGGCGGCTACGTCTACGCGCGCAACCGCACCGGCTCGATCTACCACCCGCACGCCCGCTTCGTGCCCCAGGCCAACCCCACGCTGCCCAAACGCGGGCCCGAACGGTTCTCCTGGCCGCTGTACGGCTACACCAAGAACCACGCCCGCTACTACCCCGCTCCCGCCAGCCTGCGCCCGCCCTTCAGGAAAGTGTGGGCCGTGGGCGGCAGCTCGCTGCGCGAGTTCCCGCCGGTGCTCTCCGAAAACCGGATCTTCCAGCTCACCGACAACGGCGTGCTCACCGCCGTGGACAAGTGGGATGGGCAGATCCTCTGGAGCCGCGGCCTGGGCGCGCTCTCCGCCTCCTCACCCGCCGTGGGGGGCAACACGGTGTATGCAACGGTGCTCGCGCGTGCGCCCAGCTCCGAAGATGGGCGGATCGTCGCGCTCGACGTGGCCAACGGCGCGATCCGCTGGTCGCGCAACCTGCCCTCGCGCAGCGAGTCCTCGCCGCTGCTCGACCGCGGCAGGCTGTACTTCGGCTCCGAAGACGGCACCGTTTACGCGCTGGACACGCGCACCGGACAGACCGTTTGGACCTACCACGCCGCCGGCGCAGTCAAGGCCAGCCCCACGCTCGTGAACGGGGTGCTGTACTTCGGCGACTACTCCGGGCACGTGCAGGCGATCAGCGAGCGTACGGGGCAACGTCTGTGGCTGGCGAGCTCCGAAGGCGCACTGTTTGGCAGCGGCACTTTCTACTCGACCGCCGCCGTCGTGTACGGCCGCGTGTTCCTCGGCAACACCGACGGGCGCATCTACGCGTACGACGCCCGCACCGGCGCGCTCGACTGGGCCTACCAAACCGGCGCCTACGTGTACGCCTCCCCCGCCGTCACCAACGCGCCCGGCCTCGGCCCCACGATCTACCTGGGCTCCTACGACGGCAACTTCTACGCGATCAACGCGCGCACCGGGCACGTCGACTGGAGCTACAACGCCGGCGGCAAGATCTCAGGGTCCGCCACAATCGTCGGCAACGTCGTGTACTTCTCCGACCTCGGCACCCACACCACCTACGGCCTCGGGATCTCCACCGGCCACATGGTCTTCCAGCTGGACACCGGCGCCTTCGATCCCGTGATCAGCGACGGCCGGCGCGTGTACCTCACGGGCTACTCCGCCCTCTACGACCTCGCCCCACAGGCTGAGGGTCCAGACCGGTAGGGCCCGGGCCGCGCCGCACACCACCAAAAGGCGGCGAGGAGGCGCGGTCAGGCAAAACCGGCCGCACACCTCACGCCCGGCAGGAGCGCCCCGCCAACCCGAGGGCGCGGCCGAGCGAGAAGCGTGCGGCGACCGTCACGGCGCCCGCCCGCGAGGCGCTCACCTCGGTCCAGCCGCCCTGCGCCTCCCCCACACACGCCGCACCCGCCGCCACCGTGAAGTAGCGGGTGTAGCGCACCCGTACCAGGAAGCGCCCCTCCGCGCGGGCGCGCAGCGAAAACCAGTCGTGGCCGACCGCGGTGAGCGCCCCGGGCCCCTGCGCGAGTGGGGTGGCGTGGCGCACTTCGTAGATCCTCCAATGTCGCGTGCGCTCCACCTCGCGCAGGTAGGGCAGCCCCGCTTCGATCAGGCGGCCCTCGCCGGCGCTGGAGGGATCCAGCGGCGCGTCGGGCAGGGCGACATAACCGACTGCCTCCGTGTCCAACCACCGGTGGTACTCACCCGCCGTCAGATCTTTGTCCAGCAGCACGCCGTCGTAGCGCTCATCCAACTGCTTCTCCCAGCCCCTCGCCAGCGACACCTTCGGCGCCAGCCACGCCGCCTCCCAGTGGCCGCGCGTGAACGGCACCTCCACCCTCACCGGCTGGGCGGGTGGGGCCTCGATCCGCGCCACGAAATGCTCCACCGGCAGGTAGTAGGAGGCGCTCGTCGAGATGTTGCCCGCGACCGCCTCCGTTTCGCGCACCGGACCCCACACCGTCCACACACCGATGCCCACCAAGGCAACCACAGCCACTGCGGAGAACCGTCCCTGGGAGCTCTGCGCCACCGAAAGCCGCCCGCGGGAGCCATGCGTCGCCAAGAGCCGCCGGCGGGAGCCTTGCGCCACAGAGAGCCGCCCCCCGGAGCTCTGCAGCGCGCACAGCAGCAGCGGCCCGGCGAGCAGCACCCCGTAGCGCTCCACGTTGGCGCCCATCGGGGAGTGCACCGCCACGCACGCCACGCACGCCACGAGGTACACCACGCCACCGGTCCACAACAGCCGCTGCCCGTCGGGAAGCGCCACCAGGAACGCCGCGATCGCCACCACGGTCGCCAGGAACGAGAGCAGCGGGTAGGGCTCCCATCCCCCCTCGCCAAACAAGCCCGTCAACGCCCCCGCAACCACGACGGCCGGCGCTCCGAGCGCCAGCAGGCTGCGCGGCGAGCGCACGACGAACGTGTGCGTGAGCCCCGCCAGCGCCAGCAGCACGCCCGCCACCGGGCTGCACGCCGCACACACCCCGGCGAGGATCGCCGCCGCCGGCAGCCGGCGGTGCATCAACGCCAGCACGGCCCCCAGCGCGAAGCTCACCCCCAGGGCGAATGTGATCCGCCCACTCCACGCATCTCCCAGCGCCGCCAGCGCAAACCACACCACGCCCCACCGCGCGGCGCGCCCGTACACGCGCACGGCGATCCGTTCGAACAGGGCCGCCGAGACGAGCACCGCTGCGGCGCCCACCGCGCGCGCCCCCACCAGCGCGCCCAGCGGCGGGAACACGAGGCTGTAGCCAGGGATGTCGTGTCCCCCATACCAGCGGCTGTCCCACACCAGGAAGCCCGCTTCGCGGAAGAGGTTGGCGCGGTACACCTGCGCCGCCAGGTCGGGCGTGCGGGGATCCACGATCAGCCACACCGCCACCCCCACCATCGCTGTCAGGATGCCCCACGGGGCGCGCGCTCCAAGCAGGCCGGTCGCCCTCGGCTTGGGCGCTGTCGCTGCGTACGTCCCCATCTCAGGGCACCCTATGCGAAGATCGACTGGGGTCCGGTGCGCTACCCCACCGGACCCCAGTCTCCCACGAGTTGAACCTCTGCCTGTCCCGCGGGATCTATACCTCTCAAACAGCCCACCTGCCCGAAAGTCGCGTGAACATCCTCCGCATCTCTGCGCCCGTCGCCATCCTGCTCGCCGCCCTACTCGCCGGCGGCTGCGCCACCAGCCAGCCCGCACCGATCACCGTGCGCGAGCTCGCCGAAGCCCAGACCTTCCCCTTCTACCGCGTCTACTGGGTTGGGCCCCGCTTCGGCTCCTACCGGCTGGTGGCCGCCGACGGCCGTCAGAACTACACCAGCGGCATCGGCGACAGCGTGTACTACGGCAACTGCCTGCCCGGCAAGACCTCCGCGCTCGGCGGCGGCGGCTGCGAACTGCCGCTGCGGGTCACCACGCTGATCTACACGCGCCAGGCCAACGCCTCGCTGGGCGCGCAGCGCAACACGATCCTGCGCGGCGTCCCCGCCGTCATCTACAACGGCGGCGACACGGTGGTGCTCTACAGCGGGCGGGTCACGATCGAGGTCTTCTCCGACGACCTCGCCGAAGCACTGCGCGCAACCAGGGAGCTGCGCTCAATCAACGCGCCCGACAGCGCCGGCGGCGCGCTGCCACCCCCCGTCTACTGCCCGGGGCTCTCCGGGCCGCGGCCGGCGGCCGTACGGGCGGCGCTGCTCGCCCTCCCAGGACACGCCTGCCAGAAGGTCGCCGCCACGTTGAAGATCGACCGGGCTCTGTTCGGGAAAGGCTAAGACGTGCCTGCCGGACGCGGGCGCAGCGGCTTGCCGATCTCCCCGCGCAGGCTGAGAAACGCGACCGTTCCGATCAACGCCGGCACCCACAGCGAGATCGCGCGGTAGGTGACCACCGCCGCCAGCACCGTCGAGCCGGGGCGCACGCCGAACAGCAGCAGCATCCCCACGATCCCCCCTTCCACCGCGAAGAAGCCGCCCGGGATCGGGATCGAGTTGGCGAGCATCCCCACCAGATAGGCCATCGCCACCGCCCAGAACGTCGGCGTGGAGCCGTACGCCGCGAGGCAGGCGAGCAGGCACACGATGTCCCACACGCAATACCCCACCGCTCCCATCAAGCGCCAGTCGTGGGCGCGGATCAGGCCCACCGCATCCTCCACCCCGTCGCCGAGCGCGACCAGCGCCACCACCACGCGGCTGTGCTCGCCGCTGCGGCGCTCCGCCGCCCGGCGCGCCCAGCGCGCCGCCGCGAGCGTGCCGAGGATCGTCGCCAGCGCCGCCGCCGCCGGCAGCAGCGTCAGCAGCGGGTTGCGCGAGCCCGGCAGCAACCCCAGCCACATCGGCACCCCGATCACTACCACCAGCGACACGTTCACTGCGCTGGTCATCACGAACAGCAGCACCGAGCGCTTGGCGATCTTCTCCACCGAGACCCCCTTGGTGCTCAGCACCCACGCGCCCAGCGCGATCCCCCCCAACCCACTCGCGGACACCACCGAGTTGACGGCCAGCTCCGCCAGCGAGAGGCGACGGCTGAGGCTGCGGCTCAACCGCCCGAACACCAGCCCGAACAGCACCACGTAGGAGATGCACGAGAGCACCTCGAGCCCGATGCCCACCGCGACCCAGCCCCACTTCGCGTCGGTGATCTTCTCCCCCGCCGCCCTGAGGCCCGGCACCGCCAGCAGCAGGCCCGCGACGATCGCGAAGAACACCACCAGGCTGATGATGCTGTTGCGCAACCTGCGCGACTGCGCCGCCAGCCCCCGCGTGGTCTCGTCCTCGAGCCCAGGGACATCCTCCACGCCAGTGGCCCCCTCTTCGTTGATTCTTCGATCTCTCCTCACCACAGTATTAGCCTGGTAGTTCCCGATGGCTGGGAGGCCCGTCGGGCATGCCTGGCCGCCCAACCCTCACCCGCTCGCTACCCATCATGGCCGAACACGCACGCATCCTCGTCGTCGACGACGAGCCAGCCGTCCAGCAGGCGCTTGTGCGGGCACTCACGCTCGAACGCTATGAGGTCGAGCAGGCGGCAGATGGCGCCCGCGCACTGGAGCGTATCGGCGCCGATCCCTACGACGCGGTGGTGCTCGACGTCTCGATGCCACGCATGGACGGCCTGGAGGTTTGCCGGCGGATGCGCAACGGCGGGAACCGTACGCCGGTGCTGATGCTCACCGCGCGCGGGGAGATCGACGATCGCGTCGCGGGATTGGACGCGGGCGCCGACGACTACCTCGTGAAGCCGTTTGCGCTGCGCGAGCTGATGGCACGCCTACGCGCGCTGCTGCGCCGCACCGGCGAGGACGAGCAGGAGCAGACGCTCGCGTTCGCCGACCTGCGCCTCGATCGCCTCGCGCACGAGGCGTTCCGCGGCGAGCGCCCGCTGCACCTGACCCGCACCGAGTTCCTGCTGCTGGAGCTGTTTCTGCGCCATCCCCGCCAGGTGCTCACGCGCTCGGTGATCTTCGAGCACGTGTGGGGCTACGACTTCGGCGCCACCTCCAACTCGCTCGGCGTGTACATGGGCTACCTGCGCCGCAAGACCGAGGCCGAGGACGAGCCGCGGCTGCTGCACACCGTGCGCGGCGTCGGCTACATCCTGCGGGCGCCGCAATGAGCTTCCGCCGGCGCAGCGCACTGCTCGCCGCCGCGGCGGTCGCGATCGCGGTGGTGCTGGCCTCCGCGCTCACCTACCTGCTGGTCGCCCACCAGCTGCGCGCGCAGGTCGACGCGCAGCTGCGCGACCGCGCACACAACGCGGGCCTGCGGCTCAAACACGAGGCGGGCACGGGACTCGCACCCTTCCTGGGCGGCGGCGAAGCGACGCACTTCAACCCGTTCGGCAACCTCCCCCCGCGCCCCAACCAGGTGCAGGGCTACCAGCAGCTGGTCAGCTCCAGTGGCAACGTGCTCTCCAATCGCGGTGGCGTGACGCTGCCGGTGGGTGCCAGCACGCGCGCGCTCGCCGCCAAAGGCAGAGGCTCGTCCCTGCAGAGCGCGAGTGTGGGCGGCACCCACCTGCGAATCCTCACCGAGGGGGTGCGCCCAGCCACCGCCAGCAAGCCCGGCTTGGCGGTGCAGTTCGCGCAGCCGCTCACCGAAGACGACCATCTGCTGCGCCGGCTGCGTCTGATCCTGCTGCTGATCGCGCTGGGCGGGATCGCGCTCGCGGCGCTGCTCGGACGGCTGGTCGCCGACGCCGTCGTCGCTCCCGTCGGGCGCCTCACGCGGGCCGCCGAGCACGTCGCGCGCACGCAGGACCTCTCCGAGCGGATCGACACCGACGGCGCCGAGCAGGTCGGCCACGCCGACGAGATCGGGCGCCTGGCGGTGAGCTTCAACGCGATGCTCGACGCGCTGGAGCGCTCGATGAGCGCGCTCGACGCCTCCGTGCACGCCCAGCGCCAGCTCGTCGCCGACGCCTCGCACGAGCTGCGCACGCCGATCACCAGCCTGCGCACCAACATCGAGATCCTCCAGCAGGCCCCCAACATCGACCCCGCCGATCGTGAGCAGCTGTTCGCGGAGGTGATCGAGCAGATCGAGGAGCTCACGCTGCTGGTGGGCGACCTGATCGATCTCGCCCGCGGCGAGGAGCCCCCGGCGGACACCGAGGACGTGCGCCTCGACCAGGTCGTGCGCGAGGCCGTCGAGCGCGCCCGCCGCCTCGCGGGCTGGGTGGGCGCCAACACGCCGCTGAGCGTCGAGCTCGAGCCGGTGGTGCTGCCGGGCGTTCCCGCGCGGCTGGGGCGGGCGATCAACAACCTGATCGACAACGCTGTCAAGTACAGCCCTCCCGGAGCGCGGATCGAGATTCAGCTGGCAACGGCCGACCGACCCGGGGAGGGAGCGCAGCTCACCGTGCGCGACCACGGGCCCGGGATCGCCGCGGAGGATCTCCCGCACATCTTCGACCGCTTCTACCGCGGCGCCGAGGCGCGCGGGCGGCCGGGGTCGGGACTGGGCCTGGCGATCGTGCGCCAGGTGGTGGAGCAGCACGGCGGCAGCATCGCCGCCGAGGCAGCGCCGGGCGGGGGCACGCTGATGCGGGTGCGCCTGCCCCGCGCGGAGTACGTCACGGTTGAGGAGACCCCGACTTTCCTCGCGCACGCTCGCGGAAGCGCGCCGGCGAGAGCCCGTAGCGGCGGTTGAAGGCGCGCGCGAAGTGCGAGCCGCCGCTGTAGCCGACCAGCCGCGCCACGTCACGCACCGACAGCGGCTGCTCGGCCAGCAGTTCTGCCGCCGCGGTCATCCGACGCTCGGTGAGATCCTCCTGGAAGGTGGTGTCGCCGAACTGCGCGTACGCGCGCTGCAGCTGGCGCGGCGAGCACGAGAGCGCGCGCGCCACCGCATTCAGCGTCAGCCGCCGACGGTAGTAGCGCTTGACCAGCACGCGCGCCAACAGGTACAGCCGGCGGCGCTCGCCGTAGGTGTCGGCCCGCACACCTCTCTACTCCGACACACCGTCCAGGATGGGACCTCAGCTTGCGTAGCAGCGGGCGACCTGTTCGGCGGCGGCGACGTAGGACCCGCCGAACAGCACGGCATGCACCAGCAGCGGCAGAAGCTGCCACAGTTTCACGCGCTCCTCCCAGCCCTCGGCCAGCGGCGCGGCCTCCTCGTAGGCCGCAAAGACGCGGGGCGAAGGGGCACCGAACAGCCGTAGCATCGCGAGATCCACCTCGCGGTGGCCGCCGTAGGCGGAGGGATCGATCAGCCACGGGCGGCCCTCAGCGTCGGCCATCGCGTTGCCGCTCCACAGATCCCCGTGCAGCCGCGCCGGCGGCTCGGGCGGGCCGGCAAGCGACGGCAGGCGCTCGCACACTGCCTCCACGGCCTGCGCTCCGTGCTCCGAGAGCGCATCACGCTCGCGGGCGATCGCCGCCAGCGGGAGCAGGCGCCGCTGGGCGTAGAAGGCCGGCCAGTCAGGGGTGGGGTCGTTGGGGAGTCGCAGCGAGCCGAAGGTCGAGGCCGCCGCGTCGCCTTCGCCATCCGTTTGGTGACGCTCCGTGGCGGGCACAGCGCCGTGAGCCGCGTGCGCGGAGGCGCCAAACGCGGGTGCACCGGCAGCGTGCGTGAGCGCCAAGCCACGGCCGAGCTCCTCGGCACCATCCGCGCTCAGACTGCCCTGCTGCACCCATTCGAGCACGAGGTAGTCCTCTGCCACCTCCAGCACCGGCGGCGTGCGCAGCGCCCCCGGCTCGGCCAGCCATTGCAGGCCACGCGCCTCCGTGGCGTACTCCTGCGGGCCGGCGTCGGGGCGCGTCTTGACGAACGCCTCGCGACCGTCGACGAGCGTGACGCGCCATGCCTCGTTGATGTCGCCGCCGCCCACGCGCCGGACGTTGGTGGCTCCCGGCGGAAGACTCACGTTGGCCGAGCCGGAGACTCACCCCGAAGGCGCGCGTCACCCGGCTTCGGTTGCAGCTGCTGGAGCAGCGAGGCGCAGGATGCCTGCACGAGGTCGAGCACCTCGTCGAAGCCGCCCGGCCCGCCGTAGTAGGGGTCGGGCACGTCGAGGTCACCGTCGGATTGGGATCCCGCCCGCCCCCATTCGCGCAGCAGCCTCACCTTCTCCCGCGCTTGGTCGTCGGGAGCCATGCGCCGCAGGTCACGCAGGTTGTTGGCGTCCATCGCGAGGATCAGGTCGAACTCCTCGAAGTCGCGGGGCCGTACCTTCCTGGCGGCTCCCTCCAGCACGATGCCCCGCCGCCCGGCGGCCTCCGTGGCACGGGCGTCTGGCGATTCTCCCACATGCCATCCCCCCGTACCGGCGCTATCCAGCTCGACGCGTTCCTCCAAACCAGCTTCGTGCACGAGCGCGCGCATCACCCCCTCGGCGGTCGGCGAGCGGCAGATGTTGCCCAGGCACACGAACAGCAGTCTCACTTCGACTCCTCCCCGAGCTCCAACACCGCCAGGAACGCCTCCTGGGGGACCTCCACGCGGCCCACCTGCTTCATCCGCTTCTTGCCCTCCTTCTGCTTCTCCAGCAGCTTTTTCTTGCGCGTTATGTCGCCCCCGTAGCACTTCGCGATCACGTCCTTGCGGAACGCCTTGACGGTCTCGCGGGCGATGATGTGCGAGCCCACCGCCGCCTGGATCGGCACGTCGTACTGCTGGCGGGGGATGCGCTTGCGCAGGCGCTCCGCGAGCGCGCGGCCGACCTCGTAGGCCTTGTCGCGGTGGACGACCATCGAGAGCGCGTCCACCGCGTCGCCGGCGAGCAGCACGTCGAGCTTGACGAGGTTGGAGGGCTTCATCCCGTCGAGCTCGTAATCCAGCGAGGCGTACCCTTTGGTGCGCGACTTCAGCTGGTCGAAGAAGTCGAGCACGATTTCCACCAGCGGCAGGTCGTAGGTCATCTGCACGCGCTCGGGAGAGAGATAGTGCATGCCGGCGTGCACCCCGCGGCGCTCCTGGCAGAGCTCCATGATCGCCCCCACATGCTCGCGCGGGGCGATGATCTGCGCCTTGATGAACGGCTCCCTGATCTCCGCGATCGTGCCGGGGTCGGGCATGTCGGAGGGGTTGTGCACCTCCAGCTCCTCCCCGTTGGTCAGCGTCAGGTCGAACTCCACGGAGGGCATCGTCGCCATCAGCTCGAGGTCGTACTCGCGTTCCAGGCGCTCTTTCACGATGTCCATGTGCAGCAGCCCCAGGAAGCCGCAGCGGAAGCCGAAGCCGAGCGCATCCGAGGTCTCCGGCACCCACGAGAGCGCGGCGTCGTTGAGCGTCAGCTTTTCCAGCGCGTCGCGCAGGTCCGCATAGGCGTCGGAGTCGATCGGGAAGAGGCCGCAGAACACCATCGGCTTCACCTCGCGATATCCCGGTAGCGCCTCGGTCGCTTCGGCGCCGGCGCGCCCGTGTCCTGCCCCCGAGCGGGTGGGGGAGCCGCCTGCCGCGCCGGCGCGCGTGGTGAGGGTGTCTCCGACACGCAGCTGCGTGACGTCCTTGACGCCCGTGATCAGGTAGCCGACCTCGCCCGCGGCGAGCTGGTCGGTGGGCATCATCTGCGGCGAGAAGCAGCCGATGTCGTCGATGTCGGCGTGCAGCCCGCTCGCCATCGCTCTGATCGGCACACCCTTGCGGAACACCCCGTCGACCACACGGATGTAGGCGATCACGCCTCGGTACTGGTCGAACTCGGAGTCGAAGATCAACGCACGGGGCGGCGCCTCGGGGTCGCCGGCGGGCGGGGGTACGCGCGCGACCAGCTGCTCCAGCACCTCCACGACGCCGGCGCCGGTCTTGCCGGAGATGCGCAAAATCGCTTCCGGGGGCTCGCCGATCAGCTCCGCCACTTCGCCCGCCACCCGCTCGGGCTCGGCGCCGGGCAGGTCGAGCTTGTTCAGGCAGGGGATCAGCTCCAGGCCCGCGTCCACCGCGAGATAGGTGTTGGCGACGGTCTGCGCCTCCACGCCCTGGGAGGCGTCGACCACGAGCAGCGCGCCCTCGCAGGCGGCCAGCGAGCGCGACACCTCGTAGGTGAAGTCCACGTGCCCGGGAGTGTCGATCAGGTGCAGTTGGTAGGTCTGCCCGGAGGCGCTCTCGTAGAAGACCCGCACCGCCTGCGCCTTGATCGTGATGCCGCGCTCGCGCTCGAGGTCCATCGAGTCGAGCACCTGCGCGCGCATCTCGCGTTGGTCCACGGTGTGCGTCAGCTCGAGGATCCTGTCCGCGAGCGTGGACTTGCCGTGGTCGATGTGCGCGATGATCGAGAAGTTGCGGATGTGCTGTTGGTCCATCTTGCTTCCTAAGGGAACCCGCCCCCGGGAGGGGGCGGAGGGTTATCGAGGTGCTGTTGGTCCATGTTGATCAGACTCTAGATTGGCAGGCCCCCGGATGTGCCCTATCCTTGGAGGCCCGGCGGATTGCCTACTCGACCAGGGTCGCAAGACCCAAGCTGGGCAACGCGCCAGCCTTCGGGCCGGCGGCCAGTCCTGGTGGTCGAGAGTGTCATGCCGCCCAGGCAATAAGACACTCAAGTCCTGGGACGTAGTAGTTCAGCGGCGATCTATGACCGGGTGCCTCCGGGCGGGCCTCACGGCCCGCCCGGTCGCATTTATGCCCGCGCGTGGGCCCACATGTGAGCACGCTCAGGTTGAGTGCGGTATAGCGATCGTATGCACGAGTAGAGGGTGGAGGTTGTTATAAAAAATTCAGAACCCGATAGCAATTGCGCACGGCTTTTGAATTTTTTGTGTTCAACACCCCGCCCCCTTTGCAATAGCTATACAACCTATGCCCTCCCCAGCTGGGTGCGGATCAGGCGGCTCACCTGGTGGGCCTCGGGGACGTGCATCGCGAGCACCGCGCGCATGTACACCGCCACCCCCGCCACCCCGGCGCCGCCAACGCTCACGATCTGCGCCGCCAGCGAGCCGCCGAGCAGCGCGTGGAGCGCGTACCACGCCACCCACGCCACGCCCCCGAGCAGGGCCGAGGCGAGCAGGATGCGCGCGGTGATCATCGTCGTCTGGGCGCCTTCCATGCGGCCGTTGAAGCCGATCCGCAGGCGTCGCACCTGTAGCGCGGTCATCACCACGTTGGCCGCCACCGTGCCGATGATCAGCCCCGCGATCCCCAGCGGCCGGTAGAGCGAGAGCGAGACGATGACGTCCACGATCATGTTGAGCGCCGCCAGGCTGGTGGGGATCCAGGGACGCTGCACCGCGAAGAAGGTGCGCGTCAGCAGCAGATTCAACCCCCCGAAGGGCAGCGAGAACGCAAACCAGAACAGCGCGATCGAGACGAGGTGGGTCGACGAGGCGTCGAAGTTGCCGCGTTCGTAGAGCAGCCGCACGATCGGGGTCGTGAGCACGATCATGAACGCGGCGGCGGGGATCAGCAGCAGGTTGATCTGGCGCATCCCCACCCCCACCGCGCGGCGCATCCCGCCGGGGTCGCGGCGCGAGGCCATGCGGCTGAGCGTGGGGAACAGCACCGTGGCGACCGCCACGCTGAAGATCCCCTGGGGCAGCATGTACACACGGAACGCGTTTTCGATCGCGCGCGGCGCTTCTTTGCTGACGAGCGTGCCGAAGGCGGCGTTGATGAACTGGTCGAGGTTGACGATCCCCAGGCCAATCGTGACGGGGAGCATCAGGATGAACACCTGGCGGATGCGCGGGTCGTGCCAGTCGATCGAGAACTGCAGGCGGAAGTCGATCCGCGCAAGCGCTCCGAGCGCCATCGCGAACTGCACGGCCGTGGCGATCAGGATGCCGATCGCGTAGGCGTAGATCTCGTCTTCGCCGTGGAAGTCGTGGCGCAGCGCCACCAGCGCGACGATGATCACGATGTTCCACACCGCGGGCGCGAGCGCGGGGATCGTGAAGTGTTCGTAGGACTGCAGGATCCCCACCAGCAGCCCCGTCAGCCCGAGCAGCAGCACGACGGGGAACAGCACTTGCGAGAGCCCCACGGTGAGCGTGTCGAGCGCCGCGCCGAAGGTGGGGCCGGTGAACAGCGGCATGATCACCCCGGCGGTGAGCTCGAAGAAGGCTGTGATCGCGGCGAGCGCGATCAGCATGATCCAGAACAGCGTGGACGCCAAGCGGAAGGCCTCGCGGCGGCGGCCCTGCTGAAGCAGGTCGGTGAACACCGGCACGAACGCGGCCGACAACGCCGCCTGGGCGAACAGGTTGGCGACGAGGTTGGGGACGAGGTTGGCGAGCGTAAACGCCGACGCGGGGCCGGAGGTACCGAAGAAGCTGGCCGCCAGGATTTCCCGCCCGAGGCCCGCCACCCGCGAGAACATCGTGAGGATCGAGAAGATCGCGGTGTTGCGAGCCACGCGTTCGCCGCCGCCTCGGGGACCGGCGCCGGCCGGATCCCCGCCCGCCACGGTGGCCTCATGAGCCTCCTGCGCACCACCTCGTCCCGCCGCAGCAGCCTCGTGGCCCTCCCTCGCACCACCTCGTCCCGCCGCGGCAGCCTCGTGGCCCTCCCTCGCACTCCCTCTGCCCGCCACGGTTGCTCCTATCCCATCCCCCGCACTCTCTCGCCGCGCCGCGCCCTCGATGCTCAGCGACTCGGTGGGGGGCTCATCGGTGGCGGACAAGGCCGCTATAGTACGGCGCTCCGCGATGGCAAACATTCACTCACAGAAGAAGCGAATCCTGCGCTCCGAGCGCGAGCGGCTGGAGAACCGTCGCTACACCTCCGCGATCAAGACGCTCTTCCGACGCCTGGAGGCGGCGGTGCAGGGCGGCGACGCACAGACCGCCGAGACCGAGCACCGCGCGCTGGTCAGCCGCATCGACACCGCTGTGAAGCGCGGTGCGCTGCACCGCAACACCGGCGCGCGCAAGAAGAGCCGCGCCGCGCGCGTGCTTGCCGGCAAGTCCTAGCCGATCGACGTCTGCCGGGAAGGCGAGGAGGCGGAGTTGTCTCTTTGGCGGCCCTACACTTCACAAAATGAAGCGTAGGGGTCTGAAAAGTAGACACAACCCACGCCCCCCAATGAACCCACGCCCCCCAATGCCCCGACGCTAGCCGGCGATAGCCGCAATCGCCCGCAGCGCGAGCGTGTCCTCGTGCAGCCCGGAGAGCCGCGAGCGCCCGGCGCGCAGCTCCGCCCCGCCGCGCGCGTCCAGTTCGAGGTCGGCGAGCACGCCCAGCGCGGCGCGCAGCCGCTCGGGGTCGGCGCGGGCGACGTCCGCGAGGAAGCGCTCAGCCGCACGCGAGGGCATCCGCAGAGTGCGCTTCACCTCGGCCGCCGACTCCCCCGCCTGCAGGCGCAGCGCGACCGCGAGCGCCTCGCGTACGCGCGAGGCCATCAGGTAGCCGAGGCCACCGAGGCGCTCGCCCTGGCGGCGCAGGCGCAGGTAGGTGAGCGTCGCCTCGCGGGCGTCGCCGCCGACGAGCGCGTCGGCGAGCACGAACACGCGCCGCTCGGAAGAGTGCGCGGCGCGTTCCTCGATCAGCTGTGCGCTCACGCGGATCGGCTTGGCGGCCGCTGTGCCTGTGGCTGCCGCGACGGCCGCTGTGTCGGTGGCAATCGCCGTGTCGGTAGCGGCTGTGGCGGTGGCTGTGCCAGTGGCAGCGACGGTGCCTGTGGCATCCGTTGCCCCCGCAAGTTCCAGGGCCAGCTTCTCCAGCTCGCGCAGGATCCGCTGCTGGCGCTCCCCCACCTGCGCCACCAGCGCCTTCGCCGCCGCCTGGTCGAGCGCCAACCCGAGGCGCGCCGCCTGCTCGCGCGCCCACTTGGGCAGCTCCCACGGCTTGACGGTGCCCTGCGCGACGATCTGACCCTTCGCCGCCTTCACCGCCGCGTGCACCCCGGCGGGCGCCTTCGCGCGCCCCTCCTCGCGCGCGAACAGCGCGACGGTCGTGTCGGGCGGCATCTCCTTCAGCGCGGGCAGCAGATGCTGCTCCACCTCCGCCTGCTTCCAGCGCTCCACGCCGTCGACGACGATCACCCGCCGCCCGATCGCGAACGTCAGCGCCGCCAGCGCCTGCGCCACGCCGGCGGGGGTGGCGGCGTCGCCGGCGAGCGCTTCGACGCTGCCCGCATCCCCCTGCTTCAGCGCCAACGCCTGCAGCCCCGCGCGGCGCTCGGCGATCGCGCCGTGGTCGTCGCCGTGGACCAGATAGGCGGGCTTCAAGTCTGGCATCAGCCTCGAGTGTACGCGGCACTGCCCTCGTCGTTCGAGAGGCAAGCGAGGCCAGGACGCAGGGAGCGTGGCGTGCTTTTGCACGCGAGCGACCGAGGACGCCGCCTCGCGCCGCCTATCGGACCACGAGGTTCACCAGCTTGCCCGGCACCACTATCTCCTTGACGATCTCCTTGCCGTCGAGGTGCGCCCGCACGTTGGGCGCGGCGCGGCACAGCTCCTTGAGCTGCTCGGGGGTGGCGTCCGCGGGAGCGGGCACGCGGTCGCGCAGCTTGCCGTTGACCTGGCACACCAGCTCGTACTGCTCGCGCTCCAGCAGCGCGGGGTCGGCCTGCGGCCACGGCTGCTCCCACACCCGCTCCCCCGTCAACCGCTCGTAGACGTCGGCTCCCAGATGCGGCGCGAACGGGAAGATCAGCGAGGCGGCGGTCGCGAGCGCGAAGCGCAGGTTGGCCGTCGATGCCTGCTCGCGCAGCCGCGAGCATTCGTTCAGCAGCTCCATCACCGCGGCAATCGCGGTGTTGAAGGCGAAGCGACGCAGGTCGGTCGAAACCTTGTCGATCGCCCAGTGCGTCTTGCGCAGCAGCTCGAGATCGTGCCCTTCAAGATCTGTTCCAGTTGGCGCCTGCGCCGCATCAGGCAGGGTGCCGGCGTGCGCCTGAGAAGCTGATGCTGTTCCAGTCGGCGCACGCGCCGACTGGCGGGACGGCGCATGCGCCGTCCCGGGCAGGGCCGCATGCGGCCCTGCCGACCCCGCCGCATGCGGCGGGGATCCCTCCCCCTCTTGCTCGGCGACCTCCGCTGCCAGTCGCCACAGCCGGCTGAGGAAGCGGTGCACCCCCTCGATGCCGTCATCCGACCAGTCGGCATCCTGGTCGGGGGGCGCGATGAACAGGATGTAGCAGCGCGCCGTGTCCGCGCCGTAGCGCTCGACGATCGCCGCCGGCGAGACGACGTTGCCGCGGGACTTGCTCATCTTCGCGCCGTCCTTGGTGACCATCCCCTGCGTGAACAGCGCCTGGAAGGGCTCCTGGAAGTCCAGGTGGCCGAGGTCCGCGAGCGCCTTGGTGAAGAAGCGCGCGTACATCAGGTGCAGGATCGCGTGCTCCACGCCGCCGATGTACTGGTCCACCGGCATCCATTTGCGCAGCGCCGCCGGGTCCCAGGCGGCCTCGTCGTTGGCGGCGTCGCAGTAGCGCAGGAAATACCACGAGGAATCCACGAACGTGTCCATCGTGTCGGTCTCGCGGCGGGCCTCCCCGTCACAACTGGGGCAGCGCGTCGTGACCCACTCGGTGGCGGCCGCCAGCGGCGAGCGCCCGCGCGGGGCGTAGTCCTCGATCTCCGGCAGCTCCACCGGGAGCTGCTCCTCGGGCACCGGCACCATCCCGCAGCGCTCGCAGTACACCACTGGGATCGGGCAGCCCCAGTAGCGCTGGCGCGACACCAGCCAGTCGCGCAGGCGGTAGTTGACCGAGGCGTGGCCCTTGCCCTCGCGGTCCAGCCACTGCACGATCGCCGCCAGCGCCTCGCGGTTGCCCATGCCGTCGAAGTCGGGGTGGGAGCTCACGAGCGGCCCGTCGCCCATATAGGGGAGCCCACCCTCCCGGCCCTGCTCGTCGCCCCCCTCCGCGGGGAGACTCTCGATCACCCGCCGGATCGGCAACCCCTGCGCGCGTGCGAATGCGTAATCGCGCTCGTCGTGGGCCGGCACCGCCATGATCGCGCCGGTGCCGTACTCCATCAGCACGTAGTCCGCCACGTACATCGGGATCTGCTCGCCGTTGACTGGGTTGGTGACGGTGCGCCCCAGCGCCACCCCCGTCTTCGGCTTGTCGGCGGCGCCGCGATCCTCGTTTGACTCGGTGAGTGCGTGGTTGACGTACTCGCGCACCGCCCCCTCGTGCTCCGTGCCCTTGGCGAGACGCAGCACGTCGGGGTGCTCGGGCGCCATCACGAAGAAGGTCGCCCCGAACAGCGTGTCGGGGCGGGTCGTGAAGACGGGATAGTCAACCCCAAGCGCCTGGCAGCTGAACATCACTTCCGCGCCCTCCGAGCGCCCGATCCAGTTGCGCTGCATCGTCTTCACGTGCTCCGGCCACTCGATCCCGTCGAGGTCCCCCAGCAGCCGCTCGGCGTAGTCGGTGATGCGCAGGAACCACTGCTCCAGCTGGCGGACTTCCACCTCCGCGCCACAACGCTCGCAGCAGCCGTCCACCACCTGCTCGTTGGCGAGCACCGTCTGGTCGTTGGGGCACCACTTCACCGCCGCCTCCTTGCGGTAGGCAAGGCCGGCGTGCAGCAGCTGCAGGAAGATCCACTGCGTCCAGCGGTAGTAGCTCGGTTCGTACGTGGCCAGCTCGCGCGACCAGTCGATCGAGATCCCCCATTCGCGGAACTGGCGCTGGAAAGAGGCGATCGAGGCGGCGGTCGAGTCGCGCGGGTTGACGCCCGTGTTGATCGCGTGGTTCTCCGCCGGCAGCCCGAACGCGTCGTAGCCCATCGGGTGCAGCACGCGGTGGCCGAGTCGACGGTGGAAGTGCGCCAGCGCGTCCCCCACCGAATACACCTTCAGGTGGCCGATATGAGGCTCGCCGCTGGGGTAGGGCAGCATCTCGAGCACGTACGACTTCGGGTGCGGCGTGTGCGCGCCGTTCCCGGGCGAGGCGGGCTGGGCGGCGTTCCCCGTCGCCGCCGGCTCGTTGGACACCTCCCACGTGCGCTCCCGCGCCCACACCGCCTGCCAGCGGGGCTCGATCTGCTTCGGGTCATACCGTTGCTCGGTCATCTCCGCCGGAGGTTATCGAGCGCCCCCCGACGGAACGCTCGCCCGAGCTCTCAGGTCATCGTCTACGCGCTCAAACCAGTTCCTCCGACACCGACTGGAAGCGGCCCATCGCTTCGCCGAGCGCCTGGCCCGTAAAGGCGTTGATCACGCCCACGTTGTCGACCACCGTCGCGGCGCGCACCACAGCCCGTTCGAACTCTTCGCTCGTGCGAACCTCATC
The DNA here is from genome assembly GCA_963744535.1 of uncultured Solirubrobacterales bacterium. Lineage (GTDB taxonomy): Bacteria > Actinomycetota > Thermoleophilia > Solirubrobacterales > Solirubrobacteraceae > Palsa-744. The sequence goes on along the minus strand of CAVUTW010000001.1, from coordinate 708,113 downwards.
CAGCTTGCCGCGCTCGCCGCGCAGCAGCACGAAGCCGCCGAGGTCGCCCCCGTGCGGCGCGATCAGCACCGGCTCGAAGCTGTCGATCTTTCCTTCCTGCTGCAGTCGGCCGTAGTATTCGATGGTCTCCTGGAAAACCTTGAAAGCCGTCTGCTCGCGGCCCCTCACAACGGGGCCCCAACCCAGGAACAGCGCCTCACCAGCCATATTTTTCATCCTCCTTGCGTTGGGTTCATCGAGACTACTCCGACCCGCGCAATCGCGTCAGGCGGACACGGATTCAAACCGCGAGTGGGCGCGGACCGCCTCGACGATCGCCGCGGGCGCCTTGTGCGGCGAGCCGGCGTCGAACGGTGGTTGGGGGTCGTACTCGATGCCCAGCTGGATCGCCTGCGCCACCTGTTCGCCAGCGATCCTGCCCACGAGCGCGAGCGCCATGTCGATCCCCGCCGACACCCCGGCGGCGGTGACGAGCTTGCCGTCGAACACAACGCGCTCCTCCACCACCTCCACTCCCAGCCGGCGCAGCTCCTCCAGCGCCTGCCAGTGCGTGGTGGCGCGCCGGCCTTCGAGCACGCCCGCGGCGGCGAGGATCAGCGAGCCGGTGCACACCGAGGTGGTCCACGTCGAGGTCTCGTGCGCCGCACGCAGCCACTCGTGCACGGGGCCGTCTTCCATCAGCTCCGCCTGGGCGGGCCCGCCTGGCACCAGCACGATGTCCGGGTGGGAAACCTCCGCCAGCGAGGCGTCCGCGAGCAGCGCGAGACGGCCGGTATCGGTCCGCTTGGGCCCCGGCTCCTGCGCCACGAACGTCAGCTCGGCGCCGGGCAGGCGGCTGAGGACCTCGTAGGGCCCCACCGCGTCGAGTGCGGTGAGTCGGTCGTAGATGAGGATGGCGATCTGCATTGGTGGCTCCTCGATGTCAGGCCGCCGCTTCGGGCGCGGCGGCAGTTGTGTGAAAACGGCGGCGGTACTCGGCGGGTCCGACTCCGAGCGCACGCAGGAACGCCCGGCGCATCGTCTCGGCGGTACCGAAGCCGCAGGCAAGGGCAACGGCGGCAACCGGCTCCTCGCTCTCCTCCAGTCGCCGCCGCGCAGCCTCCAGGCGCAGGCGCTCCACGTAGCGGGCCGGCGTGAGCCCCACCTCGGCGCGGAAACTGCGCGCGAAGTGGCGCGGGCTCATATGGGCGAGCTGCGCCAGCGCCTCCACCGTCAGGTCCGCCGCGAGGTGCTCCACCGCGTAGCGCTGCACCTCACGCAGACCCTCACGCGCGGGCGCGTGGGTGGCGAGCGTGGCGCTGAACTGCGACTGGTTGCCGGGCCGGCGCAGGAACAGCACGAGGTGGCGCGCGATCGTGAGCGCCGCGTCGCGGTCCAGATCCTCCTCGACCATCGCCAGCGCGAGGTCCATGCCGGCGGTGACGCCCGCCGAGGTCCACACCCGCCCGTCGCGCACGAAGATCGGCTCAGGATCCACCGCCACCTGCGGGTGGCGCCGCGCCAGCTCCGCCGCCGCCGCCCAGTGCGTGGTCGCGCGGCGCCCGTCCAACAGGCCTGCGGCGGCGAGCAGAAACGCGCCGGTGCACACCGAGGCGACGCGGCGCGTGGTGCGCGCCCGGGCGGCGATCCACTCGATCAGCACGGGGTCCGCGCACGCCTGCTCCGCCCCAGCGCCGCCGGCGACGAGCAGCGTGTCGATCCTCGCGGGCGCGTTGTCGAGGTCTGCGTGGGGGACGAGCACGAGGCCGCTGGAGGTTGCCACCGGGGCGCCGTCGGTGCTGACGACAGTGGTGGCGTAACCACGGGCTATGACCTCATCACGTTTTACCTCGGCGAGTGGCCGCCCTGCCGGTACGCGGCGATGCCCGGCTTCCAGCAGCAGCTGCGCCCCGCTGAACACCTCGAGCGGCCCGGTCACGTCCAGGCTCTGCACGCCCGGGTACACGACGATCACGACGTTGCGCGGGGGGCGTAGGCGGGTCATCACTTGGGATCGTGACCTATTGCGTGGCTGTCCGCAAGGACTGATTTCCCACGATTCCTGCCAATTCCTTCGAGCAGCTGTCTGTCCCGCCAGGGTCACCACCTTTCACCCGAATGGCACAGAGTTGTTGCATCGGCATGCCTCCTGCAACATTGAGGGGACTAACGTCGATCCATGCTTGACCTGAGCAGCACCCAGAAGGGTTGCGTCCCATTTCCCGGGTGAATTCGCCGAGGCGTAGCTCCGCTCGCTGCGGATCTTATGCGGCGATCACCTCCTCGGTGTTGACGGTCGCGGGTGGGGCTGGGTCCTCGCGCAGTTGACGGCGTAGCCGCTCGATCTCGGCGACGGTCTTGGGGTTCATCTTCACCCCGCGCCAGCCGCGGGAGGAGAGCTCCAGCACCGCCCAGATCAGTGAGAGGGCTGAGGTCTCGCCGGGGAACCGGCCGATGACCTTGGTGCGTCGGCGGACCTCCACGAACGTCCTCTCAAGGAGATTCGTGGTGCGTATCCGCTTTCGGTGCTCGGAGGGAAACCGCAGGTGCGCGACGAGGGCCGGCAGGTCCGTTTCGATGACCGCTATCGCCGAGGGGTAGGCGCTACGGTAGTCAGCGATGATGCCCTGCAGCTCGCGGGTCGCCTCGCCCGGCGAGCGGGCCTCATCGAACGCTTTCCACCAGCGCGCCTTGACCTCTGCGTGATGGCGCTCCGGGAGCTTTGCGGTGACGTTCCGCAGCGCGTGCACGGTGCAACGTTGCTCGAGTGCGTGCGGCCAGAGCTCACGGGTGGCCTTCCAGATCCCCGGTGCCCCGTCGGCGACAACGAGCGCCGGTGCTCTGAGCCCACGGGTGATCATGTCGCGCCCGAACGCCAGCCACGCGTCATAGCTCTCGCGGCTCCCGAGAGCCAATCCGAGCAGGATCTTTCGGCCCTCAAGCGTCACCCCCCAGCACACCAGGACGCCCTCGGAGGGCGTGTCGTCGGGGCGCAGCTTCAGATAGATCGCGTCCAAGAAGCAGTAGACGATGTCGTGCTGCTCAAGGCGCCGGCGACACCATTGGCGGTATCGCTCCCGGGTGTCCTCACAGATCCGCGAGACGGTGCTCTTGGACGCGATCGGCTCCTCGAAGACCTCCTCCAGCGCCGCCTCCACATCCCGGGTCGAGAGGCCCCGAAGGAAGCCTGAGATCACCAGCGACTCCAGCGCGTGCGTCCTGGCGACGCCCTTGCCGAGGATCCGGCTCTCGAACCCGAGCCTGCCAGCGTCACGGATCCTCGGGCGCTCCAGGCGCATCGCCCCGCTCGTCGTCTTGACCGTCCTCGCCTCATAGCCATTGCGGTGACCGACCGCCTCCCCGGCGCGCTCATAGCGGCCGCGGCCGAGGAACTCGCTGACCTCGTCCTCCAGCGCCTGCTGCAGAATCAGCCGGGCACCGAGACGGCCGACCGTCTCGATCGGGTCCTCCTCGCCGCCAACACCGGCCAGCACCTCATCCAGTTCAGAGCGGAACCTCTCGCTCGGGGCTACCTTCTCCATGCGGGCGTACCTCCAATCGCTTGGTCTTCTCAGGACAAAGCGGAGGCTACGCCCGCAACTTCAATTCCCCCGGCTGGTGGGACGCGACCCCCAGAAGGGCGCCGCAGCGGAGGCCGAGATTGCTGCCGCGGCGATTCGTCTCGGCTTGGTCGTTCTGCAGCCCCTCGGGGACGGCAGCCGGTATGACCTCGCGATCGATACCCGCCGACGGCTTCTACGCATTCAGTGCAAGTGGGGATCGCGTCAGGGCGACGTGATCGTGGCTCGCTGCATAACCAGTCGCCGTACGCCGAGCGGCTACCGCCGCACGACCTACTCAGCCGGCGAGGTTGACGCGATCGCCGTCTATTCCCCGGACACGGACAGGTGCTACCTGCTCCCCGTCCACGAGGTCGAAGGCTGCGCGACGATCAGCCTACGGCTGGGGCCGACACGGAACAACCAGGCCCTCAACGTACGCTGGGCGAGCGACTATCTACTCGAGACCGCGATCCGCCAACCGTGGGCGTCATGCCGAGCCGAAATAGCCGCCATCAACGCCACTCTCAGCGAGAATCGCAGGGCGATAAGATAAGGCAACTGGGGCTATAGCTCAGCTGGGAGAGCGCCGCCATGGCATGGCGGAGGTCGTCGGTTCGATCCCGACTAGCTCCACTGAACTTGTCTGTGCGCAAACCACGGGTGCGCCTACGCGGTAGGTGGGCAGGATCTCGTTGCGGCTGTTGATTTGTAGTTTGGCGATGAGGATGGCGAGGAGTGCTTTGGCTTGCTCGGGCTCGCCGTGCGCGATGACGTGGTCGAGCCTGTCAGCGACGGCGTGCAGTGCTTGTGTATTGGGAGCTGTGGGAACCTCTGCCGTTAGTTGGCTGGCGAGTGTTTCGTCTTGCTGTTGTAGGGCTTCGAGGCGGGTGTCGAGGGCGGTTATGCGTTGCTTGAAACGTGCGGGGTTGAGGTCGCCGTCCTCAAACGCGTCTTGGTAGCGCTCGATCGCGCGTTCGGTGCGGCTGATCTCCTTGGAGAGCGAGCCGCGCTGTTCACTGAGCGCGGCGCGGTCTGTGTCGCTGCTTGCTGCCGCTTGCTCGATCGCGTCGCGGATGAGCCCGCCATCACGGTAGATCGTCGTGAGCTGGGAGAGGATCGCGGCCTCTAGCTTCTCGCGGGGTATGCGCTCTCCGTCGCAGCTTTTGCGTCCGAGCTTCTGCCGTCCCGAGCAGGCGTAGTAGTGGTAGGTCCCGCCGTTGCCTTTCGCGGACATGCCGACATAAGCGCGGCGGCAGCGCCCACAACGCAACAGGCCAGAGAGTAGGAACTCGGCGCGTGCCGCGCGGTGTGTCCAGTCCGCGCCGCGCTCCTTCAACAGAGCTTGCGCAGAGTCGAACGTGGTCTGGTCGATTAGTGGCTCGTGTAGTCCTGGGAATGTCTCCTCGTGCCAGTGGACACGCCCGACATAGGCCTCGTTGGCGAGTATCCAAAGCACGACCGCCGGCTGCCAGCCACGGGCAGGCGCAGGGGCTTGCTCGGTGTCGAGTCGTCGTGCGATGGCGGCGGCTCCGAGTCGCCCGGCGGCGTAGGACTTGAAGATGCGTCGGATGACGGGCGCGGTACGTTCGTCGGGGACTAGCTCCTTGTTCTCGTTGCGGGTATAGCCAAACGGGACGCGGCCGTTGGGCCAGCGTCCTTCCCGTGCTCGCCGCTCGATCCCCGAGGTAACACGGTCAACGATGGTGGCGTGCTCAAACTCCGCGAACACACCGAGCATCTGAAGCATCATCCGCCCGGCTGCTGAGCTGGTGTCGAATGGCTCGGCCGCGGAGCGCAACGTCACTTGGAGCTTGTCTAGCTCCTCAGCGATGCTCGCGAGCTGACGGACCTTCCGCGATAGACGGTCGATGCGGTAGACAAGGAGCTGATCAATACGGCCCTGTCTTGCGAGGTCGAGCGCTGCTTGCAGGCCAGGCCGATCGAGCTTTGTGCCGGTCGCACGGTCTTCGTGGTGGGCGATGATCCGCCAGTCCTCCTGCACCTTGCAGAATGCCTCCAACCGTTCCTGCTGCGAGGCCAAGGACGTTGGCTGGTTCTCCTCATCCGTGGAGATGCGGGTGTAGAGACATACGCGGGTCATCGCCAAGGCTCCTCTCGCTCGTCGGTGTATGGCGGGTGCTCTACGAGATCAGACCCGCCAACGGATCTCAAGCCCCCAGCGGCCTGTTGTGCTTCGGCGTGTTCTTGGGCGCGGCGACGCTCCCATTCGCGGACAAGCTCGTCGTCCTGCGTCGTCACGGCAGCCGGTGTGTGCTGGGTCCGGCTCCGCACGCCAAGTGGCGAGAGCGCCGCCCAGCGCTCGGGCATGGGCCGCTGCCAGCGCTGACCGAGCGCATCCCTGCGCGCGTCGCACGCGACTCCTTGAAGCGCCTCGAACTCCGCCATCCGATAGCGGCGGTCCTCGTGGTCGAGACAGCACCAGATGTTCTCGAGGGGCCCGTGGTGTTCGAGTTGGGTTGTGCTCGTGACCCAGAACCGTGCCTCGGGTACCTGCTTAGCCGGCTGTTCGCCCTCATGCAGTAGCCGCTGTGCGCGGTGCTCGTCGGGCACTATGAAGCAGACGTTGTTCATGCGCGGCGCGTGGGCCTGCTGCATTGTCTGCCCGTAGCGGCTGATCTTGTCCGTGAGTGTGGCGATGGGCTCGGTGGCGCGGTCCCACTCCACCGCGATCAGCGCCGTCCTGCCATCGGGAGCACCAAGTCCGAGGCTGGCATCTGGTCGCGTGGGGCTTTGTGCGTCCCAGCGAAAGCACCCAAGGTGGCGCCACTGTTGATCGATGGCGTCCCAGCCAAGCTCCCACGCCGCGACCCACACGTCATCGACCTCGAGGGTTGCGGCGATCACATTGCACACGAACCTGTTGCACTCCAGCCGATGCGCGAGATGCGCGTGGGCGTGGAAGTCCTGCTGGCGGTCCCAGGCGAGGCTCTTGCGCTCCCGGCCAAGCCTGGCAGCGACAAGGTGCGCTCCGACCTCATCGAGCAGCCAGTGAGCTTGGGGCTTACCCAGCTTGAACGGGCCTGCCGGGTAGAACCGGTCAATCACACGATGGCGAAACAGCCACAGCAGACGATCCTGGCAACGCCGACGCGAACTGAAGAACAACTGCCGAAGCTGATCTGTCGTGAGGATCTTCTGGCGGTACAGCAACCAGGCGATCTCTCGGTCACGCTCAGTCGTCCGCTTCGTTACCTCCCAAGCGACAGAGGCTCCGACTCGCTCACGTCTCCCAGACGCAGACAAACTAATCACCCACCTTTGTCACGGATCGGGAACGCTGGCGTTTTGCTGAGCCACGCGACGATCCAGGCTTCTTCGCCGGAGGCCTCGCGTTGGGCATAGGGCCACGCTTAACGCGCACGAAAGTGCTGGAGAAAACGACGCGCTTCTTTACGGCATCCGCGAGCAACCCAGCGAGCAGCATGGTCGCTTCGCGTTCCATCTCGACAGAAAGCCGCTGCACCCGAGGGTGCGCAACACAAACAAAATCATCCATATTTTCCGGTGCCGGTGAGAGACCCTTACAACAGCGAAAAAACGCCATCAAACAAGAAGGTCCAGAAAGCGTCCCTTTTGGTACAGCCAGCGTCCCGAACGGAACGCTTTACCCGGTAAGAGGTCTCTCCACCCGCTTCGCGGTACCCCATAGCCCACTTCGACTTGCCGTGCCAGGCGCATGTCAGTGTCTCGTCAGACACCATGCTTGTGCTATCGCAGCAACAATCCAGTGTCCTTGGCGAGACTCGCGCTCATCGGGTAGGCCACCGATTGCGCGAGCTACGTCGGCTGCTGCGTACTTGCGCACGTGCTGCTCGGTCATCGGGGGTTGCGGCCGTAGCGATGACCTCCTCGATCGCGGCTGAGGAGAGGCCGAACTTCTCCGCGAGGGCCCGGGTGTCATGGCCGGTACGCCATGCCGCGATCAGCTCGCCTTGGTGATCATGTGCTGCCGCTAGGTCTTCTGCACGTCGCTTCCCGGTGGCGGCGCGCTTATGCTTCTGTGCGGCTGGTGGTCTACCTTTTAGGCCGAATGAGGCGGCCAGGATTTGACGCACGCGCTCGCTCTGGACGCCGACTTGTTCTCCTACTTCCGCCAAGGTCAGCCCCTCTACGACGCGGAGGCGGAACATCTCAAGCTCCCGATCTTTTGCGAGATGGCGTTGGCGGTGTGTCGGTAGCGATAGTCCGCGACGATTGAGAGCGCGCACGATCTCGTAAAGCTCGGTTCCCTTGCTGAACTGGGGGAGCTTGATTAGGTCATCAGCTGAGCCGAGCTGGCCGACCTCGTGTATGTCGGCTGCTCGAAGGCAATCGAGAGTGTTCAGGGTCAAGCCAAGCTCCACCACGCTCATTGTCGGGTCCACGGGGTACGGCCCGCCAGGGGTCCAGTGGCGCGAGCGAAGCTCCAAATCCATGCCGAGAGCGTTGACGACGGACAGCACGACTCTGAACTGCGCCGTGTCATCGCGTACCCGCTCAAGCCGCCCTACAACGGCGCGCTCTACCCCCGCTGCTTCGGCGACCTCTAGCTGGGTCAGTTTCAGGTTCTTTCGTTGGATATGTATGGCGATGCCGACCGTCTCTGCCGACTCGACGGTTATCGGTTGGGACCTCATTGGGGGCCGCATTAGAGGGCTCCTTCGTGAAGGTCGTCCGAGCGGCGTGCCGCGCGTGTGGGGAACACGAACTCCCCGAACCGATGTACGAGCCCGTCCGCTGCGAGCCGAGCGACGCTATCGACCGCGTCATCCTGGTCTCCCAGCTCGCGGCCAATCTCCTCGATCATCCACGGGAAAGGGTCTTGGAACAGGTTGGCGAGGACCGCTTTGTCGCCGCGTCGGTCGCTCTCGCTCGGTGTCTCCTCGTCGCTGGCGTTGCCTGTCGCGTCCATTTTGGTGCTCCTCTCGGTCTTGGCACCGAAGGAGCGAGCGAGCGTTGCACGACCTCACCGTGGCTCGCGAGCTACGGTTTCGTCCGGGCATCGAAGGCGTTTTCTTCGGTGTCCACAGGCCGGGCGGGTGTTACAGCACCCGTCCGGCCGCATGATTTGTCGAATGGCGCCAGAGCAGAGCAGAACCCGCGCCAGATCTCAAGACCCAGCCGAATCCAGAGATCCAGGAGCGTCATTGCGCACAAAGTGGAGGTGAGTCATTCGGGCCGCGGTCGCGTGACCATCGGGCGGACGAGCAGCCCGACAGGTCACGCACGGAGCCGTAACCCGTGCGGCTGCCGCGAATTTGCGCACAGCCACAGGACGCACCGTTCTATGTCGTAACCCGGCTGCAAGCCCTGAGTCCAGGGCGATCGCTTAGGAGTGTCGTTCTGATCGGAAGGCTTCTAGATCACGCAGGAAACTAAGACCTCGTTTCAGAAGGGATGTTCTGGGGGTCGGCGAATCTTGGGGTTGGATGACATAACCCCGATGCTGGAGGTGCTCTGATGGCGGACTCGTTGTTGGTCGATGACGCGTTCTGGGCGGTGCTGGAGCCGCTTTTGCCTGAGCGTGCACCGCAGAGGACTGGCCGGCCGAGGGTGAGCGACCGGGCGGCGTTCACGGCGATCGTGTTCGTGCTGCTGACCGGCGTGCCCTGGCGGATGGTGCCCAAGGAGATCGGCTGCTCGGGTGTGAGCGCGTGGCGGCGTTTGCGGGACTGGCAGGCAGCCGGGGTCTGGGAGCGCTTGCACCAAGAGATGCTGCGGCGGTTGAACGCTGCAGGGCAGATCGACTGGTCCCGCGGGATCGTTGACGCCAGTCATATCCGTGCTCTCTCAGGGGGCCCTGACCGGGCCCTCGCCAGTTGACCGTGGCCGCCCTGGCTCAAAGCACCATCTGATCGTTGACGCGCATGGCATCCCGCTGCTAGCGAAGCTCACCGCTGCGAATCGCAACGATGTCACCCAGCTCTTGGCGCTCGTAGACGGGATCACCCCAGTCGCGGGCAAGCGCGGCCGTCCACGTCAGCGACCCGACAAGGTGATCGCCGACCGAGGCTACGACAGCGACAAACACCGGCGCGAGCTCTGGGCACGAGGCATCAAGCCGATCATCGCTCGCCGCAAAACCCAGCACGGCTCTGGCCTGGGGCGCTGGCGCTGGGTAGTCGAGCGCACCTTCAGCTGGCTGCACCAGTTCCGGCGCCTACTCATCCGCTGGGACCGCGACCCCATCATCCATATCGCCTTCCTCACCCTCGGATGCGCCGCAATCTGCTGGCGCCAACTCAACACGTTCTGAAACGAGGTCTAAGGACGGCGTGCCCGAAGCGGGGAGCGCCGAACACAATCACGACCGCTAGTGCGACAGGCCACGGAAGTCCTGAGAGATGGGTAAGCAAAGGGTCACTGTCCGATTCAGGGCGTCCAGCCGGGTGACATGTGGCATTTCACCCTCTCAGAGACCTTCTCTTGCCGTGTCACCCGACCGAGATTGACACGATCTTCATACTGACGAGCTCCCTGAACAACTCGATGCCCTTCTCGCCGAGCTTGTCCTTCTCGAACTCGATGTACCCCACGCTGCTGAAGTTCGATGGAAGCTCGATTCCCTTCTCCTTAAACACGACGATGCGGTCCCCGTACAGCACCGAGGCTGCCCCAAGCTCATGCGATACGTTCTCGCTTGGGCGCCAAATCGAATTGCCGTCCCTGTCGAAGTACTCCTTGCCGGCTGTAAAGACGAGGATTGCGGCACCGCATTCACGCATAACCTCCGCGACCTTTTGGGGGATCGGCCTCGCCCGGCTGGGCTCATCGACCGCCTGCTTATGCGGAATGCTGTACTCGTTTAGGATCTTCAGAAGCTGGTCCATTGGCTTTCGATTAGAGCCATGCCCCACGAAGATCGCGTTCTTTTGGTCGGTTGCGTTCTTGTGATTGGGACGTGACTCTGCCGCATCCTCTTTATCGTCACTCGGTTCCGACTCGGACAGCACGTCGCTATCGACCTGATCCTCGTCGCGAGGTCTATCGCTCAGATCATCGGTGCCGCCAACTGTGCCGTTGGCGATAGGAGCACCCGTATCCAAGTACTCCTTGTCCTTGATCTTCTTGATAAAGCCGACGAACCGTGCGTTCTCGATCAGCAGGTCGTAGACATCGCTCGTTCGTTCTGGTGGTACATCGAAGCTGGCCAAGACATTCTGAGCAATGTTCTTCGGCGGTAGGGATGAGCCATCGTACTTTGCATAGAACTTGTTCGCGACGGTTGGCCTCATGGCGGCCTCACGCAGTGCGCGACGGTCGTCCTCCACTTCCATAGGTGCAACAACCCTCTTCCCGAGCGCATGAAGCGAGATCAGGGGCGCGTTCGGTCCACCCTCGGTCAGGCCGTATCCGACAGCCGCGCCGCACATCGTGCGGAAGGGACCTGAAGTCGGGGACATCTCTACCGCCGCGGCGATGTCGAGGGGCTTCGTAGGGTCGAAGCCGTAACTCTCCGCCAGAGCCCGAGGCACTCTTACGGCCTTCTCCAGACTAATCGCGGGAACGTCGGCCTGACTGACCTTCGCCCGCCTTTTTGCAGCGACCGGGGTTGCCTTGCTGTTATCGCTCATAGGCCCATCATACACGCTATTCGTTTCATACAGTACATCCAGATATTTTAGAAGGGTGTGGAGTGCTTGGCGTACCGTTGACTGCGCCGCTAACACTCGACTGCTCGGGGAAGTGCGAGATGCTCCACTCACAGGACCTGCTTAGTCACTGGCCTACCTTTCGCCCATTCGGACTGTTGTCTGTGCAGGGGTCCGCATCGCTTGGCATCCTCGGTGGATGGACGAATCCAGGCACCTGCGTTACCAGGACAACGAGGGCTCGCGCTTCTATAGGGCGGGGCGTCTGTCGCCCGAGGACACCTGGCGAGCTCTTGGCGACGAACTGGCAGGCGTTCTCATGGATGCCCAGCGAGCCTTCTGGCGAGGTCGGCTGGAAATGACGCCTGAGCGAGTTCGCTGGTGGCATGGGGCGATCTTCGCTCGCCATTTTCCCTACGACGGTGGGCGCTTCCGCCAAGAGCCCGCCTACTTCGGAGTCGTGACTGCAGATAGCGGGATGCGCCAGATCGAGGGAAGCTCGCCCGACACGCTGCGCCGAGATCTCGCGGAGGTCTGCTCCTCATTCAACGACGGCATCGAGCGACTCGGGAAGCGGAACGCCAGTGTTCTTGAGCGAACCCGCGTGACTGGCGCTATGTATGCGGGCATCCTGCGCGTGCATCCCTTTGCTGACGGGAACCACCGCGCTGGCTTCGTCGCGCTCTCGGGCGCACTGTGGTCGTTGGGCCTACCCGCCGTCGAATTCACGCAGGACACGGACATGACCGACCACGACGATGCCATCGCGCCGGCACTCTTCTCGCCCGACGGAGACATCGAGCCGTTCGCGCGACTCCTCGCGATGCGTATCGAGCACGCGAGAAGGCCCACGACATGAGATACCCTCAGGGCATGGAGAATGGCGTGCATCGCTCAAATGGGACGCGTGACGTGGCGCAGATCGTGCGAGGGGATCGACTCGTGGAGGCGACCCCCGAGGCCATCCGCGAGCTGGCCGAAAGCGCGATGCTGCTCTCCCAAGGCGCACGTCGAGCGATCGAGATGAAGCTTGCAGCCAACAACGGAAGCACGGACCCAGCGGTGCACGCTCTACCAGCGCCGGCCGAAGCGCACCCCTCCTGAGCGCAGCAAGCGCCGCGTCAACCAACCTCCACCGTTGGCGCCACCAAGAGCGCATGGTTTGCGCACAGCCAAGTTTCGCCCATGAAGCCCGACTCAATGCGAACTGCGGGCATGTGGAAAGGCCTTGTCTTGGCCGAGCAGACTCAGCCGCCGGCCAGTCGGTAGACCGGGCCTCGCAGCGAGCAGATGTAGATGTGCCCAAGCGCGTCTTCCCCGAAGGAGGAGGTGGATGGCACGCTGAGACCGGTGGCACGCAGGCCGATGGCACGACCGCGGCTGAGCTTGACGGACTCAATCGGCGAGCGGCAGTTGTCTGCGAACAGGTAGCGTCCGTACAGGCTCGGTAGCGAGCGGTCGCGCACCACGAAGCCGCCGATGATCGCGCAGTAGCCTTCGCTGTGACGGGCTATCAAGACCGGGAACACCGCGTGGGGAGCTGTACCGGGCTTGTTGCGCCGATCGCCCTCCCACACGCTCCAGCCGTAGTTGGCTCCCGCTCCGGTGTGCGCCGGCACGAAGTCGATCTCCTCCTGGAGGTCCTGGCCGACGTCGCCGATGACCAGATCGCCGGTCGTGCGGTCGAACGAGAAGCGCCACGGATTGCGCAGACCGTATGCCCAGATCTCGCCGAGCCGGCTGGTCTGGCCAGCGAACGGGTTGCTGTCGGGAATTGTGTAGCCGCCGTTGGCGGAGGGGCTGATGCGCAGGATCTTGCCCAGCAGCGTGTCCGTGTTCTGGCCGTTGTCTTCGGGATCGTCCTCGGAGCCGCCGTCGCCGACGCCGATGTATAGGTCGCCTTCCGGGCCGAACGCGAGCTGGCCGCCATTGTGGTTGGTGTACTTGTGGTGATCGATCGTCAGCAGCGTGCGCGCACTCGTGGGGTCGGCGAGGTCAGGGTTGCTCGCGGAGCGGTCGTACTGGACCACGCGGATGTCGTTGGAGGGCAGCGTGTAATCGACGAAGAAACGCCCGCTGCGGGCGTAGTCGGGCGCGAAGGCAAGCCCCAGCAGGCCCTGCTCTTGACCTCCGGCGTTGACGAGGCCGCCGATGTTCAGGAACGGTCGCGCCTGGATGCGCCCGCCCTGCACGAGCATTATTTGGCCGCCGCGCTGTGCCACGAACAGCCGGCTGGCGTCGCCGGGCGCGCCCGTCACGTACACGGGTTCGCGGAAGCTGCCGACCTTGACCAGACGCAGACCCCTGCGAGCTGGCGCTGCGCTGCTCGCAGAGCGCTCGGCCGGGACGCGCCCGGCTGAGACGCTCAGGCGTTCCGAGCGCGCCGGGCTGCCCTTTCCGCAGGCCGCCAGCGCCAGCGACAGGGCCAGCGCGATGACGCGCGCGTGCTTTCTCATTGCCGACATGCTTGCAGGGCGGAGCCGAACCGGCGGCGATCCCCAGCGACGCCGGTGTCGAACAGACCGGGACTTTCTGTGTGAGCCGTCGTGTCATGATCCAGGCCGCCATGGAGCACTTCGAGAGCTGGGATGGGATCGAAATCGCCTACCAGGAATGGGGCGCACCGGCCGACTCGCTGCCGGTGTTGCTTCACCACGGCTTCGTGGCGAACGCCAACGCCAACTGGGTTGCCACCGGGGTGGTGGATGCGCTGCTCGCCGCCGGGCATCGGGTGATCGCGCCGGATGCCCGAGGCCACGGCGCCTCGGAGAAGCCGCACGATCCCGGCCGTTACGGCGAGCAGCGAATGGCGAGCGATCTCGCAGCGCTGCTCGAGGTGGTGGGTGAGTCCGAGATCGATCTCGTCGGCTACTCGATGGGGGCGGTGGTGGCGTTGTTGTTCGCGAGCGAGCATCAGTGTGTGCGGCGACTGGTGGTGGGTGGCGTCGGCTCGGGCGTGATCGAGTGCGGGGGCGTGGACAGGCGCGCAGTCCCCAACGAGGCGATCATCGAGGCGCTGAGCGCCGAGAATGCAGCGAACATCGAGGTGCCTCAGGCGGCTGCCTTCCGCGCGCTGGCGGATGCGCTCGGCTCCGACCGCGAGGCGCTGGTGGCGCAGGCCTCCGCGATCTTCAGAGGCGAGATCGCGCTCGATCGGATCGCAGCGCGTACGCTCGTGCTGGCAGGAGAAGCCGATCCACTCGCGATCAGACCGGAGGTGCTCTCCGGAGCGATCCCGGGCGCGAGGCTGCGGATGCTCGCCGGCGACCATATAGGCACGCTCGTCGACCCCGCCTTCACGCAATCGATCGTCGAATTCCTCGCCTGAGCCGCAGATGAGCCTCAGTGAGGTGCTAGCCATCGCCATGGCGGGATTGCTGGCGGGAGCGATCAACACGGTGGTGGGAAGCGGGACGCTGATTACGTTTCCGGTGCTGCTGGCCTTCGGCTATGCCCCTGTGACGGCGAACGTCTCGAACACGGTGGGCCTGGTTCCGGGATCGCTGTCGGGCGCACTCGGCTACCGGCGGGAGCTCGCGGGACAGCGCGGCCGACTCGTGCGGCTCGGTGCAGCGTCGGCGCTGGGCGGCATCACCGGGGCGGCTCTGTTGCTGGTGCTGCCGGCCGCGGCGTTCGAGGCAATCGTGCCGACGTTCATCGCCATCGCGCTGCTGCTGGTGGTGGCACAGCCGCGCTTGAGCGCGCTGCTTGCCAAGCGCGCCATCGACCCGGAGCGGCGCGGCGGAGTGCTCACACCGCTGGCGCTCTACGCGGTGGGCACTTACGGCGGCTACTTCGGCGCCGCCCAGGGGATCCTGCTACTGGCGATCCTCGGCCTGGCGCTGGGGCAGGATCTGCACCGCACCAATGCGCTGAAGAACGTGCTCGCGGGCCTCGTAAACGGCGTGGCGGGCGTGTTCTTCATCGCGGCGGCGCACGTCGAGTGGGGCCCAGCAGCGCTGATCGCGTGCGGCTCGATCGTGGGAGCGCAGCTAGGGGCGCGCTATGGACGGAAACTGCCGCCGTCGGCGCTGCGGGGACTGATCGTAGTGGTGGGCATAGCCGCGATTGTGCGGCTGGTCGCCTGACGGTGATCTATTCCTTTTGGCCTACCGCAACGGCCTTCGGTCTGGTTACCGACGGCCGTTGCGGTGGCTTCTCCGAGAGCGGACTACGGAACGGAGACGATGAAGCCTTGGCCGCTGGAGACCGCTTCGCTGGCCTCGATCTCGTAGCCGCCAGGACATTTTTGGGGCGAGACGGTCAGGAAGGCAGCCGCCGTGCCAGCCGGCGTGGCCAGGATTGGATGTCCCGTGTAGAGCGGCGTCAGGCAGAAGAACCCAGATTCGGGCTCGGTGACCGAGCTGAAGCCGGAGTTCGCAAGGAACGTCGGGTTGCCTGCGCCGTTGACGACTACGCTCGCGTAAGCCACGGCGGTTCCCGCTGCTCCCGCGGCACCCTGTGGTCCCTGGGCTCCCGCGGGCCCTTGGGGACCGGACGCTCCCGTGGCGCCCCGAGCTCCCGCGTTGCCTTTGAGTTCCTTGAGCACCTTCGGGCTAATCTGCTTCTTCGAGCCAATCAGGTAATGCGTGGCTGCGAGCGCGCCCCCGCTCATCGAGAACACCAGCGCGAGAGTGGCCGCGACGTTCGCGTAGGTTAGGCGACGACGAATGCTGGACAACACAGCAGCTCCTTTGCTGGATGAATCGGATCAGAATGACCGCAGCGAAGCATACCGTCAACCACAGCGACAACTCCTACGCTTGCGCGGCACCCCGGCGGCGCGGAACCTCCGGTCGACCGGACAGGGTTTCGCCGGTCTCCAGCAGCGTCTTGAGACTCGCGAGGATCATAGGCCAGCCGTTGCTGATGCTCTCGAGCATCGCGCTTCCCGCATCGAAGTCGTCGTGGATGACGATCAGCTTGACACTGTCCCCGATCGACTCGATGTCGAAGCTCACCTTGGATCGGCGTTCGGCGGCGACCTTCGCGAAATACTCGTCGCTGAATCCCACCACCTTCGCGAACTCCGGGGTGACCGTCTGCCAGGTGTACGCCAGCCGGCGGTAGGGCTCGGACTCCAGCACCACCTGCGCGGGATCGGCGATCGTGACGCCCTTGTACTCCCAGGTCATCGGTGAGCCAGCCTCCCAATCCGATGTGAGGGTCGCGCCCCAGTAGCGTCGTGTGAAGGCGGGATCGGTCAACGCCTGCCACAGCTGCTCGGGCGTGGTCTTGATGTAAGTCGTGTAGACAAACTCGGGCTTCTGCATCGGGGTTTCCTCCAGCGCTCTCTTGAGGTCGGCCAGCGCGCGCACGCGCTCGCGGTTGTATCGATTGATCCAGCGCTCGCCGATGGCGTTGATCGGCTCGGCATTGAGGTAGTGGAGCTTCTCTCTACCCCGCCACACCGTGGTCACCAACCCGGCGTCTTCCAGCACCGCCAAGTGCTTGCTGACCGACTGCCGCGTCATGTCGAGCTCGCCGCACAGATCCCGCAGACTCTGCCCGTCGCACACGTTCAAGCTGTCCAGCAGCCGGCGACGACCAGGGTCGGCCAGCGCCTTGAAGACCTCGTTCATTTGCCATCCTCGCTATGCCAGATATGCAGCCGTAAGGCTGCCTATACTATATGCAGCTGGAGGGCTGCATGTCAAGTCGTCGTCGCGCAACAGTCGAAGTCGATGAGTGGCGCTCCCCCCGGGCACCCTGTGATCACCGCCATTCACCAACCAACGGCGCACTCCGCGACGGCGCAGTATCGTCGCGAGGATGCAGATAGATGAGCACACCGACGAGCGCGCACTCGACTGGAACGCCCCCTCCCCCAGGCTGCGGGTGCTGCGGCGCTACGAGGTGGCGGGAACGACGCTGGCTGCGCTGATCCTCGCGGCCGGCATCGCGATCGCCGTCGGCGCCGCCACGGCCGCCGTGGTGGCAGTCGTCTGCGTGATCCTCGCCGGATCGATCGCCGACGTCGTGGCCGGCAGACGGGTGCGGGCCTGGGGCTACGCCGAGCGAGCCGAGGACCTGCTGGTCAGGCGCGGTGTGATGTTCCGGCGAATGTCGGTCATCCCGTACGGGCGGATGCAGTACGTCGAGGTCACCGCCGGCCCATTCGAGCGGGCGTTCGGCCTTGCCACCGTGCAGATGCACACCGCCGCGGCCGCCAGCGACGCGCGCATCCCCGGGCTGCCCGCGCTCGAGGCGGCACGCCTGCGCGACCAGCTGACCTCCCTCGGCGAGTCGCACGCGATGGGGCTGTGAGCGCACCGGGCGGCTCTGCACCGCCGACGGATCGGCTCCCGTCGCCCGATCCACACGTGGCAGCCGGCCTGGGTGGGGAGTGGCAGCGACTGCATCCCCTCTCGCCACTGGTGAGGACCGGGCGAGGCGTGATCGCGATCCTCGTGGTGCTGTTGATCCCCGCGGCCCGCGGCAGCCAGCAGGGAGCGCTCAACAGCGATCTCGCCCACATCGGCGTGCTCGTCGTGGCGTTCGCGCTCGGGCTGATCTCCTGGCTGGTCACCCGGTGGCGACTGGACGGTGGGGTCTTGCGCGTGGAGAGCGGTCTGATCCGGCGGACCTCCGGGCGCTTCCCGCTGAGCCAGATCCAGGCGATCGACACCGTCCGCCCCGGTCTGGCGCGATTCTTCGGCCTGGCCGAGTTGCGAATCCGCTTGGCCAGCGGCAGCGGCAAGGCCGGCCGCCTGGCGTACCTGACCAACGCCGAGGCCGAAGTGCTGCGGGCCCGTCTGCTGGCTCTGAGCCATGGCATGGCCGAGGAGACCCCGCCGCCGCCGGAGCAGGCGCTCCTGACCGTTGCGCCCGGGCAGCTGTTCGCTTCGATCCTGCTAACCGGCACCGGCCTGCTGCTGGAGTTGGCGATCGTGGCGCTCCTCGCGCTCGCGATCCTCGCGCCGGGCGCAGCGGGAGCCGCGCTCAGCATCGGGCTCGTGGGCCTGATCTCGCTGGCGGTGGGCCTGTTCCGGCGCTTCAACGGCGACTACCGCCTCACGGTGGCCGATGCCGCCGACGGGGTGCGACTCCGTTCTGGCCTGGTTGAAACCTCAGCCGAGACGATCCCCCGGGGACGGATCCAGGCGATCCGGATGATCGAGCCGCTGGCGTGGAGACCATTCGGATGGTGCCGACTGGAGGTGGACGTCGCCAGTCAAAAGTCCAAGGGCCGCCAGGACCGCAACCAGGCCAAATCCGCTCGAGCCCTGCTGCCCGTGGGCAGCCACGCGCAGGCCGCCTTCCTGCTCGCCAGAGTCTTCCCCGGCCTGCCCGAGGAGCGGCTCGCCCCGCCGGCCCGTGCCCGCTGGAAGTCCCCGCTGCGCTTTCGCCTCCTGTCGTGGGGAGCCAACGACCGCTACGCCGTCACCACCAGCGGTCGGGTACGGCGAGTGACCGACTGGGTTCCTCTCGCCAAGGTGCAGAGCGTTCGCCTCGTGGAAGGCCCCATCCAGCGCCGGCTGCGCCTCTCGAGCATTCACCTCGACACCGCCGGACGACGAGTTCACGCTGTCCTGCGCGACCGGGATCGGGCAGAGGGAGAGCGACTGCTGGGCGAACTGCCCGAGCGCTGTCGCCAAGCTCGGCAGCTGGAGCCGGCTCGGCCCGAGTTCCACGCTCAGTCGAAGTCAGCGACCGAGTAAACCTCACCTCGCTGCAGCACCGTCGGCACCGTGGACCGGTAGAGCTCACTCGGCACGTGGTGCACGGTGTAGGTGTCGCGGCCGAGCTGGAGGATCGCGGAGACCGTGCGGCCGTCGATCGCATCGGGCTCGCCCACACACAGGAGGTGGTCGAGGCCCTGGCGCCGGCATTCGATCTGACGGATGCGGCGGTCGCGCGAGACGGATCCTGTGCACGCCTCCGCCTGCTCTCGCAACGAGCTGTAGTCGCGCTCGGCGGCCGCCTCGCCTTGGCGCGAGGAGGGTAGGAAGAAGCTCGTCATCAGCGCCGCTTGGAGCCGGCGCGTGGACGGCTGCCAGCCTCGCGTGGCGGATAGCGCTTGCGCTCGTCGGCGGTCATCTGCCTGATCACAAGCTTGCCCTGGGCGACCTGCTCGCGGATGTCCTCGAGCTTTTCTTCGTGCTTTTCCTGTTGACGAATCTGCTGGGGACCTGGCACGCAATCGCTCCTAAGGCCTGTACGACGTTGGTTCGTGGGGGCCATCAGTAAGTGTGAATCTGCATTTACAGGTTAGCGCAACCATCCGTACATTCCGGCGGGCTGGTCGGATGGGTCGCCGCTGCGCCGCCCGGGCCCGCAGCCCGCGTCTGCTAGCTTGGCGGCAGCGGCCGAGCCTTTTGGTCGCGAGGCAGCTCGCTTGAGTCCCGCTGAGGAGTGCGGTTCGGGTAGGCCGTAGCCTCCGAACCGTACGCGGCACAAGCGCCGCCAAAGGAGTCATTCATGTCCCAGCAGTCCTTCGCCGATCTCGGCGTCTCAAACACGGTTACCGCCGCGCTTGCGCGTCGCGGGATCCACGAGCCGTTCCCCGTCCAGCGCCTGGTGCTCGCCGACGTCCTCGCCGGGAGCGACGTGCTCGTCAAGTCGCCCACCGGCTCGGGCAAGACGCTCGCCTTCGGGGTCCCGCTCGCCGAGCGCATCCGAGCCGATGAACATGTGCACGCCCGCCCCGCCGCGCTCGTGCTGGCGCCCACCCGCGAGCTCGCCAGCCAGATCGTCGACGAGCTCGGGGACATCGTCCGTGCATGCAACCTGCGCGTCACGGCCGTCTACGGCGGCGTGGGCCTCGCCAAGCAGGCCGCTCTGGCGGCCAAGTCTCACATCCTGGTCGCCACACCCGGTCGCCTGGAGGACCTGCTGCAGCGTCGTGCCTTCACGCTCGAGGCGATCCGGATCCTCGTGCTCGACGAGGCCGACCGGATGCTCGACATGGGCTTCCGCCCGGCGATCGATCGCATCGTCGCCGCCTGCCCCGCGGAGCGCCAGACACTGTTCTTCTCGGCGACCCTCGACGGCATCGCCGGTCGCGTCGCGGCGCGCTACACGAAGCGGCCGATCACCCACGAGCATGGCGAGCCGGGCCGTTACGAGACAGCCGACATCGAGCATCGCTTCGTCGCGATCCGCGAGAACGCCCGCCTGCAGACGCTCGTGGACGAGCTCGGCGGCGAGCGCGATCGCGCGCTGGTGTTCGTGCGAACCAAGCGGGGCGCCGACCGGCTCGTCAAACGGCTCGGCGACAGTGGCGTGGAGGCGCTCGCGATCCACGGCAACAAGTCCCAGGGCCAGCGCGAACGGGCGCTCGCCAGCTTCAGGTCGGGCCGCGTCGACACGCTGGTGGCCACCGACGTCGCCGCCCGGGGCATCGATGTCGACGGCATCTCGCACGTGATCAACTTCGATCCGCCAGACGACCACGACACCTACGTCCATCGGATCGGGCGCACCGGACGCGCCGGGCGCCAGGGCATCGGCATCACACTCGTGGGTGCGGGGGAGCAGCACGACATGCGCGAGCTCGCTCGTCGGCTCGGCCTCACGCATGGGCTCGGGGGCAACCACGAGCACGCGGCCCGGCCAGCCGGCTCGGCCTCCCGCCAGCAGCGCTCGCGCAGGAGGCGGCGGGCAGCTTCAGCGGTGTCGTAGGGCCTGAATCCTTTTCGCGGCGGCAGACTCTTATCGGCGAAACGTTCACGCCGATCGAACAGGAGAATGCCACCGTGCCCACACTCGTCTATCTCGCCATCGGAGCGGTCGCCGTCTGCGGCTGCCTCTTCTTCTTCACGCGAGCGCGCTCCCGTGACTGAGACGCACACCTGGCCCACCGAGCGGGTCGTCAGCGCCGCCCAGCAGGGCGACCCGGGTGCGCTCGCCTCGCTGGTGCGCGGTTCGCACGCGCATGTGCAGCGCTTTGCTCACACGCTCTGCTCGACGCCCGAGGATGCGGAGGACGCCGCGCAGGAGGCGTTGATCGTCCTCTACCGGAGGATCGGGACGCTGCGTGCCACCGCTGCACTGGCGTCGTGGATCTTTCAGATCGTGCGTCACGAGTGCATCCGCAGGGCGCGGGTCGCATTGCACGGCCCGGCGGCCCCCGCCATGACCGAGCCCTCCGCCGAAGACGCCGCCCTCGCCCGCCTGGAGCTCGAGCGGATCGTGGGCTCGATCGCGGAGCTCCCCCCCGACCAGCGCGCCGTCCTCGTCCTACGCGACATTCAGGGACTATCGGGAGCGGCCACGGCCCACGCGCTGGGGCTCAGCCGCACCGCCATGAAGTCACGTCTGCACCGCGGACGCCAGACGCTCCGCTCGCAGCTCGGCAGGCCCGAGCAGATCGCAAGCCAAGGAGGCAGCGGCAATGCCCAGCCATGATCGCGGCGCTCTCGCCAGCGCCTCGATCGCTCGTCATCTTGCGCGCGGCGCGATCGGATTTGGGCTGATCGGACTGGGGCTCGCGCTGACGCCAAGCGTCGGTCCCGTTGCGCTGCTGCTCGCACCGCCCGGCATGATCGCGTTGCGCGGCTGCCCCACCTGCTGGCTCGCCGGGCTGATCCAGACGATCTCCGCCAGCCGTCTGCAGCGCACCTGCGACGACAGCGGCTGCGCGCTGCGCCGAGCCCCCACGCCTACAGCCACCGCTGACCCGCCTCGTGCCGCGATCCTCGCCGCCCCACGGTCCTCGCGATGAAGACCGCACGACCGGATCGGGCCGCTCAGCCAGCGGCTACGCAGCTGACCGCAAACCGGGCGCGGCAGCTCTCGCCGGGGGCAAGCAGGCGCAGGTGGTCGCCGCTGCGCAGCGCGTTGGCGGGCGCCGTCATCGGCTCGAAGCAGATGAACTCGCCGGGGCGCGGAGCGTAGACCTGCGCGCAGGGGTAGCCCTCGAGCAGCTCCAGCTCCAGCCGCCGACCCGCGGCCTCGGCGGCGAAGCGGGCGTGCGCGAGCACCGCATCGAAGCCATCGTCGAACTCGCGCTCGGCGAGCTCGAAGACTTGGCTGGGAAGCTCCTCGCCAGGCCCGGTCGGGATCTGGTGGTCGTCGAGCACGAGGGCGCGCATCGCCGGCAGCTCCACCCGCCAGCGCTCGCGGGGGGTGCCCGGTAGCGAGAGGTAGGGGTGAAAGCCAAACGCCACCGGCACCGTGTCCTGCCCGCACGCGTGCACCGTCACTGTGATCTCCAGGCGCCCGTCCCGCAGACTGGCCTCGTAGCGGAGGTCGTGGCGAAACGGGAACACCTCGAACAGCTCGCCGCGCGACTCGCTCCAGCTGAGCAGCGCGGCGAGCGTCTGCGCGTCAGAGCCGCCGGGCGCGCTGGTCGGCTCCCACGCCATCCGCCCGCCGATCACGCCGTGGATCGGCAGGCCCCGGTTGTCGAGCGCCACACGCGTGGTGTCGTGCGGCACCGCAACGCTGTGCCCGGCGACCGTGTAGTCGAACGCGGCCAGCCGGTTGGCCCACGGGTAGAGCAGCGGAATGCCCATCGTCTTGCCGCGCTCGACGTATGCCTCCACGCCGCGGTTCTGCGCCAGCAGCTCCTCGCCGCGGTGGCGCAGCGAACAGCACAGCATCCCCGCGCCCGGTAGGAACGTCGCTTCCAGCTGCGCCCGCTCGTCGCGCAACGTCACCGCCGTCGACTCGACCGCGCTCATCGGCGCCGCCCGCGAGCGCTGCCGCTCCGCTCAGTCCCCGCCCCGCTCACGCGAACCGCGGCTCCTCGCGGCCGGGGAACAGCTCGGGCAGGCCGTCGCTCACCCGGTCGGGGAAGTGCGGCGGGCGCTTCTCCAGGAACGAGGCGATCCCCTCGCGCGCGTCGGCAGAGCGGCCGCGGGCGAACATCGCGCGCGAGTCGGCGCGGTGGGCCTCCATCGGGTGCGCGGCGCCCAGCCCGCTCCACAGCAGCCGCCGCGCGAGCGCCACCGACACCGGCGCGGTGTTCTGCGCGATCTCCCGCGCCAGCTCGCGCGCGACGCCGAGCAGCTCGTCCTCTGGGTGCACGCTGCGCACCAGGCCGCCGGCGAGCGCCTCCTGGGCGGTGAACACACGCCCGCTCGCGACCCACTCCATCGCCTGGCTGATGCCCACGATACGCGGCAGGAACCAGCTGGAGCACGCCTCGGGCACGATCCCCCGGCGCGTGAAGACGAAGCCGATACGCGCCCCCTCGGCCGCCAGGCGGATGTCCATCGGCAGCGTCATCGTGATCCCCACGCCCACCGCCGGCCCGTTGATCGCCGCGATCACCGGCTTGGTCAGCTCGAAGATCCGCAGCACCACCCGGCCGCCGCCGTCGCGGGGGATCTCACCTTCCGGGCGCTCGCCATAGTCGAAGGTGCCGCCTCCCTCGCCAAGGTCCATACCGGCGCAGAATCCGCGACCGGCCCCGGTGACGATGATCGCGCGAACCTCGTCGTCGCGGTCGGCGCGGTCGAACGCCTCGATCAGCTCGGCGCCCATCGCTTCCGTGAACGCGTTCAGACGCTCGGGCCGTTGCAACGTGATCGTCAACACACCGTCCGCCACCTCGTAGCCGATGGTCTCGAGCTTCATGGTGCTCCTCCCCGATTTTTGTACCGGTCGCACAGCCTATCCGCCACGACCGCGACTTCCCGGCCGGTCGCCGATAGATAATCACCGTGGAGATGAGAGAGGTCGGTCGACGCCTGCGCAGGTGCAGCGGCGCGCTCAGCGCCCCGCTGGTCGCTTGCCTGCTGGCGTCGAGCGCCCACGCCGTGACGATCTCGCCCCTCCCCGGGACCCCGGACGCCTCCCCCCGCACCCAGATCAGCTTCCTCGGCGTTCCCCCCGGTGAGATCCATCAGGTCTCGGTCGTGGGCTCGCGCAGCGGCTCCCACAGCGGGAGACTGAGCGGCTACGACAGCGCGCCCGGAGCGAGCTTCCTCCCCGCACGAGGATTCAGCGAAGGTGAGAGCGTGCGCGTGAGCGCACTGGTCGGCTCCGCCGGGCACCAACAGCGCGTCGGCAGCAGCTTCACGATCGCGCGGCTCGCCCACTACCACTTCACGCCAATGTCCACCAAGGCGCCGCCGGCGAAGCCGGGGATGGTGCAGAGCTTTGCCTCCCAGCCCAACCTGAAGCCGCCGACGGTGTCGGTCATCACCGACACCCAGCCTGCCTCTCCGGACGACGTGTTCATCGCCGCCAACGGCAGCTATCCGCAGCG
The DNA here is from genome assembly GCA_963744535.1 of uncultured Solirubrobacterales bacterium. Taxonomy (GTDB): domain Bacteria; phylum Actinomycetota; class Thermoleophilia; order Solirubrobacterales; family Solirubrobacteraceae; genus Palsa-744. The sequence goes on along the minus strand of CAVUTW010000001.1, from coordinate 683,820 downwards.
GGGCCCGATGATCTTCAACCGGGCAGGCCAGCTGGTCTGGTTCAAGCCGATCCCCGCTGGCAAAGCGGCGATGGACCTCCAGGTCGAGCGCTACGACGGCGCACCGGCGCTGGTGTGGTGGCAGGGCTACATCGGGCTCGGCGTCGGCTTCGGCAGCGACGAAATCTACGGCCAGAACTATCAGCGGATCGCTTCGGTGAACGCCGGAAACGGTTACCAGGCCGACCTCCACGACATCCAGATCACGCCGTCGGGCGCGGCCTTCATCACCGCCTACTCGATCGTCGAGGCCAACCTCTCCTCCGTCGGGGGCGCCACGAAGGGCGCGTTGCAGGACGCGATCGTGCAGGAGATAGACATCAAGACCGGGCTGGTGATGTTCGAGTGGCACGCCTACGGGCACGTGGCGCTCGATGACTCCTACTGGCCGCGTCCCGCCTCGCCGGCGACCCCGTGGGACTACTTCCACGTCAACTCGATCTCGCTCGACCCGTGGGGCGACGGCAACTTCCTGATCTCGGCACGCAACACGTGGGCGGGGTATGAGATCGACCACGACACCGGCCAGGTCCTGTGGCGGCTGGGTGGGCGCTACTCCAGCTTCAAGATGGACCCCGGCACGGAGACGGCGTGGCAGCACGACATCAGCTGGCAGCCCGACCACACGCTTACGCTGTTCGACAACGGTGACTCCCCGCAGGAGCACAAACAGACGCGCATCGTCCACGAGCGCATCGACTGGAGCGACCGCACCGTGCAGCTGATCTCCCAGGCGGTGCACACCCCCTCGCTGCTGGCCAACAGCCAGGGCGACGACCAGCTGCTGGCGGACGGCAACTCGTTCGTCGGCTGGGGCGCCCTGCCATACATGAGCGAATTCAGCCCCGCCGGCACGCTGGTGTTCGACGCCCGGATCGCCGCCCCGGGCGCGTCCTACCGCGCGTTCACCTACCCGTGGACCGGCGCCCCGGCCGCCCCCCCGGCGCTCGCGCTGCGGAGCACCGCCGCGGAAGCGCTCACCGCGTATGCCAGCTGGAACGGCGCAACCGGGGTGAGCGCCTGGCAGCTGTACGCCGGGCCCAGCCCGACGCAGCTCGTACCGATTGCGACGGCGCCCAGCTCGGGGTTCGAGACGGCAATCGCGGCCAACAGCACGCAGCCCTACTTCGCCGTCGCGGCGCTCAACGCGGCCGGCCAGCCGCTCGCGACCTCGGCTACGGTGCGCCGCTGAGCCGCGCGCCGACCGGTGACGATCACGCGACCGCCGCGGGCCGGCACCAGCGTGATGTGATGGACCTTCACCCGCTCGCCGCGAGGGCTGGGGGCGCGCAGCGACACGCGCTCCAGCACCGCGCGCACGATCGCGCGCATCTCCATCATCGCGAAGCTGGCCCCCACGCAGCGGCGCGCGCCGCCGCCGAACGGGATGAACGTGTAGGGATGGGATGCCCGCCCACCCGCGCTCCCCTCCAGGAAGCGCTCGGGGCGGAACGCGCCGGCATCCGCGAAGGCGTCGGAGTGCTGCACGATCTCGATCGAGGGCATCACCGTCGCGCCGGCAGGCAGCAGCCAGCCGGCAACTTCGGCGGGCGCGGAGAGCTTGCGCCACACCGCGTCGATCACCGGGCGCACGCGCAGCGTCTCGTTGAGCACCGCATCCAGGTAGCGATCATCGGAGCCCTCGTCCAGCTCGCGCTGCAGGCGCAGGTGCGCGGCCGGGTGGCGCAGCAGCCGCTCGAAGCACCACGCCAGCGCGGTGGTCGTCGTCTCGTGGCCGGCGACCAGCAGCGTGATCAGGTGATCGCGCAGCTCCTCGTCGCTGAGCCCCTCCCCCTGCTCGTCGCGCGCCGCCAGCAGCAGCGCCAGCACGTCCTCGCGGCCGTCCGGATCGGCGCGGTGGGCGGCGATCTCCTCATACAGCAGCCGATCGACCTCTGGCATCAGCCGCAGCGTGGAGAAGCGCCTCACCGCCGGGCGGTCGATCAGGTGGGGGTAGGCCCACACGATCCACATCTCCACGACCCCCACCTGCGTGATCCTGCGCAGCAGCGTGCGCAGGCGCTCCATACGCCGCTCGTCGCTGACGCCGACCACGGTGCGCAGGATCACCTCCAGCGTGATCGCCTGCATGCGCGGGCGGATCGGGAACTCCCTGCCCACCGGCCAGCGATCGACCTCGGCCGCCGCGATCTCCGCGACCCGCTCGCCGTAGGTGCGCACTGCCTCGCCGTGGAACGGCGCGCTCACCAGCCGTCGGTGGCGGATGTGGCGCTCGCCGTCGAGCGTGAGCAGCGAGTGCTTGCCCACGATCGGGCCCATCACTGCGTTGGCCTCGCCGGCGCGCAGCACCTCGCGGTCGCCGGTGAACACTTCCCTGATCGCGTCCGGTTGCGTGAGCACCACGACGTCGCCGATGCCCAGCGGGCGCAGCGTGAAGGTGGGGCCGTAACGCCGCTTGCAGTAGCGCGAGAGCGCCCCCGGGTAGACCGCCCACAGGGCCGACTGCGCGAGGCGCGGCAGCCGCGTGCCGGGGGGCAGGGTCGGCTGGCGCCTCGTCACGGTGCGCTGGCCGAAACGGGGACCGATTGGGGAGACACTCGCTTCGCTCGCATCCCCAAATCGGCCAGCGCCGGAGGCGCGTGTCTCCCGGCTTCGGTCAGCAGCCATCTTCACATCTTGGCAGAGCCCTACCCCACCAACTCCAACAGCGGTTCGCACAGCGCCGGCGGGGCCACGAGGATCCCCCAGGGGAGGTCCTCGTGCTCGGGCAGCTCGACCACCTGCAACCCCGCCGCTTCGCACAGCAGGGTCCCCGCGGCGATGTCCCACGGCTTCACGGTGCGCTCGAAGTAGGCGTCGTAGCGGCCCGCCGCGGTCCAAGCGAGGTCGAGCGCGGCGCTGCCGAAGCGGCGGATGTCGCGCACGCTTGGGATCACTCTGGCGAGCACCTGCGCCTGCGCGGCTCGCACGCGCGCGTCGTAGGCGAAGCCCGTCGCGACCATCGCGCTCGCCAGCTCGCTCGCACGAGAGCGCAGCGCGTGATCGTCACCCAGCTCGGTGGTTCCCTCCGGCCCCGACAACATCGCGCGGGCGCCTCGTGCCGCGCTGAACAGTTGTTGGCGACTCGGGTCGTGGATCGCGCCCGCAAGGATCGTGCCCCCCGCGTCGCGCACCGCCACGCTCACGCACCACTGCGGGAGCCCGAACAGGAAGTTGACGGTGCCGTCGAGCGGGTCCACCACCCAGCTGAGCCCGCTGGTGCCCTCCACGTGGTCGCCCTCCTCCCCCACGAAGCCGTCGAGCGGGCGCCGCACGGCGAGCAGCTCGCGGATCGCCCGCTCGGAGGCGAGGTCGGCCTCGCTCACCAGATCGGTGGGGGTGCTCTTGGCACTCACCTGCCGCTCGGCGCCGCGGCACACGCGCTCGGCGAGCAGCGCGCCCCCGCACCTCGCCGCCTCGACCGCGACCTCCAGCAGCTCCTCGCTCACGCGAACCCGGGCGGGCGGTGCTGCTCCCAGGGGCGCTCGGCCTCGACCTGGCCCGCGAGCGAGAGCAGCGTCGCCTCGTCTTCCGGTCGGCCGACGAGCTGCACGGCGAGCGGCAGGTGGTCGGCGTCGTCGGTGAAGCCCGTGGGGATCGAGACGGCGGGCTGACCGGTGGCGTTCCAGGTGCCGAGGAAGGGGATCAGGCGGGTGCCGCCGTTCATCGTCCACAACATTCCCCGCCCCTCGTACTCGCCGATGCGCAGGGCGGGGCGGGCGGTGCAGGGAAGCAGCAGCGCGGCGCAGTCGGCGAAGACGCGCCCCATGCGCGCATTCAGAGTCGCTTCGGAGGCGAGCGCACGCGCGATGCCTTTCTCGCCCACCAGTTCGCCGCCGCGCACGATGTGACGGCTGCGGCGCTCCATGCGCTCGACGTGGCCGATGTCGGTGGCCGACTCGTAGGCGCCGCGCAGATAGCGCGCGACGAGGTGGGGGCCCAGCCACACGGGGTAGTCGGGGTCGCGCTCGATGAGCTCGTGGCCGAGCGAGCGCAGCAGCTCGACGGTCTGCGCGTGCGCGCGCAGCACCCGCCCATCGACAGGTTGCGGCAGGATCGGCTTGGTGGAGTAGGCGATCCGCAAACGATTGGGTGCCTGCCCACCCTGCCCACCCCGCGCGGCGGCCTCGCTGAAGCTGCCCTGCGCGGGCGGCGTCTGGGCGGTCAGGTCGAGGAACAGTGCGGCGTCGCGGACGTTACGCGCGATCGGTCCGTACACGGCGAGACCGTGCCAGCCGTACAGCTGTTCGGTGTGCGGGGCCAGCGAGACGCGGTGGCGGTGGGGCTTGATCCCGAACAGGCCGCAGAAGCTGGAGGGGATGCGAATCGAGCCGAGACCGTCGGAGCCGAGCGCGGCGCCCACCAGCCCGGCGGCGACCGCGGCGCCCGACCCGCCCGAGGAGCCCCCCGGCGTGTGCTCGAGGTTCCAGGGGTTGCGCGTGATGCCGAACGTGGGGGTCTCGGTGAATGGCCACAGCGTCAGCTCGGGCACGTTGGTCTTACCGAGGACGATCGCGCCGGCCTCGCGCAGGCGGCGCACCACCTCCTGATCGGCGCTCGCGAGGAGCTCGGCCGCGCGCGTGCCGAACGAGGTGACCTCGCCGGCGACGTCGGTGTCGTCCTTGATCGCCACCGGCACGCCCAGCAGCGGCCGCTGCCCGCCGGCCCCACGACGCGCGTCGGCCTGGTCGGCTTCGAGCAGCGCGCGTTCGGCGAACACCGTCTTGTAGGCGTTCAGCTGCTTGTCATAACGCTCGATCCGGTCGAGGTAGAGCTGGACCAGCTCGCGCGAGGAGACCTCTCCCGCGGCGATCAGCTCGGCCTGGCGGGCGATCCCGGCGAAGGCTAGGTCGGAGGCGTCCATCGGTGCATCCTGACAGAAGAAGAGGGGCCCGGCTCCCCGACCGAAGCCGGGAGACACTCGCCTTCGGCTCGCATCCCCGTTTCGACCAGCGGCCGGCTGCGCCACCCTCTAAGCTGGGCTGTCTCCGGGTGCTCCCGACAGTTGGGGGCTCGATAGGTCTTTGAGGTTTGGACGGGTTCCCCAGCTGGGGAACCCGTCCGTGCCTGGTCTCAGGCTGCCTCCTTCACCGCCAAGTGAAGAGAGAGGTTGAGCCTGATGACCAAGGATGACGTGCTGTTCGGCTACCGCCAGCAGCTTTTCGCGGAGGCAGCACGCACGAACGTCTCGGCGGCATGCCGGACGTTCGGGGTGCACCGCTCCACCTACTACGCCTGGAAGCGCCAGGTCGACCGCCACGGCTTGGAGATGCTCAGGCCCCGGGAGCGCCGCCGGCCGCAGATGCCCAACGCGCTACCGAAGATGATCGAGGAGCGAATCGTGTCGTTCTCGATCGCTCACCCCGGCCTTGGCCCCAGACGCGTCGCCTCGGAGCTCGCCCGCGAGAAGTGGGGCGGGATCATCGTCTCGCCGAACGGGGTGTGGAAGGTGCTCTGTCGTCACGGGCTGAACACCCGCGCCAAGCGCCTCGGCCTGATCGCGGGCTACGCGGCTCCCTATGAGCCGCCGAGAACCCCAGAGCCAGAGCGCCATATCGACGTCGAGCGGCCCGGTGAGCTGGTCGGGATCGACTGCTTCTACGTCGGCAGGCTCAGAGGCACCGAGGGCGCGATCTGGCAGCTCACCGCGATCGATGTCGCGTCCTCCTACGCCTGGGCGGAGCTCGTGATCTGCAAGCAAGGCAACCCCACCGCAGCGCAGACCAGCAAGCTCGCTCAGCGCGTCGCCACCGAGCTGAAGGCCGCAGGCTGGAAGCTCGAGAGGATGCTCAGCGACAACGGCAACGAGTTCAAGGGCGACTTCACCAAGACCATCGACGCGATGAAAGCGCGCCACACCCGCATCCACGCCGGCAGGCCACAAACTAACGGCAACGTCGAGGCCCTACACAAGACGATCCTCGATGAGTGCTGGAGGCCAGCGTTCGCCCGCTACCTCTATCCCCGCTACACCGGACTCAAACGCGAGCTCGACACCTACCTGCGCTTCTACAACACCGACCGCGCACACCACGGCAGACTCACACAAGGACGCATCCCCGCAGACATCGTCTACCGTGCCCGAAAGATGGAGGCAAGATGAGCCGCACCTGTCGGCACATCTCGGAGGCTGCCCACTCTAAGCCGGGGTGATCGGGTTGTGCCGCGCCGGCCATTCCCGGCGGCGCCCGGCCGCGAGCGCAAAGCGGCAAATCAGCTCGCCGCGCAGCTCGTCGGGCTCGATCACCGCGTCGACGACCAGCTCGGAGGCGAGGTGCAGGATGTCGATGTCGGCCGCGTACTCCGCGCGCAACCGCTCGGTCTCAGCCGCGCGCTCCCCCTCGTCGGCGATCGCCTGCAGCTGGTTGTAGTAGACGGCGTTGATCGCCGCCTGCGGGCCCATCACCGCGATCGAGGCGCTCGGCAGCGCGAGGCAGCAGTCGGGGTCGAACGCCGGCCCCGCCATCGCGTACAGCCCGGCGCCGTAGGCCTTGCGCACGACCACCGAGATCTTTGGGACCGTCGCTTCGGAGACCGCGCTGATCATCTTCGCGCCGTGGCGGATGATCCCCTGGCGCTCCACCTGCGTGCCGATCATGAAACCGGGGACGTCGGCGAGGAACAGCAGCGGCACGTTGAAGGCGTTGCACGTCCAGATGAAGCGCGCGGCCTTGTCGGCGGAGTCGACGAACAGCACGCCCCCCTTCACCTTCGGCTGATTGGCGACAATCCCGACGGGCAGGCCCTCCAGGCGCGCGAAGCCGACGATCAGCTCCTTCGCCCAGCGTGCGTGGATCTCCATGAAGGAGTCCGCGTCCACCAGCGCGTCCAGCAGCAGCTTCATGTCGAACGGCTTGTTCTCGTCGGCCGGGATCAGCTCGCCGATCGGGGTGTGGGAGGCCGGGGCGAGAGGTTCGGCGGCGAGCCCAGTGACGCTCTCGGTGTTGGGATGGGAGTAGGAGGAGGAGGGGCCGTTTGCGGCAGACCCGGCGGGGACAGACGAGGGTGGGACCTGCTCAAAGTTGCCCGGTAGGTAGGAGAGGTAGCGCTTGGCGACGTCGATTCCCTCCTCGTCGCTTGCCACCAGCACGTGCCCGCAGCCGCTCACGCCCGTGTGCATCCGCGCGCCGCCCATCTCCTCGAGGCTGACGTCCTCGCCGATCACCATCTGCGCCATCCGCGGCGAGCCGAGGTACATCGAGGCGTTGCCGTCGCGCATGATCACGATGTCGCAGAACGCGGGGATGTACGCGCCGCCCGCGGCGGAGGGGCCGAACAGCACGCACACCTGCGGCACGAGGCCGGAGAGCTTCACCTGATTGTGGAAGATCCTCCCCGCCCCGCGGCGCCCGGGGAACATCTGCACCTGCTCGGTGATCCGCGCCCCCGCGGAGTCCACCAGATACACCATCGGCACCCGCAACTCCAGGGCGCGCTCCTGCACGCGCAGGATCTTCTCGACCGTCTTCGGGCCCCACGAGCCGGCCTTGACGGTGGGGTCGTTGGCCATCAGCGCGACAGGGCGCCCGCCGATCCGCCCGAGGCCGGTCACCACGCCGTCCGCCCCCAGCCCATCCTCCTGCCAGTTGGCCAGCAGCGCCTCCTCGGCGAACGTGCCGGGGTCGAGCATCCGCGCCACGCGCTCGCGCACCGGCAACTTGCCCTGCTCGGAGGCCTTCTCGTGGTGGCGCTCAGGGCCGCCCCGCAGGGCACGCTCGGTCGCGCCGCTGAGGGCGCTCACGAACGCGGCAGTCCTCGATACCGATGGCGGCGGCGCCCACGCGCGAGGTTGCGTTCGTGGCGTGCCTGCTGGCGCGCCTGCACCAGCTCGAGATCGGAGGCCGGCCCGAACAGCCGCCAGGCGTCACGCACCACGGGCAGCAGCGTGAAGCCGATCACCCACCCCGGCCAGAACTCGGCCGGCGGGCCGCTGGCCAGCCAGATGCCGACGCTCAGCGCCGACACGCCCACCGAGCCGCCCGCCTCCTGCGCGAGGCGGCGGCGCAGGTGCGACTTGCGCTTGATCAGCGCGCGCTTCACCGAGGTCGAGCTGACCGGCAGGTCGGCGCGCAGCGCGTCGAGGTCGGCGCGCGTGGATGCCTTGTACGCCCCGCCGACGCGATCCTCCAGCTCCTCGGAGGTCAGCCGCCCCGCACCGGCGTGCTCGCGCAGCTCATCGATCAGCTGCTCACGCTCATCGTCGGCGACGCGCAGCTTCGACAGGTCGCTCATACCTTGAATGTAACCGACAACGTCCACTCGCAGACGATTCCTACGGGATAAATCCCGATTCTGTCGGATAAATCCACTGTCGTAGGAAAGAACGCGCGGGGCGACTCGTCCTCGGAGCACAAGATTCGACCGCCGCTTTGATTCAGACGGGACAACTCCTCCGGCGTCGCTGCCCTAGAGCGCCGGATTGGGAACGGGCTCCTCCCCGTCGTAGGCATAGAACCCGGTGCCCGACTTGCGCCCCAACCAGCCCGCTGAGAGCATCTTGCGCAGCGTCGGCGGGCAGGCGAAGCGCCGTTCGCTGAACTCCTCCAGGAGCACGTCGCAGATCGCCCCCAGCGTGTCCAGCCCGACGAAATCGGCGAGCAGCAGCGGCCCCATCGGGTGGCCGGCGCCGGCCTTCATCGCCGCGTCGATCTCGACCACCGAGCCGACCTGCTCTTCGAGGGCGCGCATCGCGTCGAGCATGTACGGCACCAGCAGGCGGTTGACGATGAACCCCGCTTTGTCGCGCGTGGGGATCCCCAGCTTGCCCTCCGAGCCGATGAACTCCAGGGCGGTGTCGAGCGTCTTCTGGGAGGTGGTCACGCAGCGCACGACCTCCACCAGCTGCATCACCTGCGCCGGATTGAAGTAGTGCAGCCCCACGAACCGCTCCGCGCGCGAGGTCGTCGCCGCCTGGTCGATCACCGCCAGCGAGGAGGTGTTGGTCGCGAAGATCGCCTGCGGCTTGACGATCTCATCGACCTCCCGCCACATCTCGAGCTTCAGCGGCAGGCTCTCGGTGATCGCCTCGATCACCAGATCGCACTCGGCCAGGTCGCGGTAGTCGACCGTGCCATGGATGCGACCCCGGACCGCGTCGGCATCCTCCTGGGAGCTCTTGCCCTTCTCGACCGCGCGCGCCAGCTGCTTCTCGATCTTGCCGGTGCCCTTCGCGAGCGTTTGCTCATCGACCTCGCGCAGCACCACCTCGTAGCCGGCCTGCGCGGCCACCTGGGCGATGCCGTGGCCCATCAGCCCCGCTCCGAGCACGCCCACCTTCTCGATCTGCCGCGCCATCTCTATCGACCTCCGCTCGCTCTCACCAGTTGGTTATGTATGAAGGAGCGAGAGCCTACCGGGAAGGGTTGTGGGTGCAGGCCGAGCATCCCCGTGAGCCGGTGCGCGACGAGGATCAACCTTTTTGCCCAAACGTTGGGAAGGTTTGGGCAGCTTTGGAGTCTCCTTCGGGTAAAAGCCCCGACCAGAGGAGGCATTTTCATGCCCAGCCGAAGGCACTTCTCAACCACGATCGCCACGGTGCTTGCCTGCATGGCGATCGCTCCGGGGGCGGCCTCAGCGTTCGACCACCCCTTCATCGGACAGTTCCACTCGATCACCTCGATCGCCAGCACCGTGCCGCCCAATGGGGACGTGAACCCCTATGGGATCGTCACGGTTCCCAACAGCAGCGGCGCGCTTGTGCGCGGGAATACGCTCGTCAGCAACTTCAACAACGAAGAAAACCTTCAGGGAACCGGCACGACGATCGTGCAGATCAGCCCCGCGGGGACGCTCTCCGTCTTCGCCAAGATCAACCCCTCGAAGCTCCGCGGCCCCTGCCCCGGCGGGGTGGGGCTCACGACCGCGCTCGCGATCCTGCCGGGTGGGTTTGTGGTCGTGGGCAGCCTGCCCACGAGCAACGGCCAGGCGGCCACCGCACAGGCGGGCTGTCTGATCGTGCTCGACAGCTGGGGTCACGTGGTGCAGACGATCTCCGGCCCGCCGATCAACGGTCCCTGGGACATGACGGCGGTCGACCAGGGCTATGGCGCCACGCTGTTCGTCACCAACGTGCTCAACGGCACCGTCGCCTCGGGCGAAACCCCGACCGACGGGGGAACCGTGGTGCGCATCCGCGTACAGCCCCGCTTTGGCCGCGGATTGCGGGTGACGAGCGAGGAAGTGATCGCCGAAGGCTTCCCCGAGCGCACCGACCCCGCCGCGCTCGTGGTCGGCCCCACCGGAGTGGGGCTGGGCGAGGAAGGCACGCTGTACGTCGCCGACACCCAGGACAGCCGGATCGCCGCCGTCCCCGGCGCGCTGTACCGCCAGACGCCGCAGGGCGAAGGCGGGATCACAGTGGCCACCGGCGGCTACCTGAACAGCCCGCTGGGACTCACGATCACCCCCAACGACGACATCCTCACCGCCAACGGCGGGGACGGCAACTTCGTCGAGACCACCCCGGTGGGGGCCGAGTTCCAGCCCTTCGACACCGGCGCCGGCGGGGGCGGACTGTTCGGACTCACCGTCGCACCCCGCAACCAGGGCGTGCTGTTCGTCAACGACACCAATAACACGCTCGAACTGCTGCACTGAGCGCAGGTCCTCGCAGCTGGACGGGCCATCGCCTCGGCCCGTCCAGCTCGAGCGATGCTTGCCGCGCGCCCCACCGGCTCGGAGTACGCTTCCAAGCATGCCCACCGAGCAGGACTTCGACCTCTCCGCCGCCGGCCTGCGCGCGGACGGTACCGATCTTCGGATCTCAGTCGAGGTGCTGGCAAGCAAGCTGGAGGAGTCGCTGCCGGGACGCATCCACGTCGAGCGCCGCGGCGGGGGCCTGCTCGGCCGGGGCGAGAAGCACGTGCGCCTCGTACGGATCGAGCTCGGCGGCAACTGCTACCAGCTGACTGTCGAGGGCGACCGCGTGGAGGGCTTTCGCGAACGCCAGGTGGGAGGCATCTCGATCAAGCGCGAGTCGCTCGACCCCGGCGCGTGGGTTACGGCGCTGACCGGCGAGCTGCAAGCGGAGGCTGAGCGCAGCACCGAGGCGCGCACGGCGCTCGAGAGGCTGTTGGGCTGATGGCGCGGCGACGCGACACCTGGGCGGACGTGACGCACGAGCGGCCGGTGGGCTGAGATGGCGCGGCGAGGGGGCAAGGAACCGGAAGGGCCGGCGGGCGCCGAATCGGAAGGGGCCGCCGGCGCTGAAATGGCCGACCCCGGCGCCACGGCCGCCGAGCAACAGGAGTCGCTGGAGCGGATCGAACGGGGCGGGATCACCGTCGCGGCCGAGCGGCGCCTGAGCGAGCTGCGCGAGAAGGGCGGACTCTTCACCTCCGATCTCTCCGTCAACGGCTGGGCACTCGCCCACCAGCTGGGGTTGCGCCCGCTCTCGCAGGTGATGGGCAGCTCGATCTACCAGATGGGCTACCAGGGCGCATGGGGTCAGGGCGAATGGGGCGGTATGGGTCTCGCCCAGACCTACATGGTCGAGCTCACCACCCTCTCGCGAGCGCTCAACGAGGTGCGCACACGCGCGCTCGGGCGGCTGGCCGAGGAGGCGAAGCACGTAGGTGCCGACGCGGTCGTGGAAGTGGACACGCGCGCCGGCGAAAGCAGCCTGGAAACAGGATCGGTCTCGCTCGAACACACGGTCTTCGGCACCGCCGTCAGCCGTGAGGCGGGACCGTCCAACGCCGACTCTCGCAGGGCCGACGGCGGGGAGCACGGAAGCGGGCGGCACGGAAGCGGGAGACACGAAGGCGGGCGGCCGGTGCTCACCGAGCTGTCGGTCGCCGACTTCTCCAAGCTGGTGAAGGGGGGCTTCGAGCCGCTCGGGATCGTCGCGTGGAGCTCGGTGTTCTTCGCCAGCTACAACTTCGGCCCGGGGATGGTCGGCGGGGGGATGATGTCGGCGGGAGGGATGCAGAACTTCGAGCTGCGCGAGTTCACGCGGGCCTTCTACAACGCGCGCGAGAGCGTGATGGGTGAGCTGAACGCGCAGGCCTCCGCGATCGGCGCCTCGGGAATCGTCGGCGTGCGGATCGGCCACCGTGCGGTGCCCCACACGCTGCAGGGCGGGATGGGCACTCGCGAGCGCCGCGGCCTGATGGTGACGTTCAACGCGATCGGCACCGCAATCCTCCAGACCGGGGAGATCGCCCTGTATCCCCCCGAGACGACGATCGACCTGACAGCTTGAGCAGACCCGGAGCGACATCCCAACCCACCCTCCTCCCCTTCTCCTTCACCCCTCGACCGACCTGACAGCCTGAGCGGCCTCGAAGCGACAACCCCAACCCTCTTTCTTTCCTTCCCACCACGACCTGACATCCTGAACACGAGCCCGGGAGCCCCAAACGTATGAGCAGTGACAGCGAACAGCAGCAGACAGAGACCTACGACCCCTCCTCACTGGAGGGCGTGCCCGAGGCCGGCCGCGCGCGCCTGCAGCAGAACCGCGCGGGCCTGTTCACCTCCGACCTCAGCGTCAACGAGTTCCTGCTGATCAAGCAGGCCGGCTTCGACCCCGTCGGGCTCGTGGTCGGCAGCTCGATCTACCACATCGGCATCCAGATGGCGGGCTGGAAGAAAAGCCAGGAGCTGACCGTCCTCTCCGAGGCGATGTACAGCGCGCGGCAGCTGGCGATGACGCGCATGGAGGAGGAGGCCGACCAGCTCGGCGCGGACGGGGTCGTCGGCGTGCGCCTGGACATCGGGCGCTACGAGTGGGGCCAGGACATGGCCGAGTTCATCGCGATCGGCACCGCCGTGAAGCACCGGGCAGGCGAGATGCACCGCGCCCCCAACGGCCGCCCCTTCACCAGCGATTTGTCGGGCCAGGATTTCTGGACGCTGCTGCGCACCGGCCACCGCCCCGTGGGGATGGTGATGGGCAGCTGCGTCTACCACGTCGCTCACCGCGGGATGCTCCAGTCGATGGCACAAACCGGGCGCAACGTCGAGCTGCCCAACTTCACGCAGGCGCTGTACGACGCGCGCGAGCTCGCGATGGAGCGGATGCAGACCGAGGCGCAGGCGCTCTCCGCGGAGGGGATCGTCGGCGTGAAACTGAACGAGACCAGCCACGGTTGGGGCAGCCACACGATCGAGTTCTTCGCGCTCGGCACCGCGATCGTGCCGCGCGAGGGCCACGACGAGGCGATCGAGCCGCCCACGCCGGTGCTCGACCTGAGCTAGATGAACAACCTGCTCACGTTCTACAGCTAGGCTTGGCTTTGTATAGCGATAGTATGTATAGGAAGCGGGTGTGGGTTGGGTGTGGGTTGTTATAAAAAATTTAGAACCCGATAGCAATTGCGCACGGCTTTTGAAATTTTGTTAGACACCCCGCCCTATCGCAATAGCTGTATACAGCCTCTCTATTCAATCGATCCACCGCCATGCCGAAAGCACACTGAACGGAGCCAACATGAGCATCGTCCTCACCGAAGACCGCGACGCGGTTCGGCACGTGATCCTCAACCGCCCCGAGAAGCGCAACGCGATGAGCCAGGAGCTGCTGCGCGCGCTCGCGCAGGCGCTGCGCGAGGCAGCCGACGAGGAGTCGGTCCACTGCGTGGTGCTGCGCGGCGAGGGCAAGGTGTTCTCGGCCGGCGTCGACCTCGTCGAGCTGATCGCCTCCGCGCAGACGCCGGGCAAGCTGCGCCCCTTCCGCGAAACCTTCCTGGAGTGCGCCAACCTCTGCGAAGAGATGGCCAAGCCGGTGATCTGCCAGATCCACCACACCTGTGTCGGGGGCGCCCTAGAGGTCGCGCTCGGCTGCGACCTGCGGATCGCCGCCGAGGACTCCCAGTTCAGCCTGCCCGAGGTGAAATTCGGGATCATCCCCGACGTCGGCGGCTCCAGCCGCCTGCCGGCGGTCGTCGGCCTCGGCCGCGCCAAGGAGCTGATCATGACCGCGCGCACGATCGACGCCGCCGAGGCCGAGCGGATCGGCCTGGTCAACCGCGTCGTCGCCCCCGATCAGCTGGAGCAGGCCGTCGCGGCGCTGACCGAAGAGCTGCTCGCCAACTCGCACGTGGCGGTCGGCCGCGCCAAGCGCGTGATCGACGCCTCGGCCCGCCCAGCGCTCGCCGCGACGCTGGAGATGGAGGTCGCGGTGCAGGAGTACTGCGCGGCCGCGATGCGCGAGGGGACGCGCACAGGGCAGGCTAACGGCGTCCCCGCGGGCGCCGAGAAGGTCGGGGGTTGAACACAAGCGGCGTGTGCAAGTCCTCGACGCAAAGGTCGAAGGACAAGCGGTCCGTACGGAAGTGCATCGTGGAGCTCTGCGTGCCCGGCACTACTTCCTCTTGCCCTTCTTCCTCCTAGCCCTACTCCCGTACCTCTTCCTCGCCGTCGCTTCGCACTTCACACGTTTCGTCCGCGGCTGCTTCTTGCATTGCCTCAGCGCTTTCGTCAGAAGCTGAGCGTCCGTTGGGGATTTTGATTTCGATTCTTCTTTCGATCCCAAAACCCCGCCTTTCGCTGTGACTGCCGCTCCGTCCACGCTCCCTCCACTGCCCGATTCTGTGGCGGCACCGCCACTGCCACCGCCCGTGGTCGCGCCACCGCCCGTGGTCGAGCCACCGCCCGTCGTGGTCGAGCCACCGCCAGGTGGCGGTGGTGGGGTAAGTGGGGCACGTTTGACGGGTGCCGGCGCGGACGTGCTCGCGGTGCCCGTGCCGCCGGCGTTGACCGCCTGAAGCTGGCACAAGATGGTGCGCCCGACGTCCGCTTCGGTCAATTGATACGTCGGCGATGAGCCCTGCTGCAGGATCTCTCCGTCAGCGCTGTTCATGAACGTATACGTGTAGGTCGGATCGTTTCTCCAGCCATCCGGTTCGCAGCTCAGTACCTGCCCCGCGGTCGGTTCCCCATGGAGCACCGCCCCTCCACCCCGCGGCGCCAACGGTGGATCTTCGCTGCCTTCGACGAAGTCACGGATCTCCCCGGCCGCAAGGTTGACGAAGCCGTTGAGCGCCCCGTGGCGACAGGGTTCTCCATCCACAACTCCGACGGTGTCGATGACGCCGATCAAAGTGAACGACCCGTCGATTTCCCGGGTCAGGCCCCCACCGCTGTCGCCGGAGCAGGCAGAGCCGGTGGTGGTGCTACCGCAAAGGAAGACCGCTTCGGCTTCGCCGCCACACTGACGGCTGGGTACCAGCGAGGTGCTGAGCGAATAGAGATTGCCGTTGAGTTCTTCGGTCGGATTCTCCTCTCCGAATCCAGAGAGGGTGGCGTCAGTGCCTTCCGGGGGATTGGACGACGAGGAGGGCAGTACGATCGCGCGCACCCCGACAGACGGTATCAACGCTCCTTCGAGCTGTAGGACGGCAACATCATCCGGGGTTCCCGGACCCGCCGCGTAATCGAAGTCGGGATGTATCCGAACGCCATCGACGAACCGCCCCTCCACAGTCGGGCCGTCTTCGATTTCCTGTTCCGTGAGTCTGGAGGCGCCCGCGAGGACGACGAAGCTGCCCGGGGCCAGCGGTCGTCCGGTTACGGGATTGAATGCGCAGTGAGCCGCCGTGAGGATCTGGCTCATATCGACGATCGATCCCCCACACAACAGGACCCCGCGTTTACCTTCCGCTTCGAATGTGGCGAAGAACACAACCTGCCAGGGGACTTCTTCGATCGAATCCAGTGTGCCTCCGACGACCGCGGCGCGTGCGCGAGGGATTCCATGCCCACGCCGGAGTGTACGGCGAGTGCCGAACGCCGGATCGTGACGGTACATATGCGCTGCCCGAGCACGAGCCTGCATCGACCTTGCCGAATGGGTGACCGGCAGACCCGTGGCGCTCGCCATCGACGCAAGTGCCAGCATCAGACCAATCGTCGCGAAGACGCACAGTGCACGGATATCGCACCGGCGAGTGCTCGCATTAGTACGTCCAGTCGTACTCCGGCGGCAAGAAAATCTCACTATGTCACTCTCCCGATCGTCAACCAAGCGCGGTAAGGTAGCAGATGAACGAGTCCGCGGGTCAGGATCTTTCAACCCCTCGGCAACGGTGAGGGGTGACGAGCTTGCTTCGCCGGTGGGCAGGACGAGCAGTGAAAGCAGGGCGTCTACCCGGAGTCCGGGGCCCCCGGACTCCACTCCACCGGCCCCGCCACCAGCGTGTGGCTGCCCAGCGGCCGGCCGAGGATCGCCTGCGCACGGGCGGCGCAGGCGATCAGCGCCGGCAGGTCGATGCCGGTGGCGTAGCCCATCTCGTGCAGCATCGAGACGAGGTCCTCGGTGGCGATGTTGCCCGTGGCACCGGCCGGGACCGGGCAGCCGCCCAGCTCACCGAAGCTCGACTCAAAGCTCGTGACCCCGGCCTGCAGCGCGGCGAGCGCGTTGGCCAGGCCCGCGCCGCGCGTGTTGTGGAAGTGCGCGGTCAGCTCGACCGCGTCCTCCCCTGCCGGCGTCGCCGTGCCACTCGCCTTCGACATGGCCTCCCCTGCCTCCCCGCCGCCGGCGCCTACCTCCCCGCCGCCGGCGCTCGCCGCCTCGACCGTCCTCCCGCCGAGACGCTCGAACGCCCGCGCGAAGAACTCGCCCACCTGCCGGGGGTTGGCCATCCCCGTGGTGTCGCCGAAACCGATCTCCTGCGCACCCGCGTCGCGCAGGCGGGCAGCGATGTCGAGCACCCGCGCAGGCGGCACGTGGCCCTCGTAGGGGCATCCGAAGCAGGTGGAGAGAACCGCCTCGCAGCGCAGGCCCTCCGCGCGCGCCCGCGCGAGCACCTCTTCCAGAGCGGCGAGGGACTCCGCGATCGAGCGGTTGACGTTCTTACGATTGTGGGTCTCCGAAGCGGACACGATGACGTTGATCTCGTGAAAGCGCGCGCGGTGCTCCAGGGCGCGCTCCAGACCCCGCTCGTTGGGGATCAGCACGCTCACGGAGACCCCATCGGGGATCTCGATCCGCTCGAGCACCTCCGCGGCATCGGCGAGCTGGGGGATCACGTCGGGCCGCACGAAGCTCGTTACCTCCAGCCGTCGCAGACCAGTGCGCGCGAGCGCGTCGATCAGCTCCACCTTGCGCGCGGTTGGAATCGTCTCGGGCTCGTTCTGGAAGCCGTCGCGTGGGCCGACCTCGCGGATGCGGAAGGTATCCGCCACCTCTAATCCCTATCCGCCGATCGTATAGGCGCCTTACCGATTGGCTCATGCTTATTTTGAGCTACCGGTCGCCGCATGCGGCGACCGAAGCCGGGAGACACTCGCCTCCGGCTCGTATCCCCGTTTCGGCCAGCGAGTCCGTGCATGCACGGACTCGTTCCGAACCGTGCATGCACGGTTCGGCCAGCCGGCGCATGCGCCGGCTGGAACATCACCACATCGACAGGCCGCCGCTCACGCCGAGCGTCTGGCCGGTCACGTACGAGGCGTCGTCGCAGGCGAGGAACGCGATCGCCGCCGCGACCTCCTCGGGCTCCCCCGCGCGCTTCAGCTGCGTGGTATCCACCATCCCCTGCTTGAGTCGCTCGCCGATCTCCCCGTACACCTTCGGCGCGGCGTTCAGCAGCGGCGTCTCGATCGGGCCGGGGGCCACGGCGTTGACGCGCACGCGGTAGCGCGCCGCCTCGCGCGCGATCGCCTTGGTGAAGCCGATCACGCCGGCCTTCGCGGCGCTGTAGATCGCCGAGCCCTGCGAGCCCACGCGGCCGGCCTCCGAGGAGACGTTGACGATCGCCCCCGCCCGGCGCTCCTGCATCCCCGGCAGCACCGCGTGGGTGACCGCGATCACGCCGCGCAGGTTGACGCCCAGCACGAAGTCCCACAGGCCGGGGTCCGTTTTGACGAAGAACGAGAAGAGGTCGGTGCCGGCGTTGTTGACGAGCACGTCGATCGGCCCGAGCTGCTCCTCGGTGGCGGCCACCGCGGCGGCGATCGAGTCCAGGTCGGTGACGTCCATCGCGAGGCCCACGCCGTCGAGCTCGCCCGCGACCGCCTTCGCCCCATCCTCGTTGAGGTCGCCCACGGCCACGCGCGCGCCCTCGGCCGCCAGCCGCCGCGCGGTCGCGGCGCCGATGCCCGACGCGCCGCCTGTGATCAGTGCAGTCTTGCCCTCTAGCCTCATGTCTATGGGAACCCCGCGGCACAGCGTAGTCGCTCACCCCCGCAGCCGCCTCGCGGTGGTGGCTCGTGCTGGTGTCCAACAACCCGTATGAGCTCACGCACCTCGGAGAACCTGGGCGCGCTGGTGCGAATCGCCGCGGGCCGGCGAGCGTGAGGCTCGATGACCATGTGGCGTCGCGTTCAGCACCTGGACCGCCGACTGATGAAACGCTCGTTTGGAGTTCGCTCACCCGCACTGGACCGCACCCTCATCGCCCTCACGCGGGCAGCGAGCTACTCGCGACTGTGGCTGGTGCTCGCCGGCGCGCTCGCGATGTTCGGTGGAGGGCGGGGGCGCAGAGCGGCGGGGCGCGGCCTCATTGCCATCGCGATCGCCGCAGGGGTGGCCAACGGCCCGGCAAAGCTGCTCGCGCGCCGACGTCGGCCCTCCTCACGGTCGCGCCCGGCGCTGATTCGCACACCGCGGTCAACGTCGTTTCCGTCGGGCCACAGCGCGGCGGCATTCGCGTTTGTCACCGGCGCCTGCGCTGAGCTGCCAATGTTGACGCCGGCCCTGGTGCCATTGGCAGGGGCCGTCGCCTATTCGCGCGTGCACGTCGGCGTTCACTACCCGAGCGATGTCGCGGTCGGCGTGGGGATCGGGATCGGATCGGGCCTACTGGTCGCGCACTGGCCGCCGCGTGTTCGCTGAGAGCAGTGACAGCCTGAGTGCTTTGCTCGACGCCACCATCCGACGCCGAGCAGCTTCGCACTCAGACCAGACTATTGTCCAAAGCACGATGCGCACCGCCGCAATCCTGCCCGTCAAGCGCTTCTCGGAGGCCAAGCAGCGCCTCGGACAGAGCGTGGCCGACCCGTTGCGGCGGGATCTCGCTCGTGCGATGGTCGGGGACGTGCTGAGCGCTCTGCGCGACTGCGCCGCGCTCGAGCGCACGATCGTGGTGACTTCTGAGGAGTCGGTCGCCGCCGCGGCACGCTACCTCGGGGCAATCGTCGTGCCGGACGCCGCCGAGGAGGGCCAGAGCGCGGCGGTCGAGCAGGGGATCCAGCGAGCGGTAGCGGAGGGCTTCGCGCGGGTGCTGTGCATCCCGGGGGACTGCCCGGCGCTCGATCCTCGCGAGGTCGCCGTGCTGCTGGAGGTCCCGCCTGCCGGCTCGGCCGAGGTCGTGATCGTCCCCGACCGCCACGGCACCGGCACCAATGGGCTGCTGCTCACACCACCGAGCGCGATCTCCCCGAGCTTCGGGCCGGGCAGCTGCGAGCGCCACATCGGGCTCGCACGGGAGGCCGGAGTGGCCTGCCGAGTTGAGCGGGCGCCCTCGCTGCTGCTCGACATCGACACCGGCGCGGACCTCGCCGCGCTGCGCGAGCGGCTGGCCAGCCAGCCGCGGGCCGGCGCGCGGCGAACCCGCAAGGTTCTCGGAGTCTCGCCACAGCCCTCGCGGGCTGCCTGACGCCGCATTGGGGGCTGCTGACGCGCCGCATCGGGGCTGCTGACGCGCCGCATCGGGGCTGCTGACGCGCCGCATCGGGGCTGCTGACGCGCCGCATCGTGCAGGTCGCTGAGAGAGGATTTCGCGCCCATATACTCGGTCGCCGTGTCCAACCGCTCCCCCGCATGCCCCACCAGGTAGAGGTCGTCGTCCTCGCCGGCGGCACCGGCGGCGCGAAGCTCGCGCGTGGGATGCAGGACGTGGTTGGAGCCGAGCGGCTGGCGGTGGTGGCCAATCCCGGCGACGACATCGAGATCTACGGCGCCCACGTCTCCCCGGATCCCGACCTGATCTCCTTCTGGCTGGCCGACCTGATCGACGCGCGCGGGTGGGGCCTGGAGGGCGACACGTTCAACGTGATGGACGGCCTGCGGGCGCTGGGGGTCGACGTGTGGTTCAACCTCGGCGACCGCGACCTCGCGTGGTGCGCGGAGCGCGCGCGGCTGCTCGCCGAGGGCCTCTCTCCCACCGCGGCGCTGGAGCGGCTGAACGCGGCCATCGGCGTGGGTGCGCGGGTGCTGCCCGCGAGCGACCACCCGGTGCGCACGTGGGTGCGCACGACCGAGGGCTGGCGCTCCTTCCAGGACTTCATGATCCGCATGAGAGCCGCGGGCCCCGTGGAGGGCCTCGAGTTCAGGGGCGCCGAGGAGGCCGCGCCGAGTCCCGCGGCGCTCGAGGCGATCGCCGGGGCGCGCGCGATCGCGATCGGCCCCTCCAACCCGCTTGCCTCGATCGGCCCGATCCTCGCAATCCCCGGCGTCCGCGAGGCGCTCGCCGAAACCGACGCGCCCGTGGTCGGCGTCAGCCCGATCGTCGGCGGGGCCGTGCTGAAGGGCCCCACGGCCTCGTTCATGGCGTTCGCCGCGCTGGAGTGCAGCGCCAGGGGTGTGGCCGACTTCTACGGCGAGCTGCTCGACGGGATCGTCGCCGACGAGCCGGTGGAGGAGCTCGCGACGCTCCAGATCGACACCCGCATGGACGACGCCGCTGCTCGCGCGCGCGTGGCCGAGCAGACGCTCGCGTTCGCCGACTCGCTGGCGGGGTGAGCGTGGGGTTGCACATGTTTTTTGGGACCCCTACCCTTCATTTTGTAAAGCGGTTACGGGCGTGTTTGATGACATCTCCCCCACCGCCACTCCCGAGTTGAGCACGCCGGCGGACAGCCTCTTCGCCCTCGCTTGGCCGTCCCAACCGCCGACCACTATGGTTGCGGCGTGACCGATCCACCCCCCGCCCCCGTCTGCATCATCGGCGCCTCCGGCGCGCTCGGCTTCGGGCTAGCGCTTCGCCTCGGCCGCGCGGGCGTGCCGATCGCGATCGGCTCGCGCAGCGCCGAGCGCGCCACCGAGACCGTGGAGCGCGCCCAGGCCGCGGTCCCCGCGGGCTCGTTCGCCGGCTACGAGAACGCCGACGCGGTGTCCCGCGCGGAGACCGTGATCCTGAGCGTGCCGTTCCGCAACCAGTCGGAGATGCTCACCAACCTCAAGGGTGCGTTGCGCCCCGGCCAGCTGCTGATCGACGCCACCGTGCCACTCGCCGCCGCCCACAGCGGCAAGGCCACGCGCATGCTCGGCGTGTGGCAGGGCTCCGCCGCCCAGCAGGCCGAGGAGATGGCGCCCGAGGGCGTGCGCGTCGTCTCCGCCCTGCACACCGTTTCCGCGGCCTCGCTCTCCAACCTCGACCACGAGCTCACCGAGGACGTCCTGGTCTGCGGCGACGCCCGCGCGGACAAGCGCGAGGCCGCGGCGCTGATCGAGCGGATCCAGGGGCTGCGCTGCGTGGATTGCGGGCGCCTGGAGATGGCCCGCATCACCGAGTCGCTCACGGCGCTGCTGATCGCCGTCAACGTGCGCTACAAGGCACACGCGGGGATCCACCTCACGGGGCTGCCCGAGAAGCTCTGGGAGTAGAGAGAAGCACACGGACCCCGCCGTACCGAAGGGCGAGCGCGCGTACCGTCCCAAGCGCGGCGTACGTTGGTGGACATGTACGTGACACCCCACACCGCACCGCCTCCGAGGAGGCTGCCGATAGCTGGGCCCAAGCCGAGCGCATATATACATCCGCTTGATGGTATATATTGCCCTGACATGGCCAAGCACCTGGTGGACATTGACGAGCAGGCTCTGCGGAATGCACGGATCCAGTTGGGCGCCGACACGATCAAGGAGACTGTCAACCGCGCGCTGCGGCTGGCCGGCGGCGATCGTGAGGACGCGGTGAAGAGGCGTCTCGACGCGCTCGCCCACGCCGATCTGCTGCCTCGCGAGCAGGCATGGCGCTGACGCATCTGCTGGACACCAGCGTCCTCACCCGGATGCGCGAGCCGGCAGTCCGCGAGGCGATCGAGGCCCGCGCGCACAGGGGCGAGCTCGCGCGCGCAGGGATCAGCGATCTCGAGATCGGCTTCTCGGCCCGCAACGCCGCGGAGTGGGATCGTCTGACCGACGCCGTCGAAGCCTTCGAGCTCCTCGAGACCGCTGCCGAGCACGTTCGTCGCGCAAGACAGACGCAGCGGCTGCTCGCGTCCAAACACCAGCGCGGGCGCAAGCTGCCCGACCTGCTCGTCGCCGCCGCGGCCGAGGCTCGCGGCCTGACCGTTCTGCACTACGACGTCGACTTCGACCTGATCGCGGCGGCGACCGGACAGCCGTGCGAGTGGGTGCTGCCAGCCGGTTCGGTCGATTGAGCCTCAGCCCGCGGCGACGGCCTTGCTCTCGTACCACTCGTGCAGCGCGCCGATCGCGCCGCCGATCACGCGGTCGAAGAAGGTCTCGCGGTCGTTCTCGTGCGGGAGCGGCTCGGCGGGGACGTCGACTTCGAGGAACTCGCACAGCGGCTCCCACCCTTCGCCGACGTGCCACACCAGCAGCCGCTCCGCCGGCACCGTGCGCTTGACCTCCTCGTTGTGGCGCTCAAACTGCTCGATCAGCTGCGCCGGCTCGGCCCAACCGTCGGCGAACGTGCCTTCCGGACCCCAGAAGATGCGCTCGACGAGGTCGAGGTAGCGCCGCCAGCGGGGGTCGATCTCGCCGCGGGCGCTGGCGAGCAGGCGCATCAGCTCCTCGCCGTAGCTGAGGCCGACGATCGTTTCGCGGAAGCTGGGCTCCCACGACTCGGGCTTGCGCGTGCTGAGCAGCACCTTCGCGTCCGGGTAGACCTCGATCAACTCCTTGTAGAAGTAGCCGCCGGGCCAATCCGTGGTTGCCTCGAAGCCACCCAAGACCTCCTCCCACGGGCCCTCGCCGTCCATCGCGCGGTTCCACAGCTCGACCTGGTCGAGGTCGGCAAGCACGTTGACCCAGTGGTAGCACGGGGCGAATCCGAGCTGCTCGAGCGCCAGTTTCTGCGTGAGGGTGCCCGTCCGGGGCAGACCCGCTCCGATCAGCTTCATATACTCATCCGCTCCTTATTTTGTGGTCCCGTCGGTCGTAGTCGGTGACGCTGCATCGCGGCGTGCACAGCGCAACTGCCGCATGGCACGCCGGTTCTCACGATATTCTGTTGTCGTGTTGTGATTCCCAACGCGGCGTAACACAACACTAACGTCCACCAACGAACTACGGCAGGCACTTGAGCGCAATCGACATCAGCACCCTACGCCCAGCGGCGGTCGCACGCCCAGCGGACAAACCTGCCGCGGCTGGCAGCGCAAGCGTTCTGGGGCCCCAGATCGGCCCGCGGATCGCCGGGCTCGCGGTCTCCGACGGCGAGCATGTCCTCTCCCAGGATCAGGTCCTCGACCGGTTGGGCCTGCGCGGCGACGAGTTCGCCGAAGGCATCTTCGCCCGCTGCGGCGTCAAGCGGCGCCATCTCGAGCTGGACGACGACTTCCTGGGGCGCGACCTGCAGGGACGTGCGGCGGCGGTCGAGACCAGGCTGATGCGCCATTCGACCCGCGCCGTGGACGCGCTTGGAATCGACCCCACGAAGATCGGAACAGTCCTCAGCTCCAGCCTCTACTCGCTCGGTCTGCCGACGATCGCCCACCGGCTGGTGGACCGCTACGAGATGGAGCCCACCACCGACAAGTACCACATCACCGGCGTGGCCTGCGCGAGCGCGGTGCCGCTGATGCGGATGGCCACCGGGATGCTGCAGCAGCACCCCGGGCGCGACTGTCTGGTCGTGGGGGCAGAGAGCATGAGCAGCATTCTCAGGCGCGCCACCCCCGACGACCCGCGCGCCAAGACCATCGGCTCCTCGATCTTCGGCGACGGCTGCGCCGCGGCCCTGCTCTCCGCAGACCCCGGCGCCGACGGACCGATGATCCTCGCCACCCAGGTCCACCAGATCGGCGGCACGCTCGACGCCGTCAGCCTCGCGTTGTCCGAGCAGGACGCCTACCTGCACCTCGTGCGTGAGCTGCCCGACCTGGCCGGCGCGGGATTGCCCGGCGTGGCGGAGAAATTCCTGCGCGAGCACCACGTGGAGCACGCGGAGATCGACCACTGGATGGTGCACCCGGGCGGCCGGCGGATCATCGAGAACATCCAGAGCGCCCTAGAGCTCTCCGACGATCAAACCGCGACCAGCTGGGATGCGCTCGCCAACCACGGCAACGTCGGCACCCCCTCGATCTTCTACGTGCTCAAAGACACCATTGAGCGCTATCGGCCCCAGCCAGGCGAGCGCGGCCTCGCGGTCACGATCGGCCCCGGCGTGACCGTCGGGCTGATGCTGCTGCAGTGGTGATATCCGCTCGCGCGCTGAGCGATATACCAGAGGTGCGCGCCGGGGACGACCTGGCCGAGCTGATCGTGGCCGCGCTCGACGCCGAGCGCCCGCCGCTCCCGCTCGCGAACGGTCAGATCGTGGCCGTCGCGCACAAGGTGGTCTCCAAGGCCGAGGGCGCGGTTGTCGCCCTCGCCAGGATCTCTCCATCGCCGCGTGCCAGTGAGATCGCGGGCGCACAGGGCAAGGACCCGCGCGCGGTGCAGGTCGTGCTCGACCAATCGCAGGAGCTCCTGCGCGTAGCCAACGGTGTGCTGATCTGCCGCACCCACCACGGCTTTGTCTGTGCCAACGCCGGCGTGGACACCTCCAACGCCGCTGACGCAGACACGCTGATCGTGCTGCCCGCCGACCCCGACGCATCCGCACGGCACCTGCGCACGCGACTGCACGAGCTGACCGGCGCCCGGGTCGCCGTACTGATCACCGACAGCTTCGGCCGCGCGTGGCGCCACGGGCAGTGCGACGTGACGATCGGCTGCGCCGGCCTGCAGCCGCTCGACGACTGGCGTGGACGCACCGACAGCGTCGGCCTGCAACTGCGCGCCACGTGGCTGGCCGTCGCCGACGCGGCCGCCGCCACCGCCGACCTCGCCCGCGCCAAGGACTCCCGCGAGCCACTGGTTATCTTCGACGGGCTGGAGCGGTTCGTCACCGAGGAGGACGGCCCCGGCGCGGTCGCGCTGCTGCGCCCGCTGGAGGAGGATCTGTTTCGCTGAGATCGCGGTCGAGCAGCCCGCTCCAGAAGCGGATGAACTCGCGCTCGTGGCCGGCGCCGCATTCGAGCGTGAGCCGCCACCCGCGCGGGGCGTCGGCGAGCTTGGCCAGCAGCGCTTCGCAGCTCTGCAGCCTGCGTTCGTGCGCCTCGACCTGAGCGGCCGCGAGCTTGGCGGGGTCCGCGCCCACGAACAGCTTGAGCGTGGCTGCGTCGCGCAATTCATAGGTTTCGCGGGCCGGCTCGGATCGCCAGTGCTCGAGTGCCTGGCGCCCGGCGTCGGTGAGGCGGTAGATCCGCCGCCGCCGACCGGTCTGCTCCCGCTGCTCGGTGAGCAGACCCTCCTTGGCCAGCCGCGCGCACTCGGTGTAGAGCTGGGTGTGGGGCACGCTCCAGAAGTTGACCGTGCTGACCTGCGCCATCCGCTTGAGGTCATAAGGAGTGGCGGGGCCGATCTGCTCGAGCAGGCCGAGCACGATGTAGGAGGTCTCGGTGAGACGCGGGCTTGACATGCGCGCCAGAGTACCCTACGGTACGTATCGTTCGGTTCGAACCATACGGGAGGTACTATGCCTGTCGACACGCTCGCCACCGCCGCAGCCCCCTCCACGGCCCCCCCATCGACCACTCCAACCCCTGCGACAACCCCAACCCCTACGACCGCCACCGCTCCCTCCACCACTACTACCACCACCGCCGCCGCCTCGACCACAGACCCCCAGACCGCCGCGGCGCTCGGGTACTCCACGCTGGAACGGGAGGTGATCGCAGACGAGCTTCCCCTGCGCGGCGAACTGCCGTCCTGGCTGCACGGCTCGCTGCTGCGCACCGGTCCCGCCAAGTTCGAGGTGGGTGGACAGCGCATGAAGCACTGGTTCGACGGACTGGCGATGCTGCACCGCTTCACGATCGACGGCGGTCGGGTCTCCTACGGCAGCCGCTTCCTGGAAAGCCGCTCCTACCGGGCGGCGCGCGAGCAGGGCCGGATGGTGTACGGCGAGTTTGCGACCGACCCGTGCCGCTCGCTGTTCAAGCGCGTTCAGACCCTGTTCTCCCAGAAGGCGCTGAGCGAGGCTCTGCCCGACAACGCCAACATCAACGTGACGCGGTTGGGCGAGCGCTTCATCGCGATGACCGAGACGCCGATGCCGGTCCAGTTCGACGCGCACACGCTGAAGGCGGCCGACGTGCGACCGTATCGAGCGCCGGGTCAACTCACGACCGCACACCCGCACCTGGATCGCGCGAGCGGCTCGATGCTCAACTACGCCGCCAACCTCGGCCCACGCAGCAGCTACAGGTTCTTCAAGGTCGGCCCGCAGGACACGGAGGCCCGCGTGATCGCCTCGCTGCCGGTGAAAGCACCCTCCTACATGCACTCCTTCGGGCTGACCGAGCGGTGGCTCGTGCTCGCCGAGTTCCCGCTTGTGGTCAACCCGCTGGCGCTGGCTCTGGCCGGCCGCCCCTACATCGAGAACTACCGCTGGAAGCCCGAGCTCGGGACGCGCTTCACGCTGATCGACCGCGCCAGCGGCTTGGCGGTCGCGGGCTTTGAAACCGAGGCGTGCTTCGCCTTTCACCACGTCAACGCCTACGAGGAGGACGGCGAGGTGGTGGTCGACCTGTGTGTGTTCCCCGACGCCGGCGTAATCGAGGACCTCTACCTCGACCGCCTGCGCGCCGGCAAGCCGGTGGCGCAGGCCGCGCTGACCCGCTTTCGCCTGCGCCTCGCCGACCGCTCCGTGAGCCGCCGGCGCCTGGCCGATGGAGACCTCGAGCTGCCGCGCATCAACTACGGGCGCTGCAACGAGCGCCCCTACCGTTACGTCTGGGGCAATGGCACCGGCGAGCACGGGTGGCTGGAGCAGATCGTCAAGGTGGACACCACCGACGGCGCGACGCGCTCCTGGGCCGAGCCGGACTGCTACCCGGGGGAGCCGGTGTTCGTGGCGCGCCCCGAGGCGGAGCACGAGGACGAAGGCGTGCTGCTCTCGGTGGTGCTCGACGCCGCCGCCGGCACGTCCTTCCTGCTCGTGCTCGACGCCACCGACCTGCGCGAGCTGGCGCGCGCGCAGGCCCCGCACCACATCCCCTTCGGCTTCCACGGCCAGTTCGCGCGAGAGCGCGCGGGTTCATGAGCAGTGTGGAGGAGAAGGTCGAGCTGATCGAGCGCGTCGAGCGCAAGCGCAACCAGTTCACGAAATCCGCCGGCGGCGGGCGCAGGCTCAGCGCGCTGATGTTCCCGCTCTCGGTGCGACCGCCCCGCGGCTTCGGCGTGCTCACCACCAAAGGTCGCAAGACCGGCAAATGGCGGCGCAAATGCGTTCACCCGGTGCGTGATGGCGAAAAGGTCTACATCGTCATGCTGCGCCTCGGCGCCACCGCGATCACCGACAACCATACCGCCGCGTGGTTGCTGAACATCCGCGCCGAACCGCGGGTGCAGCTGCGCATGCACGGCGGCAACTTCGCCGGGCGCGCGCGCGAGCTGCACGACCCCGCCGAGATCGAGCGTGCGAGGGCCGTCTACTGCGGGACCGTCAATCCCTTCGACTACATGGAGTGCGCCTTCCATCGCCGCGGCCTGCCCACCCGCGCGAAGATCGAAGAGCTGCACCGCGGCTGGTTCGCCACCGGAGTGCCGCTGGTCGTGGAGCTGCAGGAGGGCGGCGCCCGCTACACCGCCACCGGCAGCTCGTAGCGCCTGCGGATCCCGTACAACGTGGTGCGCTCGGCCGCGGGCCGCCCCGCGGCGTGGGCGGCGGCGATCAGCTGCTCGGGCTCCAGGCGCGTGCCGTGGTAGGAGCCGGCGAGGCGGGAGATCGACTCCTCCATCAACGTCCCCCCCAGGTCGTTGACGCCCCAGCGCAGCGACTCCGTGGCGGCGTCGAGCCCCATCTTCACCCACGAGGCCTGCACGCTGCGCACGCTGCGCCCGAGCGCGAGGCGGAAGACGGCGGTGTGCTTGAGGTTCTCCTCGCGCGAGATCTCCTCCACCCCGTGCGTGCGACCGAGCAGCGTCTGGAAGGGGATGAACGAGAGCGGCACGAACTCCGTGATCCCGCCCGTGCGCTCCTGCAGCTCGCGCACCACGCGCATGTGCTCGGCCAGCTCCCACGGCTCCTCGATGTGCCCGAACATCACCGTCGCCGTGGAGCGCAGCCCCGCCGCGTGGGAGGCTTCGATGATCTGCACCCACCGCGCCACGGGCAGCTTGTTGGGGCTGATCCGTTCGCGCACCCCGTCGTGCAGCACCTCCGCGGCGGTGCCCGGCGTCGAGCCGAGACCGGCATCGCGCAGACGCGCGAAAACCTCCCCCGGCGGCAGACCTGAGATATCGCACATGTGCGCATATCTCCATCGGGGAGTAGGCGTGCAGGTGGATGTCGCACCCCTCCGCAGCCGCGGTGCGCTTGGCGAAGCGCAGCCACCCCAGGTAGTCCTCGAGGCTCCAATCGGGGTGGATGCCCGACTGGATGCACAGCTCGGTGGCGCCAAACTCCACCGCCTCGCGCACCCGACGCGCGAACTCCTCCTGGTCGTGTTCGTAGGCGTCCGGCGAACGCTTCCCCTGGCCAAAGCCGCAGAAGGCGCACCCCACCGTGCAGATGTTCGAGACGTTGATGTTGCGGTTGACGACGAACGTGACGGTCTCCCCCGCGAGCTCCGCGCGCAGCTCGTCGGCAGCCTCGCGCATGCCCTCGATCGCCTCCGGCCGCATCTCGGCGAACATCGCCGTCAGCTCCTCGGCGCTCAGCGCGAGGCCGTCGCGGGCGCGCGCTGTGGCGCCGGCGACGAGATCCGGGCGGATCGGCGGGGCGCCGCTGGCGGCGGGGTCGGTGCGGCCGGAGCCCCGCCGCGGGATGAAGCTCCAGTACTTGACCTTGATCGTGTCCATCACCGCCGGCGCCACCCACTCGGGGTCGATGTAGCGCGGGTACACGCACAGTCGCTCGGTCAGCGCCACCCCGTCCTGCTGCAGCTGCTTGCGCACCTGGTGGGGCGAGGGGAAGGGGTGCTCGGGCGAAATGTGGTCGCCGTTGGCCGACAGCCCCCCGAGGTCGGTCGCCCCCGCGGCCACCAGCTCCGGCCACCAGTCCGCGAGGTTGGGCGGCACCTGGATGCCAACGTCCGGCATCAACCTCCGAGTCTCCGCGATCAACCGCTTCATGTCCTCGATACTCACCGGACAGGCCCACTCGGGCAGCGGCAGCTGCGGCCGGTCATCGGCGACACCCGTGCGCCAGTACTCGCGCGCCGCCTCATCGGCGATCTGAGCCGGCTCCTGGCCGTAGTAGCGCTGGTGGGGGACGAAGTTCTGCAGGATCACCTCCTGGACGTGCCCGTGCTCGGCGTGCACCGCCGCCAGCGCCTCCAGCGAGGCGACGCGCTCATCCTCGCTCTCGCCGATGCCGACGAGGATCCCCGAGGTGAACGGGATTCGCAGCTCGCCCGCCGCGCGGATCGTCTCCAAGCGCCGCGCCGGGTGCTTGGTCGGCGAGCCCGCGTGCACGGTCTCCATCAGCCGCTCGGAGATCGACTCCAGCATCAGTCCCTGCGAGGCCGTCACCTCGCGCAGCCGCGCCAGGTCCTCACGCGCGAGGACCCCGAGATTGGTGTGCGGCAGGATCCCCCGCTCGAGCGCCCGCTCGCAAGCCCACACGACGTAGGCGGTGAAGTCGTCGTGTCCGTACTCCCTCAGGCGCTGCCCCACCTCGGCGTTGACCTCCGGCCGCTCGCCGGTGAGCACCAGCAGCTCCTTGACTCCGCGCCGCGCGGCGCCGTCGACGATCGCGAGCACCTCCTCGGGCGCGTGCAGGTGCGCCGTGTGCGTCGCGAACGCGCAGTACTTGCAGTAGCACCGGCACGTACGCGAAAGCGACAGCGTCAGGTTGCGCGAATACGTGACTCTCCGGCGCATGCTCCGAGTGTATGCACTCGCCCATCGGTTCGAGAGGTCGGCCACCGATTCGCCCGAGGGCGGCTGCCCGCCCCGCCCGAGGGGGCGGCGTCGATCCGTCCGATCCGGCTCTTAGGGTTTCTGCATGTCCGAAGATACCCTGCGCCGCGCGGTGGCCGAGATGGTTGGCGCCTTCACCCTCACCTTCATCGGCGCCGGCGCCGCGGCGGCCTCCGGTGTTATCGCCGACCCGACCCTGATCGGCGTAGCGATCGCCAACGGTCTGGCGATCGGCGTGATGGTGTGCGCGCTCGGGCACATCTCCGGCGGGCACTTCAACCCGGCGATCACCTTCGGCTTCCTGATCACGCGCAAAATCAAGCCCGCGCTCGCCGGCGTCTACTGGGTGGCGCAGTTCGGTGGTGCGGCGCTGGCGGCGCTGTTCGTCAAGCAGCTGCTGCCGCGGGCGACCACCGAAGCGGTGAAGCTCGGCGTGCCGGCCCTGGGCCATGGCGTCGACGCGAGCTCCGGCTTCCTACTCGAGGCCGTCCTCACCTTCTTCCTCGTATTCGTCGTGTTCGGCGCGGCGGTGGACACGCGTGGGCCTTTCAACGCCGTCGCCGGGCTGGCGATCGGCCTTACGATCTCCATCGACGTGCTCTTCGGAGGCCCGTTCACCGGGGCCGCGATGAACCCCTCGCGCGCGTTTGGCCCGCAGCTGGTCGGCGACCACTGGTCCAACGGCTGGGTGTGGTACGCAGGCCCCGTGCTCGGCGCGTCGGTCGCGGCGCTGGTCTACCAGTTCCTATACCTACGCAAGACCGAGCCCAAGCCCGAGCCACCTGCTCCCGCGGGGGCGCAGGCCGCACAGGCCTAGCCAGGGCGCGGTGCCGCTCGACGCGACCGCCGGCAGCTAGGCTAGGCGGCGACCGCGAGGACCGAAGCACGATCGTCGCTGGTCACACTGCCGTCCGGCCAAGTGATCCGAAGCTCTCCGTCGCGATCGATCAACCAGCTCACGTTGACGAGCGTTATCGCAATCACACGTCCTTGCTCGTCGTACTCAATGCCGTGTCCCTCCGGAGAGGCGTACGCACGAGCCGGCGGGCCTTTGTAACCCTTTACGTCGAGGTAAAGCACATCCCCGCGGTCGTCATACTCGTAGTTCTCGAACTCGATGCATGCAATCGTCATACTCATCAGCCTTTGCGCGGGTCGGTATCCTGGACGAGAACGGTCACGATCCAACCTGGGCTCTCGTTGAAGTCTACAACCACCCGGAGCCACCGGCCGGGGATGAGGATGTGCCGACGGTAGAAGCGCTCCCGTCCAGCAATCGGATCGTCCTCATGATGATCCGGCAGCGAGATCGTTCGAAGCGCAGTCTCGATTTGGTCGAGGAGATCGGGGCGTCGTCGCTCCAGGTGACCGTGGGTACGCCGGTCGAATACGACCCGTCGGCCGTGTGGATCGATCGCTTCCTCTGTCCGCCTCTCCATCACAGCGACGATACGGCCCGATGGCGACACTATCCTGGCCTCACATGGCCCAACCACCCCGCATCTACCTCGCCCGCCACGGCCAGACCGCTTACAACGCCGAGGGCCGCTTCCAGGGCCAGGGCGCGGTGCCACTCGATGCGACCGGCCGCGACCAGGCGCGCGAGCTGGCAGAGAAGGCCGCGGCGTACGAGTTCGCCGTGCTGTGGTGCAGCCCGCTGCTGCGCGCCCGCGAAACCGCGGACACGGTGGCGGCGCGCATCGGCCTCGAGCCGCGAGAGGATCCCCGCCTGATGGAGACCGACTCGGGTGATTGGACCGATCGCTCATTCGCCGATGTGCAGGCCGAAGACCCCGAGGGGTTCGCGCGCTTCGCCAACGGCGACCCCACGTTCGCCTTCCCCGGCGGCGAGTCGTTCGCCCAGCAGGGTGTGCGGGTGGCGGGCGCCTTCCACGACATCAAGCGCGCCGAGGCGCCCGCGCTGGTCGTATGCCACGGCGGAGTGATCCGGATCGCGCTGTTCCAGCGCACCAAAGACCCGGAGGCCCTGGGCGACCGTGTCCCCAACGCCCAGATCGTCCCACTCGACCCGCGGGGATCGCGGCGTCTGCACCGCGGCGACGAGGTCGGCACGCCAATCTGAGCCGCCGCACGGCGCCGCTCCACTGCGAGGGCGCGCCGCTCGTCCGCGTCGCAGCTGTGACTACTGCGCCCGCAGGCGGCGAAACTCTTCGCGCGCCGAGTACGGGCGGCCCCACATCTGCGTGACCTCCGCGCGGCCCTCCCGCACCTCGCGCACCGCCAGCTCCCCCGCGATGCCCGCGTCGTCGAGCAGGCTCAACGCACAGTGCACGACGGGCGCCGCCGCCGCGTGGCCGAAGCGGTGGGCGACCAGCAGGCGCCAGTGCCAGTCGTGCTTGGAGTAGGGACTGGCGTTGCACGTCACGAGGTACACCGCGGCTTCGACGTAGCGCGACTCGTCCGCGAGCCGCAGGTCGAGCTCCAGGTCGGTCCAGTCGTCGGGGAGCGCATCGACGATCCGCTGAAAGGTGTCGGCCAAACCCATCGTCACGAAAGCCTACCGGGCCTGGTCCTCGTATCCTCGATTTATGGCCACCACCGACACATTGCACGCCGAATACGAAGCGCTGACCCAGCACTGTGGGCTGGTGGACCGCTCCAAACGCGGCAAGCTCGCGCTGACGGGCTCCGGCGCCGTGGAATTCCTCAACGGACAGGTGACCAACGAGCTGACCGATCTGCGCCCCGGTGAGGGTTGCTATGCAGCCTTTCTGACCAACAAGGGCAAGATGCTCGGCGACCTGAGAATCCTTGCCGTCGGCTCCGATGCGGATGGGCCACCCACCGAATTGCTGCTCGACACCGAGCGCGTGGCGCTGCAGGGGCTGTTCGACATGATCCGCCGCTACAAGATCGGCTACGAGGTGGAGCTGCACAAGCGCACGCTGGAGTGCGGTTTGCTCTCGCTGATCGGGCCCGACACGCGCGCCTGTACAGCGCCCGACACGCTCCCGGAGGCCGAGCACGACCACAGGTCAGCGGAGATCGGCGGGGCGGCCGTACGACTGATCGCGACCGCCGACGGCGTTGACGTGCTGTGCGAGGCAACCGACCTGGAGACGGTGCGGGCGGCCCTCGTCGATGCCGGAGCGACCCCCGTCGGCGAGGCGGCGGCGGAGATCGTGCGCGTCGAGCGCGGCCGCCCACGCTACGGAGTGGATATCGACGAGAGCACGATCCCCCAGGAGGCGGGCCTCAATGAGCGCGCGGTGAGCTTCACGAAGGGCTGCTACGTCGGGCAGGAGACGGTGGCGAGGCTGTACTACCGGGGCAAGCCCAACCGCCACCTGCGCGGGCTGCGATTTTTGGTGGCCCCCGATCCCGACCTCCCGGTACCCGGCGAGGAGTTGCGGCTGGGAGACCGTCCCGTGGGTCACCTGAGCAGCGTCGTCGAGTCCCCGCGGCTCGGCACGATCGCCCTGGCGCTGGTGCGCCGCGAGGCATCCCCGGGCGACACGCTCGCCGTCGGCGAGCACGGCACCACCGCCGAGCTGGTCGAGCTGCCCTTCTAAGCCGGATCCACCGATCCCGGCTAAGAGGCGCTGGACTGCCCGCCGCCCGGCCGGCGCTCGTGCAGATGCTTGCGAACCGCCGCCTTCAGCACCTTCAGCGCGTCGGGGCGCGGAGGGGTGTCGAAAGTATTGGTGACGTTGGGCCCCCGCAGGTTGACTTTCGTGCGCTCCAGCTTCCTGCGCGGATCCTCGAAGGGATTACGTTCAGTCATCGCCATTGTCTTCGGTCGGAACTCCCGATTCCTGAGTGTACGCCTGCCACTGCTCATTCAAAAGGTCCACGAGTTGACTGGCGAGCAGCGGCGAGAAGGAGACGCGCGAGACGACGATCCCCTGCTGCCCCTGGGGCCCGATGCGCAGGAAGTCGAGCGTGAACTCGTGTGGCGTGCGCGCGATCGACGCGGCGTTGGCCCATTTGCCGGCGAACTCCTCCGGGGGCATGATGATGTTGGGGCCCTGCTGGGACTCCTCCGGAGGGTTCTGCTCGTCCACCGGTGGAGCGTAGCGCGGAAGGGGCCCACGGATGTAGGATTCGTTGCCGTTCCGTTCCCGACATGCGAGGTCGCGTCCCGTGGCAATCGACTTGCAGCAAATCTCCGAGGTGGACACCGAGCCGGGCGAGCTGCCCAAGACGATGGCCGCGTGGGTGATCCGCCAGGAGCGCGAGGGCGAACCGAAGGACGCCTTCCAGCTCGAGGAGATCGAGGTGCCCGAGCCGGGCGCGTTCGAGGTGATCGTGCGCGTGATGGCGGCGGGCGTCAACTACAACAACGTGTGGGCCGCCCTCGGCAAGCCGGTGGGGGTGTGGCGCTACGGCGACCACCCCGAGTTCGGCCACCACATCGGTGGCTCCGACGCCTCGGGCGTCGTCTGGAAGGTGGGCCCCGGCGTGACCCGCTGGAAGCCCGGCGACGAGGTCGTGGTGCACTGCAACCAGGCCTCCTACGAGGACCCCGAGGTGCACGGCCTCGACCCGATGGCCGCCCCCTCGCAGAAGATCTGGGGCTACGAGACCACCTGGGGCTCGTTCGCGCAGTTCACCAAAGTGCAGGCCCAGCAGCTGCTGCCCAAGCCCGCGTCGCTCACCTGGGAGGAGGCCGCCTCCTACGGCCTCGTGTACTTCACGGCGTATCGCATGCTGATCACCCGCTGCAACCTGCAGGCGGGCCAGAAGGTGCTGATCTGGGGCGCCGCCGGGGGCCTCGGCGTGTTCGCCACCCAGCTGTGCGCGGCCGCCGGCGCGCACAGCGTGGGGGTGGTCTCCTCCGCGGAGAAGGGCGCGTTGGTCAAGCGCCTCGGCGCCGCGGACTTCATCGACCGCGCCGAGTTCGCGGGGATGATGCGCAAGGGCGGGGAGAGCCCCGAGGAGGAGAAGGCCCGCTTCGGCGTCTCGCGCGAATTCGCCAAGCGCGTCAAGGGTATCCTCGGCGACGCCCCCGACATCGTCTTCGAGCACGTCGGCGCCGCCACGTTCCCGACCTCGGTGTTCACCGTCAAGACGTTCGGCAAGGTCGTGATCTGCGCCGGCACCACCGGCTTCAACCTCGACTTCGACGTGCGCTACCTGTGGATGAAGCAGAAGGAGATCATCGGCTCGCACTTCGCCAACGCGTACGAGTGCACGAAGGCCAACGAGCTGATCGACTCCGGTCAGATCCGCCCCGTGCTGTGGCGCACGCTCGGCTTCGAGGGCGTCGCCGAAGCGCACCAGCTGATGCTCGAAAACAAGCATCTCGGGAAGATCTCGATCCTCGTCGGCGCCGACGCCGAGGGACAGGGCAAGACGGCGGATGGTCCCGGAGCGATCCGCGCGGAGGTGGGTGGCTGATGGCTGGTCAGGGCAACGGCACCATCATCGTCCCCTGGTACGCCACGGGCTTTCGCGCCGAGGGCTTCGGCGCCGCGCTGGAGGAGATCGCCGCGATCGCGCTGCGCTACCGCGCCGACTCCTACGCGGTGTACCGCTCGCGCGACGACCGCTACCGCTACCAGCAGCTGGCCCACTTCGAGCACTACGCCGACTGGGTGCGTTACTGGGAAGGCCCCGAGATGATCGACTTCCGGGCACGCCACTCCTCCTGGTACCAGGTGCCGGTGCTGTATGGCTGGTGGGACCTCACCGCCGCGGGGGAAGTCTCCGAGGAGACCGAGTGGGTCCTACCGGAGCCGCCCGAGCCCGAGCCTGAGGGCAACGGCCACGTAGGCAACGGCGCCCCGCGCGTTCAGCACGTCTGAGCCTCAGCTCTTCTCCAAAGGGGCCATCGTGAGCCCCGCGCCCTTCAGCTGCTCCCAGTAATGCTCGGCGGGCTCGCGGTGGCCGTTGTAGACTACGGCCTGCCCGCTGTTGTGGATCTGGTTGGCGTATTGGTGGCCCTGCTCCAGCGTCACGCCTGGGATGAAGCGCGCCAGCGTGCGGGCGACGTGGTCGAAGGTGTTGTGGTCGTCGTTGCGCACGATCACCCGCCAGGAGCCGTCCATTCCGGTGTGCGGGCCGTCTGTCCTCGGTAGCTCAATGGTCTCTGTCATGGACGCGAAGAATACCCGGACCCCGCACAGCCCCGCACAGCGCTGGACCACGGTCTTACAATTGCGCCATGAACCAAGATCAGCCCCACCGCCTGCCTGAGCGTGACCGTCCGTGGATGATGCGCACCTACGCGGGGCACTCCACGGCGAAGGCCTCCAACGAGCTGTACCGGCGCAACCTCGAGAAGGGCCAGACGGGCCTGTCGGTCGCGTTCGACCTGCCGACCCAGACGGGGTATGACCCCGACGACGAGCTGGCGCGAGGCGAGGTGGGCAAGGTGGGGGTGCCGATCGCCCACCGCGGCGACATGGAAGCGTTGATGGAGGGCATCCCGCTCGGGGAGATGAACACATCGATGACGATCAACGCCACGGCGGCGTGGCTGCTGGCGCTGTACATCGTCGCCGCCGAGGCGCAGGGCGTCGAGCAGGAGCGGCTGCAGGGCACCACGCAGAACGACATCATCAAGGAGTTCCTGGCGCGCGGCACCTACGCCTTCCCGCCCGCGCCCTCGATGCGGCTGATCGCCGACACGATCGCCTACACCGTGGAGCACGTGCCGAAGTGGAACCCGATCAACATCTGCTCCTACCACCTGCAGGAGGCGGGTGCCACCCCCGTGCAGGAGATCGCGTACGCGATGTCCAACGCGATCGCGGTGCTCGACGCGGTGAAGGAGAGGATTGGAGTCGGCGACCCCGCCCGCATCACTGAGGTGTTCGGCCGGATCTCGTTCTTCGTCAACGCCGGCGTGCGCTTCGTCGAGGAGCACGCGAAGCTGCGCGCGATGGGGATCCTGTGGGAGGAGCTGGGCAGGGAGCGCTACGGCGTCACCAACCCGAAGCTGCTGCGGCTGCGCTACGGCGTGCAGGTCAACTCGCTCGGCCTCACCGAGGCCCAGCCGGAGAACAACGTGCAGCGGATCGTGCTGGAGGCGCTGGCGGTGACGATCGGTCGCGACGCTCGCGCACGGGCGATCCAGCTGCCGGCGTGGAACGAGGCGCTGGGGCTGCCGCGGCCGTGGGATCAGCAGTGGTCGCTGCGCATCCAGCAGGTGTTGGCGTACGAAACCGACATCCTCGAGTACCCCGACATCTTCGAGGGCTCGAAGGTGATGGAGGGACTGGTGGAGGAGTTGCTGGAGGGTGCGCGGGCGGAGATGGCGGTCGTCGCCGAGCACGGCGGCGCGGTGGAGGCCGTCCCCTACATGAAGGCCGCCCTGGTGGACTCCCACCGCGAGCGCCTGCGCCGGATCGAGACCGGCGAGCAGACCGTGGTCGGCCAGAACCGCTTCACCGGGAGCGAGGAGTCGCCGCTGACCGCCGACGCCGAGGGCGGCATCCTCGTCGTCGACCCCGCCGTCGAGGCCGAGCAGATCGAGGCGCTGCGCCGCTGGCGCTCGCAGCGCGACCAGGCCGCGGTGGATGCGGCCCTCGCCGAGCTGGCGCGCGCCGCGAGCGGGCGGGCGGGCTCCGATACAAACCTGATGGAGCCGACGATCGCCGCCGCCCGCGCCGGGGCCACCACCGGCGAGTGGTCGCGCACGCTGCGCGAGGTGTTCGGCAGCTACCGCGCGCCAACGGGCGTGGGCGAGGCGAGCAGCGCCCCGGCTGAGGAGGGCGACAGCGGCCTCGACGCCCATGGCGCCGACGGCGGCGAGGCGGCGCGCGAGCTGGCACGGCTGCGCGAGCGGGTCGCCACGCTCGCCGAGCGGCTCGGCCGCCGCCCGAAGATCCTCGTCGGCAAGCCCGGCCTCGACGGCCACTCCAACGGCGCCGAGCAGCTCGCGGTGCGTGCGCGCGACGCCGGGATGGACGTGGTGTACGAAGGGATCCGCCTCACCCCCGCGCAGATCGCCGCCTCGGCGCTGCAGGAGGGCGTGCACGTGATCGGCCTCTCGATTCTCTCAGGCTCCCACCGCGAGCTGATCCCGGCGGTGCTCGATGCGCTGCGCGAGGCCGGCGTCAGCGCGCCCGTGGTCGTCGGGGGGATCATTCCCGAGCAGGACGTGGCCGCGCTGAAACAGGCGGGCGTCGCGGCGGTGTACACGCCGAAGGACTTCGATCTGACGCGCATCGTCGGCGACATCGTGGAGCTGGTCGGCGAGCGCAACGGCGTCGTCGCCACGGTATAGACGCTTGTCAGAAGGCGCGCAACTCGGGGCACGGCTGCGCGAACGCGACCTGACCGCGGCGCCGGCGACGCTCAACCTGCTGGAGAGCACCACGGCCGCCGACCGCGAGCAGGCCGCGGCGCTGCTGCGCGAGGTCTCCCCCGCCGCCCTCGGGGGCGAGGCACGGGGACACATAATCGGCGTCACGGGCCCCCCGGGCGCTGGGAAGTCGACGCTGTTGTCGACCCTGCTGCACGAGTGGCGGGGTACCGCCCCCCCCGTGCCCTCCCCGACGGCCCCCAACCAGGACGGCCGGGGCCGCACGGTGGCGATGCTGGCGGTGGACCCCTCCTCACGCCGCTCCGGCGGCGCGCTGCTCGGCGACCGCGCACGGATCGAGTTCGACCCCGCCGACCGCGGCGTGTTCATCCGCTCGACCGCCGCCGGCGAGCGGTTGGGTGGCCTGGCGTGGGGCACCCGTGCGGCGGCGCAGGCGCTGGCGGCCGCCTTCGACGTGGTGGTCGTCGAGACCGTGGGGGTGGGCCAGGCGGAGACCGAGGTGGCGGAGGTGGCCGACACCGTCGCCGTCGTGGTGCAACCGGGCAGCGGCGACGTGCTGCAGTTCCTGAAGTCGGGGATCATGGAGATCCCCGACGTGCTGGTGGTGACCAAGGCCGACCTCGGCCAGGTGGCGAGGAGCGCCCGGCGCGACCTGTCCGCCGCGCTGCGTTCGCTGGGCAGGCGCTCCACTGCGCTCGCGGCGGTTTCCTCGCTCCCTCCGCCCACCGGGATCGACGAGCTGTGCGGCCTGCTCGACGAGCGTTGGTCACTGCTCACCGCCGACGGCGGCGGCAAGCTCGCGACCCGGCGCCTGCGCGCACGGCGCGCGGGCGCACTCACGGACTTCGTCGTCGAGCACGGCGAGTGCGGCCTGCGCGCGCTCGGCGGACGGCGCGCGGCGGAGCGGTGGCTGGCCGAGCAGGACCCCGCGCTGGATGAGGCGGCGCTCGCGGCGACGCTGGCAGGCAAGATATCGGGCTGATGGCACGCGATCTGGCAACGATGCTCGGGGCGTTCGTGGCCGCCAGCGCGCTGGCGGGAGCGCTCGGCGCGGTCAATTTCGGCACGGCGCTGGCGTTCGGGCAGATCGGCTTTGCGATCGCGCTCGTGTACGTACTTCTGAAGCGCTGAGATCCGGTAGCGGCCGCGGAGGCCGGATGCTCGATCCGAGCGGGGACGGTTATGCTCCCCCGCGTGGGCACGGGCTGCTTCATCTCGCCGGGCAAGACGATCGAGGGCGCGATCGAGCGCGTGAAGCTCGCCGAGGAGCTCGGCTACGAGTCGGTGTATGTGACGCACATCGCCGGCTGGGAGTCGCTGACGGTGCTGACCGCCTACGCGACGGCCACCAGCAGGATCCGGGTGGGCACGGGCGTGGTGCCGATCTACACGCGCACGCCGGCCACGATGGCGCAGACGGCGGCGACGATCGACGAGATCTCCGGCGGGCGCCTGACGCTCGGCCTCGGCGTCTCGCATCGCCCCGTGGTCGAGGGCTGGCACGGGCAGAGCATCGACCGCCCCGTGCGCGAGATGCGCGAATACGTGGCAATCGTGCGCGCGATCCTGTGCGGCGAGGACCCTCCGGCCGGCGAGAAGTGGCAGACCGGCTTCCACCTCTACGGCCTCGACACGCGCCCGCAACTGCCGATCTACGTCGCCGCCCTCTCCCCCGCGATGTTGCGGCTCGCCGGCGAGGTGGCCGACGGGGTGCTGCTGTGGCTGTGCTGCCCCGACTACATCCGCGACGTGGTGATCCCCGAGGTGACCGCAGGACGCGAACGGGCCGGCAAGACGCTGGAGGGCTTCGACGTAGTGCCGGCGGTGCCCACCGCGCTCGTGGAGGACCCCGCCGCGCCCTACGCGGCGATGCGCCGCGACCTGCTCCCCTACTTCGGCCTGCCCTTCTACCGCGCGATGCTCGAGCGCTCGGGCTTCGGCGCGGAGATCGAGGCGTTCGACGCCTCCGGCGGCGACGTGGCGCAGATGCAGGCCGCGATCTCCGAGCGCTTCCTCGACCAGCTCACCGCGGTCGGCGACGAGTCGGCCGTGAGCGCAGGCCTGAGCCGCTACCGCGCCGTGGGCGCGACCACGCCATGCGTGGGGCCGATCCCGGGCAGCGAGTTCGAGGCCACGCTGCAGGCCGGGATCGCGTAGCGCACAGGCGAGCGCGGGCCGGGATCACGTAGCGGAAGCAGAGGAACGCGGGCCAGGCTCACGTGGCGCTGAACACGGCTTGTCGACCAGATGCCGTAGCATTGCGGGCTCCGAGCGCAGGCGTCGACTGGAGGCATCGATGATGAGTGCAAGCGAGCAGGTTTGGGGGACCGGCTGGCGAGGAAGAATCCTCGCCCTGATCGGGGTGTCGGTGCTGGCATTGGCGATCTCGCTGGTGGCGTCGGTCGCGCGCGCGGGCGCGGCGGTGCCCAAAGAAACCGACATCATGCTCATCTTCGACACCAGCGGGTCGATGGGGGGAGTGCTCGAAGAAGCGAAAGAAGAAGTCAAGACCCTCATCGCCAACACCGAGGCCGGCCTTCCAAACGTCGAGTTCGGCGTCGCGAACGTCGAAGACATCCCTGGGTACTTTGGCGTGCCGCTTGAATCTCATCTGACAGAACAAGAATACGGAGAAAACACCGAAAAACCGTGGCATCTGTGGCAGCCGCTGACCACGGAAGAAAAAAAAGTGGAAGAAGCGATCAACAATCTGTCGGGAGAAGAGGTGGCTCATTACGGCGGCGATGGCCCCGAAGCCTACGGTCGCGCCCTGTATGAGACCGCGACCAACTCGCTCATCGGCTGGCGGCCGGGAGCACGCCATGAGATCGTCATGATCGCGGACAACGTCCCGCACACGCCTAACGTCAACGAAGGCATACCGTCGGAATTCTGGCTTGCGAATCCATTTGCAACAGGCGAAGAATCGCCTGGCAAATTCGGCATACCTGGAACCACGTGGAAAGAAGGCGAATCGCTGGAGTTCCATAAAACCCTCGAAAAACTGAACGCCGAAGAAAAGCCGCTGGCGATGGTTGACTACTTCCATACCGGCGAGCAAGAAGAAGAAAACTACATTCACTACTGGGAATACTGGGCGGCCGCAGCAGGCGGACAGGCGATCACCGTCGAAGAAAAATCCAAATCGCTCGTCGCGAAACTGACCGAGATCATCAAAGAAAGCTCGGAAGGCATCCCGCCCTGTCCTCCCGACACCGAACGCACGACGCCAACGACACCGTGCAAAAAGAAGCCGGCCACGGTGACCCCGCCGCCGCCGCCGCCCCCACCGCCGCCAGTCCCCAACAGCGGCTTCACGATCCAGAGCATCGTCTCGAACTCGAACGGAACGGTCACGATCACGTTCGTCCCCGTCCAGCCGGGTACCGGGACGCTCGTGGTGACTGTGCCCACGGCGTCGATCGCCAGCACCTCCGCGGTGGCCGCCAAGGCGAAGAAGGCGAAGAAGTGCACGAAGGGCCAGGTCAAGATCAAAGGCAAGTGCCGCCCCTCCACAACCGTGGCCGGAACAACCACCGCCACCGGGACGGCGGGGGTTCCGTTGAAACTGACGGTCACGCTGTCGAGCAAGATCAAGGCGCTGCTGAAGAAGGGCAAGA
Source organism: uncultured Solirubrobacterales bacterium (assembly GCA_963744535.1). Taxonomy (GTDB): domain Bacteria; phylum Actinomycetota; class Thermoleophilia; order Solirubrobacterales; family Solirubrobacteraceae; genus Palsa-744. Next base: position 641,939 of record CAVUTW010000001.1, on the reverse strand, counting down.
CGGTCCATCTCATGGCGACCCTGACCTACACCTCATCGCTCGGTGGAACCCCCACCGTGAGCACCTACCCCGTGACGATCAAAGGCAAGCGGCCTCACCACCGCAAGTAGCGTTACGCGGTGATCGCCGCGTAACGCAATCCAAGGTGGCCTACAGGCGTCGGCCTCGGCTCAAGCCTGCTGCGCGCGGTCGCAATGGTGGCGCTGATGCCGTTGGGAAGCCGTTGGTAGGGGCTGGCCCTCGGCGTACCCTTCGCTCATACGAGAACTCGTCGGCCGCTTGGACACTATAGATGGACCGCTGCCCTCAAATGTTCAAGCAACGCCAGACGTTGCCTACCATTTGCGCCTCGCGACACAACAAGCCAACCACCACGAATACGCCTTGCAACGCTGTCTCCTTCCGCGGTGGGCGCTTCAACGATTCCAGGGTGCCCTTGCAACGGCTTCATCCCTGGCAACGACGTAGGACTCGACCCTGGATGACCGGCATCAACTAGAACGCTTGCCCAAATCAGCGAACCGCTCAACTCATATTCCGTCATTGCGCACGACAGCAAGGGTCGCTCTAGTAAACCCAAATGAGATTCGAGACGCCTCACTACACCTCCTCCCTTGATCCGAAGCTCCTCAAGATTTCCTGTACGGATTTCACATATACCGCTCGACACGCCGGTAGGCCAGATCCAACCTCGTGTCGGCTCAGTGAAAAGAAGCGGTACTCGTGAGCTACGATCCTGGTGGATCGGTCGGTCGCTTCGGCCTAGGGGGACGAACGATACCGGTGCAGGAACGGATATGTGGAAACCAGGTACGTACTGAAAATGCCGCCCGCCCTGGATTTCAACAACAGCAGTACGCAATCCATCAGGCAACATACCGTCAGTACGTGTAGCAATGGGCTCGCCGCCTTCAACCGACACAGCCGAGACCTTGCTGATAGCTACAATAACTCCTATCCTAATCGTAGGAGGGCCGCCGTATCCCCACCAGGTTTCTCCGATGATCGGACCGTTCAGCGCCCATCCTCCTTTACACGCCTTATCTTCTTCAATCTTAAAACACCAGCCACCCTCACCCACGATAACGGGGGGCACGAACAAAACACGCACATGTCGCACTCTTTGCGCAGCATCAGACGACCCCGAGCAGGCAGGCATCACCACGATGCATGCCGTCATCACAACGAGACCAATGAACCGATATAGATGTTTCACACGCGTTTGCTCAAATTGTTATCGCGCCATGGCTGCTTGTCGACCTACATGCACCATACTTCACTTCCCACTGAGTTCCCACGAGCCATATGTACTGCAGGTTTCCGACGCCATTTTATCGGTGCAGTTTCCACTGCGGAATCATTCAGGATATATAACTTCATTGCCACGAAGACCCAAATTACGCTCCAGCTCATAGGCTTACCGCAGCTCGCAGTCATCGAGGAGCTCCACGGGCACACCGAGGCCGACACCATCCTCTTCTTCAACTACAAGCCACGCACCTGGAATTCGCCGAGCCACCCTCTCGCCCTCACCCCCCGGCGCCTCAAAGATCCCCGGGTACCCGGCTAGCCGCTTCATGCCGGCTAGCGGTGGCGGCGTGGCCCCGGGATGCGACGCATTGAGCAGCACCGCCGACGTGAGACGGTGTTCTTCCTGGTAGATATATACAGTGTCCGCACACGAAAGCAACGCCCGACCGACCAGCCCAGGGTGAGGCCTGATCCGAGTCGCCACGTTTCCTTCGTATGCCACAGTTTCCCGGGGAAGCTGAGTAGCAGCGAGCTGGCAAGCGCCCGCTGGTGGATGCGCAGATTCCCTCCAATGCTGTGTGCCGGCCAGCGTGACGGCCAGTGGCCTGCCGGGCTTGGCCCGTCTATGGATCATCGGCCTACCGTTTGCAGCAAGCGGCATCGCTCGGGGACAGGGCCACGGCTTCCCTTTGCGGCGTAATATTTCGACAACCGCAGCACGCAGCCCGTCCGGAAGGGTGGAATTGGCATGAGTCGGGATCGGCGTCCCACCAGCCACCGAGATCGCCGTCACGTCGCTAGTAGTCAGCACAAAGGCATCGATACTCGCGTCGTCACCTTCGCAACTTTTTGCAAACGAATGCAAGATCATTTTATTAGCTTTCTTCGGCTCCTTAGACTCTCCCTGATTCCCAGATAGTACACGATCCTATCTCGTGCCCCCAGCCCTCTGCCGCCCACTGCGTTTTGCCGCGGGCTCCTATTTGGCGCCCCCAAACCGGGGCGGATTCAATCGGTCGTCGCAACACTCGATTGAGAGGAGTTACGATAAACATAAAGCGGAGGAGGTCGGATCGGGCTGAGCGAACAGGGCTTCCGCCAAGATGACGTAGGGAGCATCGGCGACGGTTCTGAGCGGCAATCGCACGCGGCGCCAGGAGCGACGATACGGCGATCGAGACCCACCGCCGTGTGCAGTGATATCTGTCGCCGATACACCCTGTATACTGGGCACCTCGCCTCCAGTCGCCAACGCCTGAGTCCCCGACAGCGCGAGCCCACCGAGCAGGACTGCACTCGAAAAAACGAGCGCAAGTTGAAGGGCGCGCGAGGATAACGACCTACTCATCGAACCGTCTACCATAGGCTTGCGATGAGACAGATGGTCTCGTGGATGTGCGGCGGACTCGCCTCACAGGTGCACCGTGACGCGCAGGTGTTCAAGCAATTCGAGAGGCACACTCGGACCGATGTTATCCTCTTCTTGCACCACCAACCAAGCACCGCGAATACGTCGCGCGTACCTGCCTGACGGCGCCTCGAAAATTGAGGGATGGCCAGCGAGCGGCTTCATGCCTGGCAGGCCAGGGGGTGGGGCTCCCGGGTGCGCGGCGTCCAAGAGCACCGCTGCGGGAAGATCATGGTTCTCTTGATAGAAATAGATCGTGTCAGCACACGCGATGAGCGCGTGACCGATGAGTTCCGGGAATGGCCTGACGCGGGTCACCACTGTCCCTTCGATAGGCACGGTTTCCCGAGGCAGCCGCGTTGCGGCGATCTGGCAGACACCGCTTGGTGGGCGTGCAGGCGGATACCAATATCGCCTCGGCAGACTGATCGAGAGCGGAATAGCTGACCTACCCTGTCCGTCAATCGGCTTTCCGCTAGCGTCGAGTGGTGTCACCCGCGGGCACGGGAGCCAGGGATAGCCGACGGTAAAAGACTTACGCGCGATCCTGTATCCCGGCAGTTCGATCGCGGCCGCACGTAGTCCGTTAGGAAGCGTGGAGTTGGATTCCGTCGGGATAGGCGTCCCACCAGCCACTGTGACGGCAGCCGCTTCACCTCTGGTAAGGACAACGACGTCTACCTTATCATTGAGCAATTTTTTCCCCGTATAACTTTGGCTACAGGTCTCAACAAAGATCGGCCCGGTTGACGGCCTCGCGCCGGTGCAACCTCCGACGCCAGCACCATTGCGCTTTCTCGACGTGTATACTCTTGTTGCTGCGATACACCAGCCGGCGTAGCCACCATCCAGCGTCGGGGTGAGCCCAACGTGGACGCCGGGTATGAGCCGTGAGATAACCGTATGGCGCATGGACGCGCCCGAGGAGGCTTCGCTTGCGCTCGAACACGAGGACACCACCACCGCGCACGCCAACGCAGCCGCCACCATCCCAGCGACCCGTATCCCCGCCGGGACAACCTTACGGTGTCTCGGGGACATTGACTCCACCATGGCACGACGTTTTGACCAACGCCTCGCGGCCCCATGACCACCATCGAGCATGGTAGCTGCCGTCATACTGTCGTCCGAACACCCACGCATCGTAGTCCGCGTGTTCAGGCCCACACCGAAAATCGTTGACAGTTGGTTCCGCATTACTGCTGCCCTTAACATCAAAATATGGGTTGGCGTACGCCTCATCGATTCCTTGCCATTCGCCGTCTTCGGGGTTAAAATATGAGTAGGTCAATCTGCATTTCGAACTCCGTCACGGCTTCGTTACATTCCCAGTGGCCATAAATTTCTATTTCGCCAGATACCCCCGACGTCCCGTCCTCGTTCCCATAACTTGCCCATATGCTGCATCCCGCGTAGCCGTTGCCCTCTTCGTGGTATCCGATCACCCCTGGATGATGGTGGTGATTCACGGACGCCGCACACGCTCCCGCGCCTGAGCATCCGCCTTCTTCTTCTATGATCCATTCTTCTCCACTTGCTGGCGTCGGTATAGCTCCCGGCGGCTTGTTTGCTTCTTCCCGTTTTTTTTGTTCTTCTTCCGCCTTGCCTACTTCGCGTGCGATTCCTTCTCCGACCTTTGAGCCGATCCATGCTTCGACTGGCCTGGTGAAGGGTGTATTCGCGTTGTCGGGTGCGGGAAGTGGGACGCCCTCGGTCTGTAGCGGGCGCCCGGTCTGTGGGACGTAGGTGATGCCGTCTTGGGTGATCACGCCGGATGGGAGTTCGCCGGCGACGCCTGAGGCACCGAGCCAGGCGTACTTGGGTGGGGGTTCTTTGGTGGTGGGCACGCCGAATTCGGTGCTGTTGTAGGTTTTCAGGAGTTTCGTTTCGGTTTCGCTGAGAGCGGCTTCCCCGATGACGTCGCCTTGGAGGTCGTGCAACAGGAGCACGACCGCTCCGCCGGTTTTCCCTTCTCCCTTCTGCGTTGCGGTGAGGGCTCCGCCGATGCCGGCGATGTTGCGCGTCCATTTTTCTTTTTCCCCTGTGCCTTCGCCTGCCCATGCGAGGGCGCCGCCAGATCCGTCGTAGTGGGAGATCACGGTCGAATCCATCGGTTTGCCGGTGGAGATCGTTTCGAGCGTGCGCTCTTCAGGGTCGAGCTTGTATTCAATTTTCTGTTCGCCCTGTTCCTGTTTGTAGACCTGGCCGTCGAGGTAGTATTCACTCGTCAGCGTCGAGCCGCCTGCATCCGCAGCCGGCAGCCTGGTCGTGTTCCCAAACGGTTCGTAGGCGACTTCCGGGTCGTCGAGGCTGTTGGCGGTGTCGTAGGTATGCCATTCAGTGCCGCCACCTTCGCTTGCGCATTTTCCTTCCGTGCCGGGTTCGCGGGTCGTCTCGGTTGTGCGGTTGCCGTCTTCGTCGTAGTTGTAGAGCCGGGTTTTGCAGCCTTCGCCAGTGGGGATTTCCTGTGTCTGTGTGAGCCATCCCGCGGCGTTGTAGGCGTAGCTGGGCTCTTCGGATAGTGTGCTGGATTGCTTCAGCGTTTCGCCATGGATCGAGGGGACTATGGTATCGCTATACCATATTTCGGGGCAGGTTTTGGCGCAGTGCACCGTCTTCTTGTATTCGATCCCGGTCGTTTCGCCAGCCTGATTGCGAATGTAGTAGGCGGTCATGCCGTTGGGGTAGCTCTCGCTGGTCATCTTGTCCGCTACATCATAGCTCGCAGTAAACGTTCCTGCGGCTGAGTCGACCAGTTCTTGCAAAGCGCCGGTTGTTTCGTTGTAATGCAAGGTCTGGCTGCCCTTGTTATCGCTCATTTTGATCAGACGGGTGTCCTTTTCTTTTTCGTATTCGAACGTCGCGGTGTTCCCGTCTGCATCGGTGTAGGTTTCAAACTGCCCGAGCGTATTGTCCTTGCTGGTGATCGTCTTGGTGGTTTCTCCGACGGTGGTGCTCTGTTCTTCAAGCGCACCGCTCGTTTTGTTGTATTTGTCGGTCACCTTCGGTAGTGCCTTATCGATGCTCGATGTCTCTTCGCTGGTCAACGGACGCCCGGCTTTATCGTAGGTTGTCTTTTTCGTGCGAACCTTGGCTTCGGCGCCCGAACCGAACGTTTCTTCGGTCCTTTCTGGCTGGTTCCACATATTGTAGCTGATCCTCGTGACCGGGAGTTCGGGTAGACCTTTTACGCCTGGCTGTGCCGCAGGCTCGGTCTCGCATGGTAGACCCGTCCATTCTGGGTGTTCTTGGCAGGCTGTGACTTCCGCTTCGCCTTTAGCGGTGTAATAGATCGCCTTTGTGTTGTAGGCGCCCGTGTTTCCCACTATCGCTGGGCCCCAGTTGTCGACTCGGTTGTTGTTGACGTCGGCGATGTAGATTTGGCCGCTCGACGTGATGGCGAGTCCCCACGGGGATTCGAACTGCCCGACTCCAGTGCCCTTTAGGCCGGCGGCAGACACAAAGGCTCCCGTAGGCGTGAACTTCTGGAGTCGGTCTGCTTTGGCATCTGTGACCCAGATATTGCCAAAGCTGTCGATCTCGATTCCCTTTGGTTCCTCGAACTGGCCGTTGCCGGTGCCGTTGCTGCCGACCTTCGCCAAGAATTCGCCACTTTCGCTGAACTCTTGGATGCGGCTATTGCCAGGGTCTGCTACCCATACGTGTCCTGTCGAGGATACCGCGATACCACGAGTTTCTGAGAGCTGCCCGTTGCCTGAGCCGGCGATGCCAGCGCGGCAGCCGCTTGTGCAGATCTGGAGCTTGGCTTCGCCGTTGCTGACCCCGAACCCGAAAGTCGAAATGAATTCTCCTTTTTCGTTGAACTTCTCGATCCTGTTGTTGGCCGCGTCGACGACGAAGATAGTGCCGTTGGCGGTCACGGCTATCGCCTTCGGTTCCTTGAACTGGCCGCCAGCTGTTCCTTCGGACCCGAACTGCGACACGTATTCGTGTTTGCTGTTGAACTCCTCGATCCTGTCGTTGCCGGTATCCGCGACCCACATGTTCCCTTTCGAGTCCACGGCGAAGCCGAAGGGCGCAGAGAGCTGCCCGTTGCCTTTCCCGAGGGCGCCGAAAGCGGCGACGTAACCACCCGATGGTGTGAATTCGTCGATGCGTGAGTTGCCCGTGTCGAGCACGTAAATATTGCCGTTCGGAGCCAGAGCCGTCGCTCTGGGTTCTTTCAATTGGCCGGGTTCCGACCCCGCTTTGCCGAACTCCGAGAGATACGCGGGCGGAACCGAGGCGTCCCCTCCGGTCGCGGCCGGAGCCTGCGTTTCGATCACGTTTCCGGTGCTTTCTTCGTACTTCGTCGTGCTCGTAAGGTTCAACCCGCCCGGGTCGGTCGTCACTGATGTCGGCTCGCGGAGTTTCCAGCCGAGGTCCGACTGGCCGCTGTAGGAGGTTGTGGCGGTCCGCTGGTCGAATTCTTCTTTGTTCGCGGTTTCCGCACCGTCGACTGTCTTTGTAACGAGACCATAAGTTTCTTTTGTTTTTTCTTCTACTTCTTTCGCTCCTTCGTTGTAGAAATATTTGATGTGGTTGCGCGCCAGAACTTCTTCATCGGGTTTTTTCTTGCCCACGGCGAGCCTGACCATGTGCTGCGCACCCCACGTATCGGTGAGCTGCCCTTCACTGTTATACAAGCTTTTCGTGTCGAGCAGTTCCGAGACTTCAGCCGACTTGCAATCTTTTTCGGGTACAGATATGCATCCTTCGCTCATAGATCGAGCGCGATTGTCCGCGCTCAGGCTGCGCGCGACGGCATTTTCTTCATTGTATTCCTGGGTTGAGATCCCGCCCGAGGGCGAGTCAACGTTGACCGTTCGGGCCTGGCTGTCGAGGTAGTCGATGCTGGCGCGTTTGTAGCTGGTTGCTGGCCAGCTCTGTGGTTCTTCGGGAGGGAAGATCGCGGTCGCATATTCCGGCTTGTCTTTCTGCCCCCACTTCGCGACTTCACCTTCAGTCATCGTCGGTAGGCCCGACCCCGAGAGCGGCACGTTGTACTCGATCGTCGTGCCCGGCTGAGCGGACTGGGTTTCGCTTGGGGGAGTGATCTCGCCGATCTGACCCGTGCCCATCTCGCCGAACCACATTGCCCCGCCAGGGCCGGCTGTTATACCAGATGGATTACTGCCTGCCGGCAGAGCGTACTCGCTGATCGTGCCTGCCGTCGTGATCCTCCCGATCCTGCTCGTGCTGGCGGTAAACCACAGGTTCCCGTCGGGCCCAGCAGCAATATTCAACGGGTCGCCGGCGGTCGCGGAGTATTCGCTGATCGTGCCCGAGGTTGTGATCTTCCCAATCTTGCCATCTTCCTCGGCGAACCAGAGGTTACCGTCCGGGCCAGCGACGATCCCCGTCGGTTCGCTGCCTTTGGGGAGCGCATATTCGGTTACCACACCCGACGTCGTAATCTTCCCCACCTTGCTGGTGCCATAGTCTGTGAACCACAGCGCGTCTTCTTTAGCGGGACCCGGGGTGATCCCAAAGGGGTCGCTTCCTGCTGGCAGCGAATATTCGCTGATCGTACCGGAAGTCGTGATCTTCCCAATCTTGCCAGCCGTTTCCATCGCAAACCACAGCTTCCCGTCTGGCCCCGCTGTAATCTCCCGCGGAGTAGCACCCGACGGGACCCTATATGCAGTTGCGCTTCCCGAGGTTGTAATCTTTCCTATCGCTGCGCCGCAAACATCGGTGAACCAAAGTGCGTTTTCGCCAGCTGGAGCGGGCGTAATATAGTTGGGGCCACAAAACGGGCTTGAGAGTTTGTACTTCGTGACTTCGCCTTTTGGCGTCACCTTACTGATCGCGTCTGAGTACTCCTGAGTGAGCCAGAGATTCCCATCGCCACCCGCAGCAATACCATAGTACGCTTCCCCGACGGAATATTCTGTAATGTGAGACTGAACTTCGCCGCTTCCCACGCTCGCCGCAATAACCGAGCCACCTCCATTCGTCGCTGTCACCAGCGCGACCAACCTATGCCCGACGTCCCCTTCCACCGGCGTGTAATTCGCGTTATCCGCCCCAGGGATCGGGGTGCACAACTCCCCATGAGTATTGCAGTCCTCCCACCGGTACGAGTACGCAACGGGTTCGTTGTTCCATGTGCCATTCGACACAGTCATCGGCAACCCGACTATCGAGGCACCCGACAGCGTCGGCGCTTCCGTGATCTTTGGCGCTTCGCCTTTCCACAGTTTTGCCGAGGCCGGAGCCCGCGTGAGCTTCAATAATCTACCCGTAGTGGAATCGCCAGGGATCGTGCCATACGTAAACGCCCACGACTCCTGCCCAGGCGCCGTCAGCGCCGTCACATGCCCTTCCGCATCATATCCATAGACAGTCTTCAACGCGGGCGAGATTTCAGGATTGAACTCCGCGCGTAAGCGACCCAGTCTGTCGTATTCATACTTGGCTACGGCGATTCTGGCCATAGCTTTGCTGGATGGATTATATGCGATGAACTCGACTTCCTCGAGTCGTCCCTTGTATTCACCCCATTCGACTTCGCCTTCGCCGATGTTTTCCTTCGTTTTGTGGGCGTACACAAATTCCAGGCCGCGACACGCCTTTTCCCATTTTTCCCATTCTCCCGCCGGACAGGACGCAGACGCGTGCGGCGCAAGCTCCAACTTCGGCTCAACGATTGAGCCAGACTCGGTCATCACCCCGATCATATTGCCATCGGTGTACCAGATGTTCCCTTCCGGGCCCTGCGCGATACCCGAGGGACTGCTACCACCTGCTGGCGTGTATTCAGTGACGATACCCGACGGTGACATCTTCGCGATTTTCCCAAAGTTTTCCTCGGTGAACCAAAGGTCCCCTTCGGGACCATCCGTGAGATCCCGGAGCCTGGCATATTCCCCAGGCACCGGGTATTCACTGAGAACACCCGACGGCGTCATCCTCCCAATCCAGCTACTCAAACCGCCGGCGCTGGAGCCGGTGAACCATAAGTCCCCCCCAGGACCCTCAATGATGCCGTGGGCTTCACTTGTTTCCGACAACGGGTATTCAGTCACCGCACCCGACGTTGTGATCTTCCCAACGTCACTGGTCTCGTACTCGGTGTACCAGAGATCACCTTCAGAACCCTCTGTAATATTATTAGGATCGCCTCCCGGTAGCAAATATTCAACGATCGCACCCGACGGCGTGATCTTCCCAACCTTGTGGGAGCCACGATCAGCGTACCAAAGGTTCCCATCAGGGCCTGCCGTGATACCAACGGGATCACTACCTGAAGGCAGAGCGTATTCGGTGATCGAGCCAGTCGGTGTGATCTTCCCGATCTTACCGGACCCATAGTCGGTGTACCAGAGATCGCCTTCAGGGCCCTGCGCTATATTGTCTGGGTCGCTTCCCGCAGGCAGCGCGTATTCGGTGATCGAGCCAGTCGGTGTGATCTTCCCGATCTTGCTGGTCTGGTAGTCGGTGTACCAGAGATCACCTTCAGAACCAGCCGTGATACCGGACGACTCGCTTTTTTCGGGCAGCGGATATTCAGCACCCGTTTCGACGGATTCATAGGTGTCGGTGACCGTATCCGTCGCAACGGGACCCCTGGAAATCGTCGGCATCCACGATTTCGCCCCACTGGGAAGCGTGAACCCGGTGGTCGTGCCCTTGGCCGCGTCCTTCAGCAGGTATTCTTTGTTTACAGATTCGTATTCGAGCGTAAGGTTCGTGTCGCCTGCAGGAGCTTCGAACCCACCGCCTGTCTTCACGTTGAAATGCGTTAATCCTTCCGGGCCGACGACCATCACGCTGCCGTCCGGGAGTACTTCCATGCTGGCCAGGCTGCCCAAGCTCAAAGTCCATTGCGGACCAAGCGGGCTTTCTTCGCCCTCCCTCGGATTGCGCGAATCATAATGGCGAGTAACGGCCAGCGACCCCGCGCCACCACTCAGGTCGACATCAGTCGCACCGAGCGCAAAATCTCCGGACTCGGGATTCACGGAACCGGGCCCCGTCGCCACAGGGCTCGCATGGTATACGTTCAATACGTAGTTCCTGCTCGCGACATTGCCCGCATAGTCAGTCGCGACGGCCGTGAGCAGATATGTCCCGACGCCCAGTTCGGCGCCGTTGATCGACCATTCGCCGGTGACTGTACACGGCCCGCGAGAACACGAGTTAGAGGGATGCCCGATTTCTTTGCCATCGACGCCCAACGTGATCGACTTGATCCCGGAGCTCGCAACAGAGCCTTCACCGTCGGCGGCTTCCACCTTGACGTGCGCCTCGACTTCGCCAAGTTCGAACCCTTCGCCTTTACCAGACAAGCCAGTCAACGTGATCCCGTGTGGCGGCGTTTCGTCGAGCTTGATCTCGCGTTCACCTTCCCCGTATTCAGACGACGAGGTATGTTCAAACGCATCAGTCGCCGACGCCCGGAACAGCTGTTCGCTTTCACCTGAGTTTTTCAACGTGGAAAACGTAAAAACTTCATGCACTTCGGCGGGACACTGAACACCATCGCAAGAATGAACGGATTCTTTGTAAAATGGAATCCAAGCCTCAGTGTTCCTGTAATAGAACTGAAGAGAAGTCTGTGAGACCCCGATTCCCTGATCCTTCGATATAACTTCGATCGCGCCAGAATGCGGGCCTATCCACCCACCATTGTAGAAAGCATTCGGCGTTTTATACTGTTTGCCGTTGGAGGTATATGTAATTTCAGGTGAAGACGTGTTATAGCTCATCGTCGCGTGCGTTTCCTTCGGCTGCGCGATATACACATTAGCTTTCCTCAATTCAGCTCTATTGGTGCCATTGGTGCCCGTGAGCGTATCGGCAAAGCGAGCCAGATTACGTCCACTGCCATTTCCCGGTGAACATCCTCCCGGTGCGCACAACTGGTTTTCTTCGTGCAACGGATTTCCTGTCGAAGCAATCGTTAAGCTATTTTCATATCCGCCGGAGCCTTCCAGTTCGAGATAGACACGAGCTTCGGTGGTAAAATTGCCATTTTCATCGGGATCTATTTTTGTGCCGGTGCTGAGCTCGTATATTTTGGAGTCCCCGTTGGTCCTGTAGTAAACTTCCGCTTGTTGACCAGAAGCCTCACCTTCGCCTCTCCTGGACATCCAGATGGTATTACCTTCTGATATCCATTCACTTCCGTGAGTAAAGCCAGCCCCCGAGGTTTCGTGGTATAACCAGTTCCGTTCCAATTCTATATCGCTATCAATACCAGTAGTGAATTCTGGGTCCACCTCAATTGGGTACTGGACCGCCGTCGAGCTATCATCGACGCTCAGCACAAGCGTCTCTCCCGAGACGCTCATCGACACCGGCACCTGCGAACCCACAGCATCTCGAGCACCCGGAACGGGAATCCTCGCGATCATCGCGCCTTCCTTGACGACTTCAACAGCCCCGGAACCATCCTTCGCCTCAACCAGGCTCGCCCCTTCCGGCATCCCAACTCGAAACGAAAGCTGCTGCGGACTGTCGACCGACCGAAGGATCGTATCGACGGCAAAACCCCACGTGCTCGGCTTCACGACGGTATCGGCATCCGTCAACGCGTTGGCGAAGAACACCGAGGCACCATCCACCACGCCTTCCGAGCCGGCAAACGATGCGTCATTCGAGGCCACCGGTACGACGGAGACGCCCGTCGCCGGGGCCTGCACCCCTTCGCCAAGCCGCTTCGGTATCCGCACCGCCACAAGCGGATTCGCCGGCACAAATGCGCCACCCGATTCGCTCAAACCGAGATCAACCGGCGACCAACCCCCCGAGGAGGCCTGGATCGCCATCGGCGCCATCGTCTGGACGAGCGCACTTTCCCCATCCCCAAGACTGACCCGCCCAACATCCGCGCTCACATAGCCCGTGATACTCTGCCCTTCGGGCAGCCGCGGAGGCCCACCATCGGGTTCGTCGATCACCGCCGAGAAGGCTTCACCATCCACCTTCGAAGCCTGTTCCGTGTCCAGGCCAGAGAACTTCGTACGCGATTCTTCGCGAACCGAGATCCCTTCAGGATTCGCCAGCTTGGCTTCCTGTTCAGCTTTCAACTGTTCAGCTTCCCCGGGAGCGCCGGGGATCACGAGCGGGCTCACGCGCAACGAAACATACCCAGGCGCCCCGGAAGCACGCCTTTTGGAAACCCTCGGCGCCCTGTGAGCACGCCGAAACCAGCGACCATGACCCCGGCGAGCACCTCGATGAGCGCCCCGCGAACGCGCGCGATGAACCGACCCGCCAGCGGCACGCGTGCTCGACCGCCGACGCCCGGAAACACCACGCCGCACCAAAGCCCGATGCGCCAACAGGTTACGTTCATGCGGCGAAGTCCCCGCCGCTGACCCGGCTACCGGCGAGCCCGCTAACCCCACCATGGCGCACACCAGACACTTCAAGCCCAACCCCCGCACGCCCCTCATTCCCGCCTCCTCCGTTGGTCGCCAACTTCCCCATCGCGACACGCGCCACACGGTAGAGAAACACCGCGCTACACGTAATCGACGGAGCCTAGTCACAGTCGATCCTGGGATGCAACAGGTGTTTCTCATTACCCAAACTCCTTTGAATATTGCGCAGGGTCCCAGATAGCTGGACGCGACCCACACCTCATGTCACGCCTGCTTGATCCGAATCGATCTCCCGAGCCGTGGTGATCACCTGGGGACCAAGTTCTTCTGACAGCCCCTCGCGGGTGCAAGCCCCACCGGAAACCGCCAGCTCGACCGCCGCAACCGGCCGTCCCTCCGCGTCCACGACCACAGCGGCGATGGCACGCCTGCCGACGGACAACTCCTTGTCCTCGAGTGCCACACCACCATCCCCAACGATGCGTTCAAGCTCCGTGCACACAAAGGATGCTCGGGTGTGAAGCAGGTAGGCATCGCGATACCCACGCCGAGGTGCTCAGGATCGGGTGACGTAGACATCACTGAGAGCGATCCACCGTGTCGGGGGGAGATTGCGGTGAGGTACTAGCTGTGAGGTCATCTCGCCATCGGGCGGCTAGACGGTATTTACGGGTTCGATCCTGCTCGAGGACACCGACTGCGACCCAGGTCTTCAGGTAGCGGAAGGCGGTTGTTTTACTGACGCCAACTTCAGCGGCCAGGTCATTGATGCTTGGTTCCGCGTTGCCCTGGAAAGCCGAAAGCAACAGGAGGCTCGTGACAACATGCTGGCTGATGCTGTGGTCGAACGCCGGATCGTTGAGCAGGTCGGCCATCACAACTCGGTCGTGTCCACAGAGCGCTAGGAGCACCCGCACAAGTGAGACACCTGGGCCGTTGCTACCTACGATCTGCTGGACGACGCGCTCGGCCTGCGCAAGTGAGATGGGGACCCATATCTCTGGATCGGTCCGCTTGGCCATCTATATTTCCCTCAATTGCAATGAGTGATTGGCGTATGACTCGTTGGCGAGTCGAGCGTGCCGGCCCTGATGCGGGACCGTCGTCCATACCGTCTGTCTGCACCCCCCGCCCTTGATGAATACACGCGGCTCGTCGCTGAGACACCGACCGCGCCCGGCACTGTTCGCACTGGTGGCGCCTTGGCGGGCCGAGCATCGGGACCAGGGCAGCTCCCGATTGATGCTCGACCCGCCGCGGGACACAACCACCGACCCAGGGGAGCGCGGCACCGTTGGCCGACCTGGGAGGACCTCGCCACCACGGGGCCCAGGAAGCCCGGTATGGACCAGGCGAGGTGGCTTCCGTCGGCGACTATCGGGGGCGCCCTGCCTGTCGCTTACGCCGCTTTTGGCCGCCGAGCGCTGCCGGCGAGGGCCAGGATGCCCCTCGGTCTGCTGCGCTGTCCGTTGCGTGTCCCTAGACGCCACGAGGGCATGATCGGACCTCTGGGAGCGTTTGTATAGACACGCCTTGAGGGTTCAAAGTTTGTAGGTCCCTCGCAGAGTCAGAAATAGCACTTTTCAGCGGACCCAAACTTCCAGTAAGCTGCATCATTCAATGAGCGCGGCATCAGCGAACACGGCGACCGGCAGGGCGATGACCTCTCCGGTGTACTGGGCGCTTCTCGGTCTCGTGATCGCGCGTCCGAGCTACGGCAACGAGCTTTACCAGCGCTTCCAGCGCGTGTATGCGGACGTGTTGCCGATCAGCAGCCATTCGCACATCTACTCCGCACTCGACGCGCTTCTGGGGCGTGGATTCATCGCTGAGATCCCTGGGGTCGAGGCGCTCGCTCGCCAGCCCAAGCCGAACTACCAGGCGACTCAGTCGGGGGTCGAGAGCTACGTGGAGTGGCTGGTACAGCAGGTGGACGCCGAACGTAGACGCCAGGAGCTGTGGGTGCGCCAGCTGGCGGTCTTCGCGCACAATCCCAGCGCGGCGCTGGATGTCCTTGGCCGCTTCGAGCACCAGTATCTGAAGGGAGCGGGGCAGGTCGGACGCCCGCCTGCCGAGGCGGTTAGAGGCTCCCGCGACGAGCTGATCGATGCGCTCGTCGCTGAGCAGCAGCGGATCGCCGCCGGGGGGATGTTGACGTGGCTTCGCCACGCTCACACCACATTCGAAGCTCGCGCCCAAGGTGTTGTTCGTGATGATTCTGCTTGAGCTTGAGCATGTGGCGAAGAGCTACCGCCGTGGCTCAGGTGTCGCGCTCGTGGATGCCTCACTGAGGGTCGACGCGGGAGAAATGCTCGTGGTGTGGGGCGAGCGCCAGTCGGGCCGCTCGACGCTGATGCGGATCGCCGCCGGGCTAGAGGCGCCCGACCGGGGCGTGGTGCGTTTCGAAGGCCGCGATCTGGCAGCACGCCGCGGCGAGAGGCTCGGCGGCGGGATCAGCTACTGCCGTCGGGCATTCCGGCGGGATTGGGGTCAGACCGTCCACGATCAGCTCGTCGCAGGCCAGTTGGCTCGACGCGTCGAGCAGTCCACGGCGCAGACCCATGCTTGGAGGGCGCTGGAGCGCGTGGGCGCCCTTCGGTGCGCTGGGCTGGTCGTGAGCGAGTTGAAGGTCGAGGAAACTGTTCGTGTCGCACTCGCGCGCGCGTTGACAGCCGATCCGCGCCTGCTGGTGATCGATGAGCCGACGATCGGCGTTGACTCCTCCAAGCGAGACGACATCCTGAGGCTCCTGCGCTCGCTCGCCGACGAAGGCATCGCGATCCTCCAGAGCACCGGGGACGGGACCGGGCTGCTTGGCGCCGACCGTGCGCTGACCCTCGGCGACGGCAGGCTGAACGGCGAGCTGGTCCCCTATCTCGCCCCGGTGAGCGACCTCACCAGCCACCGGCTGGCGCGAGCGGCCGGGAGCAGCGTTGCTTGAGCTCGAAGGGGTCATCAAGCACTACCACGGCGAGGGGGAAGAGGTGCACGCGGTCGATGGTGTGAGCTTCAGGATCGCGCCCGGTGAGATGCTCGCGCTGCTGGGCCCCAGCGGCTCTGGGAAGACAACACTGCTGTTGCTGATCGCCGCACTGCTGCGCCCGGAGGCTGGGGCGATCCGCTTCGAGGGCCGCGACATCACGTCGATCTCCGAAAGCCAAGCAAGCGAGTACCTGCTCAGGGACGTTGGGTTCGTCTTCCAGAACTTTCACCTGATGCCACGCGTCTCCGCCGTCGAGAACGCCGCCCGTAAGCTCCTGATCGGTGGTGTCGGAATGCGCGACGCGCAGGCCCGCGCGATCCAGTGGCTCGAGCGCGTCGGGCTGGCCGATCGTCTGGAGCACACGCCGGAGAAGATGTCCGGGGGTGAGCGCCAGCGCGTCGCGATCGCGCGGGCGCTCGCTGGAGAGCCAAGTCTGATACTCGCGGATGAGCCGACCGGGAACCTCGACAGCGCGCGCAGTAGCGAGATCGTGCAGTTGTTGCGCTCGATCGCGCATGAGCGCGGCGCGCGGGTGCTGCTTGTCACCCACGACCGGGAGGCCGCGGCTATCGCTGACCGTTGTTGCACGCTGCGCGACGGCAAACTCCTCGACGACGCCCCCAACTCACCGCCCGATGGGAACGCGTATGACCCTGTCGACGCCGACGCGCAGGCACACTCGGCGCACGCGCGGGGCTGACACGCCTTGCGGCGCCCGAAGTCATCTCCGTGGAAAGGCATGATGCGGACCCGCGCGCTCGTCTACTTCTACAGCCGGCGGCTGCGAGTCCACGCGATGCAGGAGTTGCTCGCCGGCGTCGGAGTGGCGGTCGCAGTCGCACTCGTATTCGCGGTGATCGTCGCCAACAGCAGCGTCACGAACTCCGCGGGCAATGTCGTTCATGCGGTGATTGGCCCCGCCGACCTGCAGCTTCACGCTCGCGGCCCCGACGGGTTCGACGAACGCCTCCTTCCCCGCGTGGAAGCGCTACCAGGCGTTGAACAGGCAGCGCCAATACTTGAACAGACCGCGACCGTCGTGGCACCCAACGGCGCCCACACGACGCTCAATGTCGCCGGCACCAACATCGGTCTCGCTCTGATGGACGGGCTGGCGCACACCCTGCCACTCGGAGCGCTCTCCCCGGGCGGGATCGGATTGAGCCAGGCAAGCGCCAGCGCGCTCCGTCTACCCACCTACAACCCAGCCAGACCTCTCGATGTCCGTTTGGAACTGCGCGGTCGCTCCTCCCACCTGAACGTGTCCGCCGTTCTGGGGCACGAAACGGCCGGGGCACTCGCAGAGGCCCAGGTGGCGGTCATGCCACTCACTCAACTGCAGCGCCTCGCCAGTCTCCGGGGCCGCGTCACTCGAATCTTGGTGCAGACCAAGCCCGGTCATAAGCTGGCAGTGGAACGAGAGCTGAATGCCTCGGTTGACGGCAGGATCACGGTAGCCCCGGCCAACCAAGACATCGCCCTCCTGCACCAGGCTTTGCGGCCAAGTGACCAGGCGAGCGCACTGTTCGCGGGGTTGAGCGCGCTCCTTGGCTTCCTGTTTGCATTCAACGCGATGCTGCTGACCGTCCCGGAGCGACGCGCAGCGATCGCGGACCTGCGCTTGGACGGCGCCCGGCGCACCGCGATCGTGCAGATGGTGCTCTTCCAGGCACTCTGTCTCGGCCTCGTCGCATCGCTCGTGGGGCTGCTCGGCGGATATGAGCTATCGAGGGGGCTTTTCCACCAATCACCGGGATATCTCGCAAAGGCCTTCACGCTCGGGACCGGCACCGTGATCGGTGCACAGCCTGTGGTACTCGCACTCGCGGGAGGGATCCTCGCGACCTGCCTCGCCTCGCTGATCCCCCTGCAAGACCTGCGCCGCGGACGCCCCCTCGACGCCGTCTTCTCCGAAACAGAATCGGGGAGCGCCACCTCGGTCGGCGCCCGGCGATCGCTGATCGCCGCGACGGCCAGCTTGATCTTGCTCGCCACTGGCCTGTTCCTGCTCGTCCCAGCGGCGGCGATCCTCGCGTGTGTCGCGCTCGCGCTGGCGACGATGCTCGCCGTCCCATTGGTACTCGAGGGCATGCTGCGCACCGCCGGTGCCATCGCACTCAAAAACTCCAGGCTCACCGTCCTGCCGCTCGCTCTCTCCTCTCTGAAGACCATGACGCTCCGTTCGCTGGCGCTCGCCGCGACAGGTGCGGTCGCGCTGTTCGGTAGCGTCGCACTGGGAGCCTCCCGTGACGATCTCCTGCGCGGCATCGACGGGTACACGGCACACTATGTCGGCAGCGCCGACATCTGGCTGGTCAACCCAACCGACAACCAGGCAATCGACGACTTCGCCCCCACCAACAGCCAGGCGCGCATCGCGCATCTCCCCGGAGTGGCGAGAGTCAGCGTCTTCCAGGGCAGCTACCTCGACTTCGCCGACCGACGGGTCTGGGTAATCGCCTGGCCACCCAGCACACGCACCTCGTTGCTCGACAACCAGATCATCCACGGCAGCCACGCCATCGCGGCGACCGATCTGCGCGAAGGGCAGGTAACCGTGTCCGACCAAATCGCCAGCGAACAGCACCTCAAAGTCGGACATTTCCTGGTGCTGGCGACCCCCACCGGACCGGCCAGGCTCAGGATCGTCGCGACGACCACGAACTTCGGATGGAGCCCAGGCGCGATCCTTATGAGCACGAGCGACTATCGGCGCGCGTGGGCGTCCTCCGCCCCCTCCGCGCTCGGCGTCGGCCTCAAGCCCAACGCGAACCCGGTCGCGGTCCGCGACGCGATCGAGCGCACATTGGGACCTACGAGTGGCCTCGAAGTCCTGACCGCGAAGGCGAGGGAAGCAGCGATTGACAGCTCGGCGAGCGAAGGGCTGGGGCAACTCGGCGAGATCGCGACGCTGCTGGTCATCGCGGCGATCCTCGCGATGGCCGCCGCGCTCGGGTCAAGCATCTGGCAGCGACGCCGGGCCCTGGCCGAACTCCGACTCGAAGGCGCCCCGGCCCGCCAGATCAAGCTCGTGCTGCTGACCGAATCCGCTCTGATGCTCAGTGCGGGGTGCTTGACCGGCGCCGTCGCAGGAATCTATGGTCAGGCGGTGATCGACGGCTACCTCAAGCACGTCACGGGGTTCCCCGTCGCCGGGGTCACCACCAGCGCACGACCGATCGAGATCTTCGTACTTGTCGTCGCCGCGGTCCTCCTGATCGTGGCCCTGCCCGGCTGGCTCACGTCACGCGTACCCCCAACGCTCGCCCTCAATGAGTAGAGCACACACATCCCTACCGCTTGGTAACGCGCCACGCGCACCCAGGCAGGCAGCGGACGGCTAAGCGAGCAGGGCATGTCTGCTTTTGGTGACCACCGGCTCCTCGCACGAGCCGGTGTTGCTCTCGTCCTCGCGAACATCCGCTACTGGCCGACCGTTGCGCCCCTCGTACACACCCAGATCGAGCGCTACAAGAAACACGCGCAAGCGATCCGCGACCCCACCCTCCAAACAATCGCACTGGGCAAGCTCGACGACCAACGCTTCCACGCCCAGGTAGCCGCCACACTCGCCACACTCGCACCGCGAGCCCACCGCAAGGACGCCGTGAAGGCGATCGTGGCAATCGAGGTCATGTACGACTACTTCGACGGCCTCACCGAGCAGCCCACACCCAACCCCCTCACCAACGGCCGGCACCTCAGCCAAGCGTTCACCGACGCCGTCAGCATCAACCGCGCACCATCGGGCGGCTACTACGCTCTACAGGCATACGCCGACGACCACGGGTACCTGCAAACGCTCGTCGCCGACGCCCGCGAGGCCCTCGCCCAGCTACCATCGAGCGGCGCGATCACCGCGGTCGCGGAACGCTGCACAGCCCGCTTCGCGCAGGCCCAGATCCGTGCCCACGCAATCCCTCAACTCGGCAGCGGCCAGCTCCAGGAGTGGGCCACCCATCAAGCCGCCGGCACTGGACTCGGGTGGCTTGAGTACTTCGCCGGCGCCACATCGACTGTGCTTGGTCTCCACGCGATGATCGCCGCCGCCGCCAACCCCCGCACGACCACTGAGGACGCATCCCAGATCGACGCGCTCTACCTCTACATCGGCGTGATCGTGACGATGCTCGACAGCATCATCGACTACGAGCACGACATGAGCGCCACCGGCCAACCCGGATACACCCGCTACTACCAGGACACCGACGAGCTCCTACGCGGCCTCACCAATGCCGCCCGACAAGCCATGACCCATGCCCGCACCACCCCCGATACGGCACACCACGTCATGACGCTCACCGGCGTCGTCGCCTTCTACACCTCAGCGCCAACAGCGACCAGCCCATTCGCCGCCGCGGCCACCACATACATCCAGCAGGAACTCCGGCCGCTCATTACGCCGACGCTTGTGGTCATGCGGGCCTGGCGGGCCGCAAAGCGAGCCCGCAGCGCGATCCCAAGAGCCCGCGGCTGATGCCCGCCACGGCGGCCGAGCGAGAGGCCGACCCGGACCATCGGGTAGCGCGCCATGTCGCGATCATCGCCGACGGCAACGGTCGCTGGGCCCGCTCCCATGGAGTGCCAGTCAACGACGGCCACGAGGCAGGGGCCGACACGCTAAAGGCACGCCTGCGCGACGCCGTGGAGCTCGGCATCGAGCAGCTGACCGTGTACTCGTTCTCAACCGAGAACTGGTCACGCCCCGCCAACGAGGTCCGGGGGCTGATCGCCATGCTTGCACAGCGCATCGCGCGCGAGACCCCTGAGCTCAACCGCGAAGGAGTCCGCATGCGCTTTATCGGACAACGGCAAGGAGTCCCAAGCGAGCTGCTCAAGCAGATGAGCGAAGCCGAGAAGATCACCAAAGGCAACCGGCGGCTGGCGTTGTTCATCGCGTTCAACTACGGCGCACGCGCCGAGATCGTGGAGGCCGCCAGACAGTTCACCGGCGAAGGAGAGGAGGAGTTCCGCCGAGGACTGTACGCGCCCGAGATGCACGACCCCGACCTCATCATCCGCACCGGTGGCGAGCAACGCCTCTCCAACTACCTGCTCTGGCAGGCCGCCTACTCCGAGCTCATCTTCCGCGAGGAGCTCTGGCCCGACTTCACGCGTCAAGCCCTCTCAGACGCGCTCGCCGAGTTCGTCAGCCGTCGCCGTCGCTATGGCGGACGCTGACCACGGTCCCGCTCACCAGCCCACACCGAGCACATGAGCATAGCCAGACCAACGACAGTCCTGTAAGATTCTATCGAACAGTTCGGTCTGCCGACAAAAGAAGACACCCGCTATCTCAATGGCCAATCCTAAGAGTCCGACACACTCGCAGCCCCCCAGATCGACTGCACGGACACGACGACCGGCCATCCTCCTACCCGGCCTGCTGCTGGCACTCATCGTCAGCTCAGCCCACGTCTGCCTCGCCGCCCCCGCCAGCCACACACCACGCGCTCACATGGCGCGAACCCTCAAGGCCACCGATACCGCCAACCTACGCTACATCAAGCACTCGGGCTCCCAGCTGCTCGAGGAAGGCGCAGCGCGAGGAGACCTCCCCGGCAGCATGCGCGCCAACTGCAACCTCGGCGCCACCTTCACCGCCACCTTCACGATCTACACCCACGGCGGCACCATCACCGGACACGGCACCGCTACCCCTCACGGCGCCGGCCTCGACGAACACTTCTCCGGCACCCTCACCGTTACCGGCGGCACCGGCCGCTACACCCACGCACACGGACACGCAGGACTCTCCGGCACCTTCAACCGCCGCACGTATGCCATCACCCTGCAAACGAGCGGCTCACTCTCGTACTGAGCCCTCCAGCACCGTGAGGCGACACCAAGCCGCACGCCGCACCATCCACCTCCTGGCCGCCATCGCGCTCGGCGCCGCCACATGCGCCACCGCGTCCGCCACGCCACTGGTAACGCTTCACGCCACCCTCACGCCCGAGCGGCTCGGCCGCGGGACAACCATCGGCTTCGGCTTCGAGATCGCCACGGCCACCCACGAAGTGCCGCCACCCCTCACCAACGCCGAAATCAGCTACCCCGTGGAACTCGCGTTCGCACTCAGCGAACTCGGACTCGCGACATGCACAACCGGGACGCTCGAAGTCTTCGGGCCGGAAGGATGCCCGCCCAACTCGCTGATGGGCTACGGCACCGCACTCGCGGAGATCCCAATCGGCCCCTCAATCGCCAAAGAGAGCGCACACGTCACCATCATGAGGGCCACCGACCAAGCCGGACACCTCGCACTGCTCATCGACGTCAACGCCCCCACACCCGTCAGCGAACAGATCACCTTCCCCGGCCTCGTACTTCCCGCCACCGCACCATACGGCGGACTCCTCGACATGAGCATCCCCCTCGTACCAGGCCTTCCCGGAGGACCCGACGTCGCCGTCGTGCAATTCCGCTCCACGCTCGGACCGCAGCACCTGGACTACCACGAACACACCCACGGCCACATCGTCGAATATGAACCGAAAGGCATCCCGCTTCCCGACAAATGCCCCCACGGAGGGTTCCGATTCTCCGGCCGGTTCACCTTTCAAAACGGCAGCCACTCACAGGCGACGGCAACTGTGCTCTGCCCGCCAAAACACCGTTAGGATGGCGGGATCGGTAGCGGCGGGCAGCTCACAGACCCCTGTGCCACCAGCTGACAGTGGCGGTGCTCGATACATCGGTCTTGATCGCGACTGAGCAGGGGCCCGACAAAGACGCGGCAATCAACGTCGATCTGCGGGAGCCCTGAAGCCGCCGCTCCGGCGGTTGGCCCGCTTCGCGCCCAAAGCCTCGTTGGACCCCAGGGAAAGAGTGGCCCGAGAGCCACCCTTCGCGTAACGCAAGCGTGATCCGGCAGACTGCAGGATATGGTCATCCTGCTTGGCTTCGCCGTGCTCGCCGGCGCCGGCACCGCGCTCTCCCCCTGCGTGTTGCCCGTCCTGCCCGCGCTGCTCGCCTCCGGCGGCGCGGGCGGGCGGCGCCGGCCCTTGGGCGTGGTGCTGGGGCTGAGCCTCACGTTCGCGATCACGATCGTCGGGATCGCGAAGGTCGCCGATGGTGTCGGCCTCGGCTCGGACCCGCTGCGCGCGGTCGCGGTGGTGGTGCTGCTCGGCGCGGGGGCGGTGCTGCTGGTGCCGCGGCTGGGCGAGCGTGTGGAGGCGCGCATGTCGCGCCTGGCGGCGTTCGGGCCGCGCTCGCGCGGGGACGGCTTTCGCTCGGGTCTGCTGGTGGGGGCCGCGCTCGGGTTCGTCTACACCCCCTGCGCCGGGCCGATCCTCGCGGCGGTCATCTCCGTCGGCGCCGCCACCGGGCGCAGCGTCACCGTGGGGATCGCCTACACGCTCGGCTCCGCCGCGGTGCTGCTCGCGCTGACGCTCGGCGGCCGCACGCTGTTCGAGCGGGTGCGCGCCGCCGGCCGCGGCCCCGCGCTGCAGCGCACGCTCGGGGCGATCATGGTGGTGACGGCGCTGATCATCATCACCGGTGAGGACGTGCGCTTCGACCAGTACATCGCCCAGCACATCCCCGAAGTCAACCTCACCGCGTCGCTCGAGAAATCGCACGCCGTCGAAAGCCGCCTGCACGAGATCACCGGGCGCAAGTCGCGCTTCACCGCGAGCGTGGGCACCCCCGTCGCCGTGCACGGCGCCAGCCAGGCGACGCTGCTGGCGGACGCGCGGCAGCTGCCCACGCTGGCCACCGCGCCGGAATTCAAAGAAACCGAGGATTGGTTCAACACCGGGGCGGGCGGGCACTCGAACAAGCCGCTGACGCTCGCGGGGCTGCGCGGGCGGGTGGTGCTGGTCGACTTCTGGACCTACACCTGCATCAACTGCATCCGCACGCTCCCCTACCTGAAGGCGTGGTATGCCGCCTACCACCACGAGGGCCTGACGATCGTCGGCGTCGAGACACCCGAGTTCTCCTTCGAGCACGACGCCGCCAACGTCGCGAGCGCGATCTCCACGTTCGGGATCGAGTACCCCGTGGCGCAGGACAACGAATACGGCACCTGGGACGCCTACAACAACCAGTACTGGCCGGCCGACTACCTGATCGACGCGCACGGCCACGTGCGCTACGTGGCGTTCGGCGAGGGCGACTACGACAAGACCGAATCGGCGATCCGCGCACTGCTCGCCGAAGCCGGCTACCACGTCGGCGGCAAGGGCCACCCGGCCGGCGTGATCGTGCCGAGCGACGAAGCGACGCCCGAGACCTACCTCGGCACCGCCCGCGCGCAGGGCTGGGTCAACGGCCCCGTGGGTGGCGAACACGACTACGGCGCGGGCACCCACCCCAACCTCGAACTCGACGCCTTCGCCTACAGCGGTACCTGGAACATCTCAGAACAGCCCGCCGTGGCGGTTGCGAACGCGGGCATCGAAGCGAACGTGCAGGGCAGGCACGTCTACCTCGTGCTGAGCTCCGCCGGCAAAGTGCCGCGCCACGTCGAAGTGCTGCTCGAAGGCCACCGCATCTCCGCCGCCGACGCCGGCGCGGACGTCCACAACGGCATCGTGACGGTGCGGGGCGAACGCCTCTACACGCTCGTCTCGCTGCCGCACGACGAACACCACCACCTGACGCTGCGCTTCCAACCAGGGGTCACGGGGTACGCGTTCACCTTCGGCTAGAGGGTGGCGCAGCCCGGCCGGAGGCCGGCCCAGAGGCCGGCGAGCCGGGCCCCTCTTCAGTCAATCAGCCAGGCCCCTCGTTCTCTAATCCGGCGCATGCATACAATGAGTTCATGGAGAGCTCTGCCTCGGAGACAACCGCACGTAGCTGGCTGCGCTGCTACCGCTGCTGGTCGCAGGAGCTGGAGGTGCAGGTCCACTACGAGGGGATCCACAAGATCGACCCCGACACCGGCGAGCGCTCGGAAGTCGTGGATGAGCTGCAGGAGGCGGTGGTGCAGTGCCTGGACTGCATGCACGACCAGCCCCACCTCGGCTTCAACAACGGCCGTGTGGAGCCGATCGAGGACCGCTGGGAACGGATGATCGCGGGCACCCCCTGGGTCGCCTCGTGCACCGTGACGGTGGACTCCGAAGACGTGGAGACCTGCTCCGGGCCCGAGGCGGGCGACGCCCTCTCCTACGCCGCCTTCGGCGACCACGGGGTCAGGGAGTTCTTCACGCATGTGCGCTTCCACAAGCACGAAGACGACGCCCGCATCATCGTGCACCTGCTAGTCGAGCTGTACGCGCGCTCGCTGGAGGAGGCCACCGACGTGCTCGAGCAGGCCGCCCGTGGCACGTTGACGATCACCTCGCTGGCCGAGGAGTCCCGCCCGCCCGCATCGACGGACGGCGAGGCTCACTCGCACGATTAGTCAGGGCCGCTCCGCCGCCGCCGCGACCCGCCCCCGCTGCACGAAGTCGAGGAACGCGCGCGTGAGCCGCGGGTCGAACTGACTCCCCGCACACCGCTGCAGCTCCGCGCGGGCCTGTCGCTCGGTGATCGCATCCCAGTAGCCGCGGTTGCTCGTCATCGCCTGGTAGGCGTCGCAGATCGCGATGATCCGCGCCGCGAGGGGGATCTGCTCGCCCGCCAGCCCGTCGGGATAGCCGCGCCCGTCGTAGCGCTCGTGCGTGGCGCGCACGAGCGTGGCGATTCCTCGCAGCGAGGGCGCCGACGCGATGATCCGCTCGCCGATGATCGTGTGGCGCTCGATGAACGCCCGCTCATCGCGATCGAGCGCCTCCGGCTTGTCGAGGATCGCGTCGGGGATCGCCGCCTTGCCGATGTCGTGCAGCTCCGCCGCCGCCACCAGATCCGCGAGGTCCGCAGCCTTCAGGCCGAGCCGTTCGCCGAGGCCCCGGGCGAGCGCGGCGACCTCGTGCACGTGGGTGTCGAGCTCGGGGTCGCGTTCGCGCAGCAGCCCGAGCAGCACATCGCGCCACTCGCGGCTGGCGGGCGGTCGGAGGGAGAGCAGCTTCTGCGCGTAGAGGCGCTGATCGGCGATCCGCAGCGCCTCCTCCGCGCTGTGCGCCTCCCGCCCAAGCAGCACCTCGCCGTAGCAGGCCCCGATCGTGAAGTGCTCGCCGCTCTCCAGCAGCGCGCCCGCGAGGTCACCGGCGAGCTCCGCGGGATCGCGCGTCACCCACAGCAACGCGCAGAACTCGTCCCCGCCGAGTCGGTAGACGAGCCCACCGGGGCCGGCCCGCTGCTGCAGCTTGCAGCCAAGGCGCTGCAGCAGGGCATCCCCGGCCGGGTGCCCGAACGTGTCGTTGTAGTGCTTGAAGCCGTTGAGGTCGAACAGCAGGAACAGCCTCGGGTTCAGCGCCGTGGCCTCAGCCACCGCCAGCCGGAGATCCTCGAACAGCGCACGGCGGTTGCCGAGGCCGGTGAGCGCGTCGCGGTTGGCCAGCTCGCTGCTGGAGGCGATCAGACGGATGTTCTCGACCGAGGTGACCAGCAGCCGCAGCAGGATCGCCACGAGCGCCGCCACGGCCAGCCAGACCGATACGCCCGCGGCCCCTTCCACGCCCCCCTCCACCAGCACCCCGACCGCGACCGCCCCAGCCACTACCGGCGCGGCAGTGACGGCCACCACGGTGTAGCGCTCGCGCACCCGTCCGCTGTCGGGCTGCCACGCGGCACACGCCAAGACCAGGGCCCCCAGCAGCCACAACGTATCCAGCGGGGTGCCCGCCGTGTAGCCGCCGTGCGCTTCCATGTACAGGAAGCAGCCGTCGGCAACCGCCGTCACCGCGAACCCCAGGGCGATCAGCGCGAACGGGCGGTCCACCTGCCAGCCGGCGACCGTCAACATCCCGACGACCACCGCGACCAGCAGCACGTCCGCAAGCGGATAGGCGAGGTTGAACGCCGCCTCGACCGAGTCGCCGTGCGTCGCCGCCAGCACCGGGGCGAACAGGGCGCTACAGCCGAGCGCGCCCACCGCGAGCATGCCGCCAAGTCCGTCGAGCCACAGGCTGGCCCGCGGATGGCTGAGGCGCCGGCGCCCGAGCAGCACGATCGCCACGTACGCGCCCACATAGAAACCGAGATACAGCCCGCGCTGAACATTAGGCTCCAGTGTTTCGCTGATCGAGGACATCACTTCCCCGGTGGCGTCGAAGGCGAGGCTCAGCCCAAGCGCCAGCCAGGCGACCCTCGCCGTGGCGACCGTCAGCCCGCGCGCGAGGCACACCGCCGCGCAGCCCACCATCACCGCGTCGTACAGCCAATCGTCGAACAGCCGGTCGGACGCCCCCCAGCCGAGCACGAGCACGCTGTGCGCGAGATGCGCGAGCACCAGGCAGGCGAGCACGGCAATCGCGGCCCTTATCCAAGCCGGCGTGTCAGGGCGCGGCAGCGCCCGCCTCAGATAGCTCACTCACGGAGTATCGGCCGGCGAGCGAATCCGATTGAGGCGAAGTTTCCAGACGCCGTTGAAACTCGGATCGTCGTCCAAAGGCCGTTGGACCGTCGCCAGGCTCAGGCGAGACGCTCTTCGAGCGCCTTCAGCTGCTGGCGCAGCTCCGCCGGGAGCTGCGCGAACTTGCCGAAATGCTCGTGGAAGTGAGGTAGCTGCGCGCGCCACTCCGCGACGTCCACGCGCAGCAGCTCGGAGATGTCCGCTTCGGATACGTCCACACCGCGCGTGTCGATGCCCTCCACGCCCACCGGCGGCACCAGCCCGATGGGGGTCTGCCGCGCGGCGCCGTGGCCGGCGCAGCGTGCGAACACCCACGAGAGCACGCGCGAGTTCTCGCCGAACCCCGGCCACAGGAAGCGACCGGACTCGTCCTTGCGGAACCAGTTGACGTAGAAGATCTTCGGCAGCTTCGCCCCCGGCGTGCGGCCGATCTCCAGCCAGTGCGCGAAGTAGTCGGCCATGTTGTAGCCGCAGAACGGCAGCATCGCAAACGGGTCGAAGCGCAGTTCGCCGACCGTGCCGGCGGCCGCGGCCGTCTTCTCCGAGCTCATCGTCGCGCCGAGGAACACGCCGTGCTCCCAACCCAGCGCCTCGGTCACCAGCGGTACCACCGTCGAGCGCCGGCCGCCGAACAGCATCGCGTCGATCGGCACACCGGCGGGGTCCTCCCACTCGGGCGCGATCGCCGGCGTCTGGTCGGCCCGCACGGTGAAGCGCGCGTTGGGGTGCGCCGCGGGCGTGCCGCCGGCGGGCGTCCAATCGTTGCCGTGCCAGTCGGTGAGGTGCGCGGGCGGATCGGGCGTCATCCCCTCCCACCACACGTCGCCGTCGTCGGTGAGCGCGCAGTTGGTGAAGACCGTGTCGTGCGCCACCATCTTGATCGCGTTGGGGTTGGTGTGCTCGCCCGTGCCGGGCGCCACGCCGAAGAAGCCGGCCTCCGGGTTGATCGCGTACAGGCGGCCGTCCTCGCCGAACTTCATCCAGGCGATGTCGTCGCCGATCGTCTCCACCGTCCAACCCTCGAGCGTCGGGATCAACATCGCGAGGTTGGTCTTGCCGCAGGCCGAGGGGAACGCGGCGGCGATGTACTTGACCTCGCCCTCGGGCGAGGTCAGCTTGAGGATCAGCATGTGCTCGGCCATCCAGCCCTCGTCGCGCGCCA
This sequence comes from uncultured Solirubrobacterales bacterium, assembly GCA_963744535.1. Lineage (GTDB taxonomy): Bacteria > Actinomycetota > Thermoleophilia > Solirubrobacterales > Solirubrobacteraceae > Palsa-744. The sequence goes on along the minus strand of CAVUTW010000001.1, from coordinate 613,394 downwards.
TCACCGAGGCGATCCGCAGCGCGAAGCACTTCTTGCCGAGCAGCGCGTTGCCGCCATAGCCTGAGCCGTACGACCAGATTTCGCGCGTCTCGGGGTAGTGCACGATGTACTTGTTCTCGGCGTTGCACGGCCACGGCACGTCCACGTCGCCTTCGCCGAGCGGCATGCCGACCGAGTGCAGGCAGGGCACGAAGCGCCCGTCGTCGCCGAGCACCTCGAGTGCGCGCTGCCCCATGCGCGTCATCACCCGCATGCTCACCGCCACGTACGCGGAGTCGGTGAGCTGCACGCCGATGTGGCTCTTGTCCGAGCCCAGCGGGCCCATCGAGAAGGGCACCACGTACATCGTGCGGCCCCGCATCGAGCCCGCGAACAGCTCCGCCAGCTCTTCGCGCATCTCGTCCGGGTCGCGCCAGTTGTTGGTGGGACCGGCCTGCTCCTCGGTGGCGGAGCAGATGAAGGTGCGGTCCTCCACGCGCGCCACGTCGCCGGGGTCGGAGAAGGCCAGGTAGGAGCTTGGACGCTTGGCGTCGGAGAGGCGGCGGAAGGTGCCGGCCGCCACGAGCTGCGCGCAGAGCGCGTTGTACTCCTCGGCGGATCCGTCGCACCAGTGGATCGCCCGCGGTTCGGTGAGGGAGGCGACCTCCTCGACCCACTCCAGCAGGCGCTTGTTTTCGGTGGGGGCGTCTGGGATGGCTGTGGTTTCCATCACGGCAGCCTATCGCGAGTCGGGTTTGCGGGGGACGAGCACGAGTCGCTTGAACTCCGCGACCAGCACGCCATCCTGGTTGAGCACACGGGTGTGGACCCTGACCGTGCCGCGGTCTGGCTTGGACTGCGACTCGCGCTTCTCCAGCACCTCCGACTCGCAGAACAGCGTGTCGCCGTGGAACACCGGAGCGGGGTGCTTGAGCTCTTCGGTGGCGAGGTTGGCGATCGCCTTGCCGCTCACGTCGCTGACCGACATCCCCAGCGCCAGCGAGTACACCAGCGGGCCCACGACGACGTTGCGTCCCTGCTGGGATTTGTGCGCGTACACATCGTTGATGTGCAGCGGGTGGTGGTTCATCGTGATCAGGCAGAAGAGGTGGTCGTCGGCCTCGGTCACGGTCTTCGCCGGCCAGTGCTTGTAGACGGCGCCAACCTCGAACTCCTCCAGGTAGCGGCCGTAGGGGTGGGAGCCGCTCGCCTCGCGGGCGGCCTGGTCGGTCTCGAAAGTGGAGGTCTCGCTGGGTGCGGTGGCGGTCTCGCTCATAGGTGTCGGTGGTCTCCCTTGGATGCTTTCTCGGTGTTGTGTTGGCCCCGGAACTCTATTGAGCAAGGCCGAGCAGGTACCGTTCAGGGTAGGACAATCGAGAGAACGAAAATCAGGAGAACCCACTTGCGCAACCCCCGCGACTTCTTCAAGCCCCTCGCGATCGACGCGCCCGAGCCGGCGCGCGAGATCCCCTTCAAGCCCTCCCGGATGATCCACTTCCTGGACTTCTCGAACGAGAAGATGGTGGCGAAGGTGCCCGACATCGCCCCCACGGTGGACATCCTGCTCGGCAACCTCGAGGACGCCGTGCCGCTGGATCGCAAGGAGGCCGCTCGCGAGGGGCTGATCAAGGTGGGCAGGGAGATGGACCTCGGGGACACCGCGCTGTGGACGCGCGTCAACGAACTGGCCTCCCCCTACTTCCTCGACGACATCACGCGGATCGTGGGCGAGATCGGCGAGAAGATCGAGGTGGTGATGATCCCGAAGGTCGAGGGCCCGTGGGACATCCACTACGCCGACCGCCTGCTCGCCCAGCTGGAGGCCAAAGCGGGCCTCACGCGCCCGATCCTCATCCACTGCGTGCTGGAGACCCACCTCGGCGTCGCCAACCTGGAGGAGATCGCGGCCGCCTCCCCGCGCATCCAGGGGATGAGCTTCGGCCCCGCCGACCTCGCGGCCTCGCGGCGCATGAAGACCACCCGCGTGGGCGGCGGGCACCCCGGCTACCGCACGATCGCCGACCCCGACCCCGAGCACCCCGATGCCCCCCGCCCCAGCTACCAGCAGGACCCGTGGCACTACTCGATCGCCCGCATGGTCGACGCCTGCACCGCCGTCGGCGCGCTGCCCTTCTATGGCCCCTACGGCGACATCAAGGACGTCGAGGGCTGCGAAACCCAGTTCCGCGCCTCCTTCCTGCTCGGCTGCGTCGGCGCCTGGTCGCTGCACCCCGTGCAGATCGCGATCGCCAAGAAGGTCTACTCGCCCGACCCGGCCGAGGTCGCGTTCGCCAAAAAGGTGATCGAGGCGATCCCCGACGGCCGCGGCGTGCACATGATCGACGGCAAGATGCAGGACGACGCCACCTGGAAGCAGTGCCAGGTGATGGTCAACCTCGCGGAAATGCTCGCGCGCAAGGATCCCGAGCTGGCGGAGGCATACGGGTTCCAGCCGGCGGCGGTGTAGGGGCGGGCGGCGGGCGCCGATAATGGGTTGGTGCGCCGTCCGCTGCCGATCGCTTTGCTGACCCTTGGAGCGCTCGGCTTGCCGGGCGCAGCGATGGCCGCGACTCCGGTCTCGCAGTCGTTCACGACCACCGGCGAGCAGCAGTTCGTGGTGCCACCGGGGGTCACGAGCGTGCAGGTCGAACTGGTGGGCGGCTATGGCGGCAGCGGGAGCGCCGGCATCCCCGGCGGCATCCCGGCCACCGACAGGGCGACCTTGACCGTCAGTCCCGGAGAAACCCTGTATGCCGAGGTGGCGGGCAACGGCCAGTCAGCCACCGGCACAACAAACGATGGCGGCTATGGTGGCGGCGGAAATGGAGCGATCCGTGCGTTCTTGTTCGGATCAGCCCCGACGGGCGGGGGCGGGGGCGGAGCCTCAGACGTGCAGCGATGCCCCGCCAAAGCCACGAACGCGGAATGCGGTGGACAGTCAGCGCTCTCCTCACGACTGTTCGTTGCCGGTGGCGGTGGCGGAGGCGGCGGCAACGGCCTGGATCCATCCTCGACCGCCGGCGGTGATGGCGGCAGCGCAGATCAGTCGGGCGCCGCCGGCGCGCGCGACTCGTCGATAGACGCTGGGGGTGGCGGTGGATCGCGCGCCACTTCAGCCGCTGGGGGCACGGCAGGCACATCTGGCCAGTGCGAACCGTCGGGCAACGGTTGCGCCATGGTCGGGGTGCAGGACCAGGGCGGAGCTGGCGCCGAAGCAGACGGTGGCGGAGGAGGCGGAGGCATATTCGGTGGCGGAGGAGGCGGAGCCGGCGAATTCTCCAATGCCGGGACGCCACAGAATCCGGTGCTTGCCAACGGTGGCGGAGGAGGAGGCGGCGGCGGATCCTCGGGCGTCGTTCCTGGGGCAGTGGGTGTCTCGGGCTTCTCGCTCGTGCCAACCGCCGCAGAAGCCCAGCCAGTTATCACCTTCAGCTGGACTCCACCCCCTCCGGCCGTGATCACGACGGCGGCAAGCGCCGTCACCGCGACGACCGCGACGCTAAACGGCACGGTCAACCCAAATGCTTGGCAGCCAACCGGTTGCAGCTTCAGCATCTCCCCGGCCCCAGCCGGAGTGTCGACATTCCCATGCGCTCAGCAGCTGGCCCTCGGTGGTATGCCCGCTGCGGTCTCCGCAACCGCCCTGGGATTGACACCGAACACCACATACACGGTCGCCCTCACAGCCGCCACCGTGCAGGGATCGAGCAGCGGCAGCGCGGTGACCTTCACCACCTCACCCCAGCCCAACGGCTCCGCCCCCGGCCCTGGCGGCACCAACGCAGCCCCGGTCGTCAGCGCCCTCACGCTGAGCCCCACGCGCTTTCGCCGCGGCACGCGCGCCGCCACGCTCGCAAAGCACGCCAGCAAGCGCATACCTGTGGGCACCACGATCTCCTTCAAGCTCTCGCAGGCCGCAAGCGTCACGCTCACCTTCCAGCGCACCCAGCCGGGCATCTTGAGCGCCGGCCACTGCCTGGCGCTCTCCCCCAAGCGCCGCCACGGCCACCGCTGCAACCGCCACATCACTGTGCCCAGCAGCATGAGCATCGCCGCGCCCGCAGGGGCCGACCGCGTTGGCTTCGACGGGTTGCTCGCCGGTGGCGCCAAGCTTGTGCCGGGCAACTACCGTCTCGTGCTCAGCGCGAGCGATACGAACGGAACCACCACAGCGGCTCAGCACCCAGCGTTTTCTCTGCTCGGGTAGCCCGAGCTCAAGAAGCCTTGTCGTACATAGGGGGTAGGAATTCCTGCTAGATTGGTAGGAATGCTGAGCACGGTCTCGGAGAAGGGCCAGATCACCGTCCCCAAGCCCCTGCGCGAGCGGCTCGGAATTCGCCCGGGCGACCAGCTCGACCTGACCGAGGAGCACGGACGGCTCGTCATGAAGAAGGCGATCGCCAGCGACCCTGTGGCGGCGGCTTACGGCATCCTCGACACACACGAGTCGACCGACGAAAGGCTCCGCGCGCTGCGCGGGACGCCCGACGCAGTGTGATAACCGCCGTCGACACGAGCGTACTGCTCGACGTCTTCGGCGCCGATCCACAGTTCGGCCCTGCTTCCGCCGTGGCACTTCGCGAGTGCCTGGAAGCGGGCCAGGTCATCGCGTGCGAGGTCGTCTGGGCCGAGACCGGCGCCTCTTTCGCTACCGCCGCCGAGGCCGACAGCGCATTGCGCCGGCTGCGTGTGGACTTCTCCACGCTCGACGCCCCGACAGCGCTCGCCGCGGGGATGATCTGGCGCACCTACCGCCAGGCCGGCGGGACCAGGGAACGCGTCATCGCGGACTTCCTGATCGGCGCCCACGCGCTCGCTTGCGCCGACCAGCTGCTTACGCGCGATCGCGGCTTTTACCGGCGCTACTTCAAGAAGTTGCGGATCCTTGACCCAACCACATGAGCATGGGACGAAGAGGGCACGCTCCTGTAGCGCTGGTGTAGGCTTCCGCGCCGCATGAGGTTCTTCGAGTTCGAGGCGCGCGAGATCGTCAAGCGCGCCGGCATCCCCGTCACCGACTACGGCTTCACGACCGACCCTGCGCAGGCGCGCCAGATCGCCGAGCGGATCGGGGGGTCGACGGTGATCAAGTCGCAGGTGCTCACCGGCGGGCGGATGAAGGCCGGGGGAGTCAAGTTCGCCGACACGCCCGCGGAGGCCGAAGCTCACGCGCGCGACATCCTGGCGCTCGAGATCAACGGGCACATGCCGCGGGGGGTGCTGGTCGATCCCAAGGCGGAGGTCGAGCAGGAGTTCTACGCCGGGGTCGTGTGGGATGGCACCGCCAAGCGGCCGCTGATGCTGTTCAGCGACATGGGCGGCATCGACATCGAGCAGGTCGCCGAGGAGCACCCCGATCACGTGGGCCGCGGCCACTTCTCCACGCTCGAGCCATTCTCCGACTTCCAGGCCAAGCAGGTGATCGCCGCCGCCGGCGTCACCGGCAAGGCCCTGCAGCGCGCCACCCCGGTGCTTGCTCGCCTGGCCCAGCTGTTCCTCGATGCCGACATGACGCTCGCCGAGATCAACCCGCTGGCGCAACTGAAGGACGGTTCGTTCGTCGCGCTCGACGCGCACATGGAGATGGAGAACGAGGGCATGCCGCGTCAGAAGGGTCTGCTCAAGGCTCTCGGCATCGGCGCGGACGAGGGCACCCGCGAGGACCACACGCCGACCGCGTTCGAAGAGGCCGTCAAGGCGATCGACGCCGCCGATCATCGTGGCGTCATCCAGGGCAAGGACACCGGCTTCAACGGCAACATCGGCCTCGTGATCGGCGCGGGGGGCGGCTCGCTGACGCTCACCGACGCCGTGCGCCAGCAGGGCGGCAAGCCCGCCAACTACTCTGAGATCGGCGGCAACCCGTCCGTCGCCAAGGCCTGCGGCCTGGCCAAGGAGGTCCTCCAGAAAGACGGCGTGGAGAAGATCGCCGTGATGATGTCGATCGTCTCCAACACGCGCGTGGACATCGTCGCGCGCGGCGTGATCAAGGCCTGCCTGGAGCTCGGCAGGGACCCCGGCGAGACGATCGCGATCTTCCGCATTCCCGGCGCCTGGGAGGAGGAGGGCTTCAAAATCCTCGACCGCTACGGGATCGAGTACTGCGACCGCTCGGTTTCGCTGTGGGAGGCCGCCGGGCGCGCGGTCTCAAAGATTCAAGGGGCGGCGACCTAGCCATGTCCATCCTCATCAACCGGGACACCACGTTCATCATCCAGGGCATCACCGGGCGCGAGGCCGTCAACCTCACCCGCGAGTGCCTGGACTACGGCTCGAAGATCGTCGGCGGCGTGACCCCCGGGCGCAAGGGTCGCGAGGTCCACGGTGTGCCGGTGTTCGACACCGTCGAGCAGGTCGTCGAGCACAACGGTGGCGTCGTGCCCGACGGCTCGGTCGTCACCGTTCCCCCCGCGGGCACGCGCGACGCCGTCTTCGAGGCGCTGCACGCCGGCATCAAGACGATCGTGATCGTCACCGAGCGGATCCCGCGTCGCGACGTCGCGATGATGGTCGAGCTGGCCGACGCCAAGGGCGCGCGGATCATCGGTCCCAACTGCCTCGGCGTGATCGTCCCGGGCGTCGCCAAGATGGGCGGCATCGGCGGCCCCGCACGCAACGCCGCCGTCGCCTACCAGCCCGGCGCGGTCGGCGTGATGAGTCGCTCCGGCGGCATGACCACGGAGATCTCCTCCACGCTGACAGCTGCGGGACTCGGGGTCTCCACGGCGGTCTCGATCGGCGGCGATGCGATCATCGGCTCGACCTACGCGGAGCTGATGCCGTACTTCGAGGCCGACGAGCAGACCCAGGCGATCGTGATCTACACCGAGCCCGGTGGCCGCATGGAGGCACAGCTGGCGCAGTGGGTCAAGGAGCACGACTCGCGCCTGCCGATCATCGCCTTCATGGCCGGCAAGTTCATGGACGACGAGGAGATGCAGGGCATGTCTTTCGGGCACGCCGGCACGATCGTCGAGGGCAAGGAGGACAGCGCGACGGAGAAGATCGCCCGCCTGGAGGCGGCCGGCATCCCTGTGGTGCAGCGGATCGACGAGATTCCCGACCTGGTCAAGGCTCAGATCGCGGAGCGGAGTAGCGCAGCATGAGGCGGGACGGGATCTTCATCGCGGTCGAGGTCGAGGACTCCGCCGCCTCCGATGCGGCGCTGGCAGCCAAGCTCGCGGAGGTCTGCCCCGTGGACATCTTCGCCGTCTCCGACGGTCGGGTCGAGATCGTCGAGAACAATCTCGACGAGTGCGTGCTCTGCCGTCTCTGTCTCGATGCCGCGAGTGGGTGGGGCTCGGATCAACCGGTGAAGGTCTTCAAGCTGTACGACGACGGTGCGCCACTTGCCTGATGGCCGCGGCATCCACTATCGTATGGAGCGCGCCATGAACGAGAACTTCTCACTGATCCTGATGTCGATCTTCCTGATCGCCACGATCCTGTTCTTGGCAGACCAGATCCTCTCCTACCACTAGACGGTCGGTAGGCGGCGCGAGGTGGCGTCCTCAGTCGCTCGTGTGCTGGCCGATCAGTCGATCGCATCTGATCGACGATCGGCACACTTCGCTCCTTGCGTCCTTGCCTCGCGACCGTCTAGGGGCGTAGCGGCATTCAGCTTCTGGCGCGGCGCGTGCGTAGGCGCTCCTGCTGGCGCTCGACCACGTTGACGATCAGCTTCAGGAACTGCTCCGGGCCCGACGCCTTCGCCTGGCCGTACGTGAACGCCTCGATCCAGTCCGCGACCTTCGCTTCGCGGGCCATCACATTGAAGAACTCGCGGCGCATGTCCACGCGCAGGCGCGCGTCGCCGGCGGGGCCCTTCGTCACCTTGATCTCCGGCATCTCCAGCCGGAAGTGCTGCACGTCGCCGCGCCCTCGCAGTTCCACCCCCACGACCAACTTGATCGGCTCGAGCGCAGGCACCTCACGGATGAACCTGCGCACCGCAAGTTCGATCAATTCCTTGGCGTCTTCTGCCATACGTACCCTCCTGTCCGCCGCTCCCGCTGCGCATAGACTACACGGCTACCAAATATCTTCACGATTGCGCTCCTCCTTACCCGGAACGCGCGGGTGTAGACACTGACTTCCCACGTCGCGCGCGGCGTGCCCTGGACAGACCGCCCGATGCGATGGCGCCCGGGAGACCAGCACAGGGCGGGCCGGCGCCGGCGCTACACCTTGTGGCGTTGCAGCAACTTGCGCCCGATCACCATCCGCTGAATCTCCGAGGTGCCCTCGCCGATCAGCAGCAGCGGGGCGTCGCGGTAGAGGCGCTCGATCTCGTACTCCTTGGAGTAACCGTACCCGCCGTGGATCCGCAGCGACTCCTCCACGCAGAAGCGCCCCGCCTCCGAGGCGAACAGCTTCGCCATCCCGGCCTCCAGGTCCGAACGGGCGCCCGCGTCCTTCAGCCGCGCCGCGCGCAATGTCAGCAGGCGCGCCGCGTCCACCTGCGTCGCCATGTCGGCGAGCTTGAACTGGATCGCCTGGTGCTCGGCGATCGGCTTGCCAAACGTCTTGCGCTCCTGGGAGTATTTCAGCGCCAGCTCCAGCGCCCGCTGCGCGATCCCCACGCCGCGCGCCGCCACGTTCACGCGGCCCACCTCCAGCGCGTCCATCATCTGGGAGAAGCCCTTGTTCAGGCCCGCCTGCTCGCCGCCGAGGACGTTCTCAGCCGGGCAGCGATACCCGTCGAACACCAGCTCGGTTGACTCCACGCCCTTGTAGCCCATCTTCTTGATCTTCGGCGGCACCGTCAGACCCGCGTACTCGCCCGAGTTCTCGCCGGCGCCGGGCTCTTTTTCGGCGATGAAGCACGTGAAGCCCTTGTGGCGCGGCTGCACCTCGGGGTCGGTCTTCACCAGCACGAACACCAGCGCCGAGCGCAACCCGTTGGTGACCCACATCTTCTGGCCGTTGATCTCGTACTTGCCATCCTCGCCCTTCTTGGCGGAGGTCTTGATCGCCTGCACGTCGCTGCCCAGCTCGGGCTCCGACAGCGAGAACGCCGCCCGGATCTCCCCCGTGGCCATCCGCGGCAGGTACTTCTGGCGCTGCTCCTCGTTGCCGAACTTCATCAGCAGGTAGCTGCCGATGAAATGCGTGTTGACCACGCCCGAGATCGAGATCCACCCGCGCGAGAGCTCCTCGACGATCATCGCGTAGGTCGTCAGGTCCAGCCCCATCCCCCCGTACTCCTCCGGGATCGTCACGCCGAACAGCCCCAACTCCTTCATCTGCTCCACGATCGGCTCCGGGAAGGAGTCCTCGTGGTCGAAGTGCTCGGCGTTGGGGATGATCTGCTCGTCGGCGAACTGACGCACCATCTCGGTGATCGCCTTCTGCTCGTCGGTCATCTCGGTGTATGGCGAGGGGGCTACGGCCATGTCTCGGGCGCTCCAGGATCGGGGGTCGACGTGTACAGGGAGAATACCGGCGTGAACTTCGCCGGGGACGTGCTCGACCGCCTGACCCCCCACCAGCTGGCGCTGGTGGAGCTCGCCCGCGACGGCACGCGCCGGGAGTGGAGCTTCGGCGAGGTCGCCGAGCGCAGCGCATGTCTCGCCGGCGCGCTGGCCTGCCGCGGCGTGGGGCGCGGGGACGTCGTGATGACGCTGATCGGCAACCGCCCCGAGTGGGTGTTCACGATGCTCGCCTGCTTTCGCCTCGGCGCCGTCGTGCTGCCCTGCACCGAGCAGCTGCGCGCCAAGGATCTACGTCTGCGCCTCGCCGTCACCCGGCCGCGGCTGGTGCTCGCCGACGAGCGCAACCGGGCCGAGCTGGAGGCCGCGCTGGGAGCGAGCAGCGATATCGAGGTGGCGCTCATACCGGACCAATCGCTGTTCGAGGCCCCACCGGCCCCCGCCGCCGAGCTGGCGCCCGAGGACCCCTGCCTGATCACCTTCACCTCGGGCACCTCCGGGGAACCCAAGGCGGTGCTGCACGGCCAGCGCTACCTGCTCGGCCAGCGCCTGCAGGCCTCCCACTGGCTGGGCGCGCGCGCCGGCGAGCTGGTGTGGTGCACCGCCGCCTCGGGGTGGTCGAAGTCGGCGCGCAACGTGTTCATCGCCCCCTGGCTGTCGGGCGCCGCCGCGCTGCTGCACGACGCCCGCTTCGACCCGGCAGAGCGCCTGGAGCTGCTGGCGCGGGAGCGCGTCAGCGTGCTGTGCATGGCGCCTACGGAGTACCGCGTGATCGCCAAGCGCGCCACGCTCGCGCCACTGCCCGACCTGCGCGGGATGGTCGCTGCCGGGGAGGCGCTCAACCCCGCGGTACTGCACGCTTGGCACGAGGTCACCGGGCTCTACATCCGCGACGGGTATGGGCAAACCGAGACGGGGCAGCTCACCGGGATGCCGCTGACGCGGCAGCCGCGCCCCGGATCGATGGGACGTGCGCTGCCGGGGGTGCGGCTGGACGTGGTGGATGGCGAGCTCGTCGCGGATCCCTCGAGCGTGCCCACGTTCTTCCTCGGCTACCTCGGCGAGAGCCCACCGCGACGGTGTCCTGTGGCGCACTGGAGCACCGCCGTGCGCAGGGACGAGGAGGGCTACCTCTACTTCGAGGGGCGCACCGACGACGTGATCGTCTCCGCCGGCTACCGCATCGGGCCGTTCGAGGTGGAGTCGGCGCTCGTGGCCCACCCCGCGGTTGCGGAGGCCGCGGCGGTGTCGGCTCCCGACGAAGAGCGCGGCGCTGTGGTGCGCGCGGTGGTCGTGCTGCGCGACGGCCACACCCCGTCGCCGGAGCTGGCGCGCGAGCTGCAGGAGCACGTCAAGCGCCTCACGGCCCCCTACAAGTACCCGCGCATCGTCGACTTCGCGCCGGAGCTGCCGAAGACGGCCAGCGGCAAGGTCAAGCGGGCGCAGCTGCGGGGCTGACGTCCGCGGCCAGCAGCGCACGATCGATGAACGGTCCCAGCAGCTCGGTGATCGAGGAGGCCGTCATCCCGGCCGGGGCGACCGGCAGTGTGGCGTAGCTGATCGCCAAACGCACCAGACACTCGGCGAGCAGCGCCACGTCGTGCTCACCAGCCTGCGGCCAGCGCGCGGCGATCGCCCAGCGCAAGCGTTCCGCGGCGCCCTCCACCAGCGTCTGGCCCTGGGTGGTGACGAACGGCAGCATCTCCCCTCCGCCCCGGATCGCAGCGCGGATCAGCGGGTCCTCGGCGGCTGCGGCGAGGAACAGCCCGAACGCTGCCGTGAGCGCCGCCAGCGGATCCTCCAGATGCGCGTCCAGCGCGCTTTCCACGGCGCCGATGAAGCCGTCGGCCTCGCGCAGCACGAACGCCTGTGCGAACTCATCGCGCGAGCCGAACTCCTTGTAGAGCGTCTGCCGGCTGACGCCCGCCGCGGCGGCCACGTCCGCCATCGTCACCTCGCTCCAGGCGCGCTGCTCCAGCTCGTGGCGAGCCGCGTCGAAGAGCGTGTCGCGCAGCAGCTCGCGGGCGGCGACCGCGTATGGCGCGCGCGCGCTCACTCCGCCGCCACCTCTTCCTCCTCGAAGTCCACCTTGTCGCGCACGCCGCAATCCGGGCAGGCCCACTCGTCGGGCACCTCGCTCCACGGCGTGCCCGCCGGAAAGCCCTCGTGCGGGTGGCCGCGCCGCTCGTCGTAGACGTACCCGCAGCTCGGGCAGCGCCAGCGGCTCATGGCGTCGCACCGTAGCGCGCAAGCATGCGCGTGTGCTTGCGCGGAGCGATGTTCGCGCGCGACACGTCGCCCCCGTAGTGGGCGAGCAGCCGCCGATCCATCACCCGCCGCCACAGCGGGGGGAAGGCGGCGAGCACGATCATCCCCGCATACCCGGTCGGCAGTTGCGGCGCCGCTTCGACATGGCGCAGCGCCTGGTAGCGGCGGATCGGGTTGGCGTGGTGGTCGGAGTGGCGCTGCAGGTGGTAGAGCAGCACGTTGGAGGCCACGCTGTTGCTGTTCCAGCTGTGCTCCGGGCGGGTGCGCTCGTAGCGGCCGTCCTCGCGCCGCTGGCGGCGCAGGCCGTAGTGCTCGAGGTAGTTGACCACCTCCAGCAGGCAGAAGCCGAGCGCCGCCTGTACGAGCAGGTAGGGCAGCACCACGACGCCGAAGACAGCCGTGAGCGCGGCGAACAGCACGACGGTCATCGCCCACGCGCCGAGGATGTCGTTGCCGAGCGTCCACGGCGAGCGGCCCATGCGCCCCAGGCGGGTGCGCTCGAGCTCCCAGGCGGAACGCAGACTGCCGGCCACGGTGCGCGGCAGGAAGGCGTAGAAGCTCTCCCCCAGTCGGGCGCTCGCCGGGTCCTCGGGGGTGGCCACGCGCACGTGGTGGCCGCGGTTGTGCTCGATGAAGAAGTGCCCGTACGCGCTCTGCGCGAGCGCCACCTTGCTCAGCCACCGCTCCATGTTTGCGCGCTTGTGCCCGAGCTCGTGCGCCGTGTTGATCGCGATCCCACTCACCACCCCGACGGTCAACATCAGCCCGATGTCATCGACCGTCGAGAGTTTGCCGCTCGACCACAGCCAGCACGCGAACACCAGGCCGGCGTACTGGATCGGCAGGAACGCGTACGTGCACCAGCGGTAGTAGCGATCCTGTTCCAGCCACTTGATCACGCTGTCGGGCGGGTTGGTCGTGTCCATCCCGATCGCCAGGTCGAGCACGGGGAAGATCACGAACACCAGAAACGGGCCGTAGAACCAGAAGATGCCCAGCCCCGTCGCCTGCACCAAGCCATACGCCAGGAACGGCAGGGTCGGCACGATCAGGCCCAGCAGCCAGGCATAGCGCTTGGGGTCGTGCCACCGCGCCAGGGTCAGGGAATCCGTCTCAGCGCCAGCAACGCCGCCGCCCACATCGAGACCTCCGCCCGCCCCCACACCGGCCCGATCCTCTCTCGTCGCGGCGGAACCTTCGTTCAGCGGCGCTGGTACAGCAGCCATGTCGCGTGTCTCCTTCGCGGTCGAGATAGCCAGTATTGTCAGGGTAGTTTACAGAGCACGCCAATTTTGTCAAGCTCCTTGACGTAAGCTCGCTTCATGACGGCGCTCCTCGCCGCTCCGGTGTGCGCCCGGGCGGCTGTCCAGGGGTCTCGCGCAGGGGTGGCGGAGGGATGGGACAGGTCTGCGGCCGTCGCGGGTCAACCGTGACCTTCTTGCCGTGATGGACGATCTCCAGGGAGGCGCCCTGAAGTAGCGAGTACGCCGCCTGCTCGGGATCGACCTCCACCAGCAGCCTGCGCCCACGAAAGCAGAGGCGGAACGTGAGCCGGGTGAGCGCCTGCGGGAGGCGGGGGCTGAAGCTCAGGATCCCGTTGTGGTCTCGCATCCCTCCAAACCCCGCGACGGCGGCGATCCATGTCCCTGCCAGCGACGCGATGTGCAGGCCGTCACGCGTGTTGTGCTGGAGGTCGTCGAGATCGATGAGGGCGGCCTCACTGAGGTAGTCGTAGGCCAGCTCGAGGTGTCCGACCTCCGCGGCGATGACCGCCTGGGCGCAGGCCGACAGCGAGGAGTCGCGCACCGTCAGTCGCTCGTAGTAGGCGAAGTCCCGCGCCTTCTCCTCCTCGGCGAAGGCATCACCGCGCAGATGCAGCGCGAGCACCAGGTCGGCCTGCTTGACGACCTGCTTGCGATAAAGGTCGAAGTAGGGGAAGTGCAGCAGCAGCGGATACTGCTCGGGGGCGGTCGCGTCGAAGTCCCAGATCTCGTGCTCCGCGAACGCCTCCGCTTGAGGGTGGACTCCGCAGCTCCTTGTCGTAGGGGACGAGCATCGCCTGAGCGGCGTCACGCCAGGCGGCGGCCTCCTCGTCGTCGACTCCGAGCTCAGCGGCGCGCTGGGGATAGCGCTTCGCGCGCTCGAAGGCCTCGCGCAGGTTGCGCTCGGCCATCAGGTTCGTGTAGACGTTGTTGTCGGCGATTGCGCTGTACTCGTCGGGACCGGTCACACCGTCGATCCGGAAGCGGCCGGCAGCATCGTGGTGCCCCAACGAGCGCCACAGCCGAGCCGTCTCGACGAGCAGCTCCAAGCCGACGCCGCGCGCGAACTCCTCGTCGTGATCGCTGGCCGCCTCGTAGCGGACGACGGCATCGGCGATGTCGGCATTGATATGGAACGCCGCTGTCCCTGCCGGCCAGTACCCCGAGCACTCCTGCCCCCGGATCGTCCGCCAGGGAAACGCGGCGCCCTCCAGCCCCAGCGAGGTCGCTCGCTCCCGCGCGAGACCGAGCGTGAGATGGCGCCAGTGCAGAGCATCGCGCGCGGCGTGTGGAGCCGTATACGTCAGCACCGGTAGGACGAAGGTCTCCGTATCCCAGAACGCATGCCCGTCGTAACCCGGTCCGGTCAGTCCCTTGGCCGCGATCGCCCGCCGCTCGGCCCTGCGCGCCGGCCTGAAGCGTGTGGAAGAGGCCGAAGCGAACCGCCAGCTGCAGCTCGGCGTCACCCTCGATCTCGACGTCGGCGCGATCCCAGAAGTCGTCCAGGTAGGCGCGTTGGTCGGCGAGCAGACCGTCCCAGCCACGGTGTCGCGCCTCCGCCAGCGCGGCCGCAACCTGGTCGACGATCGCCGGCGCCGAGCGCTGGCGCGACCACCCGTAGGCTGAGGAACTTGACGATTCGAAGGGGCTTTCCGGGCACGAGGTCGGCCGTCACGAGCAGGCGACCGATGTCCTCGAAGCTCTCCGAGGTCGCCGTCGTGTGCGCCGGCCCGTCGATTACGTGGTCCATCGCCGCGGCCATCGTCAGGCCGCTCGCGCGGGTCGAATGCTCGAGCATCACGCGCGGTGTCATGCGCGCCAAAGAACTCGGATTGCAGCGGCGACGCGAGCGCCGACGCGGCGCGGGGATCGGGCTCGGTGACCGGCAGCTTCTCGTTGGCGACGAGCTCCGACTGCACGACCACCGATGTCTGACCGTCGAGCGCCTCGACCTCGTAGAGGATCGGCTGCGACCGCCCGCTGGGTGAACGACACGAGGCGCGTCGAAGCCACCCGCACGGAACGTCCCGTCGGAGACACCCACTCGACCGTGCGGCGCAGGACTCCGGCGCGAAGATCGAGCACCCGCTCGTGGCGGCGCAGCTCGCCGTAGCGAATGTCAAACGGCTCGTCCTCCACCAGCAGGCGGATGATCTTGCCGTTGGTGACGTTGATGACGGTCTGGCCGGCCTCCGGATCGCCATAGCCGGCCTCGGCGTAGGGCAGAGGCCGCACCTCGTAGACACCGGCCAGATAGGTACCCGGCAAGCCGTAAGGCTCTCCCTCGTCGAAGTTCCCGCGCAGGCCGATGTGACCGTTGGCAAGCGCGAACACCGACTCCGTCTGCGCGAGCCTGTCGAGGTCCAGGGCTCGGTCTCGCGCACGGCCCAGGGCTCGACCGCGAAGTCGGGATGCTGGATCATGGCGTTCCCAGCAGCTCGGCCAGATCGTCCACGACGAGGTCGGCGCCGTGGGCCCTCAACGCGTCCGCCTGGCCGACTCGGTCGACGCCGACCACGAAGCCGAAGCGCCCCGCTCGACCGGCCTCGACACCCGCCAGCGCGTCCTCGAACACGGCCGCCTCAGCGGGCTCCACGCCCAGGGCCCGCGCACCCGCGAGGAACGTGTCCGGCGCAGGCTTGCCCTGGAGGTGCTCGCGCTCGGCGACCACTCCGTCGATGATCGCTTCGAACAGGTCCTGAATGCCGGCGGCGGCGAGCACGTCGCGGCAGTTGGTGCTGGAGGAGACGACGGCGCGTCGCAATCCGGCCGCTTGGACCGCTTTGACATAGCGGACGGAGCCCTCATACGGCTGCACGCCCTGCTCGCGGATCAGTCTGAGCACGATCTCGTTCTTGCGGTTGCCGAGGCCGTGGATCGTCTCCGCTTCCGGCGTTTCATCCGGATCGCCCTCCGGCAGCTCGACCCCGCGCGAGGCAAGAAACGCCCGTACGCCGTCATCGCGAGGCTTGCCGTCGACGTATTGGTCGTACTCACGGATCGGATCGAAGGGAACGAAGGCTTCGCCGGTCCGCCGGGCGCGCTTGCGCAAGTAGTCGTCGAACATCTGCTTCCAGGCGGCGGCATGCACCTTGGCCGTCTGCGTCAGCACTCCGTCGAGGTCGAATAGGCACGCGGTCACACCGATGGGCACACCAAGCACGCCTTAGAGCTAATCAGCTCAGGGCTCGGCGAGGCTGTCTCAGAGCTCCTAACAAAAATCGGCGGGTGTGGCTGGGGTGGTCCTGGGCCAAGCGGCGATGTCCAGCATGGTCCGGCGCTGATCGTATTGTTCGATCGTGGCGCGCACCCGACTGTACCGCGAGGGAAGGCTCGCGCTCGAGGACTTTCCGGTCGAGGACATCTCCGAGCACCTCGAGGACGAGGACGCATGCGTGTGGTTGGATTATTGCGACCCAACCAAGGCGGAGCTCGCGACGATCGCCGAGGAGTTTCAGCTGCACCCATTGGCGGTCGAGGATGCGATCAGCGCGCATCAGCGCCCGAAGCTCGACCGGTACGACACGCATCTGTTCCTGAGTGCCTACGCCGTGAAGCTGGATGCCGAGTCTGGTGAGCTGTGCACTCACGAAATCGGCGCTTTCATCACACCGCATGCGCTCGTCACCGTCCACATGGACAAGGGCGCCCGGATCGACTCACTGCTCGCTCGCTGGGACGCGTCGAAGGAGCTCGCCAAGTACGGCGTGTCGTTCCTGCTGTGGGGCTTGTTGGACGACATCGTCGACGGGCATTTCGAGGCGGTGCAGTCGCTTGACAGCGAGATCGAGTCGCTGGAGGATCTTCTGTTCGATGACGCGCCGCGCAACACCGAGGTTCAGCGTCGGTCGTTTGAGTTTCGCAAGAGCCTGGTCCTACTTCGGCGTGTGGTGCTGCCGATGCGCGAGGTCGTCAACTCGCTGATGCGCCGCGACTTACACGTTCTCGATGAAGGCATGGCCCCCTACTACCAAGACGTGTACGACCACGTGCTTCGCGCGACGGAGTGGACGGAGTCGCTGCGCGACCTCGTGAGCACGATCCTCGAGACCAACCTCACGATCCAAGGCAACCGGATGAACCTCGTGATGAAGAAGGTCACGAGCTGGGCGGCGATCATCGCCGTCCCAACGGCAATCACCGGCTTCTACGGGCAGAACGTGCCTTATCCCGGCTTTGCGGCCCACTGGGGGTTCTGGTTTTCGACGGCGCTCATCATCGTGCTGTCGGGTGGCCTGTACCGGGGCTTCCGACGGCGCGACTGGCTCTAGCACGAAGACAACGCTCAAGGACCGCCCACACGGGGTTTACAACCGCGACGCGCCGTCCTCGCACCGCGCTGTCTAGCGGTGGCGCTTGGGCGCGGTGAACGTCAGCGCGAGCGTCTCCACAACGACCTGTTTGCCGCCGATCGTCTCCGTGGCGACGAGCTTGACGTGCAGTGAGCGGTAGTGCGCGAGCAGCGCGCGCCCGGCGCTGTCGAGGGCCACGCTCAGCGTCTGCGACGTCCCACCCGCGAGCGATACCGATACGTGCCCGAGCGCGATGGTCCGCTTCTTCGTCTTCGCCGCCACCGCGACGACCTTGCCCGAGCGGAGCGTCTCGAGCGCCGACAGCGCGAGCGAGTCCGCGCACGTGGCCGTGGCAGCGCCCGCGCAGGCGAACGCAAGCGAGGCGACGTCCCCCTTGGTCTTCACGTGCCCGAAGCTCGAAGTGCCGGCGCTTGCGCCCGCGTTGCCCGCCCCGCCGGGGTTCCCTCCCCCGCCGCTGGGGTTGCCGGTCCCACTGCCGGGGTTGCCCGTCCCCGCGCTGCGGTACACGGTCGGACAGGCGAAGACCCCCGTGGTGGAGACCACGTCGAGCGCGTCGGCGTAGACGATGTCGGCGCCCGGCCCGCAGGTGATCTGGTCCTGGATGCCGTCGGCGGCGTAGATCACGCTGTTGCCGCCCGGACAGGAGACTTCGAGGTTGCAGAAGGACTCGGCCGAGTAGATGCTGTCGGGACCGGCGCCGTCTGGACCGGCGGTCTTGATCGTGTTGTCGCCGGCGCCGCCGCGCAGCGTGTCGCCGCCGGGGCCACCTTCGATCAAGTCGTTGCCGCCCTCGCCGTCGAGGATGATCGGTCCGGTGCCGGCGATCAGCGTGTCGTTGCCTTCGCCGCCATCGACCTCGGTCACGTTGGTCTCGATCGTGTCGCTTTGACCGGCGATGCCGCTGTCGGGCAGACCGTCGACTTTCGCGGTCACCGGCCCCGGGGCGTGGAAGAAGGACACGGTCGAAATCCCGCCTTCGCCGTCGAAGGTCTCGTTGCCGCCGTCGTAGCTGCCGGCGTCGGGCGCTTCGAGGTTGAACGTGAGCCCGAGTTTGTTGGTCCCTTCGCCGCCGGCCTCGAGGCTTTTGCCGCTCGCCCCGCCGGTGATGTCGTCGTTGCCGCCTTCGCCGTAGAGCTGGTCTTCGCCGCCGCGGCCGTCGAGCACGTCGTTGCCGGGGCCGCCGCGAAGGATGTCGTCACCAGGGCCGCCGACGAGGATGTCGTCGCCGGCGCCGCCGGTGAAGATGTCGTTGTCCGGGTACAGCGCGGGTTCGAATTCTTCCGCGCTCGGGTTCGTGCCGAAGATTTTCGAGCCGCCGTTGCCGGCTTTGACCGTCGCGCTCTGGTACTGCAGCGGAGCCAGCAGTTCGTAGCGATTGTTCGTGCCCGAGCCAAGGTTCGCGACGAAGTATTCGGCGTCGGGGCAGTACACGGAAGAGGACCCGAAGTTCTGGCACGGCGCGACAGCCACTTCGTAAGCGTCTTCGGCCGGATAGATGTTGTAGCTGTCACAGGGTTCGGTCTGCGTGCAGTCCAGCGAGCCCACGACCTGCGGCCCGGCCTGAAACTGGACGACCGCATCCTCGAATTCGCCGTTGTGGCCCTGGAAGCTGCTCGTGCCGCCACGGGTCGCGGCCGAGTGCGCGCCGGCCGGAGCGGTGTAGCCGATCGTCTCGCCCACCGTGGCGTGCGCGGCGGCAGCGCTCACGAGCGAGCACACGACACACGCGAAGAAAGCCGCGCAGGCGCGGGCCGTCAGAGACCTGGTTGGCACGCTCGAAAACACCATGTGAGCGCCTATGAAGATACCCGAGAGCGTCGCGGCGGGACTGTCCGGATACATGCATACAAGCTTTTATCGCAAGCCCCCGGCAGGACTCGAACCTGCGACCCTCGGATTAGAAGTCGGTGGTTTTGGGCCTGTTTAGCGTAGGTTCGCCAGTCTTGGCCCGTGTTAACAGGGCTTTTCTGGCCCTCGCTGCGGCCCCTTAGGGAAATCCTGGGGAAATCTCCCGCCCTCCTCAGCAACTCGTTGGCCGGTTCGAGCCCGAGGGGGTCATAGGCAGCATGAGCACGACAGCAAGCCCTACGGGGCATCTCCAGATCAAGCCCGACGCAAGCGGCGTGCGCTCGTACTTCGCGTACTGGCGCGACGCATATGGCGTGCGGGGCGGCAAGCGACTCGGCCCCGCGCATGTCCGAGACTCCGGCCGGCGCACACCGCGAGGCGCAGTCGTCTGGCGGGCAGGCCACGGCCCCCGCCCGACGCCCGAGCACCTCACGCCCAAGGACGCCGAGCAGCTCCTGGCGACGCAACTGGAGGAGCTGCGCCGGGCCGCCGAGCCCAAGGACGACGCGCCTCATGTCGCCACCCTATTCGAGGCGACGCAGGGCTGGGTCGCCGAGCGCAAGCGCGACAAAGACCTCAAGCGCACGACGCTCGCCGGCTACGAGAGCATGTTCGAGCGGCTCTACCGCGACCACGGCGCGGACACGCCGGTTCAGGACTTCGCCGACGGCCGGCTGCGCCGCTATTTCGACGACTTCAAGTCCTACAAGGTCGTGAGCCAGCAGACGGCCGAGAAGGCGCGCGCCGCCGGCAAAGAGGCCCAGCTCGTCGAGGTCGAGCGCTGGACCGCTCAGCCCAAGGACAGCGCGCCCGTCGAGGTTGCAACGAAGGCCAAGGCCGTTCAGCTCGCCGACGAGCTGCCAGGCACCTGGCGCCATCTGCGTCGCGGCGTCTACCGCGTCATCCCGCTCAACGCCCAGCGCGCGAAGACCGTCACCTACGCCAAGGCCATAGCCCTCGAAGCCGAAGGCTGGATTGTCGAGCGTCGCAAGAAGCGGCTGTGGATGCTCCTAGCGCCAGCTGCTGCGCAGACGCGCAACGAGTACCGCGACATCCTATCCGCGTGCATGAACTACGCCGTGCGGCAGCGCTGGATACCCGCCAACCCCCTCGCGGAGGTCAAACGACGCAGCAAGCGCGGCGAGCGCGAACGGGTGCTTCGCCGCGACGACTTCTACGACCCCGACGAAATCGACCAGCTCCTCCAGCAGGCACCCGGCACCTTCGAGGAAGCCTTCTGGCTGTGCGGCGCGCACGCCGGGCTTCGACTCGCCGGCGAGGCGCTGGGCCTGAAGTGGGGCGCCGTGGATTTCAACGCCTTCGTCCTGCGACCCTACGATAACTGGGTGCTCGAAGAGCTCGACACCACGAAGACATCCGACTCCGAGGCCATCCCCATGACCCCACGGCTCACCCGTGCCTTGGCTCGCCTGAAGAAGCGCGGCTATGCCACCGCCGACGACGACTTCGTGTTCGTCAGCGAACTGGAGCCCGACCGGCCCGTCCGCGACAAGCCGCTACGGAAAGCGTTCAAGCTCGCCCGCGAGGGCGCCGGCCTGAAGCCGATCAAGATGTACAACCTCCGACACTCCTTCGGCACGCGCCTCGCGGCGAAGCGCGTCGACGTGCGCACAATCCAAGCGCTGATGCGTCACGCCCGCCTGACCACGACCGAACAGTACATGGCCTACGCACCCCGACCCGAGCTTGCGAATCAGATCACGCGAGCGCTGGACCCCCACAGTCTGCCCGAGAACGTGATCCCGATCCGTGCGCATCCGGCAGCATCGGTTCTCGCGCGCCTGGAGGAGGAGATACCGGCCAAGTGGTTGCGTGAGGTCGAACGCATCTTCGCGGAGGGCCACGAGCCGCCGCTGCCTGCTTCTGGACCGGGGAGTGAGGATGAGGCAACCGAGCTACGATGACATCTCACGGCGCTCAGTAC
This sequence comes from uncultured Solirubrobacterales bacterium, assembly GCA_963744535.1. GTDB lineage: Bacteria > Actinomycetota > Thermoleophilia > Solirubrobacterales > Solirubrobacteraceae > Palsa-744. Next base: position 592,348 of record CAVUTW010000001.1, on the reverse strand, counting down.
CCCCACCCGGCTAGACACAATCTGATCCCGCGCCTAATCAGCACTACTGCAGCAAATCGTTAGCCGTCGTCGATACGAAGACCCGCTAGCAGTTCGTATAGGAGAAGCATGTCGCCTGCGATCTCGACTGCTCGTGACTCATCAAGTAGAGCAATTGATTCCGTGACACTTGTCCTGTCATCCTCGTCTCCACCTTCGACAAGACCCGCTCCAATGCGCATCCTCGGCCGCTCCTCAGCACGAGTCGTCATCTTGCTTTCGTGGACCTTGCCGAAGTGCGGCTCGGCCGCTTACAGTCGGGCACGGATCGACCCTGGGCCGGTGGTCAGCGCCTCTATGGCACGGCGCATATGTACGAGGCCGGATGCTCACAGCTAATGACGTCAAGGGCCTGGGTCATAGCAAATTATGATTCGTGTGCCTCCAGCCCAGATTGGCTCTAGTTGGCGAGTTTTTGCCCTAGATACAGGCCCTTTTTCGGCCTGGACGTAGCCCGCTAGGGAAATCGTAGGGAAATCGCCCGGCCTCGTCCACACGACTCGTCGGCCCGCTTCGAGTGGGTCTATAACAGGCATGAGCGATGCAGCAGCACGTCCCACGGGGGCATCTACAGGTCGGGCTCGACTGGAATCGCCGTACCCGGTCGTTCTATGCGTTCTGGCGCGACCAGATGGGCCGCGGCCGACCCCAGAGCATCTGACGCCGCGGCCTCAACCTCACCGCCGGGCCACCCGCCTACGAGATCGCAGTCGACCCCAGCGTCATCCCACTCGGCAGCTACGTCCACATCACGCCCAACCCATTCGACACCACCAGCGCGTTCTACGCCGGCGACACCGGCAGCGCGATCATCGGCAAGCACATCGGCTCACCGCGGGCCAGACCGCGCACATCCAACCCGACGGCAGCGCCACCGTACTCCGCGAACCACCGACCCGGTCAAGCTCGCGATCGCCGCCGGCAACCTCATCCACACTCGCCCCTACCGAACCCGACCAGCACTACGGCACCCTCGCTCCAGCACCACCTCGTTCGTGCTGTACGCCGCCGGACTACTCGGCCCCACCGCACTGGACTCCACCGAACTCGAGAACTACGGGCAGCCGGGTCCCGGACGCTGGATCACCATCTACGCCAACAGCACCCACTCATGGATCATCGTCGCCGGCATCGCACTCGACACCGCCGATTACGGCGGACTACCCATCCCCGCCGGGTCCGGGCCACGCTGGCGTTCAGAACCACTCGTCAACGTCGGCGACGACCCCGCACTCTTCTCCGCCACCCCTGGGCGGCGTGCTTCGGACCGCGGCTGCCAGCGGGTCCGGTACTGCGTCCCGCTGGCGACCCGCTCAGGGAGCACTACGGGACGGTCTGGCGATCAAGCCGCGCGGAGGACGTGCCACCACCGATCGTGCCTACCCACATGCCGCGCTACGCCCCTACGCGCTCGCCTACAGTAACTTGGGCTTGCCACCAAGGCACTGGACAAGAGCCGCGCGGACAACGCCCAGCTACTTTCAAGCATTCCGCTCCACCGACGGGGGTGACGCCACCTGGCATGGATCTCACGACCTGCCGCGAGATGCGCGTCGGATCGATGCACCCAACGCCGCGCCCACAGCGATGACTACGCCGATGATAATACTGCTCCTCCAACTGTTGCCGATAACAAAGTGGTTGAGTGCTACACAAGCCAGTACAACCGTCGCAAAACCTGCGCCATCACGGATCTTCACACCCTATACCGCCTTACACGCTTTTTCGGCCGCTTTCTGGCCAGTAATTCCTCCGGCGAAGCCGCCGGGGTAGGATGCAATGGCTCCCCCAATAATACCGCCAATGGCACCGCCGAGTATGCCGCAGGTTTCGATATTTTCCTTTTCCGTACCACCTTTGGGCTCGTGGCATTTTCTATGTTCTGTCGAGTTCTTGCCACAAAAAGCACCCGGGCCTCCCTTGTCTGTGATGAAGTGCAGTCTGTCGCCTCCCCCGTACCCGCCTGCTTCTCCTTCTCCTCCTCCGGGAATCGCGCCTGGGGGACCAGCCGCGGCCTCTTCGTCCCAGCGGTCTTGTGCGTAGACCGCTGCTTGTTCGGCTGCCTCTTTGGCTTCAAGCGCCGCGACGGCTGCCGCTATTTGTGCTTCTCGTTCGGCCACCGCACGCGCGGCCGCTTCACGGGCGGCTTCCTGTTCTATCGCTTCGTTGTCCTCCGTGGCGAAGATGCTCGCGCTGTAGTTGTTTTCGACGTATTCTCCGGTCAGGTCTGTTTCGTTGACCGGGTTCCCGTCGGTGTACGCGTAGGCGTTAGCCGATCCGCCGGGGATAGGGTCGGACTGTAGGAAGCGCCCGATCTGCGGCACGTAGCTGCGGGCGCCCATCGCAATCACGCCGGACGACAGTTCGGTCGGGAGCAGGTCGCCGCCGAGCCAGCTGTACTTCGCGGGTTTCGTGGTTGTGGGCACGCCGTACTCCGTGGGTCGTTCGGTTGAGAGTAGTTTTGTCGCGGTTTCGCTGGCCGATGCTTTCCCGACTATATCACCTTGGAGGTTGGCTAGCTGTAGTTCGGGTTCTGTGGTGTCCGTCTCGATAGCAGCGAAACCGCTGATCCCTGAGACGTAGCGCTTCCAGTGTCCCGAGACGGGTTCAACGGTCCACGCAGGCGAGTCGCCTGGACCAGCGTAGTGGCTGATGTATGTTGAGGTGACTGTGCCCGTGTCTACTGTTTCGCCTGGACGACCGGCAGGGTCGAGATTGTTGCCGATGGTCTGTTCGCCTTGTTTCTGTTCGTCTAGTTGCCCGTCGACGTAGAACGTGCTCTGGAGTTCGGTACCGTCCGCGTCTGTGGCGGGGAGCTTGGTGATGTCGCCGAATTCATTGTATTTGATGCCGGTGTCGGTGAGGCGATTGGCGGTGTCATAGCTGTGTTTTTCTTCGGAACCGCTTTCGGTCGCGCATTCGTTTTTGGAGTTGGGTTTATAGGTGGTGAGGCTGCTGCGGTTGGTTTCTGCTTCGTAAGCATAGATCCGTGTTGTGCAGCCTTCGCCGGTAGGCGTTTCTTGGACTTGTGTTAGTTCGCCCGTTTCGGCGTAAGCGTCGCTTGTCTTGGCGAGACTGTTCACTTGTTCCATGGTCTGGCCATGAATCGATGGTGTCAGGCTTTCTGTGAACCAAACGCATTTTTCGGTGCAGTGTGTCTTCTTTTCGTAGGTCAGGCCAGCGGGTTCGCCTGTCGCGTTACGGGTGTAGCTGGCGGTCATGCCGTTGGGGTACCCCTCGCTTGTCGTGTTGCCTTCGACGTCGTGAGAGGCTGTGAATGTGAGGACGTTGGTGCCCTGTGTGTCTATGAGCTTGGAAAGGTATCCCGTCGTTTCTTCATATGTGTAGGCTTGAGTGCCCTTGCCGTCGTTGAGTTTGATGAGTCGCTCGTCCTTTTCTGGTTCGTATTCGTATTCCGTTGTGTTTCCGTCCGCATCGGTGTATTTGAGGAGTTGTCCGAGTGTGTTATCGGTGTACGTGATTTTTTTTGCTTCGCTTCCGGTCCCGGTGCTCTGTTCGATCAGCCGGCCTGTCGTTTCGCTGTATTTATCGGTGACCTTTGGTAGCGCTGTGCCTTCGGTGGAGATCGTTTCGCTTGTGAGCGGTCGGCCAGCTGGGTCGTAGGCGATGTCCGTGGTGCGTGTTGCGGAGCCTACGGTCTGTGTGGTCTTTTCTGGCTCGTCCCAGATGTTGTACGTGAATTGCGTGATGGGCAGGTTCGGAAGCCCGCTGGTTCCCGGTTGTTCTACGGGCTGGGTTTGGCATGGGAGGTTCGCCCATTCGGGGTGTTCTCCACACGCTGTGTATTTCGGGTTGGCTGCCTTGGTGTAGTAGATCGTTTGGGTATCGTCTGCGCCTAGGTTGCCCGATGGGGCATTCGGGCTGATCTCTGCGAGCTTGCCGGTGTGTGTCTCGGTGAACCAAAGCGCGCCGTTCGGGCCGGAGGTGATACCCGCCGGTTGACTTTCCGCGGGCAGGGTGTATTCGCTGAGCGTGCCTGAAGTGGTGATCTTCCCGAGCTTGTTCGAGCCGCTGGTGAACCACAGGTTCCCGTCTGAACCGGACGTGATTTCGTACGGGCTCCCGCCCACCGCGTATTCGGTCTTCGTGCCCGATGTCGTCATCTTCCCGACCTTGCCAGAGCCCTCCTCGGCAAACCACAAGTTCCCATCCGACCCCGCCGCGATACCCGCCGGTTCGCTACCCGCAGGCAACGCGTATTCAGTGATCGTACCCGACGTCGTGATCTTCCCAATCTTGCTGGTCCCACGATCCGTGAACCACAGCGCGCTTTCTTTAGACGGTCCCGCAGTGATCCCATGCGGTTCGCTGCCTTTCGGCAACGAGTATTCAGTGATCGCACCCGATGTCGTGATCTTCCCAATCTTGCCCGAGGTTTCCGCCACATACCACATGTTCCCATCCGGCCCCGCCGTGATCGCACGCAGCGTCGAACCCGACGGCACGCTGTAAGCCGTCGTACTGCCCGACGTCGTGATCTTTCCTATCGTCGCACCGCACACATCAGTAAACCACAGCGCGCTTTCTTTACCCGGCCCCGCAGCAATATGTTCCGGGCCACAAAACGGACTCGGCAATTTATACGTCGTTACCCCACCCGACGGCGTCACCTTACTCACCGTATCCGCCTCCTCCTGAGGAAGCCACAAATTCCCATCCGAACCCTCAGCAACACCAACAGACGCTTCCCCAACAGGAAATTCGATCTGCTCGCCTGTGGCTCCCGGTGTGGTGGTTTCCTTCACGTTCCCGGTGGATTCTTCGTAGGTTGTGGTACGTGTGAGCTTCTGCCCGTTTTGGTATGTGGTGGTGGATGTCGGCTTTCGCAGTTTCCAGCCGAGCGTTTCCTGGCCAGAGTAGGACGTCGTCATCGTGCGCGGGTCTCCTTCTTTACCGGCGTACTGTGCGCCCTGGGTTGTCTGCGTCACAAGGTGATACGGTCCGCCTCCGGACGGTTCTTCTTCGTTGTAGGTATAGATGGTGTGGGATCGTGCTTCGACCTGTGTCCCGTTTTCGAGCTTGACGGTGTGCTGCGGCCCTAGCCCGCCCAGCAGCTCGCTTCCCGGTTCTGAGCCTTTTTCTTCGTAGGTGCTCTCGCTGTCGAGCAGTTCGGCGACTTCGGCGGACTTACAGCTTTCTTTCGATTCGCAAGGTTCTTTGAGCGCCGTCGCGCGGTTGTCCGGGCTCAGCGTCCGTACGACGTCGTTGTACGCGTTGTATTCGGTGGTTGATACCCCACCGCTTGGGAGAACGCTGTTGACTGACCTTCCCTTTTCATCGACGTAGTCGATCGTCGCGCCCGTGTAGCTGCTGGCGGGCCACCCCTGCGGCTTCTCGGGCGGGAAGATAGCCATACCTTCAGTCGGCTGGTCTTTCTTCTGACCCCACGTTTCGACTTCCGTTTTCGTCAACGAAACAGGCAGTCCTGGCCCGGACACCGGCACGTTGTACTCGATCGTGGTGCCCGGCTGCGCGGGTAGTGCTTCGCTTTCTTCGCTTTCAAGGACCGGGTTGATCTCTGCAAGCTTGCCGGTTTGTGTCTCGGTGAACCAAAGCGCCCCGTTCGGGCCAGCGGTGATACCCGCCGGTTGACTTTCCGCGGGAAGGGTGTATTCGCTGAGCGTGCCTGAGGTGGTGATCTTCCCGAGCTTGTTCGAGCCGATCGTGAACCACAGGTTTCCGTCCGAGCCGGACGTGATTTCGTACGGGCTCCCGCCCACCGCGTATTCGGTCTTCGTGCCCGATGTCGTCATCTTCCCGACCTTGCCAGAGCCCTCCTCGGCAAACCACAAGTTCCCATCCGACCCCGCCGCGATACCCGCCGGTTCGCTACCCGCGGGCAACGCGTATTCAGTGACCGTGCCCGACGTCGTGATCTTCCCAATCTTGCTGGTCCCACGATCCGTGAACCACAGCGCGCTTTCTTTAGACGGTCCCGCAGTGATCCCATGCGGTTCGCTGCCTTTCGGCAACGAGTATTCAGTGATCGCACCCGGCGTCGTGATCTTCCCAATCTTGCCCGAGGTTTCCGCCACATACCACATGTTCCCATCCGGCCCCGCCGTGATCGCACGCAGCGTCGAACCCGACGGCACGCTGTAAGCTGTCGTACTGCCCGACGTCGTGATCTTTCCTATCGTCGCACCGCACACATCAGTAAACCAAAGCGCGCTTTCTTTGCCAGGCCCCGCAGCAATATGTTCCGGGCCACAAAACGGACTCGGCAATTTATAGGTCGTTACCCCACCCGACGGCGTCACCTTACTGACCGTGTCCCCCTCCTCCTGAGGAAGCCACAAATTCCCATCCGAACCCTCGGCAACACCAACAGACGCTTCCCCAACAGGAAATTCGGTAACCCGTGCTTTGACTTCGGTGCTGGACGCGCTTGACGCGGTAACCGTTCCGCCGCCATTGGTCGCCATCACTTGAGCGACGAGCACATGACCTACGTCGCTAGATGCGACAGTGTAATTCGCATTGTTTGCGCCCAAGATGGAGGTACAGGCTTTGCCTTCGGAGTTGCAGTCCTCCCACTGGTAGCCATAGGCTGCGGGTTCGTTGCTCCACGTTCCGATCGAGACGCCCATCCTTGCACCCACCGCCGGTATGCCTAGCAGCCTCGGTGCTTCTGTGTTTTCCGGTACTTTTCCGCCCCATAGTTTGGCGGAGGCGGGAGCCCGCATAACCTTCAGCAGCCGCCCCGTGTTGGAGTCCCCCGCGGTAGTTCCATATGTGAATACCCAGGGCTCTTCACCCGGCGGGGTCATCGCCGTCAGGTGTCCTTCGTTGTAGCCGTAGTCTACTTTCAGCGGATGTTCCAGTTGTGGGTTCCACTCTGAGCGCAGCCGTCCCTGTTTGTCGTAAGTATAGTCTGCGACGGGGATTGGTGCTTCCATTTTTTTACTCGACGGGCTCTCAGCCTCAAACAGCACTTGCCTCAGTCGCCCTTTGTATTCGTTCCATTCGCTTTCGTTTTCGCCGGCTGCTTTGGTGCTCGTCCCATATTGGAATTCTAAGACGCGACAGCCCTTTTCAAGTTTTTCGAGGGCTTCACCTTTTTCGAGCGTCGAGATACAGGACACCGACAGTCCGCTCGGTTCGGGCGCGGCCGCGTACCTCGGCTCGGTGATACCTTCCGCCGTCTGATAGATGTACCGCACCGCCTGGGACGCAATCGGTCCTTCTTGCTTCGTTGGCTTCCACAAGCTCGAGGAAGGCCCACCCAGAGACGTGAAGTGCGTGGTCTCCGCATCACCAGCGTCCTTCAGCACGTATTCCGTCAATTCGCCTTTTGCGTTCTTTCCTTCCGACAACGTCAGGTTCGCGTCGCCGGTGGGCGAGCTAAAGCCGCCCCCTTCTTTACTCGTAAACGCCGTCTGTACCCCGCTCGACGCCGTGAGTGTAGCGCTTCCGGTCGGGAGTTTTGTGATGCTTTCCTGACCTCCCACACTCAAGCTCCACTGCGGTCCCAGCGGGCCTTCCGCTCCTGCCGTCGGGCGGCGCGATCTATAGCTTCGGCCAACCGTCAAGCTCGACCCAGGGGCACTCACGGAAACATCCGTGGAGCTCATACTAAACTCGCCTGATGTTGGGTCCACAGCACCCGGACCCACAGAGACAGGAGTGGAATGATGAACCTTGATCGTGATTTCGTCGGTGGCGACATTGAGCGCGTTATCCGTCGCTGTGACCTTCAGCTTGTGTTCCCCAGCACCAAGTCCATTACCGCTGATTGCCCATTCCCCTCTTGCAGTACAAGGACCAGCCGAAACCGAGCAGGAACCGTTTGCTTGACCGACTTCGAGTCCGTCGACGGTGACGGCGATCGACTTGATCCCGGAGCTGGGAGTCGTGCCTTCGCCGTCCGTCGCTTCGACCCCGAGCGTGTACTCTCCTTCGCCGATTTCGTTACCGCTGCCCAAGCCCGTGACTGTGATGCCATGTGGCGAAGTGCTGTCCACTTTGACGGCATGGCGACGCAGGCCTTCAGCCTCGTTTTCTTTAGCGTGTGAATCATACATCGCGTTCCAGGCATCCAGACCCAGCTTTGGTTCTCCGCCAGGCAACGCGCTTGAGTAACCGACGTATTCAACCTCTTCGCTCGGACATTGAATCCCCGAGCACAAGCCTTCGCTCAGCATCGACTTTCCAGACAACGATTCCCAACCACCACTTGCGTTTGTGTGTTCACTGCTCCACCCTTCAACACCGATACCCTTATCGGACGCGGTGAACTTCACAAGCGCATTAGAATGCGGGCCAAGCCACGTTTTCGTCCCATACAGGGCGTTAGGATGACCGTCAACCGTTTCATCGGTGGTGTCGAAGGTAACTTCTGGGTTTACTTCCTGTTGAATGGCCACTTCGGCGCTATGAAACACATTTTCTCCAGCGATCCCTGTCGCCGCGCCCGTTGTCTGCGCTAGGTATGCTGCTGAGTTTTTGGTTTCCGGCGTAATTTTGCATTCTTTTGATGTCATTTGGCAGCCGACGGCAGTGTTCCATCCCAGCGAGGCTTTGGCAGGCGTAGTATGGAATTCTTCGACGCCGCCTTGACCATAAGTCTCCACTCTGGTTTCTACATGTGCGCCTTCGTCAGACTCCGACGTATCCGACGCAAAGTCCCAGATATGAGACAGCCCCTGTGTCGTATACACCATGCCGCCCTGTTCGTGTTCGCCGTGGTTTGACGGGATATGCACCGTCCAGCCATTACCCCCGCTGTTTTCCGATGCAGTGAGCAGAGGCCCTTCTGGGTGTTCGAAATGCCAGTTCGTCGGATGAGAGCCACTCCCGTTGATTTGTTTATCCCAAGTAAATTCGTCTGCATAATATTCGTACCGTGGATCAACCATGATCGGGTAGGCATATGCCCCCGCAGGATGATTCACCGTCAGGACGAGCGTGTCTTCTTCAAGAACCATGCTCACCGGCACAGACGTCCCTTCAGCGTCATGCGCAGATGGAGCAAAGATCACGGCGAGCTTCCTATCACCTTCAACTACCCGAACAGGCCCTGAGCCCGCCGTTTCCTGCTCAAGAGTCGCTTCCTTAGGTAGGCCGACCTTGAAAAACAACTTGGAGGGCGAGCGTTGGCTACGCAAGCTCGTCTCCATCATCAAGCCGAACGTCGAGGGCTTTACGAGCGTATCGACGTCGACAATCCCTGCGCTCGCATCTTCGCTGTCGCCATAGAACACACTCGCGCCATCGAGCACACCTTCGCCGCCTAGCGCCACGCCGTGTTCGTCAACCGGCGTCAACGACACGCCAGCTTCAGAGAGCGCCGCACCTTCACTTAGGCGCTTCGGTATCCGAACAGGAGCAAGTCCCACCTTGGGTTGAAATTCGCCGCCGAGTTCAGAGAGGCCCAAGTCAAGCGGCGTGCGCTTGCCCGGTACTGTTTCGAGGGCGACCGGTTCTAGCCCTTCGCGCACTTCGCGACTACCTTCAGCCCCGGCCACAGACGTCGCATAGTCAGTCGGAAAGCCCACAATCCTGTCCCCTTCCGGCAACGTCGCCGGGGGACCGCCAGCTGGCTGCTCGATCAGGCCCGGATCGGCCCGATTATCGACACTCTCCGCCGCTTCAGGACCAAGCCCACCGTAGCTAGTCTCAGATTCTTCGCGCACGCCTGCGGCTTCGGGGGAAGCCCGTCGCGCTTCTTCAACTTCGTTCGACGGCTGCCCACCAAACAACTGATTCACTTGCGGAACGACCAGGGGACTGCCACGTAACGAAACGGAACCGCTTTCCGCAGTGCGCGCTTTGAAAACCTTCCACGTGTTGCGAGCACTCGAAGGCCGGCGAACGTGGCGCATGTGGCGCACGCGACCACGCCTCAACGCTTGGAGGTGCGCAAGCGGTTCCGGAAGGGGCAGCTCTGGTCGGGCGGACGCCGCTGCGACATCCTGCGCCGAGGCGCCCGGTCGACGTGGCGGCGAGGAGCTTTCTGCGAATGCTGGAGGAGGCGAGGCCGTCGCCAGTCCCGTCAGACAGAGCCCTATGCAGATTGCCAGCGACTTAATGGCAGCTTTCATCATCGCCCCCCGGAGCCTTTTGAAATCGTCCGCGTCCATTTGCCGGTCTAGTTAGCGCGGTCTGAATCTAATTCATATCATCTTCCAGAGACCCTGTCTAGGGACTTTTACGGTCATTGAACCTAAAGAAATGTCCCAAAAGGGACATCCTGCTGGTGCCAAAGCAATTGTGGGTGCTCGGACTAGCAAAAGGGGACACCGGTCCTCATGTGTTGTCGTCCAGATCCTCCAATCGCAGCGCGACCTCCATCTCGGCGTGGCATGTGGGCAGCGGACGACCCAGCCGCTGCTCGATCTCTTGCACGCGGCGTCGGACAGTCTTCGGAGCCACCCCGAGCTCTTTGGCGGCAGAAGCTGCGTTTCCTCCTGCCTTGAAGTAGGCACGCAGCGTCCGGCGTGCCACCCCGCCTTGGCCACGGCGCGCACCCAAGGGCACAAGATAGATCTCTCTGAGCGAACGAGCCGCCAAGTCGTTCTGCAACACCAGCGCCAAGATTGCGACATTGGCGTATTGGGAGAGCCTCTGGGACCTGCGTAACGCCCGTAGCGCCTCCTGGGCTTGCCAATGCGTCTGGCGCCACCCATCAATCTCCCTCGCCGGCTCGCCGACCGCCAACGACACCTCCACGGGCCAATCAACCGAGGACAGGACACACTCGATGTCGCGAACAGTAGGCTTGCGCCGCCCACCGAGCCACGCCCACACGACATCATCGCCATGCTCCACCGCCAATAGTTGCAGTCCGTAGTCCGCCGCTAGAACCTGCAGAGCCCGCTGGGCACCCGCGCCGGTGGAGATCATACCTATGTGCCATGCGTCGAAGTCGTAGCCGAGATATGAAGCGTCCACGGTCGCGCCATCGAGCAGCCTCTGTACTAGTTCGGTACGGCGCAGCTCAGGTGATGGGCCGACGCATTCGACCTCACTCAGATACACACAAGCGATCGATGACACTAGGCGTTCAAGCAGCGACGCCTGCAGGCCGAGCACGGCTGCCAGCACTCCCCTTTCACTGGAAATGTCTTCAGCCTCCTGCGTGACGAGCTCCACCAGCAGCTTGTACCCCGCGATGTACCGGCACAACACCGTCTCCAGGCTCACACCAAGACGCACCGCGTGCTGCGCCTGCATGATCGCAGCCAACGGGACAGGCTCTGAGCGCTCTCCTATGTCGATGCCCGCGAGGCCGTACTCCACGACTGCGGTGATCGTGGCACGCAAACCCGCCATGTACTCCTCGTCCCCGGCCCCGACCGGATCCGATACACCGTCAAATACATGGGCGAAGATCGCCTCCTCGATCTCCAACTGCCGTAAGCGCAAGCCGGCCACTACACCGGCACGAACCTCCTCCAGCGAAAGCTCGCCAATGCGTCTATCTCGCAGCGCTGACTTTCCTGCGGTCGCGTAGGCACTGTGTGAAGCTGTTGTCACGATTCGAACCTCCTTCTAATACGACTCATGGCGGTCATTGGCCGGACCGAGTGTCTGTGCTACCGCATCAGCGCCGCCGCTTCAAGCACAGCGATGGCTTCAAGAGTCCAGCAGAACTCGGGCGGCAGCTCCACGCGGCGGGGGCCGACGATGGCGTACAAGGGCTCCCATGCGTCAACACCGAGGCGCATGGCAACAACCAAGATCGGCCCTGTACGGAGCGCTGCCTTGATCGATTCGCCAGGGCTGTTGAGTACGACCGCTTCCAACTGCTCCATGCGCGCCTCAGTATTCGCCCCGTCGCGTACGGAAGCCGCGCCACCAAGCGCGCGTCGTCATCCGGTTGAGCATGGAGCACTCGGCCCGCTTCTGTGCCAGGCAATCATCCAGACCCTCCTCGGCAGCTTCCCAGCCCAGGCGGAAGGCTCGCTGCATGTGCCACTGCGTGTACGGGTTGAGCTTGTCGTTGTACGTGCTCAACGCGGCACGCTAGTGTTGGAATCGGTGCTGTCGCGCTGCTCCGGCCGGAAACGGCGACCCGGAGGCCGCATGGATTATCGCCGATGTGCCCTGGCGGTGGTTGAGGCGCCTTACCTGAGCCTCAACCTCTTGGACAAAAGCGCCGAACTCGGCGACCCTGGCGGACGCGGCGACTCGCATCTCTTCGTGCGTCTCCTTCGGCATTTCGCTGAGTTCGTTTGCCAACACTTGGTGTTGGTTCGTAAGTGCTCGCGCAATGTACGTGCCGCCGATGTTTAGGTTGATGACGATATTGCCTTGTGTATGACTGTCTTTCCAGCCCACTTCACCAAAAATTACGAGCATAGTCAAGAACGTTTGCACGGGTTCGCTAAAGGCGCCATCGGACGCCCCGCCACCAAACTCAATCGAGAGGTTGGCTATGTCTTCAGCCGCAAACCCCCACTCCTGAAACAGGCCATTGCGAAGATAAGACACGAAGCTGGCGGGTACGGTGAGCTGCGTGTTTATTGACACTTTCTCACGCCGGCTGAATGACGACATCAACGGTGAAAGTCGGTGGTGTTATCTTTGGCATCGACGTTTCCGAGCAGATCGAACAACTACAACCGTTATGGATTTGGTATGACATGGTGGGAGGCGTGGGTGCGCCGCCGACCTCTCCCTACAGCGAGCACCCACGCTGCCTCCCCGTCGCGCGCCAGGCAGCGCCGATTCCCCTGCCTGTTCCCTGAAGAACGCGGGCCGGGCTGAAGGAAGGTACAGCCCGGCCCGGCAGCCCCCGCGCACAACTGCCACGAGCGGAGGCTGAGGACCAGCGGCGAGTTGGACTGTGGGGTATGTGTCCCGCCACCCGCCTGCCGGCCCTCGGCTCGTGCGACGGCCACACACGCGACCGTGGCTTCCTCGCCCTGGATATGAAGGGCGGCTCGCCAGGGGATCACGACCGACGGTCCGATTGAGTGGAGCGGACCTGCCGTCTGAGAGTACGGCCTTCCCGCCCTGTATCGGACCACCTCTCCGCGGGCTCCGATGCAAACGGCGCCCGCGGTGCCCTTGGACGGAGCCCTGCCAGTTGCGATCCCATCGCGCCATGAGCGCCGATCCTGACGTATCACTCTCTGGAACTCCAGCTATTGCGTTCCGGTCTTAAAAACGACGTTCTGATCTAAACATTTGGCGCCAAAAGACCCGTAATTTGGCGCGCCTCCGCCCGCCGGCGCCCGCCGGTTCGCGGCGCGTTCACGCAGCACAACGCGACCTCCGGCGTGCGGCGTGACAATCACGCTACGCCATCGCGCCCTCTCGATCGTCGGCCCTGCCGGCATGATTCGGAGCCCGCGTAGGACCGTTCGGAGGATCGTGCGAAGCTCTAGCAGCGCGAGATGCCGGCCCGGGCATCGCTGGCGCCCGCCGCCCCACGGCAGCCATACGCTGGAGGCGCGCGACGGCGAGTCTAGGAACCGCTCGGGCCGGAAGCTGTATGGGGCGGGGAATAGGGTGGGGTCATGGTGCATGAGGTAGATGCAGCCAAGTAGCTGAGCTGGTGGGCGGTAGGTCCAGCCGCCTATCTCGATCGGCTGAGTGACTGCCCTGGGCGCCGCGAACAAGAACACCGGCCGGTGGCGCAGCACCTCATTTACCGTCGCCTGCAAGTACACGTCGCTCTGGCCGTCGTCTATCTCAGCCGCGAGCCGGCCTTGCACATGCTGGTTGTGGGCGAGTAGCTGCATCGCCCATGCGACCGCGGAGGCCGTTGTCTCGTGGCCGGCGACGATGACCGACACGAGATTGTCCCGCAGTTCCTTGGCTGTCATCGGGAGGCCGTCGAGGCGGGCGGCGCTTAGCAGCATGTCGAGCATGTCGCAGCTGGTCCCGCCGGCTTGTCGGCGCCGCGCGATGATAGAGGCGATCAATTCGTCTACTCCCTTACGGTCCTGCACGAAGCGCGCCCATGTGCGACGCCATCCCGGCACACGGCGAAGGGGTGGCTGATGTAGCAGGAGGCTCGCCGTGACCGACAACATCGAGAGCATCAGGTCGCGCAGCCGCTCTATGGTTTTGTCATCGTCGGCACCAAATACAGCTCTTAGCATCACGGTCAGAGTGAGCGAACACACACGCGGATATATTGCAGTCGGTACATCGCACGGCCAGGAACCAACTGAGCGACTAGCCAGGTCACTTACCATCTCTGTATAGCCCACTACCGCCTGCCGGTGAAACGCCGGTATGATTGCATCCCGGCCGTTGATTCGCTCGTCCTCCTCTCGCAGCATGAACGACGTGTCACCAAACAATGGGGCCGTGACGGCAGCGCCGACGCCCGCGTGAAGGATCGCGAGGGGCGCCGTGACAACCGCTCGAATCTCGCTCGGGTCGGCCAAGAATACCAGCGGCGGTTTATCAACAGGCTTCATGGTGAACCGGGGGCCGATCCAATGGCGGCACCACTCCAGATACTCCAAGGGTCGCCACATGCACACGGCTGTCTGGACTACTGACGGGAAGGGTGCCGCTGGGGGCAACCCCTGCGATCCTGCTGCATCGGACGGGGAGGAATGTATAAGTCGCATTGATTGCTCCTTTATGTGTCGAGTCAGCTTGAGCGTTGGGCGTAGACAACCCGCCATAGCCTCAAGACCGGAAGCAGTAGGCCGACCAGTGGTCCGCCGGCCCGGATAAGAGAGCGTGCCTCGTTGCGCATCGCGGCTGTGCGCGCCCTGTCGTTCGACAGATACATTGCGGCCATACTCGCCACGATCACGACATGCCGCTCGCCGTCGGAGAGAGCAGCGGCTTCTAAAGTCGCGCGGCGCACAAGCTCGCCAACGCGAAGTGCAATCACCGCGGGGGAGTAGTGCCCCACATAACTATGTTCACCGTTTGTCTCATCCTCGCTTCGATCGACGTAACTATCGAGCATAGTCGCCGTCGCCGATATCCACGGACTGTAAGCCCCACAAGCTTGCTCCAGCTCAGCGGCATTGATATGCGGCTTTGTGGCGGCAGCGAGTAGCGCGAAGATAGTCAACCCAGCACTAGCCGCGGCAGTTAGCTCAAACCAGCTAGCGCAGCGTTCTGTAGGGAACTCGCGCTTTGCCCAGTGCCTGAGCTCAATGTCGCGTTGCGAGGGGTTGGGGTCGTGGTTGATAGCGAGCACTTCGGCTCGGTTTGCCTCACGCAGCACCAACGGACGCACCGCTTGGTATGACGGCAACGACGCACATTCGCGACGGCAGAGTGAAACAAGTAAGCGCAGGTAGCCGCCGTCCTCGCGCCACGGGTGATATCGGTAGTAGTCCGAGATCGGCGGTGCGGGGTCTAGCGCATCGACAAGAGCCAGGTGAAGGTGTCGGCCGTTGACCGTCCCACGGTCCGCGCCACGCTCGTTCATGCTATCGAGGAAGTCCCACAAAATCTGGTAGGCCACTAGCAGCCGTAGGAGTCGGGGATTGCGCGAGCCAGAGAGGATGCAAAAAATCGCCGCGCCGTCGATGTTCACACGCTTGTGAGCGAACGAGGCCAGGGCATCGCCACGGATGGCGGGATCAGGAATACGGCCGGCTAGTTTCCTCCACCGGCAAATCTCGCGCGCGGCCAACGGCAGCGTCCACGTCAGCTCCCGCGCTACAGCATGGCCTGTTACGCATAGCTGGCGCGGGGAGAGCGGGGCCGGCGTCGGTGGCCCGGCGACGTGGTTAGGTAGCCGAACGGGCCGCTCGGGGTTGGACCTGCACCATGAGATATCCCGCCAGTGACACCACGACAACGGCGCCCGCACTGACGAGTGCGAATGTCCAGAGAGCCACGAGCGCTTCAACGTTGAAAGACGTGGGAAACCCTGTGACGCTTGCCAGCGCATGACTCATGAGAAGCTGCCCGTACACACCGAATAGCGCACCTGTGGAGCAGCCTACACCGAGAAGGATTGCGCCCTCCCAGAGCAACCAATGGCGCAGGACGGGCCGCTTGAAGCCAAGGGATCGAAGACGCGCGACATACATCCGCCGCTGCCATATCAGCGACCCGAGAGCGCCAGCAATCGCGAACATCGCGGCTATCAGCACGAGCACACGAATCTGCTCTAGCCTCAACAAGCCCTGGCGCGCGACCGCAAACTGCCGCTGGTCTCGTTCGGCGCGTGTTTCTATCAGTAGGCCACTACTGGGTCCTAGCGCCCTCTCGACAGCCCTGCGGACTGCCGCCGGCTGCGCCCCGGCAGCGGTGTCAATCTCATAACCGCTCGGTTCGCTGCTGCCCCAGGCCGCGGCGTAGTCGGTTGCGTTCAGGGTCACAGCGCCCGGAGGCCATCCGAGATTCGTAGACAGCGCGGCGACGCGCAGCCGTGTGGGCACGGCCGAGGGCAACGTGAACGCCTCTCCGATGTGGAGATGATGTTCGGCGGCCAGCTCGCTTGAAAGGACCGCCCACCCGCCTTCGCGGAGTCGTGCGTCTGCGAGCGTCGCGTTACCTGACGCAATCTCGCTCGGTGGGATAAGCTGCCCGCTGCTCGGCGGCGGGCCAAGGACCCAAAGCCGCCTATCGCCCCACGTCAGGAAGCTCCCTCGGTATTCGCTAACGCTCTTGACCCCCGGTACACGGGCCAGCACCGCGCGACCCCCAGGGTCAGAAAAGGGAGTCGTCGCTAGAACATTTGATTCGCCGCGTGGCGTCACCCATATGTCCGCCCCCGAGTCGCGGCCGCTTGCGGAGGCATCTAGGCCGTGTTGCAGATTGCGTTGCGCCCCCTGAATGGAGACGACGCCAAAGCAAGCCACCGCGGCGGTCGCGATGATCGCGAGCGACCGAATACGAGTCTTGGGAGCCCGCAACTGAATGAGCGCCACACGAGGCGAAGGACGGTTGAAAGTCGGCTGCAAACGCTCGAAGCCCATGATTACGGCGTCGAATAGAAACGGCAGGACACACAAGAGCGCGATCACTAGCGTGATGTTGCCCACGTTCGACCAAGCCGGATGGACGAGCAGAATCACCGTTGTGCAAGTGAAAGCTGCGACGCCAAGCACGGCACGGCCGGTCACAAGCCACCGATGGCCTAGCGCACCCTTCCACGCGGCGGGCATGAATGTGTCGCGCAACGGCAAGAGCACTCCAGCGCACGCCGCAGCCATGCCTGCCGCAATTGCCTCCGCTACGCACTGCCACGACACGATCCGCGCCGACCCAACCGGGAACGCAAATGACAAGTAGCCAGGGGCCTGGTGAAACACGCTTATCGAGAGCAGATCGCCGAGCGCGAGGCCGAGCGCGCACGCGATGACTCCGAGTATCGCAGCATCGAACAAGAGAAGCTGCAATGATATTCGGTGGGTAGCTCCCTGATGGCGAAGGTGGTCAAGTAGCCGACGGCGGCGCGGGACCGTAATCAGCATCGCGTTCGCGGCGAGCAGGAACCCAACGGTCGCGCTGATGATCGAAAACAACGTCTCGCCCTGGTTCTCTGGCAATGCCGCCACACTGAACAGCTTGGCGTCCCAATCTGCCGGCTCTACATTTACATGCGTTACTGATGCGAGGCGATTCAGGCCGTCCCGCACCTCGTTGGTCCGTCCATGAGCGACCTGAACAAAGATGCGGGTTATCCGGCCCGTCATGCCGGTTAGCTGCTGCGCATAGCCAACCGGGGCGAGTGCAACCGGGCTATTCACCAAGTTACCTATATCTTCGGCTCCGAGAGTCGTGCCGAGCAGGGTGGGGACAACTTTTGCGCCGACCTGCAAGGTCATGGTCTGGAGTGCTCCCACGCCGAGCGCATTTGCTATTGGCAATGGAAGCGCGATTGCTCGCTGTGCTGCGAGCTGCTTGGCGCTGAATCGACGTAGAAGTGAGCCACCGAAATCCGCAAACCTGGGGTCGGTACCGATCAAGTCCACCGACTGCGTTTGCCCGTTCGGTCCGATCACCTGTGCCTTCTGGTCGAGCACGGGTAGCGCGAGCTTGACTCCGGGAATCCGGCGGACTTCGCTCAGCAGATGTTCACTGACACCCGCAGGCCCTCGCGCGTCAAGCTGGTACTGCGTATTCCCGACAAGCTGGGCGCTCAGCTTTTGTATCGAGTGAGTGAGGCTGGTGGACGCGACCTGTGAGGCAAACAACAAACCCACCCCGACCGCTATCCCGACGATCGCAAATGCGTCCTGCACGAGCACATTGCGGCTTCGCAGCCGCGAGCGGTAGATGTAGAGCAGGTTCGCAAAGCTCAGGCGTCGTCGTCTGACCTGCGGGGCTCGCACCGGGGGGCTCGGCCCGCCTGCGCTAGGGGGCGACGACTTCGGCGCGGGCGCCGGCATTGACGCGCTCATGTGCGCTGCTCCACTGACTCGACAGGGACGAGGATATGCGCCGGCTGGTAGTCGCGAAGGCGCCCATCGCGTAGTTCGTAGACGCGGCCGGCGAACGCGGCGGCCTGGGGATCATGCGTCGTCAGCAGTAGCGCAACGTCCCGCTCGTCGCAAATCTCGCGCAGGAGACGCAGTACCCTTTCGGAGTTATCGGTGTCGAGATTCCCCGTCGGCTCGTCAGCGAGGACGAGACTCGGCCTGGTCGAGAGTGCCATTGCGATCATCACTCGCTGGCGCTCGCCCATCGACAACTCCTCGGTGCGATGACGGAGCCGGTCGCGCAAGCCGAGCCGGTCCATCAGCGCAAGGATGCCGCTGTTCGCGTTGCGGGTATTGGTCAGCGCGAGGCGAAGCGACGCCTCCTCGATCGCGAGCGCGCCTTCGGTCAAATGGTTGGGCTGTCCCACCACACCTAGCTGAGCGAGCCGGTACTCATCGAGTTCGTCATCGGTCATCTTCGCCAGATCGCAGCCGTTAAATGTGACCGTGCCAGCGTCCGGTGGCATCGCGCCAGCTACGAGGTCGATCAGAGTAGACTTGCCCGATCCGCTAGGCCCGTACAGTGCAACGAACTCACCCGGTTCAACATTGATAGTCACCCCGTCGATCGCTCGTATCGGCTTGGCTTTGCCGAGTTGGTAGTGCTTGACTAGATCACGGATTTCGAGCACGCCACGGATCCTTGCCCTTAGCCGACGGCGCGTCGAGGGCCGTACAGCGAGAATAGGTTGTCATGCGTAGGGTGGTCCTCGGCTATGCCGCCTTCGCCGTCGAAGGTGTAGACGCGGTTTGCGGCCACGAGAGCGGCCATGTCGGACGCGCCGGCCAGCACGCCGCAGTTCAGCTCGCCCGCGATCCCAAGCAGCAACTCGCCCGCCTCGCGCGTCCCGCCCGCTCCCAGGCCGTCGAGTAGATCGTCAACCACCATGAGCCGCGGGCGCGCGGCATAGCCTCTGGCGATCGTCACCAACAGCCGCTCCCAATCAGACAACGCACCATACGAGCGCCCCACGCAATCCTTCGCGCCGACGCGATCCAGCGCTGCGCGAGCCACGTCCTCAGCGCCGTCCATCTGGCCTTTGCCCATCGCGAGCGGCAGCGCCACGTAGTTCAACACCCTGAAGTCCGCGAAGTCCTCCCGCGGCATCCAAACGATGCGATCCCCCAACAGTTCGGTCCGATCATCCTCGGAGCAATTCGCCAGATCGCGACCCTCAAACCAAACCTCGCCAGCCTCGGGCACCGCCAAACCAGCAACGACTTCAAGCAACGTCGTCTTGCCCTCATGCGCCGCGCCAAGCAACCCCACGAACTCGCCAGCACCCACCGTCAGCGACACCCCCGAGAACACCTGCCACCACTCCCGCTCCCGCCGATACCCATGCCCAACCCCCACCAACCGCAACACACAGTCAACCATGATCGTCTGCTGGTCGGCGCTGGTGCAGGTCATGGTTGCCCCGTAGGTTCGCACGAAGCAGCTTGCAGCGCGCGACGCGCTGGTCCCAATACTTCATCGAGTCCATGAGGATCGCGTAGTGGACTCGCCCCTGATAGTCCGACCCGTCCGGCGGGCCGCACCTGCCTAGTGTCCGCTCGGAGTTGAGGAACGCCTGTGCTTCGGACAGCTTCGCCCTCGCTTCAAGCTCGACTTCGCGGACGGTCGCGATGAGCCGCGGCAGTTCCTCGGGCTTTGAGTTTTCGATCCAGCCCTGTAGCGACTCGCGCAGCGGGCCGACTGAGCGCGCCGTCTCGCGCGCCCACCGCCGAAACTCTGCGATGCCGTCCTCGGTGATTTGGTAGAGGTCGTCTCCGCGTCGTTCTCCCGAGCCGATCAGGACGATGAGGCCCTGCGCAACAAGGGCCGGGAGTGAGACGTTGACGATCGACCTCGACCAGGCGGCGTGCGGGTACTCGCGGCGCAGGCGCTTCTTGATGCTCGCGTGCGTTTCAGGGCCATCAAGCAGGAGGCTTAGAATGACCTTGATCGCGGCGAGATTGCCCTTGGGCGGGGCAGCCATTGGGGGGGCTCCTGGGGTGGCATTGGTTGGCCGTCATCCTAGCCAAAAGCCCTGCTGTGGGTAGGGTCTGCTGAATGATTCGGTTCTGTCGGCTAACAGTGAACAAGCAGCTTCGTTATATGCAAGTCTACTTTCTCGGGAGGTGCCATCAGTCAGAAACAAAACAAACGAACTGAGATACGTCGAAAGACGTGTCACAAGCGCGCAATACGGCCTATCGTGCAGCAGGGGGCAGGGCATCGTCTCAGTCAGCTCTTGCACGGGCCGTCGGGAGGAACCGCTAGCCGGCCTGCGCGGCGTCGCCGAAGCCCTCAAAGGTGCTCGTGATCGTATGCGACGACTGCGCGATCATATCTATGCCGCCTTCGCCGTCGAAGGCGTAGATGCGGTTTGCGGCCACGAGAGCGGCCGTGTCGGACGCGCCGGCCAGCACGCCGCAGTTCAGCTCGCCCGCGATCCCAAGCAGCAACTCGCCCGCCTCGCGCGTCCCACCAGCTCCCAGGCCGTCGAGTAGATCGTCAACCACCATGAGCCGCGGGCGCGCGGCATAGCCCCTGGCGACCGTCACCAACAGCCGCTCCCAATCAGACAACGCACCATACGAGCGCCCCACGCAATCTTTCGCACCGACACGATCCAGCGCCGCGCGAGCCCGACCCTCAACACCGTCCATCGGCCCGTGGCCCATCGCCAGCGGCAGCGCCACGTAATCCAACACCCCGAAGTCCGCGAAGTCCTCCCGCGGCATCCAAACGATGCGATCCCCCAACAGTTCGGTCCGATCATCCTCGGAGCACTTCGCCAGATCGCGACCCTCAAACCAAACCTCGCCAGCCTCGGGCACCGCCAAACCAGCAACGACTTCAAGCAACGTCGTCTTGCCCTCATGCGCCGCGCCAAGCAACCCCACGAACTCGCCAGCACCCACCGTCAGCGACACCCCCGAGAACACCTGCCACCACTCCCGCTCCCGCCGATACCCATGCCCAACCCCCGCCAACCGCAACACACACTCAGCCATGCGCCCCTCCGATCACGACGTAAAGCTATACCGCATATCCAACGCCGCGCGGTGATCGTTTTGGCTGTGCGGCCGTTTTGGTCTAAACACTCGCCGTAGCCGGCTTCTTGATGGCCTCGCTTGTGGAGTTGGGGGTGCTGGATACCAGTAGCCGCAGGCCGGCGTCGTACTCGTCCAGCTCTCGTAGATGCCTGTGCCGGGCGTCCCAGGTTCCGTCTTGCAGACCACCTCGGAGGGTGCCGGTCACTCCGGTGCCCACTCGTCGGGCGGTGCTCCGGGTGTCCATGTCTTCGTGACGCCGCCGCCTTCTTGGCGGAGGGTGTGGGCGTAGTCGTTGAGCTGGGTTTGGAAGGCGAGCTCTTCGCGTGGGTCGGCGCCGGTGTCGTCGATTTCTGTGCGCCAGGTGGCGAGTGCGCTGAGGGTCTCGGTGTGTTGCTCGTCGGTCCACCATTCGTCTTTGAGGTTGGCGAGCGCGCGGGGGTAGCGGCCGTGCAGGGCGACGATCGCGCCCCACATCTCCGCCCGCCAGTCCGGGTCGCCGCCGTAGGGCTCAAGCCAGCGGGCGCGCTCGCCGCTTGTGCCGACGGCGATGGGTGCTTGTTTGAGGGGGCGGACCTTGCCGTCCTTGGCTGCTTGGGCGATGCCGTTGCGAACGAGGAGCCCGGCGAGTGTGGATTGTGGTTCGCCGGCGCCGGCGGCGAGCTCTGCGAGCTGGTCGGCTTGGGGGTCGGGTAGGACGATCTGGATCTTGCGGCTCATCGTGTTCGCTCCTGGGTGCGGTCGGGTTTTTGGGCGAGGCGGTGTAGGGCGCGGGCGAGCCCGGGGATTGGCCTCTGGCGGCTCGGCGCGAGTGTCGGCCGGTAGCCCTGCCCGTAGTCCATGTCGGGTAGCTCGGGGTGGGCGAGTGAGGGTGTCTGTGCGTGACGGCGACGCATCTGCTCGGCGAGCCGGCTGATGCGGTCGGTGTCTTGTCCTTCGATGCCGAGGTCTTGGCGGGAGACGAACCAGTTGGTGCCCTGCCGGGCACGGGACGCCTCGACATAGGCAGGCTCCTTGCTGGTCTGCCATCCCCCGGTCACAACCAGGGTGCGGGTGACGGTGGCGCCCTGCGCGCGGTGGATGTGCTGTGCGTAGCCGAGGCGCAACCTGGCGAGGTCATCCCCGGCGAGCGTGCGTTTGCGGGCGGTGACGTCGAACTCGATGAGCACGCCGCCGTCCGGTGTGATGTCGAGGACTTCTCCGCGGCTGCCGTTCTCGATGCGCTCTTGGCCGGGCTCGTGGTACTGGTCGATAAGAGCTACCCGGTCGCCTTGGCGGACGCCGTAGTGGACGCCAGGCACGGGGACCTGGAGGTCTCCGAGTTCGCCGCGCTGGGCGCGGAAGTGTTGCGCGCGGGCGTTCAGACGGTGGATCTCCTGGTTTGAGGAGTCTGATATCAGCGCGACCTCGCTGGAGTCGTAGCGTTCGGTGAGCTTCGCCCACGCCTGGGCAGCTTGCTCGACTGCCTCATCGCGGGTGTCGCTGATGTGGAGCTGACCGCGGGAGTGGTAGTGCGCCATCGCCTTGTCTGAGCGCCCGGCGCGGAGGTCTGCCCATGCGCGCTGTTCGGCGGGGTCCAGGGTGCGGCGGATGTTGGAGAGCTCCGCGGTGGGCGCGAGGTGGGTGAGGCGTTCGAACATGCCGCCGGCGCCGATCGAGGGGAGCTGCGCCGCGTCACCGATCGCGACGAGCTTCGCGCCGGTCCGCTCGATCGTCTCGGTGAGCCGGTCGAGGCGGTCGGTGTCCGCCATCCCGGCCTCATCGAAGTAGACCGTTGTAGCCGCGTCGACGTGCAGTTGGCCCCGCTCGACCCGTGACACGAGCGCATCCAAGGTGAGGGTCTGTCCGGCCAAGGCGGGACTGTCTTGGCCGAGGCGCTGCGCGGTGGACCCCGACACGGCAATCCCAAGAGTTCGGTGGCCGGTGTGCTGCTCCGCTCTTGCGGCGGCGTCGATCACGACGCCCTTGCCGGTGCCGGCCGGGCCGACGAGGATCGCGCCGCGCCCCGGGCCTGTGATGACCTGCAGGGCGTGGGCCTGCTCGTCTGAGAGCCGGCCACCGATCCGCTCGGCGAACTCGCCGCTGGCGATCGTGCGCGCACGCGCCCCGACATCCCGCCCGGCGTCTTCGGCGAGCCCGGTGAACCGCCGCTCGATCGCCTCCTCGCGGGCACGGACCGTGAGCGTCGTCATCAGACCGCCCTCCAACGGTAGGACGCGACGCTCAGCGATCATCGTCTTTGAGAACCCCAGCGCCTCCCGGGGGGAGAGGTCCCCGACGGATTGCTCCAAGAGGACCGCACGGAACTCGCCCGCCTCGAACATCGCGGCTCGCTCGGCCAGGCGCTCCTCTACGCGATCCTCCAATGGACGGCGATTCTCGAGAACGCGTTCACGCTCAGCGTCACCCTGGCCGCGCTCGCTGGGGGCCTCGAAGCGCGCGGCGGTCTCGTTCCACACGAGCTGCAGGTCCGCCTTCGTGACGAGCACCTTCGCCTTGCGGTTCTCCAACTTGAGCTTACGCAGCTCGCCACGCTCCGGTGCGCGACCCCACTTCGCACGGAACCGCTCGGCAGCCCTGGCAACCTCCCGGCTGCGAGCCGAAAAGGCATCCAACATGCTCCGCGGGACTCCCTCGATCTCGAAGTACCGGCCATTCTTACCGGTGCCACGTTCGATCCGATACCCGCGCTGTACGAGCTCGTGCGCGAGCGCCGAGCGGTAGTACGCGCCGACCTCGCGGGCAGAGCGGAAGATCGGCCTAGAGGCGACCGCGACAATGCGTCCGTCCTGGCGGATCGCACTCGTGATAACGACATGGCTGTGGAGCTGCGGATCCGGCGCGTCGCCCTCCATCACCCCGCGTGCGATCGTGTGCCGGTACTCAGCGGCAACAAGGTCAACGGCGTGCTCCTCGACCACCTGGCCGTCGTAGCGGCGGCGCACCATCGGCACCGTTTCGGTCAAATGCGCCATCGCGTCGCTCACGGCCGCGGCGTGCGCAGCCTCGATCTCTCGGCGCTCTTGCGCGTCCCCGAGCGCCCACACGACCGACACCGACTTGGGCGCCGAGAACGTCAGGTCGATCCCGCCGCCGCGCTGGCCGTTGGAGCCCTCGCGCCGGAGCCATTCCCCGGTGCGTGGGTGGCGTCCCTCCATCAGCGCGATGAACTCCCGGCCCTCCACGGTCGCGCCCTCGATCCCCAGCCGGGCAAGCGTGTCAGGTGTCGTGAGCCACCGGCCGGGCGCCTGCGTCGGCTCTCCCTCGGGAGTGAGGTAGTAGTCGCCGCGCTCGGGCTGGATCGTCTTGCCCTCCAGGTAGCGCGCGTACCCGCCTCCTTTGCCGGCGGCGATGCTGGCTGCTGTCATCACATGGGTTATTGACCCTGAGCACGCGAAACCGGCCAACGAATTCGCAAAGTCCTCGCACAGCGAGCGCACAGCTGATGCTTCTATGTTTGTCAAGTCACGCTATTTGCGGGATTCGGCGGGGTGGCTTGTAGCTGTCGGTAGAGGTGGCGTGCGGTGTAGCGCTTGAGGCATCGCTTGATCTCTCGGGTGCTGCGTCCTTCGGCTTGGCGTCGGGTAGCGTAGGCGCGTGTGCGTGGGTCGTCGCGCATGCGGCAGAGCACGATCGTGTGTAGTGCGCGGTTGAGCTGTCGGTCGCCTGAGCGGTTCAGGCGGTGGCGCACGGTTTGCCCTGAGGACGCTGGGATCGGCGCGACGCCGGCGAGCGATGCGAACGCGGCCTCGGAGCGGATGCGTCCGTGGTGGGAGTAGGCGCAGAGGATCTGCGCAGCGACGATCGCGCCAACGCCCATCTCGGCCAGTAGCCAGGGCGCGAGGTCGGTGACGATCGGCTTGATCTCTGCTTCAAGCTCGAGCGCTTCGTCCTGCAATGCGAGCGCTCGGCGAGCGCTCGCGCGGATCGCGATCGTCGTGGCGCGCTGTTCTGCGTCCTGCGCAGGGCTGATACGCAGCCGGGCGCAGCGCGCGAGCTGATCGCGTGTCGGTAGGGCACGTAGTCCTTCGCGAAGGGTCGGTGAGGCTGAGACGAGCAGACCCTTCATCAGCGTGATCGCGGCGCGCTTGGAGCGCACCGCGCTGTCGCGGGTGGCCAGCAGAACGCGTAGTGCCTCGCGCTCGCCGCGCTGGCGGGGTCGCGCGAGATGCTCGCGTGTGAGCGCTTCGCGGGCTGCACGGATCGCGTCGAGCTCATCAGACTTGGCGCGGTCGCGGCGCGCGGGTCGGCGAGGACGATCGACCTCGAGCACCAGTTCGCCTTCTCGTTGAAGAAAGACGGTCAGTCCCGCGCCGTAGCTGCCCGTTCCCTCGACTGCCCACGCACGACGCCCGGGGGCGTTCTCACGCGCGAAGCGCAAGAGCCGCCGGTAGCCGCGCTCGTTCGCGGCGACGGTGATCTGCCCCTGCACGACTCCCGTGTCCGTGGCGAGGATCGCCGCGGAGTGCGAGTCGCGGTGCGTGTCGATGCCGAGCACATGATCGGCTTGGTCTGCCAGCATGAAATACGACCTCCTGTTCTGGGGGGTTTGTCTGTCGGTGCTCGGCCTGGGCAATAGGAACCGCGAAGGGCAAGACTGTGATGAGTCACGCCCCGCACAACCGGGGCGGACAGGCTTCTGATCAGGCCACAAGCGGAGGCCAGGCCGGGACCGGCAGCAACAGACGGACAGATCGGGACAAGAGCACCCACGCCGAGCGCAGGGCCAGTGCATATGGGGGTCACGTCCATCGCCACCGGGGCCAGCCTGAACACCAGACCCGACGTTCCCCACGTGGGGAACGTCGCCTACAACGCAGCCACTGAGCGCACCCATCACGACACAGCGATTGCTGTGCACACACTCACAGTGCATCTACGGATGAAAAGTCAAGGGTTTGCGCGAGCATTTCTTCGGGACTGCTGAGGGTGTTGCTCGGCACTTGAGGGTGCGTTCAGGAGGCACAGCGATGGCACAGCGCTCGGAGGGTCGTGCATATGGTCTGTGCTGGCTTTTTTGCTGTGCCGGGGCGTGTCGTGACGCAGGGGTGAGCATCGGCGGCGGGGTCGCGCTGGATGCTTCGAAGTGCGATGATTTGTGGGTGGTGCGGGTGACTGACGTGAGCGAAGCGCAGGCGTCAGGGGCTTGTGGCCTGCCGCGCGGCTTTGCCCTTCGAGGGCTTGTTGGATGCGCGCCCCGGTGTCGCGCCCGCACCACCCTTTGGTGCTGTTGTGCGCCAGTCGTCGACCAGGCGCCGGTAGGCGAGCTCGGCCTGTTGTTGTAGTGCGCGCTCGGCCGCACGCTGGCTGCTGGTCGGGCTCACGGGCGGCCCGCCGTGACGGCGTGGCAGCGGTGGAGCGCCGGCGAGGAGTTCCAGGCGACGCGTCTTCTGGCGGGTCAGCGACGGCCGCGCGAACGCGTAGTCCTGATCCTTTGTGAGGAGGTGCCAGCAGAGCACGACGAGCTTGCGTGCGACGGCGACCGCGGCGATCTGAGCGCCGCGGCGGGCACGGACGCGCTCGCCGAATGCCTTGAGTGGGCCCGGGCTGCGGATCGAGATCCATGCGGCCTCGACCAGCATCGAGCGGGCCTGTGGGTCTCCTCGCTTTGAGATGTGCCCATAGCGCGCCGGCTCTGACCCGGACTGGCGGACCTTCGGGTCCAGGCCCAAGTACGCGACGAGCTGCCCGGGGCTCTGGAAGCGGGTGATGTCCCCGATCGCCGCGATCACTGCCGCCGCGGTCCCGACGTCGACCCCGGGGATCGTCAGCAGCCGCTGAAACCCGGGGAACGCGAGGGCCTGCTGGGCGATCCGCTGGTCAAGTCCGGTGATCTCGCCGCCCAGGAAATCGATGTGGCGCAGGCAGCTCCTCACCGTCTCCGTCTCCTCCTCGGGTAGTTGCTGCTCGAGCAGCCACACGCGTCCTTTCTTGCCGAAGAGGTCGCTCACCGGGGGACGGCCGATCAGACACCTTGCGAGGACCGCGTGCACCTCGTTCTTCACCCGCGTGCGTGCCCGCACCAGGCCCGCCCGGCGAGCGACACGCCGCCGCAAAGCAGACGTCGCCTCGTCGGGCACCCACACGGCTTTGAGCATCCCGGCCGAGAGAAGCTTTGCGAGCATCGCCGCGTCGAAACGGTCGGACTTCACACGCGCGTGGGAGATCGCACGCGTCTCCGCCGCGTTGCACACCACCACCCGCCCAACCGAGCCCTCGCCCAGTAGCCGCGCGATCATCATCGCGCCGCAGCTGGCCTCCAACACCACCTGGTCATCACTCTTCAGGCCGGCCGCGAACTCCCGGATCGCCTCCGGGGTACTCGCAATCCGTCCCACGCGCGAGACCCGGCCGCCCTCGGCGACCGCGACCTCGCAGAAATCGAGGTGAACATCCAAACCAAAAAACCGCACGAGAACCATCTCCCTTTCACGAACTTGACATATGAGATGGAAGGCACCGCGGGCAGCGACAACTACGGATACGGGCTCTCAGCCCAACCGGGTGAGTCGCAGGGGCGGCCATCTAGTCATTGACGGGCTCGCAGCCCAAATGCACGGCGGCCTGCCCACAAGCGTCCTTCCCACAAGGCCCCTGTCCCGGTCAAACGACCCTACGAACACGACCGGACAGCAGCCCACCCCGTATTTCATACCCGTAGTCTGTACGGGCTTGGTGCTGTGCGCCGGGCGCGGCGAGCCGAAGGCGAGCGGCGCAGGCCGAAGGGTCTGCGAAGGCCGCCGCGAAGCGGCATGGCCGTGCTGGCTGCGGCGAAGCCAGCAGTCCAGCGAGCAGACCCGTAGGCCGTAGGCGTGCAGCGCCGGGGTCGATCAGAGAGCCGACCGTCAAGGAGGCGCGGTCACAGCGGGCGAAGTCCGCGCATCGGTATCTCGCCGTTGCCGTAAGGGTCGTGGCAGCAGTTCCAAGGGGCAGCGCGCGACGCCGGCGTGTTCGCCGGCCGGTGGCCGTCCTCGATGGGACTCGTGAGAACGAAGTGCCCAACGGCGCGCCGTGCCTGACGTAAATGAAGCCTACGACCGACGAGCAGCCCGAGCTTCGCGCCGGCGCACCCTCGCTCTCAGGAACGGCGAGATCGGGACGGCCATCACAAGCAGAGCGACGATCAGCAACGCGATCCCCACGCCGTGTCCAGCGCCCTTGCCCCACACGAGCAACGCAATGCCGCCGAGCACGAGAAGGCTAGGCGCAACCGCGAGGCTCCAGGCGAAGGCACGCTCGCCCCTTGTCAGCAGCCTTCGCCGTTCCTCCCGCCTGCCCTTCAGGTCGCGAATACGCATCGCCCGCATCGTAGTCGCAGGCCAGCGAGGTCGTGAGCTTCAGCGAGCGACGAGTGAGCAGGTCGCAGGGCCGGCATCTGCTCGGTCACAGCGGGCGCGAGCCCGCGTGCGAGCCAGCCCAGTCATGGGGTGCGCGTGCTGGTGTCGGCGTCCCCGGGCCGGTCGGGGGACGCCGGTGGTAGTTTGTGCTCGCTGCTCTCGGGAGCTCCTTCTGTTATGAGGTTCTGCGTCGGTGGTTCGGCCACCGCCGGCGGAGCCCTTTTTCAGGGAGTAGTCGCGGGCCCTACCCGACCCGCCCGCACGCAGCGTGCGATCATCCGGAGAGTCGGGCCCGCCGGTGGCCCGTGGGAAATTTGGCCGGACGTTTGGTTCACGTCTGCTCGTGGTCGAGCCAGGCCCGCTCGACCAAGCGGTCGGCTTCGAGGGCCGTCACCGGATCGTGGTTACGCCGGGCCACCTCAGCGATGTATTCGGCCTCGAGCACCGCCACCGGGGGGTGGCCGATCCGTGCCAGCTCATCGATAAACGGACACGTATCGACTGCGCGGAGACTCGCA
This sequence comes from uncultured Solirubrobacterales bacterium, assembly GCA_963744535.1. Taxonomy (GTDB): domain Bacteria; phylum Actinomycetota; class Thermoleophilia; order Solirubrobacterales; family Solirubrobacteraceae; genus Palsa-744. The sequence continues at coordinate 563,029 of CAVUTW010000001.1, read as the reverse complement.
CTGGAGATGCCCAGCCTGCTCCTGAGCACCTCGTCATCCTCGATACCCGGCTCGGATGACTGCCCGGTGGGAGTCTTGATACACGAAAGCTGGCTGGGGGTCGCTGTGCTGGGTACTGATGAGTGAGGGCTCATGGCGTGCTGTGCCTTTCTGTGGTTGTGAGCTTGCGAACTTGCCCTCTGCTCATCACGCCCCGGAAGGAGAGTCAAGCAATTGATAATGTGAAATCAGTGCTCCCCCGCTAGGGGGAGATTCTCAATTGCTTGAAGGCGTAAGCCGATCTCTCAGGGAGGGGTGTGATATGACCCTCGTGCTAGACGCCCGAAGAGCGGGCGGCCTTGAGAAGCGATTCTGGCCCGGCCGCCATCGCGCGACTTGACATAGGAGCCACGAGCTTGGCGGTGTGCCGCCGGCCGCGGAGCTTGCGAGCCTCAGCGAGCGGCGAGCGAGCAGCCCGCCCAGGCGGTCAGCGACTTGCGCCGGCCGCCACGGTACTTGGTGGGCTGACCGCACACCACACACGGCCGCAGGTCCTTGTGCTCGCTGGCGAGCAGCCCGCGGCTTCAGTCCAGACCTCCCGAGGCGCTGCGCAGCAGTGCCTCGATCTTGAAGTCTGCGATCCTGCCCGACGCCATGCACAGTCCCACGCAGGTGACGCCTTCCCCCTTCAGCCGACGTGCGTAGCTGCGGCTGATGCGCTTCTTCCACGGATGCCGCCGCCAGCCGTTCGCCGGCGTGAAGTGTTCGGCGACGACGGGCATCGGGTCGCCATCGTGCTCGCGCGCGTAGCGCTCGACGCACGGGATGGACTGGATGTGCTCGCCCATCCTCAGCACCTCTTCTCTGCGATCCGCCACCAGGAGGCGGTCTTCTGTGGCCGCGCGATCGTGGCGCCGTGCTCGTTCAGCAGCCTGACGGCGGTGCTGCCGTGCCGGATGGCCGCAACCTTGACGAATGGGTGGGTTCGGGCGCGCGCTACGCGGTCGCCGACCTGGATGTCGCCGGCGTCGATGTGCTCGTACTGCTCGCTGTCGTCCAGCTCGCCGTTGAGGTCGTCGACCTCGGCATCCCACGACTGTGCCTGGCGGGCGTCAGCTTCTTCCTCGGCGTCACGGCCGAGAGCGGCGCGGTTCTCCTCCTCGGCGTCCTGGTGCTCCGGCTCCGGCTGGTCGCGCTCGACGATGATCCGCTGGCCGGCGTCGAGCAGCGGCGTGGTGCCGTCCTCGCACGTGAGCTGGACGAGCGTGCCCTCGCGGCAGGTCGTGGCGTCCGTGATCGAGCGGCGGACGTACAGGCAGTTGCCTCGGGTCACGTAGACGTCGCCCTTGCGCGCGTCGCGGGCGTTGATCGCGCGCTCCTTGGCTTCATTCGCGGCGCGCTGCTCAAACGCGAGGACTGCCTCGCGGCCGAGATTGGCGGTCAGCTCGGTGGTGATCCACCGGCGAACCTTCCTGGCGTCCTCGCCGCCGATGCGCTGCGTCTCGCGGTAGTCATCCATGAGTTGCGTAGGCACGCGGCGGCTCAGCATGAACGCGATCTCCTCGGGGGGCCCAGCGCTCGCGCCGCCGTGAGCGACGTGAGCGATGATCCGCTCAACAGCCACCGTGACGCCATACCGAAGGGCGAGTTCTCGGCGGAGTGCGTCGCACCAAGCCGGGCACCGGTGCAACCTGCCCTTCAGGATCTCCACGAGGTTGGCGTTCGTGGGTTCCAGCGGGTTTCCACGGCTGACCGTCTCGACGTAGAACCTAGTTGCGTATTGCCGGCCGGCGATCTTTGCCTTGTGCGGGTCACTTGAGAAATGCATGCCACTCCCTCATCGGTTCTGGGCCCGCCGGGTGCGGGCCGTTGCCCATGCCCGCGCACGCGCAGCGTGCGATCATCGGGAGGGCAACGCCCGACGCGCTCGCGAGCAACAGCGCCCGGTGAGCGGCCTGCGAGGCCCCCGACTGAGCACGGGCCTGGCCTTCGTGTCAGCTCTCAGATGGCGGACTTTGGTGAATGCCGAGCGCGGTGTTGATCTCGCTGGCTATGAATTTCAGTGCTTTCTTGACGAGTCCGCGGTCGTTGTCCGGTCGGGGGTCTCCCCAGGGACGGACGATGTTCTCGACATCGCGCCAACCGCAGGTGATGCCTGCCGTGCCGCGCCTGGGGTAGACGGCGAGGATGAACCCGCCGCCAGTGTCGTCGTCGTCGGCGTAGCACTCGGCTCGTAGCTCCTCGGGTATGACAAGCGCGCGCGCTTGTATGGCCTGCTCAAAGAGGTGCGCGGCGACTTCGCCGGGAGTCGGGTCGGCCTGGAGTATGTCGTTGCGGCCGAGATTGGGAACCCACATCTCGCGGTTGATCCGCCGCGCGTTGACTTTGACGGCGGAACCGTTGTAGGTGATCGTAATAGGTGAAGCTGGCTTGCTCATACCGTTGGCCTCCATTGATGTGAAATGGCGCCCCACGCTGCGCACGGCCACGGCACTCGCCGTCAAGGATGCTGAGCTGCCTCTCGCTTACCACGCCGCTAGCCTTCCTGTCCGCCGTGCCCGCTGCTCCTATGCGCGAGCGCCGGCAACCACACGCGCTCTGGCACTCAAGCGCTTGTTCGCAAAGGAAGTATCTTCGGAGGAGCATGCGCTTGATCGAAAGAGGAAAATTGCGTCCGCCGCCGCGCAGCGGCGGCCCGCTATTTTGCAGACAGGGGTATGCGCGCTCGTCTATTCTCGGACGCGCGGCGTTGGTGTGCTGCGGCGGGGCTCGCCCGTGGATGCGGGCGAGCCCCGTGTTGTTGGTTTCTGCTAAGCGGCGGCCTGGATGATCCTCTCAATCTCGGCCGGCCCGAGCGGGACGCTTCCGAGTCGCTGCGTTTGGCGGATGTAATCTGCGATCACGTCGTTAAGTTCGCCGCAGGTGCGCAGGTCATCCGTTCTGTCTACGACCAGATGACGAGCGCCGTTGCCGTCGGCTGGGAGGTCACGGACGCTGATCTTTCCGCCGATACGCTGCACAACAATGGTCCGTCGTTCGATGCCGAGGGTGTAGCAGAGAAACGGGGAGGGCTCGTCGCTTGCTGATGCTGAGGGTGTGGGGGTCTTCGACCGGGCGGCGTTCGCCCACCGGACGAGGGGATCACCGTGGCAGCCCTTGGGCTTGCAGTGGCAGCCGAGGGTCTGGCCGCGTAGCTCGTGCAATGCAGCCATCAGGTGCGGCTGGGTGAGTGCCCATGTCTCGTATTTCTCGATGCACTGCTCTCGGGTGCCGTCGCGTCCAACCACAAACGGATTGCCCCACTTCGTAGTGCGGTCGATCAGTACGTCGTAGTCCTCGTGGTGAATGTTGACGACTCGCGGCCCCACCTCTTCTGTGGGTGGCGTCGCCCATATGGCACTCGACCCATACCCTCCGAGCTCGCGCGCTTGGACCTTAGCGGCGTCGCCTCGCTTGGTCGCCATATCGTAGGCGACCTCGCGCCGCTCCCGTGTGGTCTCTGCGCGGCGAGTACGTCGCCGACCCTTCATCTGGTCAATCATGCCTCGCGCTTCCCCGATGGTTTTCGGGGGTGTGAAGGTGGTTCCCGTCGTCTGGGCGAGAAACCGCAGGTAACGAAGTTGCTTGACCGTCGGGGGCTTGGGTGTCATGGTCTTGGGCATCGCGTCTCCTTGAGTGAGGGTTTCACCTTGAGCTGGCTCTTTGCCTTTGCCCTTTGGGGCCTCGGCGCCAGCCGAGATGGGAGCCCCACGCCACACCCTGGAGGAGATGTCAAGCAATTGATAATGTGCGATCAGTGCTCCCCCGTCAGGGGGAGACTCTCAATTGCTTGACATATCTGGAAGGGTGTGGCACCAAACCACGCTCCGCGCACCTACAGCACGCCGCACAGAGCGCCACGGGAAATCGCGCATCTAGCCCCGCGGCAGTTGCAGTGACCTTCGGCGGAGCCCGTGAGCGCTCCACCGAAGACCGTCTGATGCTTCACTGGGTTGAGAGCCGCGCCTGCGGGTCATCCGCCAACGCACGCTCAAGGATGTCCACTACGTCAGGGAGTGTCCCGGCGTGCCACTGGTAGGTCGGGACATCCTTGTAGCGTTCGGGGAACAGGTAGCGGTGGATCTCAAGCAGCACGTCTCGGCGCAACTGGAGACGAGTCTCCACCGCCCGCAGGAATGCGTAGGCATCGCTGAGCCTCGGTACGAGCACGACCTTGCTGTCATCCAGGCCAGGCCGGCAAGCGTCCACGCGCAACCCGTAGAGGTTCTTGTGACCTCGACGCCCAGGCGCCCGTGTCGGTAGCGGCCCTCACCGACGAGCACCAGTGGCGTATTCACCGTATACCCACTCGGCGGCGTGATTGCGCGGGGAGCCGTGTTGTGCGAAGCCATGACTACCGACCCCCGCTCTGCGACATGGGCTGCTCGCCACTTTCGGCGCCGACGGCCTCGACGAGAGTGGGTTCCTCGTCGGACTTGTCATCCTTGATGACGATGTTCAGCGAAGCGGGCTCGATCTCTCCGAGCGTGTCGGGCGTAGGCAGGCGCAGCCAGCTTCGGATCTCGCACAGCAGCACCTCAGCGGTCCCGAAGTGCTCCAGGGAGTCAAGGTCGCTGCTGGTGAGGACCGGCTCGCCATCGGCCATCACGGTGAACTCGCGCTCCACGCAGATGGCAGGGTCATAGCTACGTGCGCTGCCGGCGATCTCGCCCTTCTTGGCGTCCCACGCGACATAGTTCAAGTGAGCTAGCCGCGCAGCCGCAAGGACTCCCTCCAAGTCGGTGAGACCACAGCGGCAATCACCGAAAGAGAGTTCGAGAACCACACCACCGTTGACGTTGCGGCTGGCGGTGAACCACCCGTCTTCCACCTTGAACTCCGAGAGGTCGACTCCGACCCGGTGCAGCTGACGTGCCACGCTCCGCGGAATGGTGGTTGCGGGCCAGAGGGTAAGAGTTGCGTCGTAGGACTCGTGCATAGCGAGCGTCCTTTCAATGACAGGGCTCCCGCTCGGTGCGGGGGCCGGTAGGCAGCCCTCCGCACCCCGGCAGGGGTGCGATAATGAGGCTGCCAGCGCCCTCACCGCGCCACGCACCCGCCAGCGTCAGCGCTCTACGCGCTCCAGATCCTCGAAGGCGTAGTCCGGCACGTCGATGGCAACCTCATAGCCGAGGCGCTTGAGCGTTTCGAGCACGATCTGGACGTGCTCGTAGGCGCACTCGCGCGCACGGAGCGTCGGATCGAGGCTGCCGCGGTCGTGTTCGACCTGGGCGATCACGGGGTCGTGGCCGGCCGGCCCAAGCGTGAGATGCGTAGCGCATGTCGGCACGCCCTCGTGACCGACGAAGGTTGAGTGAACCTCGACGGCGAGCCCGTGGTCTGGCAGGGCGGTAGCGATCGTCAGCACGTAGGGGCCTGACCACATGCAGGTCGTCTCGCTGACGGCCGGGCGTCCGTCGAGCGTGACTGCAAGCAGGACCGTCCGATACTCGCTCATGGCTCCTCGAACCGTAGCGCGCGGGCCGGAGGTTACACCGGAGTCCTGTCTGGCATGGGATTCGCAGAGCGGCTGCTCGCGCCGGGTTTACCCGCCCGGCGGATAGGAGCGCAGTACCCGCTCGCCGCCGGCGGCGTGGTAGAGCGCGGTCCAGTCGCTCGCCATCTGGTGCTGCAGACGGGCCAGGGGTATGCGTTCGGCGCAACCCATCAGTGCGACCCAGGTCTCGAGCCGGTCCTTTTGCTCGGCGTTGTTCGGACCGGTGCGCGGCTCGGGCCAGAGGTTGCGCGGGTCACGCGGTGCCCCACCGATCGAGAGCGCAACGAGGTGGTCCTCCTCGTAGTCCCTTGGGGAACCGGGAAGGTTGTAGGCGCGCATCTGCGCGAGCTTCAGTGGCTCGGTGTAGCTCTCGGGCGGTCGCACCGAGCGGCTGTAGCCGAAGGAGCAGATCGTGGCCAGCGACACCCCGGAGCGGATGGCGCCAGGCGTGCAGCGAGGATCGGGCAGGCCGTCATGCTCGACGCAGCGGACGTGCGATGCACGTCGTCCGGCAGTGGAGAACTGTTCGTCGCTTCCCGCGGTCGAGACACAGCCCGCGAGGATGAAGATCATCCCGGCGAGTGGGAGGAAACCCGAGCACGTCGTCATCCGAGGGCTCCGTTCTCCCGTTTGATGGTGTCTATCAGGCGCTGCGGGTCGAGATATAGGTCGCGCACGAGCGCCCGAACGAGGGCGCAGTGGGCGCGCATCAGCTTTTCGGTCGCGTAGTTGGGCTCGGGGCCGTTGTTCAGCACGCTTTGGGTCATCAGCTTCGCAGTGGTCGTCTCGGCCAACATCCTCGCCTCCTCGACTGTCCTCGGTCCGGCTGGCATTAGGGTCCTCCTTTGGGTTGTCGTGTGATTGCAAACGTGGCCGCCAGACGGCGGCGCAGCTTGAGGAAGTCCTGTTGGCGAGTGCTGGTCGCCCACAGGGCGGCGGCGAAGTCGAAGATGGTGCCGCCTTTTTTGCACTGCGCGCCGAAGCAGTAAAAGGTGCCGTCGGGGTAGAGCTGCAGACTCGGGTCGGACTCCTCGTGAAACGGGCAGAGCACCTTGCCCGCCCGGTTGGGCTCTCGGCCCGCCAGGACCCGCACGTAGTCAGCCGCGGGGATGGTGAGCAGCTCGCGGTCGAGCGCAGTGCGTCCGGCACGGCCGCTCCCGGTGGCCCGCGCCGGCAGGGCGTAGCCGGGCTGAGGATCATGGGGGAGAGCGGCGAGCAGGTCAGCCAGCGCGTAGCGCGCTCCCGGATCGTGGGCTATGAGCTTGACCGGCACCGGCGGCGTGTGCTTGTGGTTGAGGCTGGCGGGCGGCCTGAGCATCCGCACGATGTCGGCGCAGCCGGGCTCGCCGTGCAGGCGGAGCGCGAGGCGCCGGTTGGTGCTCTGGATCTCGGCTGGGCTCGCGCGCTCGCGCAACCGCCAGTAGATGTGTAGGTGCCCCGGTGAGCCCGAGGTGACGACCATCGAGGGTGCGCAGGCGAAGCCTGCCAGCCGCTCGCGGGTAGCAGGGTCGTCGGACTCGATGTAGAGCAGGTGCGAGCCGGTGATCGCGGTTTTGTCGCCGCGGGCGCGGTCGCGCAGCGCCGCGCCGACATACACGTCAGCGTCGGGCGAGAGATCGGTGATCCGGCTTGCGATTTGGTGGAGGCGCAGCACCGAGACGAACCGCCGGCGCATCACTCCCGCGGGCGGGCTGTAGCGCAGGTCAAAGAACTGGTTGCGCTGCGAGCCGTCCGCCAATATGCGCAGGTAGGTCAGCAGTTCGCCGGGATGGCACTCAAGTTGGGAGGTCAATCGAGGACCTCCGGGGTGAACATGACGAGATACTCGAACTCGCCGTTTACGATCGGAACCTGCTCGGGGTAGCGCGCGGCCCACGCCGAGCACTGCTCCAACGTCAGCTCGCCGCGGCGCATCGCCGCCAGACGCTGGGCGGGCGTCATCTGCCACAGCGCACGCAGGCGCGCGTCGCGCGCTTTGAGGTCTTCGAAGATCTCGTCTATGAGAAGGCTCTGGCTCATGGCTTGCCTCCCGTCTCAGGGCTTCTGGCCCGCGCCCCCCAGTACGTGCGAGGCGCGGGCCGTCGCGCCCTAGAAGGGGATGTCCTCCTCACCGGCGGCGCCGACCGCGATGGGCTCGCGCCCGGCGTCCTGGCCGTTGCCGTTGCCGTTGGCGTTGGTGAGGAACTGGACCGTGTCGGCGATGATGTCGATGGCCTGGCGTTTGCTGCCGTCCTGGGCCTCCCACTCGCGCCATTCCAGGCGTCCGTCGATCGCCACCGGACGGCCCCTTGTCAGGTAGCGGGCGGCATTCTCGCCCTGTGCGCCCCACACCTTCACGTTGAAGTAGTTGGGCTTGTCCACCCACTCTTCGCCGCTCTTGCGGCGCGTGTTGCAGGCGATCCGCAGCTCGCAGAGCGCCGTGCCGCTCGGCAGTGAGCGCAGCTCGGGGTCCTTGGTCAGGTTGCCGGTGATGACGACCCGGTTGACGTTGATGTTGCTCATCGCTTGTTCTCCTTTGGTGGTTGGTGGTGTTCGTGACGCAGCCCTCAAAGGACGCCGACCGGCGCGCGGAGCCGAAGCCCGCAGGGCGCAGGGGCGCCCCCCGTAGGGGGGCCGGAGCGCCAGTCCGGCGGTGTCCAAAATGGGGCAAGACACGACGCGCCGACAACCAACGGGAACTGCGCGAACAGCCACCCAACTCACCCCCGCCGGGCTGAGCGTGACCCGTCCTTGATCGCAGATTGAGCGGCATCGTCGTCTCCTTGCACTGATCCGGGCCGCATCCAGTTCGACGGCCCTTGGGGGGTACTGACCCCAACTGCCTCCAACCGGCCAACGAATCTGCCTCGCGCAGGGATCTGCCCAAGAGAGCCGCCCGGCCCGGCTGGCCGCTGGAGGGAGGGTCAGCGATGGAAAGTCGTTGGCCGGTTCGGGCCGCTCGGGGTCAGTAACAGGCGACGATCGACATCAGACCAGCGCTGGCAGCACAACCCGACATTGCTGCCTGCCTGCTCGGCAAAGGAGGCAACCCGAATGAGGACTCATACCGTTGGAGCGCGCCCTGCAACGAGGATGCTCATCTGCGTCGGCGGCGTGCTCGCGCTCGCCGGCGTGGTAAGCGGCCTGGTGGCGTGGTGCTGGACGCAGGCAGCTTGCCTGATCGCGTTGCAGGCCCCGATGCGGCTGCCCGCGGGCGACGCGGCGCGTGCGATGTGGCGGCTTTTGGTGCGCGGCGGCTGGAGCACGCCATACAACGCGTTCCCCACGGTGCAGGAGCGGGCGGCGGCGCTGGGCGCTCCAGCGTACGCACTGGCGGCCGGCTTCCTGCTTGCGTTGATGTCGTGGGCAGCGTGGAAGGCATACCGGCGTGTGCGGGCCTGGCGGGCGGGCTCGCCGTTGGGTAAGGAGCAGCGCACGATTGCGCGGCGGGCCGTGGATCGTGGCTGGGTGCGCCAACGCACCTGGGCGGTGCCCGTAGACCTGCGGCGGCTGTGGGTCAACGGGCCAGCCGCCGGCCGCCCGTACCTCGGCATGATCGGTCGAGTACCGGCACGGACGCTCGCTGCTGAGCTCGAGGTGCAGCCGATGGTCGTCGCGCCACCGCGAGCGGGGAAGTCAAGCGGCTATGTGGTGCCGTGGCTGTTGGATCACCGCGGGCCTGCGCTCGTGCTCTCCACCAAGCGCGACATCTACCAGGCGACCGCCCCGCACCGTCGAAGCCTCGGCCGCGTATGGGTATACGACCCGTTCGGCAGCCGTTCCAGCGCCGGCTTCACCCCGTTGATCCCCGCGCGTAGCTGGCCGGGCGCGATCCGCGCAGGCGAAGCGCTCGCCTCGGCCGCGCACCCGGACAGCAGCAACGCCGCGAATGAGTTCTGGGACAAGGAGGCGGCGAGCATGTTGGCGCCGCTGCTGCACGCCGCCGCGATCACCGCCCAGAGCATGAGCGAGCTGGTCCGGTGGCTGGATGCGCGCGACTTCACCGATGCCATCGCCAGCTTGAAGGCAGCAGGCGCCACGGCTGCGGCCGACCAGCTTGAGGGCGTGAGCCGCCGCGACGAGCGAAACCGCGAGACGACCGTCATGTCGGCGTTGAACCTGCTGCGCGCCTACCGCTACCCCCAGGTCGCCGAGTGCGCCACGGGGGACCTCACGCCGGAGCGTTTCCTCGACGGCAACGCGAACACGATCTACGTCGTCGCGGCCGGGCACGACCAGGACGCGCTGCGACCCGTGATCCTGGCGCTCGTCGCCGCGATGTATGAGGCGGCGATCGTCAAGGCCCGCGAGAGCGGGGTGCTCGACCCCAGGTTGTTTATCCTCATGGACGAGGCAGCGAACATCGCGCCCGTGCGGAACCTCGCACCGTGGCTCTCGCAGTGCGGAGACCACGGCATCGTGATCGCGACGATCTGGCAGTCGATCGCGCAGATCGACCAGCGCTACGGTCGCGCCGCCCGCGACGCGATCTGCGCCGCCTCAACCGCCCAGTTGTTCATCCCGCCTTTGGCCGAGCCGACGAGCGCGGGATACCTCACAGAACTGCTCGGGGAGGAGCCGGTCGCCAACGCCTCCGCCTCTACCGGCATGGCCCGACACACGCTGAGCGTCGGCCACCAGAAGGCCGCGCCGTCACCGTGGCTTCGGCAGATCGGCCGCGGACGCGCAGTGCTCGTCTACCGCGACCTACCACCCGCGATCGTCCGCGCACCAGGCTGGTTCGAGGACCCGCGCTTCGCCCAGCTTCTCGCCGCCCACAGCTAACCGACGGCCACTCCATTCATCGTGAGCCGCCCGTGCCGGCCAAGGGCCGGCCGTAGCCGGATGTCTGCGGCAAAGCCGCCCAACGGGCGAGCAGGAAAAATTTGTTGGCCGGTTTGGGGCGTTCGGGGTCAGTAACCCCAAATGACCGAGAGAACCGCGGTACCCGAGCGCGTCAGCCAGCGCGCGAAAACTGCCCGACGGGGCGGCGCTACTGGCAGCCAGACGGTCGGCGACTACGTGGGCCAGCCGGCCGGCGAGGCAGCCCAGGCTGTCCGCCGTGCCGGCCTGCGTCCTGGTCTTGATCGCTCGTTCGGCTGCCCACTGGAGTTGATTGGTCTCGTCGTCGCGCAAGAACCGGTTGCCGGCAGCGATCTGGCTCGCAACGGGATGGTGACGTTGTACGTCGCGGCCCCTGGAGGCGAACAACTCGACAGCGACCCTGACAGCGCACCTTCTGGCGAGGGCGAGCCCGATGGCGAGCTGGCCGTACAAGAGCCGATCGAGGATGCGCCGAGCCCGCCGCCGGCGATGCTCGCGCGGACGCGGCGGCGGCGCGAGCCGGGTAACGGCCGCCGCTCGACGGCGCCGGTAGAGACTCCACCACCGCCGGTGCCGGCGCCGGCCCGCGAGGCGACACCACAAGCGGACCCGCCTGCGTTGGCCGCCCTGGAGCCGCCGGCACAGTCGCCGTACGGCGTGCTCGAGGAGGACGAACTCGCCGACGATCTGGGTGAGCGGGAGTTCCCGCACGAGGACTTCGTGGTGCATGTAGAGGACGTGCTTGCCGGGCGCAGCGGCCCGTCCGGCTGGCGCCGAGCCTACCCCCGCCGCCGACGCGCAAGGCACCGTGTGGGCGGCAACGGTCGTCTGCGTGCGTGGCTGGGCGAGCACCGGCTGCTCGCCGGCGCGGTAGCCGTCGCGCTGGTCCTCTGGACCGCTGTGGGCGTTGTCTCAACGGGCCAAGACGCGCGCACTTCATCCACCAACGCTGTGGCGCCCAACCACGCGCTGGGCGCCAGGCGCCCCGGCCGGCCGCTGAAACCAGCAGCCGCACAGAAGTTGGGCGCGCACAAGAGGACGGCCCGATCGCCGAGGCTGCACCCCACGCGGCCAGAGCGACTTGTCGCGCGACCACGGCGCATCCCGCGGCCCACGCCGGCGCCTGCACAGCCGGCCGCGCCTGCCGTCAGCGAAACAGTCGCGCCGCCCCCGAGGGAAGCGCCAGGGCCGCGGCCGGCAGGGGCGCCGACGCAGCCGCGGCAGGCGGCGGCGAGCGCGCCGCCTGCTCCGACGCCTGAACAGCGCGGAGGGGGCCTGTTCTCGCCATGAGCTTGCTATCCAACAAGAAGGAGGTGGGGCCAGTGATGGCGCTCACATTCAGACGGGCGGTTGCCTGTCGAGATCGAAGACTGGCGGCTCTGCTGCTGGTCTTGGGGATGCTGGCGGGGACCGTGATCGCAGTTGCGGTTTTGGTGGTGTTCCCGGATTCTCACGTGTTCGCGTTGAAGGCCGCGGGCGCATTTGAAGGGACGGCAATCGGCGGGGTTCAGAACTTCGTTGAAAAGCTGAAGGGCAGCCTGGTTTGGCTCGGGGGCACCGCGATGGGACTCGTGATCGCGGTCGTCGCGATTATGTTCATGGCGGGCCATTCGCGGGCGCATGATGTGGCGATCAAGACGCTCGTGGGTCTTGCGATCCTCGCGTCGATCAGCGGGATCGTCGCGTAAACGGGTGGGTGCGGGGTGGTCCTTCACCGATACGCACGGTTGCTGCCGGTGATCGTCACGGGCTCGCTCTGCGTGCTGCTCGTGTGCGCACCGGCAGCCTGCTCTGCTACGACGGGTGGCGGGCAGATCGTGCCGTTGGCGTTCCTCGGGATCGAACTCCCGTCGTTGCACAGCATCATCGACGCGATTGCCGAAGGGTTCTTCGGGGCGCTGGCGGGTGCGCTGGTGCCAGGATTTCTCAAGCACGGCACGGTCGCCACGATCCAGCATCTCGTCGCGCTGCCCGACCCCGCGACGTGGGGGCACGTAGACGAACTGGAGAGCGACATGACCTACCTGGGCATGTCGCTGATGCCGGTGACGCTTGCGGTCTGCACGCTGCGCTACTGGATGATGGGCCTCACCGGCGCGGCGCATCCGGTCACGGCGCTGGGCCGGTGCGCGGGCGCGACCGGCGTGCTGGTGATCTACCGCTGGCTGGTCGAGCAGGCCGTCGCCGCGACGAACACGCTGACGCACGCGATCCTCGGCTTCCCCGTCGTCGCTAACGGCCTGGCGAGCATCATCACCGTCCTGTTCGGCGGCGCGCTCCTATTGGGCGCCGGCGGCGTGTTCGGCGCGTTCTTGGTGATCGTCGGCGTCGTCTTTGCCGCCGCGTTGTTCGCGTCCTCGGAGGCGCTGACGGTGCTGTTGGCGCTGGTGTTCTGCGCGGGGCCTCCGTTTATCGCGCTGGCACCGATTCCTGAGCTTTCGCATCTGGCGCGGGTGTGGGGCCACGCGTTGATGGCGATCGTGCTCGTGCCGATCGGCTGGACGCTCCTGTTCTCCGCTGCTGGCGCGTTGACGCTGGATGCGACCAGTGTCACCCACGGCGCCGGCGGGCTTCCTGGGCATATCGCAGCCGCGTTCGCAGGGCTCATCACGTTCATCCTGGCGGTGAAGCTGCCGCTGATGCTGTTCGGGGAGCTGCGGCACATCCTCGGCGGAGCATTGCGCGGCGGGGGTGCCGCGGGCGGTTCGCAGAGCGCAAGCTCGATGCCGGGAGCCGAACGGATGCGCGCCGCGCACGGACGGCTGCGTAGTTTCGCCTATCAGGGGATGCCTGCGCTGGGGCGCAGCGCGGGGCGTGCCGCTGGCGCGTTGGGCGCCCCGCAAGGGGGGCCGCTCGGAGTGGCTCGGCGGGGTTTGGCCGGCGCAGCACGACGCACCGGCCTGGTGTCCCCGGCCGCTGCCGGCGCGGCCGGTGCCGGTGCTTTGGGCGGCATGGCAGCCGCTGCGGGCGCCGCGCGCCGTGGCGGGGGGCGAGCGGTCGCACCCGCGGGGGGCGGGATACGCGCAAGAGTCGCGCGGGCACGCACCGTTCTCGCCAATGCGCCGCGCGAAGCGCGGGCCGCGATGGTGACCGGCTCACGATCCGGCGTGCGGCGTGCGGCGCACCGCCCTCGGGCGGGTGCGAGCAACGTAACGGGCAGAGCGCCGGCGCGTGTCGGCGGCACTCAGGCAGCCGGCGCACGGCCCGGCGGGCAAGCAACTGGGCCGGGCGGCGCGGGCGCGACGGCGGGCACGCGCACGAACGCACCGAAGGTGGTGGTCAGACCGGCGCCAGCGCCGCCGGACGGGACGGCCGCGGCAAAACCGGCTCAAGCGGCAGGCGCTCACCCAGGCCGCAAAGTCGCCGCGAATGCGCGTGGCGAAGCGACGCCGCCACGCAAACCAGCGAACAAGCCACCAACCAAACGCGCCCCTGCACCGGGCGCGGGGCGCCGGGCCGTCAAGCCGCCCCAGTCTGCCCCGCCGCCGCAGGCCCGCAAGCGTAGGCCGCGTCCTCGGAGCGGGCCGTGATCCACCGCACTTTCCGCTCACTCGATGAGGCGCCCAAGCTCGTCGGGTTCACCGTTAAGCAGTGGGCGGCGCTGATCGCGGGCAGCGGCCTGCTGCTCGGAGTGATCCATCTCGCGGATATGCCGACGAAGCCCGCGATCACGCTCTGCGTGTTCGTGGTCGGGCTACCGGCCGCGCTGACGTATGTGTCTGAGAGCGGCGGCCTGCAGATCAGCGCGCTCTTGCGCGCGATGTGGCGCTGGCGCTGGAGCACCCACACGCTCAGGGCGAGTACGCCGGGCAGGGGGCGTCGTGCGCGGGGCGTGCTGGTCCTCGCCGACACACAGCAGCAGATGGAGCCGCCCTTCGGCCCGCTAGACGAGGCGCAGGATGATGTGTTGTGGGAGCGCTGGGGCTGATGAGCCGCAGGCGCCATGCGTGTGAGTTGCTCGACGTCGCCGCGATCGAGCCTGACGGGCTGCTCATCCGCGAGGACGGCACGTATGTCCGCTACCTGGAAGTCGGGACGGTCAACCCGCTCGTCGTCGAGCAGTCCGAGGGCGAGCAGCTCTCCAGCGCGTTTGCGCAGATCGCCGCGCGCCTTCCCGACCGCCAGTCGCTGCAGCTCTATGTGCAGGGCACCCCGCTTGACGTGCAGGACCTGCTCGCGCAGGAGACCTACCGCTGCGAGCGCGCGGCCGGCGCCGCCGAGGACACAGGCGAGCACGACCGAGCGACCGCGATCCGCCGGCTTGGGATCGCCCAGGAGCAGTCGATCCGCAAGACCGCCAGGACGATCAACCCGCTGCGGCTTCGCCATCTGGTCGTCTGCCCGTGGCAGGCCACGCGCCCACAGGTGTTCGGCACTCGGCGCAGGCGGACGCTGCGCATCCGCGAGTCTGTGCATCTGCGGGCGGCCCGTGACTCGCTGCGCCACACCGAAGGGATACGCACAGACCTCGACGCGATGGGCCTATCATCACGCTCCCTGTCGGGCCACGAGGTGCTCGACCTGCTGCACAGCCGGTTTGACCCCGACGCGCAGAGCACCGGCGGTGCGCTGCCGGCGAGCTTCATGCGCAGCGAGGTCATCCAGCCCGTGACGGTCGGCGAGAGCGAGGACGATGCGCGAGCCCGCGCGCAGGCGCTCAGCGAGGCGATCTGCACCGCGGGGATCGACCTCTCCGACCGCAGCCGCGTGCGGGTCGGCGAGTCGCTGGAGAAGGTCTTCTACGTCTCGTTGGCGCCTGAGCAGACGTGGCTTGGCTGGCTGCTTCACCTGATGCAGTGCCCGTGTCCGTTCGTGTTGAGCGTGCATATCGAGGCGACCGAGCGCTACCGCGAGCGGATGGCGCAGAAGCGCCGCTACAAGCGCCTGTATGGCGTCAACCGTGGTGTGGAGGGCAGTGGCCGTCCGCTTGACCCCGACGCGCGGGTGCGTGAGCAGGAGGCAGCCGAGCTGGTCGACGAACTCGCCGCAAGCGTCGGCGCGGGCATCTACCGCGTGAGCGTCTACCACGCCGCCCGTGACACGGACCCCGAGCGGCTGGCGGAGGTCTGCCAGGCGACCGCGCGGGAGGTGACGATGACAAGCGACGCACGGGTCAACCACGGGCTGTTCGCACAGCAGCAGCTGTGGTGCTCGACGCTGCCGCTCGGCCGCGACACCGCTCGGCGCAAGCGCAAGTACGTCAGCCGCAACGTCGGGGACACCTTCTCGCTGGTCGGGACGAGCTGCAGCAGCCCCGGCGGCATCCCCTTGGGGTATGCGTTGCCGGGCCGCACGTTGGAGCGCATCGACCCGTTCGATGCGGCGCACACCAACCATCTGATGCTCGTCGCTGGGATCACCGGGTCGGGCAAGACTATGGCGACGATCATCTTGTTGATCCGCGCGCTGGCGCAGGGCGCGACCGGGTTCATCATCGACCGCGCCGGGCATTTCGCGTTCTTGGCGTCGCTGATCCCCGGCGCCGCGTCGGTTGAGATCGGCGCCGACGCGCACGCGATCAACTCCTGGGATGTCGAGGACCCCGGCGATGTGTCGCCGGAGAAGATCGACTACTTGCTTGCGCTGCACGCGCAGCTGCTCGGCGAGCATCACGCCGGACGCGACAGCTACGGGCTTACCGACTTGGAGAGCAACCTGCTCGGCCTGGCCATCGCCGAGGTCTATGAGCGCTGCGAGCTGACCGGCGAGGAACCCCGCGAGCTGCTGCTGCAGGAGGAGCTTGAGCGCCGCTACCAGACCGAACGCGATGAGGGCTCGGCGGGTATCGCCGAGGCGCTTCGCAACCTCTCGATGCGGCTGAACAACTACGTGCTGGACGGCCCCTACGCCTACCTCACCGACCGTACGACGACGATCCTCCCCGACGCGCCGCTGATCGTCTTTGACACCCAAAGCGTGCCGGAAGCGAAGGCCGCTGCGGTGCTGTTCGTGCTCTGCGAGCACGTCAAGCGCCGGATCGAGCGCACCCGAGCCGAGTACCTCGCCGGCGAGGGCCCCAAGCACGCTTGGGCTGGCCGGACGATCTTGGCGGTCGATGAGTGCTGGAAGCTGACCGAGCGACCCTCCACTGGCCGCTGGTTCAACGAGTTCTGCCGTCGTAGCCGCCATTGGGCGGTGTGGGTGATCGCGATCTCCCAGCAGATCACCGACTTCGACAACGAGTACGGCAAGGCGCTCGTCGCCAACGCACGAATGCGCATCAACGGACGCCAAGAGGCAACCGAGCTGGCGCGGATGCGCAAGGCGCTGCGCAACACCGAGGAGCGCGAGGCCGCGATGGCGCAACTGCGCACCGTACCCGGGGAGTACGCGCTGGTGTATGTCGAGAACGGCACCCGCGGCGAGGCGATCGTCCAGGTCGTTGTCGCCGAGCTTGAGTATTGGATCGCGACCTCCAGCCCCGCGCGCGATGACCCGGTGCGCCGCTTGGCGCTGCGCCAAACCGGCGATGAGGACTGGGAGGCGCGCTGGCAGGCGCTGCTCCTCTGCGCGGATGAGACCTGGCGCACAAACGCGATCGCCGAACTGGAGCTGGCCAACTGATGCAAGCACGCCTGGCGATAGCACTGCTCAAAAACCGGCAGGTGCAGACCGTCGTACTGATCGCCGTGCTCATGGTCGTGATGTTGCCGGTGCTCGTGGCCGCCGCGGTCGCTGGCCTGTTCTCTCAGGAAGCCGAAAACACGTGCGGCAGCGCGAGCGGCGGCGCGATCAACCAGCCGGCCGGCGGCGGGCCGCTCGCCCAAGGGCTCTACGCGGCCCCGCTGGAACTCGCACCGGGCCGCTGGTATGAAATCGGCGCGACCGAGTACGGCCAGGCGGGCGGTGGAACGAGTGACTACGGCTCGATCCCGGACCCCAGCGAGTCTTATCTGCCGGCGCACCCCGACTCGTTCGCCGAGCTGTCGGTACTCGACCGCAACCCGGCGAACACGGGCGGCTTGACTTTCGCTGACGCGAACGCGCTCGGCAACCTTCCCTATCTCACCGGGCTTCGTGTCGCCCACGACGGCCGCGAGAGTCTGCTGCTCAAGCGAGACGTGGGCCATGGGCAAGGCCCCGGCCAATTCATTGCAAACGGCCAGCCTTACCGCATCGACGTGTGGTGGCAGGCGGCCCAGCCTCTCGGGATCACCAAGAGCGCGGTCAGGGTGCAGCTCGCGCCGAGCATCGGCGCCGCGCCTACGCTCGGCGCGCTCCCGGCTTCAAGCGAAGCCAGTGCGGCTGGCGAAGCGAGCGCGGCGTGCCCCGCAGGCGAAGGCGCCGGCAGCATCCCGCTCCCGCTCACACCGGGCTCGCAGACGAAGATCCTGCCGAGTGGCCTGGCCGCCGCCGGTGAAGCCGCCCCGCCTGCGGTGAAGCGCATGGTGGCTGCCGGGAATCGCCTGTTCGGCGCGAGCTACCTCTACGGCGACGCGCACGGTACACCGCTCAGCCAGCTACAGCCGGCCTATGACTGCTCCTCGGCAGTCTCATACGTCTTGTATTGGGGCGGCGTGCTGGGACGCTCCTACGCCGAGGACTCGACCGAACTTGAGTCCTACGGCGAACCCGGCCCCGGCCGCTACGTCTCGATCTACGCCAACGCCGCCCACGCCTTCATCTACGTCGACGGCCTGCGATTCGACACCGTAGAAGCACCCGAATACGACAGCGGCCCCAACTCCGGCAAGCCCGGCCCAAAGTGGCGCGTCTCCCCATCAGTACCCAACTGGTCCACCTGGACCGTCCGACACCCCCCTGGCCTATGAGACGCCAGCCCCTCAGAGGACTGAGCGCGGCGTGCCTGCTGGCGGTCACGGTCGGGCTCGTGCTCACCGGATGCACCAACCCCGACGCGCCGGGCGCAGGACCGACCACGACCTCGACCAGTTCACCTGCGAACGCAGGCGAGCCGCCGGCCCCAGCACCAACCTCCCCGGCGTCCCAGGCTCCCGCAGACGTGCAGCCAACACCTTCGGCAGCGCTCGCGGCGTTCAGCCGCCTGTACTCGAACTGGACCTACAGCACACTGACGAGCAATCAGCGCAGGCTCGCGGCGATGTCCGGCGGCGCGGCGCGGCTCGCCGAGCGGCAGGCCGCCGCATCAAGCCAAGCAGACACCACGATCGCCCGCGGTCAGATCTGGAACAGCGCGCAGATCCTCAGCATCACGCAGGACCTCGCCCAGCCCGGAGCCTGGGTGATCGTCACCCGCGAACAGACGGGCGGCTCGACGCAGTACGAAGGGCTCCCCGCCTCCTACCACGTCACCCTGGCGCGGCTCGCCCGCGTACCCGGCGGCTACGCCGTTAGCGAATGGCTACCGCAAAGCTGAGTGAAATGGTGGGTATTGCATCAGAGGCAAGTCGCACAGCGGGCCGACCTGGGAGCACGCTCAGGATCTGGCTGTACGCCTACGCTGGCGTTTGGGCGACGACGCTGACGACGGCCGCCATCGTGGGGCTCGCGGGGCGACCCCTCGCCGGGCCAACACGGCAGCTGCTCGGGCTCGCGTTGAGCGCGCGGCGAAACCCACCGCCGCAGCTCGGACACGTCGTTGTGCTGGCCGCGCACAACATCCCGATCGCCGCCTGGCCGCTGCTGCTTGGCGTGCTGGGCGCCCACCACCACCGCCTCGGCGCGGGCATTGCAGACGGTCTGCTGCTGGCGTACATCATCGTTAACACGCTGCCTGTCGGCGCTGCGATCGGCACATACGGGACTGCCGTGCTGCCCTACGTTCCGCAGCTTCCGCTTGAGTGGGGCGGCCTTGCGCTCGGCGCGAGTGGTTGGCTGGCACAGCGCCGCACGGCGCTCTCCGTCAGGGAGGGACTCGGGTTGTTCGTAGTGATCGTGGGCGTACTTGTGTGCGCCGCGATCGTGGAGACCGTCGCAGTGCCGCACCGATGAGCGCGAGAGCTGCCTATCTGGGCGCGTTTGGTCCTGTGACACCCCAGCGGGAATCCCGGTAGCTGGCGGTGAACGGAATATTGCAAGTAGAATTGTGCCGAGAACCGTTCCAGATGGCTGGGACTGTCCGGCTGGGTCAGGGTTGACCTGGGAGACGTTGATGGACACAGAAGATGCCAAGGTAGGAGCGAGAGACCCCCGTGACGCACCGGGGGATGCCGTCACCGTTGCGCCACAAGACGGGAAAGGACGCTCGTTTGGCTCGCAGCGGATCGGCCAGCTCCTCGGCGAATGGCGGCCGGTGGAGCTGCGAATCGCGCGCGTGTTCCCCGAGTGCCACGGCCTGAGCAAAGAGCAACTGGAAGACCTCTACCAGGAGACCCTGCTCGCGCTCTATATCCGACCCTACGGCGGGGAGGAACACCTGCGCAACGCGCTGCGCACAGGGATCAAGCAGCGCGCGCTGCAGCTTCACCGCAACGAGCGCCGCCACACGCGCATCATCGCCCGCAACGCGCCCAGTCTACGTCTCGTGGCCGAGACCCACGGACGGCAGAGCGCGCCCGAACCCGCCGTGCTCGCGCACGAGGATCGCCTGATCGCAAAAGAGTTCCTGACCGAACTCACCGAGGGCGAGCGTCCCGTCTTTGGCTGGCTTGTCGAGGGCCTCTCCTACCGAGCCATCGCCACAGCACTGGAAATCCCACTCAACGAAGCACGCAACCTCACGCGAGCGTGCGAGCGCAAGCGGGAGCATTTCCAGCTGCTCTACGACACCGGCCGGCTATGCGGCTACCGGGCGCAGACGATCGAGGCGCTGCAAAACGGCCAGAGCGCGAGCGAGGAGCTGGCCGAGCGAGCGTTCGCCCATCTTGAAAGCTGCGCCCACTGCCGGCTGGAGCACAAAACCAACGCTAAACGGCTGCGGCGTGGCTTCCGTGACCAGGCCGCCGCGCTGCTGCCACCCATCATGGTCGGTCATCTCGGCTGGCTCACCAGGCTCACCGTACGAGCCAGGCTGCTACTGCACCGCCTCGGGATCGACACCCCGGCGGTCGGCCAGAGTGGAGTACGCGAACGGGCCGCCGCCATGCTGGCCGGCGGTGGCCTCAGCGCAAAGATCGCCGCTGGCGTCCTCACCCTCGGCGTCTTGGCCGGCGGAGCGGTCGCCACGCACGTCATCAACCCGAATCCCCCGGCCAACCACCACCCCGCCACGCGCAGCGCAGCAGTGGCGCATCCACCCCCAGCGCCGATTCCGCGAGCGGTGAGCGCTCCGCCCTCAAGGCCGTCTCCCCGCACGAACGCTCGTCGAACCGTGCATACCACAGCCTCCGCGCGTCGTCCACGCACTAGCGCCCACCGTACGCCCAGCGTGACGCCCCGCCCGGCGAGCACTACCGCGAGCGCGGTCGCCCAGCGTGAACCGGGCGGCTTTGCCTATCTCGGCGTACCCACCGGGAGGACCAGCAACCCGGCTGCGCCAGCCCATGTGGCAGCAGCCCATGAAGACCAGCGCGGCGGCGGACCGTTCGGCCCATGAGCCCCGCGAGGAAATTCGTTGGCCGGTTCGCCGTAGTTGGGGTCATAGACCCCGAAGCCCCACAACCAGGGGCCCGGACACGGGAATGAACACAATGACGAACAGGCAGACAAAAAGAGTCGGCCGCCCCGCGCTGGCGCTCGCGGTGACGTTGACGCTCGTATTGGCCAGCGGGTGGCTGGTGGCAAGCAGCGCACAGGCAGGAAACTGGATCATGGACTCCTGTTTGAACCCGAACAAGTCGGCGGCGCCGAGCGAAGGCTGGTCGCAGTTCGCCAGCGGTGCCCCTGGCTACGGGTCGGTCGGCAGCGCGAGGTGCCCAATGTTTGGTCTCCTCAGCTCGGACGCGGCCGAGGCGAACGGCAACGGCGAGAACCTCAGATACCAGCCGCCGGCAGGCTCCAGGCTCATAGGCGGCTCTGTCGACGCCAGTGGCTACGCAGGTGGGAGCGGAACTGGCGCCTCTGCGACGGTGGAGGCGTACGCCCCGGAATTCGTGTACCCCGGTGATGTCATTTATCAGTGCGCCGAGGCGGACGGCCCCTGCTCCCTGGGCAGCTACGGCTTCTCAACCGTCATCTCTTTGCCCTCTGATACCGGCGGGGATTTCTACATCGGCGCTGGCTGCGGCGGAACACCTGGATACTCGTGCGACTCCGGGGAAAGCGACGGCGCATGGTCCGACGTCGAAGTACACTGGGCGAACTTCCTGCTTGCAAACGAAGCGACACCCACCGGCAGCGGAATCGGCGGGACGCTGCTGAGCCCTAACGCCGAAGGCACCGCCGAACTGACGCTCACCGCCACCGATCCAGGCCCCGGCGTATACCTCGTCATCGTCCAGGTAGACGGCAAAACCAGCTACTCCGGCACACCCAACAACAACAGCGGAAAGTGCGTGCCTGTGGGTAGCAGCGGCAGCGCCCTGATGTTCGACTACAGCCAACCATGCCCCACGAGCGAGTCGGTCGCCCTCCCGATCAACACCGCCAGCCTGCCCAACGGCCAGCACACCTTGAAGGTACTCGTGCAGGACGCAGCGGGCAACTCGGCAGTCGTCTACGACGGCAGCATCTCGACAAAGCAACCATCAAACAATTCACGCGGGGTGCAGCCCGGCCCTGGCACAACCACGAGCAGCAGCCCGCCCCCGCCACCGCCCGGCACTACGACGCCCGGGGTACCCAACGGCACACCAGCGAGCCGGACCGCGCAGATCACTCTCGGGCTCAGGCACAGGATTACCCGTACCTACGCACACAGCGCGCTGCGAGTAACCGGCCGCCTGCTCAACGGCGAGGGCCAACCCATCGCCGACGCGACGCTCGACGTGCTCCAGCAGATCAACGGCTCGCCGAACCCAAGCGTGATCGCATACGCGCACACCGGCCCCGATGGAACCTTCCTCGCCACGGTCTCCGACGGTCCCACGAGGATCATCGAGGTTGCCTACCGCGCGTTCTCAACCGATACGAGCTACGCAGCCAGCACCACAATCGCCGAGACCGTCAGCGCCGGTGTGACGCTGGAGGTGACTCCGCGTAGGACCGACTCTGAAGGGACGATCACACTCAGCGGCAGAGTGCTCGGCCCAATCCCCGCGCGAGGCGTACACGTCGAACTGCTGGTGCACTACCGCGGGCGGTGGGAGCCATTCCGCACTCCACAGACCGACTCGCGAGGGTTCTTCGAAGCCGAATACAAGTTCGAGGGCGGCATCGGCAGGTTCCCATTCAGAGCGCGGGTGTTCAGTGGACAGGCCGGATTCCCCTTCGACAGCGGCGAGAGTCGGAAGGTGGATGTCAGCACGCGCTGAACCCGATCGGCGAGCATCAGGGATGCTCTCGCGCTGGATGTGCATCGTCGCGGCGCTTCTCCCGCTGATGCTGCTGTTGCCGACGGTAGCAAGAGCCGAGACCGCGATCACCGCACAGGCCGTTGCCGACAACGGCGCCTTTCTCCCCTACGCCCCAGCGCCGGCCCAGCTCGCCAGCATGTGTCTTGTCGATACGGGGGTGAATCCAAACCCCGACACCGAAGGCGTCGTCGTAGAACGAACGGCGCTCGACGGCGGCTCGGGCGGGGACGTGTCGCCTACGCTGCACGGGACCGTGCTCGCCATGATGGCCGGGGCGCCCGCGAATGGCTGGGGCATGGTCGGCACGGCTCCACACGCAATCCAAATCGTCTCGGTACGCATTCTCGAGCCAGGCCAGACGACATTCCCCTACAGCGCCTACGCATCAGGCATCACAGAATGTCTCGAACTGCGGCACAAGTACAACATACGCGTAATCAACCTCTCGCTCGGCACGTCCGAAGGGCGCTCAGCGGAAGCCACTGAACTCGTAGGGAACGCTGTGGAACGCGCCACTAACTACGGAATCGCAGTAGTCGCGGCAGCGGGAAACGACGACGGAGGCCCCGTCGAATATCCCGCGGCTTACCCCGGCGTGTTGTCTGTCGGTGCGACAGACACGCAGGGCGGTGGCTTCTGCTCCTTCAGCAACCGCGGAGAAGGGCTGCGGCTGTTAGCGCCCGGCTGCGACCTAGACGGTGCCAACCCTACGACAGGTGAACCCGACTACAACTACTGGCAGGGCACGAGCGACTCTTCGGATATTGCCGCAACGGCCCTCGCGGCGCTCTACGCCTACCAGGCAAGCCTCTCGGTGGAAGCTGGCGAGGCTGACTTGACCGGAGCCGACAATGGTGTCCTTGACATCGCGCAGACCTTCCGCAACGCGGGCCTCGGCACCATCGTCGCCGCGGGTGAAGCGGCCGAGCCGGGCGCACAGACCTCCTCGACGACGGGATCGTCTCCGCAGCAGGTGGCACCATTGATGGCGATGACGCTCACCCAACCCTTCGCCCGCCCACGAGCACGCCTCAGACGAGTCAAGCACCGGCGCGTGCTCTCGCTGATCGGCCGCCCCACGGAAGCCGAAGCGCAGGTACGCTACCTCGGCCGCCGCGGGCACTCCAGCCGGCCTCGCATCTTGCGAACGCTGTACGGCTCCTTCACGAGTCTGACGGTCCCGACCTCCGGCGTTGCAGAGATATCGGTGCGCTACATCGACCCCTACGACATTGAACGGGCGAGCCCGTGGACGACGCTTCGTATTCCGGGCTCGTCGAGCACGCTCAGGAAGGCGCGGCACGGACGATGAGAACATGGGCCGTGTCGATCGCCGTCCTGCTCGGCGTAATCGCCTCGGCGCCGGCAACCCCGGCGCTTGCGACGGGGAGCTATCAGGTCGGCGCGTGCAACTTGGCGCCGGAAGCGGCCAATAACTCGTGGACGTGGGCTACGAACGATCCGGCCCAGCCCTCCCAGTATGCCGAGCATGTCAACTGTCCGTATCGGGTGGGAGGCTCAGGTGGCAAGGCCGATCAGGAAGGCGGGCTCTCGACGACCGACGCGCTCGGTCTGTCGAGTGGCGCAATGCCTGGCACGAGTGCGGGCTGGACGTTCGCTGCTCCGGCAGGCACCACGATTACGGGGATAACCTACGAACGCTATATCGGCCACTCCCTCGATCCCAAGAACTCTTGGTCCCCGGCGCTGCGGGCCGACGGGAGCATTGTGCCGGGCGAAACCTGCCTGGATACCGTCGAAAATGGAGAGACTTGCTCTGTAGGGGGTCCGCCGGGCATGGGAGGCGAACCAGCGAGGATCACGGGCCTCTCTGCGCACGAACTGTCACTCGGCATTGTGTGTCAAGCACCTACAGGAGAGGAATGTGTCACCGGCGCGACGCAGCACGCCGTTTGGGCGGCTATGTACGGTGCGACGGTGACGCTCTCCGATGCGACGCCGCCGACGCTGAGTGCGCCCTCGGGCGCACTGTGGGGATCGGGCGCAGCGGACGGGTTTCATAAGGGCACAGAAAGCGTCGCTGTCGCCGCCCAGGATGTCGGCGGCGGCGTTGCGAGCATCACCCTGTCGGTGGACGGACAGCCGATGGAGACCTACACGTCGCCATGTAACTTCACGTTCGCGCAGCCGTGCCCGTCATCGACGGGCACGCAGACGCTCACGCTGCCGACGACACAGCTATCTGACGGCAAGCACACGCTGACGCTCGTTGCAACGGATGCCGCCGGGAACCAGTCGAACGTCGCCCCGGAGGAAATCACCGTGGATAACAGCGCGCCAGCGGCGCCCGTTGGCTTGTCGGCGACCCCGACACAGGCAGGCGGCTCGACGTTCACAGTCACATGGAATGACCCACAGGGCCAGGTCGCGCCGATCACCGGCGCGTTCTACCAAGTGTGTCCCGCAAGCGGATCGGGCTCGTGCAGCGCTCCCGCCGCGGCGCCTGCAGCCGGCCCGGCGACCGTGACCGTTCCCGGCCCGGGGAGCTGGAGCATCGCGGTATGGTTGAGCAACGCGGCAGGTAACGCGAGCCCGGCCAACGCCGCACGAGCTAACGTCGTCGTGGCGCCCTCAAAGTCGGGAGGTTCGGGCTCGGGCCAAGGCACCACGACCACGCCGAAGATCCATGTCACGGAGACGCTGCGCGGGCGCAAGCTGATCGTGCATGTGGCCGGCCCAGCAAGCGGACTGGTCCGCGTGCGCTTCACCGGCAGGCTGAAGGGCAGAGTCGTCGCCTGCGCTGCCAAGAGGGGCGTCCTCAAGCACGGGCACCTGACGGTGACGTTCAAGCTCGGGCCACGGACAGCAGCGCACGCGCTGATCCGCGTCAGCGCGAAGCTCGACCGCGAGGCCACAGTGACGAGCACATTCAGCCGTCACCGCCACCACGCTCGCTAGCGCTTGGATGTGCGAGAGGATCTCGCTTACGCCCCCTATCAACGTCCTCGGCGTGTACTGGCAATCTCCGTCATACAGATCCTGCTAGCTTTCCGTATCGAGTTGCGTCGATCATTCGGAGTCCTGACCGTCAGCGTGATTGCCCTGATCTTCGTGGGCGCGGCCGTAGCTGCCGAAACGGTGTCCGTACAGGTGCAGCGCAAGGTTACGACTCGCCAAAACATGCACATCACGTTCCACGCGCCGACCCTTCCCGAAGGCGGCTATTACTACGCGGTGATCGTGTTGAAGCCTTACAAGAAGTACACGCGAACTTCGCCACCGCCCTGCGCGACGTCAAGCGACATGCAGCGCACCGACTACGGCTACCCACAGCCAGGCGGAGAGGTGGCGCTCGCTCTGACGCCTGCAAAGTCCCACACCAGGCATTGGTGTCCCGGCGGCGACTACCTTGGCGCGATCTACGCAGTTCCTCACGCACCGCCCTGTGAAAGCGCCTATCCCTGCCGAAGCGAACCATACAAAAAACCATGCGCCGGTATCGGGCCTGGTTGCGTCGAGGGCGTCGTCGCACGGCCAAGGGAATGGGCGTATCCCCAGGGCTTGCCGACGCCACTTGCGAGCGGAACGACCATAGTGGGACACTTCACCGTCACATTTCCTTCTACCCTAAAGTCGCGTGCTGCGCCGAGGACGAGGACCACGCCGCGTGCGGCACGTCCAGTGCTCTCGCACAAACGTCTTCTACACATCGCGCTTCGCGTGGCCAGGTCCTACGGGGCACGGCATCCCAAGGATATCGTTGAGGCTACCGGCCGACACGCAATCGCCGACCGGGTCTTTGATGAGCCCGAACCGCGTTCCCCGGAGGCCCCCCAGTTGCCGATAATCCAGAAAGCACAAACCGAACTTACGAGCGAGGAGGGAGGCCCGAATCGTCTCGTTGATCTCCTCGCAATGCGGGGTCATTTCGTGAAGAGGGCCCGTCCCCACGGGTTTCCCGGCGCGGAAGGTCGGGTCCTGACGCTGATAGTCGACGCGCACACAGGTGTTGTCTATGCTCGGGGACTCGTCGAAAAGACTCCGGACTTGTCACAGCTGGGGCATGTGACGCGCCTCCGGTAGTACAGCAACCGAGCCCGTCTACGCCGCGAACAGCTCAAGTTGCTCTGTTTCGCCGAGCGTCGGGATCGGCACCATCGGCTTGCGGCACGGCACGAACGGAATCACCTTCGAGGCCGTCTCCCACGCGGCGTGCAGCTCTGCCTCCGCGATCTCATCGCCGGTGACGGGTACGCCCTTGGCCTGGAGTTCCTTGAGCACCTGCTCCAGCGAGATGGGCTCCTCGCGCTCGTCCATGAGCTGCCCGTCGAGCGCGAGGTCCGCGGCCGCGGCCTTGGCTGAGAGCAGCGCCCACTTCTTCTCGTCCAGGCTGCCCTTGGTGAGCATCACGTAGACAGTGACGGGCTTTTTGCTGCTCAACCTGTGGGCGCGGGCGATGAACTGGTCGAACATCTCATAGCTGAAGACCAGCCCGTCGACGAGGACGACCGACGCGGTGTCGAGGTTGTGGCCGAGCCTGATGGCGGGGATGCCGCAGAGCAGGACTTGGAGGCTGCCGTGGCGGAAGTCGCGCATCACGACCGCGCGCTTGCGGGGGTTCACTGTGGCGGCCTTGCCGTCGCGTTCCTCGACGATGTGCCCGGCGCGCACGCCCTTTTCCTTCAGGCGGTCGCAGAGCCAGCGGCCGGTCTCGATCAGGTCGGAGCCGACGAGGATCTTCTCGCCTGCCTGGACGTGCTGGAGGATCAGCTCCAGCGTCTTCATGTTCTTCGGCGTCCAGTTGGAGTGCTCCAACCCGGCAAGGCCCGGCCAGCCGCGGTCAGTCGCCGCCTCCGGGACGGTGGTGGCGTACTCGAGCTTGGTGAGCTGGCCACAGGCGGCAGCGAACCGCTCGATCTGCCCGCTCTGCACGAGCGCGTGGTCGGGGTACTTCCAGGTGAAAAACCTGGCGAACGTGGCCTTGCTGAGCCAGTGCTCGTAGAGCTCGCGCTGGGCGACGCCCATCGGCACGTAGACAGTCTTCATCGTGCAGGGGACGATCGGCTCGCTGAAGTCCCGCTTGCGGCGCCGGATCATCGCTGCCGCAGAGAGACGCCAGAAGCGGCTGACGTTCGTGATCTGCGGAAGCACACGGCGCTTCTCGCGGCGGTGCGCGGTGGCCGAGCCGCGGCGACCGTAGGTGTACTCGATGACACAGAAGTCGGCCTCGAACGCCGGGAGCCCGCCGTCGTAGCTGTAGGGGAACCGCAGGCTGGAATCCCCCAGGCACCACCACATCAACCAGAAGATTTGGTTGACATAGTTGGAGATCGGCGTGCCGGTGGCCAGCAGCTTGTTGCGGGCCTGCAGGCCACGGATCGCCTTGCTGCGCGCTGAGCTATCACCCTTGATGAGGGTGCCCTCGTCGATGCAGATCACCCCGTCGCGGAACGCCCCGGCGAGATAGTGCGCTGCGCTCTTGACACGCAGGCTCTTGTGGACGTAGCCGCACGTCCGACTACGAACTTCGCCTCCGACCTCCTCGTGGTGTACCGCTGAGCAAACGAACGGGCTGTCCTTCTGCCAGCCGCCATCGCGCGAGGCGCGGCACGCCGGACAGAATTCGGTGGAGTCGAGCACGACGCGCTCGCCCGCGGCTTCGTTGACCGGCACGTCTTGGACGGGCAATGGCTCGTTCTTGACGCCGAGCAGCGAGAGCACCTCGTAGTGGGTGATGTACCAGCCCTCGCCGCCTGCCCGCAGGTGCTTTGCCACGCGCCGTGCCTGGGACGGCGTGGTGATGTGCTCGACAGTAATCCCGAGCTTCTCAGAGATGTCCTGGCGGTACTGCGGGATCAGATCCTGTGGGACGATGAACAGGACTTGGTTGCGAGCGCCGTTGCGCACGGCACCCAGCGCATAGCCAGCAGCGCCGAGCGTCTTGCCGCCGCCCTGCTCCCAGCTCAAGATGAACCCGCCGCCGTCGCGCGTCTTGGTCAGGGCGCGCGCCAGGTCCTCGCGCTGGAAGCCCTTCCATGCGAACGCGCGGTCCTTGCCGCTGGCGCGGCCCTCAGCAGCGATCTCATCGAGGAGCTGTCGCTGACGCTCTACCTCCTCGGGGAAACGGGTAGCGATGTCACCGGGGTTGGGAACCTCGAAGTGATCGAGCAGGTACTGGATGTCCTCGGTGGACTCGCAGAACTCCTTGTCGGCGATCGTAATGACGAGCACCTTCGCCTCCTCCTCGTACTTGCGCACGACCGGCTCGCCCTGCTTGTTGCGCGTGACCTTCTCACCGCTTTTGACGTTGATCCGCGAGTCGGTGCGCAGTGAGTAGCGCTCACCCTCCTGAAAGCCGCGCTCGGGGTCCGAGCGGGTGCAACGGATAGAGTCCAGGTCGGTGAGATAGCCGAGGCGCATCTGCGGGCGAACCTCATACAGCGGGACCACCTCCCGCTCGGCCGCCGAGGCGACCTGCGCCACCGCGTCGCGCACGGCCGGCGCGATCGTCAGGTCGCACTCCTGCTCAAGCTCGCCGAGCAGACGCCAGTCCAGCGCATTGAGCGCGAAATGCCCAACCGGCTGGTTGTGCAGCGTCTCGACGAGCTTCAACCGCCCGGCCTTAGCGAGCGCTTGGCGGACGAACGGCCCCGGCCGGATCGACAGGCGCTCGCGAGAGCGCAGTTCGACGGAGTAGGTGGGCCGCTGGCTTGCTTCCTCGCGGCGGCGGCGCTCAAGCTCCTTTGCGACGAGTCGCCACGGCTCCCACGGCCCGGCCTGCGGGTGAGCGAACGCACCGGCGTAGTAGTGGCCGACATCGCGCAGCGCCCGCTTGATTTCATGGCTGAGCGCCCGCTCAGCGAGTTCTTCCCTGCACGCCTCGGCCTCCACGAGCAGACCACCGTCGTCGCTGCGGTCCTCCGGGCCGACGAAGAACGCGATCACACACGGCAGGGTCGTGCCATCGAACAGGTTCTCGCACTCCACCGTGGCGAACACGCCCCCCGCGTCATCGCGACAGAGCACCTCGCGGCGGAAGCGGTCGCGCCCGCAGATGAACACGCCGATACCGTCTGCAGCGAGCAGCGCGAGACTCATGCGCCACACCGCGACAGTGCTGTTCTCCGCCCGGCCGGCGCCGTCGGTCCAGTTCAGCCCGAACGGCGGGTTGGCGACGATCTGCGGGAACTGGACTCCGAGCTTGCGCAGCATCGGGAAGACTCGCTGCACATCCCCGGTGATCGCGTGATAGTCCCCGGCTTGCGCCTGGTCGCCATCGATCTCCACACCGAAGCGCTGGTCCTTAGGCCACGGCGCAAGCAGCGCACCGTTGCCCGCGGTCGGATCGAGCACGGGCACACGACCCAACGGGTCGATCGCCAGCTTGATGAACTCGGCCGCCTCCGGCGGCGTGTAGAACTGCTGCAGACCGCGTGTCTGCCCGAACTGAGTCGTGCCGAGCACACTGCGCGAGGAATCGAGCGCTTCATCGGTGAGCGCTCCACCGAACAGCTTGCCGCCCTTGCCACCCTCGACAGGTGATGCGACCGCAACCGCTTGAGACATGGCCGTCCCTTTCGCAAGGGCCCCACCCCGTGTGGGGCCGATGCCCAAGGCGCCCGCACGCCCATCAGGGCGTGCAAAAATGGCGCGGGCATGGCCCCCACGACGGGGGTGATCACCCCCCCAGCCACCACTCGACCAGGACGGGCTCTGCTACTGCCGCGGCTGCTCAGCGAGCCACTCGTCGAGCAGCGGGCGCGAGAAGCGAATGTGCCTGCCGACCCGGTGGCAGGGCAGGCGACCCGTCCTCACAGCCTCGTAGACCCAGCTCGTCTTGACGTTCAGATACCAGGCCGCCTGCTCCGGGCGAAGAAGCCGATCCTCCCCCAGCGCAAGCGGCTGCGTTGTCGTCGATCGCTGCATATACGGATATAGACCCCAAAGGGCTCCAACCGGCCAACGAATTAGCGCACCGCCCGATCGCCCCGTCGCGCGACGATCAAGTCCGCGCACGCCGGCGTCCGGCGGGCTCTGAGTGTCAGGAGCCGCTACCGCGCCACATCCAGGTCATGCGCCAGGTACAAGTCGCGCGGCACGGCGCGCTCAACCCAAATGGGCCTGCGAGACGTTCGACCGAACGGCGATCCTCGCCGAAGCAGCTGTCTCGCCCGGGGCGAGCCTGTCCTGAACAACGCTCTGAGGGCTCCACACCCCCACCGCGCCCGCTGGGGAAATCTGTAGGGAAATCTAAGGCCGTGTCCTCCGCCCTGGTATGGTTGGTTTGTTGTAGTTGCAGATGATTGCGGAAGCCCCCGGCAGGACTCGAACCTGCGACCCTCGGATTAGAAGTCCGATGCTCTATCCAGCTGAGCTACGGAGGCGGGGTGTTTCCAACTCCATAGTGTGGCGATCCACGCCACGACACGCCGGCCGGGTCGAGCCGTCGACCGGGCCCCACTCGATCGGGCGGGCGAGCCTCGCCCCAAATCGCGCGGCGAGCTGCGTGGGATCTCCGGCGGCGCCGCCCGCGAGATAGCTTTAGGCGCGCCAGGGCAACGCCTTAAGCAAACTTGATCCAGAACCGGTAAAAGTTGCTCCCATGACTCCCGCATCGGGCAGCGATCCCGACCTCACACGCAAGGAGCGCCGCGAGCAGGCGCGCACCGAACGCAAAGCCATGGAGGCCGCCGCCGCCCAGTCGGCGCAGCGCAAACGCATGATCCAGCTCGGCGGCGTGATCGGCGTGGTGGTGGTGATCATCGTCGTGGTCGTGCTCGCCACCAGCGGCGGCGGAAGCAGCGGGGGGAGCGGGTTGGCCACCGGCAGCAAGAAGAACTCTACCGTCGCCCTGGTCAAGTCGACCCTCGGCGGCATCCCCCAGTCGGGCAACGTCCTCGGCAACCCCAACGCGCCCGTGACGCTGCAGTACTTCGGCGACCTGGAGTGCCCGATCTGCAGGGAGTTCACGCTCGGCGCGCTGCCCAAGGTGATCCAGAAGTACGTGCGCGCCGGCAAGGTCAAGATCGAATACAACTCGCTGGAGACCGCCACCCGCGAACAGGAAACATTCCGCGATCAGCAGGTCGCGGCGTACGCCGCCGGCAAGCAGAACCTCGCGTGGTACTTCATCGAGCTCTTCTACCACGAGCAGGGCCAGGAGGACAGCGGCTACGCCACCGAAAGCTACTTCCAGAATCTCGCGGAGCAGGTGCCGGGCCTCAATCTCCCCGACTGGAGCGCCGCGCGCAACGACCCAGCGTACGCCGAACAGGTCACGCACGATGCGCAGACCGCCAACGCCGAGGGCTTCACCGGCACCCCGTCCTTCCTGATCGGCAAGAGCGGCGGGCACATGGAAAAGCTCGAAAACCCCAACCTCGAAGAACCCTCGAGTTTCGAATCGGCGATCAACAAGTTGCTTTCATAGGAGGCGTGCGGCGATGGCGATGACCAAACAGACCCTCCCCCCTCCCCCCGCCTCCGGCATCCCCGATCGGCCATGAGCGATCGCGCCCTCCGCATCACGATGATCGTGCTCGCCACGATCGGGCTGGGGGTCGCGAGCTACCTGACCTACGTCCACTACTCCGGCGTCCCACCGCTGTGCAGCACCACGCACAACACCTGCCTGAAAGTGCAGACCTCGATCTACGCGAAGCTCGCCGGCGTCCCGGTCGCGCTGATCGGCCTGATCGGCTACGTGACGATCCTCGGCTCGCTGCTGGTGCCCCAGCGCGAAGAGACGCGCTTCGCCACGATGGCGTTCGTGCTGATCGGCTTCGGCTTCTCCGCCTACCTGACCTCGCGTGAGGCGTTCTCGCTGCACGAGTACTGCGAGTGGTGCCTGTCGAGCGCAGCCATCATGACGGTGCTCGCCTGCCTATCGGTGTGGCGCTTCCTGCGCGGCGATGCGCCGCCCGCCAGCGCCTCCGCGGCCGCGGCCACCGAGCCCGACGCCGGGGCGCTTGCCGCGGGTTCCTGAGCAGCTCGTTGCGCCCGGCGCTGTAAGGTCGCCCCACCATGACACCCCCGCGCAATCCGCCGGTCGAGCCGGCCGAGCAGGGCACCATCGAGCAGAGCGCCACCAGGCGCCACAAGCGCGCCGCCGCCGAGGCCGCCGCGGAGCTGGTGCTTCCCGGCTCGCGCGTCGGGCTGGGGACGGGATCGACCGTCGCCCACCTGCTGCCGGCGCTCGCCGCAAGCGGGCTGACGGGGTTGCGATGCGTCGCCACCTCCCCCGCCA
This sequence comes from uncultured Solirubrobacterales bacterium, assembly GCA_963744535.1. GTDB lineage: Bacteria > Actinomycetota > Thermoleophilia > Solirubrobacterales > Solirubrobacteraceae > Palsa-744. The sequence goes on along the minus strand of CAVUTW010000001.1, from coordinate 530,190 downwards.
CCGCCCGCGCCGCCCGAGCGCTCGATCTGGAGATCGTCGAGCTCGACGAGCTGGGCGAGCTCGACATCGCGATCGACGGCGCCGACCAGATCGATCCGCGGGGCTGGCTGATCAAGGGTGGGGGAGCGGCGCACACGCGCGAGAAGATCGTCGCCGCCGCGGCACGACGCTTCGTGGTGATCGCCTCCGCCGAGAAGGCCGTCGCCGAGCTCAGCTCGCCGGTGCCCGTGGAGATACTGCACTTCGCCCCGCACACCACGCTCGCGGCTATCGCCCCGGCGAGGCTGCGCAAAGTGCCCCTCAGCCCGGACGGCAACCTGATCGCCGACTATCTCGGAGCGATCGAGGACCCGGCGCGACTCGCCGCCCGGCTGTCGGCCACCCCCGGTGTGGTCGAGCACGGGCTGTTCGCGCCGAGCCTCGTGAGCGACATCTTGATCGCGGACGACGGTGGCGTCGAGCACCGCCGCGGTGGCAAGCGGTAAGCCCCCACTCGGGGGGCTCAGATACTGATCAGCTCGAGCTCGTCCAGCCGCCGCGCGGCGCGGGATGCCCACACCGCGCTCTCCTCCCGGTGCAGCACACCGTCGCGCTCCAAGCGCGAGAGCGCCTCGTCGAGCACGGCCGGCTCGAAATCGGAGATTTCCCGGGCCAACTCCGCGCGCGCCCAGCGCCCTCCGCGATCGTCCCTGAGAACCTGCAGGACGACCGCTCGCTCGACCATCCACAGATCGCTGCCGCGCCCCCACTCGTCTGTCGGTCCCTGCATCGGACTCACCTCCTCGTCTACCGCGTCGCCCGCCACCTGCCGGCTGCTGGGGCCACTTGATTTTTCGGATCGCACCGAAGCTACTCGGCACTTGGGACGGGAGGCTCGCTCGGAGGGGTACCTTTGGGATTGTGACTCCCCGCGGACGCCTCCTCGCGTTTGGGCTCGCCCTGGCACTCGTCCTCGCCGGGGGCGCGTGCGCGGCCCTCGTCGGCGGAGTGACCGGCCAGGTTCTCACGATCGTGCTGGTCGCCGCCGGCGTGGCCGGCGCGGTATTGCTCGTGTTCCTCGAAGTCGGCTACAGCGAAGACCGCGAGCTGGCGCGCGACGAGCAGCGCCGCCGCGGGCGAGCGTTGCGGCTGCTCGGCACCCGGCGTGGGCGCTGGGCAACACGCCGGCCGCGGCGACCCGACCACTGAGCTGGCAGCCCGTCGCGGCGGGGCAAGCCGTCGCGGACAGCCTTCCAGCGCGCGGCCGGTTGATAGCGTAGGGCGATGTCGTATGGGTGGCCCACAGTGTCCTACGAGGAGTGGAGCGCGACCTGCGACACGCTGCATGCGCACACCCAGGTCCTCGGCAAGCTCGCGGTGGCGCTCGCCCCGCCCGAGCCACAGCTCCAGCACGCGGCCCTGCGTCTGAGCGCCCGCGGCTGGGAAACCGCCCCGCTGCCGACGCCCGACGGCTCGGGGGCGCTGGTGGTGGCGCTCGACCTGCGTACGCACGAGGCGCTCGCAGAGCACAGCGGCGGAGGCGTACGGCGCATCCCGCTCACCCCGCACCGGCCCGTGGGGGAGGTCACGCGCGAGCTGCTGCGGGCCGTCGGCGAGCTGGCGGGCGAGGTCAGGATCGACCCCACTCCGCAGGAGGTGGCATGGAGCGCGCCGCTCGACGAGGACGACGAGCACCACAGCTACGACCCCGCCCAGGTCGCCTCCTACTTCGCCGCCGCTACCCACGCCGCACTCGTGCTCGCCGCCTTCCGCGCGCCCTATCGCGGGCGCTCCACGCCGGTCAACGCGTGGTGGGGCTCGTTCGACCTCGCGGTCAACCTCTTCTCCGGCCTGCCCGCCGATCCCCCCTCGGAGGACTTCATCATGCGCAACGCGATGAACGCCCAGGAGGTCGCGGTCGGCTGGTGGCCCGGCGATGCGCGCTACGCCAAAGCGGCCTTCTACGCCTACGCGCACCCTGCGCCGGACGGGTTCGCCTCCGCCACGCTCTCGCCCGCCGCCGCGCGCTGGGAGGAGACGCTCGGCGAGTACATCCTCGACTGCGATGCGCTGCGCTCCAGCCCGAGCCCGCGTGCGGATGCGCTGGACTTCGCGCGCTCGGCGTTCCGTCATGCCTGCCAGGTGTGCAAGTGGGATCCGGCGCTCCCCGCCAGCATCGACGGGACGCCCCCGCCCGTCGTGTGAGCAGGTCGCGACCCTGGTGCGCCCGATTCAACCGCTCAAGCCTGCCTTCCCCCAGACGAATGTGACTTCTTCAGTGTCGAGACCTGAGATCCGCCAGCGTGCCCAGCGCGGAGCTCATGGGCCTGCCGAGCGCCGGGCCTGCCCACGCCGCCGTGCGGACCAACCATGCGCCACCATGCCGGCCATGGCACAACCGCGCGGCGAGGACACACGCGAGCAGGCGATCCTCGCGCGCGTACGCGCGATCCCGTGCGGCTGGGTGCGCACCTACGGCGACATCTCACCCGGCGCGCCGCGGGTGGCGGGCTGGGTGTTGAGTCGCACCGACGCGCGCGAGGTACCGTGGCACCGCGTGGTGCGCGCGGATGGCTCGCTCGCCAAGGGCGAGCGCCAGCGCCGCTTACTGGAGGCCGAGGGTGTGCCGTTCAGCGGCGCGCGGGTGACGATGTCCAAGGCGCGTCTGCATGACCTCGACGCGGGATGATGCTGTTGTTCGACCCCGCACATGTGCGGACCGAAGCCGGGAGACACGCCTTTGGCGAGCATCCCCGTTTCGCCCAGCGCAGGGCCGCATGCGGCCCTGCTGGGGCGGCCACATGTGGCCGCCCCCCCGCCGCGCATGCGCGGCGGGCACGGCGGCGCATGCGCCGCCGTGAACACGCATCGGCGGGATTGATAGCTTGTCGGGCGTGCTCATCTCCACGATGAACGATCTTCCCGGCTATGAGATCGAGGAGGTGCTGGGCGAGGTGTTCGGGCTGACGGTGCGCTCGCGCAACCTCGGCTCGCAGATCGGCGCGGGGCTGAAGTCGCTGGTGGGGGGCGAGCTGAAGGGCATGACGAAGATGCTGGCCGGCGGCCGCGAGCACGCCACCGAACGGCTGGTGGAGGAGGCGGAGTCCAAGGGCGCCAACGCAATCCTCGCGTTCCGCTTCGACACCTCCGAGCTCGGCTCCACCTGGACGGAGATCTGCGCCTACGGCACCGCCGTGCGCGCCCGCAAGCTCTGAGTCCGATCATATTGCGGGCGCTGGGCGCGGTCGCGCGTCGCAGCGGCAGGTGCCGCCGGGACGTGCTACGCCGCTATGAGTGTGTGGCTTCCCACGTCTGCCCGTTCGAGGTGCATTCGAAGGTCTTGCCGCTTTCGTCGACGGCGGTCTCCCGGAGCGTGCCAGCGACTCTTACCTTGCCGCCGCTGCCGGGGCCGTGGAACTGGCCGCTGAATTCATAGGTGACGGTGGCAGTCACGGCGAACACGGTGGCGCTTTCCGTTTCCTTCGCGGTGAACGAGCCATCGGATCCGATCGTCGCTTCTTTGATCACGAACGCAAGATCGGTTCCTTTCGCGGGCGCGCAACCGACGACGACGGTGGGGATGCTCACGTTCTGGAGCTTGGTCCCGCCCGAGGTCACTTCGAACGTCATCGGGTAGCCCTGCTGGTCGGTGCCCGAGTAGCTGCCCGCAGCCGGCGGGAAGCTCGCTTCTGTCTGCGCCGATTCGCGCGTCAGCGACCAATCCTCGCCGTTCGTCGTGCACTCGAATTTCGAGCCGTTGTCGTAGGTGATGTCCTCGCGCAGCGTCCCCGCGACCCGCACCACGCCGGCGGACCCGGTGCCGTGGAACTGCCCGCTGAGCGTGTACTTGAATTTCGCCGGCAGATTTTTGAGCACGCCTTCCTGTTCGGTCGTGCTGGAGAACGAGCCATCCGGGTTGACGACGACCGACGCCACTTCGAAGTGATCGTCGAATCCTTCACTCGGCGCGCAGCCCATCACCGTCGTGCCGACGTGGACGTTCTGCACCTGCCCGCCACCCGGCGAGACATAGAACGTCATCGGGTAGCCCTGCTGGTCGGTGCCCGAGTAGCTGCCCGCAGCCGGCGGGAAGCTCGCTTCTGTCTGCACCGATTCGCGCGTCAGCGACCACGCGAGCGTGTTCGTCGTGCACGAGTATTCGGTGCCGTTGCTGAAGCTGATGTCCTCGCGGATGCTCCCGCTGGCGCCCGTGCCCGATAGGTGCCCGCTGATCGTGTACTTGAACTTGGCCGGCGTGTGTTCGATCTCGCCTTCCTGTTCCGTCGTGCTGGAGAAGTCGCCTTCGGAGTCGATCGCGATAGAGGCGACTTCGAAGTGATCGTCGAAGCCCTTGCTCGGTGTGCAGCCCATCACCGTGGTGCCGACCACGACGTTTTGCACCGCGCTTTGGCCACGCGAGACGTAGAACGACATCGGGTAGCCCTGCGTGTCGGTGCCCGAGTAGCTCCCCGCCTCCACCCCGGCCGGCGTTTTTTCTTTTTCTTCTTTTTCTTTGGCTTCGCGTTCCGCTTTTTCCTTGGCTTCGCGTTCAGCCTTTTCTTTGGCTTCGCGTTCGGCTTTTTCCTTGGCTTCGCGTTCGGCTTTTTCCTTGGCTTCCCGTTCGGCTCTTTCTTTGGCTTCGCGTTCCGCTTTTTCCTTGGCTTCGCGTTCGGCTTTTTCTTTGGCTTCCCGCTCGGCTCTTTCTTTGGCTTCGCGTTCGGCTTTTTCTTTTCCTTCGGATTTCACCGCACATGCTTTATAACGACGGTCGACGGCGCGTGCGCGCCCCGCGCGCGTGACACCGGTAACTGCAATAATAAAACTGCCTCGCGGAAGCCCGGTGACTGTCACAAGCCGTTTGATATGCGGGTACCTAAGCGTGGTGAGGCGCTTGCCGTTCAGGTAAATAGTCACCTTCGCCCACGGCCCGTGTGGAGCGCCGTTGAACTGAACCGTCAGTTTGCCGCCAGCGACGCACGCCTTGTTCGACGGCAAGATGATCAGGGGCACCGGGGACGTGGAGCTCTGGGTCGCCTGACGGTTCGCTGGGACCGTCGCAGGCGTCGACGAGGCGGCCCCCAGTGCGAACGAGCCCGTAGCCAGCGTGACGAGAATAAAGAGGCTCGTCGTCAGCGTGCCCAGTCGGACGATGTGCGCTAACGCCCCGCTGCGCCGAAACTTCATCATCAGGATGATCCCCCCAAGTAATGCCCCAAGACTAGCTCCGAGCCGATTACTGCCGAAAAACGTTCGCGGAATGTACCAGAGATCACAGTCGAGCACACTGCGCTCGGCCGACCGCGATGTACTTCCCCGCGAGAGCCCTGGCCCAGAGCGTCTCGGGGGCACCCAGCTCGCTACTGCCCAGGACGACAGCAGCCCTCTGTCTCGGTGCCGGACGGGCGCCTGCTGGCCGCCAAGAGCGAGCGTGTCCGTCTGCCGAATACGTCGCCGAACCTCCGAGCCCGAGCACTTCAGGCAGCCGATTGGCGCGGCGCGACAATCGATCCAGAACGCTGCCTGTCGCCCACCCAGGCATCGACGTCGACGACCTGCGGCGCTCGTATCCCCGCTAACGTCGATGATTTTGACATCAATCCGTTATGCAATACTTGCCGAGTTAATGCCAGCCAGGAATGCGCCCAGGGGGTCTCGGTTGCGAATACGCGTGTTGATGGCGGCAGCGCCTGGTGTCGTGATGGGAGCTTGGGAGAAGCGAGATGCGTCCGAGTCGTAGATCTGCGCACACCCGCACCCGCTCGCGAATGCGGGTGCTCGGGGGGGTGTTCGTTGCGGCAATCCTGGCTGGGGTGCTGGGTAGGGTAGGCCCGGCGCGGGCGGCTGCGTCCTCGCCGTACTTCACCACGCTGACGGCCTCGGGTGCCACCGAGCTGCAGACGGCGCGTTTCGATGCGATGACGGCATTGTTGCCGGATGGACAGGTGCTGATTGCGGGTGGCGCCACCAAGACAAGCCTCCTGCCCAGCGCTGAGCTGTTCAGTCCCGCCACAGATACCTTTGCCACGCTCCCCGAATCGGGCGAAACCGAGCTGCAAACTGCACGGGAAGGCGCTGTGACTGCCCTGTTGCCCGATGGGCAAGTGTTGATCGCCGGCGGCTGGAACGAAGGCGACCTGCAAAGCGCCGAACTGTTCGACCCCACCGACGACACCTTCACAGCGCTCACGGCTACGGGCAGCAGCGAGCTGCAGGCCGCGCGCTATGGCGCTGTGGCAGCCGCGTTGCCGGATGGGCAGGTGTTGATTGCCGGCGGCAACAACGAAAACGGCTTTTTGCAGACCGCGGAACTCTTCGACCCGGCCGACGACACCTTCACAGCGCTCACCTCGTCGGGCGCCACAGAGCTGCAAACGGCCCGTGGGTTTGCTGTGGCGGCTGCGTTGCCTGATGGGCGAGTGCTGATCGCCGGCGGCGAGAACGGCGGCGACCCGTTGCAGAGTGCGGAGATCTTCAACCCAGCCGGTGATACCTTCACCGCGCTCGCTGCTGCGGGTGCCACCGAGCTGCACGCCCCCCGCGTCGGTGCTGTGGCCGCGCCGCTGCCAGACGGACAGGTGTTGATCACCGGTGGCTACCGCGAAGGCAGCCCATTATTGTCGGCCGAACTGTTCGACCCCACCAGCGAAACCTTCGCCGAGCTCCCCGAAGCAGGCGCAACCGAGCTGCAGAGCGCCCGTGCCGGCGCTGTGGCGGCGGCGTTGCCCGATGGGCAGGTGCTGATCGCCGGTGGGATCAGCGGCCTCAATTACCAGCAGAGCGCAGAGCTGTACTACTCGGCGGCGCAGGCGGCGGTGGTTGGGGGCGAATTCGGCGATGAGACGGTCGGCGAGCCATCGCCGGTAGCCGTGCTGGTCGTGAGCAACATAGGCGCTCAAACACTCTCGATCGCCACCGCCTCGCTCGAAGGCACCGACTCCGCCGACTTCGCGATCACAGCCAACTCCTGCACAGGGCGCAAACTCGCCTTCGAGCAGAGCTGCACGATCACGGCGCGCTTCACCCCGGCCACGACCGGCGAAATGAAGGCGAGTATCGCGCTGTCCGACAACGAGCCGGCCGAGGCCACCATCGCACTGAGCGGAACTGGTGTCGCCGCCAACTCGGGGCCCCCGGGGTCGAGCGGCCCAGCCGGACCCCCGGGGCCGAGCGGTCCGACTGGAGCTACAGGACCTACCGGAGCCACGGGCCAGGCCGGGATCGACGGCACCAACGGGACCGACGGCACAAACGGGACTGACGGCACAAACGGGACCGACGGCACCAATGGCATCCAGGGGCCCCCCGGGCAGGTGGAGCTCGTCACCTGCCACGCGGTCACAACAGGCGAGCACAAGCGCAGGAAGACTGTCCAGAAGTGCACAACCAAGCTGACCAGCTCTCCGATCACCTTCACGGCTACCGAAACGCGGGTCGTGGCGACACTCTCGCGCGGACATATCGTGTACGCCACCGGCGTAGCCATCGACACCGGCAAGCACACTCAACTGCTGCTCAACCCGCGCCAACACATCGGCAAAGGCAGCTACACACTGACGCTCACACACGAGCGAAAGCAACAACGCGAGACGATCGCCATCGGTTGAGCAGTCAGGAGCGACGGGAGGTACGTACCGTCTACAGACGCGGGTCAACGGGCTCACTCTCCATCGCAAGCACCCCGAACACGCATTCGTGGACCCGGTAGAGCGGCTCGCGCCTGACGAACCGGTCGAGCGCCTCAATGCCCAGGCCAAACTCCCGGACGGCGAGTGAGCGCTTGCGACCGAGGTTTCGGGATCTGAGCCTCTCGATCTGGTTGGGGTCGGTGTACTCGGGTCCGTAGATGATCCGCAGGTACTCGCGGCCTCGGCACTTGATGCCCGGCTGGACGAGGCCTTTGCGCCCTTTGGCGACGAAGCTCATCGGCTTGACGACCATGCCCTCGCCACCGTTCGCCGTGAGCTCCTCCCACCATGCGACGCCTCGCGCCTCCTGCTCGGCGTCGGTGACGTCGAGGAGAAGCCGACCGGTGCTTTGCAGCCAGCCGGGGTCCGCGGCCACGAGCCGATCGCAGCGCTCGAGGTGCCAGCCATGATCGCGGTCTGAGAAGACCCCGGTCTCCCCGGCCAGAATGTGGAACGGCGCCAGGCGCAGATCCGTGACGCCGTTCACGGGCCACACGTAATGCCGGTAGGCGTCCACGTAGTGGTCGATGTTCGCGATCCGGCCGCGTTGCTTCTCGAGCAGCGGCGCGACATCCAGGCCTCGGCTCTGTGCCGTTTCGAGCGTCCCGACGGTGGCCGCCAAGCCGGCGTGAGCGGCGGCTCCGACGGCAGCGTACTGACGCCTGATCAGCTCGATCGCCTTGGCAGACCAGGGCATCAGCTCGCAGTCGAGCACGAGCCAGTCCGTGTCGAGCTCTCTCCACAGGCCGGCAGCGTCAGCGGCTGCCCGAACCCGGACGAGGGCCTCCTCCGTGTCCGTCTGACCGGCGAGGAACGGCCGGCCCGTGCGGGTGTAGATCGCGCCGGTCTCGCCGCTGTCGACACCGAAGCGTCCGCTGGCGATGTCCGCGTCGCGGCAGACGATCACGATCGCGCGCGAGCCCATGTGCTTCTCCTCACAGATGACCTGGGGCACCCCTTCGGAGCGGAATTCGGCAAACGCGCTCGCGGGATGCTCAAGCAGGTCTGGGCGGGACGATGTGGCGGTCGGCGCCATTGCGGGAGGCAGGTAGACGATCCACCTGGGGTCCATCGAGTAGCGGCTCATGACCTCCAGGGCCGCGGCTGCGTTCTCCTCGCGCACCGTGACTGCGCGCGTCAGCCTCGTCTGAATGATCCGCTTGCCCGCAACGTCGTCGATGTCGAGTAGCAGGGCCGGCCGAGGCTCCTCTTCCCCGGCAGCGATCTCATCGGGCGCGAGGAACGGCTTAGCGGGCTCGTAGTAGACGCGCTGGGCCGGGACGCACACGAGTTCCCGCTCGGGCCACCGGAGTGCCGTGAGCTTGCCACCGAATACACAGCCCGTGTCGATATTTATCGTGTTGTTCAGCCACTCGGGGTCGGCCACTGGAGTGTGGCCGTAGACGACGACCGCGCTACCCCGATAGTCGGCCGCCCACTGACCGCGAACCGGCAGCCCGAGCTCGTCGGTCTCGCCTGTTGTTTCTCCGTAGAGCGCGAAGTCTCTGACCCTCGCCGACGAGCGGCCTTGGTAGGCCTGCTTCATCCCGGCGTGCGCGACAACGAGAGCTCCATCGTCGAGGGTCGCGTGGCTGACGAGCCGATCGAGAAAGTCACGGGCCTGCTCGCGAAACTCATCGCTCTCCGCGTCGAGCTGCTCGAGCGTCTCCGCGAGCCCGTGGGCGACCTTGACATCCCGTCCTTTGAGCTTGCTTGCGAGCTTCACGTCGTGGTTCCCGGGCAGACAGATCGCAGTGCCGGCGGCCGCCATCGCTATGACCAGCCGCAGGACCGCGGGCGTATCGGGCCCGCGGTCGCCGTAGTCACCCACGAACACCGCGCGGCGCCCCTCTGGCGGCGTGACGCTGACCCCGTCCGCAGCAATTGCATACCCGAGCTCAGCAAGCAGAGCGATGAGCTCGGCGTAGCAGCCGTGAATGTCCCCGATGACGTCGAACGGCCCATGCTCGGCGCGGCGGTCCGTCCAAAGAGGAGTCCGGGTGACCTCCACCGCCGCGATCTCCTCCAGTGAGTCGAGCACCCACACGTTGCGAAACCCCTCTCGTTTGAGGTGCTTGATCGAACGGCGAAGCTGTGTGCGTTGCCTACGGACGACGTGCGGCCCGAACGCACGGTCGGCTCGCGAGCTGTTGCGCTCGAGACAGACCGACTCGGGTGGGTCGAGCACGATCGCGACCGGAAAAAGGTCGTGCTGCTTGGCGAGCTCGACTAGCGGCTTCCGGGCCTCGCGCTGAACGTTCGTCGCATCGACCACCGTGAACCGAGGCTGAGCCAGGCGCCGTCCGGCAATGAAGTGCAGAACGGCGAACGCGTCGGCAGTGGCCGCTTGGTCGTTTTCGTCATCCGACACCAGGCCGCGGCAGAAGTCTGAGGAGGTCACCTCAGTCGCCTTGAAGTGCTCGCGCGCGAACGTGCTCTTGCCCGAACCCGACGCGCCGACGAGCACAACGAGACTTGGGTCCGGGAGCGCAATCCTCATCGGCTGAACACCGCCATTTGCGTCGGCGGCCCGACCTCGTCATCGACGGGGCCCACTGATAGGTAGCGGACTCTGTAACCGTGTCGCGACGAGACGTCGTCGGCCCACGCGGCGAACTCCTCGCGGGTCCATTCGAAGCGATGATCGGAGTGACGAAGCTCCCCGGCCGGCAGAGTCTCCCAGCGCACGTTGTACTCAGCGTTGGGTGTCGTGACCACAATGGTTGTCGGTCGGGCCGAGCCGAAGATGCTCTGCTCGAACGCAGCGAGACGGGGCGGGTCGAGATGCTCGATCACCTCGACAAGAGCCGCAGCATCGAACCCATTCAGCCGCTTGTCCCGATACGTCAGCGCCGTGTGAAGGAGGCTGATCTTCTGACGCTGCGCATCGTGCATGGTGTCGAGCCTCAGCCGACGAGCGGCCTCTTCCAATGACCGGACGCTGACGTCAACACCTACGACCAGGTCGTAGTCCTCCTTGATCAGACGGGTCAAAAGGGCGCCAGCCCCGCAACCAAGGTCCAAAACCCGGCGGGCACCGGACGCCTTGAGGACCGCCTGAACGCTCCCGAGGCGCTGATCTCGCAGCGAGACGCGCTCCTCCAGATGCTCCTCCCGATCGGGTGCGTCCGGATCCTCGGACGGCGGAGCTGCCTCATCCATTGCGAGCAACGCAGGGGCATAAAGGCGCGCCTGCCTCTTCAGGTAGCGACGGACGATGAGGTCACGCTCGGGATGTACGGCCAGCCACCCCTCGCCGCGGCGCATAAGCTTCTCAACCTCTGCCTCTTCGACCCAGTAGTGCTTATCGTCGTCGAGCACCGGGATCAGCACGTAGAGGTGCGTCAGCAGATCGGCGAGTCGCACCTCCCCGAGAATCCGAAGCGAGACGTGGCGGCTACCCCACGCGGGGAACATCGGGTCCAGCTCGATCTCCTCCACATGCACCTCGTAGCCGAGCGCCTCAAAGAGCCCGCGGACGAGCGGCTCGCCGCCTCGTGCAGGCACGACCGGCAATGTCGCCTCCAGTGGGATCGCGGCGGCAGCGAGCTCCTCATGCCCCTTGCACACACCAGCCATAGCGCTCTTGAAGACCGTCAAGAGCGCTACCGAAAGAAACGAGGATGCGACATAAGGACGATCGTTGACGTATTGCGCGAGCGCGAAGCTGTTCGGACCGCGCCCTCTCCTGACCAGCCCCACAGGGTCGATATCCAGGAAGAGCGCCGCAGTGCATCTGTCCTCGTTTGCCTCCGGGTAGAAGACGTGGGCGTTCCCGAACGGAACATCGAACGGCTGGACTCGATCGGGATGCTTGTGCAGCAGAAACCCGAGGTCCGTGGCCGGGCGATGTGTTGTCGTGATGGTCAGTAGCACAGCCGTTGAGGCTACCGGTCGCACCCCGCAGGCCCACTCCACCGGCACGCCCTGGCGATCGCCGCCGCGAGGACGCCTGGTGCTCAACGGGTACACGGGTGAGGATGCCGCCACCCTCTGGATTCTCGACTACTTGGAGGAGATCCAGCCAGCGCCCAACGGCGACACGATGCGCGAGGTCTACGCGCGCCACGCAAGCAATTTGAGATCCTCAAGGAAGAACCCTTGGGATCATCAGACGGACCCTGAGCCCATCCCAACGCCATCTGGTGTGAGCCGCCCTGGGCCAAGGGCGCTCGACCAGACCAACAGATGGTTCGCCCACAACGGACGGACGGTCGCGATTGTCGCATCCGCCGCGGCCGGCGCCTACCTCGCCATCAAGGGCCTCATCGCCCTGACCAGCTGAGGGCCGACGCTGCGGCCTACAGGCTCGGACCGCGCCGCGCGTTCATAGCGAAGAAGCTGAAGCACCGAAAGCTTGAGCGTGAGAACCGCGAGCTGCGAGACACGCCGGCGACCTCATGGGGAAAGAACCTGTTACTTGGCGTGGCGGTGTTTGGTCTTCGTCTTCTTGGCCGCGCGGTCCTTCGGGCAGCCCGTGACCGTTACCGGCGTTTCTTGGTTGGTCACGGCGCCGTTCTGCGCGACGAATTCGGTTGGCATCGTCATGCCGGTCCGCTTGGTCTGTTTGATCTTGCGCGTGCTTGTGCGGCGGTGCCCGTGGACGCTGGTCGTGACCTTCTTCTTCACGGTCACGGTCTTGGTGAGGGTACAGAGGTTTCCGAGTGCGGCGAGGGCGCTGTAGGGGCCCTCGGGGAGCGTCAGTTCGAAGCTTGTGACCGGCTGGTCGGGGACGGTTTTGAAGGTGCTGGAAGTGACGCCCTGTTTGCTGATGAGCGTGTCGCCGAGGAGGTCGATCGTGAGCCCGTAGCCTTGGAGCACGATGATCAGGTTCGGCCATGCTTCGCCGCCATTTGAGACGAAGTATGCGGGTCCTTCCAGAGGCACCGGCAGGATTGGCGTGGTCGCCTTGGCATGTCCGACGATCGATGCCGGCGGGCACCCTGCGGGGTTGGTGTCGAACTGGGCCTTGGTGCATGCTTTCTGCAGCGTCGGCAGCCGGGAGGGCAGCTGCCGGGGAAGCTCGACTTTGACCTGATGGATGTTGGATTGGGTGCCCTGTGGAGTGTCTGGGAAGGAGAGCTTGACCGAGAGATTGGCGCCTTCCAATCGGCTGGTCTTGGCGCTCGCGGATGCTGAGAATTTCGGGGCGAACTGCAGACTCGAGCAGTCGGCGGCCTGGAATGGGGCGCTCGCGTCCACGGTGTCCTGGTCTGCCGGGTTGGTCGGGTCCTGGCCGGCGCCGGTGATCGCCTCTTGGATGCTCATACGTTCGCAGCTGGTGGGGTTGAGCGTGAAGCCCGGACGATCGATGTAGACGCGGACGTTGCGGACGTGCACGACGATCCCGTCGATGATGTGGGGGATCGGGTCTGACTGTGCCGCGGAGACTTCCACCTGTGCGCTCGACGGGTTGATGTCCAGTGCGAAGCGGATCACGACGGTGCCGAGGTCGAACGGGCCGACCTTCGCGCTCGTGACCGACACCAGCGACAGTGGCGCGCCGTGGTAGGGCCCGGCGAGATAGATCTTGCCGGGTGTCTGTGCGAGGACCGCGCCGACACCCGCTTCGGTGATCGAGCGCCCGACCTCGCTCGCGGCCGGGCACGCCGGCTGCGCTTCGGCTTCGGCGCCCGTCTGTTCGCGTGCGTGCTGGATGTCGGCTTCCGGGCAGAACGGGATGCCGGTCAGGTTGCCCGAGAGCCCGGGTGGCATCGTGGTCGAGAATTTCGTGATCTCCTGTTCGCCGTCTTCGCGGTCGATCCGCAGGTAGAACGGGCTGTAGGAGCCGGCGGCGTTGTTCTCGGTGCCGGAGATGACCTGCGGGTGAAACGGAGGGACGCCGCCACTTGGACACGGTCCCCCTCCGATGCCCTGTGTGATGTCGAAGCTGCTCGTCGGGGTGGCGTCGGGCGCCCCGAGCGCTTCGTCGGGGGCCGGCATGTGGGACCATGGTTCCATGAGGCTCGTCGCGGTGTAGTGTCCGCAGACGGGTGGGCTGACCAGCGGTGAGCTGGCGCCCTGGCGTAACTTCAAGGTGAACCTGCTGAACGGCACTTGAGGGTTTTCGTCGAACGTCGTGACGAGTTGGCCGGTTACGGGGTTGGGTTCGATGCGCCCGGCGAGTTTGACGATGATCCCGCGCTGGGGGTCCTTGACTACGATATACAGTCCGAGCAGCGAGTCGAACGGGTTTTCGAAGGGCTTGGCGATGAAGATGTTTCCCGTGAGGACTTTTTCGGCGAGGACCGGTGTTTCCACGACGACGGTGCCGATCTTCGATTCTTCCGGGCAGCCCGTGCCCGGCGTGGAGGAAGATGTTTCTGCGTGGAACTGCGCGGGGGTGCAGACACCGAGGCCCGACGCCAACGACGGGTTCGCGGTATATCCGACGGGTAACGCCAAGACGGTGTCCTTCAGGTTCGATGTCGCGATGCCGCTGGGGTTTTCCCACGTTTGCGGTACCACCAACGACACGTTCAGACCACTCGAGGATTCCACGAATCGTGTCGTGGGTTGAACTTCCAGGGATGGGTCGAACGGCACACGCCCGCATTCCACGCTGGGAGTGACTTCCGTTTCCGCTTTGGAGAAGTCTTCGGGATGCTCCCAGGAATCGGCTTCCATCGTCGCGATGTGCGGCACGCAGCTGGTGGGGTTGGACAGGAACGGCTCGATCGGGATATTCACGCTCTCGTTACCGCCGGAGCACACCTGGCTGTGGCTGGTGTAGCATTCAAGGCCACGCTGAGGATCGTGCACATGCGACGCTGGCAAACCCCACGTCGTGACCTTCACATCACGGAATTCCTCGGTCCGTTCAATATTAGCGCTCGTCACCGTGATACCCGAATCGTCCGGACGCACGCTCACCGCGAGTGTCTGAACCACCGCGCCGGCATAGTTGAACCCGAGCTCCGCCGTGACACCAAAGTCCGTGACTTCCATGTTATAAATTGGAAGCAGCACTTCTTCAAACCCAAGCGCACCGTCAACGTCAAAGCTGATCGTGCCGACCTGGCTCGCGGGGTCGCACACGGGATTCCCCGGTTCCCCGATCGCCTCATTACCCACCAGTTCCGCGACGCTGCACGTCGGCACAGCGGTATTGTTCCCGATGAAACCCGGGGGAAGATTCACGATCGTCGTACGACCGTCGTTGAACGTATCGCCCTGGGCGCCTTCGCCTTCATGTGCGAAATCAAACGACACTGTCCAATCGGCATGCGCCGCCGCCTGCCCCGTGGAGGTCAAGACATGAAAACTGCCAGGCACGATTTCAAACGGATGCGAGCTCGGCTTCGCGACCGCACCGGCAGGCACGAGCCCACCGAACGACATCGCCACGCAGATGACAAAAAAGGCTCTAAACGTTCTCATCGCCCCGCCCTCCTGTTGCCGTTGGATCCGCGGGCCACCCTCTTCGCTTTACGCTTACCCTTCTGCGCCTTACCCTTCACCCTCTCCGGCTTGCGCCGCTTCGGCTTGACACACTTGCCGTGACTCGACTTCTTGGCTTTGACGCACTTGACCGTGGTCGCGGGGGCGTCCGGGTGGCCGCGGACAGCGATTGAACGATGTTGCCCATACCTTGAAAGGCAAAGCTGGCCGGTGTCTGGTCGATCGGCGCTGCCACTGGCGGCGCGCACGCATCGCCGGCGCATTCCACCGGCTGCCCAGGTTCGGGAAACCCACCATCGACACGCGCATCGTAAATATCCATCGCCGAATCCCTATCCGACCCCACCAGCGATTCCTTCGTCGCGAAGAACACATCGTTTCCAGACATCGTGGTCCCCAACAATATATTCAAGAACCCGCCGTGTCCCGACGTGATCAACGATACGCAACCCTGGATCTGTTCACACCCGCCGATGCCATCCTTGCGCCACTCGTACACATCGCTCGACAACGAGTCATTGGAAGACGTATGTTCACCACCGTCTTGGGTATGCAGTCCTTCCGGTGCTATCTGACCATCGACATCGCCCGGCACCAGCGCCGCCGGCGTATCGAAGAACACATAATCGCCATTTTCAGAAGCGACGTCACTCCCGTCTTCCGCGAACAACGCGCTCAACTTCGGTTCCGGATCGAACGAAGACGCGCACGACATGCACTGCACCAGATCTTCACCGCGATCGTACCTGAACACCTGCGAGGTCCGCCCTTTATGCTCAGCGTGCGGCGTTTGCAGTTCCGGTCCGCCACTGGGCAGACCGGCGACGCTGGAGGCAATGAAATAGAAGTAGCGACCGTCGATGCTCGTCGCATAGTAGTTGCGTTCGCTGTCCACCGTCAGATGCGTGATGAACGTGAGTCGTTCGTCAGCCACGTCATACCGGTAGAGATCCGGGCTCTGCACCTGTCCGGACACAACATAGACCGTGCTCAGATCTTCAGACACCAAGAGATTGGCTTCTTCTGCGGCGACCTGGCTGTCCTTGAGGAGTTTCGGCATGCCGCCGAGCTCGTACAGATACAGGCCAGGATCTTCGACGCCTTTCCCGCTCGGCTTTTCCAGCAACGCGACCGACCCATCGGATGACGCCGCCACGAAACGATACTGGCCGACATCGATCGTTTCCTGATCGGCGCCACCACCATCGACCCTGACGTACAAGTGAGTCGCTTCCGAGCAATCGCTGCCGGGCGCAGCTTCGAAGAACACACTCGACCCATCGCCGGACACTACATGACTAGCGGCTAGAGCCTCTCTATTGAATCCGTGGAAAGGCCCTGTGGAGCCAGCGATGATCGCACCGCACGACCCGATCGTGTGTTCGGGCGCGGGGCCGACCACGTTGACCTGTCGCACCGTCCCGTTTGAGTATTCATAGAGGTCCGAGCCTTCGCGAGTGTGCGTGGAGTGTCCCAGCACGGCGTGATCGGGAACCTGCAAGATCAACTTCGAGTAGTCCCTGGACGCCGCGACCCACCCCACGAAACCGTGGGGAGCCGATTCCACCGCAACAGTCGGCACTTCCGCGACCGTTGCATACGGTCCGCCCGCGGGACCCACACCATAATCGGTCAACGGGGAGATGTTCGTCGGCGACGTCGTATAACTGCTTTCAAAAGCCAAGCTGCCGAAATCCGCCGACCAAATCTGTGGCGTGTCGTGGAAAACACCGGCCCCAGCAGGCGTGCCCCCGATCCGCGACCAGCCCGTACCGCCACGGGAGAAGACATACGGGCTTTGCCCGGCTCCCGGTTCAAACCCGTACTTCACCGTCACGCCGGCGAACATCACATGATCGCCGTCTTCACCCACAGCGACTTCCCTGGCGCCAAAGCTGCCGCCATAGTTGAAGAGTTCCTGCGTGGCACTCTTTTCCACCGGCGTCACCTGCTCATAGGCGCGACAATCGAGAAGCAACGCGGACAGGCCGGTCCGCAGGTCTTCGTTGGGACATCCGGCCCCTGCTTCGGACGCGCCCGCGACCGACGGCGCTGGGACCGTCAGAGACTGTTCTTCGCCATCGACGACCGGATTGCCGGGCGAAGTATTCGTCGCGACCAGCCGGAAACGGTAGGTTTCACCCGCTTTCAATGTCGGCAGATCCGCGCCGACATAGTCATTCATGTCACCCGAACCGACTTCGACGTCCGGGGTATCGCTCGCCTCGGCAAAACCGCCGTCGCCACCCGGCGCTTCGAACTGCTTCTGTGCAACATATTCGAAATGGTAACTGGCATCATACCCTTCACCGCCACGCAAAACCGTCGCGACCGTGACCATGCCGGTACCCGACGGCGTCAAACCGGAAGCGTCAGCGGTGATCTGCGGCACCTCCTTCCCAAACAAGGGGTTTTCGGTCGGGACGGTAGTGAACTCACCGAAATAGACCGTATAGGGGCCGCCGTCAGGGCCAGCGACGGTCACGGGAGACCCCCACCTGTCGCGGTCTTCTTCGAAGTATCGAAGTGCGGGGAGGGCTTCCAACGCCGTCCCCACGCTGCTCGCAGACGCGTTGAACGCGATCGGGCCGGTCGTTTCACCTTCAAAAGACAACGTGAACGTACCGCCGGCCGGAGAGCCTTCGACCGTGATCGTCTGTTCCCCTGACGTGAGAACGCTGTTCGGGTTCACCGAACCCATTATCCGCAAAGCTTCGCCATGCAAACCATGCACCGCAAACGTACTGACATCGGGTGCACCGGACGTCTGGAAGGTTGCCATATCACGCGTCTCGGTCACGATCGGTTCGTCCAGCGCGTTGCGTCCTTCTTCACCAGTCGCGTTTTCAGCGAACAACCGCAGGTAATACGTGGTCCCCGGTTTCAGAGCGGACAGCGAATTTTCAAAGCGCACACCGCCGCCCTCGGGGAGCGCTTCTGCTTCGGCCAGCGAAATAACGCCGCTAGCGCCCGCAACGGGACTCCATGGACCGCTTTGCGAGGTCGCCGTTTCAAAGCGCCAACGCGTTTCCATCCCATGCGGGACCACTTCGGATTGGGAGACGTGAGCCGAGGTGCCCGTGACGTTGCGAACGTTGCCTACACTGGCCACGGGCCTGGCGGTCGGCGTCACGTAGGGTTCATACGGATTTCCACCTCCCGTTTCGTTTTCTGGCTTCTCGGGTTGTTCGCCCACGTTTCCCAACCCGGAGTGGTACGTTTGCACGTAGATCGTGGTGCCCTTGACATTCGTTGCGGCGATACGCGCGTAGTATGTCGTTTCCGGTGCGAGACCCGTGAGCTTGGCTTCGGGAGTCGCGAATTCTTCGGTGGTCGTGATCGTGCCGCTAGCGCCAGACGCAAACTGCTTCCAAGCGGCACTGCCGGTGGCGGGCGGTTCACCACTTGCTTCCGCGGGCGCGTATTCGATATGGTATGCAGTTTCGGCTCCATTCGTCTCGATCTGCGCGTTGGCCACGGCAGACGTCGGGCTTGTGGCATGAGCCTTCAGCCCAGCCACTTCGGGCTTGGCGACACCGGTAGTTTTGAATGGGACGGTCTTTTCCGCTTTGCCATCGACCGTTTCGGCCTGAAAACGCAGTTCGTACTGGGTTTCGGGCGCAAGACCCCGCAAGATTGCGGTAGAGGCTTGGGCTTGGCCGGCCAACGCCATTCCGGGAAACAGCCAAGCCGACTGTACGATACCGGGCTTGTAGGCGGCAGGGGCGGTTCCGCTGCCCGCGGCGACCCATTTCGGTGCTTCTTTTTTCGCTTCCGCTTCTTTGAGAGCAGCGGCAGTGATGTATTCGGCGCGCCAGGTGAGTTCCGGTTCTCCATAGACCACCTGCTCTACGATGTGCGCCCGGATCGAGAAGATCGCTTCTTCATAGGTACGAGGTTCAAATTGCGGTGGCCCGGTGAATTTTTCACTGGCGAGGGCAGGTGCGGTCCCGACCACGAAAGCGAGAGCCGCAGACACTGTCACCAACGCGATTACCGGGAGGAGCCCACCGCCATTCCCGGTGCTGCCGAGCAGGCCACGGAGCGTGGCGAAGACCCCGGTTCGGCGGGGCGGTATCTGGACGCCTGGCTCTGTGGATTTCACTGTCATGCCTTTCGTGTGGAAGTGATACAGGTCGACCTCACTGCGCGATGGGCGGCCGGCTGGCTGGGCCCCCCGGAACGTGGACCATCCCGGGGAGCCGCGACCACTCAGCGCGTGTGCTATTCGGCGGTCACCGCCCAGCTGCCGTACTCGACACCGCCGGGTTCATCCGAAGCAAAGGGATTATTGGAAATCCTCGCCCCGAAAACATGCGCGGACACGATTATTTCGGACGGCGCATTGATCCCTTCTTGCGCATAGACACACAGCTGCCCGGGGGCGGCTTCGGGATTTTCCGCCGTGCCCGGACATTCTGTCGTTTTGGCGGGCGCATTCGGCTGCAAGAAATGAACCTGCGGTTCGGCTTCCAACGGGATCACAAACGAAATCGACGTCTGCGCGATCGGTTTGCCCAAGGCCGGGTTGGCGGCGGGCACCGTCAAATCCCACGAACCCTTCTCGGTCTTGCCCGACGGAAGGAATTCGGTATACCCGGTCGTGCCCGCAGGACCCTGTTCACCCTTCGGGCCCTGCGGACCCTGAGGACCGGTTTCGCCCTCAGCGCCGGCACTACCGGCGGGACCCGTCCCACCGGCGGGACCCGTGGGACCGGCGGGGCCGGTGGCACCGGCAGGACCGGCTGGTCCGGACGGACCACGTGGACCGGGCTTACCCGCGGGCGCCGGCTTCTTCTTCGACTTCTTCGCGATACTCGCGTGGGCAGAAGCCACCGACGCGCTCGCGTCCCCGCCACTGCCGTTACCTCCGCCATTGCCACCGCTCGCGGCATAAGCACCACCGGTGATTGCGAAGACCAGGGCCGCGAGAGCCAGGATCGTCGCGGGGTTGATGTGTTTGCTAAGTCGTTTCATGACTGCTTATCTCCCCTCCTGAGGAACTGGTTGACTGAATGACCCCCATACGGGGCGATGGGCGGCTGTGCATGCGGATGCTCTCGACCACTTGCTCACCCTTGGGGGTGAGCCGCCACTCGTTGGGCTCCCCCTGTGCATGCCCGAGACCCCGGTTTGTCAGCAAATCCAGGCGCTCCAGGCGCCGCAAGAGCTTCGAGACCTGCCCCGGGTCTGCGATCCCGGCCTGGTCGGCCACCTGGCGATTGCTCGCCCCCGGGTTCTCCCGCACCCCTTCCAACACCCGCGCGGTGCGGTAGGTGAGGCGCATGTTCACACCCTGCAGCGGGTCCTCAGCGCCCGCGGGCCCTGAGCGATGCTCGCCCTGCGGCTCGGCGAGTGGCCGCGGCGCCGGCCGCGCCTGCTCGCGCCGCGCGGCCGCCGGGCCGAGGTAGGGGAGCACGATCATCCCCATCAGCTCCCCAAACAGCCCCGTGAGCGTCTCGCTATCGCACCGCGCAAGACGCCCATACACGATCATGTATGCCGCCCCGACGAGGCCCTCGGCGGTAAGCGGCGCACACTCACCACCGCGAGCGCCCTCGAGTCGCCCCCCGTACACGACCGCGGCCAACTCCGCGAGGATCCGCTCGCGCAGGGCCCGAACCTCCGCGCCGCCGCCGAGCGCCTGCACCACACACACCCGCGCCAGCACCGGCTCACGCTCCAAAAACGAGAGGATCGTCCACAACCCCGCCCGCATCCGCTCCCGCCACGCAAGACGGGCCACACCCGCCCGCTCCAGCTCGCCGCGCACCCGCGCGACCGCGTCCGCCAGCAGCACTGTCAGACACTGCTCGCGGTTGGCGAACAACTGATAGAACGTGCGCCGCGAGGTGTGCGAGCGCGCGACGATCTCCGAGACCGACGCATCGGCATAACCCAACTCGTCCACCGCGCGTACCATCCCCGCCAAGATCCGCGAGCGCTGGATCGCCACCACCGATGAACGCTCCACCCCCAACCCCGTCAACCGCCGCCGCGCGGCGAGCTCGGACTCCGAAGCCACCACACGCACCGGCCGGCGACTAGGCGCACGACCGACCGACCGACCGCCCGGACGTCCCACCCCGGCCCCGGAGCCTCGCGACTCACTCACGCGCGCACCAGTGGCGGCCATCACGCCACCACCCCGACACGCAGGCGACTCCCACCCCGCGCGAGCGACTGCGCGGAAGCGACTAAAAGCGACGAAGAGGCGGCGCCAGCGCCGGTTCCCCTAGCGCAAGAGAGAGAGAGAGAGAGAGATGCGACAGCCCCAGGCTGGCGCATCTAACCTCAGCCGTCAGGCGAGGCGCGGCGACTCCCGAAACGTATCCCTCTCTACAAAACACGCTGCAACCCAACTCCCTCATAACGTCGCGATCCAGGCCCTCTCCACTACCAGCAATCCGGCTAACGCTTGATGTCGACCCGCACGGAGCGGCGACCCAACCCGACCATCTATGTACACATCCGGCCAAGCCACAAGGCATGACCAGAACGCAAACAACCGTACACCACCCACACATCCCTGTCAATACCCCACCGCCAAGCCCCCTCCCACCACCCAACCCGAGGCACATCACCACAGAGCAGAGGGGCTCGAATCGAAAAGCGGCGGACGAGGTTCGAGCTCGCGACCCCAAGCTTGGGAAGCCGGGGGTGGATGGCCGATGAAATATCGTCTCCCGATATGATTGCTGGGTGGTTGGCAATGGTCATGTCGAGCGGCCTTCCGGTGAGGCGATTGTTTCTCGGGACACGCAGCCGTTGGGCGCGCGGGACCGTGAGCTTGGTGACTTCGCCGCGACGCGGTCGGTGCTGCGCCTGGCGGCTCTGGCGCTTTTGATCGGGGCGGCCGTCGCGTTGCTCGCGCTGGCGCTGCTGGATCTGATCGGACTGATCACCCATCTCGCGTACACCGGGACGCTCAGCACCGCTCTCGATCCCCCGGACATACACGGGCTCGGGGTGTGGAGCGTGCTGGTGCCGGTGGCTGGTGGGCTGGTCGTTGGCCTGATGGCACGGGTCGGCTCCGAGCGGATCCGCGGTCACGGGATCCCGGAGGCGATGGAAACGATCCTGCTGCGCGGCAGTCGCATGGAGCCCCGGCTGGCGGTGCTCAAGCCGATCTCAAGCGCCGTGAGCATCGGCACGGGCGGTCCGTTTGGGGCTGAGGGGCCGATCATCGTGACCGGCGGCGCGCTCGGGAGCATCGTCGGACAGCTTCTGCATCTCACCGCGGCGCAACGGCGAACGCTGCTCGTCGCCGGCGCGGCCGGGGGCATGACCGCCGTGTTCGCCACACCGGTCGCGGCGGTGCTGCTGGCGGTGGAGCTGTTGCTGTTCGAGTGGCGCCCGCGCTCGATGATCCCGGTCGCGCTCGCGGCCTGCTCGGCGGAGGCGGCTCGGGAAGCGCTCGCGAGTGCTGGGCTGTTGCGGGCGGCTCCGCTGTTTGCGATGAGCGCTCATGGCTCGTTGGGCCTGTCGGTGACGCTCGGGGCGGTGCTGGTGGGGGTTGCCTGCGGGGGACTGGCGTGGGTGATGACGCGGTGTGTGTATGGGGCGGAGGATCTGTTTGGCCGGCTGCCTCTTCACTGGTCGTGGTGGCCGGCGATCGGCGGCGTGTTCGTCGGCGTCGGCGGCCTGATCGACCCACGAGTGCTCGGCGTGGGCTACGCCACGATCGGAGCGGAGCTCGCGGGGGAGCTCGCGCTCGGCGCGCTGGCGGTGCTGCTCGTGGTCAAGCTGGCGGTCTGGTCGATCGCGCTCGGGTCGAACACCAGCGGCGGGATACTCGCCCCACTGCTGATGCTCGGCGCCGCCCTGGGCGGCCTACTCGGCGCGGTGCTCCCAGGCGCCGGGGAGGGCACCTGGGCGCTGATCGGGATGGCCGCCGCGATGGCCGGCGTGATGCGCTCGCCATTTACCAGCATCGTCTTCGCGCTCGAGCTCACCCATGACGTCAACGCGCTTCTGGCGCTACTGGTCGCATGCACGATCGCCCACCTCGTGAGCGTCCTGACGCTGAAGCGCTCGATCCTGACCGAGAAGATCGCACGTCGTGGCTACCACGTCACCCGCGAGTACGAGATCGACCCACTGCACGCGCTACTCGTACGCGATGTGATGAGCACCGACGTGTTGACCGCGCAGCCACAGACGCCCGCCAAGGAGCTGTACGAGCGTCTGCCGGAGGGCAGCGCCAAGCGCCGCCAGCGCCTGTACCCGGTGATCGACAGCGACGAGAACCTCGTTGGTGTGCTGGCATTCTCCGATCTGCTCGCGCACCAGTCCATCAGCCCAATCGAAGTCGGCGAGCTCGCACGCCAGCCGATGATTGCCTTTGCCGATGAGACCTTGCGTGAGGTCGCCGACAGAATGGTTTCCAGCGGTCACGGAGTGCTGCCCGTCGCAGACCGGGAGAACCCTCAGCGGCTGGTGGGCCTGATCAGCCAGTTCGATCTGCTCAAGGCACACGAGCGGGTACTGATCGAGGAGCGCCATCGTGAGCGCCCGCTGGGGCCACGCCGGCTCGCCGGCGGGCTCGACGCGCTGATTCCCGCCCGCGAGCCGCGATCGTGAACCCGCGCGCCGTCGACCGCCCACTGCTCGATGAGGACTACCAGCGTCTGCTCGCGTTCCGCAGCGAGCTGCGCAGCTTCCTGAGCTGGAGCGAGCGGGCAGCCCACAATGCGGGCCTGACACCCTCCCTGCACCAGTTGCTGCTCGTCGTGCGGGGCCATCCCACGGCGCCCGGCCCGACGATCGGGCAGGCGGCGCAAGAGCTGCAGATACGCCACCACAGCGTGGTGGAGCTCGCTCAGCGCGCGGAGACCGCGGGCCTGATCTGCCGCGACCGTGACACCGTCGATCACCGCCGCGTACACCTCACGCTCACCAGTCACGGACGCAAACAGCTGGAGGCCCTCACGCGCGAGCACCTCACCCACATCCAAGCGCTCGCCCACACCCTGGAGCACGTGCTGGGCGCACACACGCTGCGCATCGGCGATGCTTCGCGCTCACCGGACACGTGAGATGAGTCACCTCTGGTTCGTCATGCGCTGGCTGCACATCCTCGCGATGGCGTTCTTCGTCGGCGGACAGCTCGCTACTTCAAGGGGACTGTGATCGGACCGGGCAGACGACGATAGACGGCGAAGAAGTCACGGTCGTCGGGTACGAGGTAGCGGTTGGCCGACTGGTTGGGCTGGGGCTCGACCATCTTTGGGACGAGCCCGTGGTCGTGGGTGTAAGTGATCAACGTGTGCCAGTCGGGATTGATGTCGAACTCCATCGCGCGCACCGCGCCGATGTGTCGGAGGAGCTTTGCGATCGAGATCACTGTCTGGCCTTCGGCAGCGACGAAGATCAGGTTGCCGTGGCGATCGATGCCGACGCCGGTGCGCCACACGCGCGTGACGCCGCCGAGCGTGAACCCCCATTCCGGGCTGTCGGGGTTTTCATTCAAGGTGGGGTTCAGGCGCCCGTCCCATACGATCGGCGCGAGGCTCTGGCGCGCCCAGGCGACATCAGGTCCCGCGTTCGGGCCGCCGCTCCACTTGACGATTCCGACGCGACCGTCGCGATAACCGACGAGCGTGGCCTTGTCATCCTTCAGCGGCTCGTTGACTTGGCCGTTGATGGTCGAGCCGTTTTCGCCGTCTTCGTAGGTGAAACCGCCGTTGAAGGTGGCAAGTAGTCGCCGGCGCTGGCCGTAGGGAACCATCATCGGCCCGCGCACAGTCGCGTTGGGCGGCTCGTAGCGGCCCGGGTAGTAGCCGATCGCGGTGCGTGTGTGGTCAAACCAGGCCACGTAGGCGAGCAGCTCCGGGTATTCAGCTTCGGGGCGGAAGCTCGTCACCAGCACGGGTGGGCCGCCGTCGAGGAGCGGCCCTGTCGGTTTCCAAATGCCTTCCCCGTGCAGTGGATGTACGAATACCGGCTTGATGGGCGGCGGCCACACCGCGGTTTGCTTGCTGCGCGGCCGGCTCAGCCCTATCGCCGGCAGGCGCTTCGGTGCGGGTCCGCCCTTCTTCGGCGCGTTTGCGGTGTAGTAGATGTGCTCGATGTCATCGACGATCGTATTCCCGAGAGGCACCTCTGCCCTCACCCACTCGACGCTGCGAGCGCCGAACGACATGCTTGTTGGTTGCAGCATCCAGATCGCGTAGGAGATGACCGCCCAGGCGATAAGGCCGAGCAGCGGAGTCCCAATCAACAGGAGGCGGCGTCGCCGCCTGCGCCTGGCCTCAGCCTTGCGCCGCTGCTCACGGCGCGCCTCAAGCTGCTCGCGCGGCGTGGAGACGCGGGCCGGATCAGCAGTCTCAGGTGGACCGCTCATGCCCTGATCAGCGGTCCACCGGAGTGCTGGGCAGGTCCACCAACCCAGCGATGTGCGCCGGATGGTGTTCTCGCGCCGACACAGCCCAACCATAGGTGCTGCCCCGTTCGCGGCGGGTGAGAATCCCTTCATCGACCTCGCCCACGACAGGCCTGCGCTGCTCGGTTTCACCGCGGCCCGAGCCCGAGCCCCGTGGAGCTAGGGGCCGCCGGCTCCCGGTGGTGGTTCGCCCGGCTTGATTTCGCCACCCGGAAAAGCGTGCTGCGAGACCTGTAGTCGTCCCTGCCACACGGCCTTGGCGCCGAGGTCGCCCGTCCTGAACGTCATGTAGCCGGCGCCGAGGGCGAGCAGCACGAGCACCACCCGCAGCGCCGCGAACATCGACGGGCTCGCCAAGGGGCGATCCACCAGAGCCAGGCCGGTGGGCATCCCGCCGCCGATGCGTCGGGCGGCGAACGTGACGATCAGAACAGCCGTGAACAGCACGTAGACGTAGGCCAGGATATGCGCGGCTTGCGCGTGTTCTGAGATCAGTTTGCCAGCCTCGCCTTGCAGGTTCAGTGTCGCACGCAACGCCGCCCCGGCCTGCATCGTCAGGAAGATCGAGCTCATCGCCACGATCGACACCAGCGACAGCGCGATCCCGTAGCGCTCAAGCCATTCTGTCCTTACCATGAACACGATCGCGGTGATGATCGTCACCGGGATCAGCACGACCGGCACATGCACGAACAAGGGATGCGCGGGCAACCCGTTGTAGATCGTGGTAATGCGGATCGGTAGTGTCAGGAAGCCCACGAAGCCGAGCAGCGTCAGGACGAACTCGGCACGCCGCCAATCGACTCCCGCCCGCCGTGGCGCTGCGATGGTCTCACTGTTCACGCGCCGGAGAGTATGGCCAACTCGTTAAGCGCCCTCTAAAGATAAGGAATCTCTCATCCTCGACGAGGCTCATCGAGCCCGGCGTCGGTGATCGCGACGGCGGGCAGTGGATTCATGCGACAATCGCCGCCGGTTCCGCGCGGTCCTTCGGCTTGGCGCAGATTGCTAGCCAAAGACTCTTGGCTCAAGGCGGCATGCAACCGGCGATCTGCTGCTTGTCATGCCGACCAAGCGCAGCGTAAGCGTCGGTTCGGGCTGCCGCGCCTCGTCCCAGCGCGGATGTAATGAGACGCTCACATCGCTCTGCGGGCAGGCGTGTCGAGGTGTTCCAGCCGACACGCTGTGATTGAGCTGCACAACGATCTGGAAGGCGGATAAATGCGCGGGTGAGCACTAATGCCTCCCAGATCGTTGCGGTCCTGATGACCAATCTCGTGGGTCGACCGGCCACGCGCCGCGTGCGTAGAATGCGCGCGATGCCCGAGCTGCGCTTCACGACGCCGTCTGGTGAGCTGGGCGGCTACCTCGCCACGCCGAGCGGGGAGGGGCCGCACGCGGGCGTGGTCGTCATCCAGGACGCGCTCGGGCTCTCCGACGACATCCGCGCGCAGGCCGATCGGCTGGCGGCGGCCGGTTATCTCGCGTTCGCACCCGACCTGTACTCGGGCCGCGGGATCCGCTGCGTGGTGGCGACACTGAGCGCATCGCGCTCGGGCAGCGGGCCCGCGTACGAAGAGATCGAGGCGGCGCGCAAGCTGCTGGCCGAGCGCGAGGACTGCACCGGGCGCATCGGCATCATCGGCTTCTGCATGGGCGGCGGCTTCGCGCTGCTGTGCGCGCCGCGCGGCTTTCAGGCCGCATCGGTCAACTACGGCGAGGTCCCCAAGGACATGCAGCGGCTCGCCGGCGCGTGCCCGGTGGTCGGCAGCTACGGCGCCAAGGACCGCACCCTACGAGGTCGTGCGCAGCGGCTCCAGAGCGCGCTCGACTCGCTCGGCGTCGCGCACGACGTCAAGGAGTACCCGCAGGCCGGCCACAGCTTCCTCAACCGCTTGAAAGTCGGGCCACTGACGCCGCTGCTGCACGTGACCGGGTTCGCCTACGACGAAGAGGCGGCCGAGAATGCCTGGCAGCGGATCCTGGCGTTCTTCGGCGAGTACCTGAGCTAGACGGGCACGGTCACTGCGGGCGCGCGGCCCGGTGCGGTTCGAGCAGCGCGCTTGGCGCGCACTGAGCACGATGCACGGTCCGATCGCCAGCACGGTGATCACGGCGGAAGGGCGTGAGAGTCCACCACGCTCGCTTCGCCAAGCCGATGCAGAACTGTCCGAGTCCGGGCGTGTCCGTGCTGCTGGTCGTCCAACTCAGGCGTCTCCGTTGGCTACGCTGGGGCGCCTGCTTTCCGCGCGATCCGGGTTGATCACCTGGGAGGGTCGGATGCCCGTCATATTGTGAAAGCAGGGCTGCGGAGACAGGTGGGGAGGCTGTCCGCCCTACATCGAGGAGGGGCACTCGAGGCTGCTTCGTCATCGGTGGCTGGTCATCGTCGGTCGACGGCGGCCCCAATCTGCTCGGCTGTTGCGAGGAGATGCGAGGTGGCACTGGCCGCCTCCCGTCAGCGAGAGCATGGGGCCCGCGGGACTCGATCGCGAGTGCTGCCACGACGTGGCCACGCCGGCAGATGGGTGCGGCGATTGAGCATGTGCCGTCGGCTGACTCTTCGTCCGCGGTCGCGATACCGGCCTCGAAAACTTCGTCTAAGTGTTTGCGCAGCGTGTGCTTGTTGACGAGCGTTTTGGGCGCGTATTTGTGGAGTGTGATCTTTGGGAGCAAGTCGCGTTGTTGTGTCGTCGAGAGGTGGGCGAGTAACAGCTTCCCGACCGAGGTGCAGTGGAGTGGTCGTCGGGAGCCACTGGCGACGATTCGAGCGACCTCGCCCTGTCCGGTCTTGTAGCTGCGGGCGGAGTCGAGGTGGAGCACGGCCGTATCGTCGAGCACGGCGAGCATCGTCGTGAGCGAGGTCAGGTCTCGTACGCGCTCGAGGTGAGGCTGCAATACGCCATGTAGCTCGGTGCTCCTGACGGCCGCCATCCCGAGGTCGATCACGCGTGGGCCGAGCCGGTACTTGCGGGAGTCGCCCTACTCGAGGGCGGTGAGGGTGATGGCGTAGCGATGAGTCGTCGAGCGGCTTAACCGGAGCAGGGTCGCCATGTCGGCGATGCCGAGGGTCGGTCGATCGGCTGTAAAGCAGCGAAGGAGAGCCAAGCCTCGCTCGAGCGAGCTCGAAAACCGCGGATCGTGCAACCCTGAAGACAACCTCTGGAGACACATGAGGTCGGGCGGGGACGCCCGTCGGGCGTTATCGTCGATGACGGCGCTCGGTTCGCTCGCTCACTGGCTCCAGGGGACTCGATCCGGGACGCTACAGAGCACGCCCGTGGGAGGACGCTGCTAGGCCGCCCGGGCCGCGACGCGGCGCTTGTACACAACGGAGACCCGAGCGTGCTTTCGCCCGGCCCTCCATCACTCCCAGAAGCCCGCGAACCGCGCGAGGCGCAAACCTGTTGCCTGTAGTAGAGGTAACGAGCACTTCGCCCAGGCAGCGGTCCCCGCGTTTGGCGTACCTGAGACTCGTGTCCCCACGCCCGCGGCTCGGGATCGCTTGCTTGTCTACGTGTTTGCGCCCGCGGTGTCGGGCGCCGCGCTCTCACGCATGACTAGGATGACACTGCTCGCCAGAACAAACGCCAGGAGGAGCAGGAACCCGATGAGGTCGAGCACGAGCCCGAATGAGGCGATGACGCCGCCGAGGCCGAAGCCTTGCAGGAAAAGCATGCTTCCGGCGAGGATCGACACCCCGGCGAGCCAGCGCGGCAAGACCCCGCTCCTGAGCACCAGCACGCCTGTTGCGAATGCGAACAGGCTGCCGAAGACATCGCCGACGCTCTCCAGCGCGAATGTCATCAGGTAGAGCGCGTATGACACGCCGGGGTCGTGTTGGGCACCGTATGACGCGAGCTTCGCTCCAACCAATCCGGTGATACCGACGTCGCTGATGGCATGGAGAGTGACGAAGAGCACTCCGCCGATCAGAACCAACGAGCCGAGGGCCCGGGTGCGATCGCTGTCCCCACGCAGGAGCCTGTGCAGCGCGCTCAGGTAGATCACGAACGTGACCGCATAGACGACGGACAGGCATGCGATCACGATCAGCCGTGTTTCGTGGGCGTGGAGGCCGTTTGCGATCTTCGCCGCGGAGTCGTTCTGGCTCAGTTCGACCCCGATGGCGATGACGATCTCGGCCACCAGTGCGATGACGAACACGATGCCCGCCAGCCACGCATACCGCTCCCACTCTTTCGCGGTCCGCATCAGTGAGACCACAATACGGTCTTTCCGTGCCTGCCGGGCACGCGCGCAGATTTGCCAGTGCCAACCCGGCCAGCCGCCTGTACCGCGTGACTACTTGAGACTGCAGGGGCCGATGCCCGCGACACGCCTGAGTCGTGGAGAGCAGCGAGCTACGCGGAGGGCGCCTGCCTTCCGCGCAAGCCCGTGTGTCTTCGCAGCGTCGTGGAGGTGCCCGCGGGGCAGCCAACGCAGGTGCACCAGGCGATCGGTTCCCGCGCACGGACGTCCGCAGAGCATGTGGCGGCGACCAGCACACCGCCACATGCTCTGCGCGAACGTCTGCGCGAACGGACTCCGGGGGTCAGTGTGCGACCGCTGGAATGGCGATGGGCGCTGGCTCGGCCTGCGGCGTCGGCTCGCTGTCGACACCGGTCGCGATGGGCGGAATGGTCTCCGGCCGCTCGCCGATTCGTGCGACGTCGAGGGCGATCAGGCCGAGGTTCGCACCGCAAGCTGCTCCGACGATCGTGGTGATGACCGCCATGAGCCCGGCTGTTGCGTTGAACCCCAGCAGCGCGCCGACGAGGGCGCCCGTCAGCGCGACCCCGAACCCGATCCTCGTGGCCCTGGCGGGCTGGTCGCGGTTGACCCAGGCCCAGTAGGTGCCGAGGCCGATCGGCGCGCCGACGGAGAGAACAGCCATGAGCTCGTTGTCGAGGGGCACTGTCGGCAAAGCCACCAGCACGATGATCAGGCCGATGCACCATCCGCCGAGGCCGAGTACCAGCAGGTAGACGGAGCGCAGGATCGCGCTCGCCTTGCGCCCGAAGCCGCCGCGCTTGTGCTTCCGGCGCCACATCAGTAGCAGTGACAGGATCATGAGGAGTCCGAAGCCGATCATCGCGCCGGCGATGGCCTTGGCGGCCCCGGTCTGTGTGGATTCGGGCGTGCAGTTTAACCGCTTGAGTTTTGTACAGTGAGTCGTCGACCTTGCCTGTGTCGAAGTAGGTGTTAATCAGGTGCGTGCTTGCCTTGGTCTGTTCGGTCCAGAAGGAGGTTGTGTGGCCGAAGTTGGTGAGGATGACCTGGTGGCCGTTGGGTAGGTAGGGGAGGAGCTCCTTGGTCGCGTTCTGGGGCGGGGTGGCGAAGTCGAGACTGCCGCCGATCAGGAGCGTCTGCACGTTCGATGTCTGGACATGGGTGTATTCGTTGTCGGCCGGGTTGGCCGGCCATGCGTGCAGGAGGCCTCCGCCGCCGAAGAGGAATTCCGTTCCGGGGTTGCCGATAATCGAGGGGGCGTCGTGTTCGCTTGACGAGTAGTAACGCTCGGCAGCTTGGTTGTCAGCCATTCCGACAGCTGCGACGTCGCCCCAGACAAACGCCTGCGGGAAAGAGAGCTGGGCGAGGAGCGACTCGAACCAGAGCCCGCTCGAGTCACCGTGGGCGGCCGAGAGCCAGGCGTCCAGGGTCATCGGTCCGGAGAGCGGCGAGGCATTTTCCGTCGTCTCCATGAGTCCGAAGAAGCTGGCGATCTGTGCGTTGCCCTTCTTGATCGGAAAGAACAACCAGTGGTTCGGCATGTGCGCGACGGTCCGTTCCAGCGTCGCGGCGAGATCGCTGGTGCGCTTGTGGCATGTCGCGTCTTGCGCACAGAGGCGGGCGTAGCGGCCGATCTGTTCGTCCGTCGTCTTCTGGTGCCAGATGAAGTTGCCGGGTGGGTTGACGCCGATCATCACCGAACGGTGGATGGCGGTCGGGTAGCGCCAGGAGTAGATCATCGCGGTGCGGGTGCCCGCGCTTTCGCTCAACAGGTCGATCTGGTGGTAGCCGAGGGCTTTCCGTGCCGCCTCGAGGTCGTTGACCCGTTCGGGGAGTGTGTAGCCGGCGAGATCGACGCCGTTTGCCTGGAGCCGCTTCGCGCACGAGCGCAACGCGTTCGAGTAGGCATCGAGGGACTTCTGGCCGAGGAAGTCGGCGGAGTGCTCGAGGGCCGACTCGACCTCTGGGCAGTTGAGCTGGACGGAGCCGTCGACGCCGCGGTAGCCGACGAGGACGACGTCGTGGTTGGCGGTGAACCGACTGGCGTCTGCGAACTTCATGTTCGTGACGCCGGGGCCGCCTTCCAGGCGGAAGATCGGGGCGCCCGGGTGTGCCGAATGCGCGCGGATCCGGATGACCGGCAGCGCGATCAGCCGCGAGTGCGGGTCGGCGCGGTTCTCGGGCACCACGAGCGTTCCGCAGTCGGCGGCGTAGGCGCCCTTTTCGGTGTTGTAGGTACAGTTTTTGAGCGTCAGCTGGCCTGCATGCGCGCCGGCAGGCACCGAGACGGCCGTAGAACTGCCGCCGAAGTGGAGGTAGCCGAGCCCGAGCGTGAGGACGGCGATCAGGGCCAGGCCGGTGATCCGGCCGCGACCGAAGCGTCTGGTCGATTCGTCCCGTCCGGCGGCGCCTCGTGCGGCGTTTGTGGGCTCGTGCGCGGTGCTCGCGGTGCTAGCGGTCGTGGTGGTCATGCTGCATCCTCCTTTGGGCTGGACTTCGGGGCATGACGACAGGCTCTCCGTTCAGCGAGGAAGAAACCAGGGTGCTGGCAGGCGTCTGTGACGTCGGGTAGCGCCCCCGGGATACGTCGGTTTGCCGCCAGCTCGGGGCGGCCAGCCGTATGGAACCAAGCGCGGCCATGCGCGATGATCAGCTCTCATGAGAGAGACTGTCCTGATCGTGGATGATCACCCCAGCTTCCGCGCCAGCGCGAGGCGCATGCTCGAAGCCAACGGCTACGACGTCGTTGGGGAGCTCGACAACGGTGACGGCGTGGTGGCTGCCGTGGAGAAGCTGAACCCAGAGGTTGTGCTACTCGACGTGCATCTACCCGGCATCGACGGCTTCGAGGTTACGCGGCGACTACTCGATGCGAACGGCGCTAGCCCGCAGATAGTGCTTGTCTCGAGCCATGACGTCACCGACCTTGACGAGGCGGTGGGCGCCAGTGGCGCGCGCGGGTTCGTCGCCAAGAGTGAGCTGAGCGCGGAGGCGATCTCTTTACTCATCCGATGACCGCACCGCGACGCACCCTGATCGGTCTCGCCGGCTTGGCGTTCCTGATGGGCATCGCCGCGTTCGTGGTCATGCTCAACGGCGGGCACAACGTTCACCGGGGCGCGTTTGCCGGCTTGTTCCTGGCCACCGGCTGGGGGTTCGTGGGAGTCGGGCTATGGGTTTGGAAGCAGCGGCCGGCCGGCAACATCGGTCCGCTGATGGTCGCGGTCGGCCTCAGCGGCTTGCTGAAGGGGTTGGCGTTTTCCAACGACAGCGTCGTGTTCGCGATCGCCTCGGTCGGGGAGGTGCTGATCTACGCGGTGCTCATCCACCTGCTGCTGTCGTTTCCCTCGGGGAGGCTCGAAACCCGGCTGGATCGTCTCCTGGTCACCATCGCCTACGTCAACACGACGGTGGTGCAGCTTGGAGTGTTCCTGTTCACCGACCCCGCAAAGGCCGACCCCAGTAACCCGCTGCTGATCGAGAACTCCGAGGCTGCGAAGGTACTCGAAGCGGCGCAACTAGACATCTCGATTGCGTTGCTGGGTGCCGTGGTCGCGGTCCTCTATCGACGGTGGCGTAGCGGCACCCCAGGACGAGCGAGGGTGTTCGCCCCGATCGTCGCCGTCGGCGGGCTCACGTTTCTGCTGCTGATGGCCGCCCTCGTCGTCGAACAGGCCGGCCTGTCGAGCGACATTTCTGACGCGCAGACGTTGGCTTTGTTCGCGTCCATCGCCTGCCTACCGTTTGCGTTCTTGGTGGGCCTCCTGCGATCCCGGTTCAGCGAAGCCGACGCGATCAGCGCTCTCTTGGCTCAGCTCGGTGAGGGTGGTGGCCGCGGAGCGTTGCGCGACGCGCTCGCGGACGCGCTTGGAGACCCGACCTTGGAGCTCGCATATTGGGTACCGGACCAGGACGCCTACGTGGACGCCGCCGGTCAGGCGGTTCGGGTCGATCCCGCGCCGGCGGGCAAGGTCTCCACCATCATCGAGCACGAGGGCGAACGAATCGCTGCGATCGTGCACAGCCCGGGCCTCGCGGAGGAACGCGAACTGGTGCAGACAGCGGGCGCCGCCGCCGGGCTGACGCTCAGAAACGAACGGTTGGACGCCGAACTACGCGCGAAGGTTACCGAGCTTCAGGCCTCACGCTCACGCATCGTGCAGGCCGGCTATGAGCAAAGGCGCCGACTCGAGCGGGACCTCCACGATGGCGCCCAGCAGCGACTCATGGCCCTCGGCATCGACCTACGAATGGTAAGAGAACGCATCGAGCACGACTCACAAGGGGCGGCGGAGCTCCTCGACGAATCACTCCACGAGCTGAACGAGGCGACCGCCGAGCTGCGCGAGCTCGCGCGAGGGATCCACCCGGCCGTGCTCACAAATCGCGGCCTGCAGGCAGCGCTCAAAGGCCTCGCCAGCCGCTCCCCGGTTCCTGTGGAACTGCTCCGGACGCCGGCCGACAGGCTCCCGCCGTCGGTCGAGTCGGCGGTCTACTTCGTCGTCGCCGAGGCCCTTACGAACGCGGCCCGCTACTCGCGCGCGCAAACGGTAACGGTGGGGGTCCTCCGCGACAACGGCCACGTCGACGTCGAGGTGAGCGACGACGGCGTCGGGGGCGCCGACGCCGATCAGGGCTCGGGGCTGCGAGGGCTTCAAGATCGGGTCGCGGCGCTCGACGGCCGCCTCGAGCTGACGAGTCCGCAGGGGTTGGGCACCATCCTCAGGGCAACGATCCCGTGCGCGTGATCGTCGCAGAGGATTCCTTGCTGCTGCGGGAAGGCATGGTGCGGCTGCTCGAGGAGGCCAAGTTCGAGGTAGTCGGTCAGGCCGGGGATGCCGAGGAGCTGCTGCGAAAGGCCAGGGCGCACAAGCCCGACATCGCAATCATCGACATCCGCATGCCGCCCACCCACACAGACGAGGGGCTGCGTGCGGCGCGCGTGATCCGGGAAGAGATGCCGGACACCGGTGTGCTGGTGCTCTCGCAGTACGTCGAGGAGGCCTACGCGCTGGAGCTACTGGGAGACGACGCCGCCGGCGTCGGCTACTTGCTCAAGGACCGCGTCTCGGACCTAGAGCGCTTCGCCGATGCGATCAGAAGAGTCGCCGAGGGAGGCTCCGCGCTCGATCCCGAGGTCGTCTCAGAGATGCTGGGTCGCAAACGCACAGACGATCCACTGAACGTGCTGACCGCGCGGGAGCGCGAAGTGCTTGGCCTGATGGCAGAGGGTCGCAGCAATCAGGCAATCGCCGAGATACTCGTGATCACTGAGCGCGCCGTCGAGAGGCACGTCACGAGTATCTTCGCGAAGCTCAACCTTGCCCCAGCGGCCGAGGACCATCGCCGCGTACGGGCCGTCCTCGTGTTCCTCGGTACGTAACGACCTTAGTGGTCACCACTCCAACCCTCGAAAACCCCTGGAGTCTTTGCTCGAGCCTGCACGCACGGACGACAGCTCATGAGTTATCGCGCGGGCCGGAGGCACACGGGGAGATTTGAGCATGTCGGGCGACGCCGCCGTCGCTGCTGCTTTGCGAGACAGCCAAGTGCCTCCGTGCGACCGAGCTCACGCTCGCTTGGGACGGTGGGTGTCGCGCAAACCCCGGGTCTGTCCGGGGTGGTTTAGACAATTCTGGGTATGTCCCAGAACTTTCTTGAGTGTGATCGTGAGCAGGTGTTCTTGTTGCCGCCGGACCCGAGGGATTGGCTGCCGGAGGGGGTGGATTCAACTGGTTGTCGCAACGCCTGACGATGAGGAGTTGCTATGCCGAGGAGAAACCGGGCGTGGAGTCGTGCCGCTGCAGCTGGAACGCGTTGGGGTGGACATCCGCCTGCGGGGCGGCGGGAGCATCGGGTCCGGTTCTGGGAAGCGATCGCTCGAGGTGCATCAAGCGAGAAGGCTGCGGTCGAGGCGGGTGTGTTGCCGAGTATTGGTGTCCGGTGGTTCCGCAAGGGTGGCGGGATGCCGCCTCTCGATCTTGCGCCGGTGTCGGGGCGTTATCTGTCGTTCACCGAGCGGGAGGAGATCGCGGTCCTGCTCGCGGGTGGTTGTGGGGTGCGAGAGATCGCGCGTCGGCTCGGTCGTGCGCCGTCGACGATCTCCCGAGAGTTGCAACGCAATGCCGCGATCGGACGTGGCCGCGTTGAATATCGAGCCTCGACCGCCCAGAGGCATGCTGAGCGTCGCGCTCGGCGTCCCAAGCCGGCGAAGCTCGCGGTGAATGCGCAGCTGCGGGCTTATGTGCAGGGTCGGCTTTCTGGCACGGTGCAGCGGCCTGATGGGAGCGTCGCTGGTCCAGATATCGCATGGCGGGGGCGGCGTCACGGGCCGCGCAAGGATCGGCGTTGGGGACAGTGCTGGAGCCCGGAGCAGATCTCTCAACGGTTGCGCCTGGACTTCCCCGATGATGAATCGCCTTCTTAACGACGCCCCAACCAAGCCCAGCCACCTCGATCGCCTCCGCGACACTCGCCGGCGGTCGATCGAGCACGGCCCCAAGACGATGCCACGGGGTAACGCGAACAGAGAACATCGAATCTGAGGATGTGATTCCAGCGGACATAGCCGCCTCCTTTGGATGGATGGCCCCGCCCGATGCGGGGCCGGTCACAGCCCCGGCCGCATCCCCCTGGGGGATGCGACAATGGCCGGGCAAGCCGGCTCCCGCACGGCTGGCCGAAACGCTCCCTGCGCTACTCCGCAGCAGTTTGGTTGGTGTTTGGGAGCCCGGGTGCAGTGGCCACGTCGACGCACTCCTGACGCACACCCGATACGCCGTCAGCGTGATTCAGCGTCAGGTCGTCTACGTGTTTCTCTTGCAAACACCGGACATTGCCGGACGGTGGCGGACGCTCGTTCGCCCTCGCACGGCCGTCACACAGACTCGTTCGGTGGCTCACGAACGCATCGCGGGAGCGACGGGATGACCGTCGCTCGCTCGCACCCAGCGGGTCGGCTCCAACGGGGTGGCCAGTGGTTAGCGAACACGGCACACGACAAGCGACCCAGAGCGCGCGGCGCGCGGCGCCATCAACCCCCGCCCGTCCCGGCCCCTCCAGAGTTGCTCGCCGACGCGCTGGAACGCCGGCCACGTGCTTCGGTCGGGCGACAGAGCGGACAGACCGGATCTCGCGTAGCCCGCGCAAATGCCGGGCACACCTAATCAGCGAGCACGAGTCGCCCTCCGCGCGTCGCCCGTTACCGCAGGGCTACCGCAGATTCCTGTCCGATCGGCCCGCTATTTTCCGTATTTGACCGGCCCCAACTCTTCCCGCGATCGGAGCCACATACGGCTCCACGAGCCAAATACGGCTCCCGAGCCCGAAGCGGCGGACGAGGTTCGAACTCGCGACCTCAAGCTTGGGAAGCTTGCGCTCTACCAACTGAGCTACCACCGCACTCAAGCGCATATTACGCCCTTCCGGCCGTGGCGCCGGCCCGTGGAGGACGTCGGATCCCGCCGCCGACCGACCGAGCCCCCACCGACCGCCGCGGCGGTCACCGGCCCGCCGCCGACCCCCGCCCTCTACCCTTTCGGTGCTCGTGAAACGACTGCTCCTACCCGTCCTCGCATCGCTGCTCGGCGCCTCCTTCCTGGGGCTGCTGATCTACGGGGTCACCCACGAGGCCCCCAACCGCACGATCGATCAGGCGCTCGCCGACGGCAGGCAGCCGCTTGCGCCACAGGCCGGCGAGCGGCTGCCCGTCCTCGGCGGCCACGGCAACTCCTCGCTCGCCGCCTACCGCGGCCGGGTCGTGGTGCTCAACTTCTGGGCCTCATGGTGCCCACCCTGCCAGGCCGAGGCGCCCGCGGTGGAGCGGCTGCAGCGCCGGCTCGAACGCCACCACGCGACGGTGCTCGGTGTCGCCGACAACGACGTGGCTTCCGAAGCGCTCGAATTCATTCGCTCACACCACCTCACCTACCCCAACCTGCGCGACGCCGGCGGGGAATATGCAAGCTTCTATGGCACCATCGAGCTGCCCGAGAGCTTCCTGATCGACCCCTCCGGGCACATCACCGCGGATTCGCGCAGCGAGATCGAAGCGCCGTTCGTGCAGAAGGCTCTCCACCTCGCGGAAAGCGCGTGAGCGTGCGCGCTCCGGCCGCGCTTGCCTTGGCGGCATCGCTGCTTGCCGTGGCGCTGTCCGGCGCCGGTGCCCCGCCCGCGCTGGCCGTCGCACCCCGCACCACACTGCCGGCCGTGGAAAGTCAGGCGATGTGCGTCACCTGCAAAATCCCGCTGCAGGTCGCCCAATCGCCGCAGGCCGACCGCGAGCGGGCCTTCATCCAGCGCCTGATCGACGCGGGCCTGACGGAGGCGCAGATCAAGCAGGCGCTGGTGCACGAATACGGGCCCGAGGTGCTCGCCCTTCCCAGCGCGCACGGGTTCGATCTCACCGTCTACCTCGTCCCACCCTGCGTGGTGCTCGCGCTGCTCGGCCTGCTCGCGCTGCTGCTTCCCCGCTGGCGCCGCCGCGCCCGCGCCGCACAGGCCTCCGGAGCGGTCTCCCGATCTGCATCCCAGCTCAGCCCCTCCGACGAGGCCCGGCTGGACGCGGACATCGCACGCTTCGACTGACCCCACAGTGGCTCTGCGAAAACGCGGTGCCCGAAGCCGAATGCGGCGCAGGGACACCGTGAAGGGAGCAGGGCTCCGACGACGGGGACGCGTCTACATCTCCCGCGGCGCGCCGACGCCCAGAAGATCCTCCAGGCAACGCGCGATCGTGCCGCGAGCCGCGACGCTCAGCGCGATCCGCTGGCGCTCCACCGCCTCCGGCTCGGCGCCGACGACGCGGCAATCGCGGTAAAACGCGGTGAAGTCCTGCGCGACCTGCAGCGCGTACGCCGCGATCCGGTGCGGTGCGCGGCGCTGCGCCGCCTCCGCCACTTCGCCGGGGAGCTCCAGCAGCCGCTTGATCAGAACGCGCTCGGAGGGGTGCAGGGGGGCATCGTCCGCACCCGCCGCCTCCGTCTCGGCCTGCCTCCCGTCCACCGCTCCACCCACAGCCGTCGCTCGCGGCAGCTCGCCCGCGCCCGCCTCCTCCAGCGCCGCCGCCACCCGTGCGATGCCCGCCTTCGTCAGCATCGAGGCGATTCGCGCGTGCGCGTACTGCACGTAATACACGGGGTTCTCGCTGCTCTGCGCGCGCGCGAGGTCGAGGTCGAGGTCGATCGTGGTGTCGTGCGAGCGCGACAGCAGGTACCAGCGGGCCGCGTCCACCCCAATCTCCTGCACCAGATCGTCGAGCGTCACGAACTCCCCCGCGCGCTTGGACATCTGCGCGCGCTCACCGCGACGCACGAGATGCACCAGCTGCATGATCAGCATCTCCAGGTGCCCGGGGTCGCCTCCAAGCGCCTCGTACGCCGCCTTCATCCGCGCCACGTACCCGTGGTGGTCGGCGCCCCACACGTCGATCTGGCGCTCATATCCGCGCTCGCGCTTGTCCTGGTGGTAGGCGATGTCCGAGGCGAAGTAGGTGTGCTCGCCGCTCGAGCGCACGAGCACCCGGTCCTTGTCATCCCCGTACGCCGTCGTGCGCAGCCACAGCGCGCCCTCGCTGCGGTAGGTGTGGCCCTGCTCTTCCAGCAGCGCGAGCGCGTGCTCCACCCGGCTGGGGCTCCCTTCGTGCAGCTCGCTCTCGTATTGCCAGTGGTCGAAGTCGTCCACCCCAAACGCCCCCAGCGAGGCGCGCATCCGCTCCACCATCAGCTCCACCGCCGCCTTCCCCAACGCCCGGGCATCGCTACCGCCAGGGGCAACTGCAGGTCCAATCTCGGGCTCCGCGCCACCACCGTCCTCGGCGGGGGCCAGACGCTCGGCCAGCTCTTGCACATACTCCCCCTTGTATCCGTCCTGCGGCACCTCCCTCCCCTGCGCCAGCGCGAGGATCGACTCGCCCAGCTTGGCCACCTGCGAGCCGGCGTCGTTGACGTAGAACTCGCGCGTCACCTCGTGCCCGTGCAGCGCCAGCAGCCGCGCCAGCGCGTCCCCGTATGCCGCGTTGCGCGCGTGCCCCACGTGCATCGGGCCGGTCGGATTGGCGCTCACGAACTCGACCAACACCCGCTCTCCGCGCTTGGCGCCGCCCGCTCCCCAGCTCTCACCGGACCGCAGAATCGCCGCCAGCGCCCGCTTCAGCCAGCGATCCGTGAGGAACAGGTTCACGAAGCCCGGCCCCGCCACCTCGAAGCGCTCGAGCTCCTCTCCCACCAGCGCCCGCAACTCCGTGCCCAGGCGCTCGGCCGCCTCGCGCGGCGGAACGCCCAGTCGCGGGGCCAGCAACAGCGCGGCGTTGGTCGAGTAGTCGCCGAAGTTGGCCTTCGGGGGACGCTCGAGCGTCACCCCGTCGGGCTCGCGGCCATCCTCGCTGCCTGCCAGCCCCGCCGCCGCCGCGAGCACCGCCTCGCGCAGGCCGTCCAGCGGTGTGCGTGAGGCACTCACGATCGGGGGGTCTCTGCGGGGCATCTTCTGGAGTGGCTGGTCATAGGTCGGTCATCTCATGTGAAGGTCGGTCGACGAAGCCGCGCGGCCGTAGGAAGCGCCGGGCGGTTGGCTCAATAGTGGTAGGGCTCACCCGCAAGGATCTTATGCGCGCGGTAGAGCTGCTCGAGCAGAACCACCCAGGCGAGCTGGTGGGGCAGCGTCATCGCGCCCAGTGACAGGCGGTGGTCCACCCGCTCGAGCGGCGGCGCGCCGAACGGGCCCCCGATCACGAACGCCACGTCGGTGCCCGCCTGGCGGCGCTCCTCCACGAAGGCGCTGAAGGCGACGCTGTCGTACGCGACCCCCTCGGCGGCCAGCAGCGACACGAACGCCCCCCGCGGGATGCGCCGCTGCGCCGCCTCCGCCGCGCGCACCTCCACCAGCTCCAGCTTCACATAACGGGAGAGCAGCCGGCTGTAGTGGGCCACGTCGTCGGCGAACGGAGGCCGCACCCTGGCCTCCCCCACGACGGTCACGAGCACCCGCGCCCCACCGCCCTCAACGTCGTCCACCCAGGGCGATCAAGGCCCACCGCCTACAGCCATCGACGCCCGCTATCCACACTCGCCCGCACGGGTTGCGATACTAGCCCTGTGAACGACGACGACCCAGGCGCCGAGCGCCACATAAACATCCACCTTTCCCCCGAGATCATGGGGGGCGTATACGCCAACTTTGCCAACGTCAGCCACTCCGACTACGAGTTCACGGTGACCTTCGCGCGCGTCGACCACGAGGTCGAGGCCGAAGAGGTCCCCGGCGTGGTCGTCTCCCGCGTCAACCTCTCCCCGCGCTTCATGCGCGAGCTGATCGACGCGATGGAGGACAACTACTCCAAGTGGCGCACCCGCGAGGGCATCAAGAACCTGCCCGAGTACGGCGGCGGAGAAGCCGGAGATGGCGAGGAGGCTTGATCGCCCGCGGGGCGTGACCCACCACCGGGCTGCATCGTGCTTGGAGACCCTGCTCGCGTATAGCGATAGTATGTATACGCCGAGCTGGGGTTGTTATAAAAAATTCAGAACCCGATAGCAATTGCACACGGCTTTTCAATTTTTTGTTCAACACCCCACCCTATTGCAGTAGCTATACAGCCTCGCCCTACTCCCAAACCTACCCACCATCGGGCTACTCGATTGAAGCCGGTCAATCAGAACGGGTATATCTATAGTATTTCCAGCCGATCGCGAGCCCCCGCGTTCCCTACCCTGCAACGATGAAGGTCGCGATCGTCTCTGACATCCACGGCAACCGGCACGCCTTCGAGGCGGTGCTCGAAGCCGTCGCCGCAAGTGACGCCGCCGAGCTTTGGTGCCTCGGCGACCTCGTCGGCTACGGCGGCGACCCGGACGCCTGCGTGGCGCTGGCCCGCAAGCACGCCGCGGTGTGCCTCGCGGGCAACCACGACCTCGCCGCGATCGGTACGTTGCCGCTGGCCGACTTCTCCCGCGGCGCCAGCCTCTCGCTGCAGTGGACGCAGGAGGTGCTCGGCGCCGACAGCCGCTCGTTTCTCGCCGGCCTGCGCTCCGAGGGCCACGAGGGCCCGGTCGGGCTCTACCATGCCAGCCCCCGCGATCCGGTGTGGGAGTACGTGCTCTCCACGCTGCTCGCCGAACTCTGCCTCGATCGCCTGCGCGAGCGAGTCGGGCTGATCGGGCACTCGCACGTCGCGCTCTCGTTCGGGCGCGTCCCCGGACAGCTGGCCTCCGGCGGCCCGCACCGCGACGGAACCGAGCTCGACCTCGGCGACGGCGAGTGGCTGCTCAACCCCGGCAGCGTCGGCCAACCCCGCGACAGCGACCCGCGCGCGGCGTGGTTGCTGCTCGACACCGACAACTGGTCCGCCTCCTACCGGCGTACCCCCTACGACGTCGCCGGCGCCTCGGCGGCGATCCGCGCCGCGCGCCTACCGGACTCGCTCGCCGAGCGGCTGGAGTACGGTCAGTGACGGTGCGTCGTCCTGATCCCAGCAGCGCCACCCAACGACCTGGGGACTCCCGCGCCACCCAACGACTTGGGGACTCCCGCGCCACCCAACGACTTGGGGACTCCCGCGCCACCCAACGACTTGGGGACTCCCGCGCCACCCAACGACTTGGGGACTTCCGCTCCACCCAACAACCTGGGGACTCCCGCCGAGGAGGTGGCCACAGCTCGCTCCTGCGCACGATCGTGAAGCTCCTGCCCGTCGGCCTGCTCGGCGCGGGGGCGGCCGTGCTCGTCTCGTGCGGCAGCTCCGGCGCGGGGCTGATTCCCTCGGAGAACGCGGGGCCGCTGGTCGCCGCCTTCCAGGCCGTCGAACGGGCGGCGTCGCAAGGCGACGGCAACTGCGCACCCACCAAGGCCGCGCTGAGCACAACCGAACACGACTTCCAGGCGCTGCCGGCGAGCGTCAACGCCGGTCTGCGCACAAGGCTGAGAGAGGGCATCTCGCACCTGCAGACACTGGCCCTCGAACTCTGCGCCGAACCGCTGGCCCAGACCACCACGACCGGAGAAGCGACCTCTACCACCACCACAACGACTCCCCCCGCCACCACCAAAACCACGACCACCACCCCACCCACCAACACCACCCCCCCGACCTCCACCGCCACTCCCACCAGCACCGCGCCCACCGGCACCACTCCGAGCTCCGGCGCCGAAGGCGGCACTGCGCCGGAAGTCGGCAGCAGCGAAGGCAACGCCGGGGAAGGCGGCGCCGGCGGCGGCCAGGGAGGGCTGGGCAGCGGCGAAGCCGGGGAAGGCGCCAACAACGGCGGCGCGGTGGGGCCCAGCGGAGGCACGGGCAGCGGCGGGAGCGGACAGTGAGCGCCACCGAGATCGCCGGCCGCTACCGCCTGGAGAGCCGGTTGGGCTACGGCGGCATGTCCACCGTGCACCTGGCGTTCGACCTCCGTTTGGAGCGCCGCGTCGCGGTGAAGCTGCTGGCCGAGCACCTCGCCGAGGATCCGACGTTCGTCTCGCGCTTCCAGCGCGAGGCGCAGGCGGCGGCGCGGCTGGTGCACCCCAACATCGTGCAGGTGTTCGACTCGGGCCTCGACGAGCGCGCCCACCAGCACTTCATCGTGATGGAGTACATCGAGGGGCACTCATGCGCAGAGATTCTGCGCGATCAGGGGTGGGTCGAGGTGGAGCAGGCCGCCTCGATCATCGAGCAGGCGTGCGAGGGCCTGCACTACGCCCACCGCCACGGGGTGGTGCACCGCGACGTCAAGCCCGGCAACCTGCTGCGTTCGCTCGAGGGGGAGATCAAGCTCGCCGACTTCGGGATCGCCAAGGCGACCGAGCAGTCGAGCATCACACAGGTCGGCTCGGTGCTGGGTACCGCCGCTTATCTCGCCCCCGAGCAGGCGCGTGGCGAGGAGGCCGGCCCACCCGCCGACCTCTATGCGCTCGGCGTGGTCGCCTACCAGTTGATCTCCGGACGCCTTCCCTACGAGGCGACCTCGCTGACCGAGCTGGCGCTCAAGCAGCAGCAGGAGGAGCCGCCGATGCTCGACACGCTGGTCGCCGCCGCCGGCCCCGAGCTCGCGGAGGCGGTGGCGATCGCGCTCGCGCTGGATCCCCGCGATCGCTACCGCAACGCGCGCGAAATGGGCCGGGCGGTCAGCGACGCCCAGCACGGCATTGCGCCCGCGGAGCCCACCGACGACGCCCGCGGAACGGGGAGGGCAGGCCTCCGGCACGCCACCGCCGCCACCAGCCTGCTCGCCGCCGGCGCGGCGGGCACGGGGGCGGCGGCGGGCACCGCGGGCGCCACCGGCCGGACTCGCGCCCTGAGTCGCGGTGGCAGCGTGGCTCCCCGCCAGCCGCGGCCGGGACCGCCTCCGCGCCGGGCCGAACCGCTTGCGGCCACGAGCACGGGACGCGGCTCCTCGCGCGGGCGGCGGCTGTTCGTGACGCTCTTCGCCGTGCTGCTGCTCGTGGTTGTGGTCGTCGCGATCATCGTTGCCACCGCACCCACCGCCACCAAGGTAACGCTGCGCGAAGTCTCCTATCACGACATCGAAGAGACCTCGGCCGCGCTGCAGCAGCTGGTCAACGAAAACATGAAGTAGCGGGCGCCGCGCCCGCGCGCAACGCGCCGGCCACCTCGGGGAGGCGCCCGGCGAGGATCGCACCCCGCAGGTCGGCCATCAGACGCGCGAGGAAGGCGAGGTTGTGCAACGTCAGCAGCCGCATCCCGGTGAGCTCGCCCGCGCGGGCGAGGTAGGAGAGATAGGCGCGCGAGAGCCCGCGCGCACAGGCGGGGCAGGGGCAGCCCTCCATCAGCGGCTCCTCCGAGTCCCGCCAGCGGCCCTTGTGCAAGTCAAGACGCCAGCGGTTGGCCGGGTCGGGCACGAGCGCGGTACCGTGACGGCCGAGGCGGGTCGGCATCGCGCAATCGAAGGTGTCGATCCCGAGCTCTACCCCGGCGATCAGGTCGTCGACCTCGCCGATCCCCAATAGGTGGCGGGGCAGCGCCTCGTGCTCGCCGCCAAGCTCGCGGGTGGCATAGCCGACGACCTCGTACATCTGCTCCTT
Source organism: uncultured Solirubrobacterales bacterium (assembly GCA_963744535.1). GTDB lineage: Bacteria > Actinomycetota > Thermoleophilia > Solirubrobacterales > Solirubrobacteraceae > Palsa-744. Next base: position 485,484 of record CAVUTW010000001.1, on the reverse strand, counting down.
GTCGGCCCCCAACGAGCCGCCGATCGCCACGCCGTGGCACCCGCTTGCGGCGACCGTGCGCGCCGAGGCGCGGCGCAGATCCTCATACACGCCGCCCTGCACGATCCCGTACACGAGCTGCTGGAAGCCCCCATCACCCCCAGCGTGTGCGGCCTTGTCGGTACCGTCCGCCACGCGTTCGGTGTACGCGGCGTGCCAGCTCAGGCAGCGATCCAGCCAGCGGTGGGTGCGCTCGGTGGAGCGTTCGGTGTAGTCGCGATCGACGTGGAACGGGGTGCACTCGTCGAACACGAGCGCAATGTCCGAGCGCAGCGCAGCCTGCACCTCCATCGAGCCCTCGGGCGAGAGGAAGCGCTCGCGCCCGTCCACGTAAGAGCGAAAGCGCACCCCCTCCTCCTCGATCGACAGAATCGCTCCGGTGCGCTCGGGACGAGCTGCACTCGATCGATCGCGACGGGTTGGGCGGGCCTTGATCTCGTCGGCCACGGCGCCATGACCCATCGAGAAGACCTGAAAGCCGCCCGAGTCGGTGATCACAGGCCCCTCCCAACCCATGAAAGGGCCGACACCGCCAAACCGCTCGATCAGCTCGGGGCCGGGGTTGAGCAGCAGGTGGAAGGTGTTGCCGAGCACCATCTCATACCCCAGCGCGGCAACCTCCTCCGCCAGCAGGCCTTTGACGGTGGCCTTCGTCGCCAGCGGCACGAACGCCGGCGTCCGCACGTCGCCCCGGTGGGTGTGCAGCGTCGCGGCGCGGGCCCTCGACGCAGGATCGCGGGCTTCGATGCTGAAAGCGGCCACGGCGGCATCCTAGGGGTCACGGAACGTGGGCCCTATGGTTAGACAATGTTGGCCTCCCTGGTTGACGTCAATCACCTCGTCGAAGTCTCCGGCTACCCGATCCTGTTCCTGCTGGTGATGGCGGAGTCGGGTGGGGTGCCGGTGCCGGGCGAGACGGCGGTGATCGTGGGCGGGGTGCTGGCCAGTCGGGGCAAAATGCAGATCGAGCTGGTGATCGCGGTGGCTGCGCTGGCGGCGATCGTGGGGGACAACATCGGCTACCAGATCGGCCGCAAGGGGGGCCGCTGGCTGCTGGAACGGCCCGGCCCCTTCCGCCGCCAGCGGCTGATGGTGGTGGAGACGGGAGAGCCGTTCTTCGAGCGCCACGGCCCGAAGGCGGTGTTCTTCGGGCGCTTCATCCTCGGCTTGCGCACGTGGGCCTCGTGGCTGGCGGGCGCCAACCACATGCGCTGGCGCACATTCTTCTTGTGGAACGCGCTCGGAGGGATCTGTTGGGCGACCGGCGTGGGGTTGATCGCCTACTTCGTCGGGCAGTCGGCGAGCAACGCGATCACGACGTTCGGGATCTACGGCCTGGTGGCGGTCGTGCTGGCGCTTGGAGGAGCGTTCATCCTGCACCGCCGCCACCGTCGCCATCAGCGGGCACAGGAGGAGATGCGCCACCAGCGGGCAAGCGAAGCGGAGGAGTCCGAGCGTCGCCAACGGGCCGTCGAGACGGCTGACGGAAATTAGCCTGCTAGGGAGTCGACGGTGACGGGTGCCGGAGAGCTGAGGACGCAGGGAGCGAAGTGTGCTGGCCGATCAGTCGATCGCATCTGATCGACGATCGGTACACGAGCGACCGAGGACTCAGCGGCACCCTAGCCCGCAGGGGGCGATGCGGTCCCATAGCTCCGCGAGGGCGCCAAGCTCGTCCTCGGTGAAGCGCGAGAGGAACTGCTCGCGCACGACCGCGAGATGCGTACCGCGCGCGGCACACAGGCGTTCACCGCCGAGCTCGGTGAGGCAGGCGTAGGCGCCGCGGGCGTCGTGTTCGCAGGAGCAGCGCTCCAACAGCCCCTCCTTTTCCAGCCGGTCAGCCAGCCGGGTGAGCCCGCTGCGCGAGAGCTGGGCCTGTTCGGCGAGGTCGCACATGCGCATCCGCCCACCCGGAGACTCGACCAGGTGGTGAAGCACCTCGTAGGAGGAGAGGGGCAACCCGTGAGTGCGCTCGAGCTCGGCGTCAACCCGTTTGGCGAGCGAGGCATGCGCCCGCTTGAGCCCACGCCAGGCACGAAGCTCGCCTTCGCTGAGCGTCTTCCCGTTGGTGCCTTCGCTGAGCGCCTTCGCTCCCGCGGCGAGGATGCTCGTCGGCACTGGCGGTTCGGTATTGATGACTGTCGCTGTTGCCATAGCGCTCGGTTCGGACACGATCCGGAGCCTCCCTGCTCAAATCGAACATAGCAGCGAGCGATCCCAATCGCCGACTACCGATCGCCCATGCGCCGGCGCAGCGAGATGGCCAATCGCGCCGAACGATGTCACTCGGCGGGCGAGTGCGCGCGCGTGGCCCGTCACCACTCGGCGGGCGAATGCGGGCGCGTGGCGCGCCACGCCCACCACATCGCCAGCGGCTGAAGCGGCAGCCGCGCATACAGCGCCCAGCGGGGGATGCGGCGGAACTCCTCGGGATTGAGCGCCATGTGGAGGTTGGCGGGGAACACCGCGACGAGCAGCGCGATCAGCCACAGCCCAGAGATGCGCCGCGCGGAGGGCACGAGCACGCCGAGGCCACCGGCGACCTCGGCGACGCCGCTGACCTTCACGATCGTGTCCGCTCCCGCCCAGCGGCCTGTCCATGGCGGCACGATCTGGCGGTAGGGGCGGGGAATAACGAAGTGGTTGATGCCCGCGGCGACAAACACGAGGCCGAGCAGCCGTGAGCCGCGCCAGGAACTCTGTGTGGGGGATGTCTCTGTCATAGGATCAGCGAGCGGCCCGACATCTCCTCCGGCTGGGGGATGCCGAGCAGCGCGAGCACGGTGGGGGCCACGTCGGCGAGGATACCCTCGCCCTGCAGCAGCCGCACGCCATCAAGCGTGACGATCAGCGGCACCGGGTTGGAAGTGTGGGCGGTGTTGGGGGAGCCATCGGGCTGGAGCATGTGCTCGGCGTTGCCGTGGTCGGCGGTGATCAGGCAGGCGCCGCCGGCGGCCAGCACCTCCTCGACGACCTCGCGCAGGCAGGTGTCGACGGTCTCGATCGCGCGCACGGCGGCGGGGATCGCGCCGGTGTGGCCGACCATGTCGGGATTGGCGAAGTTGATCACCGAGAACCGAAATCCGCCGTCCGGGTGCTCGCGCCAGGCGGCCAGGAAGCGGTCGGTCACCGCACGGGCGCTCATCGCAGGCGAGAGATCGTAGGTGGGGACGTCCCGCACCGAGGGAGCCAGCTCGCGCCGTTCCCCGTCGTAGGGCGCCTCGTCGCCGCCGTTGAAGAAGTAGGTGACGTGCGCGTACTTCTCGGTCTCGGCAACATGCAGCTGCGAGGCGCGGGCGGTGGCGAGCACCCCGGCGAGCGTGACAGCCGGACGCTGCGGGGGGAAGGCGACCGGGTAGCCCCACTCTTCCTCGTACTCGGTGAGCGTGGTGAGCTGGTCGACCGGCTCGATCCCCCGGCGCCCCTCCCAGCCCGGCAGCTGCTCCTCGGCCGTCGGCGGCCCCCCGGGAGCCGACTCCCCGTGGGCGGACGGGTCGCCGTCGGCGGGGGGTTCGCCAAACCCGGGCTCGGCCAGCGCACGCACGATCTCGCGCATCCGGTCGGGGCGGAAGTTGAAGCAGAGCACGGAGTCCCACGGGCGGATCAGCGCCTCTTCGCCCACCGTGGTCGGGGCGATGAACTCGTCGGTCTCACCCCGATCGTAGGCGTGCTGCACAGCCTGCACGGCAGTCTCCTCGTGGTGGGGAGCACGGCCGTGGACGAGCAGATCGTAGGCAGCCTGGACGCGCTCCCAGCGGCGGTCGCGGTCCATCGCGTACCAGCGGCCGACGACCGAGCCGACGCGCACCCGGCTGCGCTGACCGAGACGGGGATGCTCGCCGGAGGCGGGTGTCTCGCGGCTTCGGCCGAGGGGCCACAGCTCCAGGCACCACCGTTCGAGCAGCGCCACATGCTCGATGCCCGATGCGGGCGGCGTGTCGCGACCGTCGGTGAAGCAGTGGATCACGAGGTCGCGCACCGAGAGACGCCCGGCGAGCTCCAGCAGTGCCTGCAGGTGGCCGAGGCTGGAGTGTACGCCGCCGTCGGAGACCAGCCCGATCAGGTGCACGCGCTCGGAGCAGGTGAGCGCATGCACGATCGCGGGGTTCTCGCTCAACACCCCGTCGAGCACGGCATCGTTGATGCGTGTGAGATCCTGGCGAATGACGGCACCGGCGCCGAGGTTGAGGTGGCCGACCTCAGAGTTGCCCATCTGGCCCTCAGGGAGCCCCACGGCGCGCCCGGAGGCCGTCAGCGTGGTGTGCGGGTAGGAGCCCCACAGCCCGTCGAACACCGGCGTGCGAGCCAGTGAGACGGCGTTGCCCGGGCCGGGATCGGCGAGGCCCCAGCCATCCAGCACGACCAGGCAGGCGCAGGGCAGGGGGAGCGTCAAGAGGTAGCCTGCACGATCGCCGAGAACGTGTCCGCCTGCAGCGAGGCGCCCCCGACCAGCGCGCCGTCCACGTCGGGGAGCGCCAGCAGCGAGGAGGCGTTGTCGGGGTTGACGGAGCCGCCGTAGAGGATCCGCACCTGCTCGCTCAGCTCGGCGCCCGCGCGGTCGGCGATCAGCGCGCGGACGAACGCGACGGCGTCCTGGGCCTGCTCGGGGGTGGCGGTCTGGCCGGTGCCGATCGCCCAGATCGGCTCGTACGCGATTGCCACGCCGGGGAGCTGCTCGTCGGAGAGGCCCGCGAGGTCATCGCGAATCTGCTGACGCAGCTTGCGCTCGGTGTCGCCGGCGGCGCGCTCGGTCTCGCTCTCCCCCACGCACAGGATCGGGTGCAGCCCGACGTTCAGCGCGGCGGGCAGCTTCAGCGCCAGTGCGCGGTCGGTCTCGCCGAACAGGGCGCGCCGCTCGGAGTGGCCGAGCACCACGCCGTGGGCGCCGGTCTCGGCGAGCATCGGCGGAGAGATCTCGCCCGTGTAGGCACCCTCGGGCTCGGCGTGCATATTCTGGGCATACACCTCCACGCGCGAGCCGCGCGCGGAGTCGACCATCGCACGCAGGTCGGTGAAGGGCACGCAGATGCCGACGTCGCATCCGCTCACCGCGCCGAGCCGCGGCAGCAGCGCCTGGATGTACTGCTCCGCTTCGGCCTCGGTCTTGTACATCTTCCAGTTGCCCGCGATGAGGGGGGTGCGCGCGCTCACGAAACGCAGGCGCCTTTAGATCGAGAAAGAGGGGCCCGGTCGTCTGAAGAGGAGGGGCCCGGCTTGCCGGCCTCCGGCCGGCTGCGCCACCCTCCTGGCGGCCTTCGGCCGGCTGAGCCACCCTCTAGGGCGACGACGCCGGGCAGCGCGCGACCCTCGACCAGCTCGAGCGTTGCGCCACCCCCGGTGGAGAGGTGATCGACGGCGTCCTCAAGACCGAGGTGAGCGAGCGCCGAGGCCGAGTCGCCGCCACCGAGAACCGTCAGACCGGGCGCTTTCGCCACCGCTTCGGCGACCGCGCGCGTGCCGGACGCGAACGGCGCATACTCGAAGGCGCCCATCGGGCCGTTCCAGAAGACGGTGCCCGCACGCTCGATCTCCTTTCCGTAGCGCTCTGCCGTGCCGGGACCGATGTCGAGGCCCATCCACCCGGGGGGTACCTCCACGCCGTCGAGCGCGCGGTACTGCGCGTCGTCGGCGAGACGGTCGCCGAGCACGAGGTCGTTCGGCACGAGCAGGCGCGCGCGGCCGGGCTGGGGCGAATGCGTGTCGCTGGCCCGCGCGAGCAGGTGGCGCGCGTGCTCGACATCCTCCTCGCAACATAACGACTCACCCACGGTGTGCCCCTGCGCGCACAGGAACGGGAAGCACATCGCGCCGCCGATCATCACCACGTCGGCGACTTGCAGGAAGCGGTCGATCACGGCGATCTTGTCCGCCACCTTCGAGCCGCCCACGATCGCGACGAGCGGCCGCGCGGGATGCTCGAGGATCCCGGTGAGCGTCTTCACCTCGTGTTCGAGCAGCCGCCCCGCCGCGCTCGGCAGCAGGCGAGCGACGCCCTCCGTGCTGGCGTGGGCGCGGTGGGCGACGCCGAAGGCGTCGTTGACGTACACGTCGGCGAGCTCCGCCAGCGCGCGCGCGAGGGCCGGATCGTTGCTCGTCTCGCCCTGCTCGAAGCGCACGTTCTCCAGCAGCAGCATCTCCCCGTCGCGGAGCCGCTCGGTGAGCGTCTTGACCTCCTCGCCCACCACGGCCGGCGCCAGTGCGACCTGCGCGCCGGTCAGCTCGCTCAGGCGCTGCGCCACCGGCGCCATCGACAACGCCCCCTCGCGGTGCCCCTGCGGACGGCCGAGATGGGAGACCAGCACCAGGCGCGCTCCCTTGCCGCGCAGCTCTTCGATCGTGGGCAGCGCCGCGCGGATGCGGGTGTCGTCGGCAAGCTCCACCTCATCGCCGGATCCGGTGGTGAGCGGGACGTTGAAGTCCACGCGCACCAGCACGCGCCGCCCGTGTACGTCGAGGTCGTCGAGGCTTCTCACGCGATCCCCCCGGACCCTCTCTCTACAGGACCCTCTGCGTGAGGTCCACGAGCCGGTTGGAGTAGCCCCACTCGTTGTCGTACCAGGCCACGACCTTCAGCATCGTAGCGTCCACCACCGCCGTGAGCTGGGAGTCGACGATCGAGGAGTGCGCGGAGCCGACGATGTCGCTGGAGACGATCGGGTCCTCGGTGTAGGCCATGATCCCCTGCAGCGGCGCGCTCTCCGAAGCCGCTTTGAGAGCCGCGTTGACCTCCTCGACGGTGGTGGCGCGCTCGCACTCGACCGTCAGGTCGACGACCGAGCCGGTCGGCACGGGGGCGCGCACCGCGAAGCCGTGCAGCTTGCCCTGCAGCGCCGGGATCACCAGACCGATCGCCTTGGCGGCGCCGGTCGAGGCCGGGATCAGGTTGATCGCGGCGGCGCGCGCGCGGCGCAGGTCCTTGTGGGGGAGGTCCTGCAGGCGCTGGTCGGCGGTGTAGGCGTGGATCGTGGTCATCAGCCCATGCTTGATGCCGACTGTGTCGTTGAGGACCTTCGCCACCGGCGCGAGGCAGTTGGTCGTGCAGGAGGCGTTGGAGATCACGTGGTGCGTGGCGGGGTCGTAGGCGGTCTCGAAGTTGACCCCCGGTACGACGGTCACGTCGGGGTCGGTCGCCGGCGCGGAGATGATCACCTTCTTGGCCCCTCGCTCCAGGTGGATCGAGGCGTGGGCACGGTCGGTGAAGCGTCCGGTGGACTCGATCACCACGTCCACGCCCAGCTCCTCCCACGGCAGCTTCGCGGGGTCGGTCTCGGCGAGCACCTTCAGCTCGGCGCCGTCGACTTCGATCGCACCGTCGAGCGCCCGCACCTCACCCGGGTAGGGACCCTTGATCGAGTCGTACTTCAGCAAGTGCGCGAGCGTGCGCGCGTCGGTGAGGTCGTTGACCGCCACCCACTCGATCGCGTCTCGATCCGCGCGTGCATTTGCAGCGCGCAGCACGTTGCGGCCGATGCGGCCAAATCCGTTGATTCCGACACGTACGGGCATTTTTCCTGTCAAGCCTCCTGCGAGCGCAACCCAACAACGGGCGATGAGCACGAAAACGAGCGAGGCCGGACCGTGGGAGCGTTATCCCGACGACCCGGCTTGCACACCAAAGGCTATCGGACCGGCGGCGCGAGGCGGCTTCGTCTGGCCGGGGTTCCGAGTTTACGATAGCTATCGTATATACTTCATCCCTTCCGCGGGGGCCGCTCATGCCCTCCGCGGGAGCTGGCACATGTATAAAAAATCTCAAGCCCGATAGCAATGGCGCACGGCTTTAAAAGGTTAATATGCACACCCATCTCGCCGCTTGTCTCACCCGGCCCCCACGCTCTGCCACCCACGTCGCCGCTCCATCTCGCCCTCGACCCACCGAACCAGCCAGCCCACCCGCCGCCCGCGGCGCCACATCAACGCGAGTTGGCGACAATCTCCACGCGTAGGCCGTCGGGATCGAGCAAGTAGGCGGCGTAGTAGAGCGGCCCGTACTGCGTCCTCGGCCCGGGCTCGCCGTCACCGCGCCCGCCCGCCGCGAGGCCAGCCTTGTAGGCATGATCGACCGCCACGCGCCCAACGGCACGGAAGGCGACGTGGCCGTAGCCGGGCGCGGGCGGGCGCCCGCGGGTGACGATCCAGAACTCTGGGGCGGTCACGCCGTAGGCGACCGCGTGCTCCCCCTCGTGCATGCGGCGCACGCCGATCGCAAAGAACACCGCATCGTAGAAGGCCGCTGAGCGCGTGAGGTCGGCGACCTCGACTCCAAGGTGGTCGATCATCGCCGGCAGTCTGACGCACGGCGTAAAATGAGGTCCAGTCCGCCAGTCCGCCAGTCCGCCAGTCCGCCAGTCCGCCAGTCCGCCAGTCCGCCAGTCCGCCAGTCCGCCAGTCCGTCCCGCTGCCGGCCGTCCGCCCCGCTGCCCCGCCGCCGGCCGTCCGCGGCGTCAGGAGTCGCGCGAGCGCTTGTCGATGTCGCGGTGGGTGACCGCCACCGTGAGGCCGTCCTGCTCGCGGTAGCGCGCCGCCAGCCCCTCGGCGATCGCGACCGAGCGGTGCCGCCCACCGGTGCAGCCGATCGCCACCACCAGGTGTGCGCGCCCCTCCGCGACGTACTGCGGCAGCAGGAAGTCGAGCAGCGCGTACAGCCGCTCGTACAGCCCATCCAGGCGCCCGTCGCGCCCGACATACTCGACCACGCGAGGATCCTCGCCGGTGAGCTCGCGCAGCTCCGGCACATAGTGGGGGTTGGGCAAGAAGCGCACGTCGAAGGCGAGATCCTCCTCGCGCGGCGGGCCGTGCTTGAAGCCGAAACTCATGAACGTCAGCGCGAGCCGTCCGGTGGCACGGCGCGGCACCAGCTCGTCGGCGATCTTGCCGCGCAGCATCGCCGCCGACATGCCGGTCGTGTCGATCACCACGTCGGCGCGGTTGCGCAGCGGCTCCAGCAGCGCGCGCTCGGCCGCGACGCCGGCCGTGACCGAGCCGTCGGGCGCCAGCGGATGGCGGCGGCGGGTCTCCTTGTAGCGGTTGACGAGCGTCTGCTCGGCGGCCTCGAGGAACAGCACGTGGTGGGCGAGGCCGGCCGAGGCGAGGTCGTCGACGACGGCCTGCAACGCCTCGAAGTAGACCCCGCCGCGCACATCGGAGACGACCGCCGCGCGCTCGACCTTCGAGCCCTCGTGCATGAACAGCTCAGTCAGGGAGCGGATCATCTCCGGGGGGAGGTTGTCCACACAGAAGTAGCCGGCGTCCTCGAACACGTTCATCGCCGTCGACTTACCGGCGCCGGAGAAGCCGGTGATCACCACCAGCTCTTTGAGGCTCGACTTCACGACCGGCTTACTCTGGGAGCGCAACGGACTTCGAAGCGGTCGGAATACGGACATCGCTTGATTGTGCCGCGTCGCGCGGACATCGGCGACACCTGCTTGTTACCAGCAACGCCTCTGAGACAGCCCGGAAGCAAGCGAGGCCAAGATCGCAACCCGCCCGCCCACGCGAAGTATGCCGGCGAAATGGGATCGCAGCCGATCACCCCGTCCTGTTGAGATGCGCATGCAGCTCCCTCGCCACCTTCGCCGGCAGCCCCGGCACCGCCTGCAGCTCCTCACGCGTGGCTCCAACCACCGCCTCGGGCGAGCCGAAGTGGGCGAGCAGCGCGCGCTTGCGCGCGGGACCGACCCCCGGCAGCTCGTCCAGCAGCGAGCTGGTGAGCGCGCGGTCGCGGCGGCTGCGATGGTGGGTGATCGCGAAGCGGTGGGCCTCGTCGCGAGCACGCTGCAACAGCTGCAGCTCGGGCGTGGAGTGGTCGAGCACCAGCGGGGCGCGGCGGCCAGGGATGAACACCTCCTCGATCCGCTTGGCGAGCGAGATCACCGCCACGCCGCGCTCGCGAAAGCCACGCAGCGGCTCGATCCCGGCGGCGAGCTGGCCCTTGCCGCCGTCGATCACGACGACGTTGGGCAGCGCCGCGAAGCTCGCGTCGTAGTCGGGGTCGTGCGGGGAGAGGTCTGCCTGGCGCTCCCACTGGGCGAAGCGGCGACCCAACACCTCCGCCATCGCCGCGTAGTCGTCGGGCTCGCCCTCCTCCAGCGTGCGGATCTTGAAACGGCGGTAGTCGGATTTCTTCGGCGCGCCGCCCTCCAGCACGACCATCGAGGCAACCGTGTGGGTGCCACCGAGGTTGGAGATGTCAAAGCACTCGATCCTGACCGGCGGCACGTCGAGCCCAAGTGCGCGCTGCAGCCCCTCCAGCGCCTCCACGCGGCTCTGGCGGCGGCGCTCCGCCCGCAGGTGCTCCTGGTCGAGCGCGAGGCGTGCGTTGCGCTCGGCCAGCTCGAGGATCCGACGCTTATCGCCGCGCTCGGCGGCGCGCAGCTCGACGGGGCCGCCGCGGCGGCTGGCCAGCGCCTCGGCGAGCGCTCCGAGCCCGGAGGGCCCATCGTCTGCGCCGGGTGGGAGGGACGCATCGGGCGCGGACGATGAATCAGACGGGTGGACGCGAACCTCGTCGGAGCCATTGGCGTCAGGCCCCCCCGACGGACGCGACGGGACGAGCTCTCGCTGCACGACGATCTGCGCGGGGATCGAGGAGTGGCCAGCGTAGTACTGCAGCATGAACTCCTCCGCCACCTCGGGCAGCGCGCGCTCGGCCTCGTTTGACAAATAGAACGACTGGCGGTCGGAGAGCACCCCATCGCGCACCTGAAACACCTGCGCGTTGGCCTCCGTGCCGTCGAGCGCGACCGCCACCGCATCGAGCGTGCCGATCGAATCGCTCGCCACGCGCTGGCGCTCCAGCAGCGAGCGCACCGCGCGCAAGCGGTTGCGCTCCAGCGTCGCCTGCTCGTACTCCTGTGCCTGCGCCGCGGCCTTCATCCGCGCCTGCAAGTCGCGCTCGATCGAGCGGTAGCGCCCGGAGAGGAAGTCCACCACGCCGTCGATGCTGCGCCGGTAGTCGGCCTTCGAGACATACCCGACGCAGGGGGCCTCGCAGCGCTTGATGTAGTAGTCCAGGCAGGGGCTGCCGCTGCGCCGCCCCGGCTCCGGGCCGGTGCAGGAGCGGAACATGAAGATCTTCGTCAGCAGGTCGAGCGTGCCGCGCACACGCTTGGCGTTGGAGTAGGGGCCGAAGTAGGAGCGGCCGGGGCGGTGGCGCTCACGCGTGAAGTACACGCGCGGGAAGTCCTCGTCGAGCGAGATCGCGATGAACGGGTATGACTTGTCGTCGCGCAGGCGAATGTTGAAGCGGGGGCGGTACTGCTTGATGAAGCTCTGCTCCGCCAGCAGCGCCTCGGCCTCGGAGCCCACGACGATGAACTCGATCTGCTCGACGGCGGCCACCATCTCCGCGTGGCCGGGGCTGGATGGAACGTTTGCCTTGGCGAAGTGCGAGGCGACGCGCTTGCGGATCGACTTCGCCTTGCCGACGTACACCACGCGGCCTTTGCCGTCGCGAAACAGGTACACCCCCGGCTGGTCGGGGAGCCCGCGACGCTGCTCTGCGAGCGTGGCGGTCATCGGCCGCGCGGGCGATCGGGACGGGGAACCGGCGCGGGTGTGCTCGGCGAGGCCGGTGTGCTCGGCGACGGGCGCGTGATCAATAGCTGCGCGAGTAGCGGTAGAGCGCGAACAGCGTGTACGCGACGAGCCCGATCAGGACAAACCAGGCGAACTCGCCGAAGCTCGTTTCCCACATCCGCGGTTTGGCCGCCACGGTCACCACGGCCACGCCGAGCGACCCGTACAGCAGCCCGCGACGGCGGTCGCCGAGGCTGAAGAGGGCCACGTGGTGCTGGCGATAAAACCATAAGCCGGCGAAGCCGATGCCGAGCATGAAGGCCACGCCGAGGATCGTCTGGAAGGTCGCCGCCGCGCGCGCCCCGCCGGGGAGATAGGCGACCGCGGCCGCCAGCACCAGCAGGATCGCCACGTTGCGTGCGGTCGTCTTGCGGTCATCCATCGTGCTCAGTGTAGATCTCAGCGGCTGCCAGCTGGGGGCAGCACCCCGAGCTGTTTGCAAATCGTCCTGGCTACCCCCGTGCCAAGCTCGCGGTGCCGTGGAATGGCTGAGCGCTCTCCGGCAGGACCGCACCATCGCGTGTGACGTCCCCCCTCATCGATAGGTAAGCAGCCCTGGCGGCGAAGGTGCCGTTCGAGATCGGTCCGCTTCACGAAACCGACGATGACAGATCGCTACGACGGCAGCTATCCGATACTCAACGGGAGCAACTCGCTGTCGGCGACGGCGTCTGGCTCGGGCTCGGGACTGAGCATGAGCCGCAGCGCATCGATGACGTTCTCGCGTGCTTCAGCACGCGTACGGCCCTGGCTGATGGCGCCGGGAACCTCGCGAATCGTTGCCATGACCCACCCCTCGCCGCCATCCTCGTAGCGAATCGTGAAGTAGTTCAGCGAGTCACTCACATGATCGAGATTAGCGCAGACTGGAGACTGGGGGCGAATACACCTACAGTCTGTTGTCTTCACCCCACCAGCGCTTCGAGACGCGTGTAGGCGGCCTCGACGGCGCGGCGCGCCGCGGTGTGGCGGGCCTCCGACTTGGCCGACTCGTACTTGGTCGCCCACGCCGCCGGGTCGGCCAGCGCATCCTCGACCTCGCGCAGCGCCGACTCGGCCGTTTCGATCTCGAGCTCGGCCTGCTGCTGGTCGTTCAGGCGGTTCTTCGACGGGCCCTTCGGCTTGGCCTTGGGCTTCGCCTTGCCCGCGGCGCCGTTGGAGCCGTTGGTGGTCGTTGCTGTTGCAGCTGGCGCATGCGCCAGCTGGCGGAGCGGCGCATGCGCCGCTCCGGGGGGACGCGCATGCGCGTCCCCCGACCGGCCCACATGTGGGCCGGTCATACCATTCAAAGGCTTAGAGCCCGTCGCCCGGCGCTCTTCGCGCACGCGCACGTACTCCGGCCAGCCGCCCTCGTAGCTGCGCAGCGCGTGGTCCTCGACGGCGATCGTGCGGGTGCCGACGGCGTCCAGCAGCGCGCGGTCGTGGGACACGAGCAGCACCGCTCCTTGGAACGCTTGCAGAGCGTCCTCCAGCGCCTCGCGGCTCTCGATGTCGAGGTGGTTGGTGGGCTCGTCGAGGATCAGCACGTTGGCGCCTGAGTGCACCAGCACCGCCAGCGACAATCTGCGGCGCTCCCCGCCGGAGAGGCCCGCCAGCGGTTTTTCGGCCTCCTCGCCGGAGAACAGGAACTGGCCGAGCAGTGCGCGCGCCTTGTTCGGCGTGAGGCTCGTCGCGCGCTGCGCGGCATCGAGCACGCTCTGGCTCGGCGGGCCGCCGGCGCCCAGCTCGTCCGCGTGCTGGGAGAGGTAGCCGACCTTCACGTTGTGGCCGCTGCCGAGTCGCCCCGCCGCCAGTGGCCGCTGCCCCGCGAGCGTCTCGATCAGCGTGGTCTTGCCGCTGCCGTTGGGGCCGACGAGCGAGACGTGCTCGCCGCGCTCCAACCACAGCTCGGCGTGCTCCAGCAAGGTGATCGGCGGGGTGCCCACCTCCACGCGCGCGTCGGTCAGCTCGAAGATCACCCTGCCGGAGCGCTCCGGCGCCTTGAACGCGAACTCCAGCCCCTGCCCGTCGCGCGGATCGCGCTCGATCCGCTCGATCTTCGCCAGCTTCTTCACGCGCGACTGCGCCTGTTTGGCCTTCGTCGCCTTGTAGCGGAAGCGCTCGATGAAGTGCTCCATCCGCGCGATCTCCGCCTGCTGCTTGTCGATCGCCTTGCCCTGCGCGATCTCGCGCGCCGCCTGCTCGCGGCGCCAGTTGTGCCAGCTGCCGGCGAAGAAGCGCGATCTGCCGGCCTCGAGCTCCAGCACGGCGGTGCCGACGGCCTCCAGGAACCAGCGGTCGTGGGCGACCAGCACGATCGCCGTGTCGAGGCCCGTCAGCGTCTGCTCCAGCCACTCCAGCGACTCGATATCGAGGTGGTTGGTGGGCTCGTCCAGCAGCAGCACGTCCGCGTTCGTCGCCAGCGCCCTGGCGAGCGAGGCGCGCGTCAGCTGCCCGCCGGAGAAGGTGTCCAGCGGGCGCTCCAGGTCCTCCTCGGCGAAGCCCAGCCCCCGTGTCATCACGGTGGCGCGGTCGCGCCACAGGTAGCCGCCCAGCGCCTCCAGCCGCGCCTGCGCGCGGGCGTAGCGGTCGAGGGTGGTCTCGTACGCCTGCTCCCGCGTACGACCATTCGCCTGCGCCGGCGTGCGCCCATCCACGGAACCTTCCGCGTCACCCGCCGAACCTTCCGCGTCGCCCGCGAACCCCTCCCCCATGCGCCGCTCCAGCTCCGCCAGCTCGCGCTCCGCGGCCAGCTCCTGCGTGCAGCCGGACAGCACGTACTCGCGCAGCGCCACCCCGCGCTCGCGCGGGGGGCGCTGGTCGTGCAGCGCCACGCGTACCCCCTTCTGCAGGCTGAGCTTGCCTTTGTCGATCGACTCCTCACCGGAGAGCATCCGCAGCAGCGTCGTCTTGCCGGCGCCGTTGCGCCCGGCGATCGTCATCCGCTCGCGCCGCTCCAGCTTGAACGACACTCCGCGCAGCAGCGGTTTGCCGGCGATCTCCTTGTGGAGATCCGATGCGATCAGCACAGCCATCGCTCGCATGGTAGGCCGCGCCTTCCGATACCATCCCGGTCCTCATGCGCCGCCTGCTCTGGAGCCTCCCCACCGGCATCGCCCTGCTGCTGCTGTCCGCCCCCGCGGCGCTCGCGGCGAACGACGGGCGCGGCTTCTACGGAGCCACCGACGACAAGGTCGTGACGCTGGCCGGGTTCATCCTGATCATCTTCTTCCCCACCTTCATCCTGCTCGCCAGCCTGCTGCAGAAACGCCTGGAAAAGCGCAAAGACGCGCGCGTCGCGGCCGCGCGCTCGCACGCCAACGGGGACCGCTTCCGCGGCGGCTGGTAGCCGCGGCCGGGCAGCGCGAGGCCGATGGCCGAAAGCGTCTTGCCGAGCGGGCCCGGCGGCGACTCGCGGGCCGGTGGGGCGCCGGTCACGTACGAGCGCCGCGGCTCCGCGGCGCTGCTGAGCATCGACCGCCCCGAGCGGCGCAACGCCGTCGACGGGCCCACCGCCGTCGCCCTGCACGAGGCCTACCTGCGCTTCGAGGCCGACGATGAGGCGCGCGTGCTGGTGCTCACGGGCGCGGGCGGCGTCTCCTTCTGCGCCGGCGCCGACCTGAAGGCAATCGAGTCCTTCGGCGGGCGCCTGACCGCGCCCGAGGGGCCGATGGGCTTCACCCGCCTCACGCCATTGAAGCCCACCGTCGCCGCGATCTCCGGCTTCGCGCTCGCCGGCGGGCTGGAGCTGGCGCTGTGGTGTGACCTGCGGATCGCCACGGAGGACTCGCGCCTCGGCTTCCCCGAGCGCCGCTGGGGCGTTCCCCTGATCGACGGCGGCACCCAGCGCCTGCCGCGCATCGTCGGCCTCGGCCGGGCGCTCGACATGATCCTCACCGGGCGCATCATGGAGGCCTCCGAGGCCCTTTCGATCGGGCTCGTCACCGAGGTGGTCCCCCCCGGCCGCCATCTCGAGCGCGCGCTGGAGCTGGCCGAGAATCTCGCCCGCTTCCCGCAGCGCACGATGCTCGCCGACCGCTCCGCCGCGATCCACGGCCTCGGGATGCCGCTCCCCGAGGGCCTTGCGCTGGAGTCCCGCGCCGGCCCCGACGTGTTCGAGGATGCGATCCGCGGTGCCGCGCGCTTCGCCGGGGGCGAGGGCCGCGGCGGGGCTGGGGCCGGGGCGTAGACCAGCGGCCCCGAGACCTCTGCGCTACAGGCTTCCCCGCGGCACGATCCAGCGCGTCGGCTGGCCGGTGATCGCGGCGATGCGGTCGAAGTCCTCGTCGTAGTGCAGCAGCTCCACGCCCGCCGACTCCGCGGCGGCGGCGATCAGCAGGTCCTGGTGCCCCACGCTGCGCTGGTGGGCGCCGCCCCGGTGGGCCAGCTCGCGGTAGACCTGAATCGCCCGGCCCCACTGCGATTGGCCGATCTGATAGAGGCGCAGCGCGTCGAGTTCCTCCTGCATGTGGTCGAAGTCCAAGCCGTTGCGGGCGTTGGCGAAGAGCTCCAGCATGACCATCGAGCAGGTTCCAATGAGGCCGTTCCCCACCTGAACTTTGAACTCCACACCAGCCTCTCCGGCGCGCTTGGCGACCTGCCAGGCGCTTGTGTCCGCGAGCTGCATCTGCTCTTATGCAGCTCTCTTGGATTTCTTGAGCGCTGGATCGTCGGCCGGCGGGGCACCCCGGCCAGGGGTTCCGATATCGCTGAAGTCGGCGTTCAAATCGCCCCACGGCCGCGTTTCCACACGCGAGCGTCGCATCTCCTTGAGATCCTCCAATGTGAAGTCCCAATCACGTTCCGACAGCCGCCGCAGGCGGTCGCGGCGGACCACGTCTCGCAGCGCGGCGTGCACCGTGTCCGTGGTGTTCCCCGCCTCCAGCACCTCGCGCGCCTGGGCGACCAGCTCCATGTCCAGATTGATCGTCGTTCGTTTCACCATTCGCACCCTCGCATGTATCAACTTCGATTCAAGAGCCATATAGAAGTTGTATCACTGTGTGCACAATCTTGTTGCAGTCCGGGCACACTCCGCTCGATGCGCACCCCGCTATCATGATTGCACCGTGATGCAGAGGTTGATGATCCAGGCGGAGCCGGAGCTCCTCCAGCGAGCCAAGCGGCGTGCCGCCGAGCGCGGGGTCTCCGTCGCTCAGGTGGTGCGCGACGCGATCGAGCACGAGCTGGGGCCGGCTGGCGAGGAGCCGATCCCGCCGCCTTTGACGTGCATCGGCGCGTTCTCATCTGAGCGGGGAGACCTTTCGCGCCGCGCGAGCGAAGACGAGTACGAGCCCCCGCCATTTCGCTAGTCATCGACACAGGTCCGCTGCTGGCGACAATCGACGCGAACGACGAGCAGCATGCCGTCTGCGCCGAGCTGCTCAGCGGCGTGCGCGAGCCGCGGGTCGTGCCGGCGCCCGTGCTCGTCGAGCTCGACTACATGGCCTCGCGGGAGCTCGGTTCCGAGGCCTTCCCGAGGATCCTGGATCAGATCCGCACAGGAGCCTTCGAGGTCGAGGATCTCACCGAGAGCGACTACGCGCGGATCGCCGAGCTGCTCCGTACCTACACCGACCTGCGCGTCGGTTTCGTCGACGCCGCGGTGCTGGCCGTCGTCGAGCGCCTGCGCGAGCCGAAGCTGGCCACGCTCGACCATCGGCACTTCCCGGTCATGCGCCCACGCCACGTTGAAGCACTCGAGCTGCTGCCCGCGTAAGGGATAGCAAATATGGCCCATGCTGTCTACACCGTGTAAACTAAACGGCATGGCCTCCAGGACGTTCTCCTTCCGCGCCGAGCACGACTTCGCCGAGCGCCACGAGCGGGCGCTGCGGGAGCTTGACCGGCTGCGAGAGGAGCAGCCGCGGCTCGCCGACAGCATCCGCTACGACTTCGACGTGCGGCTGCTCGAAGCCCAACGCCGCGGGCTCGACACGCCGGCGCAGCGGCTGCACGCCACCGTCGCTGCGTTCGTCGACGCGGTCGAGGACGCGCTCCCGGATGAGCCGCTGATCGGAGGATCGGCGCCCGCCGTCGACAACCCCTCGCTGCCGGGCGCCCATGCGGCTGCAGAGGCGGTCGCGCGCCGCTACGAAAGCGACGCCGGCGGGTGATCCTCGACGCCGGCGAGGTGTGGTGGTTTCAACTGCCCCGCGTCGGCCCCAAGCCGGGCGTGGTCTGCTCGCGCCGCACCGTCAACCTGCGGGTCATGCCGGTCATCGCGCGCATCACCACGGTCACCCGCGAGCGCACGCTTCCAACCGCCGTGCCGATCGACGCGGGCGAGGTCGACGGGCTGCACGAGCCCTGCCTCGCGCTCGTCCACGACCTGTTCCTCGCCGGGCCCGCTGCGCCCGCAATCGAACAGGCCGGGAGGTTGAGCGCCCGACGACTGGTGAACCTCCGCCAAGCGCTCGCGTGGACGTTTGCGCTTCCGCGGGGGTGACCTCCAGGCCGCCAGTCCCCGAGGGCCCTGCCTACTGCCGGATCGTGCGCTCCCGCTCTTCGCCCTTGGCGCTTACCACAACCCTCTACCCCTTTCTCCTCCCGTGCTTGGCCGCGGCCTTCCGGCCCTTCGGCTTCCGTCTCTTCTTGTGGGCAACCTTCTTCGTCTTGGGGCAGCCGGCGACGGCGATCTTGGTGCTCTGATCGATCGTGGCGCCGTTCTGCGCGATGAATTCGGTGGGCATCGTCAGCTTGTTCTTGCAGGGGTTGCCGAGCGAGGCGAGCGCCGAGTAGGGCCCCTCGGGGAGCGTCAGTTCGAAGCTCGTGACGGGCTGGTCGGGGACTGTCTTGAAGGTGCTGCTGGTGACGCCCTGTTTGCTGATGAACGTCGTGCCGACGAGATCGATCGTGAACCCGTACCCCTGGAGTACGACGATCAGGCTGGGGAACGCTTCGCCGCCGTGGCTGACGAAGTAGGCGGGGCCTTCGAGGGGGACGGGAAGGATCGGGGTGATCGCCTTGGCGTGCCCGATGATCGACGCCGGCGGGCAGTCCGCGGGGTTGGCTTCGAACACGCTCGCGAGACATGCCTTGCGCAGCGTCGTCAGTCGTGAGGGGAGATCTTTGGGGAGTTCGACTTTGACGAGGTGGATGTTCGAGTTGCTGCCGATTGTGCCGGGCATCGTGAGCTTGACGGTCAGGCTCTCGCCGTTCAGGCGGCTCGCTTTCGCGGAGGTCGAGACGCTGAAGCCCGGTTTGAAGGCGAGGCTCGAGCAGTTCGCCGCCGTAAACGGCGTTGAGACCGTGACGGGGACCTGGTCCGCTGGGTTCGCGAGGTCCACACCGGCGCCGTCGATCGTGTTGGAGATCGATAGGGGTGTGCAGTTGGTGGGGTCCACGATGAAGTTAGGACGGCTCATGTACACGCGGATGTTGCGGACGTGCACGACGATCCCTTTGATGATGTGCGGGATCGGATCCGAGCCGTTCGCGCTGACTTCGACCTGCGCTGTGCTCGGGTTGATGTCCAGCGCGAAGCGGATCACGACGGTCCCGAGGTCGAACGGTCCGACCTTCGCCGAGGTGATTGACACGATCGACAGGGGCGCTCCGTGGTAGGGGCCGGCCAAATAGATCTTGCCGGGTGTTTGGGCGAGGACGGTGCCGACGCCCGCTTCGACGATCGTGTGCCCGATTTCGCTCGCGGCGGGGCAGGATGGGTTTGCTTCCTCTTCGGCGCCGGTGACGTTCTTGGATGCTTCGATGTCGGCGTCGGGGCAGAACGGGATGCCCGTGAGGTTGCCAGTGAGGCCGGGCGGGAGTGTCGTTGAGAAGCGGGTGATCTCCTGTTCGCCGTCTTCACGGTCGATGCGCAGGTAGAACGGGCTGTAGGAGCCGCCGGCGTTGTTCTCGGTGCCGGAGATGACCTGCGGGTGAAACGGGGGGATGCCTCCGGAGGGGCAGGTTCCTTCGTGGACGCCCTGCGTGACATTGAACGAGTCGGATGGTGTCGCGTCCACAGTGCCCGGCTCTTCGCCTGAGAATGGTTCGTGGGACCACGGTTTCGAGCAGGCTCGTCGTCGTATAGGTTCCGCAGGTGGGGGGGCTGACGAGGGGTGCGGTCGCACCGGGACGGAACTTCAGCGTGAACTTACTGAACGGCTGCTGCGGCAACCCACCGTTCCCTTCCGCGTTCGACGTGTCGAACGTCGTCACCAGCTGCCCGGTGACGGGGTTCGGGGTGATCTTCCCCGCGACCTTGATCAAGATCCCCTTCGCGGGGTCCTTCCCCACGACATACAGCCCCAGCAGCGCGCCGCCGGGATGCGCGGGTTCCCCGAACGCGGGAATGTTTTCATAGGGTGTCGCGATGTAGACCGCGCCTTCAATCGCTTCCGAGAGCAGCGGCGTTTCGATCTTGATCGACCCGATCTTAGATTCCGCCGGGCACCCTTCTCCCGGCAGCGACTGCGCTGTTTCCGCCGCGTATTGAGCGCGGGTGCAGGCCCCGAGACCGGCCGCCAACGACGGGTTCGCCGTCACGCCTTCCGGCAGCGTCACGGTGGTGTTCTTCAGGTTCGACGTGGAGATCGAGAACTGGTTTTCCCACGCCTGCGGCACGACCAACGACACTTCCAGACCGGTCGGCGATTCAGCAGAACGCGTACTCGGCTGCACCTTGATCGAGGGTTCGAACGGGACACGATCGCAACCCGTGATCGGCCCGACCGGGTCGCTCGCCGCGAGCGGACCGAGTTCTGTGACCGGTTCCGTGGCCCAGCCTTCCGCCTGTGGCTCCTCCCACGATTCCGTCTTCATCGTCGCCGTGAACATCCCACAGCTCGTCGGGTTCGACAGAAACGGCTTGACGGGGATACGCGCTTCCTGGGGAGACCCGAATTCATTGCGGCAGACAGGAGGGTGTTCAGCATCACCACCACAGATCGCGCCACGCATCGCATCATGTTCAGAAGCCGCAGGGATACCCCAAGCGTCGACAGAGATGTTGTGCGCTTCGCCGACCTTCGGGATCTCCGAGCTGACAAGCGTGATACCCTCATCCCCAGGACGGATCACTGCCTGCGTGATTTGCGTGAACAGGCTGAGGACATTATACCCAAACTCCGCCGCGACACCGAAGTTCGTGACTTCCATGTTATAGATCGGGAACGTCACCTGCAACGCGACAGGGTTACCCGGAACGAAAATTTCGAGGCTGATATCACCAATCTGGCTCGCGACCGGACAGTTCGGCAAATACCCGCTCGCCGAGATCGGGTTCTTGCTAAGAAGCTGCGCCTCAGAGCACGCAGGGACCGCCGTATTACTCGCGTCAAAACCGGCCGGGAAGTTATTCACGACCGTACGCAGATCGTTGTCTGTCGTACCGTTTGCTTCGTGCGCGAAATTGAACGAGAAAACCCAATCGGCGTGGGCGCCCGCAAGGTCGCTGGACGGCGCAAAGCTCCACGACCCAGGAACAAGTTCAAACGGGTGCGAGCTCGGGGCCCCCTGCGCCGCCACCGGCGCCAAGACCATCGCGAGCAGCAACGGCACACAGCAGGCGAGCAACATCCGGATCGATAGACGGGCATGTTGTGTAACCGAGCGAGACATCAGGACTTCCTCCCCATGTTGTGACCAGCGTTCTTCGCCTTCCCCTTGCCCTTGCCCCGCTTCTTACCCTTCTTACCCCGCTTGCCCGCCTTCTTCTTCGCCTTCGATTTCGCCGGCTTCACCGCCGGTTTCGCGGGCGCCGACTGCACGATGTTCCCGTTCCCCGTGAACGTGAGGCTCGCCGGGGTCTGGTCGTTCGGCGCGCTCGGCGGCGTCGAGCACGCGTCCGCTTCGCATTCCACCGGACGCGCCGCCGGAGGCGCTTCGCCACCGCCGATCCGCGCATCGTAAATGTTGCCTTCACCGATGCTGCCTTCAACACCATGACCCGCCGAGGACAAAACCGAACGCGTGTAAAACACGACATCGCGACCTTCATCCGCCGTACCCAACAACAGGTTAAAATAGCCACCACGACCATCCGTGATCAACGCCAGACAACCCTGCACCTGGGCGCAACCATCGACGCCCGCGGCACGCCACTCATAAATATCACTCGAAGGCGAAGTCGTATCACCATTATCTCCGAATTCACCTTCGTGAGCATTCCCCGCTTCAATCGGGACTTCACCGTCGTCGTCTCCTTTGACGAGCGCGGCGGGCGTCGTGAAGAACGCGAACTCACCGTCGCCCGAAACATACCTCGCATCAGGCAGGCCACCGTTGACCAACGGCTGTCCGTCAACGCTATCGAGGAACGCAGGCTGCTTCGGTTCGGGGTCAAACGACGACGCGCACGAAACACACTCAACCACATGTTCCACATCGTCATAACGATCAACCTGGCCTTTACCATCATGATCACCTTGGCCTATATGGGAAGCCGTTTCCGGTTCCCGCCAATACGTATACCGCGGTCGCGCAAACGTATCGTCAACGTCCGGTTCGGTCCGCGCGGGAATGCCGAGCAAGCGAAGTTCAGCAGCGCTCGCCACTTCAGCACCGGACTGGTGTTCCACCGCCTTCGTTTCCGTATCATAACCCAGCAGTTCACCACGCGCGCCTTCCAACAGCAACCGCGTCCCTTCACCATTGGCCCCAAGGAACTTGTACGCGCCGACATCGACGGTTTCCGTACCGTTCACCCGCATATATAGATTCTCCGCTTCCGAACAGTTTTTACCCGGGACCGCTTCAAAGAACACACGTGAACCGTCAGCCGAAATGGTATGGGCACCACTATCCCGATGACTGCTTTCCGGGTCTTCCTTACCATCAGCGACGACCGCGCCGCACGAGCCGATCGTGACCGTTTCACCCCCGACTTCATGCACGTTCAACTGCTTCAACCCACCCCCGGCCGTGTATTCATACAGATCTTTGCCGCTCTTAGTAGGAGTCGGTTCTTCGCCAATGAGCGTACGATCCAAGGTCCCGAGCACAAGCTTTGAGAAATCACCATTCGCCGCCGCCCAACCTTCGTCATCAGTTTCACTACTCTGTTCCGATTCTGTCTTATACTTACGCGGCATCGACACCACGATCGTGTACGGGCCACCCGCGGGACCGATCTTATATTCCACGCTCGGCGATCCGCTGAACAGCGAAGGGGCGTACGCCGATTCGAACGCCATCTGCGTCAGGTTCGCACTATAGATCTGGTTCTCCACACTGCCGATACCCGTTTCTGGCTGCGGCGCACCCGCGCGCATCAACCAACCCGCGCCCTCCGCGCCTTCTGAACGCGAAAAGAAATACGGGCTCTGTCCCGAACCGGAACCCGAACCATAATTCACCGCAAACGATTCCAGCGCGACGTGTTCACCATCTTCACCCACCACCGCCGCGGACACGACTTTTGCGCCATAAGTAAAAGGTTCCTGGGCGCCTTCCTTATCCGACGGCGTCAACTGCTCATACGCACGACAATCGGGCAAACGCGCCGACAAGCCAGTACGCAACGATTCATTCGGACAACTCACCGCTTCCCCGCCGGCAGGCGAGGCCGGGGCCGTCAGTGTCTGTTCTGACCCTTCCACGGGCCCGGTACCGGGCGCGTTGTTGACCGCGACGATCCTAAACCGGTACGCTTCACCAGGCGTGAGCGCGGGGAGATCCTCACCGACAGTCTGCGAGGTATCACCGGAAGCCAGTTCAACCGGCGCGGTTTCTTCGGGATTCGCCCAGCCATGTTCGGCAAAGCTCTGCCGGCTGACGTACTGGAAGTGGTAGTGCGTGTCAGTCCCCACACCACCGGGCTGCGTCGTCACGACGCTGACCGTACCCCCAGGCGTCAAACCCAACCCATCGCCTTCGATCAAAGGCTGGCTTACCTCACCATTGGGACCGCCACCGAAGTAAACCGTGTACGGACCACCAGAGCCGCCTTCGACGGCGAGCGTATTTTCAAAAGGACCCGCCTTGACGATGCTCGAAAGGCCTTCGAGAGCCCTTCCGACGTCTTCGCCCGACGCGTTATACGCGATCGGACCGGTAGTCTGACCATCAAACGTCAACGTGAACGTCCCGCCCGTCGGCGCACCCCCGATCGCGATTTCCTGTTCCGCAGACGTCGCCAGACTATCCGGGTTGACGGCACCCAGCAAACGCAACGACCCACCCACCAATTCATGCACGAGGAACGTCGTCGCCTTCGGAGCGCCCGACGTCTCAAACTGCACCGTTTCGCTCGTCACAGCACCACAATCACCCACCGGAAACAACACACACGTGTTTTTCGCGGACACCCGCACGTAATACACCTTGGAGGTTGCCAAACCCTCCAAACGAGTCCCGAACGACACGTTCGACCCAGAACTCCCGTAGGGCATCGCTTCCGCCTCCACGCGAGAAATCGTGTCTTCGCCCCCGGGAACCGCCTTCCACGAAGCCGCGTCGCCGGGTTCGGTCGTATATTCCAAACGCGACACCGTTTCCGAGCCGTGAGGCGATACGTAGGCCTCGATAAAAGCAGCATCAGCAGTAACATTACGCACACCCACGCCAAAGGCTGTCGGCTTCGCCGTACCGGTCACAAAGAATTCAGATTCTTCGACACCACCAATATAGTGCATGGTCTGGTAAACCGTGCCCGCCGAATTGCTCAATTTGATACGAACATAATATGTCGTTTCCGGAGACAGGCCCATGAGACCGGCTTTGACAATCGCGTAATCTTCGGCCACGGTGATCGCACCCGTAGCCCCAGAGCTGAATCCTTTCCACGATGTACTGGCCTGAGCAGGCGCATGTCCATCTTCTGGAAGCGCATATTCAAAACTATATGTTGTGTCAGCACCATTAGTCTCGATCTTCCCGATCGCTCCAACACTATCATCAGTTAGGGCGTCTTCTAGATTGAGATTAAATAGAACATACCCTGTTTCAGCGGAATATGCTTTCGGTACTTCAGGCGTTTCGATCGGGCGTGTCTTGAAGGGCACCGTATCTTCTGCTTTACCATCAGCGTTTTCGGCGACGAAGCGTGCGTAATAACACGTTTCCGGTTTCAGATGACGCAACGATATCGGCGCAAATGCTGGCGACCATTCTCCGGGATCCACCCCGCCAATAAACACCTGCTGAAACGACCCCCCCGCCGAGGGCTTTGGTCTTTCTTCTTTGTCGGCGATCGCCCAGCCGTTTTCAGGCGCTTCACCCCCAGGAAGCGCGCCGGGCATCGCACCATCACACACCGCCGGAGCGTATTCCGCCTTCCACTTCGTCGCGAGTTCTTCCATCTGTAATTCCATCTCGATCGTAACACGCGTCGAGTGAACAATAAGAGCCTGAGGATCTCTCGAACCCCACTCGGGCGCGCTGGCGGCAAACACCGGGGAGGCGACCGCGAACATCGCCACCACGGCCAGGGCGACGATGAGCGGCGCATCTCGGCGTCCTCGGTCGCTCGTGTGCCAAGCACGCCACGCTCGCTGCGTCCTTGACCTGCTTGCTCCTCGTCGCCCTGGCTGGCGCATTATTGCTTACCGCCCCTCTTGGTCTTGGGTGTGTCCGTAGTCACTTGGATCTTTCTAATAGGTGTGGTGCATGTGTCATTTGGGTCGTTTGCGATTCGTTTTGCTGTTTTGAGCCAAGCGGGTCGGACACTTCATTTCGACGGATCGATCGAAGATCGGCCAGCGAAGCTGACTTCCCGTGGAAATGAACGTGCCGATCCCTTGCCTATTCCGCCGTCACCGCCCAGGAGCCGACAATTTCCACGGTGCCCGCCCCGGCGGATGCGATGTCTATGAGCGTCCCGGCCGATCCGGCGGCGTTGATCGCGGGATTCCCCGCGACCTGCGGCGCAGCGAAATGCAATGCTCCCACTCCCGGGAGAGTGCCGAACGACTTGGCGTTGCTCGATTCCTTCACAAAGACGCAGAGGTTGCCCTTGACGGCGCGGGGTTCTTCATAGGTGCCGGTGCAGACCTGCTGACCTTCCACCACCGGGAGATTCGCATTTACTTCGTTTTCGCCTTCGCCTTCGCCGATGTAATGAACCTGGCACGGGTTTTCAGATACCGTTTTGCCGCCGACTTCGACAGCGCAGTGTTCATCGCTCAATGCCTTCGCCAAGGGAATCGGAAAGGAGACCGCCGCGTACATCTTTTCGTCTTCCGCGGTCGCGTTGGCGAGGATCTCCCAGACACCCCTCTCGGTGGACCCAGAAGGAAGCGTCTTGGTGAAACCGGTGGTGCCGTTCGTACCGTTGGTCCCGTTGGTGCCGGCAGCGCCTTTTTCGCCTTGTGGACCCTGCGGCCCCTGAGGTCCACCGGGACCCTGCGCTCCGGCTGGTCCGCCTGGGCCTGTGGCTCCCGTCGCGCCGGCGGGGCCCGTAGCGCCGTTTTTACCTGCGGCACCGGCGGGACCCCGGGGCCCGGCCTTGGCCTTCGGCTTGCTCTTGGCGACGGTGGCGATTGTGGTGTTGTGCCCAACCGATACGGTCGCAGAATTAGATCCCAGCCCGCCCGAGCCGCCACCCGTGGCGGCAAACGAAACCCCCGTCACGGCGAAGATCAGTGCGACGAACGCGATTCCTGTCGCGGCGTTGAGGTGTTTACGTACTCGTGTGAGCATGGCTATCTCCTGAGTAAGGCCTGGAGGCGCTCAGCGCTACGCAGGCGGATTGAACAACGGTGTTGAAGATCTGGTCGACGGGTCAGAGCACGCATCACACGGCTGCTTTCTCATCGCTGCCGGCACCCACCCGCCGTGCGACCTCAAGCCCGAGCGCGGTCAACGTCCACGCGTTCGGCTCGCCCTTCGCGTGCCCCTCGCCGGTATTGGCCAGCAGACCGAGGCGCTCCAGGCGCGCGAGCAGCTTGGAGATCTGCCCCTGGTCGGAGACCCCCGCGCGCTCAGCGACCACCCGGTTGCTGATCCCCGGCTCCCCCGCGATGCACTCGAGCACCTGCGCCGTGCGATACGTCAAACGCATCCGCACCTCCCCCAACGGATCACGCCGCGCCGCCAAAAACACTGACGGGTTGCCGCCTGTCGCCGATACCGGCCCGGGCGCCGAGCGATGCTGCTCACGACGCGCCGCCCCGGGCCCCAGGTACGGCAGCACGATCATCCCCATCAACTCACCAAGAAGATTCACCAGCGGCCGGGGCCCACCGCGCGCCACCCGCGCGTACACGATCCCGAACGCCGCACCCACCAGGCCCTCCGCCGTCAACGGCGAGCAACCCGCCGCACGCGCACTCTCACCACGCGCCCCATCGATCACGACGGCCAGCCGCGCAAAGGCCTCCTCGCGACGCGCGAGCAGGCCCGGGCCGCCCTGCTGGGAGTGCACCAAACACACCCGCGCGAGCGCCGGCTCACGATCGAAGAACCCCAAAATCACCCCGAGACCCCCACGCACCCGCTCACGCCACCCAAGACCCTCAAGACCCGCCCCCGCGAGCTCCCCCTCCACCATCCCCAAGACATCGTCCAGCAACGCCGCCAGGCACTCCTCGCGATTCTCGAACAGCTCGTAGAACGTGCGCCGCGACACCCGCGAGCGCTCCGTGATCTGCGTCACCGTCGTACCCGCGTAACCCAACTCCTCGAGCGCCGCCACCGCGCCCGCCAACAACCGCGAACGCTGAATCTCAACCAGCCGCCCCTCCGGCGCCGCCAACCGCGCAGGCACCAACGCACGCCGCCGTGCACCCAGCGACACACCCGACACAGACCCCTCACGCGCCGCCACCCGTGTCACACCTAGCGCCGAGGAGCCACCGCCAGGCACCGCAGCACGTCGCGATCCAGAGCGCGCCCGAGGCGCCTTCGCGGCACGCGCACGCACCTACACCACCACCCACGGCGCCAGCGAGAATCCCCGCTCTCCCAAAGGAGAACCGGGGCGGCGCGAAAACGCCAAACGACGAAGGGCGGGGTCTAACCCCTTAGCGCAAGAGAGAGAGAGAGAGAGAGAGATGCGACAGCGCCAAGCTGGCGCATCTAGCATCACCCTCACGGGCGAATGCGCACATCCCCATCATGAATCTCCCTCTAGAAACCACGCTCAAACAGCTCCCTCATCGACGACCCGATCCCTCTCCCACCCGCACTCCCCTGCGAGCGCTTACGTCAACCACAGGGTGGGATGACCCAACCAGACTCTATGTGTCCCTGCCAACCACTCCGGTTGACTGATGACCCAGCCATCATAACCAAGCAGTGCACGTCTTGTCAATACCCCTGCCGCAAGACCAGCCGCGAGTGGGTCTCGGCACCTTGCTGTCGGGCACCGCACCGCCGCTCACAGCGCCTGGCGCGATTGTCCGGCGAAGACGAGGCGTGGGAACCTGCTCAGGTCCCGGCGGGCGCGGTCTGGCGGCGGATCGTCCGCTCGACCGCCGCGCCCTTGGGCGTGAGCCGCCACACGTGCGGCTCTCCCGGCGCGGGAGGGCCCCCCTCGTTTTCGACCAGGCCGAGGTGCTCCAGACGCGCGAGCAGCTTGGAGATCTGGCCGGGATCCGTGACACCTGCCGCATCTGCGACCTGCCGGTTGCTGGGGCCCGGCCCCCGCCCACCGAGCGCCGCGATCGCCAGCAGCACCTGCACAGTGCGGTAGGTGAGACGCATATCGAGCTCGCGCAGCGGATCGCCGCTGGAAGGCGTGGGGCGTTTACGACGGGTCGCGGGCCGGGAGGTCTCTCGTGCGGCGGCGGCCTTGCCGAGATAGGGCAGCACGATCATCCCCATCAACGGGCCGAGCAGGGTGGCCATCGGCGGGGCGCCATTCGCCCGCGTGTCGCCGGCCGACAGCCGTGCGTGCAACACCGCCAGCACCGCGCCGACCACGCCCTCCGCCGTCAGCCGCGTCGGCTTCGTCGCACCCTGCGCTTCGCGGCCGCCCTCGTGCACCGCGTCGATCAGCACCTGCACGACCTGAGTACGGCGCTCCAGCGCGAGCGGGCCCGCCGCGAGCGCGTCGACCACGCCCAGCGCTCCCATCCCGGGCTCGTCGTCGAGGTACTCGAGCAGTGCGCCGAGGCCCGCCCTGACCCGCTCCCGCCATGTGCCCCGCACCCCGTAGGCCGGAAGCACGCGCCGCGCCGCGTCCTGAACCGCCAGGTCGAACCCCGCGAGAAAGCAGTCCTCGCGATCCACGAACAGCTCGTAGAACGTCCGGCGCGAGACCCCCGAGCGCGCCACCACGTTGGCGACGGTCACGCCGCTCGCCCCGTGCTCCCTGGCGACCTCGACCAGCGCGGCGATCATCCGCGCGCGCTGGATCTCCGCCACGCCGCCGCGGCCACCGCTCCGGTCAACGTCCCCGTGGGCGGGACGGCGCTCCACACGACCGGCGCTCCCGCCGCGATCGGCACCGCCACCGCGAGCACGCGCAGGCACCGCGACCACCTGGCCTCTACCGGCTCTAGCCCTCCCTGCCGGTGTGCTTGCCCCCGCCATGAGCGCCCCTGCTCCTCTTCTTCTTGTGCGCCGCCTTCCCGTGGGCCTTCTTCACCTGCGGACAGCCGGTGACCGCGACCTTCGTGTTCTGGTGCAGTTCCGCGCCGTCCTGCGCGATGAATTCCGTCGGCATCACCAGACTGCTCTTGCAGAGATCCCCATTCGCGGCGAGCGCCGAATCCGGGCCCTCCGGCAGCTTCAATTCGAAGCTCGTGATCGGCACATCCGGCACCTGCCTGAACGTGCTGCTCGTGATCCCCGCTTTACTGATGAACGTTTCCCCATGCAACTGCACCGTCGTCCCATAACCCGAGAGCACAACAACCAGTTCCGGGAATTTCGCGCCGCCATAGCTCACAAAATACGCCGGGCCGCTCAAGGGAACCGGCAACACCGGCGTAACCGCAGTCGCTTCGCCAATCCTCGACGCCGCCGGACACTCCGCCGGGTTCGCTTCGAACGTCGCTACCCCACACGCTTTCTGCAACGTCGGCAACCGCGACGGCAACTGCTTCGGCAACTCTACTTTGACGAGCCTGATGTTCGACTGGCTGCTCGCCTGGTTATCCGGCAGCGCACCCGACGGATACACGATTCTCGCATCAAGACTCGCCCCATCCAATCTCGACGTCGTACCCGACGTCGAAACTTTGAAGTCCGGCTGAAACTTCAAGCTCTGACACGACCCCACCTGAAAATGACTCGAGATCGGGACACTCACACCTTCATTGCTAAACGCAGTCCCCGCAAACGACATCGGCGCGCAACTCGTCGGATTGAACATGAACCCCGGCCTATCGATCACTGCATCGATCTCCCGCAGATCCGATGGAATCCCATCAATGATCGACGGGAACGGATCCGTCGTAATCGTCAACTGCGCCGTCAAAGGATCCACTTCGATCCTCGCGCGCACCACCTGCGTTTCAAGCGTAAACGGCCCGACTTCCAACGGCACCACAATCGAGAGCCCGTACGGCGCACCCTTATAGCCGCTCGTCAAATAGATCGGCGCCGGCGACTTCCCCGGCTGCGGCACCACTAGCGGATACGGCCCCGGGCCCGCCTCGACAACCGTATGCCCAATCTGCGACGCCGCCGAACACGTGCCGTCGGCCGCCTGCGGTTCCCCGCACAGCGGCACTTTCGCGATCTCACCCAGCAGACCCTCAGGCACCTTGAACTGCAAGCTCTTCATCCGCTGCTGCCCATCGCCGCGCTGCAGCAACACCGAGAAGTCAGTGAAGCCACCCGCCTGGTCAGTCGTCGCACCCGCGATCAATTCCGGGCTCAACGGCAACGGGCTCTCACACGAACTACCACCCGGACCCGATTCGATCGCGAAGCTGCTCCCCGTCAGGCGGGCGCTCTCGAATGGCGAGGTCCACGGCGTAAAACTAGCGACCGTCTGGTAGGTCCCGCAGCCGGTGGGTGTAGCCAGCGCCGCCTGCGCGCCGCCGCTGAACGATAACCGCAGGTTGCTGAACGGCAACTCAGGGGTATCTTCAAACGTTGTCACCAACTGCCCCGTCGTTTCGTTCAGGTGCACCGTCCCGATGAACTTGATGTACAACCCATCCGTCGGGTCTTCCGGAGCGACCAACAGCTTGATTTCCGGTGGGTTGGACGCCAACAGATATACGGGACCTTTCAACGGCCGCACGATCAGGGGCGTTTCCACTTCGACTTCCCCGACCTTCGCGTCCGACGGACACGCCGGAGGACCATTGACCCCGATCCCGTCCTTGGAGAACTGACACGCTCCGAGTCCCGCGGCCTGCCCTGGATTGATCGCCATACCCTGCGGCAGCGTCGCAATCGTGTTCTCGATATCGGCGCTCGAAAGACCTTCCGCGGTGATGAGCCCTTCCTGAGGCTCCCTCACGTCGACCGTGAAGCCCGCGGGGGTGTCCGCGCGCGTGGTGTCCGGCGCAGCCGTGATGTATGGCCCGAATTCCGGCAGTTCACAACCAGTCACCGTGCCAAAGCTCGACGGCACCGTCAGCTGCTTTCCCGGTTCCTGCCACGAAGCGGCGAACAGCGTGCCCCGCAACGCTTCACCAGAGCACTGCGTCAGATTCGTGAAGAAAGGCGTCGGGGGGCTTGTCGACGGTATGCCGCTCACCGCCAATTGTTCTGTCGTAGTGTCGTGACGACAGTTCAGGCCGCTGCCGAAACCCGCGCACTCCAAGCCACGCATCGGGTCGTGTACCGGACTGGCCGGCACCCCCCAAACCGCCAGTGACGCGCCGGCAAGGAAGTTCCCGTGGATGTCCTTGAAAGTCGTAGTGCCCCCATAGTCTCCAGGACGCACCGTGATCGTACCCTCCGTGCCGAACAGGATGGAATAGAACCCGATTCTCGCAACTTCCCCGGGATTCGTCGTCAGATTGAACACTGGGAAGATCGCCTTCACGAGAAAGGGTTTTCCGTTTACGACTGCGGAAAGGTCAAGACTCAAAGTCACCGTCCCGATCTGTGTACTGAGATTACACGTGGGGAGTTGCTCGCCAGTTTCCTCCTCGGAGAAGGCGGCCGCCGAGCACTTGGGCGTGTCGGCCACGTCAATCACAAAGCCCGGCGGAAGATCGACTCCGGTTTCCTGTGCCGCCCCCGAGAGCAGCCCAAGACTGTCGGTGTTCAGCGCAAGGCTCGTCGTCAGATCCGGATGCGCGCCGGCCTGCGTACTCGACAGTGCGGTCGCCGTCGAACCTGGAGCGATACCGAACGACGCAGACGTCGAACTGATGGTCGTCGGCGTTTCCCTGCTCACTTCCGAGGCGCCTCCTCCCGATACGGTCACAACGTTGGTCACGCTCGATGGCGCCCCAGCGAGAACTTCCACGGGAATCTTCTCAACCAGCGAATCATCGACGTTGATTACACCCACATAGGTGCAAGTCAAGCCTGCGCAGTTCATTGGCTGCGTCGAAAGTAACTCATTCCCCGACGCAGTTTCCAGTGCCCGCAACCCGCTCGGCAGCACGTCGGTGACGGTGATTTCACTGCCGTCGCTTGCCGCGCCACCTGTGTTCTTCACTTCCACCTGGTAAACACCCGTACCGCCTGGGGGCAGATTGGTCGGTTCCGAAATGGCCGTCACTGTCCACTGCGGGCTGGGCGTCATCGCCGACGCAGGCCCTGACGCAACTGCGAGCGCAGAGATCGCCACCACAAACACGAACGCCAGGAGCGCCACGACGCGCCCTATGCGAGACTCGCTACCTCCAGCGACACCACCGATCACGGTACCGAGTGAGAACAGGTGAGTAGCCCGAGGGGATTTCACCCTCGGGCTCTCGCAGAACCGTGCATGACAGTCTCCCATCACACGGCTCCCATCATCCGGTTGTTGGCTTGCGCAGTCGGTTGCCAGTGGGCGAAGAGGTTTGGCTCGCGTGTTTCCACGCCTTCCAAGAACTTCCTCGTCTTTCTGTGGCGTTTGCGCAGTCGCTTGTACTTCTGCATGGCCCAGCGCACCAGATACTCGTCGATGCGTTTGAGAAACCTGACCAAGACGGACGGGTAGAAGCGCCCGTAGTAGTTGATCCAGCCTTGCACGCGCTTGTTTGTTGCCCGTGCGAGGGCCGTTAGGGTCTTCCCGCTCCATAAGTGCAGCCTCCATCGCTTGATCGTTTTACTCATCGCCTTCATGGCGTCGTCGCTGACAGCCGGGAGAAAATTGACGGACAACTTGCCGTTCTTCCTCCGCGAACGTCGAGGACGAAATGTGTACCCAAGGAAGTCAAACCGCTCGTGCTCATAAGAGCCTTGGCGATCGTCGTCTTTGCAATACACGATGCGGGTCTTACGTGGGTTTATCTCCACGCCGCAACCCGCCATCCGCTCGGCGACTCTGCTACGCACGAATCGCGCTTGGCGCTCACTCTTACAGTGCAGGACCACATCATCTACATACCGCTCAAACGGGATGGTCGGGAACTCCCGCGCCATCCACATATCGAACGAGTAATGGAGATAGATGTTTGCTAGTACAGGCGAGATCGCCGACCCTTGCGGGGTTCCGCGATCCCGCGCTACCAAGGTGCCGTCTCCGTGATCGAGCGGCGCAGTCAGCCACCGCTCGACATAGAGAAGAATCCACCGCTGATCGGTATGGGCAGCCACCGACCTCAGAACGAGCGAGTGATCAACGGAGTCGAAAAACGATTGGAGATCAAGATCGATCAGCCAGTCGTATTTCCAACACCGTTCCCGGCATACCCCCAGCGCGTCATGGGCCGAGCGACCCGGTCGATAGCCATAGGAGTCGGGGTGAAAATGAGGCTCTACCCCTGGCTCCAAATATAGCCTTACGGCCGTTTGCGCGATCCGGTCAGCGACAGTGGGAATACCGAGCATTCTGACTCCCTGCCCGTCCTTCTTCGGGATCTGCACCGCCCTTACCGGAGGCGGCATATAACTCCCCGAGGACAGCCTATTCCACAGAACGTACAGGTTATTCCTCAGATCCCGTTCGAACTCCGCAATCGACTCCCCGTCAACACCAGCAGCACCGTCGTTAGCCCTGACACGCTCCCAGGCATCCCAGACGACCTGCTTCGAAATACAGAACGACTTTACCTCTGACTTCGACTTACCCATTGGTTCCTCCCACGACAACTGCATCGCGGTTGCCCAACAGCCAAGCCTGGATGACCCGTCCGCTTCGCTCCAGCCCTATTACAGGACCTTCAACACTACTACCAGACGGTCCGCCCCTGCGCCCCGCATCGGTACTCTTATCCTCACGGGTGCAACCGCTTGGAATTCTCCCGTATCCAGCCAACCGCAGGCCAAAAGCCACTAGCTGACCACCTCGCGAGACAACAGGTTCCCGCCTTCCGCGTAGAAGCCCAACCCAAGCTCGCGCCACCTTCATGCCGGACACCACCTGACCAATAAGCAGGCTCCCGTCAGGCTCATCACGGGCCAAGTAAACAGCCCCGCTTTTGATGTCATCTAAAGGGTTTCGACAAGTCATCAGTGGTTTACTCACGTTCGCCTTCTTGGGTCACACCTGACGCACTCAAAGCACGCCTTCTCCCGCAACGCTCACCACCACGGCTCTTGACCGCAGCAGCTTGCGGGTGGTTTGTGATCTCCCCCTGCAGGGCGACCACGGAGGTACAAAACCCTCCATCATCTACGCAGCACCGCCTCATCGCAGCACCGACCTTCTACATCCCATGCTTTGATTTGGCGTTAAACGGCACACTCACTTGCCCCTCCGGGTTGACTTGGTCGACTTATGCGGCGTGACGTATCGGGTTCGCGCCTTCGCTTCGCAGCGCCTGCGTCTGCGCTTGACTCGATCCCGCGCACACGCTCGCAGTCCCTGCGCCCGCTTCTGCGCCTTCGTCAGCGCTTTAGCCTTCGGCTTTGCCGAGGTGTCCGGCCCCGGCAGGAAGTTGCCGATCCCTTCGAATGTTACGCTCGCTGGGGTCGCGAAGATCGGCGGCGCGGATGGGATGCCCTGGCAGCCAGTACCGGTGCACTGCGGTGGCGTGAGGCCCACGAAGCCGCCATCTATACGTGCGTCGTATAGATCGCCGTTGACATCTGTGTCCTGCGGCATGAGCTGCGCGTGGGTACCAAAGAACACATTGCTGCCGTTTGCGCTCGACCCCAAAAAAAACGCGTCGCCGGGGTCGGTGGCAGAGCTGATCAGCGAGATCTTTCCTTCATGCCACTCATACACGTGCAATTTTGTGTCGGTGGTCTGAGGGACCAGCGCATTGAATGTTTCGAAGAACACATAGCTGCCGTCTTCGGAGATTGGCCGTGGCGCCGTGCCCGATGGAATCCCGAGAGCACTGCGATTGAATCGAGCGTTGTCGACTGGAGCGCCGCCCGCGCACGATACACACACGATTTCGTTGTTCGCGGCGTCATAACGGTACAGCTCGGCACAGAGTGGTTCTTCATACTCGCCGCCTATGTTTTCAAGACACTTGGCGCCATTTGGCGTCGCCGTGCTATAACCGGTCAATGGCCGAGCGCTATCAAACAGGAGGTATTTGCCATCTGCGGTTGTGTACCAGTCTCCTTCCGCCGTGAGGGGCGACTCGCCTTGGTCGAACCAGTTTGTGAGGCTGCTCCCGTTCGTCCCTGGGTAGGCGTAAGATTCGATCTTTGTAATAAAAGTGGTCTTCTTCGTCGCGGTGTCGTAACGGTAGAGATTGACGCCTGCTTCTTGACTGTGCATCAACGCTCCTTCTGCCAGCGTCCCGTTGGCGGCGAAATAGACCGTCGAGCCGTCGGTCGATATTCCCCCAACGAATTCGACATCGCCTTCGGAGTCGCCAGATTCGCCGCTGGAGACGCGCACCAGACGTTCTCCTTCGGGCGCTTCGGTGTTGTACTCGTAGAGCTCGTGAGCATGAGTTGTGTCATCGGGAGTGAGCTCCGCGCTGCTCATGAAGAAGACCTTCGAGCCATCTGCTGACGCACCGACGTAGCCCGCCGGTTGCGGGCCGGCTGGATCGTGCACACCGGGGTCCGGCGCGGAGATCTCAACCGTCCTCAGCGCGCCGTCCGGCGCTTCTTCGCGCATCCACAATTGAGGGGCGTTTTCATTTGTTTCCTTGTTCCAGCACCCAGCACCAACCCCATACGGGTCGGGCGCGGTAAAGATGACCCTTGAACCGTCACTCGACACCGCATTGTGAGTAGCGCCGTCGTACTCACGAGTCCCCAGGCCAAGGACCGCGCCGCACGGGCTTAGCAGCGAGCCGTCCGTTGCTACATTGACCAGCTGCGGGCGACCGCCAACCCAGTCATAGAGCGCATTGCTATACGGATCCTGGCCAGCGTCGCCCGGCGCCAATTCGTGGTCCCTGCTTTCCAGCAGGACATGACTCAGGTCACTCGAAGCCCCTACGATGCGACTCGCGACTTCTCCGGTTTCCCCTGTCGGTTCCGTCGGCGGCAGCGAGGCCATCGTCGTGTAAGGACCCCCAATAGGACCAAAGAAGGACGTCAAAGTCTGTTCTTCCGGCTGGCCCGGGACTTGATCTACCTGTCGATCTTCAAGGCCCACCTCGGAGAGATCAACGGGATCGAAGGCTCTGGGTTGCAGTTGGTGCAACCCCGGGCCCGGTGACAGCGACGTCGTTGTCCACCCTTTCGGGTTACGCGAGAACACATAGCTGCTGAAAAACGCATCGCCACCCGCAAACGCGGATTCTGCGTAGAGCAGAAACTGGTTGCCGTCTTCGGCGGCGAACCCCGCGTCATTGATATCACCTCGTTCCCTGCTCGGGAACAAATCCACGGAGTCACCCTTGTCCACCGGTGTCAACTGCTCATAAGCACGGCAATCGGGCAGCGCTGCCGAGGGCCCCTGACGCGCGGCGGCGTTTGGACACAGTTCTTCAGCAAGTGCGGCGGGCGCCGCGATCGCGGCGCCCATCGCCACGACGGAAAGCGACACCGCGGCCGCCACGACCAACCTGCGAGCAAGCATCAAACCATCTCCTCTTGTAAGGAACCGATACCGCGCCGACCCGACCCCGGGCAGCACAAGACCGCCACGGGCACACGGCCCGCGGCGGCTAAAGCACAGGAAACTGAAAACGCCTTCCCGGCGCGTGAGAAACCCAGCCGCGCACCTTGCGCGGCTCGACCCGATCGATGAGGCGACCCGGGGCTTAGCGCCCTAGACGAAGAGAGAGAGAGAGAGAGAGAGAGATGCGACAGCGCCATGCTGGCGCATCTAGCATCACTCTTTTGCGGGGGTGCAATGACCCTCGACACGTTCATCCCTCTCAAAAGCACGCGAAAACCAACTCCCTCACCGAAATGACCCGGCCCCTCTCCCAAGCGGACCCCGTCAGTGCATCGAAGGCCGGCGAACAAGGCGCCCGGCCCAGACCCGATCGTATGTTTTGAAACCCTCATCGCACCTGAGGTCAAGTGCGATGAGGCCACTATAGACAGGTTGGACGGTGTTGTCAACTCCCCCACCCGCCAACCTCCCATCCACGAGGCCCCGCCGATGCCCTTCCCAGCCGGCCTCCGGCAGGCTGCGCCACCCTCTATCCTCGGCAGACCATGGCCTACTTCGTAACCGGCGCCACGGGCTTCATCGGGCGCAACCTGATGGAGCGCCTGCTGGGCAACCGCAACGGCAAGATCTACGTGCTCGTGCGCGAGGGCTCCACGGCCCGCCTCGAGGACCTCACCGATCGCTGGTCCACGACGACCGGGGAGCCCGCGGCGAAGCGCATCGTCCCCGTCGTGGGCGACCTGCGCCGCCCGCTGCTGGGGCTCGACGAGGAGCAGATCACCGAGTTGCGGGGCAAGATC
The DNA here is from genome assembly GCA_963744535.1 of uncultured Solirubrobacterales bacterium. Taxonomy (GTDB): domain Bacteria; phylum Actinomycetota; class Thermoleophilia; order Solirubrobacterales; family Solirubrobacteraceae; genus Palsa-744. Next base: position 448,158 of record CAVUTW010000001.1, on the reverse strand, counting down.
GAGCACTTCGTGCACCTCGCGGCGATCTACGACATGACCGCGCCGGCGGAGCAGAACACCGTGGCGAACGTCGGCGGCACCACGCACGCGGTGGAGCTGGCACGTTCGCTGGAGGTGGGGTGTTTGCACCACGTCTCCTCGATCGCCGTGGCGGGCGCGTACAAGGGGACGTTCAGCGAGGAGATGTTCGACGAGGGTCAGCGGCTGCCCTCCCCTTACCACCGCACCAAGTTCGAGGCCGAGCGGATCGTGCGCGGGCAGCCGTTCGTGCCGTGGCGTGTGTACCGGCCGGCGATCGTCGTCGGCGACTCGCGCACCGGCGAGATGGACAAGGTGGACGGGCCGTACTACTTCTTCAAGGCCATCCAGCGCGCGCGCGGGCTGTTGCCGGAATGGCTGCCGCTCGTCGGCCTCGACCTCGGGCACACGAACGTCGTGCCGGTGGACTGGGTGGCGGGGGCGATGGAGCAGCTGATGCACGTGCCCGACCTCGATGGCAGGGCCTTCCACCTGACCGATCCGCGCGGGCAGCGCGTGGACGAGCTCGTCAACGAGCTCGCGACCGCCGCGCACGCCCCCCGCTTCGCGGTGAGCCTCGACAAGCGCATCACGCGCGTGGTCCCGAGGTGGCCGCTGACGCTGACGATGGCGCTGCCCCCGTGGCGCCAGCTGCGCGGCCTCGCGCTGCGCGAACTGGGGATCCCCGAGGAGGTGCTCGAGCACATGGAGCTGGTGCCCCGTTTCGATAGCCGCTCCACGCAGCTGGCGCTGGCCGGCTCGGGCCTCGAGCAGCCGCCGGAGCTGCGGACGTACGCGCAGCGGCTGTGGGACTACTGGGAGCGCGAGATGGACCCCAACCTCAGCAAAGACCGCACGCTGCAGGAGGCCGTGGAGGGCCGGCGCGTGCTGATCACCGGCGCCTCCTCCGGGATCGGCAGGGCTGCCGCGCTGCAGGTCGCCACGGCAGGCGGCATCCCGCTGCTGGTGGCCCGCAACGTCGAGAAGCTCGAGGAGCTGCGCGCGGAGATCGTCGCCGCGGGGGGCACCGCGTTCGTGTACGCCGCCGACATGTCGGAGATGGACTCGGTCGACGACCTCGTCGCGCGCATCCTCACCGACCACCGCCACGTGGACATGGTGGTCAACAACGCCGGCCGCTCGATCCGCCGCTCGATCGCGCTCTCATACGACCGCTTCCACGACTTCGAGCGCACGATGCAGCTCAACTACTTCGGCGCGATCCGCCTGATCATCCGCCTGCTCCCCGACATGCGCGAGCGCGGCTCAGGCCACATCGTGAACATCTCCTCGATCGGCGTGCAGACCAACCCGCCCCGCTTCTCCGCGTACGTGGCCTCGAAGGCCGCGCTGGACGCCTTCACCCGCGTGGTCGCCTCGGAGACGATCGGCGACGGCGTGACCTTCACCACGATCCACATGCCGCTGGTGCGCACGCCGATGATCGCCCCCACGAAGATGTACGACGCCTTCCCCGCGATCACCCCCGAGCAGGCCGCGGACATGATCTGCGAGGCGCTGCGCACCCACCCCAAGCACATGGGCACCCGCCTCGGCACAGCGGGTGAGGTCCTCTACGCCCTCTCCCCCAAGGCGGTCGACCGCATCCTCCACCTCGCCTACCGGGTCTTCCCCGACTCGGCCGCCTCGCGCGGCCAGAAGGACATGGAGGAGCGAGCCTCGTTCGAGCAGATCGCGATGGCGACGCTCACGCGCGGGGTGCACTGGTAGCAGGTGGGGCTGGGGATCGTCCACGCGCCTGACCTGCTTCCCGCCCGCACAGGGGCGGGCCTTCCATGGCCCGCCGCCGGCGTCAATTCTCAACAGGGGTCAAGCCCATGCTAGACTAAGTCTCATGACTAAGTCCGTTGGAGTACACGAGGCCAAGACCCACCTCTCGCGGCTGATCGAGGACGTGGCCGCCGGCGAGGAAGTCGTGATCACGCGCCGGGGCGAGGCGGTCGCCAGCCTTGGTCCTCCACCAGAGCCGGAGCCGCTGCGGTTCGGGATGGACGAAGGGCGCTTCGTCGTGCCGGAGGACTTCGACGCGCCGCTCCCGGACGAGTTGCTCGCTGCATTCGAGCAGTGAGGGTCCTGCTCGACACTCATATCTTCCTCTGGCTGCACTCCGAGCGCAAACGCCTCGGCGAGCACCTCTCGCTTCTCGAAGCTCCGCAGACCGAGCGGATCTTCTCCGCCGCCAGCTCGTGGGAGATCGCAATCAAGTATGCGCTCGGGCGGCTGCCGCTCCCCGAACCTCCGCAGCGCTACGTACCCAGCCGGATGCGCGCGATCCGCGCCATCGGGCTGCCAATCGAGCACAGTCACGCGCTCGCGGTCGCCGAGCTGCCGCTGCTGCACCGCGACCCGTTCGACCGACTACTCATCGCGCAGGCACAGCTGCTCGGCGTGCCGATCCTCACGGCGGACCCCATCGTCGCCAAGTATCCCGTGCAGACGCTGCTCGTCGGGGGCGGCTGACAAGGCCCGTCGAGACGCCACCGGGCTCGGAGCCCTCCTGCGATGATGCGATCGTGAGCGAGAGTCCCGCGATCGAGGTGCGCGACCTGCACAAGCGCTATGGCGAGTACGAGGCCGTGCGCGGGATCGACATCGAGGTGCGCCGCGGCGAGGTGTTCGGGCTGCTGGGTCCCAACGGCGCCGGCAAGACCACGACCGTGGAGATCCTCGAGGGCTACCGCGCGCGCGACGGCGGGGAGGTGTCGGTGCTCGGGTATGACCCCGCGCGCCGGCAGATCGAGCTGCGCCGGCGGATCGGGATCGTGCTGCAGGCGGGCGGCATCTACAGCCACGTCACTCCGCGCGAGGCGCTGCGCCACTGGGCGAGCTTCTACCCGCACCCGCGCGACGTGGAGGAGGTGCTGGAACTCGCCGGCCTGAGCGAGAAGGCCGACGTGCGCAGCCGCCGGCTCTCCGGCGGACAGTTGCGGCGCCTCGACTTCGCGCTGGCGCTGGTGGGCGACCCCGAGCTGATCTTCCTCGACGAGCCCACCACCGGCTTCGACCCCGAGGCGCGGCGCGCGGCCTGGGAGACGATCCGCTCGCTGCGCGCGCTGGGCAAGACGATCCTGCTGACCACGCACTACCTCGACGAGGCGCAGGCGCTCGCCGATCGCGTGGCGATCGTCAAGGAGGGGCGCGTGCTCGCGATCGGGCCACCGCGGGAGCTCGGCGTGGGGGCCGCGCACTATCGCGTCGCCTACCGAGACTCAGCCGGCGCGCCGGTGGAGCTCGAGACCGACGACCCCACCGCGCTGCTGCACGAGCTGACCGCCGCGGCGCTCGCGCGCGGGGAGCGGCTGGAGGAGCTCACCGTAGGGCGACCCTCGCTCGAGGACGTGTACCTGGAGCTGACCGCGGATGTCGAGGCGCCGGAGCCGCCGGGCGCGAGCACTGCCACCTCCGCGGCCGGCGACGATCCCTCCGCGGAGTCCTCGGTCCCCGCCCATGGGAGGGTCGCCTGATGCCGGAAACCATCGCCCTCTCCTGGCGCCAGTACCGCCTGGAGCGGCGCATGTTCTGGCGCAACCCGAGCGCCGCGTTCTTCAACTTCGTGCTGCCGCTGGTGATCCTCGCGGGCGCGGGGGCGGCGCTCAGCGGCAACCAGCACCAGCTCGACCGGCTGGTGCCGATGATCGCCGGCATGAGCGTGATGTCGACCACGTTCACCGCGCTGGCGTACAACATCGTCTTTCTGCGTGAGCGCGGCGTGCTCAAGCGGATCCGCGGCACGCCGCTGCCGACGATCTCCTACTTCGGCGGGGTGGCCGCCAACGCGATCACCAACACCGCGCTGCAGATCGCGATCGTGGTACTCGCCGGCAGGGTGTTCTTCGGGATCGGCTGGCCGCAGCAGTGGGGCACGCTCGTGGTGTTCGTGCTCGCCGGCGTCGTCTGCTTCGCCGCGCTGGGCGTGGCCTTCGCGCACGCGATCCCCAACTTCGAGTCGACCGCGGCGTACGTCAACGCCGTGTTCCTGCCCGTGGTGGCGGTGTCGTTCTACGCCTTCGACTCCTCAAGCGCCCCCGGCTTCGTGCGCACGATCGCCGCGGCGCTGCCGCTCAAGCCGCTGATCGACGGCCTCTCCGGGGCGATCGTGACCGGCTCCAGCCTCAGCACCAACCTCGACGCGCTCGCGGTGATCGCGCTGTGGGGCGCGTTCGGGCTGTACTTCGCCGTGCGCGGCTTCTCGTGGGAGCAGCGCAGGACCTGAGCGCCACGGCGCCCGCGGCAATCCGCCGCGGGCGGTTGACGATCAGCGATCGAAGCGACTCACCGTTCTCAGCGCTCTCCGTGCTTGCGGCTCCTGATCTTCGTCTTCTTGGGTTTGGCCTTGGTCTTCCTCGCGGGTGCGGTCTTCGGACAGCCCGTGACTTCGATCGGGGTGTTCTGGTGTATTTCGGCGCCGTTCTGGGCGACGAATTCGGTCGGCATCCGCAGCGTCGCGGGCTCGGTCTGCTTGACCCTGCGGGTGATCGTCTTCTTGCGGCCGTGAACCTTCACCGTGACCTTCTTCTCACCCCTTCGGGACCCGTTACCGGTCGTCAGCGAGCAGAGGTTCCCCGCAGTCGTCAGCGCGCTATAGGGGCCCTCGGGGAGCGTCAGTTCGAAGCTCGAGAACGGCTGATCCGGGACCGTCTTGAACGTCGTCGAGGTCACCCCGCTCTTGATATCGGTCGTACCAACGAGATCGATCGTGATGCCGTAGCCCTGCAACACCAGCGTCAGCGACGGGAACGCTTCGCCGCCATGGGAGACGAAGATCGCGGGGCCCTGCAGCGGAACCGGGATCAACGGGGTATGCACGACCGCGTAGCCGATCTTCGACGCCGCGGGGCACGCGGCCGGGTTCGCTTCGAACTGCGCCGCGGCGCACGCCTTCTGCAGCGTCGTCAGGCGTGAGGGTAGCTGTTTGGGGAGTTCGACTTTGACCTTCGCGATGTCCGCGTCGGTGCCCTGCGGCACGTTCGGGTAGGCCAGCTTCGCGGTCAGGCTCGCCCCGTTCGTCCTGCTCGTTTTAGCGGATGTCGAGACCGTGAATTTGGGTTCGAACCTCAACGCCGCGCAGTTCGTGACCTGGAACGGCGTGGAGATCGTGCTCGAGCCGCCTTCGCTGAGCAGCACCGTGCCCGTCAGCGACATCTTCGCGCAGCTCGTCGGGTTGAACTGGAAGTCCCCACGTGTGGTCGTCGCGTTGACATGCTGGATTTCCAGCGGGATCCCTTCGATCGATGTCGGGATCGAATCAGGTGAGCCGGGCGGATCCGTGGTGATCGTGATCGCACTGGTGATCGGGTCCAGTTCGATCTTGCCCCGCACGACCACGCAATCGCACGCCGGATGGTTGCTCTTCGTATCCGCGAGATCGAACGGGCCGGCCTTCGCTGGCACCTCGAACGTGATGCCGAACGGCGCGCACCCCGGTTGCCCCACGGTGCAAGAGCCGCTGCCGTTATACGGGCCGGTGAGATAGAACTTCCCGCCGGTGACCGTGAACGGCTGGTTGCCGACACCGACGCTGATCGTGGCTTCGCCGATCAGGCTGTTGGGGCCGCACAATCCTTCATTGGCCTGCGGTTCGGGGCACAGTTCGACACCCGTCAGCACACCAGAGAGGCCCGGCGGTAGTTTCGCTTCGACGGACTTCAGGTTCTGTTCGCCGTCTTTACGGTTCAACGTCACCGTCAACGGCGAGAACGCACCCGCCTGAATATTCGTCGCACCCGCCGACACAGTCGGGCTGAACGGCAGGGTCACACCGGGGCACGCGCCACCACCCGGGCCGTGTTCGATATTGAACGACGATTCCGAGGTCACCGGCCCGTTGCCGTCCCACGGCGTGAAGACCGCAGTCGTCGTGTAGGTCCCGCACCGCGTCGGGGTCGCCAGCGGCGCGCGTTCGCCACCGAAGAAGTGCAGTTCGAGGTTTTCAAACGGCACGTCGGGCGTGTTCTTGAACGTCGTCACGATCTGCCCGGTCGGACTCAAACTCACTTCACCAGTGAGCTTGATCAGCGTGCCCGAGACCGGGTCTTCAGCGACGATGTACATCGAAACGAGATTCCCGAACGGGTTCGCGTTCTGCGCCGCCAGGTACACGGCTCCTTCCAGCGGATTCGTAAGCAGCGGTGTCTTGATCTTCACCGTCCCGATCTTCGAACCGTTCGGACAGAAGTTCACGCCCGGCTGCAACGGCGCGGTTTCACCAGTTTCGGTTGCAGCAATGCTGCCCGGCAACGTCGGCGTGAACGTCGCCGTCTTTACACCCGATTCATATTCGGAGTTGAATTCGTTGAAGCCCGTGAAGCCAGCCAGACTCTCGGAGCACGCTTCCAGTCCATTTGCGCCCGCCGGGTTGAGTGCGACATCTTGGGGTAGCGTCACCGTCGTGTCCCTCAACGCCGACTCGGCCAAACCATCCGGGTTGAATATTGTCCTCTGGGGAACGTGCACGCCGACCGTCAGGCCCGTTGAGGTGCTGGCATCGGGAACGTCGGGTTTGACTTCGATCGTCGGCGGGAACTTGAGCTTTGAGCAACCCGTCAGCGATACCGGCGTGCCGGCTGAGTTGTGCGTGGTCGAGCTCGCTTTCGCCCACTGGCCCGGTTCTTGCCACGAGTCGACCGCCATCGTTGATTGCAGGGGGCCGTGGCAACCGGTCGGCATCGTCAGGAACGGCCTGCGGTTGACCCCTTCGCCCACGACGCCGGAAATCACCGTGCTGCTCCTGATGACGGGTGCCGTCGCCGGCGCAGCCGTCACCGTCGCCTGCGCGGGGTAGTCTCCGCCGGCGAGCACCCCATTGTTGATATACAGCAGGGGTACGAAGAAATTGCCGCCGAGCTGTAAAGCCACCCCGCGCGGGGGCACCATCTTGAAGATCGACTCCGAAATGCTTGATATAATGCTCTGTGCCTCCGACCACTGTAGAGCCAGATGGCCCACGCGCGCTTCGGGTTGACAGGCGTCTTTCAAAAGAATCAGTTCTTCTCCGGTGCACTCCTTGGAGATCGCGTTGGGGTCTCCGACGAAGCCGGGAGGTAGATCAAGCCTGAGATCCCGCAAGACGCCGTCGGGCAGGCGAATGTACGGTGAGTCAGCGTTCGATTCGTCGCGCTTGAAATGCGAGTTCAATTCGAAGTTGTAGACGAACTGGTAGGGGTGCGAGCCCGCTTGCGTGTCGGGCGTGCCATCTTCGTTTAGGAAGCTGACTTCAAAGTTCTTGATGCCGAAGCCGACGCCCTGCGTCGCTATCAGGCCGCTGCCCTCCCCCGCGCCGTTGGCGTTGCTCGCGACGAGGCGGAAGTGATAGAGTTCACCGGCCTGGAGGCTTTCGAGCTGCGCGGAGACCGCGACTTGACTGTTTCCTGCTCCGATCTCGGCCGGCGTCTGCTCGCAGGGTACGCTGCGGTTGTAGGGACCGTCGCCGTGTTCGTCGGTGAGGCCGTATTCGAACTCACACGAGCTGACGGCGACTTCGCGCGGATCGACCGTACCGCTCAGGCTTGCAGCTTCCCTGGTCACGTTTGTCGGCGCGCCGGCTGTCACGACCGGGGCGTCGCTCTCGAAGACGTAGACCTTGCCGCTGGCCGGGTTTGAGACGTAGATCTGGCCACTCGCGCCATCTACGGCAATCCCGCCCTGCTGGGCCGGGGAGGCCGATAGCTGCAGTGAGCCGAAGCGCGAGACGAGCGTACCAGCGGCGGATGGGACAATCTGCCCGCTTTCCCCCTCGGGCTGCGCGACGCTGTTGCGATTCATAGCGCCCGTGTCCCACTCGGCCACGGAAGACTGATCGTCTGCGTAGAGCTGGCCGGTCGCGGGGTCGATGGCCACCGCGACATCGCCCGCTTCGCCGCTGTCGACGCGACCAAGCGGAGAGAGCTGCTGTCCGAACTTGACCGTACACGAGCACGACGGTCCGAAGATCGGGTAGTCATCGCCCGTGGCGGAAACGGCGAAGCCGTGGGCTTCCCCTCCGTTGGGCGTGCCCCCGTCAATAGGGTTGGTGTTGCGATACCATTCTTGGCTGGCGATGAGGCGATTCACGGCCATGTCGTCGAACTCGTCGATCAGCACGAAGTTACTTTGTGTACTCAAGTAGTCGACGTGCACGGTGCCGCTCCCGTCGACGCCGAGTCCCAGCAGTTCGTGACCAGCAAAAGTCACCGCAGGTATCTGACCCAGGTACTCCCCGGCAGCACTGAACTTGTCGATCACGCCGTGGCCAGCATCCATCACGTATAGGTCGCCGGCGGAGGGGTCCGACGAGGATTTCGAGTTGTCGACTGCGATCGCGGCCGGGGCCCCGTACACATTCGGAAATGAGAACGATTCAGCCGGTTTGCCCGACTGTATCGGAATGCCCGTGAGCGCACTGGACCCAACATCGGCGCCGGCGGCGAAGTCAACGGGGTTGCCGCTCGCATCGAACTTGTAGACCGTTTGCGTCCCTATGTCTGCGACATACACGTCGCCAGTCGATTCGTCGACCGCAATGCCGTTCGGGTCGGAGAAGGAGCCGAATTCACCCACCAGCGGGTGCGCTTCGCCAGACGCGAGCGCTGGGGACGCACCAGCAGCAATGATCGCGAGTGACGCGAACAGCACCGAGACGAGCTTTGGGAGAGCTTTGAAGGTGGTCATCGATTTGCCCTCCGGTCGTAGCTGGATTTCTTCGCCTTCTTAGATTTCTTAGACTTCTTTGTTTTCTTACGAACACACTTTTCTTTTTTGCTCTTGTTAAAGCCTTTCTTGCACTTTGTGACCTTCTTCACGGTCGTTTTTCCAGGTGGAGGCGGAGGCGGCGTGAGGTTCCCGACACCGGAGAACGTCTGGCTCGCCGGCGCCCCGTAAATCGAGGGCTGTGGCAAGACCGGCGTGCGGCAGGCGTCGGCAGTCGTGCACGCCGGCGGGGAGGGCGATTCGGCGATGCCACCGTCGACGCGCGCGTCGTAGATGACGATCTCTCCTTCCTGGTTGTCCTGTGGCACGAGCTGCTGGTTCGACCTGAAGAACACGTCATTGCCGCTTTCGCTCGCATCCTCCAGGTTCGAGTCGAAGGAGCTCGTGCCGCTCGAGATCAGAGACGGCTGACCGTTCTCATACTCGTAGACGTCGAGCAGGCCGTCTGTGTCAGACGGTACCAGCGCTTCGTTCGTGTCGAAGAACACCTGGCCAGCGTCCGTGAGCAGGTGCCGGCTCGGGCGGGAGACGCCGTAGGCTTCTTCTTCGATGCCCTGACGGAACGGCACCACGCCACCTCCTCGCTCCTCACTGCCTTCGCTGTCGCCTGAGGTCAAACCGCCTTCGTCGCTTCCTGCGATCGGAGGTTCGCCCGTGGGGTTGCACGAGGCGCAGGCGAGCTGCCCCGAGGCGGCGTGGTACAGGAAGAGCTCCGTGGCGGATTTGTTGTTCGGCGCGACGTTGTCATAGCCGGTCAGGCTCCTTTCCGATTCGAACGAAAGCCACTTGCCGTCGGGCGAGGTCTGCTCGAGGCCAAGCGGCCCGTTGTAAGAGAGGTCGGTGGCGATGAACGTCGTCTTTTCACCGTTCCATAGATACAGGTTCTGATTCCCGGCTTCCGCGCCTTCGACGACGGTCTTGCCTTCGCCGTTCGTGAATTCCCTTGTGTTGGACGCCAGCACGCCCTCGGCGACGAAGTACACGTAGGAGCTGTCATGAGAACCGAGTGGCGTGACGCGCAGCACATCGGCATGCTCACCCGCCGCGGCGACCGTGAGGTCGGTCAATTCGCACTTACTCGCGTCTTCAGGCAGCGCGCACTCGTACAGGTCAGGTTCGCCCGCGGCCGCACTCGAGTCGGCCGTGAGCTTGCTTTCGTCGAGGAAGAAGACCCTCGTACCGTCGGAGGTGGAGGCCTGCAAGGAACCGCCACCTCCGTTGGGACCCGACCCCACCCTGCTTTTCGTCGACCTGGACGGTGCGCTGCCCGTCGATGCGGTCATAGAGAGCACCGCCATAGGTGAAGAGGACGTGCGAGCCGTCGCTTGAGACCACACCTTCGTGTCCGGGCTTACCCGCTTTCGCCGCAAGCGATCCGGGGACCGCCATGCCGTCGGGCAGCACGCTCACCAGCCGCAATGCGCCTTCATCCCATTCGTATAGGTTTTCGACGCCGTACCGCGCGCCTTCAGCCAGGGGCGAAGTCTCCGTGAAGATCACATGGCTGAGGTCGGCGGAGGCGGCCTGGAAGTGCGTGTCGGCCGGCGCCACGCCCGGCGGCGTGACGTTGACAAGTTGGTAAGCGCCAGTCGCGTTGTCGCGCACAAGCAGGTTTTCGTAGCCCACCGGTTCGCCGGTCACGACCTGACGGCCTTCGGGGTTGCAGGATTCCGCGTCTTCGTGCTTACCGGAACCCCCGGAACCAGAAGCGGAAGCGCGTGATTCTCCACCGGCCTGTATCACCTCCTTGGTGACCTGGTCCGAGTAGGCGTACACGGGTTGTCCTGCCGTGCAGTCCACCCCATCATAGGATTCGAGCGGCATGATGCTTTCTGCAAGCCAGCCCTCTGCGCCACGCGTCGCCACATATTTTACGCCGGAGGTGGGCGCGCCCGGCAACGGTTCACGGGCGTAGAGCGTGAGCGCTTCGCCATCTGCAGCCACCGTGCTCGAGTATTGAATTTCTGGCGCAGAGTCAAACTGGGACGAGTTCTCGACCGGCGGCGTCACGAGCTCGTAGGCGCGGCAGTCGGGCAACCTCGCGGAGAAGGCTCCGCGCAGCTGTTCGTTGGGACACGCCGCCTGTTCGACACTCAGCGTAGTGAAGGTTTGGTCGGGCCCATAGACCGTTCCCAGTTCGTTGGTCGTGACCACACGGTAGTGGTAGGTTGTGCTCGCCGCAAGGCCACTTGCGGCCGCCCACACAGCGTGCGATTCCACTCCTTCACCGATGCTTCCTTCCGGGAAGGGCGTCGAGCTCCCGTAGGCGGCGGTCGTGCCGTATTCGAAACGATAGGAGCCCTCAATCCCGCCCGAGTCCACGAGCGCTCCGAGCTTCGCTTCGGAGGTGCCGATTTCGGCGCCGAGCTCCCTGCCGACCACAGGCGCGGTGGGGGGCGCAAACACCGAGACCTTTTCCTTATTGCCGTCGGTCACGTATACACGCCCGTTCGCTTGATTCACCGCGTCCATGCTGAAGAAGCGTTCTCCCGCACCGAAACTGCCGGCCCCCACATCGGCAAGCTGTCTGCCTTCCGCGCTGTACTCCACGAGGTGGAGGCAGGGCGTTTTAACTTCGCCGCACGGATCCGCGCCGTTTTCGACGACCGCGAGCACATCCCCATGCCCGTCTAGTGCTATGGACCCCACGCCTTCGCTCTTGATTTCCACGGGCTTACCGTTCACTTCTACAGGCACACCGCTGGAAGCGAGCTCCACGATCCTGTTGTTGCCGGCCACCCAGAGGTTGCCGGAGGAGTCGACCGCGACTCCAAACGGTTCCTCAAGCGCACCGGCGCCCGGGCCTGTGAAGGTCCTCAGCAATTTGCCCCTCGGGCTGTACTCGAGCACCTCGTTTTCCGGGGGATTCGGCACGTACACGTCGCCGGCGGAGTCGGCTGCAATCTGTACGTCCGTGAAAACGCCGAAGAAATTGCGTGACGCCGGCACTTCAAACGACGACAGCAACGCGCCGGTGGTGGGGTCGTAGACAAAGATCATCGCTGGCGTGGCCGGCGTGTGGAAGCCTCCTTCTTCGCCGAGCACGTAGACGTCGCCGTTCGTCGGGTTCACCGCAATACCCGAGTAGTGCGCAGACCCAAATGGAGACGGCGACGAGAGCGACTTGCCCGAAGGATCGAACTTGGCCACAGTCGACGGGTTAAAGAACCCTTCGTAGAAACTCGACACGAACAGATCTCCAGAGCCTTCCACCGCGATGCCAACCACAGTTCCTTGCGTGCTGAAGTTACCCTCAGAGATGAGCTTGGGAGGTTCGGCTTGGGCGACGGCGGCAGTACAAAACGCGAAGAGGGTCACGAGCGCGCAGAGCGCCATTAGAGAGCGGGCCGCGAAGGGACCGGCGGCGAGGCCGCGTGGGGGCGCACCAGTCCCTGGAGCATGGCGCGGGCCACGGAGCAGCGCGAAGCGACCGATCTTCGATGCGGAAGCGGCGTTCGCGTCATGGCCTGTGGTTCTCACCTTTGTCTCCTTGGTCGGTGTTGTGAAGTAGTAATTCGATCGGGGGTGGCGTGTCATGCGGCCTGCTCCCGGTCGCGGGTGAGGACGCTGAGCCGTTGCGCGACCTGACCACCGAGCCGCGTGAGCTTCCACTCGTTGGGCTCGCCTTGGGAGTGCCCCAGACCGTGGTTCTCGAGCAGACGAAGGCGCTCGAGGCGCCGCAACAGCTTGGAGACCTGGCCGGGATCGCTGATCCCAGCGCCGTCGGCGATCCGGCGGTTGCTCGCCCCGGGGTACTCCTGCACAGTTTGCAAAACCCGCGCGGTGCGATAGGTGAGACGCATGTTCACCTCATCCAGCGGGTCGTGCTCCGAGTGCGAGCTCACCTCCCACTCGGTATTCGGCGCGTTACACAGCACCGGCGCCGGCGCCGGACGCTGCCGTTCACGACGCGCCGCGCGCGGCCCCAGATACTGCAGCGCGATCATCCCTATCAACTCGCCCAGGAGATCCGTCAGCGGGCGGCCGTCGCCGCTGCGCAAACGCGCGTACACCACGCCCAGCGCGCCGCCCACGAGGCCTTCCGCTGTCACCAGCGTGCACTCCGCCCCGCGCGGACCCTCCCCGCGCCCCTCGTCGAGAATCGCTGCCAGCCGCGCGAGGACCCGCTCGCGACGCTCCAACGTCTGGGGCCCACCATGCAACGCGTGGACGACCCAGATCCGCGCCAGCACCGGCTCGCGCTCCAGGAACGACAGGATCGCCCACAACCCGCCGCGGACCCGCTCACGCCACGCCAGACCCTCCAGGCCGGCCGCGGCGAGATCCCGCTCGACGCGCTCCACGACCGCGTCGATCAACGCGACTAGGCACGTTTCGCGATTGTCGAACAACTCGTAGAAGGTCCGCCGCGACACCTTCGCCCGCGTGGCGATCCGCGTCACCGTACTCTGCTCAAACCCCAGCTCGTCGATCGTCGCCGCGACCGCGACCAGCAGACGCGAGTGCTGAATCTCCTCGACCTGAACCCGCGGCGCGCCCCGCGAGAGCACCCGCTGCTCGCGCCGGCGCGCCAAACGCCCCCCGGCCGGCAAGGCACCCTTGGTCGCACCACGTCGCGCAGCAGTCGCCCCACCGCTGCTGGCCGATCTCCGATCGGTCGGCGCAGCCATCAGCAGCCACCCCCCATGCGCAGGTACGACCCCGTGGCCCCGCGCCGGGCCGAACGTGGCCCAACCCCCGCGGGGACAAAGCAAAGACGGCGCGAACGCGCCCGACGAGAAGGCCTCCCGGCTAGACCACTAGCCGAAGAGAGAGAGAGAGAGAGAGAGATGCGACAGCGCCAAGCTGGCGCATCTAGCATCAGCCCCACAGGCCGACGCGCACATCCCCATCATGAATCTCCCTCTAGAAACCACGCTCAAACAACTCCCTCATCGCTCTGATCCAGCCCCTCTCCCATAACTACAAACCCTGCGAGCGCTTCTTGACGTCAACCACAAAGCGAGATGACCCCAACCAGACCCTATGTTTGCCTGCCCCCCAAACAGCAGGAGAACCAGCCCTGCGGCACACCGTAGCCGAGCTACGTATAAATGTCAAGCCCCCAGTAGCTACCGGGGGCTGCGAGGATGCGCGACTAGTCTGGCTCTCACCCGAGCGTGGCGTGTCACAACTCGGTCGGCGCAACGACGAAGCCAAGCCGATCCGCGCCGCGACGCAGGCGGGCATCAACGGTCACGAGCCGGCAGCCGAGCAGCGAGGCCAGCGCGACGTACTCGGCGTCGTAGGTTTTCGCCCAGCCAAGGTCGTCGGCGATCCGCCACGCCTCGTCTGCGAGGCTGGGGTGACGCTTCTCCTCGACGTCGGCATTCGTCAGGCGAACGCGAGCCTCGGCGGCCTGGTCGACGCTCAGGTGGCCGCGCCACGAGAGCTCGTGCAGCGCCGAGTGCGCCTCCGACCACATCAATGGCGGCGCACAGAGCTCGTCCGAGAGCAACGCTGCGAGCTGCGCCTCACCGGACGCGGCGGACCACTCGACGAGCAGGCTGGCGTCGACGACCAGCACCCACGCTCAGTGGCTTTCCCGCGATTCCCTAACCCAGGCCGCCACGTTGGGCATCGGCGTGCCCCAGCGCGTCTTCTCCCAGCCCCACTCCTTCGGCACAGGCAGCATGTCCGGATACGGGCTGACCTGCATCGCCTCGAGATCTCGCTCCTCGATCACGTGCTGGGTGCCGACCTTGCTCGCTCGCAGCTTGCCCTGGCGGATCCAGCGACGGATCGTCTCGGGGTTGCGTCCGGTGCGCTTTGCCACTTCCGGTACGGTCAGCATTGTTGTAGCATCATACAACATCCCCGTGACCGAGGCCCGTAGAAGCGCGATCCCCAACTTCGGGCGCGTTCGGGCTGTACTTCGCAGTGCGCGGCTTCTCGTGGGAGTCGCGCAGGACCTGAGCGCCACGGCGCCCGCGGCGATTTGCCGCGGGCGGTTGACGATCAGCGATCGAAGCGACTCACCGTTATCAGCGCTTTCCGTGCTTGCGACTCCTGGCCTTCGTCTTCTTGGATTTGGCCTTGGTCTTCCTCGCGGGTGCGGTCTTCGGGCAGCCCGTGACTTCGATCGGGGTGCTCTGGCGTATTTCGGCGCCGTTCTGAGCGACGAATTCGGTCGGCATCGCAAGCGTCGCGGGCACGGCCTGCTTAACCCCGCGGGTGATCGTCTTCTTGCGGCCGTGAACCTTCACCGTGACCTTCTTCTTGACCGTGACGGTCTTCGTCAGCGAGCAGAGGTTCCCCGCAGTCGTCAGCGCGCTATAGGGGCCCTCGGGGAGCGTCAGTTCGAAGCTCGAGAACGGCTGGTCGGGAACCGTCTTGAACGTCGTCGAGGTCACCCCGCTCTTGATATCGGTCGTACCAACGAGGTCGATCGTGATGCCATACCCCTGCAGCACCAGCGTCAGCGACGGGAACGCTTCGCCACCATGCGAGACGAAGATCGCGGGGCCCTGCAGCGGGACCGGGATCAACGGGGTGTGTACGGTCGCGTAGCCGATCTTCGACGCCGCGGGGCACGCGGCCGGGTTTGATTCGAACTGTGCGGCGGTGCATGCCTTCTGCAGGGTGGTTAGGCGTGAGGGTAGTTGCTTGGGGAGTTCGACTTTGACCTTCGCGATGTCCGCGTCGGTGCCCTGCGGCACATTCGGGTAGGCCAGCTTCGCGGTCAAGTTCGCCCCCTGCGTCCGGCTGGTTTTGGCGGAGGTCGAGACCGTGAATTTGGGTTCGAACCTCAACGCCGCGCAGTTGGTGACCTGAAACGGCGTTGAGATCGTGCTCGAGCCACCTTCGCTGAGCTGCACCGTGCCTTCTAGCGCCATCTTTGAGCAGCTAGTCGGGTTGAACTGGAAGTCCCCACGTGTGGTGGTGGCGTTGACGTGCTGGATTTCCAGGGGGATCCCTTCGATGCTCGTCGGGATCGAGTCCGGGGAGCCGGGTGGGTTGGAGGCGATCGTGATCGCCGCAGTCTGCGGGTTCAATTCGATCTTACCCCTGACGACCACGCAATCGCACGCAGGATGGTTGTTCTTCGTGTTCGCCAAGTCGAACGGGCCGGCCTTCGCGGGCACCTCGAACGTCAGGCCGAACGGCGCACACCCCGCTTCCCCGACCGTGCAGCTGCCGCGGCCGTTGTAGGGCTCGGTGAGATAGAACTTTCCGCCAGTGACCGTGAACGGGTCATTGCCGATACCCACGCTGATCGTCGCTTCGCCGATCTTGCTGTTTTCCCCGCACAACCCTTCATTAGCCTGCGGTTCGGGGCACTGTTCGATGCCCGTCAGCACACCGGACAGGCCCGGCGGTAGTTTCGCTTCGATCGACTTCAGGTTCTGTTCGCCGTCTTTGCGGCTCATCGTCACCGTCAACGGCGAGAACGCTCCCGCCTGGATATTGGTCGCGCCCCCGTTCACAGTCGGATTGAACGGGCGGGTCGCACCGGGACACGGACTCCCGTCCGGGCCGTGTTCGATCTTGAACGACGATTCCGCGGTCACAGGACCGTTGCCATCCCACGGCGTGAAGACCGCACTCGTCGTGTACGTCCCGCAACGCGACGGGGTAGACAGCGGCGCGCGTTCCCCGCCGAAGAAGTGCAGTTCGAGGTTTTCAAACGGCACATCGGGGGTATTCTTGAACGTCGTGACGATCTGCCCCGTCTGCGGGTTCAACGACACTTCGCCCGCGAGCTTGATCAGCGAGCCCGAGTACGGGTCTTCCGCGATCAGATACATCGCTACCAGGCTCCCGAACGGGTTGTTGTCCTGCGCCGCCAAATACATCGCGCCTTCCACTTCGTGTTCGAGCAGCGGCGTCTTGATCTTCACAGTCCCGATCTTCGAGCCGTTTGGACAGAAGTTGGTCCCCGGCGCAAGCGGGCTCGCCAGTTCCGGCGTGAAGGTGCTCCACTCCACGCCCGGTTCGTATTCCGCGTTCAGTTCTTCCTGGCCCTTGTAGCCGATCTGATCGCCCGGGCTACCGAGCGATCCTTCGGGCAATGCGCCAGGGTTCGACGAGCACGATTCAAGGCCGTCGCCGCCCGACGGGTTGATCGCGACCCCTTCGGGCAGCGTCACCGTCGTGTCCCTGAGCGAGGACTCCGCCAGGCCGTTGGGGTTCAACGCGGCGGTCTGCGGGACATGGACGTTCACCGTCAACCCCGAGGACGTGCTGGCGTTGCTGCTGTCCGGCGCGACGCTGATTTCCGCCGGGAACTTCAGCTTCGAGCAGCCCGTCAGCGACACGGGCGAGCCTGCGACGTTGTGCGTGACCGCGCTCGCCTTCACCCAGTTGCCCGGTTCTTCCCACGACTCGGCTTCGATCGTCGAGCGCAGAGGGCCGTGACAGCCAGTTGGCATCGTCAAGAAGGCTTTGCCGCTGCCCGATCCCTTTTCGTAGTCGCCCTCTCCGCCGGTCCCGAGTTCTGTGCACCCATTTTCGTACTTACCGGCTCCGGCCGCCACTTGCAGACAGGGCAGAAGAACACCGTCGAGCACCGCCCTGCTATTGATGACGGGCGCCGTCGTCGGTGCTTCCGTCACCGACACCTGCACGGGGTAATTGCCGCCCGGGACAACGCCACTGTTGATATACAGCAGGGGGAAGAGGAAATTGGTGCCCAGCTGCAAAGCCACGCCGCGGACTGGCGCCATGGCGAAGAGGGCGTCTTGGAGTTGCGGTTGACGATCCGCGTTTTCTGACCATTTCAGGTTCAGCACGCCCACATGCGCTTCTGGTGAACATGAGTCTTCACGCAGTGCCTCTCCGGTGCACTTCTGGGAGGGCGCATTGGGGTTGCCGACGAAGCCGGGGGGCAGATCGATCTTGACATTCCGCAAGACGCCGTTGGGCAGGCGAATGTACGGTGAGTCAGCGTTCGATTCCTCGCGCGCGAAGTGCGAGTCCAGCGTGAAGAAGTCGACGAAATGGTACGGGTGCGAGCCCGCCTGCGTATCGGGCGTGCCGTCTTCGTTAAGGAAGCTGATTTCATAGCTCTTGATGCCAAAGCCAACGCCGTGAGTCGCGAGCATACCGCCGGCCTGCCCCGCGCCGTTGGCGTTGGTCGCGACGAGGCGAAAGTGGTAGAGTTCGCCGGGTTCGAGACCTTCGAGCTGCGCGGAGACCGCCACAGGGCCGCTTCCCGCTCCGATCTCGGCCGGAGTCTGCTTGCAGGGCACGCTGTGGCTGTAAGCGCCGTCGCCGAATTCGTTGGTGAGGTTGTACTCGAACTCGCATTCGCCGATGGCGACGCCGCGCGGATCGACCGTGCCGCTCAGGCTCGCGTCTTGCATGGTCACGTCCGTTGGTGCGCCGGCTGTCACGGCCGGGGCGTCGCTGCCGAAAACGTAGACCTTGCCGTCTGCGGGGTTGGAGACGTACACGTCCCCTGTCGCGCCGTCGACGGCGATCCCGCCCTGACCCGAAGTCCCCGAAAGTTCGGGCGAGCCGAAGCGCGCGACGAGCGTGCCGGCAGAGTAGTCGTTGATATATTCAGCGCTGTTGCGGTTCATCGTGCCCGTGTCCCATTCGGCCACAGAGGACTGATCGTCTGCGTAGAGATGGTCGGTCGCGGGGTCGACGGCCACCGCAACGTCGCCCGCTTCGTCGCTATCCACGCGGCCGAGCGCGGAGAGCTTCTGCCCGACCTTGACCGTACACGAGCACGACGGTTCGTACATCTGGTAGTCATCGCCCGTGGCGGAGACGGCGAAGCCGTGGGCCTGGCTTCCGTTGGGTATGCCCCAAGTGCCAGCAGAATCGTCCTCAAAATGCAATTTCTGGCGAGCGCTGAGCTGATTCACGGCCGCGTCGTCGAATTCGTCGATCAGCAGCAGTCCACTTTTCAGGTTTCTGCTGCTCAAGTCGACGTGCACGGTGCCGCTTCCGTCGACGCCCAGCCCCAGCAGTTCGCCTTCGAAGCCGCTGATCTGGCTCAGGTACCTGCCTTCGGGACTGAACTTGTCGATCACGCCGTGGCCCCCATCCATCACGTACAGATCGCCGGCCGAGGGGTCGAATTCTTCACAGGCCTTGCCGGTGAGCGCCGGGGTGTGCTGTACGCAAGCGTTATCGACCGCGATCGCGGCCGGAGTGCCATACACGTTCGGGAATGAGAACGACGTGGCAAGCGTCGCGCTGCCGGTCAGTTCGTTGGTGGAGCCCAAGCCCACTGCGGAGAAGGCGACCGGGCTGCCATTCGCATCAAACTTGTACACCGCGTCGGTGCCGATGTCGGCCACGTACACATCACCCGTCGATTCGTCGACGGCGATCCCGTTCGGGCTGGAGAACGGTTCCGTCGCGTTGTGACCGAAGCTGATGTTCAGGTACGGGTGCGGTTCGCCGGCGAGCGCGGGCGAAGCCGTGACGCCAATGACGGCGAACGTCGCCAGCAGCACGGGGACTCGCTTCTGGAGAGCTTTGAAGGTGGTCAGGTGAGTAGCCCGAGGGGATTTCACCCTCGGGCTCTCGCAGAACCGTGCATGACAGTCTCCCATCACACGGCTCCCATCATCCGGTTGTTGGCTTGCGCAGTCGGTTGCCAGTGGGCGAAGAGGTTTGGCTCGCGTGTTTCCACGCCTTCCAAGAACTTCCTCGTCTTTCTGTGGCGTTTGCGCAGTCGCTTGTACTTCTGCATGGCCCAGCGCACCAGATACTCGTCGATGCGTTTGAGAAACCTGACCAAGACGGACGGGTAGAAGCGCCCGTAGTAGTTGATCCAGCCTTGCACGCGCTTGTTTGTTGCCCGTGCGAGGGCCGTTAGGGTCTTCCCGCTCCATAAGTGCAGCCTCCATCGCTTGATCGTTTTACTCATCGCCTTCATGGCGTCGTCGCTGACAGCCGGGAGAAAATTGACGGACAACTTGCCGTTCTTCCTCCGCGAACGTCGAGGACGAAATGTGTACCCAAGGAAGTCAAACCGCTCGTGCTCATAAGAGCCTTGGCGATCGTCGTCTTTGCAATACACGATGCGGGTCTTACGTGGGTTTATCTCCACGCCGCAACCCGCCATCCGCTCGGCGACTCTGCTACGCACGAATCGCGCTTGGCGCTCACTCTTACAGTGCAGGACCACATCATCTACATACCGCTCAAACGGGATGGTCGGGAACTCCCGCGCCATCCACATATCGAACGAGTAATGGAGATAGATGTTTGCTAGTACAGGCGAGATCGCCGACCCTTGCGGGGTTCCGCGATCCCGCGCTACCAAGGTGCCGTCTCCGTGATCGAGCGGCGCAGTCAGCCACCGCTCGACATAGAGAAGAATCCACCGCTGATCGGTATGGGCAGCCACCGACCTCAGAACGAGCGAGTGATCAACGGAGTCGAAAAACGATTGGAGATCAAGATCGATCAGCCAGTCGTATTTCCAACACCGTTCCCGGCATACCCCCAGCGCGTCATGGGCCGAGCGACCCGGTCGATAGCCATAGGAGTCGGGGTGAAAATGAGGCTCTACCCCTGGCTCCAAATATAGCCTTACGGCCGTTTGCGCGATCCGGTCAGCGACAGTGGGAATACCGAGCATTCTGACTCCCTGCCCGTCCTTCTTCGGGATCTGCACCGCCCTTACCGGAGGCGGCATATAACTCCCCGAGGACAGCCTATTCCACAGAACGTACAGGTTATTCCTCAGATCCCGTTCGAACTCCGCAATCGACTCCCCGTCAACACCAGCAGCACCGTCGTTAGCCCTGACACGCTCCCAGGCATCCCAGACGACCTGCTTCGAAATACAGAACGACTTTACCTCTGACTTCGACTTACCCATTGGTTCCTCCCACGACAACTGCATCGCGGTTGCCCAACAGCCAAGCCTGGATGACCCGTCCGCTTCGCTCCAGCCCTATTACAGGACCTTCAACACTACTACCAGACGGTCCGCCCCTGCGCCCCGCATCGGTACTCTTATCCTCACGGGTGCAACCGCTTGGAATTCTCCCGTATCCAGCCAACCGCAGGCCAAAAGCCACTAGCTGACCACCTCGCGAGACAACAGGTTCCCGCCTTCCGCGTAGAAGCCCAACCCAAGCTCGCGCCACCTTCATGCCGGACACCACCTGACCAATAAGCAGGCTCCCGTCAGGCTCATCACGGGCCAAGTAAACAGCCCCGCTTTTGATGTCATCTAAAGGGTTTCGACAAGTCATCAGTGGTTTACTCACGTTCGCCTTCTTGGGTCACACCTGACGCACTCAAAGCACGCCTTCTCCCGCAACGCTCACCACCACGGCTCTTGACCGCAGCAGCTTGCGGGTGGTTTGTGATCTCCCCCTGCAGGGCGACCACGGAGGTACAAAACCCTCCATCATCTACGCAGCACCGCCTCATCGCAGCACCGACCTTCTACATCCCATGCTTTGATTTGGCGTTAAACGGCACACTCACTTTGCCCTCCGGTCATTGCTGGCTTTTTTGGCCTTCTTAGATTTCTTAGATTTCTTTGTTTTCATACGGACGCACTTGCCTTGTTTGTTCTTGGTGAAGCCTGTCTTGCACTTGGTGACCTTCTGCACCGCCGTTTCGCCAGGTGGAGGCGGAGGTGGCGTGAGGTTCCCCAGGCCGGAGAACGTCTGGCTCGCCGGTTCCCCGTAGACCGAGGGCTGCGGCGCGGCCGCCGCACGGCAGGCGTCGGCGGTCGTGCACGGCAGCGGGGAGGACGGTTCGGCAAAGCCTCCGTCGACGCGCGCATCGTAGGTGACGATCTGTCCTTCCTGGTTGTCCTGCGGCACGAGCTGCTGGTTCGAGCGGAAGAACACGTCATCGCCGCTTTCGCTCACGTCCTCCAGGGTCGATTCGAAGGAGCTCGTACCGCTCGAGATCAGGTGCGCGCCACCGCCCTCGTACTCGTAGACGTCGCGCTCGCCGTTCGTATCGGACGGCACGAGCGCTTCCGCCGTTTCGAAGAACACCTGGCCGGCGTCCGTGAGCACGTCGTACCGGGTCGGGACGAGTCCGAAATCTTGTTGATAGGCCTCTCCACGCCGCCCCACACCGCCTCCGGTCGGAGGGTCGCCGCTTCCGGGGCTACCTCCGACCGGGGGTTCGCCCGTGGGGTTGCACGAGGCGCAGGCGAGCTGCCCTGTGGCAGCGCTGTACAGGAAGAGCTCGGGGGCGGACTCGTTCGATTCGTTCGTATCATAGCCGGTCAGATCCTTTTTCGATTCGAACGCGAGCCACTTGCCGTCGGGCGAGGTCTGTTCGATGCCGTAGGAGCTGTATTCAACGCCAGTGGCGATGAACGTCGTCTTTTCGCCACCCCACAGATACAAGTTCTGCTTTCCGGTTTCCGCGCCTTCGACGAAGATCTTGCCTTCGCCGTTCGTGAATTCCCTCGTGTTGGACGCCAACACGCCCGTGGCGACGAAATAGACGTCGGAGCTGTCATGGCCGCCGAGCGGCGTGACGCGCCGCACGTCGGCGTGCCCGCCCGCCGCAGCGACCGTGAGGTCGCTCAATTCGCATTTGCTCGCGCCTTCAGGCAGCGCGCACTCGTACAGGTCAGGTTCGCCGGCGGCCGCGGCCGAGTCGGGGGTGAGGTTATTTTCGTCGAGGAAGAAGACCGTCGAGCCGTCGGAGGTGGCGGACTTGAAGGAGCCGCCACCGTTGGGGCCTGACCCACCCTGTTGTTCGTCGATCTGAACGGTGCGCTGCCCATCGACGCGGTCGTAGAGGGCGCCGCCGTAGGTGAAGAGCACGTGCGAGCCATCGCTGGAGACCACACTTTCGTATTCGGAGATACCCCCTGTTGACGCTTTTGCCGCTAGCGATCCGGGGACCGGCGTGCCGTCCGGCAGCACGCTCACCAGCCGCAACACGCCTTCGTCCCACTCATACAGGTTTTCCACGCCGTACTGCGCGCCTTCGGCCAGCGGCGAGGTCTCCGTGAAGATCACGTGGCTGAGGTCCGCGGATGCCGCCTGGAAGTGCGTGTCGGCCGGCGTCACTCCCGGCGGCGTGACGTTGACAAGCTGGTAAGTGCCAGTCGCGTTGTCGCGCACCAGCAGGTTTTCATAGCCCACCGGTTCGCCGCTCACAACCTGATGGCCTTCGGGGTTGCACGATTCCGGGTCTTCGTCTTCGTTTGCAGACGCGGAAGCGCGTGACCCTCCGCCGGCTTGTATCACGTCCTTGGTAACCTGTTCTGAGTAGGCGTACACTAATTGGTATCCTGCGCAGCCCACCCCGTCGTAGGATTCGAGCGGCATGATGTCTTCCGCGATCCAGCCGCCTGCGCCACGTGTCGCCACGTAGGATTCGCCGGCGGTGGGCGCGCCCGGCCGCGGTTCATTGATGGTGAGCGTGAGCGCTTCGCCATTCGCGGCGGCCTTGCTCATGTACGCCATACCCAGCACAGCATCGAACTGGGACGAGCTCTTGACCGGCGGCGTCACGAGCTCGTAGGCGCGGCAGTCAGGCAACCTCGCGGCGAAGCCGCCACGCATCTGTTCGTTGGGACACGCCGCCTGTTCGGCGGTCAGCGTGGTGAAGGTTTGGTCGGGGCCGTAGGCCGTTCCCAATTCGTTGCTCGCCACGACCCGGTAGTGGTAGGTGCTTCCGGGCGCGAGGCCGCTTGCGGATGCCCACACCGCGTGCGATTCCAGTCCTTCGCCGACGCTTCCTTCCGGGAAGGGCGTCGAGCTGCCGTAGGCGCTGGTAGGGCCGTATTCGAAGCGGTAACTCGTCTGGATGCCGCCAGGGTTCACGAGCGCGCCGAGCTTCGCTTCGGAGGTGTCGATTTCGGCGGTAAGCTCCCTGTGGACCACAGGCGCAATCGGCGGCCCGAAGATCCACACGGTGCGTTTCATGCCGTCCGTCACGTATACCCGCCCGCTCGCTTCATCCACCGCGACCATGCTGTAGAAGCGATCTTCGCTTCCGCTTTCAGTCTTGCCGAAACTGCCGGCCCCCACATCGGCGAGCTGCCTGCCTTGCGAGCTGTACTCGACAAGATGGAGACAGGACGAGCCGAATGCGCCGCACGGGTCCGCGCCGTTGTAGACGACCGCGAACACGTCCCCGTGTCCGTCGACTGCCACCGACCACACGCCTTCGCTCTCGATTTCCACGGGCTTGCCGTTCACTTCCACAGGCGCACCGCTGGAATCGAGCTCCACAATCCTGTCGTTGCCGGAGTCGGCCACCCAGAGGTTGCCGGAGGAGTCGATTGCGACTGCGGTCGGCTCCTTGAACGCGCCGGCACCGGAGCCCGTGAACGTCTTCAGCAGCGTGCCGCTCGGACTGTACTCGAGCACCTCGTTTGCCGTGGGATTCGGCACGTACACGTTGCCGGCCGAGTCGACCGCGATCCCTACGACTGTGAAGAAGCCGAAGGCATTGCGTGACGCCGGCACTTCAAACGGCGTTCCCACCGGCGCACCCGTGTTGGGGTCGTAGACGGAGATCTCCGCGGGCGTGAGGGGGCCTTCTTCGCCAAGCACGTACAGATCGCCGTTGGTGGGGTCAATGACCGCACCGGAGTGGAATCCTTCGGCGTACGACGACGGTAGTTCCTTGCCGGATGCTTCGAACCTCCTGATAAGGCCGAAGCCCAGCTCTTCGTCTTTTGCGTTCAGATCCAGCAAGGAGGCCGTGAAGACATCGCCGCTGGCCTGGTCGACCGCGACGCCGGGGCCTTCAGACGCGAACTTGCCATAGGAGATGAGCTTGGGCGCTTCGGCTTGGGCTACGCCGGCAGAGAGCGTGAGCAGAGCGCAGAGAGTTATCAGCGGGGTGGCGATCAACTTGCGCAGAGACGCACCACTCCCTTGGGCGTGGAGGAGGCCACGGAGCGTCGCGAAGCGGCCGGTCTTCGGTGTGGCGGCGGGCTTCGCGGTGTGCTTTGTGGGTGTCACCTTGTCTCCTTGGTTGATGTTGTGAAGTGGTAAATCGATCGGGCGTGGCGCGTCATGCGGCCTGCTCCCGGTCGCAGGTGAGGACGCTGAGCCGTTGCGCGACCTGGCCACCGAGCGGCGTCAGCTTCCACTCGTTGGGCTCGCCCTGGGCGTGCCCCAAACCGTGGTTCTCAAGCAAACCGAGGCGCTCCAAACGCCGCAACAACTTCGAGACCTGCCCCGGGTCGCTGATCCCAGCGCTGTCGGCGATCTCGCGGTTGCTCGCCCCGGGGTGCTCCTGCACACCTTGCAGAACCCGCGCGGTGCGGTAGGTGAGGCGCATGTTCACCTCATCCAGCGGGTCGCGCTCCGCGTGCGCGCTCACCTCCCAGCCAGCCTTCGGCACATGCTGCAGTGCCGGCGCCGGCACCGGACGCCGCTGTTCACGACGCGCCGCCCGCGGCCCCAGATACTGCAGCGCGATCATCCCCATCAACTCATCCAAAAGACCGGTCAACGGCCCGGGGTCCCCGCTGCGCAACCGCGCGTACACCACGCCGAGCGCCCCACCCACGAGACCTTCCGCCGTCACCAGCGTGCACTCCGCCCCACGCTGACCCTCACCGCGCCCCTCGTCGAGGATCGCCGCCAACCGCGCGAGAACCCGCTCGCGACGCTCCAACGTCTGCGGCCCACCGTGCAACGCGTGCACGACCCAGATCCGCGCCAGCACCGGCTCGCGCTCCAAGAACGACAGGATCACCCACAACCCGCCGCGCACCCGCTCACGCCACTCAAGACCCTCCAGGCCCGCGGCATCCAGATCCCGCTCAACGCGCTCCACGACCGCGTCGATCAACGCGACCAAACACGCTTCGCGGTTCTCGAAGAGCTCATAGAACGTCCGCCGCGACACCTTCGCCCGCGCAGCGATCCGCGTCACCGTGCTCTGCTCAAAACCCAGCTCGTCGATCGTCGCCGCGACCGCCACCAGCAAACGCGAATGCTGAATCTCCTCGACCTGCACCCGCGGCGCGCCCCGCGAGAACGCTCGCCGCTCCCGCCGCGCCGCCAACCGCCCCTCGCCCGGCAGAGCACGCCCGGCCGCACCACGCCGCGCCGCCGTCCCCGCACCGCTGCTGGCCGATCTCCGATCGGTCGGCGCCGCCATCAACGACCACCACCCACACACACGCGTGGGGAACCGTGGGCCCCGGCCAGAGACGCCGAGAGCCCACCCCCCACGGGGACGAAGCAAAGACGGCGCAAACGCGCCCGACGAGGAGGCCCTTCGACTAGCGCTCTAGACGAAGAGAGAGAGAGAGAGAGAGAGATGCGACAGCGCCAAGCTGGCGCATCTAGCATCAGCCCCACGGGCCGACGCGCACATCCCCATCATGAATCTCCCTCTAGAAACCACGCTGAAACAACTCCCTCATCGATCCGATCCAGACCCTCTCCCATAACTGCAAAAACCCTGCGAGCGCTTTGACGTCAACCACAAGACGGTATGACCCCAACCAGACCCTATGTACACCGGCCCCCCAAACAGCGGGAAAACCAGCCCTGCGGCACACCGTAGCCTAGCTACGTATAAATGTCAAGCCCCGGCAAGCATGGGCAAGGAAACAGCCACGTCTCACCGAGCGGATAGGATCGACACCATGAAGCAGCTGGCCGAGGGCCTATACCAGCTGGACGGCAAACCGCGCAACCTGATCAACGTGTACCTCGCGGGCGACGTGCTGATCGACGCCGGCACGCGCCAGGCGGAGGCCCGCATCCTGCGCCAGCTGCAGGGCCAGACCGTGACCGCCCACGCGCTCACCCACGCCCACCCCGACCACCAGGGATCGAGCCACGCCGTATGCGAGCGGCTCGGCATCCCGCTGTGGTGCGGCGAGGCCGACGTGCCCGCGATGGAGACGCCCGGGGCGATCAAAAACCCCAAAGCCCCAGGGTGGCTGAACTGGACGCAGGAGCGCTTCTGGACCGGCCCGCCTCACCCCGTGACGCGCGCGCTGCACGAGGGCGACGAGGTCGCCGGCTTCACGGTGCTGGAGACGCCCGGGCACTCCGTCGGGCACCTCTCCTTCTGGCGCGAGTCCGATCGCGTGCTGATCGCCGGCGACGTGCTCGGCAACATGAACTTCATCACCAGCGCCCCCTGGCTGAACACGCCACCCGACATCTTCACCCCCAATCCCGCGCGCAACCGCAAGTCGGCGCGGCGCCTCGCGGCGCTGGAACCGGCGCTCGCCTGCTTCGGCCACGGCGCCCCGCTGCGCGACCCCCACAAGCTCTCCGAGTTCGTCGCGCGGTTGCCGCAGTGAGCGCGCTCGTGCCGGCGCGCGGCGACGGATAGCATCCGCCCCGCGATGGCCGAGAGCACACCAACGGCGGCGACCGGTCCCGACTCGACCGAGGACATCGAGAGCATTTTCGTCCCCGAGGGCGAGGGGCGCTACACGCCGACCGAGTATGCGCGCGGGCCATGGGATCCGGGGGCGCAGCACGGTGGGGCGCCGGCCACGCTGATCGCGGGGGCGTTCGAGCGCATGCAGCCCGGCGGGGAGCTGCCGTTCGCGCGCCTCTCCTTCTCCTTCCTGCGACCGGTGCCGCTCGCGCCGCTGACGCTGACCACGCGCATCGTGCGCCCCGGCCGCCGCGTGCAGGAGCTCGAAGCGGAGCTGCGCGCAGTCGGGCCGGAGGATGGAAAAAAGGGTAAGGAGGAGGAGGGAGGGGTGCTCGTCTGTCGCGCCCATGCGCTGCGGCTCGTGCCGGCGCCCGAGGAGCTGCCCGAGCTGGCGCTGCAGGTCGTGGAGGCGCACGAGGCCCCGCCCCTGCCAGGGCGCGAGGAGGGGCACGCGGTGGCCTTCGCGCCGGGCGGCGGCGAGTACAGGAGCTTCGCGGCGAGCGCGATGGAAATGCGCTTCCTGCACGGCCGCCCGCTGAAAGGCCAGCTGCCCGAGGTGGGAGTGACGAGCTCCCACGCCCCCGTCGGGACGGCCGGCGTGTGGATGCGCCTGTGCCGCCCGGTGCTCCCCGGCGAGGCGCCCACCCCGCTGGTGTACACGATGGCGGCGGCCGACTTCGGCAACGGCATCGCGGCGGTGCTGCCGTTCGACGAGTACGTGTTCATCAACGCCGACCTCGCCATCACGCTGAACCGCCGTCCCGAGGGCGAGTGGATCGGCCTCGACGCCCGCACCATGCTGCACCCCGGCGGGATCGCGTGGGCGCAGAGCGTCCTGCACGACGAACGCGGCCCGTTCGGGCTGGCCACGCAGGCGCTGGTGGTGCAGCGGCGCTGACGATGTAGTTGCACACGCACCGATCCTGATAACGTTGTGCAAGCAACTATCTGTGGGTACTCGTCCCAGCGGGTATGAGACCCCTGTGCCACCTCTCTCTCTCTCTGAAAAAGGAGCTCTCCGATGTCCACACCGTCCGCCACCCCAGCCGCCGCAACGCTCTCCGTCCCCGCCGGCACCTGGAAGGTCGATCCCGTCCACTCGAGCGTGGAGTTCCAGGTCAAACACCTCGGCATCGCCACCGTGAAGGGCCAGTTCAAGGAGTTTGAGGGCACGGTCGAGGTGGGCCCCGACGGCGCCGTCGCCTACGGCACGGTCAAAACCGCGAGCGTCGACACGCGTGAGCCCCAGCGCGACGACCACCTCCGCTCGGCGGACTTCTTCGAGGTCGAGAAGTATCCCGAGATCGGCTTCCGTTCGACCGCGATCCGCGCCACCGGCGAGGACGAGTTCGAGATCGACGCCGACCTCAGCATCCATGGCGTCACGCGCCCGGTCACGTTGAAGGCCACCCTCGAGGGCTACGAGCCGGAGGACCACCAGGGCAAGACGCGCGTGGGCCTCTCCGCGAGCGCCCAGATCAACCGCTCGGACTTCGAGATGCGTTTCAACGCGGCGCTCGGCTCGGGCAACATGGTCGTCAGCGACAAGGTGAAGATCCTCGTCGACGTGTCCGCCGTGAAGGCCGACTGAGGGTCGGCCCAACCAGAGTGCACACCACGGCGCCCGTGACCTCCTCCACCGCGGCGGGGGTCCGGGCGTCAGCTTCGTTCACCACCCCCCAGCTTCACCGGCCGGTGGGTACCAAGCCTCTACCTGACCACGACATCCCCCATGGCCTCGTCGATCGCGGCGAGGATCTGGGGGTCGAGGGCAACGCCGGACGCCGAGGCATTCGCGTGCACCTGCTCGGGCCGGCTGGCGCCGACGATCGCCGAGGCCACGTTGGGCTCGCGCAGCACCCACGCAAGCGCGAGCTGCGCCATCGTGAGCCCCGCGCCCTCTGCGATCGGCACCAGCCGCTGCACGGCCTCCAGCACACGGTCGTCGAGCAGCTGGCTCATGAACACGCTCATGCTCTCGCTCGTCGCGCGGGAGTCGGATGGCAGCGGCGACCCGGGCGGATACTTGCCGGTGAGCACCCCCTGCGCAAGCGGCGACCACACGATCTGCGAGATCCCCTCGCGCTCGCACAGCGGGATCACCTCGGCCTCGGGCGCGCGCCAGATCATCGAGTACTGCGGCTGGCTGGAGACCCACCGCTCCACGTCGGGCAGCGCCAGCGACTCGGCGATCTTCGGCGCGGGCCACTCGCTGAAGCCGATGTGGCGCGCCTTGCCGGCCTGCACAACTTCGGTGAGCGCCCCCATCGTCTCCTCCAGGGGCGTCTGCTCGTCGTAGCGGTGGCACTGGTAGAGGTCCACGTAATCGGTGCGCAGCCGCGCCAGCGAAGCGTCGATCTGCTTGTGGATCTGCGCCGCTGAGAGTCCGCGGTCGGTGTCGGACATCTGGAAGTACACCTTCGTGGCGAGCACGTAGGAGGAGCGCTCATACCCCGAGAGCACCTCCCCCAGCAGCGTCTCCGACGCCCCCCGCCCGTAGACGTTGGCGGTATCGAAGAAGTTGATCCCCGCCTCGAACGCCGCCTTTACGCACGCCTCCGACTGCGCGCGCTCCACCCCGCCGGAGTACGTCAGCCACGAGCCGAGGCTGATCTCCGAGACCTCGAGGTCGCTGGTGCCTAGCTTGCGGTAGTTCACGTCGGGAGCAGCCTAGCGGGTTGGGGCGACCCCCACCGTCACACTCCTCTGAGCCTCGATCGTCTGCTTGACGACCTTCGTCCCCTGCTCCATCATCTCGCTGGTTGGGATGGCGAGCGCCTCCGGCAGCAGGTCGGCCACCCAAACGAATGTGGCTGCGTCCTCTCCATCCGCGAAGACCTGCGCCGATGCGTTGTGATGGGTATACGGTCCGTCGACCACCGACCATACGAGTCGGCGGGCCTCATCGTCACAGTCGATCAGCACCTCGCGGAGCACTGTGCCGTTGAAGAAGGTGACGATCCTGTCGTCTCCGTCGAGCCGGGTATCGACCACGAAGCCCGGCACGAGACGCTCGTGCAGCGCTCCCCAATCGCGCACCGCGGACCACACGTCCTCCGGGCTCGCATCGACCTTGATCTCCTTGCGGATTGAAGCCATATTCGCCTCCTGCTGTTGGTGTGTGAAACGCGATGATGACAACGCGTACTCCGGCTGTCTGGCGAAAATCGGCCAACCACAACCCGACCTCGGGGCGCTGGGCCTCACCCCCACCGCACACCCACCCTCACCACCCACCACCCTCACCACCCTCACCACCACACCTACCATCGCCCCTCACCCCGCCACACGCCACACCTCTCACCGGCGTCTCCCCGCCGCAAAACTCTGCACGGCCGGAGCGACCGCGCGCAGCCCGGCGGCGACCTCGGCGGCGTCCTGCTCCGCGGAGTCGGGACGCAGGCCGGAGTCGGGACGCAGGCGGTGGACCCGCGCCTGCGCTGGGACCTGCTCCCCCGCAGCGGGAGCGAGGAAGCGCTCCAGCGGGGCCAGCTCGCGCACGACCACGTTCACCACGGCGGGCACCTCCTCGATGCCGGCGACGCGCTCGACCGCGCTGCGCTCCAGACGGCCGCGGGCGAGCAGCAACGGCTCGGCGCGGGCGAGCGGGCGGTGGCGCTCGTACACGGCGCGCGGGACGATCAGGTTGATGTGACCCCACTCGTCCTCGAACAGCAGGAACATCGTGCCCTTCGCGGTGCCCGGCCGCTGGCGCGCGATCACGAGGCCGGCGATCGTGACGGCCGAGCCCTGGGGCAGGCGGGCGAGCTGGGGGGAGGTGGCAAGCATCTGCGCGGTAAGCCGCGGGCGCAGCACCGCCATCGCCTGATCGCCGACGGTGACCCCGGTGGTGGCGTAGTCGGCAATCAGCCGCTGCCAGCGGGTGAGCGGGCGCAGGCGCGGCGACTCGGGGAGGCCAAGGGGCAGCGCCAGTTGGGTGCCCTTCTCACCAACCGCATGCCCGGGCGCAGCGATCCCGAGCTGCCACAGGGCGAGGCGACGACGGGCGTCCGCACCCGGTGCGCCCGCCATCTCCCCCATTCCGGCAGCCACCCCGGACGCGCCAGCCATCCCCGCTACCCCCGCACGGCGCATCGCATCGGCGGATTCGTCCACCAGTCCGTCGCAGGCCCCCGACCACGCAAGTTGTTCGAGCGTCGAGCGCCCCGCGCCGCAGCGCGCCGCCAGCTCCCCGAGGTCGCGGAAAGGCCCGTTGAGCTCGCGCTCGGAGACCAGTTCGCGGATTCGATCGGCGCGTACGTCCTTGATGTAGCCGAGGCCGAGGCGCACGCCCAGGCGCGTCCTCCCCACGCCTATCTCCTCCACCGCCCCGTCTAACTTCCCCACCTCGCCCAGACCCACCGGGGCGGGGAGCGGTGAGGGCGCCTCCTCCACCGTGCACCCCACCCCCGAGGCGTTGACGTCGAGCCCAAGCACGGGGATGCCGCGAGCTTCGGCCTCGTGCACGAGCGTGTCGGGGGCGTAGAAGCCCATCGGCTGCTCGTTCATCAGCGCGCAGAGGAACTCGGGACCGTAGTGGACGCGCAGCCACGTGGACTGGTAGGCGAGCAGCCCGAAGGCTGCGCCGTGCGCCTTGGGGAAGCCGAAGCCGGCGAAGCCCTCCACCATCTCCCACACGCGCTGCGCGGTAGCGAGGTCGGCCCCCACGTGCCGGCGGGCGCCGGCGATGAAGCGCTCGCGGTGGCTCTGCAGCGCCTCATGGGAGCGCTTGCGGCTCATCGCGCGGCGCAGCCCGTCGGCCTCGCGGGGAGAGAAGCCGGCGAAGGCCTGGGCGACTTCCATCACCTGGTCCTGGAAGATCACGGTGCCGAGCGTGCTCTGAAGCACCGGGCGCAACGCGGGATGGGGGTAGGGCACCTCGTAGGCGGGGTCGGCGCGCAGCCGGCGGCGGCGCTCGATGTAGGGGTTGATCGCGCCGCCCTGGATCGGGCCGGGACGCACGATCGCGACCTGCACCGTGAGGTCGTCGAGGCTCTCGGGGAGCGTGCGCCGCAGCGACTGCATCTGCGCGCGGCTCTCGATCTGGAAGACCCCGACGGTGTCGGCGCGGCGCACCGCCCGGAAGGTGGCGGGGTCGTCGAAGGGGATGCGCGAGAGGTCGACGCGTTCGCCGCGGGTGCGGGCGATCAGCTCGACGCACCCTTCCACGGCGGAGAGCATCCCCAGCCCGAGCAGGTCGATCTTCAAGAAGCCGGCGTCCGCACAGGAGTCCTTGTCCCACTGCACCATCTGGCGGCCCTCCATCGCCGCGGGCACCACCGGGCAGCAGTCGATCAGCGGCCGCGTGGAGATCACCATCCCACCGGGGTGCTGGGAGAGGTGGCGGGGCAGCCCGTACGCCTCGGCGACCAGACGCTCAAGCCAGGCCCAGCGGGGGGAGGCGGGCGGCGCATCCACTCCCCTGGGGATCCCCTCCGGGCCCGCCCCGGAGCGCGCCTCCGTCGATGAGCCCGCCACGGGCCACTCCTCCGGTGAGCCGACCCCGGAGCGCCGTGCCCCGCGGCCGAGCGCGCCATCGATGTCGTGCTCGGCGGCGCCGCGGTGGTTGTCCGCCGCGCGCGCGACGCGCTCGATCTCTCCCGGGGGCAGACCGAGAACCTTGCCGAGCTCACGGATCGCGCCGCGCGCGCGGAAGGTCGGGAAGGCGGCGACCAGCGCGGCGTGCTCATCGCCGTAACGCTCGTGTACGCGTGGGATCAGCACCTCGCGGATATCGCGCGGGAAGTCGAGGTCGATGTCGGGCAGTGACTCGAGGCCGGTGTGCAGGAAGCGCCCGAGTAACAGGCGGTTGCCGATCGGGTCGATGTGCGAGAGGCCGGTGAGATAGCAGACGATCGAGGACACCGACGAGCCCCGCCCGCGCCCGGGCGCGAGCAGCGCACGGGCGGAGTCGGCCCCGCGCACCTCCACGGCGACCTCGCGGGCCAGCTCCAGCAGCTCGTGGTGCAGCAGGAAGAACCCCGCGAGCCCCAGCTCGTCGACGATCCGCAGCTCCTCCTCCAATCGCGCCGCGGCCTCGGCGCGCATCGCCGCGGCGCTCCCCCCGCCCCGACCTGTTCCGCGCATCCGTCCGCCGTCACCCCTGCCCCTGCCCCTGCCCGACCCTCCCCCGCGAGCGGGCGCCCTGGTCCCGTAGCGCTCGTCCAGCCGCGCACGGCACAACTCCGCGAGGTGGCGCATCGCGCCGGGGTCCTCCGACCCGGGGTAGCGGTAGCCGAGGTCGCGCGTCAGGTCGAAGCGCAGCTCCTCGGCCAGGCGCACGCTCTCGCGCACCGCCTCGGGGTGCTCGGGGAAGCGGGCCGCCATCGCCGCTGGGGGCGCCAGCACGTGGCTGTGGTTGCCGCGCCGCAGCGGCTCGCAGGCGTCGAGCGTAGTGCGGTGGCGCAGCGCCACGAAGGCGTCCTGCAACTCCGCGCGACCGCGCACGTGGGCATGCACGTCGCCGCTCGCCACACACGCCACCCCGAGGCGCCGGGCCAGCGCCTCCAGCCCCCGGTTGCGCGCGCGATCGTGGCGAGCGTAGGGGCGCTGCAACTCAACGCGCAGGCCGTGGGGGCCGAACGCATCCAGCAGCCGTCGCGCCGTGGGCTCGTCGTGCACGCCGTGGCCGGCGCAGCCGGTGAGGCATACCAGCCCCTCGCTGTGCTCCCGCACCATCTCCAGGCTCACCGACGGCTCGCCCCGTTCGCGGCGGCCGGGCCCCTCGCGCGTGTGGGCGTGCGCGTGAGTCAGCAGCCGGCAGAGGTTGCGCCAGCCGCGCGCGTCGCGCACCAGCAGCGTGAGGTGGCGGCAGCGATCGCCCGGGGGACCGCCGGTCGTGCGACGGCCATCGACACCGCCACCGGCTACGACGACATCCAGCTCGGCGCCGTGGAGCGCGCGTATTCCGCACGCCGCGGCAGCCTGCGTCAGCTCCATCGAGCCGGACACGGAGTTGTGGTCGGTCAGCGCCAGCGCTGTGTAGCCAAGCTCCCCCGCCCGCTGTGCGAGCTCGTCCGGCAGCGAGGCTCCATCCAGGAAGGAGTAGGCGGAGTGGCAGTGCAGCTCGATGTAGGTGGACTCCCCCACCATCTCAACCCGCCTGGGTGAACCACTCGCCCGAGCAGAGGTCGTGGAAGACGACGAGGTTGCGCCCGCGCACACTCACGATCTCCCAGTAGCGGCGACGCAGCGGCCGGCCGGTCCACCAGCGATCCTCCACCAGCCACGACTCCCGCACCTGCTCGATCGGCCGGCCGTCGACCGTGCGGGGCGCGCCACCGGGGCCCATCCGCACGCGGGCGGGCCGTGGGAGGTTGAGTAAACGACTCCCACTCATCCCGGGAAGGGGGTGAACACGACCCGCCGCTCGGGCACGCGCGAGTCGGGGTCGACGCACACCGCGCGCAGCACCGCCTCAGGGCCGGCCGCCGCGCGCACCTGAGCCACCGCCTCCCGCAGGCGCCCGCGGTGCTCCTCCCGGCGCGCGGGGCGGGATGGATCCGGGTCGAACAGCGCTCTCTGCGCTCCCTCCGGAGGGCCGAAGCGCTCGGCCTCGAGGCGCAGGTAGGCGGCGGGCGCGGGCAGCAGCGCCAGACGCGGCGCGAGCGCGAGGCGCATTCGCCGTGGGTTGGACAGCGCTTCACGCAGCACCACCCGCTCGCGCCAGGTGCCGCCCTCCACCAGCCGCGCGGACAGCGTCAGCGTGCGCAGCGTCCGCCCCCGCCGCTCGGGACGAGCGAGCAGGCGGTCGACGAGCACACCGAGGACGCGCTCCAACGCCGGCCCGGAGTTGGCCTCCTCCAGCTCCAGCGACTCCCGCAGGCGCTCCTCGGCGATGCGCGTGCGCAGCGGGTCGTCCTCGCCGCGCGCCAAGCGCCGCGCGAGCACCCCGGGCGCACCGAAGCGATCGGCCACCGCATCGCGCCCCAGCGCGGCCAGCTCTCCCAGCGTGTCGATCCCCAGCCGCGCGAGAGGCTCCACGAGCGCGGCGGTCTCCGCGCGGAAGCCCAGCAGCGCCACCGGGCGGTTGGCGAGGTAGCGGCGGGCCTCGCGGTGCTCAGGCTGCACGGAGTGACCACTCTGCGCGGAGCCGTGCGGCGCGGAGCCGTGCCGCGCAGAGCCGTGCGGCGCAGAGCCGTGCCGCGCAGAGCCGTGCCGCGCAGAGCCGTGCGGCTCGGAGCTGTGCAGTACGGAGCCGTGCAGTACGGAGCCGTGGTGCGCAGCGGGGCTGCCCTGTGCGGCGAAACCGCTCTGCGCGGAGGAGGGAGCGACGATCCGGGCACGGCGCGAGCGCACCTCCAGCGCCGCCGCGAGCGCGCAGAAGCGCGTCGGCCCGGCGCCCACCCGCGCGGGGCGCCGTAGCGAGCGGCGCGCGGCGGCGATCACGCCCTCGTCTCCCCCGTGCAGCCCGCGCAGCCCGTCGGACTCGAAGTACGCGAGGCCGGCCCGCGGCAGCTCCAGGGCGGCGCCGATCCCCTCCAGCGCCCGCGCCGCGCGCCCCCACTCCTGCGCCACCCCGAGCGGGTCGCCCGCCACCAGGCGCAGCCGCGGGCAGCGCGCGAGCGCCTCCCCCAGCGCCATCCCGCGCGTGACGCCCTGCGCCTCGGCGGCCCCCGACACCTCCCCCACCCGGGACTCTCCCCCCGGAGCCG
The DNA here is from genome assembly GCA_963744535.1 of uncultured Solirubrobacterales bacterium. Lineage (GTDB taxonomy): Bacteria > Actinomycetota > Thermoleophilia > Solirubrobacterales > Solirubrobacteraceae > Palsa-744. The sequence continues at coordinate 412,513 of CAVUTW010000001.1, read as the reverse complement.
GCGCGATCGCCAGCGCGTGCCCGGCCAGCGCCTCGGCGCCGCCGGCGGCGACGGTCAGCTCGAAGCGGGGGAGGTGGACGCATACGACCATAGGCGAACATATGTTCTCACTCGATTCGGATGGAGATGAGAACGGTGTTAGGAGATCAGGGAGTAGGTGCCCTTGGGGTCGTCGTGGGGGCGCTGGTTGTTGGGGCGTCCGCCGGCGAGGTAGAGGCGCTCACGCAGACGGTCGGCCCATTGGCGGCCGTCGGTGTGCCCGTTGAGGTCGAGTGTCATGAGCGCGAGCAGCTTGGCCATCCTGGCGCGGTTGGTGAACGAGCCAATGCGGTCTCCGATACGGCGGTCGATCTCGAGGAGCGTCTTCTCGACGGGGCCGGTCGAGTTGGGGCGGTTGGGGTCCCGGCTCCTGACCTGTGTCTGGATCCTCTGACCGTAAGTCTCAAGCCAGCGCCTCGCGAGCGTGAGCGGGCTGTGCTCACCGTGGCTGTGGTCGGCCTGGATGGCTCCCACGAGCTGCTCCCATGCCCGCGGACTCGCAAACGCGTGCGGGAGCGCATGGGTGATCGGATGCTTCGGGTCGGCGAGGATTGTGTCGGGCAGGTGCTCACGCAGCTTGCGCGAGAGATGCCACTCGCACAACCGGTGCTCGGTGTCGCTGCCGAAGACGCTCTGGATAGCGCATGCCATCGCGTGGTCGGCGTCACTGACGATCACTTCGGGCGCACCGTCCAGCGCACCGAAGAACGCTTCCCAAGACGCCCGGTCTCTGTGTGGGAACGGCTCAAGGCGCCACAGCGCAGGCGCGGGCGCCCATTTGCCGGGCTCACCCTTCTCACAGCCCATCGCGGCAAACACATGAAACCCACGGCCCGAACGTGCACCCGTGATAACACGAAAGTTCTTGCTGTCGATGAGCAGCCTCGACGGCCAGCGCTCCGGCAACTGCCCCTCGCACATCAGGCCAGTGAACACATCAACCCAGTTCGCTACCAGCTGTCCGTCCCGCACCGGATCGCGCCGACGCCACCCACGGCTCGCGCCCTCGCGCGGCGTTGGGACCCGCGCAGCCTGGCGCCTAGAAGCCGCTGCCGCTGTCTGGTAGCTGGCGCCCTTAGCGACAGCGATCAGCGCGTCGCCGACCTCGCGCGCCGCGAAGCGATACTCACGCGCGCCGGCCTGTCCCTCCCATGGCTCCAACGCCGTCGAGCACTCAACGCAATAAGCACGCGGATCGCCCTGCCGTGTCAGGACCGGCGTGAAGCGATGCTCCCGGTCCCCATTCGCAGGAGAACACCGCCACCGCTGGCGACGATGAGGAGCCTTCCCATACCACCCATCCCGCACCACCCGGCCACCAGCATGCTCAGCGATCGGGCAAACCGGAATCTCCACAACCCCAAACTACCCGCGAGCGCGGACGCTATCTCCACGCAAATCGAGTAAGGACATATGTTCGCATACGCTCGGGCGCCCACAACAGACAATCGACCACCCCTCGATCCACCGGAGGATCGGGAAGCCCTCGATCCGCCAGAGGGTCGGGAAGGACTCTCTCCCGCTCAGTCCATCCCCAGAGGCCCCTCGGCGGAGCCGCTGAGGAACTGGCGCACGAAGGGGTTTTCCGAGGAGAACATCTTCGCGGCGTCGCCCGCCTCCACGATCCGTCCCCGCCACAGCAGCGCGATGTATTCGCCGATCCGCCGCGCCGAGGCGATGTCGTGGGTGACGACGATGTACGTGCCCCCGTGCAAGCCGTGCATCTCCTGGATCAGCTCGCACAGCAGCGCCGTGCGCACCGGGTCGAGGCCCGAGTCGGGCTCGTCGAAGATCACGATCTCCGGTTCCATCACCAGCGCCCGCGCGAACCCCGCGCGCTTGCGCATCCCTCCGGAGAGCTGGTTGGGGAAGTAGTCGATCGCGTCCGTCAACCCCACGTCGCTGACACGCTCGCGCACCCGCGCGGAGATCTGCGCCTCCGACATGTCGGTGTGCTGGCGCAGCGGGAACGCCACGTTGTCATACAGCGACATCGACCCGAACAGCGCGCCATCCTGGAACAGCACCCCGATCCTGCGGCGCAGCGCCAACAGCTCCTGCATCGGCAGGCTGGGCACCGCCTGGCCCTTCACGACGATGTTCCCGGAGTCGGGGAACATCAGGCCGATCAGGTGTTTGATCAGCACGCTCTTGCCCGTCCCTGAAGGACCCAGCACGGTCGTGATCGTGTTATCGGGGATCGCCACGTTCAGCCCATCCAACACGGGCACGCCGCCGAGGCGCTTGTGCACGTCGTAGCAGCGGATCGACCAGTCCTCATCGCCGTGCTCGCTGTCCCAGTCGAACTCCGTGTGGTACTCGAAGTGCACAGCCGCGTCGAGCGTCGCGCGCTCCTGATCGCTCACGCCCTCGCCCGTGTGCACCTGCGCGACCGGTACCTCCCCGTCTCGGGCAGCGCTCACCCGCGTGGTGGCGCCGGCGGCGGTCACTGTGTCGCCCGGCAGACCCTGCTGGGCGACACGGGGATTCTCGCCGGAGGCGCGTGTCTCTCGGCTTCGGTCCTGCTCCTCCTCCATGCCGAGGATAGTATCGCGCCATGGCACAGACGATCGCGGTCCTCTCGCAGAAGGGAGGCACGGGCAAGACGACCACGGTGCGTACGCTCGCGGACGCGTTGCGACGCGCGGGAGTGCGTACGCTCGCGGTCGACCTCGACCCACAGGGCAACCTCTCCGACTACTTCGACGTGCCGCCCGACGCGCAGCCGACGATCGGCGACGTTCTGAGCGGGCGGACGGCTGCCTCCGAGGCGATCCACGGGGAGGTGATCCCCGCAAACCTCAACCTCGCCGAGACCGAGCTCGCGCTCGGCGGGCGCCTGGGGCGCGAGCTGACGCTGCGCCGCGCGCTCGCGAAGCTGCCCGACGACGCCTACGAGCTCGTGCTGATCGACTGCCCCCCCTCGCTCGGCCTGCTGACCGTCAACGCCCTGGTCGCCGCCGACTTCGCGCTGATCACCGCCGAGGCCCAGTACTTCGCGCTGCAGGGCGTCGAGCAGGCGCTGGAGGTGATCGAGCTCGCGCGCGACACGCTCAACCCCGAGCTGGAACTGCTCGGCGTGCTGCTCAACCTCGCCGACATGCGCACCGTGCACTCGCGCGAGGCGCTCGCCTCGCTGCGCGAGCAGCTGGGCGAGCGAGTCCTGGACACGGTTGTGCGCTCCTCGATCGCCTACGCCGAATCCGCCGAGCGCGCCGTCTCGATCCTCGACCACCGCCCCGACCTCGGCGCCGACTACATCGCGGTCGCGGGCGAGCTGCTCGCGCGGATGCCGGGGTTCGAGGAGGCTCGGGGGCGGTTGGCGGGGCCGGGGTAGCGCGGGCCACGCGGACGCAGAGCGCTTTGGCGGTGGCCGAGCCAGGACTGATTGTCTGCCCCTACAACCCCCCCACGTAAGCCCCCTGCGGCTCGAAGGGGACGCGCAGCAGCTCCGCCCAGCCCTCAATCTCACCCTGGAGTGCCGCCACCACGGCACCGGTCTGCTCGTAGAAGCACCACACCAGCACGGTGGGGCCGGCGCCGGAGATCGTGGCGCCGAGAGCACCGAGCTTGGGGGCCCGCTGCGCCAGCTCGAAGGAACGGGGAAAGAGGTGGGCGCGGTGGGGTTGGTGGAGGCGGTCCCGCAACCCGCGCGCCACCAGGTCCCAGTCGCCGCGGGCAAGACCGAGCGTCAGCAGCGCGCCGTGGGCCACGTTGAAGACGGCGTCCTGCATTGGCACCTCGGCGGGGAGCGCTTCACGCGCGGCCTGGGTGCGCACAGGTTCGTGCGGTACCACCGCCAGCGCCTCCAGCCCGGTCGGGGGATCGAAGCGGGTGGTTTGGCCGTCGGCGCACACCACGAAGCCGCCGTGCAGCGCCGCCGCGACGTTGTCGGGGTGGCCCTCAAGCTCCGTGGCGAGGTCCAGCAGCGGGGCGTCCAGCTCGAAGATGTGGTCGGCCGCCATCAGTCCCGCGACGATCGCCGCGGCGCTCGAGCCCATACCGCCGGCGAGCGGGATGTCGGATTGGATGCGGAACGTGAAGCCATCCGCGGGGTGCAGGCGCTCGAAGGCACGCACGCAGAGGTTGTCTCGCCCGCGCGGCAGCGGCAGCTCGGTCTCGACCGCGAAGCTGCCGGTCTCCTCCACCTCCAGCGTCACGTGCAGCGCAAGTGCCGCCGCCATGCAGTCAAAGCCGGGCCCGAGGTTCGCCGATGACGCCGGGGCGCGCACCACACGCCTACGGATCACCCGGCGCCGCTCCTGGCCGAGGCCCGCTCGCGGGGGTCGGCGGGAAGACCCGGCCGGCTACGGATCACCCAAAACCGCCTCTTCCAGCGCCACGGTTTCCGCCGCGCAGGGGATCACGCGGCCGTTGGAGTTGTCCAGCGCCGTCTGCTGGTCCTTGAGGCCTCGGCCGGTCATCACGCACACCACGCGCTCGGCGCCGTCCGCTCCGTACTTGAGCAGGCCCGCCACCGAGGCCGCGGAGGCGGGCTCGCAGAAGAGGCCTTCCTTGGCCGCCAGCAGGCGGTAGGCGGCGAGGATCTCGCCGTCGGCCACGGCGCGGATCGCGCCGCGCGAGTCGGTCATCGCCGCCATCGCGTCCTCCCAGCGCACCGGGTTGCCGATGCGGATCGCGCTGGCGACCGTCTCGGGGTGCTCGACGGGGTGGCCGAGCACCAGCGGCGCGGCGCCCTCCGCCTGGAAGCCGAATAGGCGCGGAGCGGCGCCCATCTCGGTGAAGCCGCGCCAGTAGGAGGTCACGTTGCCGGCGTTGCCCACGGGGATGCACAGCAGGTCGGGGCCGCCGTCGAGCGCCTCCACCAGCTCGAACGCCGCGGTCTTCTGACCTTCGATGCGGAATTCGTTGACAGAGTTGACCAGCGTGATCGGGTGGCGCTCGACCAGCTCGCGCACGAGCTCCAGGCCCCGGTCGAAGTTGCCCGACAGCGCGATCACGCGCCCCCCGTGAATCAGCGTCTGCGCGAGCTTGCCGATCGCGATCTTGCCGTCCGGCACGATCACCGCGCAGGTGAGGCCGGCGCGCGCGGCGTACGCGGCGGCGCTCGCCGCGGTGTTGCCCGTGGACGCGCAGATCACCGCCTTCGATCCTTCGCGCACGGCCGCCGACACGGCGCAGGTCATGCCGCGGTCCTTGAAGCTGCCGGTCGGATTGCCGCCCTCCAGCTTCATATACACCTCCGCCCTCACCATCTCCGAGATCACCGGCGCGTGCACCAGCGGCGTATCCCCCTCGCTGAGGCTGACGACGGGGTCATCGGGCGCGAACGGGAGGTGCTCGCGCCAGCGCTCGATCAGAGCCGGTCTCATCCCAGTTCCCCCCGGGATCGCCAACACGCAACCCGCCCCCGGCCCTTTGATTTGATGCCCGCCCACCCATCCCCCATAATCCCATCCTGATCGCGCCCGGGGCTCATCCGAACTCCTCTTCTATCACCCTGATCGCCCGCGGGGCCGAGCGCACCAGCTCCAGCTCGCCAATCTGCGTGAGCGCCTCGCGCAAACGCGACTCCAGCAGCGGGTGCAACACCATCGTCAGCGGCACCACGTCGCCGCCCACGCGCCGCTGCATCACCGACTTGATCGAGGCGCCGTGCTCGCCCAGCACCTGCGCGATCGCCCCCAGCACTCCGGGGCGGTCGGCGACGTCGAAGTGCAGGTAGAAGGCGCTCTCCACATCCTGCAGCAGCGGTAACGCCAGCGGCGGGGCGGGCGGTTGGGCGCCGCCGGTCATCACACTCACCACGTCCCCCAACACCGCGCTCGCGGTTTGACGGCCGCCGGCGCCGGGGCCGGAGAGCGTGATCTCGGTGACCGTCTCGGATTCGACGGTGACCGCGTTGAACGGGCCCGACACCGAGGAGAGCGGGTGGCCGGCGTACAGGAATACGGGGTGCACCCGCACCGACAGCCCACCCCCGAGCCGCTCGGCGGTGCCGATCAGCTTCAGGCCGAGTCCCATTTCGCGCGCCGAGCGCAGATCGTCCGGCTGCAGGTGCTCGATGCCCTCGTAGCGCACGTCGTCGAGGTGCACCGGCGCGCCGAACGCCAGGCGCGCGAGGATCGCCATCTTCGCCGCCGCGTCCCTGCCGCTGACGTCGTCGGAGGGGTCGGCCTCGGCGTAACCGCGGCGCTGGGCTTCGGCGAGCGCCTCGGGGTAGGTGCCGCCGCGGTCCATCTCGCCGAGAATGAAGTTGGTGGTGCCGTTGACGATCCCGTGGATCCGCTCGATCGGGGTCGCCGACAGCGACTCCTCCAGCACCCGCACCACTGGGACGGCGCCGGCGACTGCCGCCTCGAAGCGCAGCCGCACGCCGTGCTCGCGCGCGGTCTCGAACAGCTCCTCCCCGTGCTGGGAGAGCAGCTGCTTGTTGGCTGTGACGATGTCGATACCGGCGCGCATCGCCGCCAGCAGGTGCTCGCGCGCAGGCTCGATCCCGCCCATCACCTCCACGATGATGTCCACCTCGGGGAGAATCTCGGCGAAGTCCCCGCGCGTGCGCGTCAGCACGCCGGCGATGACCGGGCGGCGGCCGTTGAAGCGCTCGATCTCATCGGCGCGCTCGTCCAGCAGGGTCGCGAAGGCGCCGCCGACCGTGCCGTGGCCGAGCAGGCCGATGCGGAAGGGGGTCCCAGAAACGAGGGGTGGGTGGGACCCCGATCCCCGGCTTTCGGCCGTCTGCGCGGGTGGGTGGGTCCTAGACGATGACATCGCGGGAGAGTAGATCCTCGTAGGACTCGCGCCGCACCACCACGCGCGCGTCGCCGTCCTTGCAGAAGATGACCGGCGGGCGGGGGACACCGTTGTAGTTGTTGGCCATCGCATACCCGTACGCCCCGGTGGCCGGGGTCACAATCACGTCGCCCGGGCGGGGGTCCTCGAGCAGCGCCTCGCGCACGATCACGTCGCCCGACTCGCAGTGCTTGCCGGCCAACACGCATGGAGTGTCGCCGCCGGGGCGGTCGGCGACGTGCGCTTCGTAGGTCGCCCCGTACAGCATCGGGCGCAGGTTGTCGGACATGCCGCCATCCACAGCCACCCAGGTGGAGACGTTGCGCTTGACGCTCTGCACGGTGTACAGCGTCACCGCGGCGTTCGCGGTGAGCGCGCGGCCCGGCTCGATCAGCAGCCGCCTGTAGCCGCCGAGACGCTCGCGGGCGGCCTGCGCGAGCGCGCCCACGTACTCCTCGATCGCGGGCGGGCGCTGATCCGCGGTGTAGGCCACGCCGAGACCCCCGCCCAGGTCCCAGGTGGGAAAACCGTCTCCAGCGAGCTCGCGCAGGCCGGAGAGCTGGGCGACCTCGCGGTGGAAGGGCTCCAGGTCGAACAGCTGCGAGCCGATGTGTGCGTGCACGCCCTCCAGCGCCAGGCCAGGTATGCCGCGGATGCGCTCGACCGCGTCCGCCACCTGGTCCATCGCGAAGCCGAACTTCGAGTCTGCCTGGCCGGTGGAGATCTTCTCGTGCGTGTCGCCCCTCACGTTGGGTGTGGCCCTCACCAGCACCGGCTGCGGGGACGTGCCGGCGCGCTCGGGGTGGGTGGGGTCCAAATCCCCCAACAGCCGCTCGAGGCGGTCGACCTCATCGAGGTTGTCGATCACGATCAGCCCCACGCGGTGGCGCAGCGCCATGCGCAGCTCGGCCTCGGACTTGGCGTTGCCGTGCAGCACCAGCCGCTCGGGGGCGAAGCCGGCCTGCAGCGCGAGGTGCATCTCCCCACCGGAGGCCACGTCGCACCACAGCCCCTCCTGCGCGAACGTGCGCAGCACGGCGGTGCAGGGGAATGCCTTGGAGGCGAACAGCACGTGCAGCTCCCCGGAGCCGGCGTCGCGCCCCAGCTCCCCGGCGCCAGCGTCATGCCCCAGCTCCCTGACACCGGCGTCATGCACCAACTCCCTGGCACCGGCGTCATGCCCCAGCTCCCCGGCACCTGCGTCATGCCCCAGCTCCCTGCGGCCGGCCGTCGCGCCCGCTTCCGAGCAGGCCGTGCGCGCCGCCTCGACGAACGCCCGGGCGCGCGCGCGCAGGTCGTCCTCGGCGACGACATACGCCGGGGTGCCGAACTCGCGCGCCAGCTCAATCGTGTCGCACCCCCCCACCTCCAGGCGCCCCCGCGCGTTGACGCGGCTGCCCAGCGGGAAGACCCGCGCGAGGCTCTCCGCGATGCCGGTTGTCGTATCCGTGGCCATCGCCGGTGATTATCGCGTGTGAGGCCGAGGAGCAGGGCTCAGCGGTAGGTGGAGGTAGATGTATTCTTTTTTAAAGGTGTGCGCGATTGCGCACGGGCTTTAAAAAGTTCAATATAAATCTCCCCGCTGCACGCCGCCATGCCACACAGGCATCGGACCGCGGCCGGCAAGCGCCAGCTACTCCGATGCATCCGAGGCAGCCCCCTGCGGCCCGGCGAGCCTCCCCGCCAGGCAGTCGCAGGGCAGCTCCACCCGACTCGGCCCATCCAAGGATCCCTCCTCCGCCGCAGGCCGGCGAGCCCACACCCGTCAGACAGTGGCAGGGTGAGCCCCACCCGACCCAGCCCCACCCGAGGCCCCCTCCGCCCGCAGGCCAGAGAGGCCGCGCCCGCCGCGCATCATCAGCGACAGCCACACCGCGCCGACGATCATCAGCACGACGCTCTCCAGCTGCGGCGCGGTGAGACCGAACAGCACCTCTTTGTTGCGGCGGATGAACTCGACGAGGAAGCGCTCGAAGCCGGAGAGCAGGCAGTAGAGCGCGAACACGACCCCGGGCCGTACGCGGTCGCGCAGGTGCCACAGCAGGTAGGCGACGAGGCCCATCGCGACGGTCTCGTAGATCGGGGTCGGCTGCACGGTGACCCCGGGCGGGGTGGGGACGGTGCCGTGCGGGTAGCCCATCGCCCACGGCAGCGAGGAGCGGATCCCGTAGTCCCCGTCGCCGGAGACCTGGCAGCCGATGCGCCCGATCGCGTACCCCAGGGCGAGCGCGGTGGCGCACATGTCGAGCATCACCAGCCGCAGCTGGTCGCGCCAGCGCATCCACAGGAACACCCCGATCGCGCCGCCGATCACGCCCCCGTACCAGACCAGCCCCGAGCCGGAGAAGATGCTCTTGAAGAGATGGCCCTTGACTTCGTTGTAGTTCTGGATCACGAAGTACCCGCGCGCCCCCACCAGCCCGCCGATCAGCGCAGCGAAGACGATCTCATAAGCCCAATCCACCGGCTTGCCGAGCTCGCGCAGGCGACGCGCCACGAGCAGCCCGCAGGCGAGGAAGCCGAGCGCGAACACCACGCCGAAGCTCTTGATCGAGATGCCGAAGACGTCGAAGGCTGGTTTCACAGAGGGCACTCTAAGGCGTCACGGCAGCTCCGGGCGTCGCCGGGGGACGCTCGAGTGCGAAGAAGTGGAGCGAAGCAAAAGCGAGGCCAAGAGCGACGCGCACGCAGCCCGAGCGCCTTTAGGGAATCGCAATCCCCGTCTGCGACAATCACATCGGATGGCTGCCACCGCACACAGGCAAGGGCGCAAGGCGTTCGGCAAAGACACCGGCCTGCAGGCACGGATGGTGCTGACGATGTTCCTGCTGGTCGTCGTGTACGTGGTGCTGGTGGGTGTCCTGTTCGCGGTCGGGGCGAGCGGTGTGACGATCCTCGTGGTGGCGCTGGCGCTGATGGGGCTGCAGCTGTTCACCTCCGACAGGATCGCGATGGGGACGATGGGCGTCAAGGAGGTCTCGCCCCAGGAGGAGCCCGAGCTGCACGGGATCATCGAACGGCTGTGCGTGCAGGCCGACCTGCCCAAGCCGCGCGTATGCGTGATGGAGCACCCGATGCCCAACGCGTTCGCGATGGGCCGCTCGCAGAAGGGCGCGACGGTGTGCGCGACGCGAGGCATCCTGCAACTGCTCTCCCCCGCAGAGCTCGAAGGGGTGATGGCGCACGAGCTGACCCATGTGATCAACCGCGACGTGATGGTGATGACCCTCGCGAGCTTCTTCGCGATGGTGGCGTCACTGATCGTCCAGTTCGGCTTCTTCTTCGGCGGCGGCCTTGGCGGTGGGTACGGGCGCAACCAGGAAGCGCAGGAGGCGATGTTCGCCGCGATCGCCGCGGCCGCGGTGGTGTACGCGATCTCGTTCATGCTGCTGCGCGCGCTGTCGCGCTACCGCGAGTTCGCCGCCGACCGCGGCAGCGCAGTGCTGACGGGGCGCCCCTCGGCGCTCGCCTCAGCTCTGCTGAAGATCAGCGGCACGATGGAGCGGATTCCCAGCCGCGACCTGCGCACGGTGGAAGGGATGAGCGCCTTCTTCATCGTGCCCGCGCGCGCGAAGAACTCGCTGATGAACCTGTTCGCCGACCACCCGCCGCTAGAGCAGCGCCTGGCTGCGCTGGAGCGGTTGGAGTCCCAGCTGCAGGGCACCGCGTAGTGGGCCGGCCGGCAAAGCCCTTGAAGCCCTTGACTCGTAAGACGAACCGCCTCGTGGTCGCCCCCGCAAAGACCTCGACCGGCATGCGGAGCCGCTAGCCGTGGGCCTGCTCGACGCCCTCACGGGCCGCCACCAGGTGAAGGGGCCCGCACCCGACCACCTGTTCGCGATCGCCACCGCCTACGTCACCCTCCAGAGCGAGCACCAGATCGACCCCGCCGGCGCCGCGGCGATCGTCTTCCAGAAGCTGGAAAACAGCGAGTTCGAGGCGACGATGCGCGAAATGGAAGAAGTCGTCACCGCCACCGGCGGCGAGAGCGGCACGCGGGTGAAGAGCGAAGACGACCAGTACGGCTACCGCTGGATGGTGCTGCGCAACCCCGACGGCGCCCCCAGCGTCGAAGACCTCGCGGTCGGCATCAACGCCGTCTCCAGCTCGATCGAGATGGGCGGCCACGGCGAGCGGCTGCTGTGCGCGGTGTTCGCTTTCCGCGACGCGCAGAAACGCAAGCTGTACTTCATCTACAACTACAAGCGCGGCTTCTGGTACCCGTTCGTGCCGGCCGGCGGATCACAGGAACGCTCCACCGAGCGGGAGCTGCAGCTGAAGGCCCAGATGAGCAATGAACTGCCGATGGAGCCCGAACTGGAGCGGTGGTTCCCCTTGTGGGGGATCCCAATCTGATCAGTCCGGGATCAGCCCCACGCCCGTGAACTCGCTCTGGGCCTCGGAAAGCGAGATGTCGGAGGGCGGCAGGATCAGATCGGAGCCCTCGAGCTCGTCCTCGGCGAGGGCCGTGCCGTGGCTGCGCACGAACGAGAGCAACTCGCCGTAGCTGCTGTGAAAGCGCTGCTCGTCGCCGGCCTCAACCGCGGCGACGACAGCGTTGTCGAGCTCGTTGACCTGCCCGTCAACGCCCTCGAGGCGATACTGGTTGTCCCCGGAGATGCGAACGATCATCCCTGGCCACCATCAGCCGGGGCCTGCGCCGCCTCCGCGGGGGCGGATGACCCCCCCGCCGCGGGGATCTCGCCCGCCGGGGCGGGACCGGCGCCGACTTCGGCCTTCAGCTTGGCGAGATCGTCGTCCACCGCGGAGGTGGAGGAGAGCTGCTTGAGCTGGCGATCGATGTCGTCTTCGCCCGAGCCGAGCGCGGTGATGTCGTCGAAGGTGCCCGCCGCTTCGAGCTCGGTGACGGCGTTGGCGCGGGCCTTCATGTTTTCCGTCTTGTCCACCGCGCGCTGCATCGCGAGACCGACGTCGGCCATCTGCTCGCCCACCCCGGTGGCCGCTTCGGAGATCCGCACCTGTGCGTCGGCGGCGGAGTACTGCGCCTTGATGACCTCCTTCTTGGTGCGGAAGGCTTCGATCTTGGCGCGCAGCTTCTGCTCGGAGTCGACCAGTTTGGTCTGCTGGTCCTCGAGTTCGGTCACCTGCGTGTCGAGCGACTGCAGCTCGGTCTGCACGACGTTCTTGCGCTCGAGCGCCTGACGGGCGAGGTCCTCCTGGCCGCCGGAGAGCGCCTGGCGGGCCTGGGTGTCGAGCTTGACGACCTGCTGCTGGAGCGTGGCCTCCTGCATCTGCAGGCGCTTCTTGGCGGTCACCACGTCGGCGATCCCCTTCTTCACGTTCTGCAGCTGTTCGACCTGCTTCTGATAGCTGTAGTCGAGGGTCTCCGCGGGATCTTCGGCTTTGTCCAGCAGCTTGGACACCTTCGCCTTCACCACGGTTGACATGCGCCCGGTCAAGCCGGCCATTGCTTTCCTCCTGAGATCTTCTGAGCAGTACGGGGCAGACTCAAGCGTAGCCTACGCGGGAGCTACTACAGCCCGACCGGGTGGCGCTTGGCGAAGCCGCTGTTTTCCGGGCGCAGCGGGCGCCAGCGGGGGCCCTCCCGGTCAGAGGGATCGTCGGCGGGGCTGGTGTCAAGACGCAGCCCGGCGACCGTCATGTAGGCGTGTTCGGGGTTGGAGAAGATCGTGACCCACTGCCCCACCCCGTGTTCGCCCCAGCCCATGAATTCCGAGGAGTCCATCGGCGCGGAGAGCAGGTCGGCCCCGTGCAGCGCAAAGGAGACGGTGCCGGAGCAGTCGTAGCCGGGGGAGACGAACGAGCCGTGGCCGCCGCCGTAGATGTAGGGCAGGCCGATCAGCTGGTTGCCGGCCCAGACGATCTGCTGCACCGCGGCGGGCGCCGACATCGGCGCGGCGGCGAGCCCGTTGACATAGCGCGCGATCAGGCCGGGTACGAGCAGCTCCGGCTTGGTGGCGGCCGCAAGATCGACGGAGCTGCCGCCGGTCACGCCGTTGGTCTTGCCGGCGGGCGGCGGGGGCGTGTAGGGGACGATCGTGCCGGTGACGGTTTTTTCGTAGATCGGGCCCTTGTAGGCGAGGCTCGCGGTGCGTGCGGTGATCGGCGCGGTGTGGACGTGCGCCTTGGGCCGCGCGCCGCCCGCCGTGGTGGAGCCTTCTGTGGTAGAGCCACCGGTGGTGGCCGGGCTGGTCGGCGCGGTGGAGGGGGACGTCGCGGTGGAGGTGGACGTCGAGGTCGAGGAGGTCGTGCTGGCGGAGGTGCCGCCGGCGACCTTGGCGGTGCCGTGCGCCCACACCACCGCAGGCGCCGCGGCAAGCAGAACGACCAAGCTGACTAGCGTTGAGCCAAAGGCTCGTACCCGCAAAACGGCATCCTCTTTCGTTGGCCTGCGGGGTTAGCTGACGGGCTAGCGCTAAAAGAGCCTGCGCTTCCCACGGATTCACCGTGAGATTCGCCCCAACAACTTGGTTCCCCCGTTCCAGGGCATCTGGCCATGGATTCGGCGTTCGCGGCGGAACCCTAGCAAAGCGCAATGACGCTTGCACGACATGCACCGCATTTCCCACGTTTTGCCCCCAAATAGCGGGGACTTTTGGATTTGAAGCCGGTCGGGAGGGGGGATCGTCCACGCGCGTGGCCGCTTCGCCCGACGCGCCGGGGGTGGGGCCTCCATGCCCCACCACAAGCGGGAGGCCGCCACAGAGCGTGCCGCCGCCTGCCCCGCAGATAGTGTCTGAACATGCCTGCCCTCCCGCTCCGACCAGCTGCATGAACATGCCCTCCCCCCGCTCCGACCAGCCGCGGCGCTGCTGCTCGGCACGGCGCTGCTGGCGGGCTGCGGCAAGTCGCTGCCCACCGAAAGCCACAGCCGCGGAGCGTCGGTCACGACCGTGGCCGGCACCTCCCAGCTGGCGGCGAGCGGGCTGGCGACCAAGAACACCACGCGGCTGGGCGGCGCCGACCCCGTCGCTGACGCGGCAGCGGTGGCGCTCGCGACCTACCCGGGACTGACTCCCGCGACGCGCCCACAGGCGGTGGTGCTGGTGGACGACCGCGACTGGCCGGCCGCGCTGGCGGCGTCGGCGCTGGCAGGCGCTCCCCTGCGCGCGCCGCTCCTCTACAGCGAAGGCAACTCGCTGCCGGCGCTTTCCGCGCAAGCGCTGGCGGCGCTGAAGCCCACCGGTGCCGCGCGGCTCGGCGGCGTGCAGGTGATCGAGGTCGGCGCCGCCACCGCGCCGACCGGCTACCGCACGCTTGCGCTGAGCGGCAGACCGACCGCGTCGGCCGGCGCCGCGTTGGGCGAACCGACCGGGACGACGGGCAGCACATCGGGCGAAGCCACGAGGGCCAAGGAAACGGGAGGCGACGAAGCGGCTGCCGTGGCAGCGCAGGTGGAGCGGTTGGTGGGGGTCCTTCACGGCCGCCCCCATCGCGTGATCGTGGTCGGCGCGGACGGACCGCCGGCTCTGGCGATGCCCGCCGCCGGCCTCGCCGCGGAGTCGGGGGCACCGATCCTGCCCGTCGACGCCGCGACCATCCCGCCGGCGACTCGCAGGGCGCTGGCGCGCCTGCGGCACCCCGTCATCTACGCGGTGGGCCCTCCGACAGCGGTGAGCCATGCCGTGCTCGCCAAGCTCACACGCTTCGGCGCGGTGCGGCGGATCTACCCCACGCCGGGCGCCAACGGCGCCACCGGGCCGGGCACGCGCGGCGAAGATCCGGCCGACAACGCGATCGCCGTGGCGCGCTACTCCGACGGGCCTTTCGGCTGGGGGGTGGAACAGCCGGGGCACGGCCTGGTGTTCGCCAACGCCTCCCGCCCGCTGGACGCCCCCGCCGCGGCGCCGCTGTCGGCCAACGGCGACTACGCGCCGATGCTGTTGCTGGAAGCGCACAACCAGGTGCCCAAGACGCTGAGGGAATACCTGGGCGACATCCAACCGGCCTACACGGACGCGCCCGAATACCAGCCGGTGCACGGTGCGTACAATCACGGCTGGCTGATCGGGGACGAAGAAGCGATCGCTCCGACAGTGCAGGCCGAACTGGACGCAATGCTCGAGATCGCCCCTCAGGGCACCTCGAGCGCCACCACCCCCGCAGCGCCCGCGGGCGCCGAACCGACCACACCCACCGAACCCACGACCTCAACGCCCTCCAACCCCACACCATGATCGGCAGGGCACCGCCCAACGGCCGCCCCCCCAACAACCACCCATGAGCCAAGCCGAGGATCCCAACCGCCTGCAGCGCGCGAGCACACACGAGGTGACCGTCGAGGACGTGCGCCAGTTGATGGGCGCCTCCACCCCCCACTTCGCGCTGCAGTTGCGTGAGCGGATCACAAAGCTGGTCGCGGGCCTTCCCCAGGACCACCCGGCGCGGGTGGAAGGCGAGCGCGAGATCGCGCGCCTGGAGCAACTCGGGTTCGATGGAGAGACCCGCGGGGAGGCGGGAGAAAAAGATTGGAAGATGCACGTTCTGCCCTCCGTGACGCCGGAGCGCTTGCTTGACTAGGGCTTGATGCGCGCCTCCCGCTCTCGCTCCACCGACGACCCCCCACGCTGCCCGCTGGAACGCTGCGACGGCAGTGGCTTCGAGATCGACGAGCAGACCAACAGCGCACGAGATTGCGCCTGCCGCGCACAGCGGGTGGCGAACGCGCGAGCGCGCCACCTGCGCGACCGGGTGCCGCGCCGCTATATGGATCTCTCGTGGGAGCGCCCCCCGCTCACGCAGCTCGCCAGAGACCCGCTCAACGCCGACTCGGTGCGCAAGGTGAAGCGCTACTGCGCCGACATCCAACGCAACCTCGCCGAGGGCAGAGGGCTGTGGCTGATGGGGCACACGGGCACCGGCAAGACGACCCTCGGCTACACGATCGCGGCAACCGCCGCGCGCGGGCGCCACTCGGTGCTCAGCTTCAACGCGGTGGCACTGCTCAACAGGCTGCGGGACACGATCGACGCCGACAGCCGCGAGCGCCGCGGCGACGTGATCAGGACGCTCGCCGAAGTCGAGCTGCTGCACATCGAGGACCTGCGCGTGGTGCGCCCCACCGAGTGGGTGCTGGAGCAGCTGTACTTGATCGTCAACGCCCGCTACGAGGAGCAACGCGCGATCGTGTTCACCTCCGACGTAGACTCCGACGCGGATGGGCCGCTCGCCTACGACGCGCGCGAGCTGGCCGACCACGTCGGCATGCGCACGTTCTCGCGGCTGATCGAGATCTGCGGCGACCCAACGGTGATCGCCGGCAGAGACAACCGGCTGGATTACGATGTCCCCGGCGTCACCGCCCCCGAGGAGCGGTGGACTACGCCCGAGCCCGATGCGCACCGGGATCCATCGGCCGCCCTCACCCTTCTCTGATCACCCGCGCGTGGCGCGCATCGAGGAAGCGCGCGCGGAGCAGTTTGAAGAGGAACGCGAACAGCGCGAAGTCGATGGCGATCAAGGCGACGCTGAACAGCCGAGGTAGAGAGGTGATCGCGGTCAGCACCAACACGAGGACGGAGTCGAACACGAGCACCAGCAGGCCGGCGAGCATCACGGTGTGCGAGCGGTAGCCGCTGCGGTGCTCGCGGAGGGTCACCTCGATCGTGCCGACACCCACGGCCGCGAGGCCGGCGAGCAGCAGTCGCCCCCCGCCCGCGCTGTCATGGCCGGACCGCGCCAGCCCCAGCGCGGCGGCGATCGCCCCGACGAGGATCAAAAGCTCGGAGAGCGGCAGCGGGTGCCAGGGCGCGTTGGGGCGCTCTCCATAGGTGGGCGCGGCGGGCGAGCGCGACTTCCGAGCGGCACCGGAGGAGCCGGCGCGGTTGTGGACCTTGGCGGGTGGGTCTGACTTTTGGCCGGCGCTCCCCGACGCCCGCTTGGCGCCGGTGGGACGACGCTTGCGGGAGCGGGCACGTGCCACGGGGAGTCGATCCTAGCGGCTCTCGACCGGCGAATTCGATCCCATCCGCCCCCGGCTCGCCCGGCTTCCGGCCATCCGCGCCACCCTTCACCGGAGAAAACGCGCCTCCTCGGCCGTCTGCGCCACCCTCTAGGCTGAGTTGCATGTCCGGCAACGACACGCTGACGCCGGCCCCGACCCCACGGGCGGGCATGTCCGGCAGCAACACGTCAACGCCGGCCCCAACCCCACAGGCGGGCATTCCGGGGAGCGCGCTGGCGGGCCCGTTCGGGGTGGGCGAGTACGCGGCGGCACTGCGCGCGCGGTTGCGGGCGTTCGCGCGCGTGCAGCTCGTCGGCGAGCTTGCCGACCTGCGCCCCTCGCGCGCCCGGGTGTACTTCGAGCTGCGCGACGCCCACGGCGCGATCCCGTGCGCGGTGTGGAAGGCCGACTGGGAGGCAATGGTGCGCCGCGCCGGTCCCATCAGGGAGGGGATGCGGGTGGTGCTGGCCGGCGGCTGCGACTACTACCCCGGCAGCGCCAGCGCGTCTCCGAGCTTCAGCTTCGCGGTGAGCGACCTGCGCGTGGCCGGCGAGGGCGACCTGCTCGCACAGATCGAGCGCCTACGCAAGGCGCTCGCGGCGGAGGGCCTGCTGGAGCGCCAGCGGCGCTTACCCCGACCGCTGCTGCCGCACACGATCGGCGTGGTCACCGGCGAGGGGGGCAAGGCGCGCGACGACATCCTCGCGGGCCTGCGTCGCCGCGGCTGGGCGGGCACGATCGTGTGGGGCTTCGCGCCCGTGCAGGACCGCCACGCCGCCCCGGCGATCACCCGCGCGCTGCAGGACCTGGCGGCGGTCGGCGCCGTGGACGTGGCGATCGTGGCGCGCGGCGGAGGCTCACTGGCCGACCTGCTGTGCTTCTGCGACGAGACCCTGTGCCGCACCGTGGCGCTGTTGGGGGTGCCGGTGATCGCCTCGGTGGGTCACCACACCGACCGCACGCTGCTCGACGACGTGGCGGCAGTGAGCTGCTCGACACCCACCCACGCCGCCGAGGAGGCCGTGGGGGTGGACTGCGCGCGCGAGCGCATCGCGTTGGGTAGAGCGGCGCAGCGTCTGCACCACCATGGCCGCCGCGCGGTGCTGGGGCGAGCTCGCACGCTGGCGGCGCTCTCGCGCGCCCCCACCGAACAGCTGGAGCGCCAACGGACACGGCTGCACCAGCAGCTGCGTGAGATCCGGGCCGGTGCTCGCCGGCGGGTGGAGGGTGAGCATGCGCTGACGCGCCGACGCGCGGTGGCGCTGGAGCGCAAGACGCAGGCGGCCGTCGGCGACTTCCGCCGGCGCCGCCCAAAGGAGCTGGAGCGGCTCGCGCTGGCGCTGGCCGCGCACGACCCGCAGCGTACGCTGGAGCGGGGGTATGCCTTGGTGCAGAGCCCCACGGGCGAGCCGCTGTCGAGCGCGGCGCGCGCCCGCGAGCAGGCGCGCGTGCGGCTGCGCTTCGCCGATGGCGACGTCGGCGCACGGATCGAGGAGGGGTCGTGAGGAGCTCCCCGCCGCGCACCGGAGAGGTGGCCGCGTGAGCGGAGATCGTCGATCGAGCAAGCGCCTGGCGGTGGTCGCGTGAGCGAGGGATCGTCGATCGAGCAGGCGGCTGGCGCGCAGAGCTATGAGGCGAACGTGGCGCGCGTGGAGGAGATCATTCGCCGGCTGGACTCCGGCGAGGCCAGCCTCACCGATACCTTGGGCCTCGTGAAGGAGGGCAAGGAGCTGATCGAGCGCTGCGCCGTCGAGCTGGAGGCGGTTGGCGGCGCCCTCGAGGAGCTGCGTCTGGAGGAGCTGGTCGCGCGCCTGGAGGCCGAAGGCTCCGCGAAGGGCGAGGGCGGCGGGTGAGTACCCACCAGCCGCACGGGGGAAGCTCGGAATCGGAATCCGCCCACCCTGCCCCTCTCCGGGCGAGCACCTGGGAGCTCCTCGCGGAGCTGCCGGTGAGGATCGAGGATTACACGCTGGAGCCGCTCAGCGCGAAGGTGTCGAGCGAGTTCGAGCGTCTCTCCACGGTGATCCGGCTGCGGGGCGCGGGCGAGGAGGGACAGGGCGAGGACGTCACCTACGACGCGGTCGACCACGAGATCTTCCAGACGGCCGGGCCGACGCTGCCATTGGCGGGCAGCTTCACGATCGCCTCATTCGCCGAGCGCCTGCGGGAGCTGCAGCTCTTCCCGGAGCCTCCCCAGCGGGAGGTGTCGCAGCGCTACCGGCTGTGGGCCTACGAGTCGGCCGCGCTCGACCTTGGGCTGCGCCAGGCGGGCACCACGCTGCACGCGCTACTCGGCCGCCGGCCCGCGCCGGTGCGCTTCGTGGTGTCGCTGCGCCTCGGCGAGCCCCCCACGTTGCAGCCCCTGCAACAGCGTCTTGCGCTGTACCCGGGGCTGCTCTTCAAGCTCGATCCGACGAGCTCCTGGGATGAGCCGCTGATTGCCGAGCTGGCGGGCACCGGCGCGGTCGAGTCGGTCGACTTCAAGGCCTACTACACAGGCTCGATCGTCGACCAGCCGGCCGACCCGGAGCTGTACCGGCGGGTGGTGGAGGCGCTGCCCGAGGCGTGGATCGAGGACCCGGCGCTGACGCCGGAGACCGACGCGGTGCTGGCCGCACACCGGGAGCGCTTTTCGTGGGACGCGCCGATCCACTCGGTGGCGGACATCGAAGCGCTGCGGTACCCCCCGCGGATGGTCAACATCAAGCCTTCGCGTCTGGGCGGCCTGCGCAACCTCCTGGACGCGTTCGACTACTGCGCGGAGCGGGGCATCGGCAACTATGGCGGCGGCCAATTCGAGCTGGGTGTGGGCCGCGGACAGATCCAGTACCTAGCCTCGCTGTTCCACGCGGACGCCCCCAACGACGTCGCGCCCACCGGCTTCAACCTGCCCGAGCCCCCCGCTGGCCTGCCCGTAAGCCCGCTTGCACCGACGCTTGCGCCACTGGGTTTTCGCTGGGAATAACGCAACTTCCGTCCCGCAGTTAGGTTGCGAACCCCATTAGCCGTTATGGTCGGTCGCGCGCATCGGCCCCTCATCGCATGGAAACCACTCGGGCGCACAAGCGATTTCGGTTCCTCGCACTAGCGGCGGCGGTGGCGCTGGCGCTACCGGCAGGCGCCACGGCCGCCGTGGCGCTGGCGCTACCGGCAGGCGCCACGGCCGCCCAGATCACCGGCGGCACGTCCCCGCCGGCGAGCGGGTCGGGATCGTCGGGTGGTGGGGCGGCGGGCAAAGCGACGGGTACCTCCGGCGGCACCTCGACCGGTGGTGGGTCGGCGAGCAGATCCACGGGCACGCCACCGGCCAAGGGCAAGAGCAAGGCCAAAGCCAAAACCAAGAAGGCGCCCCCCCAGCCGGCGGTGGCGATCTCGGGCGCTCGCTGCGTGCCGGCGAGCAACTGCGACACCAGGGAGCACGAAGTCTCCACGCATGGCACGCTGCTGCTGCAGGGGAAGGGCCTCAAGAGCGGGCAGGCGGTGGCGTTCCCGCACTCATGGGAGGCGCGGATCGCCAGCAACTCCCCGACCGCTCACCTGCACTCCTCGACACTGGGGCTGGTGGTGACCGTGCCCGCCGGCGCGCACTCGGGTCAGATCGCGGTGATGCTGGGGAAGGGACGCAAATCGAACCTGTACGGCCCGATCAAAGTGGTGACACACGCGCTGCACCCGCCGGCCCCACCGAAACCGCCGCCGGCTCCGGCGCCGGCGCCGAGCGGGACCGCGAGCACCGCAAACGGAACGGCGCTCGCCGGACAGGGCATGTGGATCTGGTATCTGAGCGCCTCCAACGGGGGCAACCTCGCCTCGATCGCAGCGCAGGCGAAGGCGGCGGGGGTGGGGACACTGCTGATCAAGAGCTCCGACGGCTCCACCAACTATTGGAGCCAGTTCAGCAAAAAACTGGTGGAAGAAGTGCACGCGCAGGGTCTGAAAGTGTGCGCCTGGCAGTACGTGTACGGCACCAACCCGGTAGGCGAGGCGGAACTGGGGGCGAAGGCGGTCGCCGAAGGGGCCGAATGCCTGGTGATCGACGCGGAGACGCAGTACGAAGGGCTGTACGGGGCGGCGCAGACCTACATCGACACGCTGCGGGCGAAGATCGGCCCGGCCTACCCGCTGGCGCTGGCGTCCTTCCCTTACGTCAACTACCACCCGTCCTTCCCCTACTCGGTGTTCCTCGGACCCAACGGAGCGCAGTTCAACGTGCCCCAGATGTACTGGCACGACATCGGCACCAGCGTGGCGCAGGTGTACATCAACACCTACGAACAGAACCTCATCTACGAGCGGCCGATCCTGCCGCTGGGCCAGACCTACGGCGGCGTGAGCTCCTCGGAAATCGTCGCCTTCCGCTCGCTGGCGAGCGCTTACGGAGCAGCGGGCG
Source organism: uncultured Solirubrobacterales bacterium (assembly GCA_963744535.1). GTDB lineage: Bacteria > Actinomycetota > Thermoleophilia > Solirubrobacterales > Solirubrobacteraceae > Palsa-744. The sequence goes on along the minus strand of CAVUTW010000001.1, from coordinate 391,403 downwards.
ACTCCTTCTGGGACTGGCAGGAAACCTCTGGGTCGCGATGGACCGCGCTGACCGAACCGCTCAACGCGACCCTGACGGTGCCCCAGCCGGAGCTGACCTCCCCACTGCTCAAGGAAGGCTCCAAGAGCGACCAGGTGCTGTGGCTGCAGGAGCACCTCGCGGGTGTCATCCCTTCGCAGCCCACGACGGGCATCTTCGAATCGCAGACCGCCACCGACGTGAAGCAGATCCAGACCGAACACGGCCTGCCGGCGACGGGGGAAACCGACGCCGGCACGTGGGGCTACATCCTCGCGCTGCCGATGGTCGAAGTCAATTGGACCGCAACGGGCCCGAAAACCTGATCTGCCGCACTGCCCCATAGGTATAGCGATAGTATTTATAGACAGGGGCTTTGGGGTTGTTATAAAAAATTCAGAACCCGATAGCAATTGCACACGGCTTTTGAATTTTTTGTTCAATACCCCGCCCTATTGCAATGGCTATACGACCCCCCCCTCTCTACTCCCAACCGACCCACTACCGCCCGAGCCTTAGCCTGGATCTCAGTGAGATCCAGGCTTAGATCCTCTGGATGAGCGTCGCTGTCCCAAGCCCCCCGCCGCAGCACATCGTGACGAAGCCGATCTCCTTGTCGGAGCGCTCCAGCTCGTGCAGCAGCGTGGTGATCAGCCGCGCGCCGGTGGAGCCGAGCGGGTGCCCGAGCGCCATCGCGCCGCCGTTGACGTTGACGCGATCCATGTCGGGGTTGTGCTCCCGCCGCCACGCGGCCACCACCGGGGCGAAGGCCTCGTTGATCTCGATCAGGTCGATGTCGTCGATCTTCATGCCGTTGCGCTCGAGGATCTTCGCGGTGGCGGGGATCGGGCCCTCCAGCATTTTCACGGGGTCACAGCCGACGGTGGTCTGATCGACGATCCGCGCGCGGGCGCGCAGGCCGAGCGCGGCCGCCTTCTCCGCGGACATCAACAGCACCGCGGAGGCGCCGTCGGAGATCTGCGAGGAGTTGCCGGCGGTGATCTTGCCGTCCGGCTTGAACGCCGGCTTCAGGTTGGCGAGCGCCTCGAGGTTGGTGTCGGGGCGGATCCCCTGGTCGGTGACGAACGTGTCGCCGTTGACGGCGAAGGGCACGATCTCGCGCTCGAAGCGGCCCTCCTCGGTCGCCTGGTGGGCCAGCCGGTGCGAGCGCACCGCCAGCTCGTCGAGCTCGGAGCGGGGAATCTCCCACTGGTCGGCGATCATCTCCGCGCCGAGGCCCTGGCCGACGATGTTGTGCTTGGCCATCAGCTCCGGCGTGAAGGCGAAGCCAAACTCCTGCTGGGTTTGCATCCCGGCCGCGAAGGGGAGGTGGCCCATGTGCTCCACGCCGCCGCCGATCATCGTGTCGTGCACGCCCGCGGCGATCAGCGCAGCGGAGAAGTTGACGGCCTGCTGGGCGGAGCCGCACTGGCGATCGACGGTGGTGGCAGGGGTCTCGATCGGCAGGCCCTCCTGCAGCCAGGCGTTGCGAGCGATGTTGAAGGCCTGCTCGCCAAACTGCTGCACGCAGCCGGCCACCACGTCTTCGACCTCGGCGGCGTCGATGCCGGCGCGGGCGATCACCTCGCTGTAGCACTTGCCGAGCAGCGCGTTGGGATGGGTGTCCTTGTAGTAGCCCTTCTCCTTGTGCCCGCGCCCGATCGGGGTGCGCACCGCCTCGACGATCACGACCTCACGGCCCTCAAGCTTTCCTCGCATTTTGAAGTCCTCCGTGTGTAGCGGTTGATCGGCACGTGCCGCGCAGCGCCTCCAACACATACTCTACCGCGTGACACCCCTAGATTGACTGGTCAGTCAACCAGTTCTTTCGACTCCTGCTGACCCGGAGATCGCATCCGTCTCGCGTTGTCGTCGTCCTGAAGCCGCATCCGTCTCTCATCGTCGTCACGAAGCCGCATCCGTCTCGCATTGTCGTCGTTCCGAAGCTGCATCCGTCTCCCATCGTTGTTCCGAAGCCGTCTCGCTACAGAAGGAGCAGAGCTACCGTGGAGAAGCACGTATGAATGACCACCTGGTAATCGTTGGCTCAGGCGCCATCGCGCACAGGCCCGTGGCAGCGGGGAGGCGCGCATGAACGAGCGTCTGGCAATCGTCGGCTCGGGCGCGATCGCCTGCGGACTGGCGGCAACGGCCGCCCACCATGGGCCGGTGCAGCTGCTGGCGCGCTCACAGAGCTCCGCCGAGCGGGCCCAGACAAGAGTGGATCAGACCCTCGCGCGCCTGGCCGCGGAGATCGACCCCGAGCACGTGCAGGTGATCACCGAGCCGCAGGAGCTGAGCGAGGCCACGTTCGTGGTGGAGGCGGTCGTGGAGGAGTACGCGATCAAGGAGGGGGTACACGCGGAACTGCTATCGGTGCTGGGCCCAGACGCAGTGCTGGCGAGCACGACCTCATCGCTCTCGATCGAGCAGCTGGCGCAGGCAAGTGGAATTCCCGAGCGCTTCGTGGGCCTGCACGTGTTCAACCCCGTCACGCGGATGCAGCTGGTCGAGCTGATCTTCCCGCGGGCGGCGAGCGAGCCGACTCGTGCCCGGACGCTGGCGCTGTGCGAGACCTTCGAGAAGACGCCCGTGGTGGTGCCCGACGTACCGGGATTCGTCGTCAACCGTCTGCTCTTCCCCTACCTGTTCAGCGCGGTGCGGCTGCTCGAAGAGACCGGGATGCCCGCCGAAGACATCGACACCTGCATGAAGCTGGGCGCCGGCCACCCGATGGGCCCGTTGGCGTTGCTCGACCTGGTGGGCCTCGACGTGTCGCAGGCTATCGGGGAGACGCTCGGAGAGCCGGTGCCCGCGCGCGTCGAGCAGCTGATCGGCGAAGGCGCCCTCGGCCGCAAGAGCGGGCGCGGGTTCCACACGTACTGAGCTGAGTCTGGCGTATAACAAAAGCACACGCCCTTCAAAAAGTTAATAACCTCCACCCCGCCCCCACCTTGTAACCAAAGTCACCCATTGGCAAGAATCTTCTTAGCGGCGGCAATCTTTTAAGTGGGCTTGATCAAGAAGTGGATACTTGAAGGCGCGACACAGATCGCAACGCACACCCGCCTCCTCCCAGTGCGCACGCTCCGGCCCGCTCCCCCCGCGGGCCGGACGTGTGCCTGGGAGGTTTTTTTATGAGCCGTTGGCCTCGGGCCGCTCGGCCTCCCGCGCCGGGACGGGACGGCGCTCGCGAATGCGCACCGCCTCGATGCGGTTCTGGCGCACCGACTCCACGCGAATCGAGAAGGGGCCGGCGGTGATGGAGTCGCCACGCCGCGGCAGCCGCCCGAGCTCGGCGAACACGAAGCCGCCCACCGAGTTGTAGGCGTCGCTGTCGACTGGCAGGGGCACGCCGTAGTCGGCGAGGTCGGCGACGGGGACGTGTCCGCGCACGAACAGGTCCCCATCGGGCAGCCGCCGCACCTCCCCCGCTGCGGGGTCGGTCTCGTCGGTGATCTCGCCAACCACCTCCTCGATGATGTCCTCCACGGTGACGATCCCGGCTACGCGACCGTACTCGTCGACCACCACCGCCAGCGAGGTGCGCTGGCGTTGCAGATCGGCGAGCAGGTCGTCCAACGGCTTGGTCTCGGGCACGATCGGCGCGTCGTGCACCTCCGGCTCCAGCGAGGCGTGCGGCCCGTCGTCCATCAGTCGGCGGGCCAGCGCGCTGGCGTGCACCAGCCCGCGCACGCGGTCGCGATCCTCGCCTTCGGTCACAACCAGCCGCGTGTGCCCCGAGGAGATGCACAGCTTCAAAGCGGTCTCCACGTCGCGCGAGACGTCGATCGCCACAAGGGCGGGGCTCGGGGTCATCACCTGCCGGGCCTCCTGCTCGTGCAGGTGGAAGACGCCGGTGAGCATCCCCGCCTCTCCGGGGTCGAGGTGGCCGCCGGCGTAGGACTCGGCGATCAGACGCTTGAGCTCATCGGGCGAGCCGCCGCCCTGTTCGCGGGTCATGTCGACGCCGAGCAGCTTGAGGATCCGCGCCGACACTGTGGTGGTCGCGCGGATGATCGGGCGGAACAGCACGGCGAAGCCCTGCAGCGGCCCGGCGATGCGGCGGGCCACCGACTCGGCGCGGTCGATCGCGTAGAACTTCGGCACCATCTCGCCGAAGATCAGCTGCACCGAGATCACGATCGCGTAGGCGATCACCACCGCGATCACCACCGCGACGTCGTGGGAGACCCCCCCTCCGAGGGCTTCCCGCAGCGCATTGGCGAGCGTGGGCGTGGCCAGCGCGCCGATCCCGATCGAGGTCATCGTGACCCCGATCTGCACCGCGGAGATGTAGTCGTTGATGCGCTCCAGCTGCCTGAGCGCAAGCGCAGCGCCACGCATGTCCTGCTCGCGCATCACTTCCAACCGAGCACGCCGCGAGCGCACGAGCGCGTACTCGGCGATCACGAAGAACGCGTTGACCGCGACCAGCAGGGCCGCGAGGATCAGCTTCAGCCCGGTCACGTCCGGCGCTCAGCTGAGCCCGTCGATCTGCGAAGCAAGCGCGAAGTCGGCACCGGTGAGGCCGCCCTCGGAGTGGGTGGAGAGCTGCAGGCGCACCTTGTTCCAGCCATGCACGAGAATGTCGGGGTGGTGGTTGGCAGCCTCCGCGAGCTCGGCCACGCGGTCGACGAAGGCGATTGCCGTCGCGAAGTCCGCGAACTTGTACTCGCGCACGATCGTTCCACCGTCACGAGCCCACCCGCTGCCGGCGAGCAGCTGCTGGATCTGCTCCTCCGCAAGCAACACCACAGCTCAGACGATACCGGCGGCTGTGGACTGCGCCGCCGCGAGCCCACCCACAACCGCCGCCACCGACAGCGCCAGGCAGGCGAGCAGCCCCAGCGCAAGCGCGTAGCGGCCCGTGGCGAGGCGGAAAGAGAGGCCGGCGAGCGCACCGCCGATCAGCCCGCCGATGTGAGCGCCGACGGAGATGTTGGGGATCGAGAAGCTGAGAATGAGGTTGAAGATGATCAGCGCACCGATGCCCCCCTCCATCACGCTGCGCCCCTGCGCGCGCAGCTCGACCGCGGCGGCGCCCATCAGCCCGAAGATGGCCCCCGAGGCGCCGAGGCTGGGGGCGGCGGTGGCGATCAACGCGCCGCAGGAGCCAGCCAGCAACGCGGTGAAGTAGATCGCGGCAAACCGCACCGACCCGAGCGCGGGCTCGAGCATCAGGCCGAGCAGATACAGCAGGTACATGTTGAAGCCGATGTGCAGCAGATCCACGTGCAGGAAGGCGCTCGTCACGAGGCGGTAGTACTGGTGGCCTTCAACGATCGCGAAGCGATACAGATCGCCTTCGTTGATGACCTTGCCGTACGCCTCTCCGGTGAGCGTGAACTGGCCTTTCTCCGTGAGGTACACGAGCACGTTGATCGCGATCAGCGCGTACGTGACGCGCGGCACGGCCGCCATCTCGCGCATCCGCACCACCTTGGTGCGCTGGGAGGCGCACTCCGGGCAGCGCATCCCCACCTGCGTGGGAGTCATGCAGTCGGGGCAGATCGGGCGCCCGCACGAAGAACAGGAGACCGCGGTCTCGCGGGAGGGGTGGCGGTAGCAGGTGGCCATGGCGGGGTGCAGAGCCTACCTGGCCCACCCCCGGGATCCGGCGGCTGACTCTCACCGCGTCCGAGCATCCCGGACGAAAGTCACACCGAGCCGACGATCACCGGCGTGCGGGTCGGTTTGAGGCTGCCGCCGAGCGGCTCGTCGGTGACCAGAACTTTGCTCACCCCGTGGAGGTCGCCGGGGACACCGACCGAGCCAGACCCCGTTCTGGTGACCGAGAACAGCGCATCGGTGGGCAGTGGGGGCTCGGTGCCACGCTCCAGCCACACCTCATAGATTCGTCCGGGCGGCGGCGCGGGCATCCCCACCACCACCAGTTCCAGGCGCGAGCCGGTCTTGCGCAGCTCCGCCGTGGCGTGATGACCGGGGGCGACGACCACCGCGTGGATCACCTCGGAGCGGACGCTCGAGCTGGAGCTGAATGCCAACGCGCCGATCGCCACACCCACGCCGAGCGCCAGCGCCCCGGCGAGCCCCGGGAGCAGGCGCCCCGCCGGCGGACGCCGCAATGTCGAGCGCCCCGCCGGCGGACGCCGCAATGTCGAGCGCCCCGCCGGCGAACGCCGCAAGGTCAAGCGCCCACCCGGCGAACGCGTGCCCGCGCGCGCGGACCTCGGAGTCGGAGCAGCCGCCGCTTCGCCGACCGCGCCGTGCGACTCGGCCTCGACGCGCGCGGCGCCCAGCACCCGTGCGCGCAGGCTCCGATCGACCTTGACGGGCGGTACGCCGACCGCCAGCGAGTCGGCCACCGGCTGCAGCTGGGCGACCTCCACCCGGCAGATCGAGCATTCCGCAAGGTGCGCGGTGTGTGCCTCGAGCTCCTGCTCGGTGAGCGCCCACAGGACATAGGCCGCACAGTCGGCCTGGCGCTCGCAATCCTCCTTCAACGAGGGCGAGCTCACGAAAGCACGCCTTCGGAGCGGAGTTGAGAACGCATCTTCTGCAATCCAAGACGCATTCTGCCCTTGATTGTTCCCACCGGCGTGTCGAGCATCGCCGCGATCTCCGAGTGGGAGAGACCCCCGTAGTAGGCGAGCTCGATGACACGGCTCTGCTCAGGCGGGAGACCCTCGAGGACAGCGCGTACCTCGCGCGCTTCGTCGCGGCGACCCACCTCCTGCTCGGTGCGCTCCGCCGCCACCAGCTGCTCCTCGATCCCGTCGGCGCTGACCCGCGCGCGATCCTGGAGCACGCCTCGGCGCAGAGCGTCGATCGCGCGGTGGTGAACGATGCCGAGGACCCACGTGCGCACGCTTCCGCGCAGCGGGTCGTAGCCCGCGGCGCTGCGCCACATCGAGAGGAACGCCTCTTGGACCACGTCCTCGGCGGCCGCCCGCCTGCCGCACATGCGCAAAGCGAGCGCGTATGCGGCGTCGGTGTGGCGCTCGTAGAGGATCTCGAAGGCCGCCGCATCGTCCTCGCCAACGAGCTGCATCAACTCCTCGTCGGCGAGCATCCGCAGGATCGCCGAGGCGGCCTCCGCGGAGCGCTTGTAGCGGGTCACGTTGGACATCTAGATATGGGCTCGAGCCACCAGCCAGGGAGCCGGCGGCCCGCAAGCGAAAGTCAATCATTTTTACCAGATGGACTTCGCTGAAGGACAGAATAGTTCAGTTCTGGTCGGTCTGCTGCCGCGGAGGGGCGCCAGCCACCGATCCAAGCCTTGCGCGGCGACGAACGCGCAACGCCACGAGCCCGGCGCCGGCGACGCCGCCCACCACCAGCGCAGCCGCGGGCCGCACCCAATTGCGTGGATCGCGCATGGCCGAGAGCTCCCACCCCTCCAACTCCTCGGCCGCAAGCTCGGTGAGGCTGGTCAGCGTCTCCTCGACCCTGCCCACCAAGCCGGCGGGGGGCTCGACCGGGGCAAGCGCCCGCCGCAACAGGCTCTCGAGGTTGGCGGCCTCGCTCATGAGACTTCTCCCATCATCCACCTACTCATCGACGGCATCCGCCACCAACCCCTCCAACTGCTTGATGGCGCGGTGGATGAGCACCTTGGTCGCGCCGTCGGAGCGTCCCAGCGCGCGCGCGATCTCGCGGTTGTCCATGTCCAGCGCGAAGCGCATGATCAGCGCCTCGCGGCGGTCGTCGGGCAGCTGCCGTACCCCATCCAGCACGCGCGAAAGCTCGCTGCGATTCTCCACAAGGTCCTCGGTCGTGTGCAGGTCGCTCAGCGTGTCGGTCGCCTCGATCGGCGACACCGGACGGCGGGAGCGGTCGCGGTAGAGGTTGGCGGCAAGATTGTGGGCGATCCTGATCAGCCACGGCCGCAGCGGGCGTCCCCGCGACTCGCGCTGGGCGCGCTCGAAGTGACGGTAGGCCTGCAGGAAGGTCTGCTCGGTCAGGTCCTCGGCGTCGTGGTGGTTGCCCACGCGATAGTAGGCGTAGCTGTACACGTCGCGCAGGTGAGTCCGATAGAGCTCGGAGAACTCCGCGTCGAGCTGCGCCTTGGGCTTGGGGGTGGTTTGCTCCGCCACGCATTGTGCACCCTATCCCCACGTCACCGGCCGCCCACACCTCATACGCTGGATACCCGTCGGCACACCGCCCGTTACAGTGGGAGACCATGGCAATCGACCGTGGCAGGACAATTCGCGGAGCCTTGGCGGGCGCGCTGGCGGCAGGGGTGTGGGCAGCGCAGATACCCCTCGACAAGCGCGTGTTCGCCAGCGACTTCGACGACGTGGAGCTGCTCGGCAAGGCGCTCACCCGCCGTGGCTGGTGGCCGGCGGCGGGCGTGCTCACGCACCTGCAGAACGGAGCGCTGTTCGGCGCCGTGTACGCCAACGTCGCACCGCGCACGCCGCTGCCCTCGTGGGCGCGAGGGCCGGCGGCGGGGCTGGCGGAGAACTTCGCCACCTGGCCGCTGGTGGCGCTCGCCGATCGCCTGCACCCCGCGCGCGAGGAGCTGCCCGCGGCCTTCGCCAACCCGCGGGCCCTCGCCCAGTCGACGTGGCGCCACCTGCTGTTCGGGGTGCTGCTGGGCGAGCTGGAGCGGCGCCTCAACGCGGACGACCGCGTGGACCCGCCCGACTACTCGCACCTGATCTCCACCAACGGTCACGCCCGCCCGGAGCACTTCGCCCCCACGGGCTGAGATCACCGGCATGCTCGCGCTCCCCCTCGGCACGGCTCCAAGCCTGCATCTGGGCGAGTTCCTGCCGCCGCTCATCGCCACGGCCGCCTACCTGACGCTGTTCGGCAAACGCGTGGGGACGCTGGCGCGCGAGGGGCGACCCCTCGCAAGCTGGCGCGTGGCGTCGTTCGTCGTGGGCGCGCTGACGGTGTGCTTCGTGCAGCTGCCCCCCTTCGACAGCCTCGCCGACGAAGTGCTGCTGGCGCACATGATCCAGCACATCATCATCGGCGACCTCGCTTCGCTGCTGATGGTGTTCGGCCTCACCGGCCCGGTGCTGGCACCGCTGCTGCATTTCCACGTCACGCGCCCCTTGCGGCGACTGGCGAGCCCGATCCCCGCGCTGCTGCTGTGGGCGGCAAACATGTACATATGGCACACGCCGCTGCTCTACCAGCTGGCCATCCGTCACGACCTCGTGCACGCGCTGGAGCACGCCTGCATGCTGTGGTTTGGGCTGCTGCTATGGCTGGCACTGCTCGGCCCGCTGCCCAAGCCGGCGTGGTTCCACGGGTGGGCTCCGGTAGGGTACGTCGCCGCCATTCGACTGATCGGCGCGGTGCTGGGCAACGCAATGATCTGGGCACAAACGCTCTTCTATCCCGTGTACAAAACCAGCGACGCCGCCCGCGGGCTCAACCCGCTCTCCGACCAAAACCTCGCGGGGGCGGCGATGATGATCGAGCAGATGTTCCTGACGATCGTGCTGGTCGGCTGGCTGTTCCTGCGCTTCGCCCGCCAGGACGAGGAACGTCAGGGGCTGCTCGACCTCGCAGCCGGGCATGGCGTCGCCCTCAGCGACGAGCGGGCGGTGCGCGCGGTGAACGCCGGCGCCGGAGGACTGTTGCGCGAGCGGTTGTTGGCGCAGGGCGACCCGGTCGAGCCTGGCTCCGAGCACACCGACGAGCAGAGCAAAATCGAAATGAGCGCAGCACCGAGCGCACAGACGAGGAGAGCTGAGCCGCATGAGCGCAGCACCGAGCGCACCAGCGAGGAGGAGCTGAGCCGACAATGAGCGGGATGGGCGCCGACCGCAAAGGGGTCAACGAAAGCCTGATCGTCTCCGCCTTCCACCACAGCCTCTCCAAACAGGCGCAGTTGCTGGTCCTCGCGTTCGTCGTGGTCGCCGTGCTGCTGGTCGTCGGCCGGCTGATCCTCGCGCTGCTCGCCGACCCCCGCCCGCAGGATGCGCCGGGTGAGGGAGAGGGAGAAAGGGATGAGGGGGGGCGGGGCAGTGGCGGCGAGCCCACCCGCACCGTGCGGGTCACATCCGAGCCACCCGCCCAAACCATGGCACCCGAGAGACGCGTCACACCCGAGCCACCCGCCCGGCGGGTGCTGCGCATCGGCTTCGGTCTGCTGTGGCTGCTGGACGGGGCGCTGCAGATCCAGTCGCACATGCCGCTCGGTCTCCCCGAAAACGTCGTGGCGCCGTCGACGCAGGGCAGCCCCGCGTGGCTGGTGAGCGTCGTGCACTGGGGATTGCAAGTGTGGGAAAATCACCCCGTGCAGGCGGCCGTCGCCGCCGTGTGGATTCAGCTCGGATTGGGACTGTGGCTGCTGCTCGTGGTACACGGCCGCTGGTCGCGGATCGGTGGCGCCGTGAGCATCGGCTGGGCGCTGTGCGTGTGGGTGTTCGGCGAGAGCATGGGCGGGATCCTCGCCCCGGGCGCCAGCTGGCTGTTCGGCGCGCCGGGAGCGGTGCTCTTGTACGCGCTCGCGGGCGCGCTGCTGGCGCTGCCCGACCGCGCGTGGCGCGACCCACGGCTGGGCCGGCGCCTGCTGGTGGGCTGCGGCGTGTACTTCGTCGCGATGGCGGTGCTGCAGGCGTGGCCCGGCAACGGCTTCTGGACCGATGGTTCGAGCGGCACACTGCCGGCGATGACGAGCGACATGGCCGCAACGCCACAACCCCACGCGATCGCGCAGGTGGTGGGGAACTTCGGCAGCTTCGCCGCGGGGCACGCCGTGCTCGTCAACGCGTTTGTGGTGGTGGCCCTCGGCGCGATCGGCCTCGCCCTGCTCAGCGGCCACCGCCGCGCGGCGCGAGCCGCGGTGGGAGCGGCGCTCGTGGTGAGTCTCGCCGACTGGGTGCTGGTGCAGGACTTCGGGGTGTTCGGCGGCGTCGGCACCGACCCCAACAGCGCGATTCCCACGCTGCTGCTGCTGTGCGCCTCCTACCTGGCGCTGGCGCGGCCCGCGGTCGCGATGGCACCCGCCGCGACCGCCGGCGCAGGCGTGTCCTCCCGTGCCGCGGGTAGCGCGGGGCCCTGGGGCCTGCGCCCCGTGATCGGCGTGCTCGCCGTGATCGCGGCATGTGCCACCACCGCGTTGGGCGCCGTGCCGTACGCGATCGCCGCCGTCGAGCCCAACGCGACGACGCTGCTGGCAGAAAGCATCGACGGCGCCGCCACGCCGATATCCGGGAACGTACGCCCCCCCGACGTGCCGCTGGTCGAACAACACGGCCGGCCCACCACCTTCGCCAAGCTCCAAGGGAAGGTGCTGCTGGTGACCTATATCGACCCGGTGTGTACGACCGACTGCCCCGTCATCGCCCAGGAGTTCAAGCAGGCCGACAGCCTGCTCGGAGGCGAAGCCCGCGACGTGGATCTCGTGGCGATCAACGTCAACCCGCTCTACCGCACCCCCGCCGACCTGCGCGCGTTCGACCGCCAGGAGCACCTGGAACACCTGCCCAACTGGATCTACCTCACCGGCACCGTCGGAGAGCTGCGCAAGCTGTGGAGCTCGTTCGGCGTCGAAATCTTTGTGCCGGGAGGCGGCGCAATGGCCACCCACCCCGACGGCACGGCCGTCATCGACCGTGAGGGCCGAATCCGCTCGCTCGCCAACTTCAACCCGGGTCCCGCGACGTCGAGCACACAGTCCTCGTTCGCCGTCACTCTCGCGCAGGCTGCCCGGCAGGCCCTCAACGAGGCATGAGAGCCAACTCCCCGCGCGCCTCGCGCCGCCCGGCGGGGCGGGGCACAGCGCGAAGACCGACGGCCGCGGGCCTGCTCGCGCGAAGACGGATGGCCGCGGGCCTGCCCGCGCGAAGACGGATGGCCGCGGGCCTGCCCGCACACGGACCGGTGGCCACCGGCCTGCTCGCACACAGACCGGCGACGGCTGCACATGGACGAACCGCCGTTTGCCTGCTCCTGTTCGGCCTGCTCGCATCGAGCCTGGCCGCGTGCGGCTCCGGCGGTGGCAGTGGAAACGACAGCGCCAGCACAACCGCGGCGCTCTCGACCCCTCTGGCGACATCGCTGCCGAGCGCCGCCGGCAGCTGGGCTCTGCTCCCGGCGGGTGCGAGCTCGGGCGAAGAACATTTCTGGGAGCTGCTCCACCGGGGTGCGGGCAGCTCGCACTGGACGCTCGTGACGCCACCGGGCGTGCAGGACAACGGCGGCCTCGCGATCGCCGCGGCGGGACGCACGCTGCTCGCCGGGTTTCTACCGAGCTACAACCTCCACTTCTCCCCGCTGGCGCTCACTACCGACGGCGGCGCCACCTGGACGCCCGCTCTCCTCCCCAGCGCGCTCACGAGCGTCCCCGACTCGCTCGCACTGAGCTCCAGTGGCATGGGCTATGCGCTGCTCGCCAAAGGCAGCGGCGAAATCGTCCAAAGCAGCGCGCCAGGCAGTGGTGAATGGCGCACCCTCACCGCCGCCCGAGCGCTCGCCACCCTTCCGGTCGCACACAGCTGCGGGCTGGCGAGCATCGACGCGATCGCCGGCACCTCACCGGAAGGAGTGCTGGCCGGCGGCACCTGCACCCAAGCCGGGCAGATCGGCGAGTACGCCTACGCTTACGGCAGCTGGCGGGAGTCGGCGCCGCCGACTCCCGCCGCGCTGCGGGGCGACCCCAGCCGGGTGATCTCACTGACGACCACCGGCACGGCGACGCTCACGCTGGTGGACTTCCCCTCCGCTTCACAGAACACGCTCCTCGCCGCGTGGAGCGCCGATGGTGGCCACCGCTGGGCCGAGTCCCCACCGCTGGTGATGGGTGCCCATGAAGATCTGATCGCCGCCGGCCCGGCACCGCACGAACGCACATTCCTCCTGGTGAGTACCCCCCACGGGACTCGCCTGCGGATCGGCGCCCCAGCCACCCCCTGGCGCGCAACCCCACGCCCGCCCGCAGGCACGGCGACGGTGGCGCTGAGCGATGCGGGCGAAATCGACGCGCTGGCCGTCCACGTCTACACCATCGCCGAATGGAGGCTGACCGGGACGACGGGGGCGTGGCGCAGAGTCGGCACGCTCCCCGTCACCGTATCCGCGGCGTCGCACTGAGGACGTTGGCGCAGAGCGCCACGTCCCCGGCCGCCGCTTCGCATTGGGGCGGTCGGCGCCGGCGCACCCCCGTGTTCACCGCGACGCATCAAGGCCGGTCGGCACCAGCGCTCCGGCGTCCATTGCGACACACCGAGGCCGGTCGGCCTCAGCGACACCGGCGCGGTCGGCTGCGGCACAGAAGTCACGTAGATTTGGCCACGTGACCCAACCTGAGGAACGCCCCCACGGGCTACTGCGGATCACCGCCGAGCTCGCGATCCCACTCGCGGAGGTGACGGTGCGCGCCAGCCGCTCCTCCGGCCCGGGCGGCCAGCACGCCAACGTCACCGCCTCCCGCGTGGAAGCCAGCTTCGACGTGCTCGCCTCCCCCACGCTCACCGACGCCCAGCGGGAGCGGGTGCTGGCGCGGGTGGGCCCGCGCGTGGCGGCCATCTCCCAGGACGGGCGCTCGCAGGCACGCAACCGCGAGCTGGCCCTCACCCGCCTTAGCGAACGGCTCGCGCGAGCGCTCGCCACGCCCAAGCGCCGCCGCGCCACCCGTCCCACCGCCGCCTCGCGAGAGCGCCGCCTAGCCGCCAAGCGCCGGGGCAGCGAGCGCAAGCGGGAGCGTCGTCCGCCAGAGGAGTCGTGAGCCGCGCGGGGCCGTGCCTCAACGCTGGGAGCATCGCGAGGTGCGGCCGTCCACGGGCGATGCAAACCGGATGCTCCCCAATCGGTACGATGCGACTGCCATGCCGACGTAGCTCAGCTGGCAGAGCACCGGTTTTGTAAACCGGGGGTCGCCGGTTCGATCCCGGCCGTCGGCTCTCCTCTCGTGTGGGCGCCACACGCTCACTTGTGGAGATGCAAGAGCGCTTGCCTCGCCGCTACTCAGACCTTGTCGTCGTTCTGGGCGACAGCCGTCCCGTGCCAACTGATGCGCGCGACCGGAGCACCACCAACATCGCGTCATCTCGCAGGCTCACGTTTGGCTCTACCGGGCCCAGGGTAGACAAAGAGGGACTTGACCGGCCCACATATTGCTGTGCGCCTCATAGACGTCGTGGGCTACGGGATGAAGTCGGGGGTCGCGATGGCCTATCTCAGCAAGCCCCATTCCGAGACTGTGCGCGAGGGGGCCGCCGCAGCAGATCCCCGGCGCCACGCAGACGCAACCCTTCAAAAGAAGATGGAGAAAAAGAAAGATGGAGATCATGGATAACGCTGAACAGAAGATCGCACAGTACCTAAACGAGGCGCACGCGACAGAGCAGGCGCTGGTAAGCGTGCTGCGGTCGCAGATCGCGATGACCCCTAGGGGAAGCTACCGCGAGGGGCTCGAATCCCATCTCGAAGAGACGCGTGACCACGCGTCTCGAGTGCAGCGCCGGCTAGGCGAGCTCGGGCGAGGTCGCAACCCAGTAGATCTCGGGGTAGGACTCATCCAGGGACTCCTTGGGCAGGCACTCGCCCTGGGGAAGGCACCGCTCGATCTCGTGCGTGGCTCGGGGGGCGAGGAGAAGGTTCTCAAGAACGCGAAGGACGCGTGCGCGACCGAGGCACTGGAGATCGCGACCTACACCGCGATCGAGCGTCTCGCGAGCTCTGTAGGCGACAAAGATACGCAGGCTCTCGCGAGCTCCATTCTGGCTGATGAGCAGAGGATGCTCAAGCGTGTTCTGGCAGAGATCCCTAAGCTCACCGAGGCAGTCGTACAGTCTGAGATCCACGGAAACCCCTCTTACGACATCACCAAGACCGGCGCCGCCGACGCCGCCCGCGCCGCATCCGAGAAGGTGAAAAAGACCTCGCGTGAAGCCGCCGCAGGCGCAAAGCGCGGCGCTCGCCAGACGCGCAAGGTGCCAGGAGTCGCACAAGCGGAGGGCCAGATCAAGGGAGCGATGGCTACGGAGAAAGACCTGGCTATTGCGAGCTACGACAAGCTGACCGCTGCCGAGATCATCGAGCAGCTTGCCGCCCTTTCCCAGATAGACCTCGCGAAGATCGACTCCTATGAGCGCAAGAATGAAAATCGCACGACCATCCTGAGCCGGATTACCAGCCTGCGCAGCGATGAGCCGTGGCCGGGATATGACGAGCTCGGCGTGAGCGAGATCCGCACGGTGCTGCATGAGGACGACGAGGACCGCACTGCACGAGTGCGCTCTTACGAGCGCTCCCACAAGAACCGATCAGGTGTCATCGATGCCTCTGATCGAGAGCTCGCCAAGACCTAGCAGGACGTGAGGACGCGAACGAGCTGGAGGAATAAGTAAGACTCGCATGAAGAAACTCCTAGAACTCATCCTGTGCGTCCTGCATCCGATCGCCGTGATCCTGATCTGGCTCAGGCTGATCGGACGCAGCGACCTCAGCCTCCTTGGACGCATCGCCTGGGCGGTCGCTGCAATCGTTCCGTTTGTCCCGTTCCTGTACGTGCTCACAGGCAACGAGCTCCTATAAATGCGCTGCGAGCAACCTCCGACGCACATCCTCGCGAATTAGTTGGTACGCAACCGTAGAAATATCAAATGAAGGGACTGTCATGGATTTGCTTCTGCTCCTCCTCATCGCTTTGATCGTTCTCAGCCTCGCAGGGGGCGCTTTCATAAGCCCGCTCATTTTTCTACTTCTCATTGTGGTAGTGCTGCTGTTCATGGGTCCCTACCGCGGTTGACGAAGCCGCATCTAGGGGGAGATCGAAATGGCCGGACTATCTGCCGGTAATGCCAAGCTGATCCAGTATCTGAATGAGGCGTACGGTCTGGAGAAGCGTCTGGATACGGCCCTGCAGGCGCATATCGCAATGACCGTCAAGACGACCTACAAGAAGCGCCTGAAGGAGCATCTTTCAGATACCAAGCGTCATGGACGCGAAGTCAAGCTGCGCATCAAGCAGCTCGGTGGGACTGCCGAGACGGTGTCGGCGCCGGGGCCCGAGCCCATTGCCGAGGCGGCCCAGGCCGTGTTGAGCGGCGCTCAAAAAGCGGTCGCGTTGGCTCAGGGCCCACTACATGCCTTGCGGGGAACCGGTGAGCAGGAGAAGCAGCTCAAGAACGCAAAGACCGAGTACACAAGCGAGTCTGAGGAGATCGCCACCTACACGGCGATCGAGACACTGGCCGAGACGCTCGGCGACAAGGAAACTCAACGCCTTGCTCGCACTATTCGTCGCGAGGAGGAGCGGATGCGGGCGTTTTTGGAGAAGGAGATACCGCGCCTGACGAAGGCGGTGGCCAAGCAGGAGATCTCGGCTGCCGAGCGTCCAACCTCCACTCACGCAAAAACCTCCAGCCGGCAAAATAAGAGAAGGGGCAGACACTAAACGAGCAGCAACAAGACGCCGGGTGGCGTCGCAGAGTGGCACAGACTGGCCTTAAGCCTCGCGGAGGCTCACCATGAGCGGCACATGGTCTGACAGTACGACCGGCTGATCTTCATGTAGAACGATGCGGCGGTCGAGCAGGTCCGCCTCGGTGGACAGCTCAAGCCCACGCACGAAAAGATGATCGACGTCCCGGCGCGCGACATGGACAATGGAGCTGTCTGGAGCGCGGGGCGAGCGCAGGTTCAAGTCGCCTCCGACGATCAAGGGCGCCTCGCCCGCCCATGCGAGCGCGAACTCCCACAGGCGCTCCAGCTCCGCTTCGGCGAGAGCCACGCGCACACTTCCGTGGAAGTTCACCAAGCATGTCCCGTCGCGAAGCCTCGCAAGCTGCGCCACGCGTCGCTCCGGCCAGATGCGCAGACGTACGGCGTGGTGTTCGGCGATCGTTCTCCGAGCAAGGATCGCATTGCAGCTGCCACTGTTCGACTTGATCAAGTCCGGCCAGCGCTCGGCGAGCGCGCGGCGCAACCTGAGGCCAGCGTTCCGCGAGGTCAGGGCCGCACACTGCTCCGCCCCCGCAGAGCGCCCGAGCAGCAGCGGCCACCATGGCGGAACCTCCTGCAACAGCGCCACGTCCCACTCCCACCCCTCGAGCCGCACGGCGAACTCCGCGGCCAGCGCACGCCCCGCGGGCGGCAGCGAGCGACCATGAAAAAGATTCCACGTCAGGACGCGCATTGTCGGTCGCTCCGGGAACCCCATCGCATGGCGTCGGGATCCGAAAAGCTCATGTTTTTACAGGCTCGGGCAACTTGGCGGAGGTGCCCCGCGCTCAACGTCGGCGTCGATGCGGCCAAGCCACCCGCCGGTGCCGCCATGCCCAGCGCCGGTGCCGCCAAGCCCACCTCGATAGGCTGACTACCAGCAAGCGTGAGATCCTTCTGCGCCATTTCATCGTCGTCGCGATCCTCTCTGCCCAGCGTCCGCCAGGACCGCGGACACTGCGCAGCTCCAATATGACCCAACCTACAGTTTACGGTGAACGCCAGCGGGCATAACTGAGACATGGCGCACAACGAGATCCACATGGACGCGCCGCCAGAGCGGGTGTTTGCGGTGCTATCCGAACCGCGATCGTTCGCCCGTTGGGTAGTCGGCTCGAGGGAGATCCGGCGCGCAGACCCGGACTGGCCCGCAGTGGGGACCAGCTTCGACCACACGGTCGGGATCTGGCCGATCGTGCTCTCCGATCACTCCCAGGTGATGGAGTGCGAGGCGCCTCGGCTGCTGAGACTGCTCGTCAAGGCTCGTCTGCTCTCAAGGGCTGACGTGACGCTTCGGCTGCAGCCGATCGGCAAAGGCACGCACGTGAGCATGGACGAGATCGCCGCCGATGCGCGAAGCCGGCTTCTCTTCAACCCCCTCACCGATCCCCTGGTGCGGATGCGTAACAACGCGTCCCTCCGGCGACTGAGGGCCCTGTCGGAAGGGGCCGAGCCGATCCCCAGCGGCTTTCTGCCGCCGCGTGACAGCGGCGCCGAGGGCCACGTCACGGGCCGTAGCGGGCCGGCGGCGAGCTAGCGGCCGCGACGACGAGCAGGGGCGCGGCGCCACGGCAATAGCCGGCTCTCACGCAGCAGCGCGCACGCTGCCCCACGGCCGCTGATGCCATGCACCGCGCCACCCGGGTGCGTGGATGCGCCAGCGACGAAGAGCCCCCTCAGCGGTGTCCAGTAACGCGAGAGCTGCGGAGTAGGGCGAAAGACGAGCTGCTGATCGAGCTCGTAGGAGCCGCCGCCGAGATCCCCGCCGACGAGACTGGGGTTCTCCCGCTCGGTCTGGGCCAAGGTGCGCATCGCCCGTGCCTGCACCACCCCCCCGAAGCCGGGCGCGAAGCGCTCGAGCTGCTGCTCGATCAACTCGGCGACGTACTCGTCGCCCTCGCTGTGCTTGGGAGGCACGTGTGCGTAGACATAGAGGGTGTGTTGGCCCGCGGGCGCACGCGAGGAGTCATACAGCGATTGCTGTCCGACGACGAGCGCCGGCCGTGGCGGCATCTCGCCGCGAGCGCCAGCTTGGGCGGCCGCGGTCAGCTCGTGCAGCTCGCCACCGACGTGGACGACGGCCGCCTCGCGGGCCTCCGCGGCAGCCCAGGGCACGGGCGCTGAAAGCGCGTAGTCGAGCTTGAACGCACCTGTTCCGTACCTCCAGCGTCGCAGCCGGCGCTCCAGACCATGCGGCAACGCGGTGTCCGGCACCAGTCGCGCGAGAACGCCCGCACTGACCGTCGAGATGACTGCCTCGGCCGCGATCTGCTCGCCATCCTCCAGCCGCACGCCGGCCACCCGACCGCGGCTCACAAGCAGCTGACGGACTGTCGCCGAGCAGCGGATCGTCACGCCCTCTCGCTCGGCGCGCCGCAGGAGCGCCTTCGCGAGCTCGCCCATCCCTCCCCGTGGCAGCGGCCAGCCGTGGCTGTGCCCCATCAGCTGAAGGAGAAAGCCGAACGCACCGCTGAGCGTGGTGGAGGGAGGCAGCCCGGAGTGTTGCGCAGAGCCCGAGAGCCACGCTGCAGCACGCTTATCGCCGTCAAACAGGTCAAGGCCGAGCGCTTCGACCGAGCCGAGCAGTTTGCGGGTCCACTCCACCAGCTCGCCACGCAGCCCTCCTGCCAGCCGCAGCGCGGGCCGAAGCGGCGGCAGCGGCGAGAGCACGCTCTGGACGAGGGGATCTGCGAACGGCAGCATCTGCTTCATCGCTGCCGCCCAGCCCGGGCCAGCCGGGCCGAGCGAATCAACCGTCGCCTCCACGCTGCGGTGCAATGCAATCGCGCTGCCGTCAGCGAACGGATGCGCGAGCACGTGTGGAGGGTCTATCCAACTGAGGCCCTCGCGCTCCAAGTCAAGCTCTCGGATTGCCGAAGACGCGGCGGCCATTGGCACGAAGGCAGCGCAATGGTCATGTACGAAGCCGGGGAGCGTGAGCTGCGTGGAGACAGTCGCGCCGCCGGGCTGGGGCGCGTGCTCGAGCACGATCACGTCGAGGCCGTGTACAGCAAGATGGATCGCTGCCACAAGGCCGTTGTGTCCGCCTCCGATGACCAGAACCCGACCCACTACCTGCAACCTACCCCGACGCCGTCGCGTTCACGCACCGGCCGACGCGCCACCCAGCCCACCGCTCGAGGTAATCTCAGGCTCGCGCAGCGCCCCGCTCGCGGGATCGAAGACCAAGCCGCGGATCTGCTCGCGCGCGGGCAGCTCGGGACTGGAGCGCAGACGGGCGAGACCCTGGCGCAGGGTCGCCTCGAGGTCGTGGAAGGCGCCAAGCCGCCACGTCGGCAGCGAGCCGTCGGCAGCAAGCGCTCGCGCGAACTCGTCCTCCGAGGCGCCGCACAGCCCGCAGCTCTCGTGCATCACCACGACGATCTCCTCGGTGCCCAGCAGGCGCTGAGAGGCGCTCAGCGAGCGGATCGCGTCGTCGGTGACGAGACCGCCGGCGTTGCGGACGATGTGCGCCTCGCCGCGCTCCAGGCCGAGCATCGAGAGGGGATCGATCCGTGTGTCCATGCAGGTGAGCACAGCCACCTTCCGCCGCGGCCGCGAGCTCAGCTCGGGTACCGCCAGCTCTCGCGCACGCTGCCCCGCCACGCTCAACATCTCATCGGCACTCGCCATCGCGTGAGCAATCCTACGGCCTGCGGGCGGGGCGGGTCCTCGACGTGGAACCGATCGGAGGGACACCCATCGGGGGCATCGCCCTCAGTGCAGCAGGTGTTCGAGGACGCTGCCGACTTCGTGCACGACCGTCCCCACCAGCGAGCCCGACTGTTCGCTGCCCGAAGATTCCGAGCTGGAACCGCTCGACCCGCTCGATGAACCGCCGCTGCTCGTGCCTTCCGAGCTGCCCGAGCCAGAGGATTCGGCGCCAGCGCCCGAACCGGATCCCGTACCGGACCCGGCGCCCGACTGACCGCCGCCGGAGGCGCCCCCTTCCGAGGAACCTCCCGAAGAGCCATTCGCGTCCGTGCCCCCGGGGGAGCCGTTGCCCGCGGCGGAGCCCACGGGTCCGCTCGATCCCGTGCCCGCTTCGCCGCCCTGACCCGAACCACCGCTTGGGCTGGACCCCGCGCCGGTTTGATCGGACCCCGAGGTCGAGCCGGGCGCGGGACTCTGCACAGCCGGCGCCTTCGCCGAAGCGTCGTTGTGCGCGTCGCCGGTGACCCGCGTCGTGGATCGTGGCGCGTGGTTGCCACCGGAAGAGATGGGAGCACCGGCGGTGCCCCCGCCGGCAGCATCGGTCTTCGTGCGGACATTGGCGCCCGTGCGACTCCCGGCATGGCGCCCGGAGACGCCGCGACGCGCACCGGCGGCGTCGGAGAGCCCGCTGTCGCCGCCCTGCGAATGTACGCCGACCGCGGCGCCCACGGTTGAGCTAGTGGTGGAGCCTGCATCGACGCCGCGCGCAGGCGCCGCCACGGCAACCAGCGGGTGCGCGTGGCCGTGGTGGGTGGACGCGCTGAGGTGCACCACCGCGGCGCCCGTGATCACGGTGCCGACGGTGAGCGCCACCACGCCTCCCTTCACCAGCAGACCGCCCACGCCCGCCGCTCCCCCGATGCCGACCGCTCCCCCGCCGCCCGCGAGTTCGGCCAGCCGTTCGGGTGCAGGGCCGCCCTGGTCGGAGCGGCCCGCCAGCCAGCCGAGCAGCTGCGGTGGGGTGAGCACGGTGATGGCGGTGCGCAGCGTGGTGCGCGCGCGATAGAGCAGACCACGCACGGCGCCGTTGGTGATCCCCAGGTCGCTGGCAACCTGCTCATGGCTGTGGCCCGCGACGGCGGTGCGGACGATCACCTCGCGCTGCAGCGGGGGCAGCGCCGCGACCTCGGCGAGCGCCTCGCGCATCGCCAGCCTTCGATCGAGCTGCGAGTCCTCCGCGGGCTGGTGGGATGGGCGAGCTTCCAGCGCATACGCCGGGTCCGCAAACGGCTCGCCGTCGTGGGCGGAGTCGCGCAGCGCGTTGACGGCAGTGTTGTGCACCACCCGGTACAGCCACGCTTTGAGCTCGCGCACCTCGGCGCCCTCCCGCACGGCGATCCAGGTCTTCAGCAGCGCGAGCTGGACGATTTCCTCGGCACGAGCATCAGACAGCCGCAAGCGCCGGCAGTAGCCGAGCAGGGGCTTGCGATAGCGATGCACGAGCGCCTCGAACGCGCGCTCATGGCCCTCGCGGACCAACGCGAGCAGCCGCTCATCCGACTGAGTCGCCAGCAGACGGGTAGGGATTCCTGGACTCATGGCACACCATGGGCACCTTGACGGCTCCCCAAGGCCGGTAGACCCTGGCGGCGGCAAGCGCCCAACCATCCTTACGACATGTTAGACGCCCACCACGACCGTTCTTCACGTAGATCAACGAAAAAACACGGAAGAGTCGGATGTGTGGGATAAGCCGATGACGCAGCCCAGAGACGGCTCGGGGCGGCCCGCCAGGATGGGCCGCCCCGAAACCTTGTCCCGCCCCGTGGGGAGGGGCGCCTGACGCGGAACTCGTCCCGCCAACGGAGGATGGAGCGCCATCAGCGAGCCCGAGAGCGGATTTCCGCGCTTATGCCTGGTATTGCCAGCGGACACACTTAAGACACCGCCGCGCCGCAAACTTCACGCAGCCACACACAACTCGTGCAGCGCCGCGAACTTTACGCAGCCACACAGCTCGTGCAGCGCCGCGAACTTTACGCAGCCACACAGCTCGTGCAGCGCCGCGAACTTCACGCAGCCACACACAGCTCGAGCAGCCGCACCACCAACCTCGCGCTGCCCAGCCACAACCCCAAGCGACGATGCCCAAACTTCATGAGACGAGACACCGCATCGATCGCGAGACAGTCGGGTTATTGGGGGCGTAAAGCACAGATAAACCGGGAGCGCAAGCCGCACAGCCCGGCGGGATCGGCCACAACCGGGGAGATCGGGACCGAGCGGGGCAGGCCCACCTGAATAGTCGACGACCATCCACTCGAAGGAGGAGGATCACATGCGCCTGAGAGGTATCGCTTTGGCGTGCGCGGTTGCAGTCTCGTCGCTGGCGCTGTTTGCGACGGGAGCGACCGCGTTCTTTCACCCCAGCCCGGGCGGCCGCTGCCGGGTGACCATTCATGGCCCCGTGCGCATCACCGCGGGAGAATCGGCCACCCTCTTCGGCCAGCTCGCATGCCGCCGCGACGTGGGCACGGAAGGCAAGACCGTGAGGCTCTTCCGTCGTGTCCCCGGCGTCCCCGGGTTCACCCTCGAGGGCACCACGACCACCGGCGCCGGCGGCGCCTACCAGTTCCAGCTCACCGGCAGCGTCGTGGAAAACAGCGGCGTGTGGCATGTGAGCTCTCACGGCGCGGAGAGCGTCAACAGAAGCATCCGCGTCGCCCCTCAGGTGACGTTGGAAGGGCCGCCGGAAGGCACCCAGATTCTGACGGGAGTCGCCAACAAAGTCACGTTCACCGGCGAGGTCACTCCGGCCGACATCGGCGCGCGCGTAGTGCTCCAGCGCCAGGACGCGCTCACCGGCAACGAATGGCACAGGATCGACTTCGGCGTGGTGGAAGCCGGGGGCGGCTATGCGATCCCCCACACCTTCCTCGTCCCCGGCGACGCCAACCTGCGCGTGCTGGTGCTCAGCCAGGGCCGCAACGTCCCTGAAACGTCGAGCCCGCTCACCTATGAGATCTCGCAGACGCAGAACAATGAACTGACGATCGAAGCGACCCCCGATCCGATCCTCTACGGACAGTCGGTGGTCATCGGCGGAACGCTTGCGGGCGCAACCACCAGCCAGCCCGTAACGCTGCTGTCACGCACCCTCCACCAGCACGGCTTCGCGCCGGTCGCCCAGGTGAGCACCAGCAGCAGCGGCGCGTACACCTTCCCCGCGCAGACGCCCATCAACAGCACCTACTACAAGGTGCAGGGCGACGGCAAGACCTCGGCGGCGCTGTTCGAGGGCGTGAGGTATGTGCTCACCGCCGAAGCATCGGCTACGTCGGTGATGGAGGGACAGGTGGTGACCTTCTCGGGCAAAGTCGCCCCCACGCCGAGTCACCCCGGCCACCTGATCTACCTGCAGCGCGAGAACGCCTCCGGCACGGGCTTCCACGTTGTGCGCGTGGGCCGGGTCACTCCGGAAGCCACGTTCTCGATCCCCTACCAGGTGTTCAGCGTGGGGACCGACGTCTTCCGCGTGTACATCCCCGGTGGCCCCGACAACGGGGGCACCGCGAGCCCAACGTTCACGATCGACGTGAGCCCGGCGCCGGCCGCGGCTTTGAAAGAAGCCCCGGGCAACTCATCGACCCCCTCGGAAGGATCGACCAACTCCACCGAAGTGGAAAAGGAAGGCGAAGAACGGGGCAACGGTGAAGGCGAAGAACGGGGCAGCCGAAAAGGCGAAGCAAAAGCCGAAGAAGCTCCTCGCGGGCATCACCACCACCGGTAGCGCCGGCAGCACGCCACCAGCCTGCTCACGCCGAGGCCGCCCACGGGCGGCCTCGGTCGTTGGCGGTCATCGCCAGATGCCACGAAGGACGACAACCGGCAGCCGGGAGAGGGACCGAGAGCGGGGGCGGGACTACGCCGCGACCGCCCGCGAGTCCAGATGCGCGCCCACCTTGCGCTTGACCCGCTGCAAGGCGTTGTCCACGGTCTTGGTGTCGCAGGCCAGATGCTCCCCCACCTGCTCGTAGGAGCAGCCGTCCAGGTAGAGCGAAAGCACGCGGCTCTCGAGCTCCGACAGGGCAGTGGAGAGGCAGCCCACCAGCGAGCGCAGCTCCTCGGATGAAATCACCTGGTTGGCGGGGTCGTGCACCGCGGGACCGGGCAGCACCTGGTCGAGCGTGGGCACGTCTTCCCCACCCCCGGCGGGCGTGGCGGAGAAGGATACGTACTGGTTGAGCGGCGTGTGCTTGTTGCGTGTGGCCGTCTTCACGGCGGTGATGATCTGGCGGGTGATGCACAGCTCGGCGAAGTTGCGAAAGCTCGACTCGCGGTCGGTGCGAAAATCGCGGATCGCCTTGTAGAGGCCGACGAGGCCCTCCTGAATGAGGTCGTCGGAATCCCCTCCGGCAAGGAAGTAGGAGGAGGCCTTCAACCGCACGAAGCCGTGGTAGCGGCGCACCAGACGGTCGTAGGCGCCGCGGTCGCCCTGCTTTGCGAGGGCGATCAGGAAACCATCGTCAACCTTGACCTCAGATTGAGGGTTACGGGAGATACGTGCCACGAGCTAGACCTTTCTCAGGCTGCGAGCAGCCCGGATCGCTCAGTGGCGCACTCCTCCCCCGGCGCCAACGACTATTCGAAATAAACTTTGGGCACTTCGGCAAGGCAACTACTACGCCACCAACACGGCGAATCAGCTACAGCTAAAGCTTAGGTTCAGCGTTACAGACGCGAGCGTCGCACAGTTATGACACGTTGTCAAGAGCGCGACGGCGATTGTGCAAGATCTCGTACATGATCGCCGCCGCGGCGGCGGCCACACCGGCCGACTCGATCCGCCCCAAAAGCGGCAGCGCGATCAGCTCGTCACACGCCCCCGCCACACGGGGGCGCAAACCGTGGCCCTCGCTGCCGAGCACCAGCACCACCCCACCGCGGTAGTCGGGGCGGTGGTAGGGCGTGACGGCGCCGGCGCTTGCGCCGTAGGACCAGCAGCCCGCCTTTTGGGCCATGCCGAGGAAGTCGGCAAGGTTGCGCACGCGCGCCACCCGCAGGTGCTCGACGGCGCCGGCGGATGCCTTGCACACCGCGGGGGTGACCTCGGCGGCGCGGCGCTCGGGGATCACCACCCCCGTGGCCCCCACGCACTCCGCGGTGCGGCAGATCGAGCCGAGGTTCTGGGGGTCTTGCACCTGGTCCAGCGCCACGATCAGGGGGTCGTCTTCCCCACCGGCGCCACCGGAACCTCGAGAACCCGGGCCGCCACGGGCGCTATCGGGACTGTCGCCGAGGTCGCCGAGGTCGCCGGCGGGATGCCCCCCAGCGTCGCCGCAGCCACGACTCATGAGCAGCTCGTCAGCGGAAACGTAAGGGTAGCCCCCGACCTCCGCGCAGATTCCCTGGTGGGCGCCCGAGCCGCAGCGCCGAGCGATCTCCTCGGTGGTGGCTGTCCGCACCGCCACTCCCTCCAACCACGGCTCCCGAGCAGCGCCGGTGGTCGCCCACACCTGCCCCACCGTGTGCGCGCGACGCCCGCGCAGGGCCTCCATCACGGGGTTGCGGCCATAGAGGATCACCGTGAGAGGGGTACCAGCTCGGGACCTTCGGAGCCGTCTCTGATCTCCCATCCGCGCGCCCTGATCTCCTCGCGCAGGCGATCGGCCCGCTCGAAGTCGCGCTCGCGACGGGCTTGCTCGCGCGAGGCCAGCAGCGCCACGGCCTCCGGATCGATCGCCTCAACGCTGCCGGTGGCTGCCAGTGGCAGCAGCTCTCCCATGCCGAGCACATCGAGCATCTCGCGCAGGTCACTGTCACCGACGACACCCTCACCCCGGCGGTTGGCCTCCCGTACCCACTCGAACAGGGATGCAAGCGCCCGCGGGGTGTTGAAGTCGTCGGCGAGCGCGGCGAAGAAGGCATCTCTGTGGTGCGCCATGTCGGCGGGGCTCGGACCGCCCGCCCCAAGCCGGCGCAGGGCGTCGCGGATGCGGTGGACGCGGCGATCGGCGTCCTGGAGCTCCGCCTCGCCGAACGCCAGCGGCTGGCGGTAGTGGCCGCCGATGAGATACACGATCACCGCGTCGCGCCCCCACCGCTCGAGCACCTCGTGCAGCAGCGCGATGTTGCCGACCGACTTGGCCATCTTCTCGCCGGTGAACTGGATCATGCCGTTGTGCATCCAGATCCGGGCAAGCTCAGCGCCGCGCGCGGCGCGCGTCTGGGCCGCCTCGTTCTCGTGGTGGGGGAACACCAGGTCGGAGCCCCCGCCGTGGATGTCGAAGCCCACCCCGAGCAGGCTCTCAGCCATCGCCGAGCACTCGATGTGCCAGCCAGGGCGACCCGGCCCCCAGGGCGACTCCCACACGGTGTCCTCGCCGGGCTTGTGCGCCTTCCACAGCGCGAAGTCGAGCGGGTCGTGCTTGCGCTCGGCGCCGTCCACACCCTCACCTTGATCCATGTCGTCGAGACGGCGATGGGAGAGGCTGCCGTAGCCCTCGTCCGAGCGCACCCGAAAGTAGACGTCGCCGTCCACCGGATAGGCATGCCCGGACTCGATCAGAGCGGCGATGTAGTCGACGATCGGCCCCATCGTCTCCGAGGCCAGCGGCTCGTGGTCGGGGCGGCCAAGGCCGAGGGCGTCGGTGTCGGCGACATAATGGTGGGTCATCTCCGCCGCAAGGGAGACGCTGTCGATCTTCCGGCCATTCTCCCCCTCATCCGACCGGCCCTCTTTTGCATCGGTGCGTGAGGCCACACGCGTACGCGCGGCGTTGTAGATCTTGTCGTTGACGTCGGTGATATTCACAACCAGCGTGACGTCGAGGCCCTCATGCTCCAAGAAGCGCCGCAACAGGCTGAACACCACGAACGGGCGAGCGTTGCCGATGTGGATACGGCTGTACACCGTGGGCCCGCATGCATAGATGCCGACCCGGCCGGGGTCGCGCGGACGCAGCGGCAGCAGCTCGCCACTGCGGGTGTCGTGCAGGCGGATCTCGCGCATCGCGCGCCAACCCTAGCGGAGCGGCAGGTCCAGCCGGACGGCGCGAGGATGCGCGTTCGAGCCCATGACGGCAGGGCTAGCGAGCGCTCAGGCTAGCCACGGCCAGCGCCGCGACGCCCTCGCCGCGGCCGACGAAGCCCATGCCCTCGCCGGTGGTCGCCTTTATGTTGACGCGCCCCACCGGCAGATTCAGCGCCAGAGCGAGACGCTCGCGGATCTCCTGACGGTGCGGCCCGAGCCTGGGGTCCTCCATGAGCACCGTACAGTCGACGTTCTCGACTTCGAAGCCCGACGCAACCACAGTCGTCAGGACTGTCTCCAGCAGCTCGAGCGAATCGGCCTCGCGGAAGCGCTCGTCGGTGTCGGGAAAGTGCTCGCCGATGTCCCCCAGCCCGGCGGCTCCGAGCAGTGCGTCGATCACCGCGTGGGTGAGCACATCCGCGTCGGAGTGTCCCTCCAGACCGAGCTCGTGCGGAATCTCCACGCCGCCGAGCACCAACCGCCGTCCCGCGGCGAAGCGATGGCAGTCGTAGCCAATCCCACTGAGGCTCATCGCACACCCGCGCCGATCGGCTCCAGGCGACGGGCGCGGTGCTCGAACAGGCACACCTCGCGCACGCCCACGCGCTCCAGCAGCTCCAGCGCCTGCTCGTAGTCGGCCCCCACGTCCTGCGGGCGGTGGGCGTCGCTCGAGAGCGCGACCGGGACACCCGCCTCCACGCACATCTCGAGGAAGGCCGGCGCCGGGTACATCTCCCGCGCGCGCTTGCGCAGCCCCGCCGTGGACACCTCCACCGCGATGCCCGACTCCGCGATGCCCTCGATCGCGAGCTCGTAGTAACGGCGCGGGTCCCCCTCCGGGCGGGGGCGGTCCGGACCCCACACCTTCACGAGGTCGGGGTGGGCAAGGATGTCGAACAGGCCGCTGCGCGCCGCCTCGCCCAGCGTCTGAAAGTAGCGCCTCCAGATCTCCTCGGCGCTGCGAGTGGTGCTCCACACGCTGTACTCCTCCATGTCGAGCGACTCGTCGCGCAGGAAGTGCACCGAGCCGACCACGTAGTCGAAGTCGTACGCATCCAGCAGGTTGGCCGTGCGGTCCTCCCCGCCGAGAATGAAGTCGGCCTCGATGCCCAGGCGCAGGTCGGTGTGCTCGCGCACGAACCGGCAGTACTCCTCCAGGTCGTCGCGTGCAAACTCCCGCCACAGCGGGTGCTGCCACACCGCGAGCGCCTCGCGGAAGCGGTAGACGTGCTCGGAGACGCCCAGCTCGGCGATCCCGCGTTCCTCGGCGACCTCGCGGTAGCGCCCCACGTTGGCAGCGGTGAAGTACTCGGCCGCAGTCGCGTCAAGCTCGTCGGGGCGCAGGTGTAGGTGGTAGTCGGTGAGCATCGGATTGCTTGAGATCGAGTCGTCCGGCCCCTCGCAGGCACGAGGTCCAACGAGTTGGGTAGCCACTTCAGCGGCGATTCAAGCAGCAGAGCACGGGGTTGCATGTAAATTTTTGAAAGCCGTGCGCGATTGCGCACGGGTTTTGGATTTTTTATATCAACACCCACGCCGCCGTTC
Source organism: uncultured Solirubrobacterales bacterium (assembly GCA_963744535.1). Classification (GTDB taxonomy): domain Bacteria; phylum Actinomycetota; class Thermoleophilia; order Solirubrobacterales; family Solirubrobacteraceae; genus Palsa-744. The sequence continues at coordinate 362,776 of CAVUTW010000001.1, read as the reverse complement.
AGCTTTGACCGCGGCTCAGCTTTGACCGCGGCTCGGCTTTGACCGCGGCTCAGCTTTGACCGCGGCTCGGCTTTGACCGCGGCTCGGCTTTGACCGCGGCGCGACTCGGCTTTGGCTGCAGCGCGACTCGGCTTTGACCGCGGCTCGGCTTTGGCTGCGGCGCGGTTCGGCTTTGGCTGCGGCGCCGTTCAGCTTTGGCTGCAGCGCGTCATCTGGCAGACGAGCTCCTCGCGATCAACAACTCGGCTAGGGCGAGGTCGAGCGGAGTGGTCACCTTGAGGTTCTCGCGGGGCGCGTGCACCACGACCACACAGCCCCCCGCACGCTCCACCAGCCAGGCGTCGTCGGTCGCCTGTGCCAGCACCTCGTCGGAGACGTCCAGCGCACGGTCCAGCGCGGCGCGGCGGAACACCTGCGGGGTCTGAACCGCCCACAGCTTCGAGCGGTCGAGCGTCTCCACCACCGCGGCGTCGCAAGCCCCAGCCTCCCCCCCCTCCTCCTCCTTATCCTCCTTGCTCTCAGCCACCCGCTTGATCGTGTCGGTGACCGGGGCCGCCGCGATCGCAGCATCCACCCCCTGCACGAGCGCGGCGGCGATCACCCGCTCGGCCAGGTCAGACGTGAGCAACGGCCGCGCGGCATCGTGCACCAGCACCGGGTCGCCCGGCCCTGCCGCGGCGAGCGCGAGACGCACGGACTCTGAGCGCACCTCACCGCCCGGCACCCCGATCGTGCCCTCCGGAGCGCTCACATCTGGCGGTAGCGCCACGACGATTCGGTCGATCGACGCGACCCCTTGAAGCGCGTCGATACTCCACTGCAGCAGGGGACTGCCGGCGAGCGGCACGAGCGCCTTGGGGCCATCGCTCCCCAAGCGCTCGCCCCTGCCGGCGGCGACGATCAGCGCAACCGTCACGGCGACCTCAAAATCGTGGCGAGCATCGCGCGGTAACGCCCACGGGGAGAGGGTTGCGAGGAGCCGACGCGAGCGCGCGACTGCCCATGCAGCGGAACACACAGCGGAGTGTCATCACCCACACGGCGGAGACTGAGGGCCGACTGTCGCGCACGCGGCAGGGATCAACTGCCGCGTGCGCGAGAGCCCCGTTACTTGGCCAGCGCCAGCTTGCTCGACGCCGAGTTGGCGAGCAGCTCGTCGAGATAGCCTTCGGCCTCGTCCTCGTCCTTGTCGAGCGCGTACATCAACTCCGAGGCGAGGATCTTCTTGGCGCGCGTGAACATCTGCTTCTCGCCAGTGGAGAGCCCCTTTTCGCTCTCGCGCAGCGCGAGGTTGCGCACCACCTCGGCGAGCTCGTAGATGTCGCCCGTCTTGATCTTGTCGCGGTTGTGCTTGAACCGGCGATTCCAGTTCTTGGGCATGTCCGAGACTTCGTCCTGGAGCACGTCCAGCACCTTCTTCACGGTGTCCTCGTCGATCACCCTGCGCAGACCGGCGATCCCCGCGTTCTCCGTGGGAACCTTGACCGTCATGTCGTTGTGCAGGATCTTGATCGTGAGGTACTCGCGACTTTCGCCGAGCACCTCCATCTCCTCCTTCTTGAGGACCTTGCCGGCGCCGTGATGGGGATAGACCACGTGGTCCCCCAACTCGAACTCGATGCACTCGACTTCACTTACGACGTCGAGATCCTCGATCAACTCTGCTTCGATTGCCTGGGGAATGGGAATGACTGTCCTCCTTTGTGATCGAGCCGGTCGGGAGTGACCTTCGCTCTGGGTTCACGTCTGCAGATAACGGTCCACGAGGTTGATCTCCTGCAGGCGACGAAGGCCCTCGCGGATGTCCTTCGCGCGTATCTCCCCAACTCCCTCGATCGCCTCGAGCTCGGCGTCCGTCGCCGCCAGCAGCTCGTCCAAACCCCCGACCTCCTTGATGATCTCCGCCACCACCAGCTTCGGCAGCCTGGGGATACGCCCCAGGATGCGGTGTCCCCGCGGCGAGACCGGATAGTCGAGCGTGTTCAGCTTGCGGTCATACCCGAGCAGTTCGGCGAGACGGCCGAAGTCGAGCAGATCCTGATGACCAAGTCGTCCCATCTCCTCGTGCGCGGAGGCGAACGCCTCGTCGGAGTAGCCCGCCAGGTAGTCCTGCACGAGCGCCGCCTTTTCGGAGGCGGCGCCGACCATCGTCTCCTCCAGCTGCATCTCGATCAGGCGGCCCTCGGTGCCAAGCTCGACGATGTAGCGCTCGATCTCGACCGCCATGCGCGTCACGAGCTCCGAGCGCTGCAGCACAGTGAGCACGTCGTGCAACGTGACGCCCCCCTCGAACTCCAGGGCGGTGAGTCGCGTGGAGACCTGATCGAGGCGGGTGCGGTACTTCTCCAGGGTGGCGAGCGCCTGGTTGGCCTTGGCGAGCACCACCGGGATGTCCTGGAGGATGTACTTGGTGCCACCCGAGTACAGCGACACCACCTCGCGGCGCTGGGAGATCGCGATCACGAGCGCGTCGGTCTGCTTGGAGATGCGCTCCGCGGTGCGGTGGCGGGTGCCAGTCTCGAGCGTGAGAATCGTCGGATCGGGCATCAACTGGACGTTGGCGAGCGCGATCTTGGTCGAGTTGGCGTTGAGGATGATCGCCCCATCCATCTTCGCCACCTGATAGAGCAGCGCCGGCGCGTAGTCGATGTCGAGCTTGATCCCCCCCGAGAATAGGAAGCTGAGCTCCTCCGGGTCGCCGATCACGATCAGACCCCCCGTGCGTGCGTGCAGGATGTTCTCCATCCCCTCGCGCAGGGCCGTCCCCGGCGCGACCATCTCCAGCGCCCTCATCAGACCGGGCTCCGAGCGAGCTTCGGAATCGAAATCTTCGCCGGATCGTGGAGCCACGACGGGCATTTTACGGCATTGAGCCTAGATTTAGCTCCTCCTCGAGCGGGTCGCCCTGGGGGAGCGTCAGGCAGCGGCCCGAACCGGACGATCCGGAGCGCGCCCCTCGCGTGGCAGCGCCGCCGCGAGCGCCTCCCGCAGGGTGCCCACCTCGCGGGCACCCGCCCCGCTGCCGGCGGGGGCGAGAACGTCGCGCAGCCCATATCTGGCGGCCTCCTGCAGGCGGCGCTCGGGGTGGCCCACCCAGCGCAGCTCTCCGGTGAGGCCCAGCTCGCCGAAGCACGCCAGTGGAGCGGGCCCGTTGGCAACCGCGATCGGCACGCCGCGACGCGCGCCGGCGACGGCGAGGGCGATCGCGAGATCCACCCCGGGCTCGTCGACGCGCACACCGCCGACCACGTTGACAAACACGTCGTGGCCGCCCACGCCGACGCGGCCATGGCGGGCGAGGATCGCAAGCACCAGCGCCAAACGGTTGCGATCGAGCCCCGAGGCCACGCGGCGCGGCTGTTCGAGCTCCGAGGGCGCCACCAGCGCCTGCACCTCCACCAGCAGCGGCCGCGAGCCCTCCATCGCCGCCAGCATCACGCTGCCGGGCGCGCGCGTGGCCTGCGCGACGAAGCGCGCCGAAGCGTCCAGCACCTCGACGAGGCCGCCCTGGCGCATCTCGAACAGCCCCGCCTCGTTGGTCGAGCCGAAGCGGTTCTTCAGCGCGCGCAGTTCTCGGTAGGGCCGCTCGCGCTCGCCTTCGAACTGCAGCACGCAATCCACCAGGTGCTCGAGCACGCGTGGGCCCGCGAGCGCGCCGTCCTTGGTGACGTGCCCCACGAGGATCGTGGCGATTCCGCGCGCCTTCGCGAGTTCCATCACGCGCACCGCCACCTCGCGCACCTGGCCCACCGAGCCGGGGGCGCCGGAGAGCTCCGCGGCGTGGAGGGTCTGCACGGAGTCGATCACACACGCCTCGGGTGCGTGCGCATCGAGCACCGCAAGCACCGCGTCGAGGTCGGTCTCGGCCACGATCGGCACCTGCAGCGCCCCACTTCCGCGTGGGACGGCGCGAGCATTCGAGCGAGCGTCGCCGGCCGAGCTGGGGGTGTTAGCCGCATTGGGGGTGTTAGCCGAGCCGGGGGTATTCGGAGAAGGCCGATCGGCGGAGCGGGCGGGGCTCAAATCGAGACGCTCCGCGCGCAGCCTCACCTGCTCGGGCGACTCCTCCGCACTGACGTACAGCGTGCGCCGGCCCGCCCCGGCGAGGTGGCCGAGCACCATGTTGGTGAGCGTCGACTTGCCGATCCCCGGCGCCCCTCCGAGCAGCACCAGCGAGCCCGGCACTAGGCCCCCGCCGAGCACCCGGTCGAGCTCGTCGATGCCGGTCGACAGTCGCGCCACCGGTGCCGCCCCGACCTCGGCGAGCGCCACCGGCACGAGCGCCGGGGAGCCGGCTCTGCCTCCCGTGCCCCCTGCGCCGCCAGCCCGCCCGCCGCGACCCCGGCCCCCACCCTGCGCACCCGCGGAGACCGCCGGCGCGCGCTCCTCCACAAGCGTGTTCCACGCCTCGCAGCCGGGGCACTGCCCATACCAGCGCGCCGATTGAAAGCCGCACTGGGAGCAGACGTGGATCGATTGCGCGCGCGGCACCCTCGCAGACTACGGCCCGGCGGGGACGGCTCTGCGGGGGCTACTCCCCCGCGTCGTCGGCGGGCAGATCGGGCACGACGTCGTGGTCGTCCTCGCCGTCGCCCTCAGGGAGCCCGTCCCCGGAGGGCAGCTCGCCGCCGGCCGAGCCGCCGGCCTCCGCGCCGGCGCCGACACCGACGGGGGTCTTCTGCTTCTTGGGCTTGACGATCGTCAGTTTGACCTCGCCCTCTTCGCCCTCGGCGGCGGGGTTGACCACAACCGTCGCTCCCGGGACGACCTGCTCGCGCAGCACGAAGTCGGCGAGCGGGTCCTCGATGTAGCGCTGGATCGCACGCCGCAGCGGGCGGGCGCCCATCGCCGGGTCCCAGCCCTTCTCGACGAGCAGTTCCTTGGCTGGATCGGTCAGCTCCAGCTGCAGCTCGCGTTCAGCCATCGACTCGCGGATCCGCAGCAGCAGCAGCTCGACGATCTGCCTGATTTCGTCCTTCCCGAGCTTGTGGAAGACGATCACGTCGTCGATGCGGTTGAGGAACTCCGGTCTGAACACCTTCTTCAGCTCGCCCATGATGCGATTCTTCATGTCGTCGTAGGTGATCCCCGTCTCGTCGTCGGACACCGCGAAGCCCAGCGGCGTGTTGCGCGCGATCTCGGCGGCGCCGATGTTGGAGGTCATGATCACGATTGCGTGCCTGAAGTCCACCGTGCGCCCCTGCGCGTCGGTGAGCCGCCCGTCCTCGAGGATCTGCAGCAGGATGTTGAAGACGTCGGGGTGCGCCTTCTCGATCTCGTCGAGCAGCAGCACGCAGTAGGGCTTGCGCCTGACCGCCTCGGTGAGCTGGCCGCCCTCGTCGTAGCCGATGTAGCCGGGGGGGAGCCGACCAGACGCGAAACGGCGTGCTTCTCCATGTACTCCGACATGTCGATCCTGACCATCGCGTCCTCGTCGCCGAACAGGAACTCGGCGAGCGTGCGCGCCAGCTCGGTCTTGCCCACGCCGGAGGGACCGAGGAAGATGAACGAGCCGGTCGGACGCTTGGGGTCCTTCAAGCCCGCGCGTGAGCGGCGGATCGCCTTCGAGATGACCTCGATCGCTGGGTGCTGACCAATCACTCGCTTGTGCAGTTCGTCCTCCATGCGCATCAGCTTCTGCGTCTCGGCCTCGGTCAGCTTGAAGACGGGGATGCCGGTCCACATCGAGACGATTTCGGCGATCTCCTCCTCCCCGATCGCGGGGCGGTCGCCCGACTCGCCGGCTTCCCACTCCTCCTCGAGCTCGCGCTTGCGGTTGGTGAGCTTGCGCTCCTGGTCGCGCAGCGCCGCGGCCTTCTCGAACTCCTGCGCCTCGATCGCCGCCTCCTTGTCGCGCCTGGTGGTCTCGATTTCCTCCTCCAGCTCGCGATTGGCGGGCGGGGAGGTCATCGACTTGATCCGCATCCGCGAGGCCGCCTCGTCGATCAGGTCGATCGCCTTGTCGGGCAGGAAGCGATCGGAGATGTAGCGGTCGGCCAGTTCGGCGGCGGCGCGCAGCGCGTCGTCGGTGATCTGCACCTTGTGGTGCTGCTCGTAGCGGTCGCGCAGCCCCTGGAGAATCTCCACGGTCTGGTCGATCGAGGGCTCCTCCACACGGATCTGCTGGAAGCGGCGCTCCAGGGCGGAGTCGCGCTCCAGATACTTGCGGTACTCGTCCAGCGTCGTCGCGCCGATCGTCTGCAACTCTCCCCGCGCCAGCGCCGGCTTGAGGATCGAGGCGGCGTCGATCGCGCCCTCGGCGGCGCCGGCGCCGACGAGGTTGTGCAGCTCGTCGATGAACAGGATGATGTCCCCGCGCTGGGTGATCTCCTTCATCACCTTCTTCAGGCGCTCCTCGAACTCGCCCCGGTACTTGGAGCCAGCGACCAGCGCGGCGAGGTCGAGCGTGTAGATCTGCTTGTTCTTGAGCAGCTCCGGCACGTCGGCGTTGGTGATCCGCTGCGCGAGGCCCTCGACCACGGCGGTCTTGCCGACGCCCGGCTCGCCGATCAGCACCGGGTTGTTCTTCGTGCGCCGTGAGAGGATCTGCATGATCCGCTCGATCTCGGTCTCGCGCCCGACACAGGGGTCGAGCTTGCCTTCGGCGGCGAGCTTCGTCAGGTTGCGCCCGAACTGATCCAGCAGCTTCGAGGACTTCTTGCCTTCCGCTCCGCTGCCCGAGCCCGCGCCAGCGGCGGCGCCTGGCGCTCCGGCGCCCTGGCCCTGACGGCGGCCGGAAGGGCCGGAGAGCATCCGGATCACCTCGTTGCGGATCTTCTCGGAGTCGGCGTCGAAGTCGAGCAGGATGCGGGCGGCGACGCCCTCGTTCTCGCGCACCAGCCCGAGCAGGATGTGCTCGGTGCCAATGTAGTTGTGGCCGAGCGACAGCGCCTCGCGCAGCGCGAGCTCCAGCACCTTCTTGGCGCGCGGCGTGAACGGGATCTGCCCCGAGGTGACCTCCTCGCCGGAGCCGACGATCCGTACGACCTGCGCGCGCACGCGCTCCACGGTGATATCGAGGCTCTCGAGCACCCGCGCCGCAAGGCCCTCCTCCTCGCGCAGCAGTCCGAGCAGGATGTGCTCGGTGCCGATGTAGTTGTGCTTGAGCGTGCGCGCCTCTTCTTGCGCGAGAACGACAACCTGGCGGGCCCGTTCTGTGAATCGCTCGAACATGATGCTGTTACGACCTCTCCGTCTACGATCTGGGTGTAGGTCCGGTCCGCGGGGACAGTGATCCCGGGGTGGGTGTGCGCCCCATCCATCTCTTCGTCGCAATCCCCGAGAAAGATGAGCCCCCAGGTCCCGTCGCCGCCATAGGACAGTCTACCAACGGGCCCCCCGGCGCTCCAGGGGGAACCGCACTACGAGCGCATCGCCGGGAACAGCACGACCTCGCGGATCGAGTCGCGCCCGGTGAGCAGCATCACCAGCCGGTCGATGCCGAGGCCGACGCCGGCGGTCGGGGGCATGCCCTGCTCGAGCGCCTGCACGTACTCCTCGTCGTAGGGCATCGTCGCGCCGTCGCTGTCGTCGAGCAATTGCACCCGCTCCTGCGCGGCGAAGCGCGCACGCTGTGTGTCGGGGTCGATCAGCTCGCTGAAGCCGTTGGCGATCTCCATTCCGCCGGCGAAAGCCTCGAAGCGCTCCACGAGCCCACGCTTCGACTCGGAGGAGTGCTCGCGGGCGAGCGGCGAGATCTCCGTCGGGTAGTCGATCACGAACGAGGGCCTATGCAGGCTGGGCTCGACGTACTTGGAGAGCAGATCGTCGGCCATCTCGAACCACAGCCCGCTGGTCTTGACGTCGAGGTCCCGCGCGCGGATCGCGCCCGCCAGCTCCTCAGCGGTGGGGTATGCCATCACGTCGATGCCTGTGCCCTGCTCGATCGCATCGACGAACCCGACGCGCGGCCACGGCGCCGAGAAGTCGAGCGCCCCTGTGTAGCCAACGGCCTCGGCGGCCGCGCGCACGATCGCTTCGGTGCGCGCCTCGGCCCCCGTGTAGTCGGCGTAGGCCTCGTACCACTCGACCACCGTGAACTCGGGGTTGTGCTTGTGCGAGACGCCCTCGTTGCGGAAGTCCTTGCCGAGCTCGTAGACGCGCTCCAGGCCGCCGACGATCAGGCGCTTGAGGTAGAGCTCGGTGGCGATCCGCAGATACAAGTCGCGGTCGAGCGCGTTGTGGTGGGTGGTGAACGGGCGCGCCATGGCGCCGCCGTAGAGGGGCTGCAGCACCGGCGTCTCCACCTCGATGAAGCCGGCCGCGTCGAGGTGGGCGCGGACTGCGGAGATGATGCGTGCGCGGTCGATGAACAGCCGGCGGACATCGGCGCTTGCGATCAGATCGAGCTCACGGTGGCGGTAGCGCGTCTCTACGTCTGCCAGACCGTGGTGCTTGTCGGGGGGTGGGCGCAGCGCCTTGGCGAGGATCTGAAAGCTCTCCACGCGCAGCGACACCTCGCCGTGGCGGCTGCGGATGGCGGCGCCGTCGACACCGATCAGATCGCCCAGGTCGAGGCTCGTCAACAGCCCGAAGCGCTCGGCGCCAAGCACGTCCAGGCGCGCGTGCAGCTGAAGCTTGCCCGTGCGATCGACGAGATCCAGGAACGCAGCCTTGCCCGCCCCGCGCCGCGCCGCGATACGACCCGCAACGCGATGGCGCTCGTCGGTTTCCTCACCCGGCGCCAGGTTCTCGTACCTGGGAAGTACCTCGGCGATCGGCTCGGAGTCCGCAAACGAGTGCGGGAACGCGCTCTGATCTTGCTCACGCAGGCGCTCGGCCTTGGCGCGCCGCTCGGCGATCAACTCCGGGAGGCCGTGACGTTGGCCCCCCTCGGGCTCCTCGGTCCCGCTCATGCGGGCAGGCTACTTGAGCCCGACGTCGATCTTCGTGATCTTCAGCTTGCGCGCCGGCCCGCGGGGCACCTGCACGGCGACGGTGTCGCCCCGCCTGTGGCCGATCAACGCGCGGCCGACGGGCGACTCGTTGGAGAGCTTGCTCTCCTCGGGATTAGCCTCGGCGGAGCCGACGATCGTGTATTTGACCGACTTGCCGGTCTTCTCGTCTTTGACGTGCACCACCGAGCCAACCTGTACAACCTCGGTCGAGAGCTCCTTGGAGTCGATCACGGTCGCCATCCGCAGCTTCTCCTGCAGCTGCGCGATCTTGCTCTCCAGCATCGCCTGCTCGTTCTTGGCGTCGTCATACTCGGAGTTCTCGGAGATGTCTCCGAACTCGCGCGCCTCCTTGATCCGTTCGGCGACCTCGCGGCGACGCGCGGTGGATAGCGTCTCCAGCTCGTCCTTCAGCTTCTCGAGACCTTCGGGGGTGAGGATGACGTCCTTCGGCATGTGGGATTCGATTGGGTGGGTAGGATTCGATTGGGCGGGCGGGATTCAATTCCCAGTCGATTACGAACGAAACCCGCCGGTTGAACGGACCTGCCCCGGTCTGGACAGACGAATCCGCGGGTCGGCGGGCTGCAGCGAGCGCAGCAGTATAGCGAGGGACAGATAGGCCAGACGAAATCTTGCAGGCCGAACCCGGCGGCTCACGCGGCGAGCGCCGCGGATGGGCTGGTGACAGCGCGAGGGGAGTCGGAATCGCCTGTGAACGCAAGGTATGAGCCCAGCAGGCGCTGGGCCTCGGTCAGGTTCGAGGTGGCCTGCAGCAACTCTTGCAGGGATGTGAGCCGAGTCCGATCGAGGCCCAGCCGGGAGAGGTACCAGGGGTAGAACTTGCGCATGTACCGCCCCGCGCGCTCGGGCCCGAGGTGCAGGGCGGCGCGGTCGATCACCCACTCGAGCTCCGCCAGCACCTCCACGGGGGTGGGCGCGGCCTCGCGCCCGTGCACGAGCTCCTCGAACAGCCAGGGGTTGCCGAGGCAGCCGCGAGCCAGCATCACCGCGGCGACGCCGGTGCGCTCGAACGTCTCGCGGATCGCCCGCGCGTCGTTCATGCCGCCGGTGAGGATCACCGGTGCAGGCAGCGAATCCGCCAGCCGCGCGGCCAGCTCGTAGTCGGGAACGCCCTTGTGGTGCACGGCAGCCGAGCGCGGGTGGAACGCGATCGCGGCGACCCCCGCGTCCTCCACCAGGCGGTGGGCGAGCTCGAAGCCGGAGGTGTCGCCGGGTCGCTGGCCGGAGCGCAGCTTCACGGTCACCGGCGGTGGCCCGCCGCTCGTATCGCTCCGTGCTTCCGCGACCCCCTCCACGGCGGCGCGCGCGACGGCCACCGCGTTTGCGGGGTCGGCCAGCAGCGCCGCGCCGGCGCCGGTCTTGCACACCTTGGGCACGGGGCAGCCCATGTTGAGGTCGAGCGCGTCGGCGCCCGCGGCGACCGCGGCCGCGGCCGCCGAGCGCATCACCTCGGGGTCGCTTCCGAACAGCTGGATCGAGGTTGGGCGCGCGGGGCGAGCATGGGGCCCAGGGTCTGCGAAAGACCCGCCGCCAGTGAGAGGGCCGGTGCCGACCGATGGGCCGGCGTGGTCCCAATCCACGCCGCGCTCGTCCGGGTGGATGCGCAGCAGCTCGCGCAGCGTGCGCTCGTTGCGGTAGTGGATCGCGTGGCTGGACACCATCTCCGACACCGCCATGCCCGCGCCGTAACGCTTGGCCTGCAGGCGCACGAACCAGTTGCCGATCCCCGCCAGCGGCGCCAGCAGCACACGGTTGGGGACGCGCAGGGCGCCCAGCTGCCATGGGTCGGTGAGCCGGGGGGTGGGCATGAGACCATTATTAGACGCCCCTTCGTCAGACGCCCCTTCGTCAGACGCCCCCTTCGTCAGACGCCCCCTTCGGTGCTGGACGGCGCCCATCCGCGCAGCGGGTGACCCGGCAGGCCGCACAGCCTGACGATCCTGTCGTGACCGTTGTCGAGGCATGTGCGGTGGCCGTACCGATAGGTGATCGCGGTGAGAACGCCCGTCAATCCGGCAGGACGAGTGTCGTCGGGGTTGTCGCTGCCGGGCGCCACGCCGATCCCTTCCAGCCGCCGGCCCCGACGAGCATCGCTCACCACGAGATAGGCGCCGAGCCCGCGGAGCACCGAGTGCGTAACAGAACCGTACGCCGACGGGTAGGAGATCGCCAGCCCGTGCGGGCCCAGCAGGCCAAACGAGATCAGGCGCCGATCCCCGGGTGGCGGCGCGCCCCCGCGCGGATCGCTCAGCGCGTTACGGTCCAGACCGTCGATTTCGGCGGCAAACGTTTCGTCGGACGCCACGCACTCGGCGTTGTCGACCGTTTCCGGCACACCGAGCCTGGGCAGGGCGTCGGCCGCGATCGGGTGGCGCCGGCCGTCGTCGGCGAAAGCGCCGTCGATCCCGAGCTGCACGAGTTGGCCGCCCGCGACGCGCCCTACCTGAAGGCACGAGAGACCGCTGGTGGTGCGCACGAGCCGCAGCCCCCATGGGAGTCCTCCCTGCGGGTCGGGGGCGCGTACGGGGAGCAGGCGGCTGGAGGCCGCCACCAACACGCCGGCGGCGTCGCCTCCCGCTTCCGAGGTCGCGCCGCCAACCCCGCCGCCGGCGCCTTCACCGGCATGCCGACCGGCGGCGGGCGACTCCTCGCCCGGCGATCCTGCCTTCCACCCGCCGAGCGTGGCCGCCACCACCGTCGCTCCCGTCGCCACCACCAGGGTGAGCGCCAGCCCACCGCGCAGGCGATGCCCGCGCGGTGTGGCCGGTGTGGGCTGGTGGGCGCGGCGCGTTTCATACGTCCGGCCCCACCGCCTCATTCTTCGTTCTGCACGTGCGCACCCGGGTGTTCGGCCAGCTGCAGCAGCGCTTCGTTCTGGGGCGTGGCGGCGAGCTCCTGGTATTCGGTGTAGTGCACCTTCGAGATCAGCAGTTCCGGGGTGCCGTGTTCGTTGGCGACGCCCTCATCCACGAATTCCAGTGGCACGAAGGTGCTCGCGTCCACCAGAACCTCGGGGTTGGGGAGCTGCTGCCCGTTCAGCGTCGGGGTGGGAGCGCTCGGGTGGACTTCCAGCTGCCACACCGCACGTCCATCGAGGGTCGTCTTCCCCGCGACTGTCAGCTCGCCCTTGGCGTAGAGCTCGCGCAGCGCTTCCACCGGCGAACGTTCGGTCGTGTCGACCCCCCCGGGCGCGCTCTGCTTGACCACGTCCGGCTGCCACTGCGACCATTGCAGCAGTTTCAGCGGTGCGGTGTCGAGCGCGCTTTCGCTCACTTCGCCTTCGGCGTCGGTGATCGCTATGCGCATCCGCCGCGGCCTCTGCGCGGTCCACAGCTGCTCGTGCATCGTCGTGGCGGTCCGGCCGCCGATCGTACGTTCCGTGATCGTCGTCATGTGCAGTACGCCGGCGCCCGGAGTGAGCGCCCGGTACATGGCCGCCGCCACGTCGAATGTCCCGCCGCCGCCGGGAATGGCCATCAGCGCAAGGCCACCCAGCGCGATGCCACACGCCGCGGCGCCCGCCAACGCCAGCGGACGGCGTCTGCGCGCGCCGCGCGCAGACACACCGATGCTCAGGGGTTCGTGCAGCGAGCGCACCGACTCGTCCAGCCGTTCCAGCAGTGGCGCGATCGGCGGCGAGTCGGGCTCCTCCGGCAACGGGTTGACGCGGCGCAGCCGCTCGATCGCAGGGATGTCGTTCATCGTGCCTCCAGTGGGTTGGTGATATCGGGGGTGGTCGAGCTACGGTCCGCGAGCGCCCGCTCCAGCCGCCGCTTGGCACGGTGCAGGCGCACGCCGAATGTGCTCTCCCTGACGCCCAGCACGCGCGCCGCCTCCCGGTGGCTGAGCTCCTCCCAGGCGATCAGCAACAGCGCTTCGCGGTCGCTCTCGCGCAGGCCGTGCAGCGCGTCCATGACTTGTTGCGCAGCCGGCTCGAGCGTCAGCAGCTGCTCGGCGGTGGGCGCCCGCTCGGGGTGGGTGCGAACCTCGTGCTCCAAGCGACCTCGCACGGCCTGCTGGCGCGCGGAGCTGCGACGCTCGTTGGCCAGGACCTTGCGGGCCACCCCGAGCAGCCACACGCGCGCGTCCGTGGGGATCTCGTCGAGCCGCCGCCAGACGATCAAGAACACCTCGGCAACGACATCGTCGGCCTGTGCGGGGGTGGTGCGGCGCATCGCGTAACCGCGCACCGCGCCGGCGTGGGCTGCATAGAGAGCTTCGAAGTGCTGGCGGGCGCTCACGGACTGTAAATGTCCGGCAGACCTCGATTCTTTACAAGCGCGAAGGCGCGACGCCCGCCCGGCAACCGCGCTTTGGGGCGTCTTTCAAAAAGACCGACACGCCGGATACGTCCCTGGACTCACCGCCTTTTGAAAAGACGCTCTTGGTAGTGCCTTGGTGGGTAGTCCTATCAGCTGCTGTTGCGCTCGTAGATCAGGCGCAGGCCCGTCAGCGTCAGCAGGTCGTCCACCGCTTCGATCGTGGTGGTGTAGGGGACGATCGCGTGCGCGAGGCCGCCGGTGGCGATCGTCTTCGTCTCCGCCCCCAGCTCCGCGCGCAGGCGGCTCACGATCGCGTCCACCTGACCCGCGGTCCCATACACGATCCCCGAGCGAATCGCGTCGATCGTGGTCTTGCCGATCAGCGCGCGCGGCGGGGTCACGTCCACCTTCGGCAGCGCCGCTGCCCGCTCGGTCAGTGCCTCCAGCGAGATCTCCACGCCCGGGGAGATGATCCCCCCCAAGTACTCCCCCTCGGCCGACACGGGGTCGTAGGTGATCGCGGTGCCGAAGTCCACCACCACGCACGGGCCCCCGAGACGCTCGTGCGCGGCGACCGCGTTGACGAGCCGGTCCGGGCCGATCTCGCGGGGGTTGTCGTAGCGGATCGGCATCCCCGTCTTCACCCCCGGTCCCACCGCCAGCATCGTGTGCCCCAGGTAGCGCTCAGCCATCGCCGACCATTCCGGCCCCAGCACGGGCACCGTCGAGGAGACGATCGAGGCGTCGATCTCCCGCATCGACACCTGCCGCAGCTCCAGCAGGTTGCGCAGCGCGGCGCCCAGCTGGTCGGAGGTCGACTGGCGCACGGTCGCAAAGCGCCAGTGCTCGGTCAGCCTTCCCTCGCGGAAGGTTCCGAAGTGGGTCTGGGTGTTGCCGACGTCGACGGCGAGCAGCATCGCGCGCAGAGAGTATCCCCATTTCACCCGACGTCGACGGCGACCGAAGCCGGGAGACACGCGCCTGCGGCGCGAATCCCCGTTTCGGCCAGCATCGCGCAAGATTACCTTTCCTATATCCTTGGCCGCCCAGCCAAAAGGAAGGTGAGCGATCGATGAGCGTCAAGCTGTACGTCCTGCCCGGCTCCCACCCGTGCGCCGCTGTGGAAGTGGCGATGCGGCGCAAGGGGATCCCCTTTCAACAGATCAACCTGCTGCCGCTGGTGCCCGTCGCGGTGGGTCCGCTGCTGTACGGAGGCAACACCGTCCCGGGGATGCGGATCGACGGCGAGCGGGTGGTCGGCTCGCGTACGATCATGCGCCGCCTCGACCTGCTCGTGCCCGAGCCGCCGCTGCTGCCCGCCGACCCCGCCGAGCGCGAGCGCGTGCTGGAGGCCGAGCGGTGGGGCGATGACGTCTTTCAGAGCGTGCCCCGGCGGATCCTCGACGCCGGCTTCCTGCGCAATGCGGCGGCGATGGAGAGCTACGCGGGCGACGCCAAACTACCGCTTCCGCGGGCCATGCTGCGTCCGGCGCTGCCGCTCACGGCGAAACTGATGGCGCGGCGCAACCACGCCCAGGAGGGGCCGGTGCGGACCGACCTCGCCGCGCTCTCCGGACACCTCGAGAAGGTCGACGCCTGGATCGAGGAGGGGCTGCTCGGCGGCGATGAGCCCAACGCCGCCGACCTGCAGATCGGCTCCACGATCCGCCTGCTGGAGACGATCGGCGACGTGCGTCCCCTGATCGACGGTCACCCCGCGGCGGCTCTCACACGCTACTTCCCACCGGCGGTCGGCGAAATCCCGGCGGGCACGCTGCCGGCGGATTGGCTGCCGACGCGCGCGGCGGCATAGGACGCCCCCGCGGCGCACCACCCTCACCGGACCGATTGAAGATCGGCCGTCAGCGGCGGCCCAGCCCAGCGCACCCCCTCGCCGACCGGCAGCTCCGCGAGCGCGTCGGCGAGGCGGCTGCCGTCGGGAGCGCGCAGCTCGAGGTCCAGCTCCAGCGCGGGGATCAACACGAAGCGGCGACTGAGCAGCTGTTCGTGGGGCAAGTTCAAGCGCTCGTGGCGCAGCTCGATGTCGCCGAGCATCAGGACGTCGATGTCGATCGCCCGCGGCCCGTGGCGGGGCGGGTGGGCGAGTCCTCGATCAAAACGGCCGAGCTCCCGCTCCAGCCGCTTCACGGTGTCCAGCAGCTCCAGCGGCTCGAGCGCCGTGCGCACGCGTAGGCACGCGTTCAGGAAGCAGGGCTGGTCCAGCACCTCGCCGACGGGGTCGGTGTCGTACACCGAGGAGGACGCCTCCACCACCACGCCCGCGGCGGGCAGCGCATCGACGGCGCCTTGCAGTTGGGCCCGGCGGTCGCCCACGTTGGAGCCGAGGCCGAGCAGGCCGGAGCGGGAAGGCACGCGCGCAACGTTATACGCCGCTACGCCCCCGCGGCCTCGCCCAGCTCGGAGCCCGAGCCACCCTCGCGCAGGCCGATGCGGGCGTGCAGGCGGCGCAGGGGCCGCGGCGCCCACCAGGCGCGCTCGCCGAGACGGCCCATCAGCGCGGGGACCAGCAGCGCGCGCACGAACGTGGCGTCGATCGCCACCGCGAGCGCGGAGCCGAAGCCGAGCTCTTTGATGAAGAAGATGTCGGAGGTGACGAACGCGCCGATCGCCACGCAGAACAGCAGCGCGGCTGCGGTCACGAGGCGCCCGGTGCGCTCGAGGCCGTACGCCACCGCATCGCGGGCCGGCAAGCCGTCGTCGTGGGCCTCCTTGATGCGAGCGAACAGAAACACGCCGTAATCGGTCGAGAGCGCGAACGCGATGATGAACAGCAGCACGAGGTTGGACTCCTCCAGGCCGCCGATCGGGGTGAACCCGAACAGTGAGGAGAGGTGGCCGTCCTGGAAGACCACCACCAGCAGGCCCGCCCCGACGGCGACCGTCAGCAGGTTCATCAGCAGCGCCAGCACCGGGATCACGAGCGAGCCGGTCATCATGAACAGGAAGCCGCCGGTGACGAGCACGAGGATCGCGAGCGTCAGGGGGACGTGCGCGGCGATCGCTTCCTTCTGGTCGATGAACCACGCGGTGCCACCGCCCACCAGCAGCGTCGACGGACCGGCGAGGGCGCGGAGATTGTGCACCAGACGCTGGTTGGCGGCCGAGCCGACGGCGCCGCGCGGCACCATTTCGGCATCCCAAGTGTCGCGCCCGAGATAACGCGGCGGGCCCGCAAGGCCGGCTTGACCTCCCGCCACCGACTGCGCCCGGCGCACCAGCGCCGCCACGCTCGACCCGCCGGGAGTGGATCCCGCCGGCCCCGCGTGCACCACCAGCGTGACCGTCTGCGCGCCGTTGACGGCAAAGTCGTGGGTGATCGTTTCCGCCACCTGGCGAGGCTGGGAGGAGACCGGCAGCACGTGTGCGTCGGCCGGCGTCAGCGCCAGGCGCAGCGCCGGCAGCGCGATCACGATCAGCACAGCGGCGGTGCCCAGCGCGACCGCGCCGGGCCGACGCATCACCCCGCGCGCGAACCTGTACCAGCCGCCGCTCTCGGCTCCTCGCGCCGCCTGCGCGGCACTGCGCTGCAGGCGCGCCGGCGCCAGCGCGTTGATTCGCGGCCCGAGCGCCGCGAGCACGGCGGGCAGCACGATCAGCGAGACGGCGCCGGCCGACAGCGCCACGATCGCGCCGCCGACGCCCATCGAGTACAGGAAGCGCAGCGGCATCACCAGCATCGAAGCGGCCGCACCGGCGACCGCCAGCGAGCTGTACAGCACGGTGCGCCCGGCGGTCTGCAGCGTGCGTGCGATCGCCGCTCCCGTCTCAGATCGAGAAAGAGGGGCCCGGCTCGCCGGCCCCTGGCCGGCTGCGCCACCCTCTTGGCCGTGCGCGAGCTCCTCGCGATAGCGCGAGAGCACGAACAGGCTGTAGTCGATCCCCAGCCCCAGCCCCATTCCGGTGACGAGGTTGGCGGCGAAGATCGAGAGCCCGAGGACGTGGTCGATCACGCGCAGCAGCAGGAAGGTGATCACGATCGCAAACCCCCCGACCAGCAGCGGCAGCGCGGCGGCGATCAGCCCGCGGAAGACCCAGAAGGAGAGCAGCAGCAGGATCGGGATTGCAAGGGTCTCGGCGCGTTTGAGATCGGAGGTGGTGCGTTCGTTGATTTCGTGGAAGGTGACGTCGTTACCGCCGAAGCGCACCCCGCTGCCGGCCAGCTCCGGGCGCAGATGGGCGACCGCAGCGGCCGAGCGGTCCTGCGTGGCGAATGCGGCCAGCACGAGCGTGAAGCGGCCGTCGCGCGAGAGGAGCGCGGACAGGTGCGTGGAGGAGTAGTCGAGCTCGCGCTGGAAGCCGGGCTGGGCGGCCAGCAGCGCAGCGACCCGCCGCGCCTCGGCGGTGGCCACGTCGACCGATCGAGGGCCGGCAAGCACGTCGCCAGCGGTCGGCACGAGCGCGACGACCCCGTATTCAGCGGACTGCCCGGTGGCACTCTGGATCGCCCGCAACACCTGCTGGTTCTGCGCGTTGTGCGCCTGGAATTCGGAGTTTTCGCTCTTGAGGATCGTGAGGACAGGGGCCCCGAGCGCTGCGGCGAGCAGGAACACGGCGCCGGCGATCAGCAGCACGCGTCGTGTGCGCTCGGTCGCCAGCCGCGCCAGACGGTCGATCATCGCGGTCTTCCGATTCGCCGTTGCGGCACGCCTAGCCAAGCCATCCCGCAATTATAGTGACTGCTAACTAACTGTCAAGGGAAAACGACGACCTCGATCGACTCAGGGGACACGAGCTCGGATCGAGTATAGCGATAGTATGTACAAATCGAGGGCTGAGGTTGTTATAAAAAGTTCAGAACCCGATAGCAATGGCACACGGCTTTTAAATTTTATGTTCAACACCCCGCCCTCTTGCTACGGCTATACGACCCTCTCGCTCCAAACAAACGACCCAATCTCGAAAGTAAACGCCACCACCGGGGCCTTATACATACGATGGATATACCTGCCGAGAGCTTGCCTTACGAGAGCTGCCTGCCGAGAGCTGCCTTACGAGAGCTGCCTGCCGAGAGCTGCCTGCCGAGAGCTGCCTTACCGTCGCCAGCCGTCCGCGCTACTCCTCCGCCTCGCGCCACACCTCGACGGAGACTTCGGCGACCGGGAGCGGGATCGGCGGCTCGGGCTTGGTGGCCTTCACCCACACCCCTTCGAGCTCGTAGTCGGCGAGCAGACGATCGGCGATCGAGCTGCACAGCCGCTCCAGTGTGCGGTGGGAGCGCTGCTGGGCGACGAGCGCTACGAGCTGACACACCTCGCCGTAGTCGACCGTGTCCTCGATGCGATCGGTGACGGTGGCGTCCGTTTCGCCAATCTCCAGACGCAGGTCGAGCATCAGCCGCTGACCCACCTCGCGCTCCGCCTCGCTCACGCCATGGTGGGTGTAGAGCGAAAGGCCGGTGATCTCGATCGTGACCGACTCGGCGCCCTCCCCACCCTCCTCGTCCAGCTCCTCGTCCTCGTACTGCTCCGACGCCTCCTCGGGCGCCCCGCGCTCCAGTTCCTCGCGCCAACTCGCCTCTTCCTCCGGAGCGTCCGCCCGGTCGGCGGCCTCGCCGGTATCCAGATCGTCGTCGTCCATCGCGTCCTCGCTCATCGCGCGCTCAACGTAGCAGCGGCTACCTCGAGCGCGGCACGCACCGGGGCAACGTCGTGCACGCGCAGCACGCTCGCACCGCGCTCGTAGGCCAGTACGCACGTGGCGATCGTGCCCGGGAGCCTGTCCGCCACATCGGCCGGCTCGCTCTGCACTCCAGCTCCGGCGAGGATCCGTCCGATGAAGCTCTTGCGCGAGGTTCCCACCACCAGCGGGCGGCCGAGCGCGGCGAACTCGTGTAGGCGCCGCAGCAGCTGGAGGTTGTGCTCCAGCGTCTTGCCAAAGCCGATCCCAGGGTCGAGCAGCACCCGCTCCTCGGCGATCCCCTCCCCCACGGCGAACGCCAGGCGCTGCTCGAGAAATGCCTTGACGTCGTCGACCACATCCTCATATTGAGGCCCACCCACCCGGCGCTGCATCGTGCGCGGCTCACCCAGCATGTGCATCAGGCAGCACTCCGCGCCACTCTGCGCCACCACGCCCGCCATCTCAGGATCGCCGCGCAGGGCGGTCACGTCGTTGACGAGCGTCGCGCCCGCCTCCAATGTGGCGCGGGCGACGGAGGCCTTGGAGGTGTCGATCGAGATGACCGCCCCACTCGCCACCGCGGCGAGCCCCTCCACCACCGGCAACACCCGCCGCAGCTCCTCCTCGGCCGCCACCGGCTCTGCGCCAGGCCGCGTCGATTCTCCCCCAACGTCGAGGATCGCGGCCCCCTCTTCAGCCAGCTCCAGCCCGTGCGCAACCGCGGCGCCAGGGTCGAGGTAGAGGCCTCCGTCGGAGAACGAGTCGGGCGTCACGTTGACCACGCCCATCAGGCGGAAGGGCATACGCATGTTGGTCTTTCCGGAAATCCCCTTCTTGCTGAACAAAGCACACTGACGAGTGGCTGGGCGTGCCTGGCAAGGACGCAGTGAGCGAAGTGTGCAACCGCACACAAGCGATCGAGGACGCAGCCAGGCGCGTCCAGACGCCGTCAGTCAGGCAAGCTCAGGGCGCTCGGGGTCTGCCGCCCTGAGCTCCGCCGTGCCGCCGGCCAACCCGGGCCGCGGCAGCGGACGCGGCACTTCGCGGCCGGGACGCTCCGCCGGCGCGGGGGGCGCGGGCGGCAGCTCGGGCGTGTGGGGCTCCTCGGAGCCGAACACTTCCTGCTCGCTCTTGCCCTCGAGCAGCGCGTTGAACTCCTCCTTCTCGAGCGTCTCGCGCTTGACGAGGGTTTCGGAGAGCGAGCCGAGGTGCTGGCGGTGCTCGGTGAGGATGTCACGCGCGCGCTGATGGGCAGCCTCGATGATGCGCCTGACCTCGTCGTCGATCTCGCGCGCGATCTCGTCGGAGTAGTCGGGCTCGGTGGAGAACTCACGCCCGAGGAACGGCTGGCCGTGGTCGTGGCCGAAGACGCGCGGGCCGAGCTTCTCGGACATACCGAAGCGCATCACCATCTGCTTGGCGGTGGCGGTCACCTTCTCGAGGTCGTTGGAGGCTCCGGTGGTGATCTCGCCGAACACGATCTCCTCGGCGGCGCGCCCGCCGAGCGTCATCGCCATCGTGTCGTTGAGCTCCGCGCGGGTCGTGAGAAAGCGGTCCTCCTGGGGCATCGAGATCGTGTAGCCGAGCGCCTGACCGCGGGAGATCACGGAGATCTTGTGCACCGGGTCGGAGTGCTCGAGGTAGTGGCCGACGATCGCGTGGCCCATCTCGTGGTAGGCGGTGATCAAGCGCTCTTTCTCGCTCATCACGCGCGTCTTCTTCTCGGGGCCGGCGATCACGCGCATGATCCCCTCCTCGAGCTCTTCCTGGCCGATTTCGCGCTTGCCGGTGCGGGCCGACAGCAGCGCGGCCTCGTTGATCAGGTTGGAGAGATCGGCGCCGGTGAAGCCGGGCGTCTGACCGGCGAGCGCGTCGATGTCGATCACCTTCGCCAGCGGCTTGCCGCGGGTGTGGACTTCGAGGATCTTCGCGCGGCCCTTGCGGTCGGGGCGGTCGACGGCGATCTGGCGGTCGAAGCGCCCGGGGCGCAGCAGCGCGGGGTCGAGAATGTCGGGCCGGTTGGTGGCCGCGATCATGATGATGTTGTCCTTCGCCTCGAACCCGTCCATCTCGACCAGCAGCTGGTTGAGCGTCTGCTCGCGCTCGTCGTGCCCGCCGCCGAGGCCGGCGCCGCGGTGGCGCCCGACGGCGTCGATCTCGTCCATGAAGATGATGCAGGGGGAGTTCTGCTTGGCCTGCTCGAACAGGTCACGCACGCGCGAAGCACCGACGCCGACGAACATCTCCACGAAATCCGACCCGGAGATCGAGAAGAACGGCACGCCCGCCTCGCCGGCGACGGCGCGCGCGAGCAGCGTCTTGCCGGTACCCGGAGGCCCGTACAACAGCACACCGGTGGGGATGCGCGCGCCGAGCGCCTGGAACTTCTTGGGGTTCTCCAGGAACTCCTTGATCTCGTGCAGCTCCTCGACCGCCTCGTCGACCCCGGCGACGTCGCGGAAGGTGATCTTCGGGGAGTCGGCCGACAGCCGCTTGGCGCGCGACTTGCCGAACGACATCACCTTCGAGCCGCCGCCCTGGATCTGGTTGAGCAGGAAGATCCAGATGAAGACGAAGATCAGGATCGGCAGCACCGTGACGAGCAGCGACAAGATCACGCTGCTCTTGCTGGCTTCGACGTTGAAGTGGACGTTGGCGGCTTCGAGCTTCTTGAACAGTTCGGGCGCGGCCTGATCGACGTAGCCGATTTCGTACTTTTCTTTGTTCTTCAGTTCGACTTCGAGGGCATTCGACTTGGTCTTGAACTCGACCGACTTGACTTCGCCCTTCGGGATTTCCTGGGATACCAGCGTCTGGTAGGAGTGCGAGCGCCCGTTGCTGGAGCCGCTCGGGAAGAGTTTCATGACGAAGAACACGAGCACGACCACGATCAGGATCGGGAATGCTGCGCTCTTGAAGAAACGGCTCATAGCTGGATCGTTGGTGTCGGGGCGCCGTCTGCCACGATTGGCGAAAGAGGGATCGGACTCGTCGGCCTGCGGCCCACCATGCCACCCTCTAAGACGGCCTCCAGCCGACTAGCGTACCACGAGGGGCCGGATTTTCCGGGATCAGCAGGGGTCTGAGGACGCCTCACGAGACCTCCAACGCCGCCACGAAGGGAAGGTTGCGGTGGCGCTCGGCGTAGTCCAGGCCGTAGCCGATCACGAAGCGGTCGGGGATCTCGAAGCCGACGTAGCGGGGCGGTTGGTCAGCCTTGCGTTGGCCGACCTTCGAGCGGTCGGGCTTCATCAGCAGCGCGCACACCTCCAGGGTGCGGGGATCGCGCGAGCCGAGGTTGCGCAGCAGATACTGCAGTGTCAGCCCCGAATCCACGATGTCCTCGATGATCAGCACATCCCGGTCATCGATCGCGGCGTCGAGATCCTTGAGGATGCGCACCACCCCGGAGGAGTCGGTGGCGGAGCCGTAGGAGGCGACCGCCATGAAATCGACCTCCACCGGGATCTCGATCAGGCGCATCAGGTCGGAGAGGAAGAACATCGCGCCCTTCAGCACCCCCACCAGCAGCAGCGGACGGGCGGTGCCAGCGTAGTCGCGCGAGATCTCCCGCGCCAGCTCGGCCACGCGCAGGCGCAGCCGCTCGACGTCGACGAGCACCTCGCCCACCTCGGCTGCATGGTCCGGAGCCCCGGCAGCACGGTCCGGGACCTCGGCAGCGTGGTCGAGAGCCCCGGCAGCACGGCCCAGAGACCCGGCAGCATGGCCCGGGACCTCGGCTGCGTGGTCCAGAGCCTTTGCTGCGCCGTCTGAGGCCCCGCTCAGCTGGGTGGGCGCAACAGGCTCAGGAGGCATGACGGCCACGCGGAGGAGTGTAGGGGCTCGGGTATCAGGAGCGTGGCGGCAGCCTCGCCATGCGCAGACGGCCACCCTCGATCACGGCTCCCACCAGCGCACCCACATGCAGCTCCGCTCGACCACCGCGCTCGGCGAGAGCGAGAATCTCGTCCACACGGGCTCCCGCCTGGGGCACGTACGTGCCGGCGGCCTGCTCGGCGAGGCGCACAACCACCAGACGCGCCAACGCCGGCGGCAGATCCCGCAGCCGCTCGACCGCGACGCTCGGCTCGCCGCCGCGTCCGTACAGACCGCCCCCCGGCGAGGCGAAGTCGCGTTCAAGCTCCGCATCGACAAGCGCGTCGAGCACCACCGCCTCCTCGCGCAGCGATTTCGCGGTGCGCAGCACGTTCTGCCGCGCCGCGGGGTGCACCGCGTCGAGCGCCGGCAGCAGGCGGTTGCGCACTCGCGCGCGCGCGAACTGCTCGCTGTCATTGCTGGCGTCCTCCCGCCAGCACAAGCCGCGGGCACGGCAGTAGGCGGCGGTCTGCTCGCGCGTGAGCTCCAGCAGCGGGCGCACGAGGCGGCCCTCGCGCGGCGCCATCCCGAGCAATGCGCGTCTGCCCGGGGATGCCGCCAGGCGGTAGAGGATCGTCTCGACCTGGTCGGTGGCGGTGTGGCCGGTCGCAATCAGCGCGTCGTGCCGCTCGGCCAGCTCGCCGGCCACGCCGTAGCGCAGCTCGCGCGCCCACGCCTGCAGGTTGCCGGGCCCGGCCGGTCCAGCGTGCACGACCTCCAGCTCCACCCCCAGTTGCTCGCACAGGGCGCGGCAGTGGCGCTCCTCCTCATCGGCCTCCGCTCGCAGCCCGTAGTTGACATGCAGCGCCCGCACGCGCTCCGCTCCGCAAATCGTCGCCGTCAGGTCGAGCAGGCAGACCGAGTCGCGCCCGCCAGAGAGCATCGCGAGCACCCGGTTTCCACCCCGCTCACCAGACGACAGCAGGCCGCCCACCCGCACCCGCTCAATTACCTCCTCGTAGGTCATGATCGCTGAGGATGCCCGATCGGTGGCCAGAGCCCGGGGCGATATCACCCAAACATGCCTAAACCACTTCAAAAAATGAAGGGTTAAGGGCAAAAAAGTAGACGCATAAACCCCAGAGCCCGACGAGGGGGAGGCTCATCCCCCCGAGGCGAGGAACAGCTCGGTGGGCTCGGAGAAGCCCTTGAGACCCACCTCTCCGATCAGCTTGAAGGCGAGGCCGTCGACGCCCTCGGCGAGGTCGACCACGGCGCGCGTCACCAGCACCTCCCCGCCGGCCGCGCGGGCGACCACGCGCGCGGCCTGGTTGACCTCGCGGCCGTAGTAGTCGCCGTCGCGGTAGATCGCCTCGCCGTAGTGGATGCCGATCCGCGGCGGCGGCACGCCCGCGGGGGCGCGGGCCTGGAAGCCGACGGCCCAGCGCGTGAGCGCGACCGAGTCGGCGGCGACGATCATCACCTCGTCGCCGAGCGTCTTGAGCACGCGCGCGTCGATCGGCAGCGTGCGCTCGACCTCTTCCACGAAGCGCTCCACCGCGCTCACCGCGTGCTCGTCGCCCTGTTCCTCGGTGAGGCGGGTGTAGCCGGCCAGGTCGGCGAACGCGATCGCCACCCGCAGGCGGCCCGCCTCGGGCTCCTGCGCATCGATCGTTTCGGCCTCCATGTGGCCGATCACCTCCTGCTCGACGAAGTACGCCAGAAAGCGGCCATGCACGAAGTTCATCAGCGGCGCGGCGAACGGCACCAGCTCCCGCGCGATGCCATCCATCTGCTCCCCGATCTCGCGGCCCGAGACACCCTCGCGCATCAGCGGCTCATGGATGTACATGCGAAACAGCCGCACCTCGGTTTCGGCGATCTGCGCGAGCGCCTGCCCGTAGACGCGGGCGATCTGGATGAATGCCACCTCGGGCAGACCGGCCTCCAGCACGGCCGCCACGTACTTCAGCATCTCCAGGTCCTCGTCTGACATCGCCTCCACCGCCAGCGCGCTGAGGCCGAGCGCCACGAAGATCCGCTCGATCAGCTCGGGTGTGAGGCCGGTCGCGCGCGCGGCCTGTCGCAGCGTGTGGCGACCGTCGGAGCCAGAGAGAAAGTCCTCCAAGTCCCCCAACGCCAGGCGCCCGCTCTCGCTGGCTTCGCGGATCTGCGCGAGCGTGTAGCCGCGCTCGCGCAGGCGTGCGACGATCCCCACCTGCTTCGCGGCGGGCGCGTTCCAGCCGCCGTTGTACTGAGGAATCAGGCCCTCGTTGACCCAGCGCCGCACGGTCCCCGGCGATACGCCGGCCCGGGCCGCGACCCGCGTGAGAGTGAGCCCACTACCCTCCTGTGTTCCCATGGCGCGCAGTCTATGTGCCTCCCCCGGCGGTGACGTTGGGTTCGTAAAGCTCTTGCCGATGACACCGTGCCAGCCGATCCACCTGCGTCCCACCGCCGAGCTGGCCGAGCGCGTGCTGCTGCCCGGGGACCCCGGGCGGGCGCTGGCGCTGGCGCAGCTGCTGATCGAGGGGCCGTTGATGTTCAACCACCACCGCGGCCTGTGGGGCTACAGCGGCCCGGCGATCGCCGATGGGAAGCCGCTGACGATCCAGAGCACCGGCATGGGGGGCCCCTCGGCGGCGATCGTGCTCCACGAGCTGATCGCGCTCGGCGCGCGGCGGGCGATCCGTGTAGGTACGTGCGGCGCACTCGACGGGGATCTGGCGCTCGGGGATTTGGTGGTGGCGCATGAGTCGCTCGCCGCGGACGGCACCAGCCGCACCCTGGGGGCGGGCGAGCGCATCGCCGCGGACCTCGAGCTGACGGCGGCGCTGGCCAGCGCCGCCGATGGGATCCCGAGCGCCACGATCGTGAGCACCGACCTCTTTTACGAGCACAGCTCCGAGCGCGAGCGCGATTGGCGCACGGCGGGCGCGGTCGCCGTCGAGATGGAGGCGGCCGCGCTGTTCGCGGTGGGCGCGCGGGCCGGCGTCCCGGTGGCGTGTGTGCTCGCAGTGTCAAACGTGCTCGGCGAGGATCCCGCGGAGCGGCAGGAGCACATCGACGACGACGCGCTGCTCGCCGCCGCCGGGGCAATGGGCCGCGCGGCGGTCAGTGCGCTGGTTTAGAGCGTTTCGCCGAAGCTTTCGCCGGAGTCAGCTTGGCGGCGGTCGGCTCGGCGGGAGTCGGCTCGGCGGAGGTCGGCTTGGCGGCGGTCGGCTCGGCGGGAGTCGGCTCGGCGGCGGTCGGCTCGGCGGCGGTCGGCTCGGCGGGAGTCCGCTTGGCGGCGGTCGGCTTGGCGGCGGGCCGCTGCGTATCAAGCTTGCCCGAGAGTATCTTCAGCTGCTCCTCGATCGCCGTCAGGCGCACCTCGATCGGCGGACTGGAAAGGGTGCGCCCGAGGCGGTGTACGCCGTCCTCGAGCCCCTCCAGCCGCTGGGAGACCGCGCGCAGGCGCCGGGTGAGCCGTTCGATGTCGGCCGCCGACGGCAGATTGAGCGCCCCCATCGCGAGCTCCTGCGCCTGGGCGGCCTTCTCGCGCGCATCGGAGGCACGGCCGAGCGCCCCATTCACCAGCGGGTTGTCGAACAGATCGGCGATCGCCTTGCCCAGACGATCCTCCGTGCCGCCGGCGAGGCGCTCACGCAAGCCCTTGGCTGATTCTGCATCGGACATACGGTGCTCCTCGTGTCGGTGGCGAGTGGGAGGGGACTTGTAACGCAAGAGTTGTGGCGCAGTCGGCAAAGTCGGCGAGCCGGGTGGGTGGGATCGACTCACGCCAAAGGATACGGTGCCAGGGTGGCAGAGCGGCTGTTCCTCTTCGTGCAAATGGAGTTCCCTTGGGAGCTGGGGCCGCCCGACGGCCGCTACCTGCTGCGCGTGGGCGCGGGCGAGGAGCCCGAGCGCGTGGTGATCCTGGAAACCGTCGGCGCCACGCCGCGCCGCGGGCGGCTGGGAGCGCGCCGGCGCCCACCGGTGGAGCCCGAGCCCGAGCCGACGACGGTGCCGAGCACCCGCGCGACGGTCATCGACCCCGTGTCGGTCTCGGCGGAGCGCCAGGCGCGGGCGTGGCTGGCACAGCTGGACGCCGAGCGCGAGGCGCGGGCGACCGCGGCGACCATCAACCGCCTGCTGTTCGCGCACCGCATCGCCACCGCCGACCCCCACGTGCGCGAGCTCTCCCCCGCGCAGGCGCTGGCGGCCAGGGCGGGATGGGGCGAGGGCGAGCAGGTTGCCTACGGGCAGTGGGCGCACGCGCGCGAACTGCGCTTCGGCGAGCATCGGCGGCGGCGCTCGGCGGCGCTGCGACCGCAGGAGCGTTTCGCCGCACTGGTGGGGGCGCGCGAAGAGGCGCTGCTGTGCGAGGAGCTCGCGCTGCGCGCCCGCCTCGATCTCGACCAGGGCCGCGTCGCTCACGCGGCACTCGAGCTCGAGCAGGCCTACAGCGCCGCGCTGCGGGAGCTGCCGGCCGAGGATCGCCCCAACCTCGCGGGGCGGATCGCCGAGCTCGAGCAGCTGCGCTCCGGCGTGGTCGCCGCCGCCGGCGCCGCCCTCGGCAAGGGTGGACCCGAGACCCGGACGGAACCCGACGAGCAACCGCTCCGCCAGGCGCTCACCCGCCTGGAAGCGGCGCTGCGCGCGCGCACCGCGGCGGGGCTCGGCCCCGTACATGAATGATTCAAGGCCCAACCAAATAAGACTAAGTCTCGTTCTCGTTTGGTTGGGCCTCCAAAAAAGAGGAACGAACCCAGCGTCCACCACGTAAAGTGAGGGCACGATGGACCCCACCACCACAGCCCTCGGCGCCTGGAGCGGCGGACGCTTCATGCACTTCGGCGAGCCACTGGAGGAGGAGCGGCTGAAGGCGCTGCTGCGACCTGGCGCGGGGATCGACACGGTGATCACCGCGGACGTGTACGGCGAGGGCGCGGCCGACCGGCTGTTGGGTGAGGCGCTGCGCGGGCTGGATCGCGACAGCTACTGCCTGGTGGGGGCGATCGGGCACGACTTCTACACCGGCGAGCGCGAGGGCGCGAAAGGCTTTCCCCGCTTCACCGACCCGCGGCTGCGCGGGGAGGAGGAGTACGCGGCGTACATCCGGATGGCGACCGAGCGCAGCCTGGAGCGCGTCGGCGCAGAGAGCTTCGACCTGCTGCTGCTGCACAACCCCGACCGCACCGGGTACACCAGCCCCGCGGTGTGGGCTGGAATGCGAGCGGTCCGCGACGCCGGGCTCACCCGGCTGCTGGGCGTGGCGCCGGGCCCCGCCAACGGGTTCACGCTCGATTTGATCGACTGCCTCGAGCGTTTCGGCGAGACGATCGACTGGGCGATGATCATCTTCGGCCCGCTGGAGCCGTGGCCGGGCAAGCTGGTGCTCGACGCCGCGGCCGCGCACGAGGTGAGCTTGATCGCGCGCGTGGTGGATTACGGGGGGCTGTTCCATGACGACGTACTGCCGGGTCACCGGTTCGCCGCGCACGACCATCGCAAGTTCCGCCCCGAGGGCTGGGTGGAGGAGGGCCGCGAGACGCTCGAATGGATGCGCCCCTACGCGGCCCGCCACGGCCTGAGCATGCTGCAGCTCGCCTGCCAGTGGGCGCTCGCGCACCCCCCCGTGCGCTGCGTGGCGCCCACGCTGATTCAGGAGGCAGCGGTTGCTGATGGAGGAGGAGGAGGGGGGCGGGGCTCGCAGCTCGCTCCCCGCGCGATCGAGGACAAGCGCGCGGAGTTGGCGGCGCTGGCGGCGCTGCGCGCGACGCCGGAGGCACACCTCAGCGACGCCGAGGTGGCGGCGCTGCGCGCGAAGGGCGACAACGCCGGCTGCATGGCGCTGAAGGGCGCCAACCCCGACTTCGAGGGCGAGCCCCAGCCCGACCGCTGGCCGCTCACCGGCGAGCTGGCCGAGCTGGCCGAGCGGTGGCGGATCGAACCCGCTCGCGATCTCGTGAAAATCCACGCGGCGTATAGCAATCGCTAACACCACAGCGAAAAGTGGTAGTGAGTCGGCTTGGAAGTAGAGGGCCGTCCAAAGTAGAGGGCCGTCCAAAGTAGAGGGCCGTCCGAAGTAGAGGGTCGTACAAGAAAGCCACTGCAAGAGGGCCCGGGGGTTAACAAAAATTCAAAAGCCGTGTGCCATTGCTATCGGGTTCTTTTTTTTATAACAATCCCCAGCACCTACCTGTGCATACTATCGCTATACTCGAAGCCAAGCCCCTCTCCGAGAGGCTTGCCGGGTGCCCGCTACCGGGGGGGATGGGCCTTCAAGCCCCTTTGAACCGCGGCGCGCGTTTGCCCAAGAACGCGGCGATCCCCTCGCGCGCGTCTGCGCTCTGGAAGACGGTGGCGAAGCCGGCCTTCTCCGCGGCGATCCCCTCGTCGAGGTCGCCCTTCGCCGAGACCTGCTTGATCTGCTCCAGCGCGAGTGGCGCCTGACCGGCGAGCTTGCGCGCCCATGCGAGGGCGGTGTCGAGCAGTTCGTGGTCGTCCACAACCGCGCTCGCCAACCCATACTCGTAGGCCTCCTCGGCAAGCATCGGGTCGCCGATCAGGTTCATCTCCAGGGCCTTGCTCTGACCGACGAGGCGCGGCAGGCGCTGGGTGCCGCCGAAGCCGGGGATGATGCCGAGCTTGATCTCCGGCTGGCCGAACAGCGCCGCGCGCGCGACGATCCGCAGGTCGCACGCCATCGCCAGCTCGCAGCCGCCGCCGAAGGCGAGGCCGTTGACGGCGGCGATCGTCGCGATCCGCTCGCTGCCCAACTCACGGAAGAGCGCGTGGGCCTCATCGACCAGCTTGCGCCCGCCCGCCTCGTCCAGCTGCGTGAACGCCTTGATGTCGGCGCCGGCGCTGTAGAGGAAGGGGTTGGAGGAGGCGATCACGAGCGCACGGATCGGCTGGGAGGAGCCCGGGTTCGCGCCATCTGCATCGCGCGCGCCATCCGCCCCATCGGCACCTCCTGCACCATCCCCTCCGCCGCCGCCCGTGGAGACCTTTACCTTCTCCCAAACCTTGCGCAGATCCTCGATGACGGCGGGGGCGATCGCGTTCATCTGACCGTTGGCCAGCCACGCGATCGCGACCCCGTCGGCGCGCGTCTCGAGCTTGACGATGCCCTCACCGGGCTGGTCGGCGTCGGGCTGCGGGTAGGCGTAGAAGCCCTGGCCGCTCTGCTGCCCGAGGCGGCCCTGCGCGACCAGGCGGCGCAGGATCGTGGGCGGGGCGAAGCGCTCGCCGTGGCGCTCCTGGGCGCTCTCCAGCCGCTCGAGCACCGTGTCGAGGCCCTCCGCGTCGGCACGCATGAACGGCGGCATCAGCCCCCGTCGCGGGTCGAGGCCGGCGCCCGCCATCAGGCCGAAGTCGATGTCGCGGTGGGTCGCCACACCCTCCTCGAGCACCAAACAGGCCTCGACGAACGTCTTCAGCGTGAGCAGTTCCACGAGCGCCGGCACGTCGGGCTCCCCGTCGCCCTCGAGGTTGGGCTCCCCCTGCGGGTTGTAGAAGCCGTCGCCGCCGGTCTTCGCGCCGAGCTTGCCTTCGGAGACGAGCTTCTGCATCCCCTTCGGCACATAGAAGCGCTCGTCGCCGTAGGACTCGGCGAGGTGTTCGGCCACGTGCAGCACCGTGTCGAGCCCGAGCAGGTTGACGAGGAAGTAAGGGCCCATCGGCACCACGTTCGCGGCGCCCACGCCCTCGTCGATCAGCTTGATCGAGAGCTGCTGCTCCTCCTGCGCGCGCCAGATCTCCGAGGTGCCCGCGTTGAGGATGCGGTTGACCACGAAGCCCGGCACCTCCGCGCAGACGATCGGCTGCTTGCGGATCGCCTGCGCGAACGTGACCGCCGCGGTGAGGGTCTCCTGAGAGGTCTCATCCCCTTCGATCACCTCGATCAACGGCAGCACCGATGCGGGGTAGAAGTAGTGGAAGCCCACCACCTTGTCGGGCCGCAGCGTCGCTTCGCCGATCTCGGTGATCGACAGCGAGGAGGTGTTGGAGGCGAGGATCGCGTGCCCGGGCGTGGCGGCGTCGAGCTCGGCGAACACCGCCTGCTTGATCTCCATCCGCTCGGGGACGGCCTCGATCACGAAGTCCACGTCGCCGAAGCCCACGTAGGAGGTGGTGCCCTCGATGCGGCCCACGATCTCGGCGATCTGGGCGTCGCCCTGCTCGGCGGTGAGCTTGCCGCGCTCGACCAGTTTGCCCACCTGCCCCGCCGTGACGTTGCGGGCCTCGTCGAGGCCGGCCTGCACGAGCTCCTCGGAGATGTCCTTGAGCACGACCGGGAACCCGGCGGCGGCGATCGTCTGCGCGATCTGCCCCCCCATCGTCCCCGCGCCCACCACCGCTGCCTTGAACACGAACATGCCGGCCTCCTCACTCCCGCTCGGGATCGCACTTCTGGAAAAGAGGGGCCCGGCTCGCCGGGGGCACCCGGCCCGCCGGGGCCGCCCTCTGGGATGCGGGAGCCTAGCGGGGCGCACGCCTCGGCGCATCGGCCGGGCGGCCCGCGCGACACGACCCATCGCATCGATCGGGCAGCCCGCGTGTTCCCACAGCGCATCGACCGACCTGCCCGCGGGTTTCGCATGTTGGGGGACGGGCAGATACGGGGGCGGGACCTATACGAAAGGTGTGTGCACGATGAGCAAAGACAGAATGCGCTCGGCGCTCGGGGCGATCGTCGCGGGGATTGCGCTGCTGGCGCTGGCGCCGGCAGCCTCGGCCCTGGCTCTACCCGGTGTCTCCACCGGCGCCGCGACCGGCGTGAGCTACGGCTCGGCCACGCTCACGGGGGCCGTCGACCCGCACGGCAGCAACACCTCCTACTACTTCCAGTACGGGCCCACCAAGGCCTTCGGCGCGCAGACCGCGCTCGCCGACGCCGGCGCGGGCACCGCCACCGTGAAAGTCGCCGTGCCGGTGAGCGGGCTGCAGCCGATCACCATCTACTACTACCGCCTGATCGCGGTCAACTCCGCGGGCGCTGCCACCGGCCGCGACGCGGCCTTCAAAACCGCGAAGGTGCCGCTCTCGCTGGCAATCACGGCCGGGCCCAACCCGACGATCTTCGGGGGCACGCTCGTGGTCCAGGGCACCCTCTCGGGCACCGGCAACGGCGACGTCCCGGTGACGTTGCAGGCCAACCCCTTCCCGTACACACAGGGATTCCTGAGCACCGGCAACCCCGAGCTCACGAGCGCCACCGGCGGCTTCTCGTTCCCGTTCGTGGGCCTCACCCAGGCGACGCAGTTCCGCGTGATCACGACCACCACCAAACCGGTCGTCGTCAGCCCGACTGCCATCGAGGGCGTCGCGGTGAAGGTCGAAGCCCACGTGGCCGGCACGCGCCGGCGCCACCACGCGCGCATCTACGGCACCGTCACCCCCGCGGTGGATGGCATGGAAGTCGGGATCATGCACGTCGTCGGCGGGCACGAAGTGCTGGTGGGGGGCACCGTGCTGCTGCACCACAACGCCACCAGCTCGCGCTTCAGCCACGTGATCCGCGTCAAGCGGCATGGGCTGTACCGCGTGTTCGTGAAGGTGACCAACGGGGCGCAGAGCTCCAACTACAGCCAGCCGCTGTTCATCCGCTGAGCGCGTCGCTGCGTATGGGTAGTCGCGGGGCAAGGATGCCCCGCGCCCACAACCTCTGGTCTTCGCGCCGCGGCGCGCGGATGCCCCCAAAAGCCAACGACATGATCCACTGAGACGCCGCGGACGAGCAGACTTCGCCGCGGAGCGTGGTGACCTCCGCGGCGATCGATCTGTCTCGGGTTTACGCGGCGACCGTCTCCGCGGCGATTGCAGGCTGTCTACGGTCTTTTTACGCGGCGACCGTCTCCGCGGCCTCGACCCGGCGCGGCAGCAGCGTTTCGCGGGCGATCACCAGGCGCTGGATCTGCGAGGTGCCCTCGTACAGCTGCATGATCTTCGCGTCGCGAAACAGCTTCTCGACCGGGTAGTCCTTGATGAAGCCATACCCGCCGTAGATCTGCACGGCGTCGGTGGCCACCTTCATCGCGGCGTCCGCGGCGAAGCGCTTGGCGTGCGAGGAGACGAGCGTGTTGCGTTCGCCGTTGTCGAGCATCGACGCCGACTTCCAGGTCAGCAGGCGGGCCGCTTCGACGTCGGTGGCCATGTCCGCGATCAGGAACTGCACGCCCTGGTGCATTGCGATCGGCACGCCGAACTGGATGCGTTCCTTGGAGTACTCGGTGGCGAACTCAAACGCCGCGCGCGCGATCCCGGTCGCCATCGCCGCCACGCCGGGGCGGGTGCGGTCGAGCGTCATCATCGCGAGCTTGAAGCCCTTGTTTTCCTCGCCCAGCAGGTTCTCGGCGGGGACCTCGACGTCGTTGAAGGTGATCGTCGCGGTGTTGGAGGCGCGCTGGCCGAGCTTGTCCTCCTTCTTGTCGACCACCACACCCCACTCGCGCTCGACCACAAACGCCGAGATGCCGCGGTGGCCGGCCTCCTTGTCGGTCTTCGCGTACACCGTGTAGTAGTCCGCGTAGCCCCCGTTGGTGATGAAGCACTTCGAGCCGTTCAGCACGTACTTGTCGCCCTGCTTGACGGCGCTCGTGCGCATCCCCGACACGTCGCTGCCGGCGTCGGGCTCGGTCAGGCAGAACGACACCAGCTTGAGCTCCTCGGTGACGGCGCCCAGGTACTTCTTCTTGATCTCCTCCGAGCCGCCCAGCACGATCGGCGCGGTCGCCAGGCCATTGCATCCCAGCGAGGTCTGGATCCCCGAGCAGCCCCACGAGAGCTCCTCCTCGATCAGGCAGCCGTCGAGGTAGCCCAGGCCGGGCCCGCCGTACTCCTCCGGGATGTGGGTGTTCATCAGGCCCACCTCCCACGCCTTCTGCAGGATCTCCTGCGGCCACGTGCCCTCCTTGTCGTACTCCCAGGCGACCGGGCGGATCTCTTTCTCGGCGAAATCGTGCGCCAGCTCGCGCAGGTTCTTCTGCTCGTCGGTGAGCGTGAAATCAACCATGTTCTCTTTGGCTCCTCGGGCTGGCGCGGAGCGGACCTCCCGGGTGGGCGCCGTTCGCCGCGCGAAGTAGATTGACTGGTCAGTCAATGCTGACAGCCAAGAGGGTAGCGAAGCCGGCCGGGGGCCGGCAAGAGCTGGGCCTCTCGTTTTCAGGCCGGGGTGGCGGGGCGCGCGCCGTTGCGCCACAATCCAGCGATGCAGGCGCTCTTTCCCGACGTGCTGTTCGGCTCGATCCTTCTGTTCGTCGTCGTCGGCGTGCTGTCGATGCTCACCCGCCGCAGCCTCCACGATCAGATCGGCCAGGATGGCGTGTTCACCGGCGAGAGCCACTCCCGCCTGCCCTCGTCCTCGTCGTTTTCGGTCCCGGACACGGAGCGCCCGTTCGACAACATCGAGCGTGAGGCCGAAATCCGCCAGCTGCTCACCGCCCGCAGCGAACGGCTCGTGCGCCGCGGCGAGGCGCCGCTCGACATCGACGCGGAGCTGGCCCGCATCGATGGGCACGGACTGGATCCGAGCGTAAGCTCGCACGACCCCGCGCTCGCGGAGGAGGTGCGCCAGCTGGTTCGCGCCCGCAACGAGCGCCGCGCGCGCCAGGGCCTCGAGACGCTCGACGTCGAGGCCGAGGTGCAGCGCACGCTCTCCGAGTTGAGCCCCTGAGCCCAGCGGAGGACGAGCCCGCGTGCCGACGCGTCCCGCGACGCTTACCCGGCGGCCGGCCCGGCCACGGTCTCCGGCGGCGGCCCGCCGGTCACGGGCGGTCCGCCCACGCCCGGCGGAGGGCCGAACCGCGGAGCCGGCGCGGTCGGGTCCCAAAAGGCGTCGATCCCGAGACATAGCCCACGCGCGTCCTCGATCGTCAGCCCGGACCCGTCGAGGAGGCCGTCGGCCTCCCACTTGGACGGGTCCAGCCCGACCGCGAGCGGGTTGACCGGCCCATCGATCGCCGGTACATCCGGCACCGCCTCGAGCGCTTGGGCGAACACCGCGATCAGGAACGCCTCTTGATTGCGGATCTGCAACTGCAGCTCACCGCGCAGCGCGTCGTCGTCTGGCAGCGGCTTGACCAGGCCGATCATCGCTTCCATCGACGGTTTGATGAGCGGCGGATGCAGCGCCGGCGTGTCGCCGACGTTCAGCTCGTGCCACTCACGGAACAGCTTTTGGGCGCTCACGTTGAGCTCGGCGAGGCGCTCGAGCAGATGGTTCGACGCCTTCATGAACTCGATGTCGGCGATCTTCTCCCTGATCATCACAAAAGCGGGACCGCCGTGACTTGCCAGGAAGGTCCACGTCAGAGCGGCTGGAAGCACCCACGAATCCCCAAACACCGGGTACATGTCTCGGTAGCGACCCACGACGCTCTCGAACGTGCGCTTGTAGAGGCCGTTGTAGTACTCGACGCGCTCGGCAACGTCCTCGCCGTCCAGATCACGGACCACCAGCTCGGTCGTGAGCGTGTTGCTCAAGCAGATGAAGTCCGAGCCCGGGGAGAAGAACGGATCGGCAAACGCCGCGGCCTCGCCAACCAGCGTCCAGCGGTCGTTCGAGCACATCTGCGTAACGTCGTAGGAGAAGTCCTCGACGCGCAGAAAGTCCTCGACGTCCTCCAGCCGGCCCTCGACCGACGCGGCGAGCTGCGGCTCGTGCTTGCGCAGCCAGTTCAGCATCGCGTCGAACGAGTTGATCTCCTCAAACGAGTGCACCCGCGGGTCCGCGCACACGCCGATGCTGATCGGCCCCGTTGCCAACGGGATCAGCCACACCCAGTAACCCTCGCCCAGCAAGTGGTTGGTGCTGAACTGACGGATCCCCGGCTTCGACATGAATCCCATCCACTCGGAGTCCGACGCGCCCCACTGCTCGAGGTCGAGCCCCCCCGCCAGCCGGAACCAGGCGGAGTTGATGTGATGCCCGGAATCGGCGGAGAGCCCCAGCTTGCGCTTGATCAGCGAAGCTCGCCCAGCCGCGTCGACGACCCACCGTGCGGTCGTCGTCGCGCGCTCGCCGAACAAATCGAACGCGATCGTGTGCCGATCGCCAAGCTCGATCTCCCGCACACGAGCCCCCCCGGTCACCTCGACGCCACACTCTCGAGCACGCGCCGCGAGCTTGTTCTCGAACAGGCCACGATCGACCTGGTAGGTCTCAAACGGCGGGTACACCGCCGGACCGAGCTCGACGCGCTTGGTGATATCCGTGTTGCCGGCAGCCGGCGGGAAGAACCGCAGACCGCACTTGACGTTCTGTTCCCCACGGAGGTGATCCGCCATGCCGATCACATTCGCGAAGTAGCTGGCTCCGGCCGGCACCGTCGACTCGCCAACCTTGAACGCCGCCAGCGGCGCGGGACCCTCACGCTTCTCGAGCACCAACACGCTGGTCTCGGGGCGTCGCTGCTTGATCTGGATCGCGACCGTCAGCCCGGCAAGACCACCGCCGAGCACCACGACATCGTAGTCGTCGCCGGGCGGCCGCAGCGCCCCGATCTCCACCACCGACAAGCTCCGCTCGTTCACAACGACCGCCCTTCCTCGCCGACTCGGTTTACGCCTACAGGCCCGTCTCGCCCGGCCAGGACCTGAGCGGCATAGATTACGGTGTTGTCGGTCGCCCGCAAACGAGCTTGGCGACCTGACGCAACGAGCTTCGCGACCTGACGGTGCAATATGCTGCCCCGAAGCAAACCACTGGGGGCTCAGCGATGTCGGAACGACTCACGTCAAGCGGATTGCCAGTGCACATTCCGCGCGGTGACACGGACTCTGTATTCGAAGACGCGGTTGGCATCAGATACCTCCTGACGGGCGCGCAGACTGGGGGCCACATGACGCTCCTCGAGATCCCGTGCAAACCCAGCTCGGTGGTGGCCCCCACTCATACGCACACGCTCGAGGACGAGTATCAGCTGATCCTCGAGGGGGAGGTCGCCTTCGAGCTCGACGGCGAGGTCATCCATGCCCGCGCGGGAGACATGGTCATCCAGGAGCGTGGGGTTCCAATGGCAATCTGGAACCCCACTGCTCAAGCGGCGCGGCTCCTGGTGATGTTCACCCCCGGTGGCTACGACGAGTACCTCAAGGAGGTGACCCCTCTGGTCGTGGCCGGCAATCGGGCCGCGATGCCGGCGGTATGGGCGAAATACGGCCTGACGATCGACCCGTCCTCGATTCCACGGATCATGCAGCAGCACGGGCTCCGGCCGCAAGGCGGCGGCCCTCCCGGCGGTCCCCCCGGCGGTCCCCCCGGTGGTCCCCCCGGTGGCGGTCCCCCTGGCGGCCCTCCCCCCGGTGGTCCTCCCGGCGGCGGCCCTCCCGGCTCTCCCGGCGGCGGTCCCCCCGGCGGCTCCACCAGCCCTCCCGGCGGACCCCCAACGGCAGCCGCCCCATGATCGACGACGACCTGAAGGCAAAGCGCGAGGCGGCAGTGCTCGAGCACTTCCGCGCCGAGAACGCACATGACCTCGACGCCTTGATCGCCACCTTTCACGAACCCCACTACGAAATGATGCATCTAGGCCGTACCCACGACGGCGAGGAGGAGGTCCGCGCCCTGATCTCCGGCCTCTACCGAGGTCTGCCCGACATCCACGCCGAGCCCGGCAAGCTGCGGCATCTGGAGGACGCGGTCTTCGTCGAGTGCATCACCACCGGCACGCACAGCGGCTTCTTCGCGGGCGTTGAGCCAACCGGCAAGAAGATCCGATCGCGGTCGGCGTGCATCTTCGAGTTCGACGGCGACAAGTTGTTGTGTGAGAGGGTCTATCTCGACATGGCAACGATCCTGCGCCAGCTCGGTGCGCTGCCGCCGCTGCCGCAGATGCCAGGACCGCCTGGCGCGCCCGGCGGTCCTGGACCTACTGGAGCTTGACCGGACCTACCTGAGCTTGAGCAGCGCCGCCGCGTTCCCCCCCAGGATGCCGGCGCGCTCCTCCTCGGAGACGTCCAGCCGGTCGATCAACGTCCGCGAGACCGTCGCCGGGATCTCCACAGGCGGCCAATCGGTACCGAACAACAGCCGATCGGGGCCGAACACCTCGAGCGCACACCGCAGCGCCGGCTCGCTGAACATCAACGTGTCGACGTAGACCCGGCGCAGGTAGGCACTCGGGGCATCCGCGGGGACCGGCCCCGCCCCGTCCGGCACGGGCACACCCTGAGGCGGCGCACCGGCGGGCCCACCGACGGGTAGCCCACCGACGGACAGCCCACCGGCGGGCGACCCGGCCGGCGCCGCGCCTACCGCACTCGCAGGGGAGCCAGCCGGCGCCGCGCCCGACGCACTCGCGGGCGGCCCAGCCAGCGCCGCGCCGGCCAGCGCCGGAATCCGGTAGCCCGCATCCAGCCGGCCCGCCAAGGCGGCGATCCCGCCACCTCCCGCTCCGGCGATCAGCCGCAACGACGGGTGGCGGTCCAGTACGCCGGCGAAGATCGCGGCGGCGAGGCTCAGCCCCACGTCGACTGCCCGGTTGCCGAACTCGTCCAACCGCGGGTCACCCACTCCGCCCGGCCTGACCGGCGGGTGGATCAGGACCGGTACGTCGAGCTCCTCGGCGAGGCTCCAGAAATCCTCGGCCCGCGGATCGTCCAGGCGGTGGCCGTCGACGCTGGAGCTGACCGAGAACCCACAACTCCCGGCCGCGACGGCGCGCCGCGCCTCCTCGAGCATCCCGTCGCCCTCGAACGCGTCGACCCCCACCATCACCGAGACCCGGTCCGGGTACTGCTCACGGACCCCGAGATTGAACTCATTCCACCGCTTGAGCCGGTCGAGCAGACCTCCGAGACCTGGCAGGCGGACGATCCCGTGGACGATGACAGCACGATCGATCCCGTCCTGCGCCTTGCGCTCGAGGAAGCCGTCGACGTCCTTCAGCGAAGGGGCGCCCGGCGACTCAGGCGGGGCCAGGTGGCAGTGCGCGTCGATGATCATCGGATTGCCGCAATCGTCTCACAGCGGGACGTCGTCTGCCGCCTGCCTGCGCATCGATCGCAGGGTGTGCGTAGCATCCTCCCGATGCGCTCGCACACCCACGGCGCGCTCGCACGTTGCCTGCTGGGCCGCCTCGCCATCCTGGTGATTGCTGCAGCGCTTGCGACCTTCGTCGTCCCGCGCTCGCTCGCCGCAGCGGCCCGCGGCCCCACGGTGTACGGGGCCCTGCAGAGCCTGAATCGCAGCGGCGCACTGAGCGCCGAAGCCTATGGCGAAGACTCCGCCACCTACACCGCCGCGCTCAGCGCCGCCAAGCACCTGAGCGGCACGCGCCGCACCGAACTCGCAAACGTGATCGCCAACGTGCAGCAGATGGCGGCGGCCGGTGACTTCATCCCCTCTCGCCTGCCGGCGCTGATGCTGACACTCGAAAGCAACACGCAGTGGTGGAGCCACCAACCGCTGCCGGCACCCGACCAGCACGTGAGCGTGCCGGGCAGCCATCTGGTGTGGGAGTACTACCCCGGGCAGGGCATCGAGATCCAGTGGCTGGCGACCTTCGGCGAGGCCAACGGCTACTACGACAACGGGCACGAGAACACGCAGCTGCGCGAAGTGCTCGAAGAAGCGATCCCACTCGCCACGCAGCGCGCGGGGGGCATCGCCTGGGAGTACTTCTTCCACTTCGACGGCGGCTCGCCCCCGTGGACCAGCGGCCTCTCGCAGGGAACGGCGCTGCAGGCGCTCTCCCGCGGGTACGTGCGCCTGAAAGAACCGGCGTTCCTGACGGCCGCCAAACAGGCGCTCGGCATCTTCCAGTCCCAGCCGCCCGCGGGGGTGCGCGTGGCACAGCCGGCAGGAACGCTCTACGCGGAGTACACCTACGCCCCCACCGACCGCATCCTCAACGGCTTCATCCAAGCGCTCAACGGGCTCTACGAATACGCCAAGCTCACCGGCGACCCGCTCGGCCTGAAGCTGTTCGAAACGGGCGACGCCGAGGCGCGCGCGATCACGTCCTCCTACGACACCGGCGCCTGGTCGAAGTACGACCAGTACACCGAATCCAACCTCAACTACCACGAGTTGCTCGGCGAATTCCTGGTCAGCCTCTGCAAGCGCACCTCCGAAGGAGAGCCGATCATGACACCGGCCACCAAACCGGTGACTCCGCCGCCGCCGGCCAAGCCGATTCCCGGGGACGCGATCTATTGCAGCACCGCCCAACGCTTCACCGCCGACCTGCACACCCCGCCGGCGATCGCGCTGTTGACTCGCAAGCTGCCCGAGGGCGTGCGCGGCGGCGTGCAGCTGTCGCTCTCGAAGGTCGCCACCGTCAGCCTCACGGTTCGCCGCGGCGCTCAGGTCGTGTGGACCAACAGCGCGCTCGTCGAAGGCGGCAAGCCACGGCTGCTGTGGGTCACGCCCAGGACGTCCGGCTCGTACTCGGTGAGCATCACCGCCGTGGACCTCGCCGGCAACGCCGCGAGCACGAGCGGCACGATCGTGTTGGGCACCCCCACCAAAGCCCCCGCGCACGCCAAAGCCTCCACACGCCCCAAAAGCGGCTAAGCACTCCTGGCCGACCGGGAATCGCTCGCGGGCGCCGCTGAGAGCCTCCGTACAATCGGTGTGTGCCCAGCGAAGCGCGCATCCGCGGCGGCGCCGATCCAGAGCGCCGACCCGCGGGCTTCGGATCCCGCCCACCTGCCCACGTCTGGGGTGCCCTCGATCGCGACCGGCGCCTGGCGGCGATCGCCGCTGTCGCACTGTTCGTGACGATGTTCCTGCCGTGGTACCAGCAGAACGCAGTCGTCACCGCCGCGAAGAGCCAGCCGCTCATCAGCCGCAACCTGAGTGCCTTCGGAGTTTTCTCGTTCGTCGAGGCCGCTGTGCTGCTGGTGGCGGTGGCGGTGCTGGTGCTGCTGTACATGCGCGCCGACGGACGCCGCTTCCAGCTGCCGGGCGGCGACGGCGCGGTCGTGCTTGCCGCCGGCCTGTGGAGCGCGCTGCTGCTGATCCTGCGGCTGTTCGACAAGCCCGGGATCACCCAGCATGGCGTCGCGGCCAACGTCGGCATCCAGTGGGGGATCTTCTTCGCGCTCGCCGCCGCCGGCCTACTCGCCTACGCGGGCTCGCGGATGCGCACCGGGCAGCGCCCCGAGCCGCCGCTGCTGCGCCGGGACCGGCCGCCGCGCGAGCCACCGCCGCGCCCGCCCGAGCAGGAGCCGACGGTCATCGTGCCCAGCAGACCACCGGTCCCCGCGAAGCCGCGCAGCCGCTACCCTCCGGCGGGGGGGGCGGGCACTTCATCCAAGCAACTCTCCTTCGAAGACCAGACCGACCTACCATTGCGATGACGATGCCCCCCGCCTCCCCCCCAGCCCCGACCTCGGCCGCCGAGGTGGCGGAGGGCCTGACCGCGGTGGGATACCTGCCGGCCGAGTCGACGGCGCTGGTGGCCTACCTGGCGACGCGCCTCGGCAAGCCGGTGCTTGTCGAGGGCCCCGCCGGGGTCGGCAAGACGGAGCTGGCGAAGGCGCTGGCGCACTACCTGGGCCGCGAGCTCGTGCGGCTGCAGTGTTACGAGGGCCTCGACGAGGCGAAGGCGCTGTACGAGTGGAACTACCGCAAGCAGCTGCTGCGCATCCAGGCGCAGGGCGGCGACGCCGGCTGGAGCGAGGTGCAGGAGGACATCTTCGGCGAGGAGTTCCTGCTGGCGCGGCCGCTGATGACTGCGATCGCCTCGGAGGAGCCGGTTGTCTTGCTGATCGACGAGATCGACAAGACCGACCAGGAGTTCGAGGCGATGCTGCTGGAGGTGCTCTCCGACTTCCAGATCTCGATCCCCGAGCTGGGCCGCGTGGAGTCGCGCACGCACCCGGTGGTGCTGCTCACCTCCAACAATTCGCGCGAGCTCACCGAGGCGCTGAAGCGCCGCTGCCTCTACCTGTGGCTGGACTACCCCTGCCTCGAGCATGAGCTCGCGATCGTGCGCCTGCACACGCCGGAGCTCTCCGAGACGGTCGCCCGCCGGCTGGTCGAGGTGGTGGGGATGGTGCGCGAGCTCGACCTCAAGAAGCCGCCGTCGATCGCCGAGTCGATCGACTGGGCGCGCGCGCTGCTGCTGCTCGGCGCGCGGGACATCGACTCCGACACGTTCATGGAGACGATGTCGGTGATCGTCAAGCACCGCACCGATATGGACGTGGTCGCGGAGCGGGTCGGCCTGAAGCTCGGACGGGACGAGTCGGTCGCCGGCGCGGCCTGAGCGAGGCCTCATGGCCCTTTCCGGCCCGCCCGTCCCCCCGAGCATCACTGGCCCCACCCCGCCCGAGGGCATCGCCGCGCGCCTGCTGGAGCTGGGCGAGGAGCTGCGCAACGAGGGCGTGGCGGTCGGCACCTCCGAGCTGCTCGACGCCTTCGCGGTGCTGCGCGAGATCGAGTGGACCGCGCAGCAGGACTTCCGCGAGGCGCTGGCGGCGACGCTCGCCAAGAGCCAGGACGACCGGCGGATCTTCGAGCTGGTGTTCGAGCGCTTCTTCTTCCGCGCCGTCGAGCTGGCGGCCGTGCGCGAGGGTGTGCGCGAGGACTCCGCGCACCAGCTGCGCGACGGCGACGACGGCGAGCTGGATCTCGAAGAGCTCTCGGAGATGCAGCTCGACGCGCTGCGCCGCCAGATCGCGGCCGCCCTGCGCGACGGCGACGACGGCGCGATGCGCGACCTCGCGCGGATGGCGATCGCCGCGCTGGCCCGCCGCGACGGCGGCTCGGGCGTGATCGGGGTCGACGTGCAACGCATCCGCCGCGCGCTCGGTCTGCGCGCCGAGCCCCAGCCGGAGCTGCCCGAGGACGACCCCCGCCGCGAGGGCGTGCCGCGCGCCGCGCTGCGCCGCTTCGAGGCGATGTTGCGACGCGAGCTGGAGCGCGCGCAGGTACAGCGCACGGGAACGCTCCCCCCCGCGCGCCCGCTGGGGGATCTCGACCGCGCGCTGCCCTCCGGCCCGCTGGCCGACCTCGCCGCGGTGCACCGCGTGGTGGCGCAGCTGCGCCGCCGCCTGGCCACGCAGGGTCATCAGACCCGCGGGCACCGCCACCACGCGCACGTGGACGTGCGCCGCACGATGCGCGCCTCGCTGCAGACCGGCGGCGTGCCGGTCGTCCTCAAGTACCGCCCGCGCCGGCCGCGACGACCGGAGGTGTACGTGCTGTGCGACGTCTCTACCTCCGTCACCTCCGCCTCGGTGTTCTTCCTCTCCGTGCTGCACGCGCTGCACGACTCCTTCCGCAAGATGCGCTCGTTCGTGTTCATCGAGCGGATCTCCGAGGTCACCGACATCTTCGAACGGGAGCGCGACTTCAAAGCGGTCAACGAGCGGATCGCCTCCGACGCGGGGGTCGCCGACATCTCCGGCTACACCGACTACGGGCGGGTGTGGTCGGAGTTCCTGGAACAGATCGGCGACGATCTCAACCCGCGTGCCACGGTGATCGTGCTCGGCGACGCCCGCACCAACGGCCGTCCGCCCCGCGCCGACGCCTTCGCGACGATCGCCGCGCGGGCCGGGCGCACCTTCTGGCTCAACCCCGAGCCGCGGTTGTACTGGAACTACGGGGACTCGGTGATCGCCGCCTACGAGCAGCACTGCACGGCGTTCGAGTGCTGGACCACCTCGCAGCTGGAGGACTTCGTGCGAGCGCTTACGCGGCCGGAGCTGGCCACGGGGAGCCGGTGAGGTGAGCGGCGGCCGTCAAGCGGCGGGGGCTGGCAGGTGGGCCCGCGTATATCGGACAGCTGACACCGGCAGGTGAGCCAGCAAGTGTCAAGCGCCTGGCAATCGTTGCGCGCGCTGCTCGCGAGACGCAAATGGATCGTCTGGGTCGCGCTGGTGGTCCTGGTGCTCGTAGCAATCCAGATCGGCGTCTCGCTGCTGCCCCATCACGTCATCAACACGCTGCGGGAGTTCGAAGAAAAGCCCAACGGCATACAGCGCTAGGCTTGCGGAGAACAGACAACACCAGGGGGGCTGGCGGGAAAGCCGGCTGAGATGGCGCCAACGAAGACCCGGCGCCGACCCTTCGAACCTGTGGGGTAATGCCCGCGGAGGGAGTGGCGTGAGTGTCGATAGGACTCAGAGCCGAAACGCAGCCGCTTGAGCGGGCCGGGCTGCTGGATGCCGTTGCGGTCAGCGGCGTGAGCCGCGTCTACCCGGCGCGCGAGGGGGGCCGCGATCCTGGGGCATCCGTGCCTGCCCTCGCCGACGTCTCGCTGGGCGCCGGGGCGGGGGAGCTGGTGGCGGTGGTGGGGCCCAGCGGCTGCGGCAAGACCACGCTGCTGGAGCTGATCTGCGGATTGCAGCAGCCCGACGCGGGCAGCGTGCGCAGCGCGCCGGCCGCGCTGATGCCCCAGCACGACCTGCTGCTGCCGTGGCTGAGTGCCGTGGACAACGCGGCGCTGGCGCTGCGGATCGCGCGCCGGCCGCGTGCGCAGGCTCGCGCCCGCGCGCAGGTGCTGTTCGCCGAGCTCGGCCTGGGGGGCTTCGAGACGGCGCGCCCGTACGAGCTCTCGGGCGGGATGCGCCAGCGCGTGGCGTTCGTGCGCACGCTGCTCTCCGGCAAGCCCGTCCTGTGCCTCGACGAGCCGTTCGGGGCACTCGACGCGATCACGCGCGCGGAGATGCAGGGGTGGCTGGCGCGGGCGCTGCAGCGCGAGCCGCGCACCGTGGTGCTCGTGACGCACGATGTCGAGGAGGCGGTGCTGCTCGCCGATCGCGTCGTGGTGCTCTCCCCCCGCCCGGGCCGCACCGTGGCGGAGCTCGAGATCGGGCTGCCGCGCCCGCGGGCGCGCACCGACGCGGCGGTGACGGCGCTGCGCGAGCAGGCCTTGATCGCGTTGGGGCTGGGGACTCAATGAGGCGCCGCGCTGCCCACCTCCTTCCCCCCCTCCTCCTGGCGGCGGTCGTGCTCGGCGCGTGGGAGCTGTACGTCGACCTCGGCGGCGTCGACCCCGCGGTGCTGCCGGCCCCCCACGAAATCGCGGCGGCACTGTGGGACAACGCCGGGCTGCTGTGGCAGAACTTCAAGATCACCGCCGAGGAGGTCGTGCTCGGCCTCGGCCTGGCGCTGCTCGCCG
This sequence comes from uncultured Solirubrobacterales bacterium, assembly GCA_963744535.1. Classification (GTDB taxonomy): domain Bacteria; phylum Actinomycetota; class Thermoleophilia; order Solirubrobacterales; family Solirubrobacteraceae; genus Palsa-744. Next base: position 318,073 of record CAVUTW010000001.1, on the reverse strand, counting down.
GCTTCGCGCTCGCGGTGACGATCCACTTCTCCAAGTGGCTGCGCCGCGCCGTGTACCCGCATGCGGTCGGCTCGCAGGCGGTGCCGATCGCGGTGATCGCCGCTCCGCTGGTGTTCTGGTGGGGCTTCGGCATCTTCCCAAAGCTCGTGGTGATCGCGCTGATCTGCTTCTTCCCCGTGGTCGTCACCACGGTGGACGGGCTGGCCTCGGTGGACCCCGACCAGCTGAAGCTGCTGCGCACCCTCGACGCCTCGCGCTGGCAGGCGTTCCGCTTCGCCGAGCTGCCGGCCGCGCTGCCGGCGGCGCTGAGCGGCGCGCGGATCGCGCTCGCGGTGGGGGTGATCGGCGCGTTCATCGCCGAGACCTCGACCGCCACCACCGGCCCCTACTCGGGTCTTGGGCGGGAGATCATGAGCGACCTCAACAGCCTGCAGACCCCGCGCGAGTACGCCGCCACGGCCGTGTTGTTCGTGTTCGCGATCGCCTGCTTTCACACGCTGACGCTCGCCGAGCGGAGGCTTGCCCCCTGGACCAATCGACCGACAGGAGAACCACGTTGAGCAAAGCCCGAACCACCCGCCTCCCACGCTCCCGTTCCCGCGTCCAGGGGCGCGTGACCACGCTGTGGATAGGGGGTGTGGCGGCGTTCTGCGCCATCGCGCTCACCGCCTGCGGCACCGCGCAGAACGTGACGACGGCGCCGGCGAGCGCGAAGCGCTTCACGGTGATGCTCGACTGGTTCCCGAACGCCGACCACGCACCGCTGTACGCGGCAATCGCCCGCGGCGACTTCCGCGCGGTTGGCCTCGACGTGCAGCCGGTGACCCCCTCCGAATCGGCCGAACCGCTGAAGCTGCTCGCCGCGGGCAAGGTCGACATGGCGATCTCCTACGAGCCGGAGCTGCTGCTCGCGCGCGATCAGGGCCTGAAACTGGTGTCGATCGGCGCGCTCGTGCAGCGCCCGCTGACCTCGATCATCGCGCCCGCGAGCGCACACATCAAGAACGTCGCCGACCTCGCCGGCAAGAAGGTCGGCACCGCCGGCATCCCCTACCAGGCGGCCGAGCTGGCTGCCGCCCTGCAACACGCGGGCGTGAGCCCGTCGAAGGTGCAGGAAGTGAACGTCGGCTTCAACCTTGTGCCCGCGATGCTCTCGCACGAGGTGGGGGCAACACTCGGCGGCTTCTGGAACTACGAGGCGATCCAGCTACAGCTCAAGCACAAGCACCCGACCGTGATCCCGATCAACGAAGCTGGGGTGCCCAACTACGACGAACTGGTCGTGGTCGTGCGCTCCGAAGAGGCCCACCACGACGGCGTCGACCTGCGCGCCTTCATGCAGGCCCTCACCCGCGGCGAGCGCGCCGTGCGCGAAGACCCGCGGGCGGCGGCGAAGCTGATCATGGCCGCCAACCCGTCACTCGAAGAAAAGCTCCAGAGCGAGTCGATCGAACGGACGCTGCCGGCCGCGCTGCCGGCCGCAGGCAAGCCCTACGGCTACCAGAACCCCACCCAGTGGGCGGCGTTCGGCGCCTGGATGTACAACAAGGGCCTGCTCAAAACCAACCCCGACACGACTGGCTTTCCGCCGTTCACCAACGAGTTCCTGCCGGGCGAAGGGATCTGAGACGATGAGCAGGACCGTGACCGACACACTCCCCCTTCGCACCTACCCCGCGTGGTCGGCGCTCGCCGCGCACCACGAGGCGATCCAAGGAACGCACCTGCGCGAGCTGTTCGCGGCGGACCCGGCGCGCGGTGAGCGGATGACGGCGCAGGGCGCGGGGCTGTACCTGGACTACTCCAAGAACCGCATCACCGATGAGACGCTGAGACTGCTGGTGGAGCTCGCCGAGCAGTCGGGCGTGGCCGCGCGGATCGAGGCGATGTTCAGAGGTGAGCGGATCAACGTGTCGGAGGACCGCGCGGTGCTGCACGTGGCGCTGCGGATGCCAAAGGGCGCGTCGCTCGTGGTCGAGGGCGTCGATGTGGTGAAGCAGGTGCACGAGGTGCTGGAGCGGATGGCGGCCCTCGCCACGCGCGTGCGCTCGGGGGAATGGACGGGCCACACCGGGAGGGCGATCCGCAACGTGGTGAACATCGGCATCGGCGGCTCGGACCTCGGCCCGGTGATGGCGTACGAGGCGCTGCGCCACTACTCCAAGCGCGACATGACGTTTCGCTTCGTCTCGAACGTGGACGCAACCGACTTCGTCGAGGCGACGCGCGACCTGGACCCAGAGGAGACGCTGTTCATCGTCAGCTCGAAGACGTTCACGACGGTGGAGACGATGACCAACGCGCGCTCGGCACGGGAGTGGCTGCTGGGGGGATTGGGAGGGGGCAGTGGTGGCGGCGAGGACGCGATCGCAAAGCACTTCGTCGCGGTCTCGACCAACGCGGAGCTGGTGTCGCGGTTCGGAATCGACACCAAGAACATGTTCGGCTTCTGGGACTGGGTGGGGGGCCGCTACTCGATGGACTCGGCGATCGGCCTCTCCACCATGCTGGCGATCGGCCCGGAGCACTTCACCGAGCTGCTGGGGGGCTTCCACACGATCGACGAACACTTCCGCAACACCCCCTTCACGCAGAACCTGCCCGTGCTGATGGGACTGCTGTCCCTGTGGTACGGCAACCTCTTCGGCGCCGAGACACACGGGGTGATGCCCTACGACCAATATCTGAAGCGCTTTCCCGCCTACCTGCAGCAATTGACGATGGAGTCCAACGGCAAGCGCGTGACGCTCGCGAGCGCCGAGGTGGACTACCAGACGGGCGCTGTGTACTGGGGCGAGCCGGGCACCAACGGCCAACACAGCTTCTATCAGCTGCTGCACCAGGGCACGAAGCTCATCCCCGTGGACCTGATCGGCTTCGCCCAAAGTAACAACCCGCTCGGCGAGCATCACGACCTGCTGATGTCGAACGTGTTCGCCCAGGCGGAGGCGCTCGCGTTCGGCAAGACCGCCGAGCAGGTGCGCGCAGAGGGCACCCCCGAGGCGATCGTTCCCCACCGCACGATGCCCGGCAACCGCCCCACCAACACGATCCTCGCCACCCGCCTGGACCCTCACACGCTCGGCGCGCTCGTCGCCCTATACGAGCACAGCGTCTTCACCCAGGGCGCGATCTGGAACATCGACTCCTTCGACCAGTGGGGCGTGGAGCTCGGCAAGGTGCTCGCGAAGAAGATCGTCCCCGAGCTGCAGAGCGAGACCGAGCCGAGCCTGAGCCACGACAGCTCGACCAACGCGTTGATCCGCCGCTACCGCGCTACGCGCCGAGGATGAACCGCTCGACCGCCTCGGCGAACCCCTCACGCTCGTTGGGGGCGGTGACGCGCCGCGCGGCGCGCTGCACCTCACGGTCGGCGTTGCCCATCGCGATCGACAGCCCCGAGTGGGCGAACATCAGGACGTCGTTGGGCATGTCGCCGATCGTCGCGATCGCCTCCCCGGGGACGCCGTAGCGCGCGGCCAGCCAGCGCACCACGGCCCCCTTGTTCGCCTCCGGGTGGGTCACGTCGACGTAGTAGGGCTGTGAGCGCGAGGCCGAGACGCGGTCGCCGAAGCGATCGTGCGCCGCGGCGGCGGCGCGGGCCACGGCGTCGTGGTCGTCGCTCACCCCGACGACCTTGGCGACGCCCTGGCGCAGCTGCCCGTAGGCGTCGATCACGGTCGGCGGGAACTGCACGGTGAAGGACTCGTGCTCCACGTGCGGGCCCCGCGGGTCGCGCACGTACCAGTCGGCGCCCTGGTAGACCCACACGTCGAGCGCGAACGACTCCAGCAGCGCGATCGTGGGTCCAACCAGCTCGGCCGGGATCGCGCGCTCCTCGATCGTCTGCATGTGGCGGTCCACCAGCATCCCTCCGTTGAATGCCGCAATCGGCGTGCTCAGCCGCAGCGGCTCCACGTACATCGCCATCCCGCGCGGTGGGCGGCCGCTGGTCAGCGCGAACATGATGCCGGCCTCCCCCAGTCGCCTGACGGCCTCGATCGCCCGCGGCGTGAGCTCCTTTGCCTGCGTCACCAGCGTGCCGTCGACGTCGGAGAGCACCAGCTTGATCGGTGAGACGCTCGCCTGCTGCTCGTCAATCGGGCCCACCCACCGCATGATGCCGGTTTCCCGCGTGCGGGCGCGCACCGGCGGGCCGCGGGCCATGCACGGCGGGATCGACGCCGGCTCAAATGGTCACGCCAGCACGGCGATACCTTTGATCACGAGGTAGATCCCGAGCACCGCGAGCACCCCCGTGATCAGCACGCGGGCGTTGGTGCGCATCCACGCGTCGAGGCGCGCGATCGCCGACTTGGTCTCCTCGGGGCGGAACGACAGCATCGCGAGCGGGACGATCGCGGGTGAGAGCATCAGCACGTTGAAGAGCAGGATCGCGAGCACCTGCTCGTGTTTGGAGACTTCAGCCACGACGATCTCCTTCATCGCCTCGATGTACCTGACGCTCGGGAAGTTCAACACCACGCCGGCAAAGAAGGCGAGCGAGGCCGGTCCCGACAGCAGCCGCTCGTTCAGCGGCGGCTTGCTCGGCTTGCCCGGATCGGGGGCAGGCTTGGCGGCGGCCCTCCGCGCTTTGAAGCGGTCCACCCGGCCGGTGCCCTTCAGGAACGCGCCGCCCAGCAGCAGGCCGCCGACGACGAGGTCGAAGATCGGCCGCGACTGGGAGGAGCTCCCGCCGAACACTTCCGCGTCGCTCGCTACGGTCACAACACCGATGCCGAGGCCTACGCTCCACGTGAACGCACCGGCGAAGTAGGCGCCCAGCATCCGCTGCGGACGCTCGGAGGCAAGCGTCAACAGCACGACCGCAAGCAGCACGGGGTTCAGCGCGCAGCTGGCCCCGAGCAGGGCGACGTTGACGATCATGGTGAGGATCTCCCGCCCTGCATCCGCAGGTAGCTTCGCGGTTGGCAAGATGAGCGGCCGTCACCCCCGCCGGGTGATTGGGGGGGACAGGTAGTCAGGCGGCGTCCACCACACCTCGGCTGGGAGCACGGCGGCAGCGGCGAAGCGAGGGACGGCTGGTAGCAGGAGCACACCCCAGGCCTTACCCTGTGGGCCGATGGCGCGCATCGGTCTGCTCACCGGCGGCGGGGACTGCCCCGGGCTGAACGCGGTGATCCGCGCCGCCGTGCGCAGCGGCCTCGCGCGCGGCGAGCACTCCTTCCTCGGCTTCCGCCACGGTTGGGCGGGGGTGCTGGAGGACGAGGCGATCGAGCTCGACCTGCACAGCACCGTCGGCATCCTGCCCCGCGGCGGCACGATCCTCGGCACCTCGCGCACCAACCCGTTCGCCGAGGACATGGGCGGCCTCGAGGCGATCCGCGCGACGCTCGATCGCCGCGGCGTCGACGCGCTGATCCCGATCGGCGGCGAGGACACGCTCGGCGTGGCGCTGCTGCTGCACGAAGAGGGCATTCCGATCGTCGGCGTGCCGAAGACGATCGACAACGACCTCGGGGGCACCGACGTCACGTTCGGCTTCAACACCGCCGTGCAGATCGTCACCGACGCGATCGACCGCCTGCACACCACCGCGGAGTCTCACAACCGCGTGATGGTCGTCGAGGTGATGGGCCGCCACGCCGGCTGGATTGCCACGCACGCCGGGATCGCCGGCGGCGCCGACGCGATCCTCGTGCCGGAGCGCCCGTTCGACGTCGAGGAAGTCTGCGCCCATCTGCGCCGCCGCCACGAGCGCGGGCGCTCGTTCTCGATCGTGGTCGTCTCCGAGGGCGCCACCCCGCGAGAGGGGACGATGCAGACGGTGCAGGGCACCGCCACCGACGCCTTCGGCCACGCCCGCCTCGGCGGGATCGGAGGCACGCTCGAGCGCGAGATCGAGCAGCGCACCGGCTACGAGACGCGCGTGACGATCCTCGGCCATGTGCAACGCGGCGGCACCCCCACGGCCTTCGATCGAGTGCTCGCCACACGCTTCGGCGTCGCCGCGATGTACGCCGTCGCCCGCGGCCACTTCGGCAAGATGGTCGCCCTGCACGGCGCGCGCATCGCCGAGGTCGACCTCGCGCAGGCACTCGCGGCCCCGAAGCTGCTCGATCCCGAGCTGTACGCGACAGCGGAGCTGTTCTTCGGCTGAGGGGGATCGGTGCTCTGTGGTGGGGGCACGCCCGGGGAGGAGGGGTGTGAGTGTTATTAACAAAATACAACGCGATAGCCATTGCTATCGGCAATTAAAAAGTCGAACACACAACACACCCCCGGCCCTCCCTGAGTAGATACGAATGCGCGCGATGATGTTCGAGCAGGTGGGCCAACCGTTGCGGGCGGTTGAGTGCCCGATCCCCGAGCCCGCGCCCGGCCAACTACTGCTGAAGGTGCACGCCTGCGGGGTGTGCCGCACCGATCTGCACCTGCTCGATGGCGAGGTCAAGATCGCCACACCACCGCGGATCCTCGGCCACCAGATCGTCGCCACCGTCGAGTCCGACGGGCGGCGCGTCGGCGTCCCCTGGCTGGGGTGGACCTGCGGCGAGTGCGCCTACTGCCGCTCCGGCCGCGAGAACCTCTGCCCGCTGGCGCGCTTCACCGGGCGCGACATCGACGGCGGCATGGCCGAGTATGCGCTCGCCGACGAGCGCTTCTGCTTTGCGATCCCGCCCGGCTACCCCGACACGCAGGCCGCCCCGCTGCTGTGCGCCGGGCTGATCGGCTATCGCGCGCTGCGGATGACCGACCGCGCGCGGCGCCTCGGCCTGTACGGCTTCGGCGCCGCCGCCCACATCCTCGCCCAGGTCGCCATCTGGCAGGGAAGGCGCGTGTTCGCCTTCACCCGCCCTGGCGACATCCCCGCGCAGACCTTCGCGCTGGAGCTCGGCGCCGCCTGGGCCGGGGGCTCGGACGAGCCGCCCCCCGAGCCACTCGACGCCGCGATCGTGTTCGCCCCCGACGGCGCCCTCGTCCCGCTCGCGCTCCGCGCCCTCGCCCCCGGCGGGACCGTCGTGTGCGGCGGCATCCACATGAGCGACATCCCCTCCTTCCCCTACGCCGACCTGTGGCAGGAGCGCACGATCCGCTCGGTCGCCAACCTCACTCGCCGCGACGCCGAGGAGTTCCTCGCACTCGCCCCGCGAGTGCCGGTCAAGACCCAGGTCACCGCCTATCCGCTGGAGGACGCCAACGGCGCCCTGGCAGACCTCCGCGCGGGGCGCATCACGGGGGCGGCGGTGCTGACGGTGTGACTCCCCGCGGCGGCGTTCACCTGCGCCGCAGCGCTTACGGCCTGACACCCACCAGGGCATGGTGCTGCCACTGCATGGCGGTGCTTACGACGTGAGGCTCATCGTGTGCATCGCCGCCAGCCCCGCCCACTCCTCGTAGGGGGCGAAGAAGGCACGCACCTCGGATTCCTGCGCGCGTGGATGAGAGGCCCACCCACCCTTGCCGCCGCTGAGCTTGCGCCCCACCAGCTTCAGCAGGCCGACGTCGCCCGCCGGCACCTGGTCGTGGCGGCCCTGGCCGTGCAGCGCGAGCATCTCCACCGTCCATGGACCGATGCCCGGGATCGCGCGCAGCCGCCGCCAGGTGCGCTCGTGATCGGAGGAGTGCAGGTCGATCCGCCCCCGCGCCACTTCCCGTGCCACGCGCACCAACGTGCGCGCCCGCGCGCCGCCCAGGTCGAGCGATTGCAACAGCGCCGGCGCCACGCCCGCAAGCGCCGCCGGAGTCGGCACGTCGCGCAGGGGCCAACCCGTCTCCTCCCCTCCCACCGCCGGCGGCCTGCGTGCACTCCCGCCACGTGGCGCCCGCCGCGCCCCGTGCTCATCCCCCGGCCAGCTCCGCCCCAGTCGCCGCACGATCCGCCGCTCGATCGCCGCGGCGCGCTCGAACTCGATCAGCTGCTCGCACACCGCCCACGCCAGCGCCTCCCATGGCTCGGGGCGCCGGCGCACCCGCAGCCACGGCCGGCGGCGCACCGATTCTCCAATCAACGGGTCGCGCGCGAAGCGGGTGTGGAACGCGCGCAGGTCCTCATCCACGCCGAGCGCAAAGCGCATCCGCGCGACCCCGTGCTCGGCCGCCTCGCCGGTGGGCGCGCGCGCGTCGAGGACCACCCGGTCGACGGATGGTTGCGCGACGCGCACCACCACCGGCTGCTCGCCGTGGTGCAGCAACCGTTCGAGCACCCCCCCGCGGTGGCGCAGCACCCCGTCCATGCCGCCGTGCGCCGGCAGGCGGAACGGCCACGGGGGCCGCACCTCTATCCGCACCTGCGCGGCCCCGAAGCGCGCCATCTCGTCCGGGCGCGGTCCCAGTACCGCCGCGCTCACGGCCGCGGTGTCAGTTGCGGCCACCGAGCAGGTGAACGTCCACGAGCAGCGAGCGGCTGCCGACGATCTGCACGAGCTCACCCATCCCGCGTGAGCCGCGCCCTCCGCTCGCGCCGCGGCGACCCCCGCCCCGGCCGAGACCTCGCCGTGCGCCCGCGCGCACCAACTCGCGGCGCCGTTGGCGGCGGTGGGCAAGCCCCACCATCGCCGCGCCCGCGACGAAGCTGCCGGCGGCCACAGCCGCGGCCTGCACGGCCGGCACCACCGCGCGGGCCTCCGTACGCTCGGGAAGCGGCCGGGCCGAAGGCGCCACCACCACGGCGTCCACTTCCTCGGTGTCGCCGCCGACGGATCGGGGCACGTCGGGCTGGAGCGAGTCGCTCACCCGTCGAAGTGTACGGAGCCCTTCGGACCCTACGCCGAGGCGAGCGCCAGGTCGGCGGGAGGCGTCTCCGGAGCCGGAGCGTCGAACACCCGCTCATACATCCGATAGCGCTTGACGACGCGGCCCCCCATCGCCTCCATGCCGCGGTTCATCGCCGTGTTGGTCTCGAGGATCCAGCCCATCTCGCCGCCCTTCTGCGGGCGCGCTTCGGCGGCGTCGAAGTGCATCTGGTAGAGCTTCGCCGCGACGCCCGTGTGCTGGTACTCGGGCTTGACCCCCAGCCAGCCGACGCGCACCCGGGTCATGATGCTGCCCTTGCGCAGGAAGTGCCACCAGCCGAGCGGCAGCAGACGCCCCTTCATCTTTTCCAGCGCCTGGTTGAGATCAGGGATCGTGATCGCCATGCCGACCACCTCACCGGTGTCTTCGCGCTCGGCGATCATGAACCAGTGCTTGTCGAAGGCGAGCTGCAGCTCCTGGGCGAGGGCGTCCAGATCCTTCTTCGTGTATGGCACGAAGTCCCAGTTCTTCGACCACGCGGCGTTGTAGACCTCGCCGAAGAACTCCATGTCTTTGCGCAGCTGGCGGCGGCGCATCGGGCGCACGCGGATCCCGTGCTCGCTCTGCGCCTTGTCGGCGAGCTCCCAGATCACCGGCAGCACCCGATCGCGTTCGGTCACCTCGAGTTTCCACATCAGGAGATCCATCGCCTTGCTCATCTCCGCCTCCTCCAGCAGGCGCTGGTAGTAGGGCGGGTGCCACGGCTGGTGGATCATCGGGCGCACGTCGAAGCCTTCGATCAGGATGCCGCACTCGTCGTTCATCGCGAAGTCGGCGGGACCGACCATCCGCTCACAGCCGCGCACGCGCAGCCACGCCTGCGCAGCGTCGAGCAGTGCCTGGAGGACCTCGAGATCCTCCTCGAGCTCCAAGAAGCCGAACCAGCCCCACTTCGAGTCGTGCTGGGCATCGAAGGCGTGGTTGATCTGCGCGGTGATCCTGCCCACCACGCGACCTGCCCGGCGAGCGAGGAAATATTCGGCCTCGCCATGGCTGAAGAAGGCGTTCATGCGGCGGTTGAGGAAGATGCGCCGCTCCAATTTCAGCGGCGGCACCCACAGCGGGTGGTTAGCATGAAGGCGAAAGGGCAGGTCGACGAACCGCTTCAGGTCACTCCCGCCCGCCACCGGGCTGACTTCGACGCTCACAGCCACGGCACCCTACACCCAACGCGCCTGCGACCACATGGCCATCGGCACCAACCAACCACCGACCGCCGGCGAGAGCCAGCCGCCTCCCCGCGACGTCTTCGCCAAGGCCCGCCATCACGAGCGTGCCGAGGTGCTGGCCGCGGCGCGCGCGGCGGACGTCCTCCCCTACTTCCACGTGCTGACCTCCCCGGCGATGCCGGTGGTGGAGATGGAGGGGGCACAGCGGATCATGCTGGGCTCCAACAACTACCTCGGCCTCACCGGCGACGAGCGTGTGCTGGCGGGCGCACAGGATGCGCTGCACCGCTACGGCACCGGCCTCACCGGCAGCCGCCCGCTGAACGGCACCACGCCGCTGCACCTCGAATTGGAGGCGGAGATCGCCGAGTGGATGGGCAGCGAGGACGCACTCGTATTCACCACCGGGCACCAGGCCAACCTCGGCACGCTCGGCACGATCCTCGGAGTCGGCGACACCGTGATCGCCGACTCCGGCGACCACGCCTCGATCCTCGACGGTTGCCTGCTCTCGCGCGCGAAGCTGCGCCCCTTCCGCCACAACCGGCTGGAGAAGCTCGAGAAGATGCTCGTGCGCGCGCAGGGCGACGGCGGCGGCGTGCTGGTGGTCGTCGACGGCGTCTTCTCGATGGAGGGCGACATCGCTCCGCTGAGCGACATCTGCGAGCTGTGCGAGCGCCACGGCGCGCGGCTGATGGTGGACGAGGCCCACGGCGCCGGGGTACTGGGCGCGCGCGGCGCCGGCACCGCCGAGCTGCTGGGCCTGGAGGATCGCGTGGACCTGCGTGTCGGCACCTTCTCAAAGTCGCTCGCCTCCTGCGGCGGCTTCGTGGCGGGACCCGCCGACGTGCTCGAGTACCTGCGCTATTACTCGCGGGCATTCATCTTCACCGCCTCCGCGGTGCCCGCCGCGCTCGGCGCCGCGCTCGCCGCGCTGCGCGTGCTGCGCTCGCCCGACGGCGCCGCGCTGCTGGCGCGAGTGCTCGACAACGCCTGGCGTCTGCGCGACGGGCTGGAGCAGCTGGGCTTCGCGGTGGTCGCCCCGCAGCCGTTGCTCGCCCGCCCGTCGGTCGCGGCGACACCAGGGGTTCGCCCAAACGCGAGCGGCGCGCCGACGATCGTCACGCCGATCGTGCCAGTGCTCGTCGGCGACGACTGGAAGGCGGCGCTACTGTGGCGTGCGCTGTATGACGAGGGCGTGTTCGTCAACACCGCGCTGCACCCAGCGGTGCCGCCGGGCGGAGCGCTGCTGCGGACGAGCGTGATGGCCACCCACGACGAGGCCGTGATCGATCGCGCGCTCGACATCTTCGCGGGGGTCAAGCGCGCGTTCGAGGCCGAGCATGGGCCCCTGCCAGGGCCGAGTGGGGTCGAGCCGTCGACTGAAGCCGAACGCGTACGCCTGGGCTGAACGCGGCGCTCGGCGACACGTTGAGCGCCGCCGCGACCCGCGCGGCCCGAGCAATCCTCATCAAGCCGATGAGCAAAGAAAAAGGTCGCTTTTAGCGCACGATCTGTCTGAAATGTATTGACCGCAGCCCCCCGCTGGCGTAGCTTGATAGGGCGCTTTGCATCAACGCTCGGAACTCGCTCCACGTCGCCGGTAGAGGGGTGCCGAGGACGGATGGGACGTCCAGTGAGCAACGATGAGCAGTCGGTGGGAGCGCGCTACTCGTTAAAAAAATCAAGCAAGTATGTTGTGCGCTGTGGTGGACCCCCCGCGGCGGGCAACGGGGAGTGAGATCCAATGAGCGCGACAGCGACGCTGGCCCCTGCCGGCCCTCAATACATGCGTGCCCTGGAGCGCGCCAACAAGGTGCGCCTGGCTCGCGCCGACCTCAAGCGACGAATTGCCACCGGGGAGCTCCCGGCCGCCGAGGTGATCCTCCAGTGCCCCTGGGAGGCTCACAGCATGACGGTCGCCGACCTGTTGATGAGCCAGCGCCGCTGGGGCGAGAGCCGCTGTCGCAAGCTGCTCGCGCAGCTGCAGATGTCCGAAACCAAGACCCTCGGCTCGCTCACCGACCGCCAAAGACAGACGCTCGCCACTGTCTGCCACGAGCAGTGCGCCATCCCCGCGCTCAGCCGGTGAGCAGGCCTCCCACGCGGGGCTTTGGACCTCGCCGGCCACGCGGCGCCCGTATCCGCGGAGACGAGGTTTTCTGTCGTGCACCGGTCAGCCGCGCGCCATGGGCGCGCGGCCGCGGTAACGGACAGCCCGAGGAGAGCTTCAGCTGCCACCAGCCGGCGAGCATCCCGATCAGACCGAGACGGGGACGCACCTCCCACACGCCGCAGCCGCGTTCGCCGAGGTCGGTCACCCGCAGGCGCACGAACTTGTAGCGGCCCGGTTCCAGGCGCATCCGTTCCAGCTGATCGCGCGCACGCAACTCGAGCTCCGCGCGCTCGCGCGCCTGCTGCTGCGCGCGGCGCAGACACACCACCAAGCGGTCGCGCTCACACTCCAGCTCGGCCAGGGAGAGCAGCCGCGGACCGGTGTACCCCGGAATCCCAAGCGGAGCTGGGAAAACATGCGGGAAGCCGCGCGCGACGATTCCCGAGAGCTCACCCTCCAGCCTGGCCACCTGAACACGCAGCGACTCGCGCGCGGCACGCTCATCCGTCCGCGGGCGGGTGAGCGGCGTCTCGCGATCGATCGTGAGTTGCTCGGTTGCAACCACTTGCCCAGCTCCTCCTCGGCTCTAGCCTTTCGTGGATTCTACCAGCGCCTAGCGCGATCCTTCGAGCATCGCGCGACACATCCACAGCGCCTCCTCGACGTGCAGCGAGGGCACGCCGGGAACCTGCAGCGTGAACAGCACAACCTCGTCGGCCTCCGCGCCGGCGGCATGGCCGGGAGCGATCTCGCCGAACAGCACCGCCACCGCGTGACGAGCGTCGGCCACGATCAGCCGACCCGCTGGCAGGAGGGGAGCGCCGGAGGGTTGGGCCGGCGTAAGCGCGGGCGTGTGGGCGAACGCACGGGCCGACGTGTCGGCTGGCGAATCGGCGGGTGGGCCTCCAAACCGCTCGCCTTCGCGGCTGGAGCGGACACCCAGCGAATCCTCGACCGTCATGGCGTCGAGCGCCCACACCGGCACACCAGTGTCCACCAACGTGATCAACAAGGCGTCGGCGAGCAGGTGGTTGGAGTGGAAGCCGCCCTGCATCATCCGTGCGAACATCGCCTCCTCGACCGGTGTCCGCACCACATCGGGATCGAGCCCGATGTGTCTGAAGAACACGCGGTAGGCCGCCGGCACGGGGCGCTGTCGCAGACCGACCGCGTGTGCTCCGCCCCAGCGGTTGGAGAGCGCCGCCAGGCGCCGCTTCACCGCCGGCGGGGAATCCCGGAGGGCGCGCGCGACGTTCGAGCGTACGTGGATCAGATTCAACCCCGGCAGCTCTTCGGAGACCTCCCGCTCGCACCAGCCCCGCGCGAGCTCGGACCGCTCGTTCATCGCGGCGGTCTCCACCCGCGCGCGACGGCAGCCGCCACCAGCTCGCTGACGCGCCGGCGCAGCACCGCGGGCGAGGGAGTGGTGAGCAGGGCCTTGCTCTGCACGATCCCACCAGGGTAGGCGAACGTGACCTGGGGGCAACTCGCCATCGCGTACAGCGCGGGCAGCTCCCCTTCGCTGTCTACGCCGACCGGGAAGGTCAGACCGCGAGAGCGCACCAGCGCGCGCAGCGACGCACGTTCGCCCTTGATCGCCACCGCGGCGAAGCGTACGCCGGAGAACCGGCGCCCGCCCGCCCGCACGAGCGCCTGCATCTCGCCGAGCACCCCGTCACAGGCGCTGGCGTCGACGAACAGCGCCAGCACCACTGGGCCCTGTTCGTAGAGCTGGCAGATGTTGAGGATTCGCGGGCCCCTCACCGAGCAGGCCGCGTGTTTGGCGGGGTCCTCATTGGAATGCGCGGCGACGTTTACGGAGCCCTGCAGATCGCTGGTCGCAAGCGGCGCCGCGAACGGCGGCAGCGGCCGGCCGGGCGCAATCCCCGCCAGTCCGTTGGACGGCGTGACAATTGTGTTGATCGTGATCAGGACGAGGATCACGATCGCCAGCAGCCCGATCCAGCGGCCCTGGCGCCGCTGGCCGAAACGGGGATGCCCACCGGAGGCGGGTGTCCCCCGGCTTCGGCCGAAACTGGGATGCCCCCCGGAGGGGGGTGTCTCCCGGCTTCGACCAAAGGGCCCGCGTGACCGTTCCTGCGCGGGTCTCAGGGATCGCCCGCGCGCGTCAGGCCAAGGAGACTCCTCCCCCTCCGGCGGCTCAGGCGGGCTCATGGCGCGGAGGTCGGCGCGCGCGGCGAGCGCGGAATCGTGCCCCGCCCGCCCGGAGGGTGATTCCCCGCCGCGCCAGTTCGCCGGGCTCGGCGAGCAGCAGCGCCGCCGGCAGCGCCACCAGCACGCCGACGAGCGAGACGCTGAGATCGATCAGGGTCACCACGCCGAAATCACGGAGCATGTTGATGTTGGAGAGAATCAGCACACCGAAGCCGACGATCGCAGTGACGCCGGAGGCTGCAACCGCGGCGCCCGTGCGAGCGTAGGTGAGGCGCAGCGCCTCGGGCAGCGACCGGCCGGCGGCGCGCTCTTCTCGCAGACGCTCGGCGAGCAGCACGCTGAACTCGGTGGAGACGGCGATCACGAGCGCGCTGAGGGTGACCGACATCGGGTTGAGCGGCACTCTGATCGCGAACACCACAAGCGCCGACCACCCGGTGGCGAGCAGCACCGGCAACAGCGGCGCCAGTGCCCGTCGGCGATCGCCGCGGAAGGCGATCAGCAGCACCAGTGCCGCCGCGGCCAGCCCCGCCAGCAGCGTCAGCACGCGCCGCCACGGCGAAGCCACGAGCGTACCCGACTGCGCGGCAAGGACGGGGAGTCCGACCAGCTGCACACTCACCCCGCGCGGGGGGTGCAGCGCGGCGCGCATCGCTTCGATCACGCGTTGCTGTTCGTCGAGCGGCATCAGGCGGATGCCGAACGCGAGCGTGGCGACGCGCCGGTTGGCTGTGATCGCGTTCTGAGAGAAGTACGCGGGGATCGTCCGCAGCAGGCCGTTGACCTCGGCCGCGGTGAGCTTCGGAGTGGTGGAGGTGGGCGCCGTGGAGCTAGGCGTCGAGGAGCTCGGCGTCGTGGAGCTCGGCGCCGTGGAGCTGGGCGTCGAGGAGCTGGGCGTCGAGGAGCTGGGCGTCGAGGAGCTGGGCGTCGAGGGCGTGGCGGATTTGGACGGGGACTTGGAGGATTTGGCAGGGGAGGTGGCCGCGACCGGGGTCGCGCTGGTGCCAATCGCTCCCCCTTCGAACAGCGTCGGCAACGAGAAGGCAGGGCACAGCCGCGCCTTGCCGCAGCCGCGGGTGGAGGTGTAGCCAAAGCGCTTCAGCACAGCGTCCTGGTAGCGGCTCATCCATTCGATCGTCTTGGGGCTCGCGACGTTCTTGCCTGACACCATCAGATCGATTTCGCCGCCGACCCCCGAGGCGCTCTCGAGCGCGTCGAGGTTGCGCAGCGAGGGCAGGCTCTGGGGTACCAGCTTTTCCAGGTTGGTTTCGACGTGCGTCTGCGTGTCGAGCCCCCAGCCGAGCACGGCAAACACGAGACCGACGGCGATCACGCGGCCGGGGTTGCGCACCGCATACACGAGCGCCGTCCTGGAGAGCAGCCGGGTGAGCGGGTTGTCGCGCACCACCTCCTGCGCCCCGCGCCAGGCAGGGGACAACCATCCTCCGAGGCGGGGGCGCGGAGGAGTCGGCTCCCCCGCGAGCGCCAGCACGGCCGATCCGACGGTGAGCGCGCAGAGCAGGGCGATCGCGATGCCCACAACCAGCAGCACGGCGAAGCCGCGCACGGTGGGCACGGGCGAAAGCGTCATCACCAGCAGCGCGCCAGCTCCGGCGGCGGCGGCTGCCGCGATGGTGGGACCGGAAGCCATAGCGGCGCGGCGGATCGCGGCCGGGGTATCCGACGCCCGCTCCGCACGTGCCTCCTGCACGCGCGACTGAAACTGGATCGCGTAGTCGACGGCAAGCCCCACCAGCACCGGCAGGGCGGCGACCTGGGCGACGGTCAGCGAGGCGCCGACCGCGGCGAGCGCACCGAACGTGAGCGCGACGGCAAGCACGGCGACCGCCAGCGGCAGCAGCCGCGGGCGCCCACGAAACACGAGGCCGAGCGCGAGCGCCATCGCCAGCAGCACCGCCACCAGCAGCAGCTCGATCGAATGGCTGATCGAGCCCGTGAGTTCGGCGACGATTGCCGGTTGGCCGGTGATCAGATAGTGCTCACCGTGTTGCAGGCGCCACTGAGGCATCGCCAGCGCGCGGCGGATCAGCGCGATCGTCCGTGAACGCTGCGCTTCGCTCAGCCCCGCCTTCATACGCACCGAGATCAGCGCCGCTTCACGGCCGGGGAAGAGGTAGGCGAAGCGCTGCTTGGGGGTGCCCGGCAGCTTCGCGGTGTTTTCGAACGCAAGCGTGTAAACGAAGCTCGGGTCGTTGAGCGTGGGCGGCGCGCTGATGCCGTACTTGGCCCCCAGCAGCTCGAGCTGCTGGGCGTAACGTTCGCGCGTGATCGTGCCGGCTTCCTTGCCGAGCCTGCTCGCTTCGGCGGCACCGCGGCCCTGGCTGAGCGCGAGATGGCTGACGGCCCGTTCGTTCTGTGCAGCCTCCCGCTCGGCCTGGTTGCCCTGCGTGGAGAGCATCCCGTCGATCTGTTCGACAGCCTCGTTGACGAAGGTGCCGGGCCCGATCACGACCTTGACGGTGCCGAGCCGATCCAGCTGGGCGCAGGGGCCGTTGGCCCCTCCCTCACGGGGCAGACCGGCGGCCGGGACCTTGCCGGCGAGGCATCCCTCGAGGCCCAGCAGGCGGTCGATGTCGGCGCTCAACAGCATGTCCTGCAGGTTGCCCTTCACCAGCACGTCCACGGGCTCTTCCCCGAACGAGCCGTAGTAGCGCTGCGTCGCTTGGTAGCCCGTGCTGGAGCGCCCGACGAAGGTGTCGGTCGCGGCGCTCGGACGCAGGCTCAACGCCAGTGCGGCGCCGCCCAGCCCGAGCAGGCCCATCACCGCGACGACCAGCAGCGGCCGGCGGGCGGCGCCGCCGGCGAGGGCGGAGAGGAGCTTCGCGACGGTGCCAGGCTGGGCCACGGTGCCAGGATGAGGAGCGGTGCTCACGAAGAGAGGCTAGCCAGACTTGCGGCTTGCGGGCGCAGTTGGTGGAAGCTGGTGTGTATTCAAAAATCCGGGAGGTGTGCGCAAAAGCTATACAACCCTGCTAGGTATAACTATCGCACACACCTTTCAGATTTTATATCCAACACCCAACCCCAATTGCAATAGTAATACAGCCGGCTGACGAGCCGCACCGCCGGAGTCACTCCATCCCCAGCGGCCCGGCGGATTCGCCGGAGAGGAACTGGCGGACGAACGGGTTCTCCGAGGCGAACAGCTCGTCGGCGGGGCCCGATTCCACGATCCGCCCGCGCCACAGGATCGAGATGTGCTCGGCCACGCGGCGCGCGCTGAGGATGTCGTGCGTGATCACCACATAGGTGCCGCCGTTCTCGGCGTGCACTTCCTTGATCAGCTCGCACAGCAGCGCGGTGCGCACGGGGTCAAGACCGGAGTCGGGCTCGTCGAACAGCACGATCTCCGGGTCGAGCACCAGCGCACGGGCGAACCCGGCGCGCTTGCGCATTCCCCCCGAGAGCTCGTTTGGCATCTTCTCGTTCGCTTCGCCGAGACCGACCTCGCGCAGGCGCCGAGTGACGATCTCCGCGATCTCATCCTCACCCTTCTCGGTGTGCTGGCGCAAGGGGAAGGCGACGTTGTCGTAAAGGTTGAGCGAGCCAAACAGCGCCCCGTCCTGGAACAGCACCCCAAACTTCTTGCGTAGCTCGAAGAGATCGTCGTCGGCAAGCGAGGGGATCGACTGCCCGGCGACGATCACATCGCCCTGGTCGGGGTAGAGCAGCCCGACGATGTGCTTGATGCACACCGACTTGCCGGTGCCGGAGGGGCCGAGGATCATCGACACCTGGCCTTGGGGGATCCCGAGGTTCAACCCACGCAGCACACGGTTGGAGCCGAACGCCTTGTGCACATCGATGAACTCGATCGCGTCGGGGACGTTGCTGGGACGGTTGGTCCCGGCGTGGTACTGGAAGTCCTCCGCCTCAGCCTCGTCGATCGTGTCGTGCTCGATCGCCATGCTCAGACCCCGATCCCTGGGTGTGCGGCGGCTCGACGGCCGCAACGGTCGGATGCGTGAGCGTACATGGCCATGCTCAGCCCCCGATCGGGGCGCGCGGATTGGCTCCCCAGAAGATCTGGGTTCCCAGCATTCCGATCACATGAACGAGCACGATATTCATGACCATTGACTTGGCCGTAGCCGTACCAACCCCTACGGGGCCTCCGGAGGCGTTGTAACCGTAGTAGCAGCCGACCAGCACGATCGCGGTGGCCATCACCATCGCCTTGATCAGGCTGTAAAGAAAGTCGGGGGGGTTCTGGAACTGCCAGAAGATCAGGAAGTAGCCGCCGGAGGACACCACCCCCACCTGCTGCACAACGGCGATGTAGGAGGCGAGGAAGGCGCCTCCGATCCCAGCGAGGTATAGGAACGGCAGCACCAGCCATGCCGCCAGCAGACGCGTGGCGCAGAGGAAGGTCAGGGAGTCGATCCCCATCACCTCCAGCGCATCGATCTCGTCGGAGATGCGCATCGCGCCCAGCTCCGCCACGAT
Source organism: uncultured Solirubrobacterales bacterium (assembly GCA_963744535.1). Lineage (GTDB taxonomy): Bacteria > Actinomycetota > Thermoleophilia > Solirubrobacterales > Solirubrobacteraceae > Palsa-744. The sequence continues at coordinate 299,389 of CAVUTW010000001.1, read as the reverse complement.
GCCGGTGCCGACCTTCGCCGACATCATGTAGCCGAAGGCGTAGGGAATGATCTCGCGCAAGTCGCACCACGCCGTGAATACACCCGAGTACGCCGGTGCCCCCGAGGCCTCGGTGAAGTAGGCGCCCTGGATCCCGCACTGCAGCCCGAGGATGAACATCAGCGACCAGATGATCAGCGTCGAGGAGATGATCAAAATGCCGGCTTGGCGCAGCGTCTCGCCGAAGAAGCGGAACACGCGCAGGCTGTAGACGTCGCCGATGATTTTGCCGCTGAAGCCGGCGATTTCGCCTGACGACGCGATCCATTCACGCGGGAGGGCGAACCATTCGTTCATCGGCCCGCACCTCCCCACCGGCCATCCGGCGGATGGCTCGTCGTTCCTGGCAAGGACGCAGTGAGCGAAGTGTGCTGGCCGAAACGGGGATGCGAGCGGAGCGAGTGTCTCCCGGCTTCGGTACACGAGCGATCGAGGACAAGGGGTCGTCGGCTTAGCCGACGACCGAAGGCGACGAGACGCCGCCGGATCATTTGATCACCAGGATCTGGGGGTGCGTGGCCAGCAACGTCTGCTCGAAGACGTAGTCGAACGAGAACACCGCGAGGAAGGTGATGACGACCGCCTGGTTGACGGCGCGGCCGACGCCCTCGGCGCCGCCGGAGGCGGTCATGCCCTTGTAGCAGCACACGATCGCGATGATCGCCCCGTACAGCGTCGCCTTCAACGCCGAGCCCCACATGTCGGTCGTGTCGGCGTTGGCGAAGAACGTGTTCCAGAACGGCCCCAGCGGATAGCCGTTGACGAGCTCGGCGAGCAGCCCCCCGAAGATTCCGAACAGGATCGCGTAGATGTTGAACAGTCCCGTGACCAGCATCAACGCGAGGAAGCGGGGCACCACGAGGTTCTTGATCGGGTCGACCCCCAACACCTGCAGCGCGTCGAGCTCCTCGCGGATCTTGCGCGCGCCGAGGTCGGCCGTGATCGCCGTGCCGGCGACCCCGGCGAGCACGATCGCGGTCACGTCGGGGCCGATCTCGCGCACCGCCCCGAGCACGAAGAATCCGCCCAGGCGGTCCAGCGCGCCGAACAGCGTGAGGAAGTTGGCGGCCTGCAACCCAGGCGCGGCGTAGTCGATGCACACCGTGGACACCAGCAGCGGAAACCAGCACAGGCGCAGCGCGAACAGGAACTGCGAGACGAACTCGCCGCCATATGGGTAGGGAGGTCGCAGCGCCGACCTGATGGTCCTGCCGGTCAGGATCATCATGTCGCCGACTTCCTCAATGAAGTTCCTCGTTGGGAGGAACGCCCGCTCTGCCGCACTACGTACCACTGCGCTACCTACCCCTCCTCGGGTGACCAGTACACCGGCAGTGTACGCCGGTAATGGAACTCTACGCGATGCGCTGGCGTCGCGCCACCCCTTTTGGCCACGGCCGCTGATATCGTGATCGCGCTGTGAGGGGGAGTTATGTACTCAGAATGGTCGTGCTCGGCCTCTGCGGGCTGGCGGGGACGCTCGCGGCGGGCTGCGGGGAATCGCGCCGGCAGGACGCCGGCGAACCCAAGGCCCACTACACGGTGCAGGTCACGCACGCCAGCTTCCCGACCGTGCAGGCGGTTGCGCGCCCAGCGCAGCTGGTGGTGGACGTACGTAACACGAGCGCGCACACGCTGCCCAACGTGACGGTGGCGGTGACCTCGTTCAACTATCTCAGCGACTACGCCAACCTGGCCAGTCGCAGACGCCCGATCTGGGTCGTCGACCAGGGCCCTGGACGGATCCCCAAGCTGCCGGTCGAAACGGTTGAGGTGGACCCGCCGGGGAGCGGGGCGACCCCCAACTACGATGTCTGGGCGCTGGGTCCGCTGGCGCCGGGCGCGACGCGGCGCTTCGTGTGGCACGTCTCCCCCGTCAAGCCGGGAGTGCATCTGGTCTCCTACAGGGTGTACGCCGGGCTCAACGGCAGGGCGCAGGCTGAGCTCGCCAACGGCTCCTCACCCGCGGGGAGCTTCACGGTGCACGTCGCCGGGAGCCCGCCGCAGACCCATGTGGACCCGACCACCGGCAAGGTGGTCGCCGGCCCGTACGTACCGTCGGAAGCATAGGTCTCGCGACGGCCCGTGTTTGGCCCGCTGTCGAAAGATCGCATCCCGGATTTCGCCAGTCGAGCGATACCCGGGCGCGCTGAGGCGTCTACGATTCATGGTCGGCGATCCTCGGCGGGATCGGCCTGCGCAGGGCCGGGCGGCCACGCCCCCACCGGCTTCGGGCGCCCACTCACATAGATTCGCGACGAGGAGGAACAGAACCCCCCCATGCCCCGCACACGCCAGCAGAACGTCACAGCCGCACAGTGGAGCGCCAACGGCAGCGCCCTCGGCTCGCTCGACCTCACCCTTCCCGGCAACCAGGTGTTCGCCTCCAACGTGTTCAGCCCGGTCGTGCAGCGCCAGCGCCTACCGAAGGACGTGTACAAGGCGCTGAAGAAGACGCTCGAGCGGGGCGAGGCGCTCGACACCTCGCTGGCGGATGCCGTCGCGCAGGCGATGAAGGAGTGGGCGCTGGAGCGGGGCGCCACGCACTACACGCACTGGTTTCAACCACTGACGGGCTCCACCGCGGAGAAGCACGACTCCTTCTACGGCCCCGTCGGGGACGGCACCGCGATCGCCGAGTTCTCCGGCAAGGAGCTGATCCAGGGCGAGCCCGACGCCTCCTCGTTTCCGACCGGCGGCATCCGCGCCACCTTCGAGGCCCGCGGCTACACCGCCTGGGACCCCACCTCGCCCGCGTTCCTGCTGGAGAACCCCAACGGTGCGCTGCTGTGCATCCCCACAGCGTTCACGTCTTGGACGGGCGAGGCGCTCGACCACAAGATCCCGCTGCTGCGCTCGATGGACGCACTCTCCGGCGCCGCGATCCGCGCGCTGAAGCTGCTCGGCGTCGAGGACGCGCGGCGGGTGTTCACCACCGTGGGCCCTGAGCAGGAGTACTTCCTGATCGACGAGCAGTACTACTTCGAGCGCCCCGACCTGCTGACCACCGGGCGCACGTTGTTCGGCGCCAAGCCGCCCAAGGGCCACGAGCTCGACGACCACTACTTCGGCTCGATCCCCGAGCGGATCCTCGCGTACATGCTGGAGACCGAGCGCGAGCTCGCGAAGCTTGGCGTTCCCGTCAAGACCCGCCACAACGAGGTCGCCCCCAACCAGTACGAGCTGGCGCCGATCTTCGAGAACTCCAACGTCGGCTCCGACCATCAGCAGCTGACGATGCAGGTGATGCAGAACGTGGCGCGCCGCTACGGCCTCGTGTGCCTGATGCACGAGAAGCCGTTCGCCGGCGTCAACGGGTCGGGCAAGCACAACAACTGGTCGATGGGCACCGACACGGGAGCCAACCTGCTCGAGCCCGGCGACACCCCGCACGAGAACCTGCAGTTCCTGTTCTTCTGCGCAGCGGTGATCCAGGCCGTCAACACCTACCAGGCGTTGCTGCGCGCGTCGATCGCCTCGCCCGGCCAGGACCACCGCCTCGGCGCCAACGAGGCGCCGCCGGCGATCATCTCGATCTTCCTCGGGTCGGAGCTCGAGCGCGTGTTCGGGGCGATCGAGGCGGGCAAGGCGCAGACCTCGAAACCCGGCTCGTTCCTCGGCCTTGGCACACCGGTGCTGCCGCCGCTGCCGCTGCACGGAGGCGACCGCAACCGCACCTCCCCGTTCGCCTTCACCGGCAACAAGTTCGAGTTCCGCGCGCTGGGGTCGAGCATGTCGCTGGCGCTGCCCAACACCGTGCTCAACACGATCGTCGCCGAGGCGATCGACGACCTCGCCGACAAGCTCGCGGCGGCGATGAAAGGCTCGGGCGCCAACCTCGAGAAGGCGCTCACCAAAGTCGTCAAGGAGAGCTACGCCGCCAACAAGCAGATCGTGTTCGGCGGCGACAACTACGCCGAGTCATGGCACAAGGAGGCCGAGAAACGGGGCCTCGCCAACCTGCGCTCGACGCCCGATGCACTGCCGTGGCTGGTGGACAAAGGCACCGTGGCACTGTTCAAGAAGTACAAGGTGCTCTCCAAGCGCGAGTCTGGAGTCCCGCTACGAGGTGTTCACCGAGCAGTACGCGGTGAAGCTCAACATCGAGGCCGAGACGGCGGCCGCGATCGCCCGCACGATGCTGCTGCCGGCGGCGGTGCGCTACCTCAACGAACTCAAGGCCACCGGCCTCGAGGAGCTGATCGCGGAGGTCGAGCCGCTGGTGAAGGAGCTGCACTTCAACCTGCTGAAGCTGGAGGACGCCAACCTCGCCGACAACCAGCCCGACGAGTCGGCGCCCAAGTGGGCGGTCTACATGCGCGACAAGGTGCTCACCGCGATGGACGACGTGCGCGAAGTCGCCGACCGCCTCGAGGGCATCGTGCCGGACGACCTGTGGCCGCTGCCGAAGTATTCGGAGATGCTCTTCATCAAGTAGCGGCCAGCCGCGCGAGCACCTCCGCGCGGTCGGTGCCGTGGGCGCGCAGCACGCGCTCGAAATCCTCGCCGTAGATGCGCATCACGGCGAGGAGCAGGTCCCTGGTGCCCACACCCCCGGCGCCCCGCTGCGCGGCGATCTCAACCGCCTGCTCGCTCACCAGCGCGACGGGGTCGCGTGCGGCGCCGCCGGGGGCAGGGGTAGGGGCAGCCGGTTCGCGCTCGTGGCTCTCGCCATCCTCCGTTTCGAACGGCCCCTCGCTGACGCCCAGCGCCTGCAGTGCGATCCCCGACTCGCCGTGTAGGCGCAGCACTCGCAGCCAGCGCTCGGCCTCGCCCTCGGGGGTGCGCGCGAACGGCATCGCGGTGGCGGCGATCCCGAGCGCCATCGCCGCGTCGGGGGCGAGCGTCGCGGTGGTGCTCACTGTGTCGCCCCCACCATGACCCCAACCTCCGCCCGCCCGCGCGCGAGCACGGTCGGTAAATGGGTGACGCTGTCGCGCCGCAGCTTGACGCACGGCGGCCCGCCGGCGGCCGCCAGGTGCAGCTCGACGATCGCGGTGCCGGCTTGGCCCGCGGCGTGACGGGCGTTGGCGATCAGTTCGGGGATCTCGCCCCGCTGCACCCCGCAGGCGAGCAGCAGCTGCTCGGCGCGACGGTTGGAGGGCGTCTCGCGGTCGAACTCCAACTCCTCGCGGAGCACCGCCGGCGCGGTGGGGTCCCCTGCGATGTTGAGCACACATGCGGCCATGTCGTCAGGGCGTGTATCGGTCGCTTCGGCCACCCGCTGTAGCAGTTGCGATGCACTCGCCGTCGGCCCGAGCTCGGCAAGCGCGCGGGTGAGCCGCCCGGCGCCGAACAGCTCGCCGCCCGTGCGCGCCTCGGTGACGCCATCGGTGAAGAAGCACACCTGCGCCCCGCCGGGCACCGCCACCGTGGTTTGGCGCGAGCCGGTGCGCATGCCCGCGCCGATCGGCGGCGCGGCGCAGACGGTAATCGGCGTGATCGATCCGATCGTCCTCACCGGCCTCGCCGACCCAACGGACTCTCCCGATCCCACCGACCTCCCCGACTCCGCCGACTCCGCCGCGGGCGAGCCGACCACCAGCGGCGGCGGGTGGCCGGCGCAGGCGTACACCAGGGTGCGCGCATCGGGGTCGTAGGTGGCCACCACCACTGTGGCGAACGATCCGCCGAGCTGACGCTCCAACACACTCTCCGCCGTCTGCACGGCAACCCGCGGCGAGAGGCCGGCCTCCAGGTAGGCGCGCAGGGTGAAGCGCACGAGCGCGGTGTGCGGCAGCGCCTGACGGCCGTGGCCGGAGATGTCGCCGAGGATCACCGCCACCCTGCCGTCCCCGAGCGCGAACACGTCGTAGAAGTCGCCCCCAGCGCCGGGGCCGTCGGCCGGCCGGTAGGCCGCCGATGTGCCAACCGCGCCGAGGTGCTCCGGGGTCTTCGGCAGCAGCGCAGCCTGCAGCAGACCGACGTCCTCCAGCAGTTCGCCGCGCTGGCGCTCCAGTCGCCGCGCGCGCAGCGCCGCCAGCCACGAGCGCGTGCCGAGCGCAAGCGAGAGCGACAGCAGCAGCCCGAGCAGAAACCGCACCGGCAGGGGCACCACGTCGGCGATCGTGGTGATCGTGGTGACCAGCGGCGAACTGCGCACGTGCGAGGAAGGATGCGGGGGTGCCGCGCCCTGGTGGGCGCTCCGCGTCGCTCCCCGTTGCGGCGCCTTCGTGCCCGTGCCCACGGCGCCGGCGAGCGCTCGCCGCGAGGACGCGGCGGAGTGCCCGGTCACGCGGTGAGCGGCATTGCCTCCGTTACCAACCCGCCTCGCGGCTTGGTGGCGCGCGCGATCGGTGTGGCCCACACCATGGTGGGCGTGAGCGGGAACGCCGGTTTGAGCGCCGTCTTTGCCCTGCGGCGATGTCGTCGCGGCGCTCGGGGGCGTTGCGGTAGCCGTCGGCGTCGCGGTGGTTGTGGGCGTCGCGATGGTCGTAGGCATCGCGGTGCCGGTGGGCGTGCTCGACGAGACAGCCGCGGTCGGCGTGGAAGTGGTTGGTGCCGGCGCCGAGGCGGTGGCTGACGAGGTGGTGGTCGATGAGGTGGAACCAGAGGCGGAACCCGAGCTCGAGGTGCCTGGAGGCGTGGCCTGCGACTGGCTTTCCGCGTCCCGGCGTCCGTGGTTCTTGGTGCGCTGCTGCGCGTGAGCCTGCTCGTGCCGCTGGGCGCCACCCCTGCGCTGCTGTTCGCGACCAGTGGTTTCCGACTGCGCCTGGGTTTCAGTTTGCTGCGTCTGTGTTTGAGCCCCCTGCCCCTGAGGTTCCCCACTCTGCTGTTCGCCGCCACTCTGCTGTTCCCCGCCGCCCTGCTGTTCGCCGGCCTGCTGTTCGCCGGCCCCCGGGCCGTGCGACCGTTCGTGGCCCCCACCTCGCTGTTCAGAGCCTTCGGCGCCCTGCTGAGAGTGACCCCCCCAGCCCCCTTGCCCGTGGGCTTCCGGGTGGGCGCCGGCGATCGGGATGTAAGTCAGGACAAGCGCACAGCCGACCGCGATCGCGCCGTACTGTCCGCGTCGATTAGCCGAGAGACGCGCCATGTTCCCGCGTGCTTGCGAGCGCTCCGTCGAGCGCGGGAAAGATCGTGAAGACACCATCCATCCCGGCGAACTCGAAGATCTGCAGAACGTCGCTCTGAGGGCAGACAATCGCCAGCCGCTCACCGGCGTTGAGCCCCCGCTTGACCGCGACGAGCACCCCCAGCGCGGTTGAGTCCATGAAGGCCGTGCGTGAGAGGTCGACGACCAGCAGGCTGTGCCCGGCCCCTAGGGCGTCTAGCAGCGTCCACTTCAGACGAGGGGCCGTGGAAAGGTCGAGCTCGCCCTCGATCGCGATCACACAGGTGTGCTCGTCGAGCGGGCGCTGCACGATCTCGAACGCTGTCGCACCTGCGGTCCGCGCCCCGGGAGCCGGGGGCTGTGTACGGGTGGATGTCTGGGCCAAGCTAGGCATCGTGGCCTCCTTCACGCAAGGTTGGTGATCCACGAGCGCGACGTCATCCATACGTCCCCGCGCGTGTGAGGAATTTCTTCGGCCGCCGGCTGGCGGTCTTGATGGAGGGGCTGGATGATCGAACAAGCGTCCAGACAACGTGAGATGTGGCGAGCCTCCTACCCGGCCCACAGCGCCTGATCCTCCGTGGCGAGCCTCCTATCCGGCCCACAGCGACTGGTCCTCCGTGGCGAGCCTCCTACCCGGCCCACAGCGCCTGGTCCTCCGCGCCCAGCCGCCACACTCCGGCGGCGAGCCCGTAGCGGCGGGCGATCGCGATACGGGCGAGGATCGCGTGCGCGTCCATGTACCAGACGCGGTGGGAGACACCACCCTGGGCGTAGGTGAAGGTCATCTCACCCGAGGAGGGATCCCGCGCCGGCGCGACGCCGGCCGACTGGGCCAGCGCGAGCGCGCAGGCGTACTGCAACGCGGTGGCTCGAGGAGATCCCGCCCCGTCGTCGTCGCCACCACCACGGCCACTACCCCCACCACGTAAGCGCCCACGCCCACCGGGTACCGGCCAGTCGAGGCCGTACATCGGCACCCCAAGCACAAAGCGCCGCGCGTGCGGCAGCGAGGCGACGTAGCTGGCAACGCCCCGCACGAAGGAGAGCGATGCGATCGGTCCGGGTCCGGAGCCTTCCCAGTGGGGGCCCCACGCCATCACGAACACGGTGTCGGCGGCGGCGGCCAGCGCGCGGTCGTCGTAGAAGCCGCTCGCGGGATGGGGAACCGCTTCGTGCGTGACGCCGACCACGTCGATGACGAGCTTGCGCCCCTCGGCGCGCAGACGCGCGGCGAGGGCGGCGACGAAGGCGGTGAGCGCGTCCCGGTCGCGGGCGCCGTCGTTCTCGAGATCGAGGTTGAGGCCCGCGTAGGAGGGATCGTCCGCGAGCCCCATCAGCCGTGCGAACACACGCGCGCGCAGCGCAGGCTGCGTGAGGATGCGGTGCACGAGCGCCCCGTTCTGGCAGCTGAAGCGCGGCATCTCCACCAGCCCGTGCGCGGCGGCGTAGGCATCGACTTCACCATCGGCGGCCCCCACCACTTCGCCGACCGGCGAGCATTCGAAGTAGGTCGGGTACACCACGCCGATCGCCCCGGCGTGCGCCTGTAGATCGGCGAACGAGTCGGGGGCGCTCGTCAGCAGGAACGCCTGCAGTTGCTGAGCCGTCGCCGTGGCCGGGGCCAGCAGCAGCACTGCGACGCACATCAGGATCAGGCGGAGCCTCACGGGAGCGGGGTCGTGAACTCAACCGCCGAGCTGCGGCAGTTCCCAGATGGACTGGTCCTCGGAGCCGAGGTGCCACAGCCCGATCCCGAGACCGAGCGATTCGGCGAGTTGGGCGCGCACCCCCAGCGACTGCTGGTCGGTGTACCACACGTCGTGGTGCACGCCGCTGGAGTCGGTGTAGGAGAAGTGCGGTTCGGCCGCCGTCGGTTCCCATTCGCTCAGCGCCCCGAACTCGCTCTGCTCCGCCGTCACGTTGTTGAACTCCAGCGGCGTGGCGGGGTTGGCGGAGCCGCCGCCGCCCGGCCAGTCGAGCCCGTACATCGGCATCCCGAGGACGAACTTGCTCTTGTTGGGCATCGTCGCGGTGTAGTCGGCGACCTTCGTGAACCACGGCAGTTCGGCCAGCCCGCCCGGCGTGGAGGTGGTCCAGTGCAGACCCCAGTCGAGCACGAAGATGTAGTCGGAGGGAACCGACAGCGCGGCGTCGTTGTACATCGCGGCGCGGCCCGTGGTGACGTTGTAGTACTTGGCGGTGACCACCGTCGAGAGTTTGTCGCCGATCGAGTGCAGCCGTGCGGCGAGCGCGGTGATCCAGGCGGTGAAGGGTTCGCGCTCGGCCGGGGGGGCACCCTCGAAGTCGACCTGGATGCCCGCGTAGCCGTTGCTTTCGCACAGCGACGCGAGCTGGTCGATCATGTGTTCCCCCACGGCCGGTTCGCCCAGGATCTGTTCCTCGTCGGCCGGGTTCTGGCAGTTCAGGCGCGGCATCACAGCGACCTGGCGCGCGCGCGCCCAGCCGGTGACGAGCGGCCAGTCGCTGCCGGTGACGGTGCCGCCGCGACCGCAGTTGAAGTACGTGGGGTACACCACCTCGATCTGCTGGTAGTGGGCCTCGAGGTCGAAGAAGCTCTGGTCGGTGGAGGCCAGCAGGAAGGCCTGCACGTTGCCGTGCGTGGGCGGCGGATCGGAGGTTTCCACCGTCAGCGGCGCGGTCGGCGCGCTGATCGCCCCGAGCGAGTCCACGGCCACGACGGTGATCCGATAGCTGGTCGAAGGCGCCAGCTCGGCGAGCGAGATTTCCGGCGCGGACACCTGGCCGACGGGGATTTCGTTGCGGAACACGCGGTAGCCGACGATGTTGCCGCTCACCGGCGTGGAGGTCGACCAGGCGAGCGCGGCGGAGGAGGCGCTCACTTCGGTGCTGTGCAGATCGCCCGGCGTGGAGGGCGGCGTGTGGGTCGTGAACACAGCCACTTCGGGCGCGGGCGCGCTGAGGTAGCCGTAGGAGTCCAGCGCGCGCACGGTGAAGGTGTAGTGACGCTCGGAGGCCAGCGTGACCGTCGCGACCTGGCCATCGACCACGCGCTCGGGAACGCCGTCCTCGAACAGGAGGTACCCCACCAGCCGGCCGCTGTTGGCGACACCCGCCTGCCAGGAGAGCGTGGCGGAGGTGTCGGTGACGTGCTCGGCGGAGATCAGCGCGGGGCCCTCGGGGGGGGTGTGAGTGGTGGTGAGGGCAAGTTCCGGCGTGCGCGCGCCGACGACGTGGTCGGCGTCGACGGCGGCGACCGCGAAGTGGTAGGTGCGCAGCGAGGAGAGGTGTGTGAGGCGCATCGAGTCCTGCGGTGTCTGCCCGACCAGCGCGCCGTCGCGGTAGACGCGATACCCGATGATCCGTGCCGCGCCGGGGGTGGCAGGCGTCCACCAGAGTGTGGCGCCCGCTTCGCTGACTTCTGAGACGCTCGGCTGACCGGGCACGCCGGGGCCGCTGTCGCCGACGACGGCGGCCGCCCGTTTCCCGCCCCGGGTGACCCGTATGCCGATCCGCAGCGCCCGGCTGGGCCTGCCGAGCCGTCCGCGGGTGTCGACGGCGCTGACCGTGATGCGATGCGCACGGTAGAGGTTGAACTTGACGATGTACACGCGCCCGGGCGTCTGCCCGGCGACGACGCCGTCGCACCTGATGCGGTAACCCTCGACGGGGGCCGAGCCGCGCCGGGCGGGATGCCACGTGATGCGCACGCCGGTGTTGGTATCCGCGAGCACGCGCACCCCCCGCACCTGGCCGGGCAGGCGCACGGCGTGGCGATGCCCGTGGTGACCCGGCCGGCGCGCGGTTGCGGGATGCCCATGGTGGGCGGGCGCGGCAAGTGAGATCGCGGCAACCGTCGCCGCCAGTACGCCGCTCACCGCGCGCCCCCTTCCGGTTCGCCGCTGAGCTCATAAGCGGTGCGTAGGCCAAGCCTCGCCAGGACGCAAGGAGCGAAGTGTGCTCGGCACACGAGCGACTGAGGACGCCGCGAGGCGCCGGCATACGCACCGCTCACCGCGCGCCCCCTTCCGGTTCGCCCGTAATCAACACCGCCGGCGCGTGGGCCTTTTCTTCGCGCGTCTGGTGTTCGGCGAGCGCCGACACGCCCACCTGCGGGGTGAGGATGCGGGCGACCGGCGCGAACACGTCACGCTCCAGGCGGGAAGCTCCGGGCGGATAGCGGGAGGGTTGGGAGGAGGCGCTGCGCGCGGGGTGCTGTCTCGGCAGAACCATCCGCTCGAGGCGGACGACCAGCGTCGCCGGCGCGCGCGCCAGTGAGGGCGCGAGCAGCACCACCGGCAGCAGCGAGAGCGGCAGTAGCAGCATTGCGAGCCCACGCCGAAGCGTGACCCCGGCCGCCGTTGGCCGCACCGCTGGGAGCTCCTCCACAGCCATCCCCTATCCCCCCTCCCCCCTGCGCCGAGGCCGGCCGTGGCGGGTCGCGTGCCCCAGGCGGCGGTGCGGCAGGTGGCGATCGCGTAGTAGGTTTGCCACAGCATGATCCCGAGGTAGAAGAAGACGAACAGGATCCCGTACAGCCACAGCACGTTGTAGCGGTCTTGGAAGAGCAGGAAGTAGAAGGAGTAGACGAGCGCCAGCGCGTAGATCCCGGCGAGGTAGGTGAGCGGCAGCACGCCGTGGTGGGTGACGAGTGGCGCCCACACGAGCGAGTGCAGCGCGGCGATCGGCGCGAGCAGCGGCAGCAGGATGCTCATGTACGCGAAGATCGCGGCGATCGGGTGCTTGCGCCAGATGAATTTGGCGACCAGCAGCGACTCGCGCGTCCACGAGCGCTTCCAACGGGTCTGCTGGATCAGGAAGGCGCGGAAGGTGACGGGCACGATCGTGTGCGAGACGGCGCGCCGTTCGTAGAGGATGCGCCAGTCGCGCAGCACGCAGTTGGTCAGCGAGCGATCGTCGCCGAAGGTGGACTCCACGCCGAGGAACGTCTGGTTCTCCCACCACTCGAGGCGCGGCAGGATCGCCTCGCGCCGGTAGGCGGAGAAGCAGCCCGAGCAGCAGGTGACGGCGCCGAACACCGATTCGGCGGCCTTCACCACGCGGAAGGCGACGAAGTAGCGCACCGCCTGCATGCGCGTGATCCAGGAGTCGCGCACGTTGAGCACATCGGCGTGCCCGCACACCGCCCCCACGCGGGGGTCGGCGAGCGGCTGTACCAGCAGTTTGAGCGCCTGCGGCTCGACCGTGGAGTCGGAGTCGACGAACACGATCACCTCCGCCGAGGTGGCGCGGATGCCGGCCGCCATCGCCGCGCGCTTGCCTCGGTTGTCGGGGAAGTTGATCACGCTCACGCGACCTTTCGATTCGGTCGAGACGCGCCGCATCTCCGCGAGCGTGTTATCGGTCGAGCCGTCGTTGACGGCCACCAGCTCGAGCTTCTCGGGCGGGTAGTCGAGCTCAAGCAGCGAGCGCAGCGAGTCGGCGATCGCCTCCTCCTCGTTGAAGCCCGGCATCACGATCGCGATCTGCGGCTCCACGCCGGCGTCCGGACGGGTGCGGTAGAAGAGGCTGAACACGAAGCGCGAGACGATGTATGCCGCGACCGTGAGCGAGTAGACGCCGAAGAACACGTTGGTGAACAGCAGCCCCGCGAAGGCCGCCTTGTAGGCCATCACGGCGGCCAGCAGCAACAACAGGTAGAGGCCGGCCAGCCCCTTCAGGATGCGGTGCGTGGTGATGTTGCGAACGTGCATCAGCTCAGGGGGTGAAGCGCATCAGGCCGGCGTCGCGACGGCGGTAGGTGCAGTCGAGCACCGCGGGGCACTGCCCCAACCACTCGTAGTCGTGGTCGGGGTGCAGCGTGGTGAGGATCGCGAGGTCGTACTCCTCGGGCTCCGGGGACTCGACTCCGTGCAGGCGCCCACCGTCAACCTCGAGCGTCGGCACCAGCGGGTCGTGGTAGGCGACGTGGGCGCCCTCCGCGCGTAGACGGGCGACGATCTCCAGGGCCGGCGACTCGCGCGTGTCGGCAACGCCGGGCTTGTAGGAGATGCCGACGACCAGCACGCGGGCATCGGGCAGAGGGCGGCCCAGCCCGACCAGCACTTCGTGGGCGCGCCACGCCACATGACGGGGACGCCCGGCCAGCTTGCGCAGCGCCTCCTCCGCCATCTTCGCGGGGCGCCCGCGCTCGCGCAGGTCGTGCAGCAGGTAGTGGGGATCGACCGCAATGCAGTGCCCCCCCACCCCGGCGGAGGGGTAGTGCGCCAGAAAGCCGTAGGGCTTGGTGGCGGCGCCCTCGATCACCTCGATCGGATCGAGCCCGTGCGTCTCGCATGCTTCGGCAAGCTCGAAGGCGAGCGCGATGTTGACGGCGCGGAAGGTGTTCTCGTGCAGCTTCACCAGCTCGGCGGCCTCGGGCGAGGAGACGCGGTGCAGGCGCTTGCAGGTATGGCGCAGCACGCTCGCCGCGCGCGTGGTGCACTCCTCCGTGACGCCACCCAGCACGCGGGGGGTCTTCAGCTGCTCGTGGTCGCTCACGCCGGGGTCGATCCGCTCGGGGGCGAACGCCACGAACACGTCCTCGCCGACGCGCAGCCCGCGCTCGGCGAGCGGGTCGGCGAGCAGCTCGCGGGTGGTGCCCACGTAGGTGGTCGAGGTCAGCACCAGCGTCTGCCCGGGGCGGGCGTGACGCACGACCGAGGCGCACGCCTGGCGCAGGATCCGCGGGTCGGGCCGCAGCTGCTCGTCGACGGGCGTGGGCACGCAGATCAGCACGAGGTCGGCAGCATCGAGCGCCTTGATGCGGTTGGTGAGCACAAACCCATCGCTCGCCAGATGCCGAGCCAGGTCACGCTGTTCGGACTCCAGCAGCTCGGCCTCCCCGTTGCGGATCGCGCTCAAACGGGGGCCGCTCACGTCAATCCCGACGATCCGGCAGCCGGCGCCCCGTAGCGCGATCGCGGTCGGCAACCCCACGTAGCCAAGCCCCACCACGGCCACGACGGTGTGCCCAGCGCGCTTGGAACGGTTTGGAGTTGTGCGCCGGCGGGTAGCCTGGGAGGAAGCGTGCACGACGACTGGCTCTGGGATGGAGGCGGTTGGCTGTGGCATGGAGGTCCTCTCCTGGCTGTAGAGGGGCGGGGTGGACCGGCAGTGGCCGTGCAGAATGGCCGCTCGCAACCCGAGTTTCACGGCGCTTGGACGATTGATGGAAAGGCGTCCCAAAGAGTGAGACCGACTTGTCGTTCCAAACGGACGACGGGCGCGTCCCAAGCGGGCAGTTGGCGTCGGGTGGGCCGTGCAGGCGTGTGAATAGTTGTGAACCGCCGTTCGGTTGTCGCGAGAACGGTCGGAGACGGCACCAGAGCCCCACACAAGACCGCTAGTAGCATCCTTGTGATGCGCGATTTCCGACAGGCCATCCACAGCCGCGTCGTCATCTACGACGGCGGCATGGGCGCGACCCTGGAGCAGTTCGACCTCACCCCCGAGGATTACGGCGGGCTGCAGGGCAAGTGCCACGAGGCGCTTGTGCTCAACCGCCCCGACGTGATCGAGGGCGTCCACGCCTCGATGCTCGAAGCCGGCGCCGAGGTGGTCGAGACCGACACCTTCCAGGCCTCGCGGCTGAAGCTCGGCGAGTGGGGCCTGGCCGACTACACCGTCGAGATCAACACCAAGGCCGCGGAAATCGCCCGCAGGGCCGCCGGCGAGCACCGCTTCGTCGCCGGCTCGATCGGCCCCACCGGCTACCTGCCCGCCTCCGAGGACCCCTCGCTCGGGCAGATCCGCTTCGGCGAGCTGGTCGAGGTGTTCGCCGAGCAGGCGGCGGGCCTGATCGACGGCGGCGCCGACCTGATCATCATCGAGACCGCCCAGGACATCCTCGAGGTGAAGGCCGCCGTGTTCGGGGCGCGCGAGGCGTTCGGGAGCACCGGGCGCACGCTGCCGATCCACACCTCGGTGTCGCTGCTGCCCAACGGCGGCAAGATGCTGCTCGGCACCGACATCTCCGCGGTGCTGTGCACGCTGGAGGCATTGAAGGTGGACGTGATCGGCCTCAACTGCTCGACCGGGCCGGAGGACATGCGCGACGCGATCCGCTTCCTCGGCGAGTACTGCCCGGTCCCGGTGGCGTGCATCCCCAACGCCGGCCTGCCGCTGCAGGGCCCCGACGGCGAGACGATCTTCCCCGAGAAGCCCGAGCCGCTGGCGGAGGCGCTGAAGGAGTTCGTCGAGCGCTACGGCGTGGGGATCGTGGGCGGCTGTTGCGGCACCACCCCCGCGCACATCGCCGCGATCGCCGAACGCGTCGCGAAACGGCCGGTCGCGCCGCGACCGGCCCCCCGCCCCCCCCATCTCTCCTCGATGATCGCCGCCACCCCGCTGCAGCAGGAGCCGGCGCCGACAATGGTGGGCGAGCGCGTCAACTCGCAGGGCTCGCGCAAGGCTAAGGAGCTGCTGCTGGCCGAGGACTACGACGGGCTGGCGCAAATCGCCGAGGACCAGGTGACCGGCGGCGCACACGTGCTCGACCTGTGTGTGGCGCTGACCGAGCGCACCGACGAGGACGAACAGATGCGCCTGGTGGCGAAGAAGGTGTCGCTGACGCAGCCCGCGCCGATCCAGGTCGACTCGACCGAGCCGGAGGTGATCGAACGCGCCCTGGAGCAGATCCCCGGGCGGGCAATCGTCAACTCGGTCAACCTCGAGGCCGGACGCGCCAAGCTCGACCGCGTCGTGCCCGTGGCGCTCGCCCACGGCGCGGCGCTGATCGCGCTGACGATCGACGAGGTGGGGATGGCGAAGACCGCAGAGCGCAAGGTCGAGATCGCCAAGCGCATCCGCGACCTCTGCTGCGAGGAGCACAGCCTCGACCCACAACTGCTGATCTTCGACTGCCTGACGTTCACGCTGACGACCGGCGATGAGGAGTGGCGCCCCTCCGCCGTGGAGACGATCGCGGGAATCAAAGCGATCAAGGAGCAGATCCCGGATGTGAAGACCTCGCTCGGCGTCTCCAACGTCTCCTTCGGCGTGTCCCCCGGTGCGCGCGCGGTGCTCAACTCGGTGTTCCTGCACCACTGCGTGCAGGCGGGGCTCGACCTGGCGATGGTCAACCCCAACCACATCACCCCCTACACGGAGATCCCCGACGTCGAGCGGGAGCTGGCTGACGACCTCGTGTTCAATCGCCGCGAGGATGCGCTCGAGAAGTTCATCGAGCACTTCGAGTCCAAGGGCCCGCAGGACGCGGCGGGTGGGGCCGGATCTGCAGACCCGACCGAGGGGATGGAGCCAGAGCAGGCGCTGCACTTTCACATCCTGCGCCGTCGCCGGGACGGCGTCGAGGCGTGGATCGACAGGAGCGTCGAGAAGATCGGCGCGGTGCCGACACTCAACGAGGTGCTGCTGCCAGCGATGAAAGAGGTTGGCGACAAGTTCGGCGCCGGCGAATTGATCCTACCATTTGTGTTGCAGTCGGCCGAGGTGATGAAGCGCGCGGTGGCGCAGCTGGAGAAATACCTCGACAAGATCGAGGGCTACACCAAGGGCACCGTCGTGCTCGCCACGGTGTTCGGCGACGTGCACGACATCGGCAAGTCGCTGGTCAACACGATCCTCACCAACAACGGCTACACCGTGGTGGACCTCGGCAAGCAGGTGCCGATCCAGACGATCCTCGACGCCGCCCAGGAGCACGACGCCACGGCGATCGGCCTGAGCGCGCTGCTCGTCTCCACCTCCAAGCAGATGCCCGCCTGCATCCAGGAGCTGCACGCCAAGGGCCTCGCCTATCCGGTGCTGATCGGCGGCGCCGCGATCAACCGCGCGTTCGGCTACCGCGCCCTGTATCCCGGCGGCAAAGACTCGGACGTCGTCTACCAGCCAGGCGTCTTCTACTGCAAGGACGCGTTCGAGGGCCTGGCGGTGATGGACCAGCTGATCGACGAGGATACGCGCGGGGCGCTCGTGCAGAAGCTGCTCGCCGGCGCCACCGAGTTCCGCGCCAAGGGCGATGCCCCCGAGGAGAAGCTGAACTTCGCCGACGACTCCGTGCGCTCCGCCGCGCGCACCGACGCGCCGATCCCCACGCCGCCCTACTGGGGCGTCAAAGAGATCCCCGTAGATCTCGACGAGGTCTACCGCCACCTCGACACGCATGTGCTGTTCAAGCTGCACTGGGGCGGGCGGGGCGTCAAAGGCGAGGCGTGGCAGACGCTGCTGCGCGATGACTTCCAGCCGCGCCTGCAGCGGATGTGGCGCGAGCAGACCTACCTCCACCCCCGCGCGCTGCTGGGCTTCTTCCCCTGCTACAGCGCGGGCAACGACATCGTCGTGCTCGACCCCGCCGTCATGGACCCCGCCGGCGGCGCCGATCCAGCCGGTGGGCGGGCTCCTTCGACAGAGCTGACGCGCTTCGTCTGCCCGCGCCAGCCGAAGGGCGACCGCCTCTGCCTCGCCGACTTCTTCCGCCCGGCCGTCGACGGCCGGCCACCCGAGGAGCTGGACGTGATCGCCGTGCAGGCCGTCACCGTCGGCTCGGAGGTCACCGAACTGATGGCCAAGCTCGAGGCCGAAGGCGAGTTCGCCGAGCAGCTGTTCGTGCACGGCCTCGGCGTGCAGACCGCGGAGGGGCTCGCCGAGTGGCTGCACCACGAAGCCCGCACGATGCTCGGCATCCCCGCCGCCCAGGGCCGGCGCTACTCCTGGGGCTACCCGGCGGTGCCCGAGCAGTCAGAGCATCTGAAGGTCGAGAAGCTGCTGGGACTCGGCGACATCGGAATGAAGATCACCGACGGGTATGCCCCCGAGCCAGAGCAATCGACGCTCGCGCTCGTCGCCCACCACCCGCAGGCGATCTACTTCGGCACCCGGCAAGGTCGCCTCCTACCGAACGGCTCCCCCGACGCCCTGATCAAGGGCTCCAACAGCGACCCCTCGCTGTTCGGCGAGCTCCGCGACGAGGACCCGCCGGACGGGGCCGTAGAGGAAGAGGACCAGCCAGCGATGGCTTAGAGGGCCGTGGACGCAACTACACTCGCGAAGTGGCGCGGGCGCCTTCGGGCAGCGGCGGCAGGCGCACCGGCGTGGCGTGCAGCGTGCGCAGGCGGACCTCCTTCCAGGAGAGGCCCTCCTTGACGAGGGCGGGCATGCCCATGATCACCGCGGCGGCCACCTCGACAGCCTGCAACACGATCCCGTAGGCGACCGCGTCGGGGGTGGAGACGTGGTAGGCGCCGGCGAGCACGGCGACACAGGCAGCCTGGAAGATGCCCACGTTGGCGGGCGTGGCAGGCACCACGGCGGTGACGTTGACCGCGAACAGCACGCCCGCTGCACCGGCGATCCCAACGCGGTGGTCGAGGCCGAGCGCCATCAGCAACAGCCAGCAGGAGGCGCACTGCAGCCCCCACGCCGAGAGCTGCACCATCGTGGCCACCGCCGCACGGCGCGGCTGGCGGAAGATGCGCAGGCCCTCGCGTACACGCAGCAGCGAGCGGTGCAGCCCCAGCACCAGCGAGTGGAGCCGCGCGTAGCGCGAGATCGCGGAGCGGGGCAGCAGCACGGGGGTGAGCAGCACGAGCAGCAGTGCCGCCACGGGCACCAGCGCGGCGGCGGCCAGCGCCCCATCGTGGCCGTGCAGGAGCGGCACGCCGGAGAGCATCGCCGCCGCGAGCAGCACCAGCGCAAGCAGGTTGAGCAGCGTCTGCGAGACCATCGTGCCGAGCACCACCGGCAGCGTCTCGCGCGGGCGCCCGAGGCGGCGCGCGACGATCAGCGCGCGCGAGGGCTCCCCCAGGCGGGCGGGGAGGGTGGCGGACATCAGCACGCCGATGAACGTCCCCTGCAGCGCATCGCGCCGCCGCGCCGGACGCCAGGTGGGGGCCGCGCGGAGGATCGCGTACCAGGCCAAACCGCGGACGACCATCGAGAGGCACATCAGGCCGAGTCCGGCGGCGATCAGACCTGGGCTGGAGGCGACCAGACTGGCAAACACGCGGCCAACGCCGATCCGCGAAAGCGCGGTCAGCGCCAACGCCAGACCCACGAGCGACACCGCGGCAAGCGCACCGCGACGGGCGACGCGCAGGGCACGCCGCACCGGCGCAACCGCGAGCGCCGGCTCGGGGCTGGGGAGACGCTGGGCGGGCACCCGAGGTAGGAGATCGGCGGGGGCGAGGCCCATGCGCACAGCGAGCCGCCTCGATCTGCTCACAGCCGCGGGCCGCCCCGATTCGCTCACGGCCACCGACCGTCCCGATTCGCTCAGAGCCACGGGCTGCCCCGACTTGCTCACAGCCCGTCCGGGGTAGGCGAGCTCCCGCCCCACCACAGCGAGCGCCTGCTCGTAGACCTCGAGCACCTCGGCGGCAACGCGGGGCCAAGCGAAGCGCTCCGCGCGCTCGCGGGCGGCGGCCGCCATCCCCGCGCGGCGAGCTGGGTCGAGCGCCAGAACGCGCAGCGCCTGCGCAAGCTCCCGCGCGTCCCCGCGCGGGGTGAGCAGACCATCGACGCCGTCGCGCACGACGTCGCGGTAGCCGGCGATATCCGATGCCACCACCGGCGTGCCGGCGGCGAACGCCTCGGTGAGCACCATCCCGAAGCTCTCGCCCCCCAGTGAGGGCGCGCAGAGCACGTCGGCGCGGCGCAGCTGCTCGGCCTTCTCATCGTCGGTGACCTTCCCTAATGCGCACACCCCGCGGTCGTCGAGCAGCAGCGGGGCGATCTCCTCCGGAGCCGCCCCCACCAGCGTGAGCGTGGCGGGCACGTGCTCGCGCAGCGCCTCGAAGGCGCGCAGCAGCACCGGCAGTCCCTTGCGCTCGACGGCCTGGCCGATGAACAGGATGCGCAGCGGCGCCGGCTGGACATTGCGATCCCCTCCAGCCTGTATCCAATCGGCTACATCGGCATTCGCACCCCGGCCCCCACCAGCGGCCAGAAGGCGCAGATCGGGCTCCGCCGGGCGACCGAGGCCGGCCGGGTCGAGCTGCACCCCGTTGGGCACGATCCGGTAGCGCCCACCGAAGAAGCGCCGCGCGGTCCAAGCAGCCGCCTCGGAGACCGCGATCCGCGCGTGCAGGCGGTTGATGTGCCGGCGCGCCCCGAGCGCCACCCCGATCCCGTTGGTGAAGGCATTCTCAGAGAAGCTGTGGAAAGTGCCCACCATTGGGATGCCCCCCGCGCAGTTGGGGGCATACCAGCCGACGAGGGGCACGACGGGCTCGTGGACGTGGACGAGATCGTAGCCCCCGGTCTGCAGCTCCCGCCACAGAGCGAGCACGGAGTCGACGGTGGGCGCCAGGTTGGAGATGGCACCGTTGGCCGGGAAGCCCGCGGTGCGCCCGAGCGGCACGACCCTGTCGGGCAGTGGCATCGGCTGCGGACGGGCCCCCCGATGCATCCTGCGTGCGAGCGCGTCGTCGGGGTCGAAGGGCGCGAGGATGCGCGCCTCGTGACCGACCGTCTGCAGCTCGTCGGCGAGAGCCTCGATGTGGCGGGTGACGCCGCCCGGATAGGTCCACGAGTAGGGCGAGACGAGTGCGATCCGCACGCCCCCACTCTAACTCCTCCGGCACCGGCATCTCCCCCCGGTCGCCGCGTCCACTTGGGCAACGGCCGTCACGCCCCAGCCGCCGGTCCGCGGAGCCGTGGCGCCCCGCCGTCGCGCGAGGTCCAGGCGGAGGGCCGCTAGCCTGTGAGCGTGAGTAAGCGCCACTTCGTCAAGTACACCTTCCTGCAACTCGACCCGGCGTGGCGGCGCCTCGACGCCGGGCAGCGCGCGCAGGACAAGCGCGAGTTCATGGCCGCGTGTGAGGACTTCGCCGACGGCCACCTGCTGCAGAGCTTCTCGCTGGTGGGCACCCGCGGGGACGCGGAGCTGCTGCTGATCTCCGAGGCGGAGAACCTCGATCGCATCCACGAGTTCCACGTGGTGCTGCTGCAGAGCGGCTTGATGAAGTGGGCGCACACCCCCTACTCGTTCCTGGGGATGCGCAAGAGCTCGGAGTACTCCGAAGACGAGCGCACCAACCCGCGCGCGTTCCGTGGCAAGTACGTGTTCGTGTACCCGTTCGTGAAGTCGCGCGAGTGGTATGGCCTGCCCGCGCAGGAGCGCTGGCGGATCATGCAGGGACACATCGCGGTGGGCCGGGAATACCCGGGCGTGGACAACCACACGACCTACTCGTTCGGCCTCGACGACCAGGAGTTCGTGGTCGCGTTCGACACCGAGGACGTGGGCACGTTCCTCGACCTCGTGCAGCGCCTGCGCACGACCGAGGCCTCGCGCTACACCGTCAGGGACACGCCGAGCTTCACCTGCATCGCCGCCTCGCTACCGCGCGCGCTGAACGCGCTCGACGGCGAGCCGGTGGCGCTGGAGACAGCGGCGAGCGTCTGAGACCGACACGCCAGAACGTGACCCCACCAGCCCCCGCAAAACGTCCCGCCGCACGCCGCCGTCCCTCACAAAGGGTGGCCCTGGCTCATCTACGCGCCGCCGATCCGGTGATGGCGGCGATCATCGAGGCGGTGGGACCAAAGCTGGGCGACGCGCGCGCCGGGCGACCTGCTGATCATTACGGGGCGCTGGTGCGGGCGATCGTCGGCCAGCAGCTCTCGACGAAGGCGGCGCGCTCGATCTACCTGCGCCTGACCGAGCGCTTCGACGGCAGCACTCCGACGCCCGAGCAGGTACTCGCGGACGAGCCCGAAGAGCTGCGCGCCGCGGCGGGCCTGTCCCGAGCGAAGGTGGGCTATCTGCGCTCGCTGGCCGAGCACGTGCTCGCTGGCGAGCTCGAGCTCGAGCGCCTCGACGATCTGGACGACGACACGGTGATCGCCGAGCTCATCGCAGTCAAGGGCTTGGGC
The DNA here is from genome assembly GCA_963744535.1 of uncultured Solirubrobacterales bacterium. Lineage (GTDB taxonomy): Bacteria > Actinomycetota > Thermoleophilia > Solirubrobacterales > Solirubrobacteraceae > Palsa-744. Next base: position 277,479 of record CAVUTW010000001.1, on the reverse strand, counting down.
ATGTGGACGGCGCACATGTTCCTGATGTTCCACCTCCAGCGCCCCGATGTGCTGCCGGTCGGCGACCTCGGCATCCGCCGCGCGATCGAGCGCGCCTATGGGCTGGATACGCTCCCCGAGGCTCCCGAGATCGAACGGATCGCCGAGCCCTGGCGCCCACACCGCACGCTCGCCTGCCGTTATCTGTGGCGCTCGCTGGACAACGAGCCGGCGTAGCGGACGCAGCGCCCGTAGGACTCTCAGCTCTCGTTGAGCCTGATCCACTCCGCCAGGAAGGGCTCGGCGATGTGGTACTCGCCGCGGCCGATCCGGGCGACCAGCTCGGCGGCAAGGAGCGCGGTGAGCGCACTCTGCACAGTGGCGGCGACCGGCAGTGAGTGCCGGCGGCGGTACTCGTCGCTCAACGGCCGTCCTGGCTGCTCGGCGGCGAGCGCCTGCAGCACTCGGCGCTGGGCGGCCGCCGAGCGCGACCACAGCAGGCTGAAGTGGGCGTGCTCGGAGCGCAGCGTCGCGGCCGTCGCATACCCCAAGCGCTCGCTCGTGGCCTTCTCGCCGTCGGGGGTCTCCTCCCAGAGGAAGTAGAGCAGCTCCTGCGTGGCGTAGGGATGCCCGCCGGTGATGTCCAGCGCTTCAGCGCACGTCCAGGAGTCGAGCGTCTTACCGGTGCGGGCGAATCCCTCGACGCCATAGCGTTCGAACGGCGCCCGCGGGATCGGGCCCAGCTCGCGCTGCTTGGCGCTGCGCCAGAAGGGCTCATGCTCGTCGTTGAAGATTCGCTCGATCATGTGGCGCGCGCTGCCGAGGTAGACGTGGGCCACCTCGGGCTGCTCCTGGAAGACCGAGCGCATCAGCTTGAGCAGGCCACGGTCGATCTCGACGACCTCCTGGAACTCATCGAGCACCAGCGCCACGCGCCGGCCGCGCTCGGCCGCGAGGCGCCCCGGCAGGGCGAGCAGCCCCTCGAGCGTGGCGTCGAGGTCCTCGCGCGCAGCGCGGGCGTCGAAGCTGAAGGACAGCGACCCGTCCTCGGGGTCGATCGTCGCGGTCGGTGCGATCCGCAACCCCGCGAACATCCGCAGGCGCTCGCGGGTGCGGAACAGCGGCGAGGCGATCTCGTCGTAGATCGTCGCTGCGAGTCGCTCGGCCAGCCGCTCCCTGGTCGGGGTGCGCATCAGGTCGACCTGCGCGATCAGCACGCCCTCCCCCACCAGCTGCTGGGCGACCCGCCAGATCAGCGAGGACTTGCCGTAGCGTCGCGGCGCGAACAGGACGACGTCCTGTCCGTTGCGCACGTCGGCCGTCAGCTCGCGGAGCTCGTCCTCTCGGTCGGTGAACGCCTCGTCGAGCGCCAGCGCACCGAAACGGAACGGGTTGGTCGGGTTGCCTGAGCCACGCGCCACGACCTAATTATGCCAAACAAAATAATCTTTCTCAAAATGATTTCCTTCATCCCGAGAAAGATGATTTTATTTACGTATCAGACGGCGGAGACCTGCTCCTCCTCGGCCACGCGGAACGAGGAGCCGCAGCCGCAGGCGGCGACGACGTTGGGGTTGTTGACTTTGAAGCCCGCGCCTTGGAGGCTTTCCTCGTAGTCGATCTCCGAGCCGTGCACGTACTGCAGACTCTGACGATCAACCAGCAGCTTCAGCCCATGGCTCTCGAACACGGCGTCATTCTCGCGCTGCTCGTCGAAAGCGAGCTGGTACTGGAAGCCCGAGCAGCCGCCCCCGCGCACCCCGACGCGCAGCCCTGCGAGCGCCACGTCGGCACTCTGAGCGTCGAGGAACTCGCGTACCTTGTCGGCTCCCTTGTCGGTGAATGCAACCATCGCTATCCAAAGTGTAGCGAGGTTCCCCGCCGCGGCTATCCTTGGCCAAGAGGGTGGCGCAGTCGGCCGAAGGCCGGCGAGCCGAGCCCCTCTTCTTCCATACCATGCCCACCCCCGACGAGATCAAGCAGCGCATCGAGGCCGCGATCCCAGGCGCCCGCGCCGAGGTGGAGGACTACACAGGCGGCGGCGACCACTTCCGCGCGAGCGTCACCGCGGAGGCGTTCGCGGGACGCAGCCGCATCGAGCAGCATCGCCTCGTCTACGACGTCTTCGGCGCGGAGATCGGCGGGCCGATCCATGCGCTGTCGCTGAAGACCGCAACCGCCTGAGTGAAGCCCCACTCACCTGAGAGCCAGCCCACCACCGCAAGCGCCCCAAGGAGCCACCCATGAAGAGCATCGATCCCATCACCGCCCCCTCCACCCAGTCCAACCCGATCCGCGTGGCGATCGAGCAGGCGATCGCCGAGAACCCCGTGATCCTCTTCATGAAGGGCAACCCGGACGCTCCCGCGTGTGGCTTCTCGGCGCGCACGGTCGCCGCGCTGCAGGCGCTCGACGCCGGCTTCGCGGCGGTGGACATCCTCCCCGATCCCCGCATCCGCCAGGAGCTCTCCGCCCTCTCCAACTGGCCGACGATCCCCCAGTTGTTCGTCAACGGCGAGCTGGTGGGAGGCTGCGACATCGTCATGGAGATGTACGAGTCGGGCGAGCTGGCGGAGACCCTCGGGGTCGAGAGCGACTCCGGGCAGACGCCAGCCGAGCGCCTACCGGACGAGGCCACGGCGGGCGGCCTGCAGATCGAAAACCGGCTGGGCTGAGCGCGGGGCGACGGAACCCGCGGTCACGTGGCCAAGAACAGGGCGCGCGGGGCGTTGCTATAGGGTGCTCGCCCCATGCCCCAGGTAGCGATCGTCACCGACACCACCCAGTACCTGCCGCGCACGCTGGCGGAGAGCGAAGGCATCCACCAGGTGAGCCTGTACGTGGGGTGGGGCGATGACAAACAGCGCGAGAGCGAGATGGAGAGCTTCGACGTCTTCTATCAGCAGCTGCGCTCCAACTCCGATCTGCCCACCACCTCGCAGCCCTCGATCGGCGACTTCCTCGCGGTATGGGAGCCGCTGCTGGAGGCGGGGCAGGACATCGTCTCGGTGCACCTCTCGGGGGGCATCTCCGGGACCTGCGAGGCGGCCCGGCAGGCGCGCGGTCTGCTCGCCGAGCAGGGTAAGGGCGAGCGCGTGGAGGTGATCGACGGGGAGACGGCTTGCGGCGGGCTCGGCCTGCTCGCGCTGGCGGGCGCCGCGGCGGCGCGCGGCGGCGCCGACAAGGAGGGTGTAATCGCGCGCATCCGCGAGACGCGTGCGGCGCTGAAAATCTGGTTTTGCATCGACACCCTGGAGTACCTGCGCCGCGGTGGACGCGTCGGCAAGGCGCAGGCATGGCTGGGGGGTACGCTGCGGATCAAGCCGATCCTCACGCTGGGCTACGAAATCACGCCCGTCGAGCGCGTGCGCACCGCCGGCAGGGCGTTTGAGCGGATGGTGCAGTACATGCACGAACTGCGCGAGGCCGGCTCGGACGCGTGGGTGGTGCAGCACATCCAGGCCACCGACCAAGCCCAGCGGCTGATCGATCACGGACGGGAGATCTACGGTTCCGAGCCGCTGTTCGTCTCCGAGGTCGGCCCGGTGATCGGCACCTACGTGGGCCCGGGCCTGGTGGGCGTCGGCGGGATTCCCCGCGCGCTACTCGCCTGAGGTGACCACGCACCGGGATAGGCCGTAGACCGGGTGTAGACCGGATGCCGTAGACCGGATGCCTGTATTGAAAATTTGCGGGCCGTGCGCAATAGCGCACACGTTTTAAAAAGTTACATACATACCCAGCGAGGCCCGACCTGGGCACCACGTGCACGACCTGCCTTGGGGCAAGTGGTCAGCGTCGCCGACGTCGGCGCCGGCTGCGCATGCCAAGCGTGAGGCCGATGACGGCCGCGCCGATCAGCAGCTCGCGTTTGTGACGCTCGACGTGAGCGCGCCAGTCGGTGAGCCGCGCCACCTCGACGTGCAGACGCTCCATCGACACCGCCAGCTCCGCGCGGTTGGCCTCCATCGAGCTGCGGATCTCCGCGGGCGAGCGCTGCGCCATCACTGCATCCCCCTTGTGCCGTCGTGCTCTGAGCCCGAGCCCATCGTCTCGCGGATCAGGCGAGCCTCCTCGATTGCCATCGTGGGCACCGGTGGGGAGCTTTTTTTGACGACTTTGGCGGCCACCAACCCCGCGAGCGCGCCGAGCACCAGTAGGATCAGGGCCATCGCAAAGAAGCCCCAGAAGTACGTGAAGTCGCCACCGATCGGCAGCGCGTAGTAGAGCAGCCAGGCGCAGCCGATCAGCACGAAGAAGAGCGCGGTCACCATGAAGATACCGGCGGCGACCGCCACCACCGCGCCGCGCGCCAGCTTGGCCACCTTCTCGGTGACCTCCGCCTTGGCGAGCTCGACCTCCTCGTGCACCAGCACCGCCATGCGTTCGGACACCTCGGTGATCGCTGTGGCGATGTTTTGCGGCCCGTCCTTCCGAGACCCAACCATCCCGGTGCCTACTCGAGCCCCCCCGGCGTTCGTCGGAGGCGGGGTCGCACCAGACGCGCCCACTCCAAATGCGCTCGCGTCACTCTCCCGTGGGCGGGCGGGCTCCGGCCCCGCCGCCGCGCTCACTCGGGAGGCTCCTCGTCGAACACCCGCCGCCACACCACGCCGGCGGCGCGCTGCACGAGGACGCTCGCGAGGGCGCCGAACGCGGTGAGCATGCCCGACCACACCAAACGCTTGACCATCTCGTTCTCCATCATCCGGGAAGTGTATTGCCCGCGGTGGTCGTCTTCGACTCCCCCCTCGGGGAATCGCCGGCGAGAGGAGCCTCCAGCCCGCCGCACACCGTCTCGACCACCAGCCACTTGGCACGCTCGTACTGATCCTCCTCACGGGGGAGCAGCCCGAAGATCCAGCCGGTGAGCATCTGCTCGATCGCCCCGTAGAAGGACATCGCCGCGAAGCGCGCGTCGATCTCGGCCTTGAACGTGCCCTCGGCCTGGGCGGCAGTCACGATCTCGGCGATCAGCTCATACGCTTGACGGATCTGGGCGAGGTGCGTCTGGCCGAAGGAGTTGGCCGCACGGGTCACCTCGACGATGATCACCTTCATCAGCTCAGGATCGTGGCGGTAGGAGTCCACGATGAACGAGGCGATCTCGTGCAGCTTCTCACGCGCGCCCAGCTCATCGCGCGCGTCCACCGCGCGGATCGTCTCGAGCATCACGTTCCAGCGCTCGAGGAAGAGCGTGTCGAGGATCTCGTCCTTGGAGGCGAAGTAGTGGTAGACGAGGCCGTACGCCACCCCGGCCTCATCGGCGATGTCCGAGACGCGGCAGGCATGAAAGCCCTGGCGCGCGAACACCCGCACGGCGGCGTCGAGGATCATGCGCCGCTTGTCGGGGCCGTTCTTGGCGCGCGCAACACTCACGCGTGCGCCTCCACCGAAGAGCCGTACACCTGCGGGCGGCGGTGGGTGAGGACGGGAAGCTGAGCGCGGATCTCCACCTGGCGATCGAGGTCGAGGTCGGCCGTGACGAAACCCTCGCGGTCGTCGGCGCGCGCGAGCACGACCCCCCACGGATCGACGATCATCGAGTGCCCCCCGGAGTGGTGCCCGCCGGGGTGAGAACCGACCTGATTGGCTGCAATCACGAACACCTCGTTCTCGATCGCCCGCGCGCGCACGAGTATCTCCCAGTGGTCGCGGGTGGTGGGCAGCGTAAAGGCGGAGGGCAGCGCCACCACGCGGGCGCCGCGTAGGGCGAGCACCCCGAACAACTCGGGGAAGCGCAGGTCGTAGCAGATCGACATCCCCAGCTCGACGCCCTCGGCGGTGGCGCTCAGCACAATCTCCTCCCCGGGCTCGGTGACGGCGGACTCACGGTAGGCGCGGCCCTCGATCTCCACGTCGAACATGTGCAGCTTGCGATAAACCGCCCGCACCTCCCCCTGCGGATCGACGTGCACGGAGGTGTTGGCGAGCTTCCCACCGCCATCGGCATCCGCCGAGCTGGCGAGCTTCCCACCAGCCGACGCTCGATCGGCTAGGGGCGACTCCACGATCGACCCCGCCACGAGGTCGATCGCAAGCTCCCGCGCGATCGCCCGCGCCCATGAGACGGCGGGCCCGTCGAGCGTCTCGGCGCCCGCGCGAAGATCCTCGTCGGCCCCGAGCACCGACCACTTCTCCGGGAGTACGATCAGACGCGCCCCATCCGCCGCCGCGGCGCGCGTGAGGCCATCGGCGGCGGCCATGTTCGTGGCCTTGTCGGCCGTGGAGTTGAGCTGTACCGCGGCGACCCTCAAAAGCGCACTCCTTCCATGAGCGTCTCCTCACAGAATAGATTGACTAGTCAGTCAACGATCTCAAGCATAGCGTCGGCAGGGCCTGTGCCGCCCGCCCGCATGCCTCTCTTCCGTGGAACGCGCCCCCTGAAGCGCTGGCGCTACGTGGGGATCTTCTGCGAGGAGTTGATGGCGTGTGCGGCCACCGTGCAGGTGGGACCGGCGCACCAGACGTTCTGGGCGATCGTCTCGCGCGAGGATCGCCGCCTGCGCGAGCGCACGCATACGCTCGCCGGCCGCGGGGCGGTGGAACTCACGCCGGGGCGGCTGGGCGTGCGCGACAGCGCGGAGATCGACTCGTACAGGCCGCATATGCGCGACGGAGACTCGGCGATCCCGGGGCGGCTGCGCGTGTGCGACCACGGCGTGACGCTAGACCTGGCGCTGGCCGAAGACGCGGGCATCGAGGCACTGTGCCCGCACGGTCGAGGCTACGTGTGGACACGCAAGCAGGCGGGGATCCCCGCGCGCGGCACCGTGGCCCTTGACGGCGGTCCCCCGCGCGAGATCGAGGCGCTGGCGGTCGTGGACGATACCGCCGGCTACCACGCGCGCGTGACCGAGTGGCGGTGGGCGGCGGGAGTCGGCGTGGATCCCGAGGGGACACCGCTGGCGTTCAATCTCGTCGAGGGCGTCAACGACCCCCCTACCGAAGCGGGGGGACACTCGCCTCCGGCGAGCATCCCCCGTTCGGCCAGCAGTGAGCGCGCGGTGTGGGTGGCAGGCAAGCCACACGAGGTGGCCGCCGTCCACTTCGCGCCCGACCTGTCACAGATCGAGTCGGCCGACGGCTCGCAGCTGCGCTTCACCGCCGAGGCGCAACGGAGCCGCCGCGAGAATCTGCTGCTGGTGCGCAGCGACTACCAGGCGCCGTTCGGCACCTTCGCCGGCACGCTTCCCGGCGGTCTCGAGCTGGCGCACGGCATGGGCGTGGTGGAGCATCATCGCGCGCGGTGGTAGGACGGTGCCAGGACGCAACCGCAGGCTTGAGACAGTCGGGCAGGCGACGCGCCCAACAAGCTGCCACAGCTTCGTCGTCTCGCGCTGGAGAGTGGGCTACGCCCGAAACGTGGCACCTTGCCCCGCCGTGGCGGCGGGCCCGGCGGCAGCGCCCGACTCCAGCAGCGCGGCGATCTCCTCGGCGGAGTAGCCGACGGCGGCGAGGATTTCCTCGGTGTGCTCGCCCAACGCGGGGCCCGGGAGACGGTTGTGGGCGCCGGGGGTGCGCTCCAGCTTGACGGGCACACCGAGCTGGCGCACGCCTCCCTCGACGCCGGGTTGCTGGAGGTTGACAACCATCTCGCGGGCGCGCACCAGCTCCGAGTCGAGCGCCTCGTCGAGCTCCAGCACCGGCTCCAGGCAGCAGTCGTGCTCGCGCGCGAACTGCTCCCACTGAGCGCGGGTGCGCGTCTTGAAGATCTCCACCACCTGCGCGTGCGCGTCGGAGCCGGGCGCTTCGAACTGGCGCTCGATCAGCTCCTCGCGCTCGACGCCGCGGCACCACGCCTGCCAGAACTTGGGCTCCAGCGCGCCCAACGTCACCCAGCCGTCGGCGCACTCGTAGGGGCGATAGCAGATCACCGAACCCGCCAGCAGCAGCTCGCCGCGGTGCGGCAGGTTGCCGTCGGCGAAGTAGGCTGCCGCCACCATCGCCAGCCACGAGAGCGCGCCGTCGGCCATCGAGACATCCACCACCTGGCCCTTGCCCGAGCCGGGATGGGAGGCGCTGCCATCGCGCTCGCGCAGCGCCGCGAGGATCCCGAACGCGGCCATCAACGCACCGCCGCCGAGGTCGGCGATCTGGCCCGCGGCCTGCACCGGCGGGCCCCCGCGTTCTCCCGTGAGCCCGAGCAGACCAACGAGGCCGAGGTAGTTCATGTCGTGCCCGGAGGCCTCGCGTTTGGGACCGCTCTGGCCGTACCCTGAGATCGCGCAGTACACGATCCCCGGGTTGACCTCGCGGATCCGCTCGTAGCCGACGCCGAGGCGGTCCAGCACGCCGGGGCGGAAGGACTCGAGCACCACATCGTGCTCCGCCACCAGGCGCAGCAGCGCCTCGCGCCCCTCGTCGCGCTTGAGGTCGAGGCGGATCGAGCGCTTGTTGCGGTTGAGCGCGAGGAACAGCGCCGACTTCGCGCTCTGCTCGGCGCCCTCGACGTAGGGAGGCGACCAGCGGATGTAATCGCCCATCCCGGTGTCCTCCACCTTCAGCACCTCCGCGCCGAAGTCCGCCAGCAGCAGCGAGCAGAAGCCCCCGGGCAAAAGGCGGGAGAGGTCGAGCACGCGGATGCCCGCCAGCGGCAGCCTAGAGGGTGGCGCAGCCGGCCGGAGGCCGGCGAGTCGGGCCCCTCTTTTTCGATCAACCATCGCGCTGGGGAATGTTCAAGAGGCCGCGAGCCTCCTGCACGGTCGCCGGACGGCGGCCTACGTCTTCGGTCATCTGCCGCGCCTTCGCGATCAAGTCGCCGTTGGAGCCCGCCATCTCACCGTTGGGGAGATAGAGGTTGTCCTCGAGGCCCACGCGGATCGAGCCGCCGAGCGTGAGCGCGGCCGCGAGGAGCTCCCACTGCTGGCGGCCGATCCCGATCACCGCCCAGTGCGATTTCGCGCCACCGACCTCCCCGGAGGTACCAGGCCCGGGGGCTCCGGGGACGTCCACCCCGGGGATGTTGGCGACCATCGCCGCAAGATTGCGCGCGCCGGGGGGGACGCCGCCGACCACGCCCATGATGCAATCCACGTGCAGCGGTGCCTGGAGCACGCCCATGTCCAGCAGCGGCTCCAGGCTGCCGACGTGCCCGAAGTCGAAGCACTCGTGCTCCGGTTTGATGCCCAGCTCGCGCATCGCCCCCAGCAGCTCGACGATCTCCTCGAACGGATTGGCGAACACCATGTTGAAGACGAAGTCTTTGCGCGAGCGCGAGTACTTGGCGTAGTTCATCGATCCCATGTTCAGCGCCGCCACCTCGGGGCGGCACTCACGCAGGTAAGCCACGCGCTTCTCCACGCTCACCCCCATGGCGCCTGTGGAGAAGTTGACGATCGCCGCGTCCCCGACCTCCGCGCGGATGGCGTCGGAGATCGCTTTGTAATCCTCCACCTCGAAGCTCGGCCCGCCCGCGGTGGTGCGCGCGTGCATGTGGATCATCGTCCCCCCCTCGTCCACGATCCGCCGCGCCTCGGCGGCGTACTCCGCGGGGGTGTACGGGATCGCCGGGCACTGCTTGCGGTTGGCCAGCACGCCCGAGATCGCGCAGGTGATCACCACGGGGTCCTCAATGGCCATGCGAGCGCTCCTCATCGATGTTGAACGTTCGCGGCGTCATACCGGCACCACCCCATGCCGCTTCCACGGCCGCTCGACCTTCTTGCCCGCGGACATCTCCAGCGCACGGCAGACCACCGAGCGCGTCTCGCGCGGGTCGATCACGTCGTCGATCAGGTCGTTGCCGGCGGCGATGTACACGTCGAACTGCTTGCGGAAGCCCTCGATCAGCTCGGCGCGCTTGGCGGCGGGGTCCTCGGCTTCCTCGACGACTTTGCGGAAGGCGATCTCGACCACGCCCTCCGCGCCCATCACCGAGATCTCAGCACTCGGCCACGCGACGATCAGGTCGGGCTCGTAGGCACGGCCGTTCATCACGTAGTAGCCGGCGCCGTATGCCTTGCGGGTGATGACCGTGATCTTCGGCACCGTGGCGTTGGCAACGGCGTACAGCATCTTGGCGCCGTGGCGGATGATCCCTTCGGCCTCCACTTTGGTGCCCACCATGAAGCCGGGCACGTCCTGAATGAACAGGAGCGGGACGCCAAACGCGTTGCAGAGGTTGACGAAGCGCGCGGCCTTGTCGGCGGAGTCGTTGTCGAGGATCCCCCCCAGCTGGCGCGGCTGGTTGGCGACGATCCCGACGGGCCGCCCGCCGAAGCGCGCAAAGCAGGTGATGATCGTCTTCGCCCACTGGCGCTTGATGTCGAGGTACTCGCCATCGTCGACGATCAGCTTGATCACGTCGTACATGTCGTACGGCTTGCGGTTGGACTCCGGCAACACGTCCAGCAGCGCCTCCTCGGCGCGCTCGATCGGGTCGGCTTCGGCCCCGCCCGCCCGCACCGGCGGGGATTCTTCGCAGTTGGAAGGGAAGTAGGAGAGGTACTCCTTGATGCGCGCGATGCACTCCGCGTCGTCGGCCACTTCCATGTCGCCCACGCCCGACTTGCGGCAGTGCACGCGCGAGCCGCCAAGTTCCTCCTGGGTGACGTCCTCCCCCACCGCCGCACGCACCAGGTGAGGGCCGGCGAGCGCCATCGAGCCGCGACCCCGCACCATCGGGACGAAGTCGGCGAGGCCGGGGATGTAGGCGGTGCCGGCGGCGCACGGCCCCATCAGGGCGGCGACCTGCGGGATCACGCCGCTCGCCACGACCTCCTCGCGGAACAGATGCCCGGAGCCGGCGAACATCGCGCCGGCGGCCTCCTGCACGCGCGCGCCCGCGGAGTCGAGCAGCCACACGAACGGGATGCGCTTGGTCAGCGCCAGCTCGCGCAGACGTGTCACCTTGATCTCACCGGTCATCCCCATCGAGCCGGCCATCACGGTGAAGTCGTACGCGCACACCGCGGCGAGGCGGCCGTCGATCTTGCCGTAGCCGGTGATCACGCCGTCGGCGGGAGCGTCCACGCCGTCCATCGCGCGCTGCGCGGAGTGCGGGCGGCCGTGGATGCCGAGCTCGACGAACGTGCCGGAGTCGACCAGCAGCGCGATCCGCTCGCGCGCGGTGAGCTTTTCGCGCTCGTGCTGCTTGGCGATCTTCTCCTCGCCGCCCCCCAGCATCGCCTTCGCGCGGCGCGCTTCGAGGTCCTCGATGAGCGGGCGCAGCAGGGAAGTGGGCGCCTCGGTCGGCGCGGCGAGCGGCACGACGGGAGCCTCGGCCACCGGCGCATCAGGGGCATCGGTTGGGGCGTCGTCGCTCATCATCGTCCTTTCCACACGGGGTCGCGCTTCTCGAAGAACGCGGTGACGCCCTCGACGATGTCCTCCGTGGAGAGTGCCAGCGTCAATTGCGCGCGCAGGTAGTCGAGGGCATCCTCCAAGGGCATGTCGAGCTGGCGGCGCATGGCCTCCTTGCCGAGGCGCATGATCAGCGGCGACTTGGCGGCGAGCTTCCCCGCCCACTCGGCCACGGCGGCGTCGAACTCCTCCGCGGGCACGACCTTGTTGACGATCCCCGCCGCCAGCGCCTCCTGTGCGGACCAGCGCTCGCCGAGCAGCAGCAGTTCGTTGGCGCGCTTGCGCGGCACGTTGCGGTAGATCAGCGCCATGATCATGAATGGGAACGCCCCCACGTTGATCTCAGGCGTACCGAACGTGGCGTTCTCGGAGGCCACGATCAGGTCGCACGCCAGCGCGATCCCGAGCGCCCCGGCGAGCACGTGCCCGCGGGCAGCGCAGATCACGGGCTTGCCGAGCGCGCCGATCAGCTTGAACAGCCCGACGAACTGCTCGCTGCCGAAGTGCTTGTACACCAGCGGCACATCTCCGGCGAACCCGCCGAGGTTGGCGCCGGAGGAGAACACCTTCTCGTGCGAGGACGCCAACACCACGCAGCGCACCTCCTGGGCATCGCGCGCGCGCTCGAGCGCCGCGATCAGCCCGCCCAGCAGCTCGGCAGAGAGTGCGTTGCGGGTGGCGGGCTCGTTCAGCGTGATCGTGGCGACGCCGTCGGCCACGTCGTAGAGCACGGCTCCCGACCGGCTATCGGGCGCGGGCGGGGACTGCGGGGCGACGGGCTGCTCGGACACGCTGGGCATCGTACCCGGCCGGCGCGGCACCCGCGCCCGGCTGGCTGGTTGGCCAGTCGCCCGCCAAAGTCAGGTCACCGTGTGCGCTTCGAGTGGTGGCGACGGCGAGCGCGGCGTTCGAGTCTGTGCAGCTGCCCGATGCTGATCGTCTGCGAGGCCGGTGGCGCTTCGATTACGAGCGGGAAGTTGATCGCTGGGATATTGACCGTGGCGGTGACCGTCAACCCTTGGCTGTGCTCGGCGATCACGGTGCGCACCGGCAGGCCGTCCTGCGCCAGCGATGTTTCGAGCGTGACCATCGGCGGCTGGGGCGAAGGAAGCCGCCGCGAGGTGGACGCGAGGTCCTTTTCGTGCTCCAGCTGTTCGGGTTCGAGGATCGCAAGGAAGTTCGTAACCGGCTGCCCGTAGAGCGTCCCGGTCCCGGTTTCGCGCACTTCCTCCGCTCCTGCCAGCGCTTTGCGCAGACCCGTGAACGGCGGTTCCGCAAGCGCTGGTTGGTCCATGTTTGATTCAGGGGTCTTGGGCAGCTTCACATGCTTTCCGTTGACCTTGAAAAGTTCGAACAGGCCGCCGGAACCGAGCTTGACCCAGGGCCGGCCGTGATCGGGGCGGTCGAGCGCGCGAAAATAGAGGTAGGTGGTGTTGCCCACCACGCGCAGCTTGAACGGATGCCCGAACAGGGTGAACGTGACGTTGCCCGCCGCTGGGGAGAAGGTCTCTTCCCCGGAGATCCCCGTAGACAGGAGCAGCCCCAGGAGCTTCTTGAGCCTGTGGCTTCCGCGCGACACGGCAAAGGAGGTTTCAGCCGAGAAGCGCATGCTGGCCACCTGCAGTTCTTCCATCTTCTGCTCGAGCGCCAGCAGCGATGCGGGCAGCGGCGCCTGTGCCGGCGCAGGAATGGGCGCCGGGGCAGGTTCGGCGGCAGACGCCACCCCGGGCGCTCCAGCCAGCGCCAGCGCCAGCGCGATCCCGAACAGCATGCACGTTCCCCGCATCTCAAGGCCTCCCGATTGGTGAGCGAGCCAGCCTATATCAACTGTGTGAACGCGGCGTGCTCGGGCTCGGGAGGAATCGCCGAGCCTACGACCAGGCGATCCGCTCGGCCAGCTCCGCCCGCCCAAGCTCAATCAGGCCGCTGCGCTCGATCGGCTCGTAGTGATCGCCGCGCAGCGCGAGCCACTGCACCTCGTGCTTCTTGGGATCGACGGTCAGGATCTCCTCGACGTCGTGGGCGGCGTAGAAGGGGAGCTTGGCGAATGTCTCGTCGTAGGGAGAGATGATCTCCACGACGAGCGCCGCGGTGGGGTAGTACATCTGATCGGGCCCAGGGTGAAGGATGCCGCTGTCGGGCACGCGGTAGTTGCCCTCGGTCCCGAGATTGAAGTCCGCGATCGGGATGAAACCTGCGGCGTGCGCCAGCGGTCCGACGATCTCAGCGAGCTGCTGCAGCACGCGACCGTGGCGACCGTGCGGGGAGGGATTCACGTGCAGCACCCCGTCCCACATCTCGTCGGCGCGATCGAGGCCGAGCTGTTTGCGGCGATACAGCAGCTCATCGATCTCCACCGGGAGCGGATCGAGAATGACCGTCGGCATGGCGCGATTTTACCGTCTGCGCGTCAGCGCTGCGATGGCGTGCGAAGCTCATTGTCCGCACGCTACTCGCGGCTTGGGACGGAACGCTCGGCCGCCCCCCGACTCGCTTTCCTTTTCCTGGCTGAAGCGCTAGTTTCTGCGAGCACAAGCGATCACGACGAACCGCGCCGCGTCCCGCGCGACCCACCAGACAAGGAGCCCACCGAGATGGCCGCCACCGCCGAGCCCGTATTGAAGCCCGACTTCGCCGCCAAACGCAAGCACTTCCTGTTCACCGACGAGCACGAACAGCTGCGCGAGTCGATCAGGAACTTCGCGATCAAAGAGCTGGCACCGCATGCCGAGGAATGGGAGGAGACGACATTCCCGGATTCCGTGTTCACGCGCATGGGCGAGCTGGGCTTTCTCGGCCTCGACAAGCCCGAGGAGTGGGGCGGCCAGGGCGGGGACTACTACAGCGCGCTGGTGCTCGCCGAGGAGATCGGCCACGCCAACAGCGGCGGGTTGGCGATGGGGGTGGCGGTGCAGACCGACATGGCGATGCCCCCGATCCTCGCGTTTGGCACCGACGAGCAGAAGCGGGAGTGGGCGGCGCCCGCGATCGCCGGCACGAAGATCCTCTGCCTCGGCATCACCGAGCCGGACGCCGGCAGCGACGTGAAAGGGATCAAGACGCGCGCCGTCAAAGACGGCGACGAATACGTGATCAACGGCTCGAAGACCTACATCACCAACGGCCACCGCGCGCACGTGATCGTGCTGGTGACCAAGACCGACGCCGACGCCGGGTACGACGGCTTCACGCTGTTCCTCGTGCCGATGGACTCGCCGGGGGTGATCCGCGAGAAGAAGCTGGAGAAGATGGGGATGCACGCCTCCGACACGGCGCTCTTGGCCTTCCAGGACGTGCGCGTGCCCGAGTCGGCCGTGCTCGGCCAGGTGGGCAGGGGCTTCTACCACATCATGTGGGAGCTCCAGGGCGAGCGCCTGATCGGCGCCGCGGGCAGCGTGGCGGGCGCGCAGCGCTGCTTCGAGCGCACGCTCGAGTACGCTAAAGAGCGCACCGCGTTCGGCCGGGCGATCGGCAACTTCCAAGTGATCCGCCACAAGTTCGCGGAGATGGCCACGAAGATCGAGACGGCCCGCCAGATGGTGTACATGACCGCGTGGCGCCAGCAGAACGGCGACTACCCCGTGCGCGAGATCTCGATGGCGAAGCTGTACGCCTCGCGGATCGCCTGCGAGGTCGCCGACGAGTGCCTGCAGATCCACGGCGGCGCCGGCTACATGCGCGAGTACGGAATCGAGCGGGCGTGGCGCGACCTGCGTCTCAACCGCATCGGCGCGGGCACGGATGAGATCATGCTCGAGGTTATTGGACGTTCGTACGGGCTGTGATCGTCGTCCCCACCGGGGCGGTCGGGCGGGAATAAGCGAGCGCTCGTACGGGCTCTGATGGTGTTGCTCCCGCCCTTGCCACATGTGGCAAGGGCGGGAGCAACACATGTGCGGCTCCCCCGGACGGCGCATGCGCCGTCCGGCCAGGTGGTGCATGCACCACCTGGAACTACATCCACATTTCTTACAACGGTATCCCTGATGTGCGTCGGTATCCGGCTTGGGTAGCTGATGGCCGTCAGGCGCAGACATCGTCCCTGATGACGTCCTTCTGCGCCACTACCCTTACCGCATGAGCAGCCTCGCCACTCGACCAACCGGACCAGGGCTCACGGAGACGCGCGAATTGATCCGGTGCGTTGAGCAGGACGCCCGCGTCGACGCAGTCGCCGTCTTCGGTTCCGTCGCGCGCCGTGAGGCTGGCCCTAGAAGCGACATCGATGTCCTAGTCGTGCATGATGACACCATGCCGGATGATCTCGATGATTCGCTGCCGACAGCTGTGACCATGACCTTCTACACACCCACGCGGCTCGCGGCGCTCCCTACACGTAGTCCACTCTTCGCGATACATCTGGCATCAGAAGCCATTACTTTTCGTGACCAGACCGGCGTCGTGGCGCGAGTACTGCGGAACATAAAGCCACTCGATCGGCAAGTCGTCACTCGGCTCGGGGCATCGACGTTGCGTCGTTTTCATGACCTCATGGATCAGCCGCGCGGATTGGACCTGAACCCTCACGCAGCCGCCGCTGAGTTGTACGCACTTGGCAAGCAGGGCGCGATGCTCCTCTGTGCGGGCCGTGGCTACAACGAGTTCAACCGTCATCGTGCCCTAAGCCATGCCTATGCTCATGCGTCTCTCTCGGCCACAGACCGCAAACGTGTTGACGATCTTGAGCAGCATTGGCACGCAGCACGGAGCCCCGATAGCCAGTCAAAGGACCCTGAAAATGTCGAGGCCGCTGCAGCCGCGGTTTATCGATTGCTAACTGCATTGACAGGATGACTGCGCGCGAGGTCGTGGCGGAATACCTGCCGCGAGTCAGGGCTTTTATTACGGAGATCGAAGCCACTGACGACAGCGAGCGGGCCACCCACTTGCGACGCGTTTCGATGCTCATTCGGTTCTTGAGCGTGTTCTACGAAGTCTTCTTGCCTGAAAGCTTCAATATACGTATCCGAGGGTTCTCTTACAAGGACAAGCGTAAGGTGTCGCGACAACTAGTGAGGGTCGAAATGGGAGCAACCCCCGACAACGGGCTAAGTGAGACCAACGAACTCGCAGCCCTATTCGAGGAACTCAGCGACCTGTTCCACGGCTCGATGGACTTTGGCTACTCCGAAGAAGACGAGGATTACGTGTCATTCCACCGTGACGCGTTCCCAAGCTGGCTCGACACAGTGGAGCGATGGTTGCGGGCGACTGGTGACGAGAATGATCGCACACTCGCCAACGACGTTGACGAAGTTTGGAAACGTTACTCGAATGTCATCGAAACCAGCTACTGACGCAGCGGACGCCCTCGGCGCAGATGCAATGGAGCTCGTTCGCCTCGTGGAGGTCGATCTCGAGCGCCACGAGGCGGCGATCAATGAGCATCAGCGTACGGCACTGGCGATCCGCGGCCTATATCTGACTGCGGGCGCCGCATTGGTGGCTGTCAGCTACACCAGCTTCGTGGCGCTCCCTGATTACTTCGCGGTCGCCCTGACAGTGGTCGTCCTTTGGGCGGATTACTACTACTCCCGGCTGTACACGGGTGTGGAACAGCGGATTCCAGTACTCGAATCCTTGTCGGCCAACTATCGCCGCCTGCTTGCGCGCTCGATCCGATCGCCGGACAGCCTGGACAACTTTCGCGGTGATTTGAGAGCGTACTCCGCGCGACCAGTCGCTCCCGATGCCCGGCCGCGGCTGTGGCCGATCAGATCCATAGGACGGCTGAAGGTCTTTCTTTCGTTGTACATCGCCTTGGCGTTTTTTGCTGCCGTGAGCGCTCTCTATATAGAAACCAACGAGAAGCCGGGCACAATCGTTCAACCCGGTCCCACGACAATCGTGGTGAACGGACCGTGGGGTCGAACCTTTCATCGCCACCAGATGCGATGACCACACCTATGCTCTATCCCGCCCCTGACCCAGCTCGATTGCCCCAAACACCATCATGACCCAGCCCACGCCCCCCTTCACCGACGAGCACGAGGAGCTGCGCGAGTCGATCCGGCGCTTCGTCGAGCGCGAGCTGGCGCCCCACGCGCAGGAGTGGGAGCGCGCGGAATGGTTTCCCGACGAGGTCTTCCCCAAGCTCGCCGCCCACGGCTTCCTCGGGCTGAAGTACCCCGAGGAGTACGGCGGCCAGGGCGGCGACTACCTGCACGACGCGATCCTGATCGAGGAGCTCACCCGCACCGGCTCGGGCGGCACCGCGGCGGGGATCGGAGCGCACGTCAACATCGCCACGCCCCCGATCTGGAAGTTCGGCAGCGAGGAGCAGAAGCAGCGCTATCTCGTGCCCGCCATCCGGGGAGAGAAGATCGGGGCGCTGGCGATCACCGAGCCCGGCGCCGGATCGGACGTGGCCGCGCTGCGCACGCTCGCCACTCCCGTGGACGGGGGATGGGTGGTCAACGGCGAGAAGACCTACATCACCAACGGCGTGCGCGCGCACTTCCTCGTCACCGCGGTGAAGACCACCGCGGAGGGCGGCCACCATGGGATCTCCTTCCTGATCGTCGAGCGCGGCGAGGGCGTCAGCTCATCGAAGCTCAAGAAGCTCGGCTGGGCGGCCTCCGATACGGCGACGATCGCCTTCGAGGACGTGTTCGTGCCGGCCGAGAACCTGCTCGGGCCCGAGCACGAAGGCTTCAAGCTGATCATGGCCAACTTCCAGTGGGAGCGCTTGGCGATGGCGCTCGGGGCCAGCGCCGCAATGGGCCTTGCGTGGGAGCGCACCGCGCAGTTCGCGCGCGAGCGCACCGCCTTCGGGCGTCCACTCGCGAAGCATCAGGTGACCCGCCACAAGCTCGCCGACCTCGCCACCAGCGTGTACACCTGCCGCTGCGTCACCTACGACGCGCTGCGCCGCTTCATGGCCGGCGAGGAACCGCTGCGCGAGGTGACGATGGCGAAGCTCCTCACCCAGCGGGCCTCCTACGAGCTGATGGACGCCTGCCTGCAGATCCACGGCGGCGCGGGGTACATGCGCGAGGGATGGGTCGAGCGCGCCGCCCGCGACGCCCGGCTCGGGCCGATCGGCGGCGGCAGCGACGAGATCATGAGGGAGATCTTGGGGCGCGTGCTGGCGCTCTGAGCCGGTGGCCCGCAACGGAGGGAGGTCGGGAGGGGGGCCGCCCCCCTCCCGTTCCGAGTTCCTCGGGCGCGTGCTGGCGTTGTAAGTAGTAGAGATGTCCACACCTCCGCCCAACGTTCACGTGCGGGCGCCCATGGGCCGATGCCACGGACGTGGCACGCCCGCCCATCACGTCGCTGCCTGCCCGCGTGGCCTGCCTGTGCGCAATTGCCTGTCTGTGCGCGGTTGCGGCCGCGGCGATGCTGCCGGCTTCCGCCGCGGCCGCCTCCTGTGCCAACGCCAACCTGACGCCCAACCAGGGCAACGTCGAACAGGTGCGCGCCGCGGTGCTGTGCCTGATCAATCAGGAACGCGAACGTCATGGCGAGGGCGCACTGGCACTCAACGCAAAGCTCACGCATGCCGCGCAGGCGCACAGCCGCGACATGGCCAACGAGGACTACTTCTCACACATCGCGCCCAATGGCGAAACGCCGCTCCAGCGGATGCGAGCGAGCGGCTACATCCCCAACGCGCAGGACGGGTACATGGTCGGCGAGAACATCGCGTGGGGCACGATGTGGCTGGCCACGCCGCAGTCGATCGTGAGCGCCTGGATGGCCTCCCCCGGACACCGCGCCAACATCCTCGACGGCGCCTACCGCGAAACGGGGGTCGGGGTCGAGCCGCGGCCCCCCGCCGCGCTCGCCGAAGGGCAGCCCGGGGCGCTGTACACCCAGGACTTCGGCACGATCGTCCCCGCCGGGCACTCCTCGCGCCGCTCCTCGACCGATGCAGCCCCCTCGGCCGGCGGGTACTCGACCCACCGCTGGGCCGACGGGCACGCCCGCCGCTCCCCCGCCCGCTCGGGACGGATAACCTCCGGCGCCCGTAAAAACAAAGGCGAAGGGAGCAACACACACCATGGGAGTTCTCGACGGCAAAGCCGCCATCGTCACAGGGTCCGCGCGCGGCATCGGGCGCGCGACCGCAGAGCTGCTCGCCGAGCACGGCGCCAACGTGCTCATCAACGATCTCGACGGCGACGTCGCCAAGCAGGCCGCTGAGGAGATCGCGGGCGAGCACGCGGTGTTCGCCGGCGACCTGACCAAGCCGGGCGTGCCCGACCAGCTGGTGCAGAGCGCGATCGACGCGTTCGGCCGGATCGACATCATCGTCAACAACGCCGGCTACACGGTGGATGCGCCGGTCCACAAGATGACCGACGAGCACTTCCAGGCGATGCTCGACATCCACACGGTGGTCCCCTTCCGCGTGATCCGCGCCGCCGCGCCGCACCTGCGCGAGCCCGCCAAGCAGGAGCTCGGGGAAGGCAAGGAGGTATTCCGCAAGATCGTCAACGTCTCCTCCACCTCCGGCACGTTCGGCAACGCCGGCCAGGCCAACTACTCCGCCGCCAAGGCCGCCGTCGTCGGCCTCACCAAAACGGTCGCCAAGGAGTGGGGCCAGTTCAAAATCAACGTCAACGCGGTCGCCTTCGGCTTCATCGACACCCGCCTCACGCAGGCCAAGGTGGAGGACAACACGATGGAGATCGGCGGCGAGAAGGTGCAGCTGGGGATCCCCGAGCAGATGCGCCAGATGGCCTCGATGCTGATCCCGCTGGGCCGCCCCGCCACACCGGCGGAGGCCGCGGGCGGGATCTTCTTCCTGTGCTCGCCGTGGTCCAACTACGTACACGGACAGACGCTGCACATCACCGGCGGGCTGTTCGGGGGTATGACGGGCTGAGTCCTCCGCGCCCCTGAGCGGCGGAGCGCCACGACGCGGCCGCCCAGGGGCGCCAACTGCACGGTAGGCACGACAAAGTTCTCTTCACCGGAGTTCGCTCGACCGGAGTTTGCTCTGGCAAACTTTGTAGGATCAGAGTATGAATGGACGCCTGCCGGGATTCGTCGGCCGTGAGGCCGAGCTGGAGCGACTCGGCGGGTGGCTGCGGGAGGCTGCCCAATCCGGCCGTGGCAGGGCGATCGCGGTGCGCGGGCGCCGAGCGGTGGGGAAGTCGACCCTGATCGAAGAGCTCCTGGTGGGCGAGTGTCCTCCGCACGCGTTCTACTCGGCATCCAAGGACCAACCGTCCGCGGAGGCGCTCGCGGGGTTCCTGAGCGAGCTCGAGCGCAGCACGCTCCCGGTCGCCACCGAGCTGGCAGCCGGAGTACGCCCCGATAGTTGGGAAGCAACCCTGCGCCTGATCGCGACAAGCTGCGCGAACGCACCGGGAGCCAGCATGCCCGCCTGCCTGGTGATCGACGAGCTGCCCTGGCTGTCCGAGCAGGAGCCCAGCATCGAGGGGCTGCTGCAGAGCGCGTGGGATCGCCACCTGAAGCGACTACCGATGCTGCTCGTGCTGATCGGCTCGGACCTGCACATGATGGAGGCGCTCGAACGCTACGACCGGCCGCTGCATGGCCGGGTGACACCACTGGTGATCGAGCCGCTCAATCCCGCCGAGATGCAGAGCATGACCAGCACGGACCCGGCAAGGACGCTCGACGCCTACTGCATGCTCGGCGGCTTCCCGCAGCTGGCGGTGACGTGGCGCGCCAACGACACCGTGCGGCGATATCTCACACGCGAGCTCAACGACCCCACCTCGCCCCTGGTGGTGACAGGCGAACGGGTGATGGCCGGTGAGCTGCCAGCCCATACCGCGCCCCGCGCGGTGATCGCGGCGATCGGCGCCGGCGAAACCGAGTTCACGAAGATCCTCGCCCGCTCAGGCGTGGGGCGGACAAGTCTCTCCGCCGCGCTGCACACGCTCGCACAGAAGCGCATCGTCAGCCGCCAGATGCCGCTCACCCCCACACGCTCGACCAAGCTCAGCCGCTACACGATCGCCGACCCTTACCTGCGCTTCTGGCTTCGCTTCATCGCCCCCAACCTGCCCCTCATCGAACGCCGCCGCGGCGACATCGTCCTGGCGCGGATCATCGACGGCTGGAGCGCATTCCGCGGGCGCGCGATCGAGCCGGTGGTACGCGCCAGCATCGAGCGCATGCTCCCCGACGAGAGCTTCGGCGAGGCCAACTTCGTCCACCCCTACTGGACGCGCACGAACGACCCCGAGATCGACCTCGTCGGCTACGACGACGACCGCCGGCCGACCCGCGCCACCTTCATCGGCTCGATCAAGTGGCGCGAGACCGCGCCCTTCTCGCGCGAGGACGCCTTCACCCTCGCCTCGATCCGCACGCGCATTCCTCTCACAAGCCCCGCCACCCTGCTCGTAGGCGTCTCCAGAAGCGGCTTTACCCCGAGCACGATGCTCGACATCACGCTCGGTCCGCAGGAGCTGCTCGGCGCATGGACGGCATGAGCCGGACGACCCGGCTCCGGCATCTTTCACCTACGGCGCCGCGGGCGGGTACCCGCCCGTCTGGAACCCGGGGAGCTGCGGCTCCTGAATGGGAGTCCCGCCTGCTGCGCCCGCGTGCACTTTGCGCAGGTCGAAGTACAGCACCGCGGCGGCGAGCGCGGAGATCGGGGCGGTGAGGATCCCCACGATCACGCGCACCACGAGGCCCACCGCGGTGCCGGCGGCGTCGCCGGCGACCTCGATCCCCGAGGCGACGAGGCCGACGAGGATCACCAGCAGCAGGATCACCGCGAACACGTTCCAGCCGTTGCCCCGCACCAGCTCGCGGCTGCGCCCCAACGCGCGCAGACCATTGGGCCGCTCGAGCACCACCACGGGGGCCGCCACCGACCACAGCGTGGCGAGGATCAGGCCGGGAATCACGATCAGGATGAAGCCGATCAAGATGCCGATGCCGGCGACGATCCCCACCAGGATCAGTTTGCCGAGCACCGGTGTGACCGCGCGCAGCAGCTGGCCAGCGCTGGCGTCGCGCTTGCCGTCCTGGACGTCCGAGACCAGCTCGACAACCATGCCGGTGAACAGCGTGGTCGCCACGAGGCTCACGATCAGCGCGATGAACGCCAGCCCCGGGGAGGCCGCGATCAGCAGCACGCCGAACACGGAGCTGATCACGAACACCACGGCGGCCGCGGGCATCAGCACCGGCGCCTGGTCGACGTAGATCTGGAACGTGCGGCGGATGATCTCGCCGACGTCGATCGAACCGGTATTCATGCGCTCCTCCTCATCGTGCTCCCGCAGCGGCTTCGGGCCTGCGCCGAAGCTCGTGACCCGAGCCTGAGCCACCGATCCCGGGGGTCGGTCGATCCAGTCTCAGCTGACCTGGCCCACTGTACGGGACGGCCCCGACGCCTTGGCGGCGCGGCGCTGTTCGCGCACGCGCTGCAGCGCGCCCCGACGCCCGTGCTGCTCGAGGCCCGCGTACAGCCGCTTGATCTCCACCAGGATCTCGTCGGCCACCGCCTGCTGCTGCGCGGGGGTGGGATCGGCCACCTGCTCCCAGCGCAGCGCCGGCCCGTACTGCACGGTGATCGAGGGCAGCCGCAGGCGCTTCCAGTTGCGGATGCGCGAGGAGCCGTGAATCGCGATCGGCACCACCGGCGCGCCCGCTTCGAGTGCCAGGCGCCCAATCCCGCGCTTGGCCTGCTCGGCGAGGCGGCCGTCGCGCGAGCGCCCTCCCTCGCAGTACATCGTGATCGCTCCCCCGCGCGCAAGGATCGCGTTGGCGGTGACGAACACCTCTTCGTCGCGCGCCCCGCGGCGCACCGGGAAGACGCCGCCGTGGGTGTAGATGAACTGCATCGGCCCTTTGAACAGCTGCGACTTCGCCATAAAGCGCACCTTGCGGCGGATGTAGCAGCCCATCAGGAAGTGGTCCATGAACGAGAAATGGTTGGGCGCCAGGATCACCGCGCCGCTGCCCGGCACGTTGTCGGTGGCGATCGCGCGCGTGCGCAGGCCGGCGTACGCGTACAGCGAGGTGAGCATCCGCGTCAGCTCGTAGCACCAGTCCGGTTCGCGCGTGCGCGCGCGCTCGTGGAAGCGGTCGAAGTGCTCCTTCGGCCGCGGGTCGCTGTACACCTGTTCGCGCATCGGCGCCAGCTCGCTCATCTGCTCTCTGCCGCTCCCCCGCCGGATCTCGGGTCGTGGTTGGTCATCGCGTGTCTGACTGCTCTACCTCACGGGGGGCGCAAGGTTACGCGCCGCTGCGCGCGCGCCCGAGCGCCTCCTGCCATCCCGCCAGCAGGCGGGCCCGCTCGCCTGCGCTCATCCGCGGCTCGTAGCGGGCGCGCTCGCGCCAGCCCGAGCGCACGTCCGCGACGGTCCACAGGCCCGCCCCCACCCCCGCCAGACAGGCCGCACCAAGTGCCGTGGTCTCAGCGATCTCCGGCACCACCACCGGCACGCCGAGCACGTCAGCCTGGAACTGCATCAGCCAGCGGTTGGCGGTGGCACCGCCGTCGGCGCGCAGCACGCTCAGCCGTACGCTCGCACCGGCCTCCATCGCGCGCACGGCATCCACGGTTTGGTAGGCGATCGCCTCGAGCGTCGCACGCGCGAGGTGCGCGCGGGTGCTGCCGCGCGTGAGGCCGACGATCGTGCCGCGCGCATTCGGATCCCAGTGGGGTGATCCGAGGCCGGTGAGCGCCGGCACGAAGTAGACATGCTCGTTGGAGTCCAGCGACGCCGCGAGCGCCTCGGAATCGGCCGCGTCGGCGATGATCCCGAGGCCGTCGCGCAGCCACTGGACGGCCGCGCCGGTGACGAAGATCGACGCCTCGAGCGCGTACGTGCGGGAGCCGCCGATCCCCCATGCCACGGTGCTCAGCAGCCCGGGCGCCGGCGCCGGCGCCCGAGGGCCGGCGTTGAGCAGCACGAACGAGCCGGTGCCGTAGGTGTTCTTGCCCATCCCCGGATCGACGCACCCTTGGCCGAACAGCGCAGCCTGCTGGTCGCCGGCGACGCCCGCGATCGGAGCCGCGTGGCCGAACAGCGCCTCGGGGAGCGTCACACCGAACGAGCCGGCGCTCGGGCGCACCTCGGGGAGCGCTCGCGCGGGCACCCCGAACAGCTCCAGCAGCTCCGGGTCCCAGCGCCCGCCGGCGATGTCGTAGAGCATCGTGCGCGACGCGTTCGAGGGGTCGGTGAGGTGCTCCCCGGTGAGCTTGAAGATCAACCACGAATCGACCGTCCCAAACAGCGCCCGGCCGGCAAGCGCACGCTCGCGCAGCCCCTCCACGCGATCGAGCAGCCACTCGATCTTGGTGGCCGAGAAGTACGGGTCGAGCACCAGCCCGGTGCGCGCGCGAATCAACTCCTCGAGGCCCGCCTCGCGCAGCTGCGCGCAGCGCTCCGCCGTGCGCCGGTCCTGCCAGACGATCGCCCGGTGCAGCGGCTCGCCCGTCGCCGGATCCCACACGCACACCGTCTCGCGCTGGTTGGTGATTCCCACCGCGACAAGCTCTCCCGGACGCACCCCGGCATCGGCCAGCGCCTCGCCGGCGACCGCGTGGGTCGCCGCCCAGATTTCCGCCGCGTCGTGCTCCACCCGCCCCGGCTGGGGGAAGTGCTGCTCGAGCTCGCGGTAGGCCCGCCCAACCGGCTCAGCTCGCTCGTCGAAGACGATGCAGGTGGAACCGGTTGTGCCCTGGTCGATCGCGAGGATCATCCTCGCGGGAGCCTATCGGGGGTCCCGGCTCAGACAGGGTCACGGAACAGCCTGAGCCGCTCCTCGCCGACCGAGGCGCGCAGCTCGTGGTCTTCGATGCCGCGACCCTCGTGCTCGGCCAGACACAGCACCCCGACCTTGCCCACGTGCCGGTTGAGCTGAACTTCCCGCACCGCCTCACCCACCTGCTCGAGCGCAAACACCTTCGAGAGCGCCGGCACGATCCCGCCCCGTTCGATCAGCCGGTTGGTCTCCCACGCCTCCTGCCAGTTGGCGCCGTGACTGCCGATTATGCGCTTCAGGCGCATCCACAGGCGGCGGTTGTCGTACTCGTGGCGATAGCCGGTGCTCGATCCGCAGGTGATCACCGTCCCACCGCGCCGCACCAGGTACACCGAGGCCCCGAACGTCTCACGTCCGACGTGCTCGAAGACGATGTGGGGGTCCTCCCCCAGGTGGCGGCGGATCTCGCCGCCGACCCGCTTGCCCAATTCCACTTCGCCGAGCCCGTCCAGCTCGAGCTCGTCGCGGCGCAGCACCAGGTCGCAGCCGAGCCGCCGCAACAGCCGTGCCTTCGCCTCCGAGCCCACCACCCCGACCGCGATCCCGCCGCCGTTGCGGATGAACTGGATCGCGTATGAGCCGAGCCCTCCGGTGGCGCCCCACACGAGCACGATGTCGCCCTGCTTGAATTGCGCTCCCCGCGGGCTGACGAGCATGCGGTAGGCGGTCATCGCGCAGAGCGTGCTGCAGGCCGCCTCCTCCCACGTCAGGTGGCGGGGCTTGGGGAGCAGCTGGGTGGCCTTCACGACCGAGTAGTGAGCGAGTCCGCCGAAGTTGGTCTCAAAGCCCCACGCCCGCTGGTCGGCGGCGAGCATCCCATCCACCTGGGAGATGGGGTCCTGGTGGTCGATGACGTTGGTGTACACCACCGCACGATCGCCGGGCGACCAGTGGCGCACCGCGTTGCCCACGCGCACGACGATGCCCGAGGCATCCGACCCCACGACGTGGTGGGGCAGGTCATGGCGGGCGTCCCATCCCCCGTTTCGCCCAAGCTGCTCCAGGAACCGGAAGGTGGGGATCGGCTCGAACGTCGCCGACCACACCGTGTTGTAGTTGACCGCGCTGGCCATCACCGCCAGCAGCACCTCATCGGGTGCGAGCTCCGGCATCGGGACCTCGCCAACCCTGATCGACCTGCGGACATCCTTGTCGCTTGCACCTTTGAAGATCTCCACGTCCTCGCGGGCGAGATACGCCGCCCGATAGGTGGACGGAAGCTCGCCGTCCAGCAAATGCTCGGGCGCGGTCGTGGTGGCTGCCACCTCCGCTGTGCGCGCCGACTCAGCTTGACTCATCACCACCCCTGACTCAGCTTGACTCATCGCCACTCCCAAGACGGCGAACCACCTCAAACATCGAGCCTCCCCTCAGGTCCCACGCGGTCGCTATCTCCCGCGCGTTCTCTCAACAATCCACAATGAACATCGAGGTCTGCCTTCGCTCTCCGCTCATGCGGCTATTGTCCCACGCCATGGAAACCGCGTCCAGAAAGGGGTTTGCGTGGCTGATGTAGAGGCCCACATCACCGGCACCGTGTGGAAGATCGAGTGCGCCGTGGGCGACGAGGTGCAGGAGGGCGACACGGTCGCGATCCTCGAGTCGATGAAGATGGAGATGCCCGTCGAGGCCGAGGACTCCGGCACCGTCATCGAGATCCTGTGCCAGGAGGGCCAGGCGGTCAACGAGGGCGACACGCTCGTCGTGCTGGAGTAGAGGAGTGGCGCGCCAAGCCCCTCCGCTTCGGTCAGCCACTACGCTTGGCGCAATGCCCTCCCCCGCCCCCCCGCAAGAGCTCGCCGACGGCAAGCTGCTGGTCGATCGCCCGGCCGACCACGTCGCCCGCCTGACGATCTCCAATCCCTCCAAGCGCAACGCCCTGGATTGGCCGATCATGGATGCCATCACCGTGGCGCTCGCGGAGCTCGCCTCGGAGGAGTGGGCGCGCTGCGTGATCGTGACCGGCTCGCACGGGATGTTCTCCGCCGGGTATGAGATCGGGGAGATCAGCGACGGGAGATTCCAGGAAGAGGCGGAGCGCCTGATTGCACACCCGTTCACCGAGGCGATCGAAGCGCTGGAGAGCTACCCCTATCCAACGCTCGCCATGCTCCCCGGTCACACCATCGGCGGCGGCCTCGAGCTCGCGCTCGCGTGCGACCTGCGCGTCGCCGCCGCCACGATCAAGCTCGGCATGCCCCCCGCCAAGCTTGGCCTCGTCTACTCCCACACCGGCCTGCGCCGCTTCATCGACGCGATCGGCGCCCCGCGCACTCGCGAGCTGTTTCTGCTCGGCAGTTACATCGACGCGGACACCGCCCTGCGCTGGGGCCTCGTCAACCGCGTGGCGGCGGCCGCTGAGCTCGAGTCGATGGCGCTCGCGTTGGCGTGCGAGCTGGCCGGCAACGCGCCACTCTCGCAGCGGGGCAACAAGCGTGTGATCGCCGCGCTGCTGCAGGCGCAGGGCAGGCTCACCGAGAACGAGGAGGCCGAGCAGATCGAGCTGCGCCGCGCCTCGTTCACCTCACACGACCTGCGCGAGGGCATGAGCGCCTTCGCCGAGAAACGCGCGCCGCGCTGGCGCGGCGAATAGCCCCACGCACGAACGGTGCGGCAGGGGCGGGTGTCGCTCATCGCGCCGCCACACCGGCTCTCCCGACGCCGATCCCCGTCGCGGCTCGCGCGGCCGCGATCGCCCACACCAACGCACGCGCCTTGTCGAGCGTCTCCTGATACTCCTCCGCCGGCGCCGAGTCGCAGGTGACGGCCCCGCCGGTGTGAAAGGAGAGCGCCTCGCCGCGCTTGACGATCGTGCGAATCGCGATGTTGAGGTCCAGCTCGCCGGAGTAGTTGATGTAGCCGATCGCGCCCGCGAACACCCCGCGTCGCGAATCCTCCATCGCGCCGATCAGCCGCATCGCCGCGACCTTCGGCGCACCCGTCATCGAGCCGCCCGGGAAGGCGGCCCTCAGCAGCTGCACCGGCGTGGCGTCCGGACGCAGGCGCCCTCGCACGGTGGACACCAGCTGAAACACCGAGGGATGGCGCTCGACCGCCCGTAACCTCGGCACGCTGATGGTGCCAAACTCACACACCCGGCCCAGGTCGTTGCGCGCGACGTCGACGATCATCACGTTCTCGGCGCCGTCCTTCGGCGCAGTCGCGAGGTCGCCCGCCAGCGCCCGGTCCTCGAATGCGTCCCGTCCCCGCGGGCGGGTGCCCTTGATCGGCCGCGTCTCCACCCAGCGTCCGGCGTCGACCCGCAGGAAGCGCTCGGGGGAGCACGACAGCAGCTCCAGCTGCGGATAGCGCAGATAGGCCGCCATCGGCGCCGGGTTGCAGGCACGCATGGCCGCGTACAGGTCGATCCCCGCCCCCTCCCACTCGGCATCGAAGCGCTGCGCCAGGCACAGCTCGAACACCTCGCCGGCGAAGATGCGTTCGCGCGCGCGCCCCACCAGCTCGAGGTAGCGCTCGGGAGCGGTGAGCGCCCTGACGCCGTAGCGCTCGAGGTCGCACCACCGCAGACGGCGCCCCGCGACCATCTGGACGGGCGCCGCGCGGCGCCCCCGTGCCTCGGCGCCCACACAGGCCGCCCGCCCGACATCGAGCAGCGTGCGGCACTCCGCACGGCACTCCGCATCGGTGCGCCCCCAACCGTTGCCGACGATCCAGCTGCGACCGGCGAGCTCATCGGTCACCACCGCCAGATCGCAGAACAGCAGATGGCAGTCAGCGACGCCGAGGTCGGGCGCCACGCTGGGCGTGACGGCCTCGATCTCGTGCAGCAGCTCGTAGGCGAAGAAGCCGACGGCGCCGCCCTTGAACACCGGCGGCGCGTCGCCCTGTCCGCTCTCCTGCGCCACAGCCGCGGAGAAGGCCGCGAGCGTGTCCTGCAGCTCGGTGAGCACCGGCCCCGTCAACGGCTCGACGGCGCCCGGTGGCCCCGCCCGGGCAGCGCCGTCCTTTGCGATGAACTCCCAGCGGGGACGCCAGGCGAGGATCGAGTAGCGCCCCAGCTCGGCCGGCTCGCCGGAGCTGTCGAGCAGAAAGAGAAACGTCTCGTGCTCCAGGCGCCTGGCGACGGTCCAGCAGTCGACGCGCGTGGGCAGCTCCTCGCAGAGCACGTGCCGATGCGCGGCCGGCCTCGCCAACCGGGCGCCCGCGGCGATCAACCGCCCGTCTCCCCCGGCACGCCCGCTCGATCGAGCGCGTAGAGGCGGTGCAGCGTCTCGAACATCCCTCCCGCGCCCCGCCCGCCGATCGCGGCACCAGCCACCGTCGCGACCGCGCGAAGGCCCTGGACGGCGTTGGTCACGAACACCTCCTGCGCCCGCATCAGCATCTCCAGCGGCAGCGGCCCCTCGAGCGTCTCCAGGCCGTGTGCGCGTGCCAGCTCGAGGACCCGACCCCGTGTGATGCCCGGCAGACAGTGGCGGGTGGGCGGCGTAAGCAGGCGATGATCCGCGACGACAAACACGTTGGAGGCCACGCCCTCCAGCACATTGCCGCTCCTCGACACGTAGAAGCCCTCGTCGGCCCCGCAACCTTCCACGCGGCGCCTTGCCACGACGGCGGGCTGCCAGCTGGTGCTCTTGGCCGCCGCCCGCCGCTCGCGACGCCCCCGCAGCAGAGCGGCCGCGATGCGGCTGTCCGCGGGGACGAGGGGTTGGGCTGGCAGGGCAGCGATCACCACCGTGGGGGCGCCCCCCGGGGGTATCAGGCCCACACCACCGGCACCGCGGGTGACGGTCACACGCACGTACGCGTCAGCCAGCGCGGCGCGCCGCAGTGTCCGGAGCACCTGCGCGGCAACCGCGTCCGGGGATGGCATGCCCGCGAACCCCAGCGCCGCCGCCGCGCCAAACAGCCGCCGCAGATGGCGCTCCAGCAAGTAAGGCACGCCGCCGGTGGCACGCAGCGACTCGAACAGCCCATCGCCCAACAGAAAGCCGGCGTCCAGCGCCGAGACGGTGGCGTGCGCGGGCTCGCGGAGGCGCCCATCGACGCTGATGCACCCGGTTTGCGAGGGCGCCATACCGCGGCTCACCGCGGGAGAGCGATAGCGGTGAGCACCAATCCCTCGCGCACCAGCCACCGACCCTCCAGGATCTCCGGAAGCGCCGCCGCCGCGTGCGGCCAGGGCTTCAGCAGCCGTGCCTGGAAGGTGCGCTCGACCGGGTCGATCGTGAGCGTCGCGTCCTCGAAGCCCAACCAGCACGCGGCCAGTGGGAACCACACCTTGTACACCGCCTCCTTCGCGCAGAACAGCAGCCGATCCCAGTGGACGGCCGGCTCGGCTCCCGCCAGCCCGGCGAGCCGGGGGCGCTCCTCGGCTCGGGCGATCTGGCCCAGCACCCCATCGGGCAGCGGCGCGTGTGGCTCGGCGTCGACGCCCACACCAACCACCTGCGCCTGGCGCGCCACCACGCATGCGCGGTAACCCGCGCAGTGGGTGATGCTGCCGACCACCCCCTGCGGCCACAGCGGTTGCCCCCGCTCGCCGTTGACGATCGCGCAGGGCGCCACGCCGAGCCGCTCGAGGGCACGGCGCGCGCACGCGCGCGCCGTGATGAACTCGTGGCGGCGCTTCTCCACCGCCCGTCCCAGCGCGGCCAGCTCCTCAGGAAACAGCTCGACGTCCAGCAACTCCTCGCGGGTGTCCACCGCGACGACCGTGGGGGTCAGGATCTCCTCGATCACGAGGTGCTACCCCCGCCGTCCAACACCGGGCGCGGCGTTGCGCGGTGGGCGCCTCCCCAGCGGCGCCACTCCCGGGGGTAGCCCAGCGAGACCTCCGTGAACCGCACCCCGTCGCACCACGTCACGCGTGGGATGTGCAGGTGGCCGTACACGACCGCCTTCGCCCCGAAGCGCACATGCCAGTCGGCAGTGCGCACCGTCCCGCACCACTGCGCGAACTCGGGGTGGCGCAGGATCCTCGTGGGATCGCGGGTGAGGGGGAAGTGGTTGACGAGCACCGTGGGCAGCCCGGGGGGAAGCGCGGCGAGCCGCGCTTCGCTCTCGCGCACTCGCGCGCCGCACCAGGCCTCCCTGCTGGGATAGGGGTCCGGGTGCAGCACGAGCTCATCGCTGCACACCACCCCGGCGGCGTGGGCGCGCGCCAGCGCCTGCTCCTTGGTGGAGGCGACGTTGCTGCCGAAGGAGTAGTCGTACAGCAGGAACAGGGGCACCACCGTGGCGGGGCCACCCGGGCCTTCCCAAACCGAGTAGGGATCCTCGGGGGTGAGCACATCCAGGCGCCGGCAGAGCGCCACCAGATGCCGGTAGCGCGCCTCCCCCCGCAACCGCAGCGGGTCCGCCGGGGTGCTCCACAGGTCGTGGTTGCCGGGCACCCAGATGACCTTGGCGAAGCGCTCGCGCAACATTCCCAGCGCCCACTCCAAATCGGCGCTCATCTCGCTGACGTCGCCGCACACGATCAGCCAATCCTCCGGCGAGCGCCCGCGCAGACCCTCGACGACTCGGCGGTTCTCGGGGTAGGTGACGTGCAGGTCGCTGATCGCAAGCAGGCTGGGGCCCAGCTCTCCCTGTCGGCCCATCCTCAAGCCGGCGCTCTGGCGCGTCTGCGATACGGTTTGTCACACCTCACGATCGGCGGCGGATCTTACTACCCGGGCCGCGGCCCACGCCGTCGATCCCAGAGCGCCAGCCAGCTCGCCGCGCTCCCGACCAGCCCGTCGCGACCGGCTCGCGCGGATCGACCGGGCGCCGGCGGCGGAGGTCCGTCCGCGATCGCTTTTTGGCGATCGCTTTTTGCGCAGTCATCTCGCATATGCGATGCTGCGTTGCCGTGTCCACGACACTGCTCGATCAGCGGCGCGGCGACGCCGCGCACACCCCCTCTTCGACACCGGCCTTGCGTTGCGTCGGTCTGCGCAAGCGCTTCGGCGAGCTCCTCGCCGTGGACGGCATCAACCTCGAAATCGCCCCCGGCGAAAGCTATGGCCTGCTCGGCCCCAACGGAGCGGGTAAGACCACCACCATCTCGATGATCTGCGGGCTGCTCGCCTCCGACGGGGGAACGGTGGAGGTCGCCGGCAAGCCGATGACCATCACCAGCGTGGCCGCCAAGGCGGAGCTTGGCTACGTGCCCCAGGATCTCGCGATCTACCCGGATATGACGGGTCGCGAGAACCTGCGCTTCTTCGCCCGCCTGTACGGCATCCGCGGGCGGGCCGCGGCGGCGCGCATCGCAACGGTGCTCGAGCTGGTGGGTCTTGCCGAGCGGGCAGACGACATGGTCAAAGATTACTCCGGCGGAATGCAGCGTCGGCTCAATGTGGGGCTGGGCCTGCTGCACGAGCCGCGCATGCTGATTCTCGACGAGCCCACCGTCGGCGTGGATCCGCAGAGCCGCAACGCGATCCTCGACAGCATCGAGCAGCTCGGCCAGGCCGGCATCGGCGTCCTCTACACCACGCACTACATGGAGGAGGCCGAGCGCTTCTGCGACCGCATCGGCATCATCGACCACGGCAAGCTGATCGCCGAGGGCACCCACCGGGAGCTGATCGCCCTGGTGGGCGGAGGCGATCGCGTGCTGCTGAGCGCGAGCGGCGATCTCCAGCGAGCCGCCGAGGCGGTTCGCGAGCTGAGCGGGGTGCTCGATGTGCACCACACCGATGGTGGCCTGGAACTGGTCGTCGAGGACGCCGGCAAGCTGTTGCCGGCGCTGCTGGAGCGCACCGCCAGGGCCGGAACGTCGCTGACCGCTGTCGAGGCTCGCAGATCCAACCTCGAGACCGTCTTCCTGCACCTGACCGGACGTGCTCTGCGCGACTAGCAACGAGCCCGCCCGCGAGTTGCTCGGCGGGAGGTGCTGCTAGATGCCGGTCGCGGCGATCATCGCGGCCAAGGACCTGCGCCAACGCGTGCGCGACCGCACGGCGATCATCGCGGCACTCGTGATCCCGTTCGTGATGGCCACGATCCTGAGCGTCACCCTGCCCAACATCACCAACCGCAGCACCGGCAAGTACCAGTTCGACATCGTCAACAACGACCACGGGCCGGCGGCGCTGTTCTTCGCCAACGACGTGCTGGGACCGCTGCAACACGAAAAACTGGCGCAGCTGCACGCCGTCTCCCTGTCGAGCGGGCGCGCGCTGGTGCGCAGCGGCAAGGCAAACGCGACATTTGTGCTGCCCCCGGGCTTCTCCCACGGAGCGAACAGCGAAAGCCCGACGCACATCGAAATCATCGGCAGCGGCCAGATACGCAAGGAGGAGGGCGCATACGTCGCTCGTTCGGTCGCCCAGTCGTTCGCCAACCAGCTCAACAGCGTGCGCCTGGCCGTCGCCAGCACCCGTAAACGGCACGCGAGCTCGAGCGAAGTCATCAGCCTGGGCGAACACGCATCCGAGATGCCCAAGCAGTTCAAGCTGCACAGCGTCGGCCTGCCGAGCAAAGAACTGAACCTGAAGACCCACGAGGCGGCCGGGCTGACGATCTTCTTCCTCTTCCTCACCGTCCAGTTCGGCTTCCTGAGCGTAATCGAAGAACGCAGCCACGGCACCCTCGTCCGTCTGCGCGCCGCATCGGTGTCGCGGCGATCGATCATCTTCGGCAAGGTGCTGACGAGCATCGTGCTGGGACTCGTCAGCACCACCGTGCTGGCGCTGGCGACCACGCTGATCCTCGGCGCCGATTGGGGCGGCTTCCCAGGCGTCGTGCTGCTCGTCCTCGCGGCGGTGGTGGCGGCGACCGCGTTCACCGCCTGCATCGCCACGTTCGTGCACACCGCGGAGCAGGCCGTCGAGTGGCAGGCGATCATCGCCGGCCTGATGGGGGCGTTCGGCGGCGCGATGTTCCCGATCTCGCAGGCGGGCGGGACCGTGGCATCGCTCAGCCTGCTGACGCCCCAGGCTCAATTTCTGCGAGGCCTTGGCCTGCTCTCCCATGGCGCGGGACCGACGGCGGTGCTGCCGATGCTGGCGACGATCCTCGCCTTCGCCGCGATCCTGGGGGGCGTCGCCCTGCTGCGCATCCGCCATCTGGTGGAGGTCTGACATGAAGGCGCTCGCCATCGTCAGCGCAAACCTTCGCCGGCTGTCGCGCAACCCGCGCACCGTCGTCGTCAGCGGGCTGGGCCCGCTGCTGCTGATCTTCCTGTTGGGCTCGGCATTTGGCAGCTCGGCCACCACACGCGTGGACGTGCTGGCGCCGCACACCTGGTACGCCAACCAGCTGCTGCGGGCAATCACCAACCAGCAGGGGTTGACGGTCCGGCGCGTGGAAAGCGAACGGGAACTGCGCAGCGCGGTCGAATACGGGGACACCGAAGCGGGCGTGGTGGTACCCGCCAACTACGACCACATACTGCGCTCGGGCCAGTACATACACATACGGTATTACGCGCAGCACGGCGTCTACGGTCAGCAGATAAGCCAAATCGTGCAGTCGGGCCTGGCGGAAGAGAGCAACGAGGTAATCGCGGCCAGGCTGTTGAAACGCGAACGCGGCGGGACCTTCGACGCGGCTTTCGCCCATGCGCTCGCGTTTGCGCCAAAACTCTCCATGGTCCTGGTGCACACAGTCGAACCGAATGGCCGACGCTACCCCAAAGCGCTCACGCGCTTCACCATCGGAGCCGCCAACGAGTTGCTGCTGTTCGTGTTCATCACCTCGCTGACGAGCGCGGCCGCGCTGGTCGAGACGCGCCGCCTGGGCGTCGCGCGGCGCATGATCGCCTCACCCACCTCGGTTCGCAGCGTGATCCTCGGCGAGGCCCTGGTGCGGCTCGTCGTGGCCTGCATCCAGGCCCTGCTGATCGTGTCCCTTTCATGGCTGCTGTTTGGCGTCGAATGGGGCAACGGCCCGGCCGTGGCAGCGGTGACGATTGCCTTCTGCCTGGTCTCGGCCGGGTTCGCGATGATGATCGGGGCCACGCTCGCCAGCGAGCAGCAGGCGCTTGCCGCCGCGATCCTCCTCGGCCTCAGCTTCGCGGCGCTGGGCGGCTCGATGGTGCCACTGATGTTCTTCACACCGCTCATGAACGACGTCGCGCATATCACGCCTCACGCCTGGGGAAACGAAGCGCTGAGCTCCTTGCAGCGGGAAAGCGGCAACCTGCTCGGCGTGCTCCCCCAAGTCGGCGCGCTGGTCGGCTTCGCCGCGCTCACCTTCTCACTGGCCGTCTGGCGGCTGCGTTACGAGCTCACCCACTGAGTGGCGCCTTCACCAGAGCTCACCGCCAGCTCTTCCAGGAACTGCCTCTCGGCGAGGTACTTGAACAACCGCAGCTGCTTGTGCATGAGCGGCAGCTCGCCAATCGGAAAATAGTCTCCGCGCAAGCGGACCAGGAACGTACCCGTGTCGTGCCCGGTGAGCTTGGTGACGATCCGGCAGCTGTTCGCGCCGCAAGGCACCACCCTGTAGGTCATCGCCACTTTTGTGAAGAACCAGAGAAACCGGTCGCTCTGTATCGTGATCTGCTCGTTCTCCACGAACTCCACGACGCTGAATACGACCAGCATCCGCTGTCCGGGGCTCAGCCGCTCGACGCCGGGGGTCAGCCGGCGCGGACTCTGTCGTCCAAAGTTGTCGAACCAGTCGTAGGCGTAAGGCGCCACTCGCAGCTGGCAGAGCCAGCGGTAGACGATCTCCCGCGGGGCGAGGACCTCGATCCCCCTGTAGTAACAGCGCGACGGCGCAGGCACATATGAATCGCACGCAAACGACATCGAGCGATCCTCCTCGGTCGTACCCCACGTATGAAAGAGGTCCTGCATCGATGCGCATGACCGCTCCAGGCGCTCGTACACACGCCGAAAGCGCGTGGGAGTCCGACGCTGAGCCGAGACGTTGAACAGCTGGGACATATCGTCCCGCGTGCCCCGCGAGCATGTTTGGGCGGAAGGCTCGAGTCCCTCCGCGAGCGGCCCATCCCACGGTCGGTCCGCAAGCGGCGCATCCCATCGTGGGCTACCAGCGGAGCTCATTGTGCTACCGGCGCTCCCGCGGGAGAGAGCCTGTCGGCGCCGCCTGCGAGCGGGGAGGCAGCGGCGACCGCGGGCGTCTCCTCCACCGGTCCCCCCGCCCGCACGACCGGACCGGTGGCCGCCCACACCGGGGAATCGTCCACCCAATGACGGCGGCGCGCGAACGCGTACGTCGGTAGCCGCACTCCACGCGCGTCGAGCTCCGCGAACACCGGCTCCCAGTCGACGTCGCTCCCCGTAGCCCACGCTCGCGCCAGCGATGCGAGCGCCTCGGATGACCCCGACTCATCGCCGCCCGCCACCGCCTCCGCGGCCAGGTGACCCTCCGCCACCTTCTCCAGATCCTCGAGCAGCTCCGCGCGATTCGTGCCGATGATGACAGTGCGATGGCCGAGCGCGGGGCGCGCTGCCAGCGCAAGGCCCACGTCGGCGATATCGATCTCGGGCCGCTCGGCGAGGAACCGGGCCAGACGCCGCGCCTGCCGTCGCAGGCCCTCCTCGTCGCGGCCCGAGATCGGCCACGGCAGGAGCGTGTTGCTGCTGCCCTCCAACCGCGCCAGCCGCTCGCTGTTCGGGGGAGGCGCTGCAAGCGGCGCCGGCTCCTCCAGAATCACATGCGCGTTGGTTCCGCTGATGCCAAACGAGTGAACCGCCCCGCGGCGGGGCTCGTCGTGCTCGACCCATGGCACGGGCTCGACCAGCAGCGACACCGTGCCCGACGACCAGTCGATGAAGCGCGAAGGGGCATCGACGTGCAACGTCTTCGGCAGCAAACCGTTGCGCATCGCCATGGCCATCTTGATCACCCCTCCAACCCCGCCCGCGGCCTGGGTGTGACCGAGGTTCGACTTCAACGACCCAAGCCGCAGCGGCCGACCCGCGACCCGATTCCGGCCGTAGGTGGCGATCAACGCCTGCGCCTCGATCGTGTCGCCCAGCGCGGTGCCCATGCCGTGCGCCTCGACCACGTCGACCTGGCCGCCGGATATTCCCGCGTTGCGCAGTGCCCGTCGAATCACCCGCTCGTGGGCGAGGCCGTTGGGCGCGGTCAGGCCGTTGCTTGCTCCGTCTTGGTTGTATGCGCTGCCGCGGACCACCGCCAGCACCTCGTGTCCGAGGCGCCGCGCGTCCGAGAGGCGCTCGAGCAGCACCACGCCGACACCCTCCGAGAACACGACCCCGTCGGCGCCATCCGCGAACGACCGGCACCTGACGTCGGGCGCCAGTTCGGGATTGTTCTGCCGGCTCATTTCAATGTACAGCCAGGGTGTGGCGAGGATCGTCGCGCCCCCCGCGAGCGCCATCGAGCACTCACCCTGGCGCAGGGCCTGACAGGCGAGGTGCAGCGACACGATCGACGACGAGCAGGCCGTGTCCACGGTGACCGCGGGCCCCTCGAGTTGCAGGGCGTGCGCCAGCCGGCCGGCGATCATGCTGCCGGCGGTCCCGAGCATGACATGGCCTGCCGCGCTCTCGGCGACAGCGCCGAGCAGCCAGAATCCGTAAGCCAGCATGCCGATGCCGGAGAACACCCCCGTGTCGCTTCCCCGCAGCGCGCTCGGGTCGATCCCCCCGTATTCACACGCCTCCCACGTCGTTTCCAGCAACAGCCGCTGCTGGGGGTCCATCATCCGCGCCTCAGCCTCTTCGATCCCGAAGAAGTCGGCGTCGAAGTCGCACGCGCCCTCGACGAAACCCCCTTTGAAGGTCGCGGTCGGATCCCCGGAGAGGGCGGGCGACGGCCCCTGCAGGTCCCAGCCGCGATCGTCGGGCAACTCCGAAACCGCGTCCCTGCCCGCCGCGACCAGCTCCCACAGATCCTCGGGCGACTGCACGCCCCCGGGGTAGCGGCAGCCCATTCCGACGATGGCGATCGGCTCGGCGAGGCGGTTTTCGGCCTCGTGCAGGCGCCGGCGAGTCTCGTTGAGATCGACGAGCGCTCGCCTCAGATACGCGACCGCCTTCTGCTCCTCGGCCTCAGCCCCGACCGCTTTGGACGGTGTGGCACTGCTCTGATCGCCGGCACTGCTCTGATCGTCGGACATCGTAGCCTTTCTGCTCATCGTGTTGTGCGGCGTGCGGTTTCACGCATCGCCCGATCCGCTGCGATCACGCGCCCTGCGCGGTATCGGAGCTCGCCGCTCCCGCCTCGGTCGCCCACTCGCTCTCGTACATCTCGAACAGCTCGGTGGCGCTCGCAACTTCGATCCGCTCGACGACGCCCTGCTCACCATGCTCGCCGTCCTCCCGCTCCTCGTACTGGAGCTCGTCCGCGATCGTGCGCAGGCGCGACGCGAGCTGCGCGCGCTCCTCGTAGTCCAGATCCCCTGCCAGCAGCGTCTCCCGCAACTGGCGCACGCTCTCCTCGACGGGCTCGCCCGCGCCTTCGCTGGCCACCTGTTCGCGCAGGTGGGCTGCCAGCGCAACCGGGGTGGGGTAGTTGAACACGAGCGTGGCGGGGAGCTGCAGCCCGGTCGTCGCGTTGAGCCGGTTGCGCAGGTACACCACGCTCAACGAGTCGAAGCCGAGCTCTTTGAACGTCTCCTCGGCGTCGATGCTCTCCGGGGAGTCGTGCCCCAGGACGGCCGCGATCTGCTCGCGCACGAACGCGAGCGCGACGGCCTCGTGCTCGTTCGCCTGAGCGCCGGCCAGCCGCGCGGCCAGCACCCCGCCAAAGTGGCCGGACACCCGGCGCACGGAGACCCGCACCAGATCGCGCAGGAGCGGCGGCAGAAAGCCTTCGCGGGCCTGCTCGCGCAGCACCGCGAAGTCCAGGCGCAGCGCGACCATCAACGGGTCGGCACCTTCACAGGCAAGGTCCAGCAACTGCAGACCTTCCTCCGCGGTGAGCGCCCCGAGCCCCAACATGCCCAACCGGCCCAGCTGGACGGCGTTCAGCTCCGCCGACTGCTCCCACAGCCCCCACGCGATCGAGGTGGCGCTCAAGCCACGCGCCCGCCGATGCGCGGCGAGCGCGTCGAGGAACGTATTGGCCGCCCCATAATTAGCCGCACCGGGATTGCCCATCACGCCGGCGACGGAGGAGTACAGCACGAAGGCGGAGAGGTCCAGATCCGCGGTCAGCTCGTGCAGGTTCCACGCCCCATCCACCTTCGGCCGCAGCACCGTGTTCAAGCTCTCCGGGGTCAGCGACTCGATCACACCACTGTCGAGAGCGCCCGCGGCGTGCACGACCGCTCCCAGCGGCAACTCCGCGGGCACGTGCTCCAGCAGCTCGCGCACGGCCTCCCGGTCGCCGACGTCGCAGGCCACGATCGACACCTGAGCGCCGAGCGCCTCCAGCTCGGCCGCCAGCTCCGCCGCGCCCTCGGCGTCGGGGCCGCGACGGCTCGTCAGGACGAGACTGCGCACCCCGTGCTCGGCGATCAGGTGACGCGCGAGGAGCGCCCCCAAGCTGCCCGTGCCCCCAGTGATCAGCGCCGTACGGGCCGGGTCGAACGCCGCCCTGCTCTGCTCGACGGGCGGCTCCGCGGTCTGCAGGCGGGGGACGCGCAGCTCGCCGTCGCGCAGCGCGAGCTGCGGTTCTTCGCTCGCCAGCGCCGCCGGCAGCCGGTCCAGAGACGCGTCGGTGTCGTCGGTGTCGAGGAGCATCAGCCGGCCAAAGCTCTCCAGCTGCGCCGAGCGCACCAGACCCCACACCACCGCGCCCGCGAGATCCTCGACGCCCTCGTCGGGCCGAGTCGCGATCGCCCCGTGGGTTACGATCGCCAGGCGCTCGTTGGCGAAGCGATCGTCGCCGAGCCACGCCTGCACGCACCGCAGCACCTCCCGCGCCACCTCGCGGGCGTCGGCTGGGATGTCCGTCGATCGATCCTCGGTCCCGACGTCGACCAGCATCGTCTCGCCCGTGTGAGAGGACGTGTCCCGATGCGATGCAACCTCGGTCTCCGGACCGGCGGCAAGGTCCCCGTCCGGCACGTGCGACACGACCTCGGCCTCCAAACCCGCCGCGAAGTCCGCATCCGAGACGACCTCGACCTCCAAGCCGGCCCCGCGCAGCGCGCCGACCAGACCGCTGTCCTCAGAGCCGACGACCGTCAACCGCGAGGGTCCTCCAGCCTCCGGCTCGACCGTGCGCCAACCGAGCGAGAAGAGCGAGCGGTGCCCTCTGCGCGCCCGCGCGACCGCCAGCTGCTCCAGCGAGACCTCGCCCAGCTCCAGCCTCCCGGTCAGGACCGGCAGGCCGCCTTCATCGCACGCCACGAGCGCCGCCGCGTCGGCGCCTGCCGGCGAGAGCGATACACGCAGCGACGCCGCTCCCGCGGCGTGCAGGGAAACCTCGCTCCATGCCACCGGTATCCGTGGCCGCGAGGCCGCGCCCCCGGGCTCGCCGGCGTCGCGCAACGCGGCAGTGGCCAGCGTATGCAGAGCCGGCTCGAGCAGCGCCGGATGCAGATTGAAGCTGTCGGCCTCCCCCGCAAGCGCCTCGGGGAGTCGGACTTCGGCGAACGTCTCCTCGCCGCACCGCCACGCATTGCACAGCACGGCAGCACTCGCTCCGTAGTCGAGGCCCGCGTCGGCGAGCTCTTCGTACAGCCCCTCGACATCGATCGGCACCGCCTCGCGCGGGGGCCAGCTCCGCTCCCCCGCTCCCTCCCCCGCATCCTGTGCGGCGTCCGCCGGGGCGAGCACTCCGGCGGCGTGACGCGTCCACGGTCCCACCAGGAGCTCCTCGCCCCGTGCCTCGGCTCGTGCGTAGATCTCGATCGCCCGGCGCCCACCCTCGCCGGGCTCGGCGAGCACCACCTGCAGCTGCACGCCGTCGCCCTCCGGAATCGCAAGGGGCTGCTCGAGCGTCAGCTCGGCGACCGCCTCGCAGCCCGCCTGCAGACCGGCGCACAGCGCCAGCTCGAGGAACCCGGCCGCCGGCAGCAGCGACCCGCCGAGCGGCGCGTTGTCGGCGAGCCAGGGATGCGTGCGCAGCGAAAGGCGACCGGTGAGCACCATCGCCTCGCCGCCGGCCGCAACCGAGGGA
Organism: uncultured Solirubrobacterales bacterium; assembly: GCA_963744535.1. Classification (GTDB taxonomy): domain Bacteria; phylum Actinomycetota; class Thermoleophilia; order Solirubrobacterales; family Solirubrobacteraceae; genus Palsa-744. The sequence continues at coordinate 236,526 of CAVUTW010000001.1, read as the reverse complement.
GTCTCGCCCGCGACCGATGCGGGAGACACTCGCTCCGCGCTCGTCCCCGCGTCGGCCGGCACCCCTGTTCCAGCCAACGCCACAATCGAGGCCAGCAGCGGATGCCCGGCCGACGTCTGGCCGGCGGCGGCAAGGTCGCCGCCGGCCAGCGCGGAGGCTTCGATCCAGTAGCGCTCTCGCTGAAAGGCGTAGGTGGGCAGCCGCACCCGCTGCTCACCGGGCGCTCCGAGCACCGCCTGCCAATCGATCGGTATGCCCGCGACCCACAGCTCGGCCACCGACGAGCAGAATCTCTGCAACCCACCTTCGTCGCGGCGCAGCGAGCCCACCACGATCGCCTCGCCGCCCGGCCCCTGCGTGTCGTCGATGGTTTCCTGCAGCGCCGTGCCCAGCACGGGGTGGGAGCTGGCCTCGACGAAGGCGCGAAAGCCCTCCCCGAGCAACGTGCGCGTGACGGCCTCGAATTGAACCGGCTGGCGCACGTTTTCGTACCAGTACTGCGCATCCAACTGCGCCGTGTCGAGCGGCCCGGCGCTGACCGTCGAATAGAACGGTATGTCCCCCGAGCGTGGGCGCACATCCGCGAGGGCATCCAGCAACTCCTCCCGCAACGGCTCCACGTACGCCGAGTGCGAGGCTCCCACTCCCTCCGGGATCGCGCGTGTCCGCACACCCTGGGCCACGCACTGCGCCAGCACCTCCTGCAACGCCTCGGGCTCACCGGACAGCACCACCGATCCCGGCCCGTTGACCACCGCCACCGACACCCGGCCGTCCCAGGGCTCGAGCCACCCGGTGACCTCCTCGACCCCCGCCCCGACCGACGCCATCCCACCGTGGCCGACCAGCCCAAGCAGCACCCGGCTGCGCAGCACCACCACGCGCGCGGCGTCCCGCAGCGAGAGTCCTCCCGCCACGTGGGCGGCCGCGATCTCACCCTGGGAGTGTCCGACGACGGCCGCGGGCCGCACGCCGCACGCCCGCCACAGCGCCGCCAGCGACACCATCACCGCGAACAGCAGCGGCTGCAGCACCTCGATCGCCTCCATGCCCGGAGCGCCCGCCGCACCACGCAGGACATCCAGCGGCGACCACTCCACAAACTCCGACAACGCCTCCGTGCAGCGCCGCATCTCGGCGGCGAACACGGGGGAGGTGTCCAGCAGCTCGACCGCCATCCCCTTCCACTGAGCGCCCTGGCCGGGGAATACGAACACTACGTCGCTACCCGCCGCCGCGACGCCCTCGAGGACGCTCGCCGACGCGCGTCGCTCGACGATCGCGTCCAGTCCGGCGAGCAGCTGCTCGCGGCTGTCGCCCACCACCACCGCCCTGTGGCTCAGCTGCGAACGGCCGGCCAGGGCAGCCCCCACGGCCACCGGCTCCAGCCGCGAGTTCGCCGCGGCGAACTCGCGCAGCCGACCGGCCTGGCCCAGCAAGCCCCCCTCGCCGCGCCCGGAGAGCACCCACGGCACGAGCCGGGTGGCGCCGGCCACGGCCTGCACGCTCTCGGTTGCCACCCCGTTCGCATCGCGCTCGGTGGCTTGCGCCGCATCTCCCTCGATGGCCTGTGCGGCATCGCCTTCGGTGGCCTGCGCGGCATCGCCCTCGGGAGCCTCAGCGGGATCGCGCTCGGGGCTCTCCGCGCCATCGTGCGTAGATACCCCCTTCGCGCCACCACTCTCCGAGTCCGAGTCCCTCGCCGTGGCGGGCGCCGGGGCTTCCTCGAGGATCACATGCGCATTGGTGCCGCTGAGCCCGAACGACGACACCCCCACGCGCCGAGGCGTCCCGTTGGGGACCCACTCCACCTCCTCCTTCAGCAGCGATACGCGACCGGTAGACCAGTCCACCTTCGTCGAGGGGACCTCCACGTGCAGCGTGCGCGGGAGCTCGCCGTGCTCCAGCGCCTTGACCATCTTGATGACACCGGCGACGCCCGCGGCGGCCTGTGTGTGGCCGAGGTTCGACTTCACCGATCCCAGCCACAGCGGACGGCCATCCGGGCGATCGCGTCCGTAGGTGGCAAACAGCGCCTGCGCCTCCATCGGGTCACCGAGCATGGTCCCGGTGCCGTGCCCCTCCACCGCGTCCACCTGGCCCGGCGACAGGCCCGCGCTGGCGAGCGCCTGCCGGATCACCCGCTGCTGGGAGGGCCCGTTCGGCGCCGTCAACCCGTTGCTGGCGCCGTCCTGGTTGACGGCGCTGCCGCGCACCAGGGCCAGCACGCGGTGCCCGTTGCGCACCGCGTCGGGCAGACGCTCCACCACCAGTATGCCCACCCCCTCGGAGAAGCCGGCGCCATCGGCGGTGTCGGCGAAGGACTTGCACCTGCCGTCGGCCGCCAGCGCACGCACCCGCGACAGGCCCACGAATGCGACCGGCGAGGCCAGCACGGTGACGCCACCGGCCAGCGCCAGCGAGCACTCCCCCGCGCGCAGCGCCGCGCAGGCAAGATGCAGCGTGACCAGCGAGGAGGAGCAGGCCGTATCCACCGTCACCGCCGGCCCCTCCAGCCCGTACATGTACGCCACTCGCCCGGAGGCAACGCTTCCGGACAGGCCCGTGCCCAGATAGGCTTCCACGCCCTCGGCCGTAAAGCCCGGCCCCATGCCGTAGTCGTGGTACATCAAACCCGCGAACACGCCCGTTTGGCTGCCGCGCAAAGCGCTTGGATCGATACCCGCGTCCTCGAAGGCCTCCCACGAGGATTCCAGCAGCAGGCGCTGCTGCGGATCGGTCACCACCGCCTCCCCCGGGTTGATGCCGAAGAACCCTGCGTCGAACTCCCCGGCGTCGTAGAGGAATCCACCCTCGTGCGTGTAGGACGTTCCGAGGTGGTCGGGATCGGGATGGTAGAGGCTCTCCACATCCCACCCACGATCGGTCGGGAACTCCCCGATCCCATCGCGACCGTCGGCCACCATTTCCCACAGATCCTCCGGAGAGCTCACACCACCGGGATAGCGACAGCTCATACCCACGATCGCGATCTGCGCGCGGCTCTCGACCTCGCGCAGACGCCGCCGCGCATCGTGCAGGTCGACGGTGACCCTCTTCAGATAATCCAGGAGCTTCTGGTCCTCAGCCATCGCAGATCCTCATTTCAATCGTCCATGCATGTCGGGGGTGTGTTGGGCAAGATCAGTAGGTCTCCAGCTCGCGATCGATGAAGTCGAGCACCTCCTCGGCGGTGGCCGACTGGATCCGCTCGGAGACCGCCACGCCATCCGCCGAGGCCGGTGCCCGAAGCTCCTCGAGCAGCGCCTGCAGACGCGAGGCGATTCGCGTGCGCTCGGCGTCCTCCTCGCCGAGCGTCGAGAGCCTCGCCTGCAGCCTGTCGAGATCGCCATCCACCAGCGCCTGCGAGGCCGCTCCGTCGCTCGCCACCTGTTCCAGAATGTGGCCGGCGACCTGCGCGGGCCGCGGATAGTCGAAGACAAGCGTCGCATCCAGACGCAGCCCGGTGACGGCGTTCAGGCGGTTACGCAACTCCACCGCGGTGAGCGAGTCGAACCCAAGCTCCTGAAAAGTGAGCTCCGTGTCGATCGTTCGCGCATTGGCCTGTCCCATCACGGCCGCCGTCTCGGCTCGCACGAGCTCCATGACGATCCCCTCGTGCTCGGCCGCCGGCGCCTCGGCCAGACGGCGCGCCAGCGACCCGAGCTCGGCTGCCCGCGGCAGCGCGACGCGCACCAGGCCACGCAGCAGCGGCGGCAGGAAGCCCGCCCGGGCGTGCCGGCGGAGCACCGCAAGATCGAGGCTCACCGGCAGCAGCAGTGGCTCCTCCAGCGCGCAGGCGGCATCGTAGAGCTCGAGGCCCTGCTCGGAGGACAGCGGGTTCACCCCCGCGCGCGCCATGCGCGCCAGCGCGGCCTGATCCAACTCGCCGGTGAGCCCGCCGCCCTGCTCCCACAGACCCCAAGCCAGCGATACGCCCGCCAGCCCCCGCGCCCGCCGGTGCGCCGCAAGCGCGTCCAGGAACGCGTTGGCGGCGGCGTAGCTGCCCTGCCCCGGAGCGCCGAAGGTGCTCGCGGCCGAGGAAAAGAGCACGAAAGCCCGCAGATCCATGTGGCTGGTCAGCTCGTGCAGATGCCAGGCCGCGTCCAGCTTGCTCGCCAGCACCGGCCGGACGCGCTCGCTGGTCAGCGACTCGATCACACCGTCGTCGATGACGCCCGCCGCATGGACGACGGCTCCCAGGGGCCACTCCTCGGGCACCTCCGCCAGCAACTCCTGAACGGCCTGCCGGTCGCCGACGTCGCACGCCACCACCGACACCCGAGCGCCCAACGACTCGAGCTCTCCCTGCAGCTCCGCCGCGCCGGGCGCCCGCGGTCCTCGCCGGCTTGTCAGCAGCACGCTGCGCACGCCGTGGTTGGCAACCAGATGGCGCGCCAGCAGCCCGCCCAGCAGGCCCGTGCCGCCCGTGATCAACACCGAGCGCTCGGGGTCGAGGGAGGACGAGGCTCTGTCCCCATCGGACGCTGGGGTGCCGTCGCCCGCGCCCGCCGGCGTGCCATCGCCCGCCCCCACCGGCGGCCGGCTCGTCCGTGTCAGCCTCGGCGCCAGCGTCTCGCCCGCGCGCACCGCCAGCTGCGGCTCCTCGCCGGCGACCGCACCGCCGAGCGCGCCCCACGACTCCTCGCCGCCATCGACGTCGATCAGCAGGATCTCGCCCGGGTGCTCCATCTGCGCTGAGCGCAGCAGGCCCCACACCCCGGCGCCGAGGAGGCCGTCCACGCCGTCCCCGGGACAGGCGTTCACGGCGCCGCGCGTGATCACGACCAGTCGCGACCCGCGCAGCCGCTCCTCGGCAAGCCACTCCTGCACCACGCTCAAGACGCCGCACACGGCGTCGAGCGCCTGCCCGGGCAGCTCCTCGCCACCCGCGGCGCCATCGCCACACCGATCCAGCAGCACCGCGACCGGCGGCTGTGCGCCTCCGTCCAGCGCCAGGCGCAGAGCGCTCAAGTCCTCGAACACCTCGGGCGCGGGCCCGGCGGCCGCGATCCCGCGCGCGAGCTCGCAGTCGCCATCGCCCAGCACCGCCCAGCCCCCAGCGTGCAGCTCCGCGCCGGCGACCCCCGAGACGGGCGTCCACTCCACGCCGAACAGCGACTCGCGCGGAGCCCGTCCGCCCGCGAGCTGCCCCAAAGAGACCTCGCGGGTGGCCAGCGAGCCCACCGAGAGCACCAGTCCGCCGGCTTCGTCGACCGCCACCAGCGAGAGGGCGCCGTCGGCCGAAGACCCGTCTCCCACCCTGTCCACAGCCTCCCCCAGGCGAACCCTGAGACGGGAGGCGCCGGCGGCGCTCAGCCGCACCGAGCTCCAGGCAAACGGCAGTTTGAGGCTGGCGCCCTCGCCCGCCGGCGACGGCTGACTGCCGTCCTCGCCCGCTGCGGCGACGCCGTCGAGCAGCGCGAGCGCGGATGCGTGCAGGGCGCTGTCGAGGAGCGCGGGGTGTACGCCGAACGAGCCGGCCTGCGCAGTGTGCTCCTCCTCGAGGGCGACCTCGGCGTAGAGCTCCCGCTCGCCGCGCCACACCTTCCTCAAGCCCTGGAACATGGGACCGTACTCCAGGCCCATGTCCGCCAGGCGCTCGTACACCCCGTCGAGCTCGACCGCCACCGCGCCCGGCGGCGGCCAGGCGTCCGCGAGCGACGCCGCGTGCACATCCACTGCCTCGCCTGCGCCGGCGGGCGCGAGCACACCGCCCGCGTGGCGTACCCATGCGGCCTCGCTCTGCCCATTCTCGGCGAACGCGTCCTCCGCGCACGAGTACACCGCGAGTGTCCGCCGCCCCGCATCGTCGGGCTCGGCGAGCGTCACCTGGACCTGCACCGCGCCGTCCTCGCCAAGAATCAGCGGTGCCTCCAGGGAGAGCTCCTCAAGCACCTCACACCCCACCTCGCGCCCCGCCGCAAGCGCCAGCTCGACGAATGCCGTGCCCGGCAGCAGCACCGTGTCGAACACCTTGTGATCGGCGATCCAAGCGTGGGTTCCCAGCGACAGTCGGCCCGTGAACAGCCGCTCGTCGCGCTCCCCGGCGACGCGCACCGCCGCGCCAAGCAGCGGATGGGCGGTCGCCGTCAGGCCAGCCGCCGTCAGATCGCCGACGCCGGCCCGCGGCTGCAACCAGTAGCGCTGACGTTGGAAGGCGTAGGTCGGCAGCTCCACCCGTCGTGTCTCCCGAGCGCCATACAGCGCCCGCCAGTCGACGCTCAACCCGTGGCAGTCGGCGCGCGCGAGCAACTCCACCGCCGTGTGCGGCTCCTCGCGACCCGGCCGCACCGCCGGCGCAAGCAGGGCGCGCTCGCGCTCCTGCTCACTCAGGCAGGCGCTGACCAGCGCGCACAGCACGCCGTCGGGCCCAAGCTCGATCCAACGCCGCACACCGGCGTCCCGCAGCGTCGCGATCCCATCCGCAAAGCGCACCGTCTCACGCACGTGACGCACCCAGTAGGTGGGCTCGGTGAGCTCCACACCCGCCAGCGCGCCCGTTAGGTTCGAGACGACTCCGATCCGCGGCGGGGAGTAAGCGATGCTCTCGGCCACCTCGCGGAACTCCTCGAGCATCGGCTCCATCAGCTCCGAGTGGAATGCGTGGCTGACGCGCAGGCGCTTGGTCTTGCGCCCCTGCTCCTCCCAGCTGGCCTTCCAATCCAGCGCCGCGTCCTCCTCGCCGGAGACCACTACGGACCGCGGGCCGTTCACGGCGGCAATCGACAGGCGCCCCTCACGACCCTCGAGACTCGCGCGGACCTCCTCCTCGGTGGCCTCCACCGCGAGCATCGCGCCCCCCTCCGGCAGCGCGCCCATCAGCCGCGCCCGCGCCGCGACCAGCACGCATGCGTCGGGCAACGAGAACACCCCGGCGACATACGCCGCCACCAGCTCCCCGATCGAGTGGCCGCCCACGTGGTCGGGCCGCAGGCCCCACGACTCCACCAGCCCAAACAGCGCCACCTCGAACGCGAACAGCGCCACCTGTGTGATCTGCGTGCGGTCCAGCAGGGCCGCCTCGGGCGAGCCCTCCCGCGCGAACAGCAGACTCCTCAGCCCACCCTCCACGCCGTCCAGCTCGATCAGCCCGTCGAGCTCGGCGCAGACCTCGTCCAGAGCCTCCCTGAACACCGGGAAGGTCGCGTACAGCTCGCCACCCATACCCGGCCGCTGCGCGCCCTGGCCGCTGAACAGGAAGGCGGTGCGTCCCTCACCGGCGGCGCCGCACACCACGCCGGCGCGGCTTTCCCCGCGTGCGAGCGCCGTCAGCCCCGCCAGCAGCGTCTCGCGATCGGCGCCCACCACGGCCGCGCGCTGCTCGAGCCGGGCTCGGTGGGCGATCAGGGAGACCGCCAAGTCGGCGAGCTGCACGTCCGGATGCTCCAGCAGGTGCCGGCGCAGGCGCTCCGCCTGGCCAGACAGCGCCGCCTCGCTCTTGGCGGACACGGCCAACGCGTACACCGGCGGCGCCTGCTCGACAGGGGCGTCATCGGCGGCGGCGTCATCGGTGGCGGAGGCGTCACCCGTGGCCGCCTCGCCCACCGCGCCACTCCCCACTGCTGCCCCGGCGGCAGCACCCGACAGCGCGGGAGGCTCCTCGAGAATCACGTGCGCGTTGGTGCCGCTGATCCCGAACGAGGAGACCGCCGCTCGCCGGGGGCGCTCCCCCGCGGGCCACTGCTCAGCCTCGCTCAGCAGCCTGACTTCACCCACCGACCAGTCCACGTGCGGCGAGGGCTCGTCCACGTGCAGGGTCTTGGGCAGCTGCTCGTGCTCGAACGCCTTCACCATCTTGATCACGCCCGCCACACCGGCCGCCGCCTGCGCGTGGCCGATGTTCGACTTCACCGATCCCAGCCGCAGCGGCCCGTCGACACGGCCCTGCCCGTAGGTCGCAAGCAGCGCCTGAGCCTCGATCGGGTCGCCGAGCATCGTGCCCGTCCCGTGCCCGTCCACCACGTCCACGTCAGCGCTCGAGAGCCCGGCGTTGGCCAGCGCCTGGCGGATCACGCGTTCCTGCGAAGGCCCGTTGGGAGCCGTCATGCCGTTGCTGGCGCCATCCTGATTGACCGCGCTGCCGCGTACCACCGCGAGCACGCGGTGACCCAGCCGCTGCGCCTCGGAGAGGCGCTCCACCGCCAGCAGACCCACGCCCTCCGACCAGCCCGCGCCGTCGGCTGCGCCGGCGAAGGACTTGCAACGACCGTCCGGCGCCAGCCCGCGCTGGCGGCTGAAGCCGACGAACACCAGCGGCGTCGAAAGGACCGTCACCCCGCCGGCGAGAGCCAGCGCACACTCGCCGCTGCGCACCGACTGGCAGGCCAGGTGCAGCGCCACCAGCGAGGAGGAGCAGGCCGTGTCCACCGTCACCGCCGGCCCCTCGAGGCCGTAGGTGTAGGCCACGCGACCGGACGCTGCGCTGCCGCCGGCTCCGGTGGTGAGGTAGCTTTCGATCTCCTCGGGCAGCGTGGAGCCGCCGCCGACGCCGTAGTCCTGGTACATCAGGCCGCAGTACACGCCCGTGTCGCTGCCCCGCAGCGAGCTGGGATCGATGCCGGCGTCCTCGAGCGCCTCCCAGGTGGCTTCGAGCAGCAGTCGGTGCTGGGGATCGGTCGCCAGCGCCTCGAGCGGGCCGATCCCGAAGAAGCCCGCGTCGAAATCGCCCGCCTCCACGAACCCGCCTTCGCGCACGTAGCTGGTGCCAGGCTGATCGGGGTCCGGGTCGTACAGCCGCTCCAGGTCCCATCCGCGGTCCGTCGGGAAGGACGCGATCGCGTCCCGTCCGGCGGCGAGCATCTGCCAGAGCTCCTCGGGCGAGCGCGCCCCGCCCGGGTAGCGGCAGCTCATCCCCACGATCGCGACCGGCTCGTCCATGCGGACCGCACGCCGGACGGCCACCGCCGCGCCGTGCTCGACGCCCTCCACCTTGGAGAACAGGTGGGTCGCGACGGCGACCGTGGTCGGATGGTCGAACACCAGCGTCGCGGGCAGCTTCACTCCGCTGAGCTGCACCAGGCGGTTGCGCAGCTCGACGGCGCCGAGCGAGTCGAAGCCGAGGTCGGCGAAGGCCAACTGGGGATCGACCTCCTGCGCGGAGGCGTACCCCAGCACCGCGGCGACCTCGCCGCGTACCAGCTCGAGCACCGCGGGCTCCCACTCCTCGCGCGGCATCCCGGCCAGTCGCCGTGCCAGCGAGCCCCCGCCGCGTCGCGCGGGCACCCGCACCAGGCTGCGCAGCAGCGCCGGGAGCATCCCCACGCGGGCCTGCGCACGCAGGCCCGCCGCATCGATGCGCATCGCGACGAGCAGCGCCCGGTCGAGCGCCCGTGCATCGTCGAACAGTCGCAAGCCCTGCTCGTTCTCGAGCGCGAGCACCCCAATCCGCGCGAGCCGCGCCATCGCGGCCTGGTCCAGCGCGCTGGTCATGCCGCTTTCCTGCGCCCACAGGCCCCACGCCAGCGAGCGTCCCGCGAGCCCCCCCGCCCGACGGTGCTGCGCCAACGCGTCCAGGAACGCGTTGCCCGCCGCGTAGTTGGCCTGTCCCGGGCTGCCCATCACGCCCGCGGCCGAGGAGAACATCACGAACTCGGACAGCTCCATGCCAGCGGTCAGCTCGTGCAGATGGAACGCCCCGTCCACCTTCGGACGCATCACCCGCTCGACCTGCTCCGTGCTCATCGACACGACCACACCGTCCTCCAGCACGCCGGCCGCGTGAATCACGCCCCGCAGCGGATGCTGCGCCTCCCCGATTCCCTCGATCAACGCGGCGCACTGCGCCCGATCCGACACATCGCACGCCACCACCCGCGCCTCGCACCCGAGCCCCGCCAGCTCGTCCACGAGCTCGGCGGCGCCCTCGGCCTCCGGGCCCCTTCGACTGGTCAACACCAGCTGCCGGACGCCGTGCGCCGCGGCCAGATGCCGCGCGAGCACCACTCCCAAGCCACCCGTGCCGCCCGTGATCAAAACCGTGCCCTCGGCGTCAAACGGCGTCGCCGGCTCGTCCGTCGACGCGGCCACCCGCACCAATCGCGGCGCCAGCACCCGGCGCCCACGCACCGCCAGCTGCGGCTCCTCCGCGGCGCACAGCTCCGCCCACGAAGGCTCTGTGGCCTGCTCGACGTCGGGATCGAGATCGACCAGCAGGAGGCGATCGGGACTCTCCGACTGGGCGCTGCGCACCAGACCCCACACGGGCGCCACGGCGAGGTCGGCCACCTCGCCCTCCTCGACGGCGACCGCTCCCCTGCTCACCAGCACCAGCTGGGCCTCGGCGAGCCGCTCCTGCGCCAGCCACGCCTGCAGCAGCTCCAGCACGCCCGCGGTGACGCCGCGAGCCATCTGCGGGATCTCATCCGCGCCGGTGCCCGGCGCGACCTGCACGAGCACGGCGTCGGGCACCGGCGCGCCCTGCGCGATCGCCTCGCCGAGCTCCCCCAGGTCGGCGTAGCGCGCGGCGTCGGGCGGCCCCGCCTGCAGCTCGCCGAGCAGCGCCAGGCGCTGCGGCCGGCTGTTGCCCGCGGGCGCCGAGACCTCGGTCCAATCGAGCGCGAACAGGGAGTCCTGCCCGGGCATGCGCGCTCCGGCGAGCTGGCCGGCGTCGATCGGCCGAGTCAGCAGCGAGGCGACTGACAGCACCGGTTCGCCGGAGCTGTCGAGCGCGGTCAGGCGGAGCTCGCCGGTGGCGCCCGGCGCGACGAGCACACGCAGCGCGACGTAACCCTCTCCGTACAGGCGCACGCCGCTGAAGGAGAACGGCAGCGGCAGCCCGGAGGACTTTTGCGCCCATTCGCCCAGGCCAAATCCAGTGTGCAGGGCCGCGTCGAACAGCGCGGGATGGATGCCGAACGACTTCGCGGCATCGGCCTGCCGCTCGTCCAGCGCCACCTCCGCGAAGATCTCCTCGCCGCGCCGCCACGCCGCCTTCGCCCCCTGGAACACCGGCCCGTAGTCGAGGCCCGCTTCGGCGAACCGGTCGTAGAGCAGCTCGATCTCGATCGGCTCGGCATCCAGTGGCGGCCACGGCATTCCCAGCGCCCCCGCCAACGCCGGATCGGCCTCCGCGGGAGCCTGCGCGAGCGCTCCGCTTGCGTGACGCACCCACGGAGCCTCGCCGTCCAGTCCCTCGATCGATTGGGCTTGCGAACGCGAGTAGATCGCGATCGGGCGCTGCCCGCGCTCGTCGGGCTCTGCGATCAGCATCTGCAGCTGAACCGAGTCCTCGCCCAGGATCAGCGGGGCCTCCAAGGTGAGCTCCTCGAGCAGCTCGCACCCGATCTGCAGGCCGGCGGCGAGCGCGAGCTCCACGAACGCCGTCCCCGGCAGCAGCACCGTGCCGAGCACCGTGTGATCCCCGATCCACGGATGCGTCGCCAGCGAGAGCCGGCGGGTGAACAGCCACTCGTCGCGGCCCGCCACCCGCACGGCGGCCCCGAGCAGGGGATGCCCGGTGGCAGTCAGGCCGGCGGCCGTCATGTCGCCCACCTCCAGCTCAGCCTCGGCCCAGTGGCGCTCGCGCTGGAACGCATAGGTGGGGAGGTCGACCGGTTGCGCGCCGGAGCCGGCGAAGAAGCCGCGCCACTCGACCGGGACACCGGCGACCCACGCCTCGGCCAGCGACTCCAGGAACCGCCCCGCCCCGCCCTCGCCGCGCCTGAGCGAGCCCAGCACGCCGACACGCTCGTCGACGCCCATATCTTCGAGCGTCTCCTCCACCGCGATACCCAGAACCGGATGCGGACTCACCTCGATGAACGCGTTCGCATCCGGCGCGAGCGCACGCACCGCCTGCTCGAACCGCACCCGCTCGCGCAGGCTCCGATACCAGTACTCGCCATCGAGCTCCGCCGTATCCAGAAGCGCTCCCGTCGCGGTCGAGAAGAACGGCACCCCGCACGACACCGGCTCGATCCCTCCGAGCGCCTCGATCAGCCGCTCGCGCAACTCCTCGACCGCCGCCGAATGCGACGCGTAGTCGACCGCCACCCGCCGCGCCCACACACCATCGCCCGCGCAAGCCGCCAGCAGCTCATCCAGCGCCCCCGCCTCACCCGACACAACCACCGCCGAGGGACCGTTCACCGCCGCAACCCCCAAACGTCCGTCCCAGCCCTCCAGCAGCTCCTCGACCCGACCCCGATCGAGCGCCATGCTCACCATCCCACCCCGCCCAGCCAACACTTCACCCAGCAGCCGGCTGCGCAACACCACCACCCGCGCCGCGTCTTGGAGCGACAAACCGCCGGCCACGCACGCAGCCGCGATCTCCCCCTGGGAGTGCCCCACCACCACCCCGGGCTCCACGCCAAACGAACGCCACAACTCCGCCAACGCCACCATCACCGCGAACGACACCGGCTGCACCACGTCGACCCGCTCGAGACCCGGCGCCCCCTCCACGCCGCGCAACACATCCTCGACCCGCCAATCCACCAGCTCCTCGAGCGCCCGCCCACACGCCCTGAGGGAGTCCCTGAACGCCGGCGCGCAATCCAGCAGCTCGACGGCCATGCCCTCCCACTGGGCGCCCTGGCCCGGGAACAGGAACACCGGCATCCCGACGCGGGCCACACCCCGCACGACCCCCCGGGCGCTCTCGCCGGCCGCCAGCACGCCGAGGCCCCCCGCCAACTCCGCACGCTCCACGCCCAGCACCACACCGCGATCCTCGAACACCGCACGACCCTCGACCAGCGAAACACCGACATCCGCCAAGCCCAGCTCGGGGCGCTCCCGCAGGAGCTCCCCCAACCGACCCGCCTGCCCGCGCAACCCGCCAGCACCGCGCCCCGACACCACCAACGGCACCACCCCACACGACCACATCCCACCGCCGGTCGCGGCGCCTGCGGGCACCGGGCCGGCGATTGCGCTCGCGCCGTTGACGGAGACGCCGGCAGCGCCTTGCGGAGATCGCGCGATCCCCGCCGGCGAGGACCCCTCGACCGGCGGCTCCTCGATGATCACGTGGGCGTTGGTGCCGCTGACGCCGAACGACGAGACAGCGGCACGCCGCGGGCGCTCGCCCCGGGGCCACGGCACGGGCTCGCGCAGCAGGCTCACCTCGCCCTCCGACCAGTCGACGTGCGGAGAGGGCTCATCGACATGCAGCGTCCGCGGCAGCAGCCCGTTGCGCATCGCCATCACCATCTTGATCACCCCCGCCACACCCGCGGCGGCCTGGGTGTGGCCGAAGTTGGACTTCACCGATCCCAGCCACAGCGGACCGTCGACGCGCTCCTGCCCATATGTGGCGAGCAGCGCCTGCGCCTCGATCGGATCGCCGAGCATCGTGCCGGTGCCATGCCCCTCCACCACATCGACCTCGCCCGCGGAGACGGACGCATTGGCCAGCGCCTGGCGGATCACCCGTTCCTGCGAGGGTCCGTTCGGGGCCGTCAGTCCGTTGCTGGCGCCATCCTGGTTGACGGCGCTGCCGCGCACCACGCCGAGCACCCGGTGGCCGCGCCGGCGGGCGTCCGAGAGCCGCTCCACCACCAGCAGCCCCACGCCCTCCGACCAGCCCACCCCGTCCGCCGCGCCCGCAAACGACTTGCAGCGCCCGTCCGGGGCCAGCCCACGCTGGCGGCTGAAGTCGACGAACACGGCCGGATTGGCGAGCACCGTCACTCCGCCCACCAGCGCCATCGAGCACTCGCCCTGACGCAGCGACTGGGACGCCAGGTGCAGCGCCACCAGCGAGGAGGAGCACGCGGTGTCGATGCTCACCGCCGGGCCCTCCAGCCCGAACACGTAGGCCAGCCGGCCGGACACCACGCTTCCGGCGGAGCCCACCGTGGCGTAGCCCTGGGCTTCGTCGCGCTTGGAGCTCGCGTTGACCACGAACCCGTAGTCCTGGTACATGACGCCGCAGAACACCCCCGTCTGCGTGCCGCGCAGCGACAGCGGATCGATCCGTGCGTGCTCGAGGGCCTCCCACCCGACTTCGAGCAGCATCCGCTGCTGCGGATCCGTCGCCATCGCCTCGCGCGGCCCCATCCCGAAGAACCGCGCGTCGAAATCCGCGGCGTCCTGCACGAACCCACCCTCGCGCACGTAGGAGGTGCCCGGGTTGTCCGGATCGGGGTCGTACAGACGCTCCAGGTCCCAGCCGCGGTCGGCGGGGAACGGCGAGATCGCGTCGGCGTCCGATGCAACCAGCTCCCACAACTCCTCGGGACTGCGCACACCGCCGGGGTAGCGGCAGCTCATCCCCACGATCACCACGGGGTCGGTGGCGCTCGCCGCCCCGTGCGCGACGACCGGCGCGAGCCGCCGCGAGCCCTCCACCTTGGCGAGCAGGAACTTCGCAACCGCCAAGGGGGTGGGGTGGTCGAACACGAGCGTCGCCGGCAGCCGCAGCCCGGTGGCCTGATAGAGACGGTTGCGCAGCTCCACGGCGCCCAGCGAGTCGAACCCGAGCTCGGTGAACGGGCGCTCGGCGTCGATCGAGTGCAGTGAGTCGTGACCCAGCACCGCCGCCACCTGGGCCCGCACGAGCTCGAGCACCACACCCTCCCGCTCGGCGTCGGCGACGCCTGCCAGCCGCCGCGCCAGCGATCCCTTCGCGTCCCGCCCCCTCCGGGCGGGGGCACGGATCACACCGCGCAGCGTCGCCGGCAGCACACCCATCCGCGCCTGCGCCCGCAGCACACCGGCGTCCAATGCGACCGGCGCGAGCAGCGGCTGGTCGATCGCGAGCGCGGTGTCCAGCAACCGCAGTCCCTGCTCGCTGGAGAGCGCTTGGATCCCGAGCCGAGCGAGGCGCGCCACCCCGGCCTCGCCGATCTGCCCAGCCATGCCGCCGGTGTCCGCCCACAATCCCCATGCCAGCGCACTGCCGACCAGCCCCCGCCCGCGGCGATGACGCGCAAGCGCGTCGAGGAACGCGTTCGCCGCCGCGTAGTTGCCCTGCCCGGGGCTGCCGATCGTGGCGGTGATCGACGAGAACAGCACGAACGCGGCGATCTCCAAGCCGCTGGTGAGCTCGTGCAGATGCAGCGCCGCGTCCACCTTTGGGCGCATCACGCGCTCGACCTGCTCGGCCGTGAGGGACCCCAGCAGGCCGTCGTCGAGCACGCCTGCGGCGTGGATCACCGCGGTCAGCGGGTGAGCGGTGGGGATCGAGCTCAGCAGCGCGCCGATCGCCTCCCGATCGGCCACGTCGCACGCCGCCACGCTCACCTCGGCGCCAAGCTCGCCGAGCTCCCGCACGAGCTCGCCGACGCCCGGCGCCTCGGCTCCACGCCGGCTGACCAGCAGCAGGCGGCGCATGCTGTGCGCACTCGCCAGATGGCGTGCCACCAGCGCCCCCAGACCGCCGGTGCCCCCGGTGATCAGCACCGTCCCCTCAGGATCGAGGGAGGGTGCGAGAACCTCCGCCGGTGGGATTACCGCAACCAGCCGCGGTGCGTAGACCCTGCCCGCGCGCAGCGCCAGCTGGGGCTCGTCGGCCTCGAGCAGCTGTGCCCATGGCGCCTTGCCGTCGCCGCTGTCCCTGTTATCGCCGTCGCCGTCGCCGTCGCCACCACGCTCCCCACCGCCACCGCCCTCGCGGCCCTCGCCACGGCCGTCACCGTCGAGGTCAACGAGCAAAAACCGGCCGGGGTGCTCGGGCTGGACGCTCGCGATCAAGCCCGTCAACGGCGCCGCGGCCAGGTCGGGGTCCTCCCGCTCCCCGACCGCCACCGCCCCGCGGGTGATGAGCACGAGCCGTGTATCGGCCAGCGCCTCCTCGGCCAGGCATGTCTGCAGCAGCTCGAGCGTGCGCTCGGTGACCTGGCGTGCGGCTTGCGCAAGCCGCACCGAGTCACCCTCAGCGCCCGAGCCCGTGGGCTCGGGCGCGGGCACGAACAGCACCTCGGGCGCAGTCGCACCCGCCTCGATGGCGAGGCACAGGGCGCGGATGTCCTCCCAGCGCTCGGCTTCGACACCCGGCAGCCGCAGCTCGCCGAGCACCGCGTAGCGCTCCTGCTCGGCGGCGATGGGGAGATCGGTGAGCTCCACCCATTCGAGCCCAAACAGCGAGTCACGGCTCTCGCTCTCGCGGGCGCTCGCAAGCTGGCCTGCGTCGACCGGCCGCCCCAGCAGCGCGCCAACCGACAGCAGCGGCTCTCCGAGCTCGTCGAGTGCGGCGATCCTCAGCGTGTTGCGCTCGCTCGCCGTGACGCACGCGCGCAGCGCGGAGGCCCCCTCCCGGTACACGCGGACGTCACTCCACGCGAACGGGAGCGCCGCGCCCTCCTGGCCCTCGCCCGCCACGAACAGCGTGTGCAGGGTCGCGTCGAACAGCGCGGGGTGCACCCTGAAGCGCTCCGCCTCGCCGGCCTGCTGCTCGTTCAGCGCCGCCTCTACGAACAGCTCGTCCCCGCGCCGCCATGCCGCGCGGACGGCCTGGAAGGCCGGCCCGTAGCCCAGTCCGAACTCCGCCAACCTGTCGTAGAGATACTCGACATCGACCGGCTCCGCGCCCGCCGGCGGCCACTCCAGCTCCTGGAGGCGCTCGATCGCCGGGTCGATCTCGGCGGCGGGCGCCAGCACGCCGCCGGCGTGGCGCGTCCACTGCGCCTCGCCTCCCGCGACACCGTCCGCGGGGCTCTCCGCGCGGGAGTGGATCGCGACCGCGCGGCGCCCCTCCTCGTCTGGCTCGGCGAGCGACACCTGCAGCTGCACGGCCGCGTCCTGCGCGAGCACGAGCGGCGCCTGCAGCGTCAGCTCCTCGACCGCTTCGACGCCCGCCCGGCGGCCCGCCGCGAACACCAGCTCGAGGAACGCGGTCCCCGGCAGCAGCACTGTGTCGAGCACAGCGTGATCGGCGATCCAGGGGTGCGTGGCCAGCGACAGCCGCCCGGTGAACAGCCACTCCTCGCCGCCCGCCACCTGCACGGCGGCGCCCAGCAGGGGATTGTCGGCCGCCCCCAAGCCCGCCGCCCCCACCTCGCCGCCGGTCTCGTGCGAGGTCAGCCAGTAGCGCTCGCGCTGGAACGCATAGCTGGGCAGCTCCACCGGCCGTGCGCCCCGGCCGACGAAGAACGCCGGCCAGTCGACCGGCACGCCGGCGGTGTGCGCCAGGGCGACCGCCTTCACGAGCGTCTCCAGCTCGCCGCCGCGCGCACGCTGGGTGGGGACGAGCAGCGCGCGCTCCTGGGCATCGGCGCTCAGGCACTCGCGGCCCGCCGCGCACAGCACGCCGTCGGGGCCGACCTCGACGAAGCTCCTCACACCGGCGCGCTCCAGCGCGGCGACTCCGTCGGCGAACCGGACGGTCGCGCGTGCGTGGCGCACCCAGTACTCGGGGGTGCAAACCGCCCCGTCCACGACGAGCTCGCCCGTGAGGTTGGAGACCATGGCGATCCTTGGGGGGTTGAAGGTCAGACCGGCTGCCAGCTCGCCGAACGCGGCGAGCATTGGATCCATCCGCGGCGAGTGGAACGCATGACTGACCCGCAGACGCGTCACCTTGCGCCCTCGCTCGCGCCACACGTCGGCGAGCTCCTGCACCGCGTCGGCGTCGCCGGAGACGACGGCCGCGCGCGGCCCGTTGACCGCGGCGAGCGCCAGCCGGGACGCAACTCCATCGAGGCTTTCGAGCAGCTCCTCCTCGCCGGCTTCGACCGCCAGCATCGCGCCGCCCTCGGGCAGCGCGCCCATCAGGTGCCCGCGCGCCGCCACGAGCGTGCAGGCGTCCGCGAGCGAGAAGACGCCCGCCAGGTGCGCCGCGACGATCTCGCCAACCGAGTGCCCGATCAGCAGGTCGGGCTTCACGCCCCACGCTTCGAGCTGGCGGGCAAGCGCCACCTCGAACGCGAACAGAGCCGCCTGGGTCAGCTCGGTGTCATCCAGCAGCGCCGCCTCGGGTGTGCCCTCGACGGCGAACAGCACCTCCCGCAGCGGGGTCTGACCGAAACGGGGCTCGCCCAAGGCGAGCGCCCCCCGGCTGCGGTCGAGCTCCGCGCAGACCTCGTCGAGAACGTCCCTGAAGCGGGGCAGGCTCCGATAGAGCTCGGCGCCCATGCCCACGCGCTGGGATCCCTGTCCGGTGAACATGAACGCCACCCGCCCACCGGCGGCTCTGCCCTCCAGAACGCCACCCGCGGGCTCCCCGCGCGACAGCGCCGCCAGCCCGGCGAGCAGTCCGTCGCGGTCCGCGGCCACGATCGCCGCGCGCCACTCGTGCTGCGCTCGCGCGGTGGCCAGCGACCACGCCACATCGAGTGGCTCGAGCTCGGGGCGCGACTCCACGTGCGCACGTAGGCGTTGCGCCTGGGCGCCCAGCGCCGCCTCGCTGCGGCCCGACACCAGCCAGGGCAGGAAGCCGGGCGCCGGCAGGTCGGAGTCCCGCGCGCCCTGCGCGTCCCGGGGGGTGGGCGCTTCGGTGGCCGGGGCCTCTTCGAGGATCACGTGCGCGTTGGTGCCGCTGATCCCGAACGAGGAGACTCCGGCACGGCGGGGCCGTTCGCCTGCCCGCCACGGCTCCGGCTCGGTGAGCAGCCGCATCTCTCCCGTCGACCACTCCACGTGCGGCGAGGGCTCGTCCAAATGCAGGGTTTGCGGCAGCAGCTCGTGACGCAGCGCGAGCGCCATCTTGATCACGCCCGCCACCCCGCTCGCGGCGATCGCGTGGCCGATGTTCGACTTGATCGACCCCAGTCGCACCGGACCGTCCCGCCGTTCCTGGCCATAGGTGGCGAGCAGCGCCTGGGCCTCGATCGGATCGCCCAGTCGCGTGCCGGTGCCGTGTGCCTCGACCGCATCCACGTCGCCGGGAGCGAGCCCGGCGTCGGCGAGCGCCTGGCGGATGACCCGCTCCTGGGAGGGGCCGTTCGGCGCGGTCAGCCCGTTGCTGGCGCCATCTTGGTTGACCGCGCTGCCGCGCACCAGCGCCAGCACCCGGTGCCCAAGTCGCTGCGCGTCGGAGAGCCGCTCGAGCGCCACCAGTCCCACACCCTCGGCCCAGCCCACTCCGTCCGCCGACGCCGCGAACGGCTTGCAGCGCCCATCCGGGGCGAGCCCCCGCTGGCGGCTGAACTCGACGAACATCCCGGGGCTCGCCATCAGCGTCGCGCCGCCGGCCAGCGCCAGCGCGCACTCCCCGTCGCGCAGCGCCCGTGAAGCCAGATGCATCGCCACCAGCGAGGAGGAACAGGCCGTGTCCACCGATATCGCCGGGCCCTCGAGCCCGAACGTGTACGACACGCGACCCGAGGCCACGCTCGGCGTGTTGCCGGTCAATTGCAGGCCCTCGAGCTTCTCGGGAACCCTGACCGCGTACTGCGAGGAGGTCACGCCGACGAACACCCCTGTCTGACTGCCGCGCAGCGAGGTGGGGTCGATCCCGGCATCCTCGAACGCCTCCCACGCCGTTTCCAGCAGCAGCCGCTGGTGCGGATCCATCGTCAGCGCCTCGCGCGGGCTGATCCCGAAGAAGTCGGCATCGAAGTCCCCGATGTCATCGACGAAGCCGCCTTCGCGCACGTAGCTGGTGCGCGGGTGATCCGGATCGGGGTCGTACAGGCCCACCAGATCCCAGCCGCGGTCGCGGGGGAACCCCGACACCGCGTCACGGCCCTCGGCGAGCAGCTCCCACAGCTCGCGCGGGCTGCTCACACCGCCCGGGTAGCGACAGGCCATCCCCACCAGCGCGATCGGCTCATCGCTGCCCACCCGCCGCGCGAGGGCGCTGCCACTCGCCGCGCGCACGCCGCCTCGCACCTCCACGCGGGAGCGCAGGAGCTTTGCGACAGCCGTGCAGTTGGGGTGGTCGAACACGAGCGTCGCGGGCAACCGCAAGCCGGTGGCCTGCATCAGCCGGTTGCGCAGCTCCATGGCGCCCAGCGAGTCGAACCCAAGGTCTTTGAAGGCGAGCTCGGGATCCACCTCGGCGGAGTCGCGACCCAGCACCGCCGCCGCCTGGCCGCGCACGAGCTCCAGCACGAGCGCGTCCCACTCGCTCTCCGGAGCCCCCGCGAGGCGCCGCGCGAGCGAGCCTCCATCACCGCGGGTCCGCCGCGCCGGCATCCGCACGAGGCCGCTCAGCAGCGCCGGCAGAACGCCCACACGGGCCTGCTTGCGCAGGGCGCCCAGGTCGAAGCGGGCCGCGACCAGCAGCGCATCCTCGAGGCCACGGCCCGCGTCCAGCAGTTCCAGCCCGCTCTCGGAAGGCAGGGCGCTGACTCCCACGCGCGCCATCCGCGCCCTGTCGAGCTCGTCGAGACCGGCGGTCATGCCGCTCGCCTGCTCCCACAGGCCCCAGGCGAGGGATTTTCCGGGGAGGCCGTGCGCGCGGCGGTGCTGCGCCAGCGCGTCCAAGAAGGCGTTGGCGGCCGCGTAGTTGGCCTGGCCCGCGCCGCCGAACAGGGCGGCGGCGGAGGAGAACAGCACGAACTCGGAGAGCTCCAGCTCTCGCGTGAGCTCGTGCAGGTGAAGCGCGGCGTCGACCTTGGGGAGCATCACGCGCTCCAGCTGCTCGGCGGTGAGCGACTGGACCAGCCCGTCTTCCAGTACTCCGGCCGTGTGGACCACCACCCGCAGCGGATGCTCGGAGGGGATCGAGTCGATCAGCGCTGCCAGCTCACTGCGATCGGTCACGTCGCACGCCGCCACGCGCGCCTCGCAGCCGAGCTCTCCAAGCTCGGCGAGGAGCTCCTGTGCCCCCGCGGCCCGCAGGCCGCTGCGACTGGCCAACAGCAGGTGCCGGGCGCCGCGCTCGCCGGCGAGGTGCCGCGCCACGAGCGCCCCCAGGCCGCCGGTGCCGCCCGTGACGAGCACGGTGCCGGCGGGGTCGAGCGCGGGCGCCGCGTCCGGCGTCGCACGGATCGACTCCAGTCGCGGCACATACGCCTTCCCGCCCCGCAGCACCAGCTGCGGCTCTTCGGTCGCGAGCAGCGCGGGCCAAACGATCCGGGGCACCTTCTCCGTGTCGTCCCGCCCCGAGACCTCGAGGTCGACGAGCGCCACGCGCCCGGGGTTCTCGGACTGGGCGCTGCGCGCGAGCCCCCAGATCGGCGCGGCGGCGAGAGCGGGGGCCTCCCCGTCCGCGAGCGCCACCGCGCCGCGGGTCAGCAGCACGAGCTGCGATTCCGCGAGCCCCGGCTGCGCCAGCCACGCCTGCAGCAGCTCGAGCGTCTGCCGTGCACCCGTGTGCGCCATCCGCGCAAGCCCGCCCTCGGCCTCCTCCGGCGGGATGGGAGCGGACACGAACACGTGATCGGGCGCCGGCTCGCCCGCCTCGATCGCCTGCGCGAGCGCAGCCAAGTCCTCGTAGCGCTCGCCCTCGAGATCCGGCGCCGCGGTTTCGCCAAGGATGGCGATACGGGGCTGCTCCTCGGCGCCGGCAGCGACGACGGCCGGCGCCTGGACCCACGCGTTGCGCATCAGCGAGCCTCGATCCTCGCGTTGCGCACCGGCCAGCTGGCTGGCCTGCACGGGGCGGAACGCGAGCGCACGCATCGCCAGCACCGGTTCGCCGGTCTCGTCCCACACGGCGAGGCTCATCGTGCTCGTGTCTGTGCGCGTAAGTCGCACCCGCAACGACGCGGCGCCGCGGCGGGCGACGCTCACACCGCCGAGCGCGAAGGGCAGGGGCAGCGAGCCCGACTCGGCCATGTCCTCCATCGCGAGGAAGTACAGGCCGTGCAGCGCCGCGTCCAGGAGCGCGGGGTGCACGCCGAACCTCACGGCGGCTTCCACCGCCGCGTCCTCCTCGAATGTCACTTCGGTGTAGATCTCCTCGTCTCTGCGCCACGCCGCCTTGACACCCTGGAACAGCGGGCCATAGCCGAACCCGGCCTCGATCAGGCGGTCGTAGAGGAGCCCGGCGTCGAGCTCGTGGACGCCGGCCGGCGGCCACTGCGGCCCAAGTCCCGGCACGCCGAGACCGGCCGCCCCGGCGGCGTCCGCGGAGCCGGCGTCCACACTCGCGGCGAGCGCCGTCTCCGCGGCGGTGCCCGTCAGCAGCGTCCCGCTGGCGTGCCGCGTCCAGCCGCCATCCACGTCATCGCCCTCCTCGGCCTGCACCTGCGGCCGGGAGTGGACGCTCACCTCGCGGCGGCCCTCCCCGTCGGGCTCGCCGAGGAGCACCTGCAGCTGCGCCGCGCCTCCCGGAGTGAGCACCAGCGGCGCTTCGAGGGTCAGCTCCTCCACGGTCTCGCAGCCCGCCATGCGGCCTGCGGCCAGCACGAGCTCGAGCAGCGCCGTGCCGGGCACCACGACACTCTCGAACACGACGTGATCGGCCAGCCACGGGTGGGTGTCGAGCGACAGGCACCCCGTGAACAGCCAACTCTCGCCGCCCGCGACCTGCACCGCCGCGCCCAGCAGCGGATGATCGGCCACACCCAGCCCCACACCGCTCACATCGCCGACACCGGCCCCCGGGTTCAGCCAGTAGCGCTCACGCTGAAACGCGTATTTCGGCAGCTCCACCCGTTGCGCGCCGCTGCCCGCGAAGAACCCACTCCAGTCAACCGGCGCGCCACATACCCACGCCTCCGCCAGCGACTCCACGTACCGCTCAAGGCCACCCTCACCGCGCCGCAGCGAACCCAGCACCCCGACACGCTCATCGAGCCCCAGATCCTCGAGCGTCTCCCGCACCGCGACACCCAACACCGGATGCGGACTCACCTCGATGAACGCGATCGTCTCCGGTGCGAGCGCTCGCACCGCCTCCTCGAACCTCACCCGCTCACGCAAACTCCTGTACCAGTACTCCCCATCCAAGCCCGCGGTGTCGAAGAACCCACCCGTCGCGGTCGAGAAGAACGGCACACCGCACGACACCGGCTCGATCCCCTCGAGCGCCTCGATCAGCTGATCGCGCAACTCCTCGACCGCCGCCGAATGCGACGCGTAATCAACCGCCACCCGCCGCGCCCACACACCATCCCTCTCACACCCCTCCAAGAGCTCATCCAACGCCCGCGTCTCACCCGACACCACCACCGCCGACGGACCATTCACCGCGGCCAGGCTCAACCGCCCACCCCAGCCCGCAAGACGCTCCTGCACCCGCTCCACACCGAGCGCCACACTCACCATCCCACCCCGACCCGCCAACACCTCACCCAACAAACGACTGCGCAACACCACCACCCGCGCCGCATCCCCAAGCGAAAGACCGCCCGCCACACACGCAGCCGCGATCTCACCCTGCGAATGCCCCACCACCACGCCCGGCTGCACACCAAACGAGCGCCACAACTCAGCCAAAGCCACCATCACCGCGAACGACACCGGCTGCACCACATCCACCCGCTCCAACCCCGGCGCGCCCTTCACACCGCGCAATACATCCTCCACCCGCCAATCCACAAGCTCCTCGAGCGCCTGCCCACACGCCCTCAAGGCATCCCCGAACACCGGCGAGGAATCGAGCAGCTCAACCGCCATCCCCTCCCACTGGGCGCCCTGGCCCGGGAACACGAACACCGGCCTGCCCTCCCGCGCCACACCCCGCACGACCCGCTCACCGGCACCACCACCAGCCAACACCCCGAGCCCCTCGACCAACTCCGCACGGTCGCTGGCCGAAACGGGGATTCCGGCCGCAGGCCGGTGTCTCCCGACTTCGGCCAGCACCACCCCGCGATCCTCCAGCACCGCCCGCCCCACCAGCGAGAACGCCACATCGAACAAGCCGCCATCCTCATCCCAAGCGCCCAACTCCGGACGCTCCAAAAGAAACTCACGCAGCCGCTCCGCCTGGTCTGACAACGCCCCCCCTCCTCGACCCGACACGATCAGCGGCACCACACCACAGCTCCACGCATCGGCGGCGGCGAGCGTCTCGCCACCCTGCGCCACCATCTCCCCCGTGCCGTTGGCCGACTCGCCCGCATCCGCGACCTTCACACCACCGGCCGAAGCGGGGATGCGGGCAGGCGAGCGTCCCCCAGCCGCGGCTGGACGGCGGGTGGATGACGATCCCTCCTCCGCGCGCGGCGGCTCTTCGATCACCACGTGCGCGTTGGTGCCGCTCACGCCGAACGAGGAGATCCCCGCGCGCCGCGGGCGCTCGCCCGCGGGCCACGGCTCGGGCTCCACGAGCAGCCTCACCTCGCCCGCCGACCAGTCGACGTGCGGCGAGGGCTCGTCCACGTGCAGGGTCGGCGGCAGCAGCTCGTGCTCGAGCGCCTTCACCATCTTGATCACGCCCGCCACGCCGGCTGCCGCCGAGCAGTGGCCGATGTTCGACTTGATCGAGCCCAGCCGCAGGGGGCCGTCGGTGCGCCCCTGGCCGTAGGTGGCAAGCAGCGCCTGCGCCTCGATCGGGTCGCCGAGCGGCGTACCGGTGCCGTGGGCCTCCACCGCATCGACCTCGGCCGCAGAGAGTCCCGCGTCGGCGAGCGCCTGGCGGATCACCCGTTCCTGCGAAGGCCCGTTGGGAGCCGATATGCCGTTGCTCGCGCCATCCTGGTTCACGGCGCTGCCCCGTACCACCGCGAGCACCCGGTGTCCGAGCCGGTGCGCATCCGCAAGGCGCTCCACCACCAGCTGCCCGGCGCCATCCGAGAAGCCCGCCCCGTCGGCGCTCGCCGCGAAGGACCGGCATCGCCCGTCCGGCGAGAGCGCGCGCACGCGGCCGAACCCCACCAGCATCGTGGGGTGCGACATCACCGTCACCCCACCCACCAGCGCCAGCGAGCACTCGCCGCGACGCAGCGCCTGACACGCCAGGTGCAGCGCCACCAGCGAGGAGGAGCAGGCGGTGTCCACCGCCAGCGCCGGGCCCTGCAGCCCGAGCAGGTACGCCACTCGCCCGCACAGCATGCTCGTGGAGCTGACCGGCTGTGGATCGCTCTCGTGGGCAGAACTCGCCGCCGCGAGTCCCCAGCTCGGCCCGTAGTCCTGGTGGAAGGCGCCCGTGTACACGCCGGTCACGCTCCCCGCCAGCGAGGTTGGATCGATCCCCGCGTCTTCCAGCGCCTCCCAGCTGAGTTCCAGCATCAGCCGCTGCTGCGGGTCCATCTCCAGCGCGTCACGCGGCCCGATCCCGAAGAAGCCGGCGTCGAACCCGGATATGTCCTCCAGGAAACCCCCGCCGCCGCAGTAGGTGGTGCCGGGGCGCTCGGAGTCGGGGTCGTACAGCCGCTCCACGTCCCAACCGCGGTTGGTGGGCAGCTCGGAGATCGCGTCCGTCGCGGAGCTGACGAGCTGCCACAGCTCCTCGGGCAGGCTCACGGTCGCGGGGTAGCGGCAGCTCATCCCCACGATCGCGATCGGCTCCCGCCGGCGCTGTTCGAGCTCGCGCACACGGCGATGCGCCTTGCGCAGGTCGCCCGTCACCCTGCGCAGGTACTCCCGCAGCTTCTGCTCGTCGCTCACCGCGCCCCTCCCGCCACATGCTCATCCATACCCATATCCACGACCTCCGCGCCGTCTGGCCGACTCATTCTGAATCGAACCCCCGATCGATTAGTTCGAACATCTCCTCATCTGACACATCAGCCAGACCGGGATCCTCGCCGCCCTCCTCGGGGCCGGCGCTCCAGCTCGCCCCGCCCGCCAGGAACGAGTCCAGGCGCACGTTGAAAGACCGCAACCGCGTCTGCGCGCGGGCCCTGGCACGCTCATCTTCCGCGATCGCGGCGAGCATCGACTCGAGCTTGTCGAGCGCCTCCTCGATCGGCGCTCGCGCAACCCCCTTCGCGGTCATCTGCGAGCGCACGAATTCGGCCACCGCAGCCGGGCTGGGGTGGTCGAATGTCAGGGTGGTGGGCAACTGCAGCCCCGTGGTCTTGGTGAGACGGTTGCGCAGCTCGATCGCGTCGAGCGAGCTGAAGCCGAGCTCCTGGAAGGCCCTCCGCGGCTGCACCATGCTGCGCGAGGCAAACCCCAGCACGATGCTCACCTCCTCGCGCACGAAGTCGAGCACCGCTTCGTCCCAACCCGACTCCGGCATCTGCGCCAGGCGCCCGGTGAGCGAGTCGACCGCGTCCCGTGCGCCGTGAGCATGCACCCGCACGAGGCCGGCCAGCACCGCGGGGATCGCTCCGTCGCGGGCGCGGACGCGCAGGGTCGCGGTGTCGATCCGCATCGGGACCAGCAGCGGCTCATCCAGGCCGCCGGCGAGGTCGAACAGCTCGAGGCCCTCGGCGGGGGTGAGCGGCGCCACCCCCGAACGGCGCAGGCGGGCGCGGTCGGCATCGCTGAGCTCGTGCGTCATCCCTCCCTCCGGCGCCCATGGGCCCCACGCCAGCGCCAGCGCCGGAAGGCCCCGCGCCCGGCGCCACTGGGCGAGCGCGTCCATGAACGCATTCGCGGCTGCGTAATTACCCTGGCCGGGCGCGCCGATGATCCCGGCCGCCGAGGAAAAGAGGATGAACGCGGCCAGGTCGAGTCCCTGGGTGAGCTCGTGCAGGTGCAGCGCCGCGTCGACCTTCGGGCGCATCACACGCTCGAGCTGCTCGGCGCTCAGCGACTCGATCAACCCGTCGTCGAGCACGCCGGCAGCGTGCACCACCGCGGTCAGGGGATGATCGGCGGAAACCGCCTCCAGCAGCCGCGCCAGCTCCTCGCGGTCGGCGACGTCGCAAGCCACCACCCGCACTTCGCAGCCGTGCGCGGTCAGCTCCGCCTCGAGGGCCTCCCAACCCTCCCACCGCGCTCCCCGGCGGCTGGCGAGCAGCAGGTGGCGGGCGCCACGCTCGGCGACCAGATGGCGCGCGAGCTGGGTGCCCAGCCCACCTGTGCCTCCGGTGATCAACACCGTACCGTCGGGGTCCAGGGCGAGCGCGGCGGGCTCCTCCGGCGCGGGCAGCCGCGAGAGTCGGGGAGCGCTGGCCGTTCGCCCCCGCAGGGCCAGCTGGGGCTCTTCCGTGGCGAGCAGCGCCGGCAACTCGCTCCAGGCGGCGCTGGCGCCGTCGACGTCCACGAGCACAAATCGACCGGGGTGCTCGGACTGCGCGCTGCGTACCAGCCCCCAGACCGAAGCGCTCGCCGGATCGAGCTGCTCCTCCCGGGTGGCAGCCACCGCGCCACGGGTCACCAGCGCGAGCCGCATGGCGCTCAGGCGCTCGTCGGAGAGCCAGCCCTGGAGCAGCTCGAGCACCTGCCCCGCACGGGCGCGGGTGGCGGATGCGAGCTCGCCCGGATCGCCCTGCGCGGTCGCCCCGATGAATGCCACCACCACCTCGGGCGCGACTTCCCGCGCGTCGATCGCCTCGCCGAGCGCAACCAGATCGGCGCAGCGCCACCCGTCGATGTCGGCTGCGACATCGCCGAGGAGCACAATCCGGGGGGGAGCCTGCTCGACGGCGGCCGCGGGCAACTCCACCCACTCCACGCCGAACAGGCTGTCGTGCGCCCTCCCCCCCGCACCCGCCAGCTGGCGCGCCTCGACCGGCCGGTAGGAGAGCGCATCGACCGACACCACCGGCGCACCGTTCTCGTCCAACGCGGTCACGCTGCCGGTGGTCTCACCGCTGGCCGAAAGACACACGCGCAGCGCCGAAACGCCCGTCTGGTAACGGCGCACGCCACTCCAGCCGAACAACATCAGGCCGCGCTCGGTGCCCTCCCCGCCGTCTCGCATCATCACTGCTCCGCCCTGCAGCGCTGCGTCGAACAGCGCCGGGTGAATGCCATAGTGGCTCGCCTCTGCGGCGTCCTCCCGGTCGAGGGCGATCTCGGCGAACAGCTCCGTTTCGCGCCGCCACGCGGCCCTGATCCCGGTGAAGGACGGCCCGTAGGCGAACCCCACCTCGGCAAGACGGTCGTAGATGGCCTCGACATCGAGTGGCTCGGCGCCCTCCGGTGGCCATACTTCGGCGGCCAGCCGCCTGACTGGCGCAGACGGAGTGGCGGAGACGCCGCCCGCCAGCACCCCGGCGGCGTGCCTGACCCAACCGGCGGCCTCGTGCTCGCCCTCCTCGGAGGACTCCTCCTGCACACGGGAGTGGATCGCGAACGCGCGCCGCCCGGACTCCTCGGGCTCCTCGACCAGCAACTGCAACTGCACCGCCTCCTCGCCGAGCACCAGCGGCGCCTCCAGCGTCAGCTCCTGCAGCAGCTCGCACCCGATCTCGGCGCCCACCGTCAGCGCAAGCTCGACATACGCCGTGCCCGGCAGCACCACCGTGTCGAGCAGCACGTGATCGCCCATCCACGGCAGGGCGGCCTTCGACAGACGGCCGGTGAACAACCACTCATCCCGCTCGCCCGCCAACTTCACCGCCGCCCCGAGCAGCGGGTGCCCGGCCGCGCGCAGCCCCGCCGCGCGCAGATCGCCCATCTCGGCCGGCGACTGCAGCCAGAAGCGCTCGCGCTGGAACGCATACGTCGGCAGATCGACCTCGCGCGCGCCACGCCCCCCCAACAGCACCGGCCAATCGACCCCCACACCCGCACAATGAGCCCGCCCAAGGAACCCCAGAAACGTCTCCACCTCAGGGCGCTCCCGATGCAGCGCAGCCACCACCAGCGCGCTCTCCCCGGCATCCCCCTCCCCGCTATCCGAACCCAGGCAATCGCGAGCCATCGCCGCGAGCACCCCATCCGGACCAAGCTCCAGGAAACGCCGCACACCCGCCGCCCGCAACGTCGCCACACCGTCAGCGAACCGCACCGCCTCACGCACGTGACGCACCCAATACTCGCCACCTGCCAACTCGTCCTCAGCAATCGTCTTACCGGTCACATTCGACACGATCGGGATCCGCGCAGGCGCATACTCGATTCCCTCCGCGACCTCCCGGAACTCCGCGAGCATCGGCTCCATCAACGGCGAGTGAAAAGCGTGACTGACACGCAGATGCTTCGTCCTACGACCCCGCTCGTGCCATCCCGCACCCCACTCCTCGAGCGCACCGGCCTCGCCTGAGACAACCACGGCACGCGGACCATTCACAGCCGCAACCGCCAAACGCTGCTCAAATCCTTCGAGCCCGCTCCGTACCTCCTCCTCCGAAGCCTCCACCGCCAGCATCGCCCCACCCGCCGGCAACGCACCCATCAACCGGCCCCGCGCCGCCACCAAACGACACGCATCCGCAAGCGAAAACACCCCCGCCACACACGCCGCCGAAAGCTCCCCAATCGAATGACCAACCACAAAATCAGGCCTCACCCCAAACGACTCCAACAACCTGAAAAGCGCCACCTCCACCGCGAACAACCCCGCCTGCGCAAACTCCGTGCCATCCAACAACCCAGCCTCGGCAGAACCCCCCTGCGCGAACAACACCTCCCGCAACGGCCGCGGCAAAAACCGATCGAGCTCCCCACACACCTCACCCAAAGCCCCCTCAAACACCGGGAACACCTCATCCAGCTCGCGACCCATCCCCACCCGCTGCGCACCCTGCCCAGTGAACATGAACGCCGTCAAACCGGGATGCACAACATCCTCATGCACACCCACAGCAGACTCACCGCGCGACAACGCGCGCAGGCCCTCGAGCAGCTCCTCGCGCCCACCGCCCAGCACCGCCGCGCGACGTTCCAACTGGGCGCGGCCGCTCGTGAGCGCGTGCGCGACGTCCAGCGGCGCCAACTCGGGGGCAGCCTGCAGGTGTGAGTACAGGCGACCCGCCTGCCCGCGCAACGCCGGCTCGCTCTTGGCCGACACCAGCAACGGCAACACCGGCAGCTCGGGCAGTCGCGGAGGGGACAACTCCCCGTCCGCCTGCGCGAGGTCGGGCGGGGCCTCTTCGAGGATCAGGTGCCCATTGGTACCGCTGATCCCGAACGAGGAGACCCCCGCCCGCCGCGGACGCTCACCCCGCGGCCACGCCACCGGCTCAGTCAACAACCGCACCGCACCCGCCGACCAATCCACATGCGAAGAAGGCGCATCCACATGCAACGTCGCCGGCAACAACTCATTACGCAACGCCTCCACCATCTTGATCACACCCGCCACCCCAGCACCACACCCCGTATGACCGATATTCGACTTCACCGACCCCAACCACAACGGCTCACCCACACGCTCCCGCCCATACGTCGCCAACAACGCCTGCGCCTCAATCGGATCACCAAGCGTCGTACCCGTCCCATGCCCCTCCACCACATCCACCTCACCCGGCGACAAACCCGCATCCGCAAGCGCCGCACGAATCACACGCTCCTGCGAAGGACCATTCGGCGCCGACAACCCATTACTCGCCCCATCCTGATTAATCGCACTACCACGCACCACCGCCAACACCCGACGACCCGCCCGACGCGCATCCGACAAACCCTCCAACAACACCAAACCCGCACCATCGGAGAACCCCACGCCATCGGCCCCGTCGCCAAACGACTTACAACGCCCATCCGGCGACAAACCCCGCTGCCGCGCGAACCCGACATAGAGATCGGGGTCGGTCATCACGGCGACGCCGCCCGCCAGCGCCATCGTGCACTCGCCCTGACGCAGCGCCGTGCACGCCAGATGCAGCGCCACCAGCGAAGCCGAGCACGCCGTATCGACCGTCACCGCCGGACCCTCCAACCCATACACATAAGCCAGCCGGCCCGAAAAGACACTGGAGAGCGTACCCGTGAGACGCATGCTCTCGAGCTCGCCGGTCACACGCGAGGCATAGGTCGAGGACCCGGCTCCGACGAACACGCCGGTCTCGCTCCCGCGCAACATCACCGGATCGATGCGCGCATCCTCGAAGGACTCCCACGCCGCTTCCAGCAACAGCCGCTGCTGCGGATCCATCGCCAACGCCTCATGCGGGCTGATACCGAAGAAGCGCGCGTCGAACTCGGCGACGTCATAGATGAAACCCCCCTCCCGCGCGTAACACGTACCAGGACGATCCGCGTCCGGGTCATACAACCGCTCCAAATCCCAGCCGCGATCCTCCGGGAAGCCCCCGATCGCGTCCCGGCCACCGGCCACCAGCTCCCACAACTCCCGCGAAGAACGCACCCCACCCGGGAAACGACAACTCATCCCCACAATCGCGATCGGCTCCTCCGAACGCCGCCGCGCACGACCACCGCGCGCCACAGCCACGCCATGTGCACTCTCCTGCACACGCGAGCGCACATGCCGCGCGACTGCGGCCGGTGTCGGATAGTCGAAGACCAGCGTCGCGGGCAAGCTCAACCCCGTCACCCGCGTGAGATGGTTACGCAACTCGACCGCATCCAGCGAGTCGAACCCCAAATCGCTGAACGACCGCTCAGGATCGACCGCGCCCGCAGACTCAAAGCCCCGCACGACCGCCACCTGATCGCGCACCAGCGCCAAAATCGCAGCATCCCAGTCGGCCTGCGGCAACTCTCGAAGCCGCCGCGCGAGCGAGCTGGCGGCCTCGCCGGCACGACGCGAAGCAGACGGGACGAGCCCCCACAGCAACGCCGGCAACATTCCCGCCCGCGCCTGTGAGCGCAGCGCGGCCGTCCCGAGCGCCACCGGCGCCAGCAACGGCCTCGCCACGGCGCGCGCCCGATCGAAAAGCTCGAGCCCCTGCTCGGCCGAGAACGCCTCCACGCCCATGCGCTGCATCCGCGCGAGATCCGCCGCGCCGCTCGCGCCGGCCATCCCCCCCTCCCAGGGACCCCACGCCAAAGACCTCCCCACCAAGCCCTCCGCGCCGCGCCGCTGGGCGAGCGCGTCGAGGAAGGCGTTGGCGGCCGCGTAGTTGCCCTGCCCCGGAGAGCCCACGATCCCCGCGAACGACGAGAACAGCACGAAGTCGGACAGCTCGAGCCCGCGCGTGAGCTCATCCAGATGCGCCGCGCCATCGACCTTCGGCCCGAGCACCCCCTCCAACCGCTCCGGTGGGAGCGTCGCGATCACACCATCGTCGAGGACACCGGCCGCATGTACCACAACACGCAGTGGATGCTCCTCGGAGATCGAGCCGAGCACAGCGGCCAGCTGCTCGCGATCGGCCACGTCACACGCGGCCACCTCGACCTCGCAGCCCAGCTCACGCAGCTCTTCGACGAGCTCCGCGGCGCCCTCTGCCTCACCACCACGACGGCTCACCAGCAACAGGTGACGCGCGCCATGCGCTTTCACCAGGTGCCGCGCAAGCTGGGCGCCCAACGCACCCGTACCGCCAGTGATCAAAACCGTGCCCTCCGGATCCCACGGCGCACCGGCGGCCTCAGCCGCCGACTGCCCACCGGGCGCCGCTTGCGACTCATCCACCGCAGGTACCCCCGCCGGCACCCGCACCAGCCGCGGCACGTGGATCCGGCCCTCGCGCAGCGCCAGCCGCGGCTCCCCCGAGCGCAGCGCGGCGCTCAACGCCTGCCATGGCGTCTCACCCCCGTCCACATCGAGCAGCAACAACCGTCCCGGATGCTCCGACTGCGCGCTGCACGCCAGACCCCAGCAGGCGGCCTCCACCAACCCCGGCGTCTCCCCTTCGCGCGCGGCAACCGCACCGCGGCTGACGATCCCCAAACGCACGGAAGCCAAACGCTCATCCCCGAGCCAACTCTGAAGCAGTCGCAAAGCGTCTCCGAGCGCCGCGCGCACCCGTTCGAGCAGCTCTCCATCCCCGCTCGGCGCTGAGACAAGCAAGATGTCCGGAGCCGGCCTACCAGCCTCAATCGCCTCACCCAACGCGCTCAGATCGGGGTAGCGCTCCCCGGTATCCACGACGTCGAGCTCGCCGAGGACCGCCACGCGCTGGCCGATGATTTGGACCCCACCCGCCCGCTCGCCGGAGGCGAGTGTCTCCCGGCTTTGGTCCTCACTCGCCGAACCACTCTCGATCTCCACCCACTCCACGCCGAACAGGCTGTCGTGCGCCCTCCTCCCCGCACTCATCAGCTGGCGCGCCTCGACCGGTCGGTAGGAGAGCGCATCGACCGACACCACCGGCGCGCCGTTCTCGTCCAACGCGGTCACGCTGCCGGTGGTCTCACCGCTGCTCGAGAGACACACGCGCAGCGCCGAAACGCCCGTCTGGTAGCGGCGGACGCCGCTCCAGCTGAACAGCATTTTGCCGCCCGTGGCGTCCGCTGCGCCGTGCATCGTCGCCCCTCCCTGTACAGCGGCGTCGAACAGGGCCGGGTGGATGCCATAGCGAGTCGCCTCCGCGGCGGTCTGCTGGTCGAGGGCGATCTCGGCGAACAGCTCCGTTTCGCGCCGCCACGCGGCCCTGATACCGGTGAAGGACGGCCCGTAGGCGAACCCCACCTCGGCAAGACGGTCGTAGAGCTCGTCGACGTCGAGCGGCGTGGCGCCCTCGGGTGGCCACGCTTCGGCGGCCAGCCGCCTGATCGACTCCGACGGGGCGGCGGAGACGCCGTCCGCCAGCATCCCGGTCGCGTGCCTGATCCAGCCGGGGACCTCGTGCTCCTCCTCGTCGGACTCCTCCTGCGCCCGGGAGTGGATCGCGAACGCGCGCCGCCCGGACTCGTCGGGCTCCTCGACCAGCAACTGCAACTGCACCGCCCGCTCGCCGAGCACCAGCGGCGCCTCCAGCGTCAGCTCCCGCAACAGCTCGCACCCGATCTCAGCGCCCGCCGTCAGCGCAAGCTCGACATACGCCGTACCCGGCAGCACCGCGACATCCATCAACACGTGCTCCGCCACCCATGGTTGAGCGGTCTTCGACAGACGGCCGGTGAACAACCACTCATCCCGCTCACCCGCCAACCGCACCGAGGCTCCGAGTAGCGGATGCCCCGCCGAGCGCAACCCCGCCGAGCGCAAACCCTCAGCGCCCACAAGCGGCTCCAGCCAGAAGCGCTCGCGCTGGAACGCATACGTCGGCAGATCGACCTCGCGCGCGCCACGCCCCCCCAACAGCACCGGCCAATCGACCCCCACACCCGCACAATGAGCCCGCCCAAGGAACCCCAGAAACGTCTCCACCTCAGGCCGCTCCCGATGCGACGCAGCCACCAACAACACACCCTCCCCGGCAACCCCCTCGCCCACATCCGCACCCAGACACTCACCAGCCATCGCCGCGAGCACCCCATCCGGACCAAGCTCCAAGAAACGCCGCACACCCGCCGCCCGCAACGTCGCCACACCGTCAGCGAACCGCACCGCCTCACGCACATGACGCACCCAATACTCACCACACTCCAGCTCACCATCGACAGCCAGCCGCCCCGTCACATTCGACACCACCGGAATCCGCGCCGGCGCATACTCGACCCCCTCCGCGACCTCCCGAAACTCCGCGAGCATCGGCTCCATCAACGGCGAGTGAAAAGCATGACTGACACGCAAACGCCTCGTCCTACGACCCCGCTCAACCCAACCCACACCCCACTCCTCGAGCGCACCCACCTCACCCGAGACAACCACCGACCGCGGACCATTCACAGCCGCAACCGCCAAACGCCCCTCAAACCCTTCCAGCTCCCCCCGCACCTCCTCCTCCGAAGCCTCCACCGCCAGCATCCCCCCACCCGCCGGCAACGCACCCATCAACCGACCCCGCGCCGCCACCAAACGACACGCATCCGCAAGCGAAAACACCCCCGCCACACACGCCGCCGAAAGCTCCCCAATCGAATGACCAACCACAAAATCAGGCCTCACCCCAAACGACTCCAACAGCCCGAAGAGCGCCACCTCCACCGCGAACAACCCCGCCTGCGCAAACTCCGTGCCATCCAACAACCCAGCCTCGGCAGAACCCCCCTGCGCGAACAACACCTCACGCAACGGCCGCGGCAAAAACCGATCTAGCTCCCCACACACCCCATCCAGAGCCTCGCCGAACACCGGGAACACCTCACCCAGCTCGCGACCCATCCCCACCCGCTGCGCACCCTGCCCAGTGAACATGAACGCCGTCAAACCCGGACACACAACCTCCTCAAACACACCCACAGCAGACTCACCCCGCGACAACGCACGCAGGCCCTCGAGCAACCCCTCGCGCCCACCGCCCAGCACGACCGCGCGACGCTCCAACCGCGCCCGATAGCTGGCGAGCGTGTGCGCGACATCGAGCGGGGCCACCCCGATGTCAGCCTGCAGATGTGAGTACAGGCGACCCGCCTGCCCGCGCAACGCCGGCTCGCTCTTGGCCGACAGCAGCAACGGCAACACCGGCAGCTCGGGAATGCCCTCCAGGGGAGGCTCCTGCGCCTCAACCGAGACGGGCGGGGCCTCTTCGAGGATCAGATGCCCATTGGTACCGCTGATCCCGAACGAGGAGACCCCCGCCCGCCGCGGACGCTCACCCCGCGGCCACGCCACCGGCTCAGTCAACAACCGCACCGCACCCGCCGACCAATCCACATGCGAGGAAGGCGCATCCACATGCAACGTCGCTGGCAACAACTCATTACGCAACGCCTCCACCATCTTGATCACACCCGCCACCCCAGCACCACACCCTGTATGACCGATATTCGACTTCACCGACCCCAACCACAACGGCTCACCCACACGCTCCCGCCCATACGTCGCCAACAACGCCTGCGCCTCAATCGGATCACCAAGCGTCGTACCCGTCCCATGCCCCTCCACCACATCCACCTCACCCGGCGACAAACCCGCATCCGCAAGCGCCGCACGAATCACACGCTCCTGCGAAGGACCATTCGGCGCCGACAACCCATTACTCGCCCCATCCTGATTAATCGCACTACCACGCACCACCGCCAACACCCGACGACCCGCCCGACGCGCATCCGACAAACGCTCCAACAACACCAAACCCGCACCATCGGACAGGGCCACCCCGTTGGCGGCGTCGGCGAACGCCTTGCAGCGCCCGTCCGGCGCCAGACCCCGCTGCCGCGCGAAGGCGAGATACACGTCGGGGCTGGTCATCACCGTGACGCCGCCCGCCAGCGCCATCGTGCACTCGCCCTGGCGCAGCGCCGTGCACGCCAGATGCAGCGCCACCAGCGAAGCCGAGCACGCCGTATCGACCGTCACCGCCGGACCCTCCAACCCATACACATAAGCCAGCCGGCCCGAAAAGACACTGGAGGTGGTGCCCGTCAGTCCAAAGCTCTCGAGCTCGCCGGGCATACGCGAGGAGTAGGTGGACGCTCCGGCTCCGACGAACACGCCGGTCTCGCTGCCACGCAGCGCGACCGGATCGATGCGCGCATCCTCGAAGGACTCCCACGCCGCTTCCAGCAACAGCCGCTGCTGCGGATCCATCGCCAACGCCTCATGCGGGCCGATGCCGAAGAAGCGCGCGTCGAACTCGGCGACGTCGTAGATGAAACCCCCCTCCCGCGCATAACACGTACCAGGACGATCAGGATCCGGGTCATACAACCGCTCGAGCCCCCAGCCGCGATCCTCCGGGAAGCCACCGATCGCGTCCCCGCTACCGGCCACCAGCTCCCACAACTCCCGCGAAGAACGCACCCCACCCGGGAAACGACAACTCATCCCCACAATCGCGATCGGCTCCTCCGAACGCCGCCGCGCACGACCACCGCGCGCCACAGCCACGCCATGTGCACTCTCCTGCACACGCGAGCGCAGATACCGCGCGACCGCGGCCGGGGTTGGATAGTCGAAGATCAGCGTCGCGGGCAAACTCAACCCCGCCACCCGCGTGAGGTGGTTGCGCAACTCGACCGCATCCAGCGAGTCGAACCCCAAATCGCTGAACGACCGCTCAGGATCGACCGCGCCCGGCGATTCGTCCCCCCGCACGGCCGCCACCTGACCGCATACCAGCGCCAGGATCGCACCATCCCAATCGCTCTCCGGCAGCTCCCTGAGGCGATGCGCGAGTGAGCTCTCGACCTCCCCGGCGCGACGCGCCTCGGCCGGCACCAGCCCCCACAGCAACGCCGGCAGCGTCCCCGCCCGCGCGTACAGGCGCAGCGCGGCGGGCTTGAGTGCCACCGGCGCCAGCAACGGCCTCGCCACCGCGCGCGCCCGATCGAAGAGCTCGAGTCCCTGCTCGGCCGAGAACGGCGCCACACCCATACGCTGCATCCGCGCGAGATCCGCCGCGTCGACGTCGCCGACCATCCCCCCCTCGCCGATCCACGGACCCCAGGCCAGCGACCTGCCCACCAGCCCCGCGGCGCGGCGCCGCTGCGCAAGCGCATCCAGGAACGAGCTCGCCGCGGCGTAGTTGCCCTGCCCGGGAGACCCGACGAGCCCCGCGAACGACGAGAACAACACGAAGTCGGACAGCTCCAGCTCCCGCGTGAGCTCGTGCAGGTGCAGCGCCGCGT
The DNA here is from genome assembly GCA_963744535.1 of uncultured Solirubrobacterales bacterium. Lineage (GTDB taxonomy): Bacteria > Actinomycetota > Thermoleophilia > Solirubrobacterales > Solirubrobacteraceae > Palsa-744. The sequence goes on along the minus strand of CAVUTW010000001.1, from coordinate 199,434 downwards.
CGACCTTGGCAGCCAGCACGCCCTCGAATCGCTCCGGGGAGAGCGTCGCGATCACACCGTCCTGCAGCACGCCCGCGGCGTGCACCACGACGCGCAACGGGTGCGCCTCGGGGATCGAGGCGAGCACACCCGCCAGCTGGTCGCGATCGCCCACGTCGCACGCAACCACCTCGACTTCGCATCCCAGCTCGCGCAGCTCTTCTTCGAGCTCGGCGGCGCCCGCCGCCTGACCGCCGCTCCGGCTCACCAGCAACATCCGGCGCACGCCGTGCGTCCGCGCCAGATGCCGCGCCAGCTGAGCGCCCAACGCACCGGTGCCACCCGTGATCAAAACCGTGCCCTCCGGGTCCCACGGCGCACCGGCGGCCTCAGCCGCCGACTGCCCACCGGGCGCCGCTTGCGACTCATCCACCGCGGGCACCCCCGCCGCCACCCGCACCAGCCGCGGCACGTGGATCCGGCCCTCGCGCAGCGCCAGCCGCGGCTCCTCCGAGGAGAGTGCGCCCGCCAGCGCCCGCCACGACGCCTCGCCGCCATCGATGTCGAGCAGCAGCAGGCGCCCGGGGTGCTCCGACTGCGCGCTGCACGACAGACCCCAGCAGGCGGCCTCCATCAACCCCGGCGTCTGCGCCTCGTCCGCCGCGACCGCGCCCCGGCTGACGAGCGCCAGACGCCCGGTGGCCAGCCGCTCGTCCCCAAACCACGCTTGGAGGAGCCCGAGGGTGTCCGCGAGCGCCGCGCGCACCCGCTCTGCCAGCTCCGCCTCGCCGCAAGCGGGCGCCGGCACAACACGATCCCTGCCCACCGCTGGTGCCGGCGCCGGCGCCGGCACCAGCGCGCAGTCCTGGGCAGACGCCATGCCCGTCGGCGTGGCGGCGAGCACCACGTCGGGCACCGGCGCACCTGCCCGGACCGCCTCGCCCAGCGCCCGCAGATCCGCATAGCGCTCTTCGACACCCGGAGCGTCGAGGTCCCCGAGCACCGCGACGTGCAGGCCGATGATCTGGACCCCACCCGCCCGCTCGCCAGAGGCGAGTGTCCCCCAGCTTCGGTCCCCGCCCGCCGCGCCACCCTCGGCCTCCACCCACTCCACCCCGAACAGCGAGTCCTCCGCCCTCCACTTGGCGCCGGCGAGCTGCCGCGCCTCCACCCGCCGGTAGGCGAGCGAATCGACCGACACCACCGGCGCGCCATGCTCGTCGAGCGCCGCCACGCTCAAGGCCGACCCCTCGGCGGAGGTCAAACGCACGCGCAGCACGGACGCGCCGGCGGCGTGGCGACGGACGCCATTCCAGCTGAACAGCATCGCTCCCCGCCCCCCGACCTCCTCCTCCCCGTCCTCTTGCAGAAGGACCGCCCCGCCCTGCAGCGCCGCATCGAGCAGCGCCGGGTGGATCTGAAAGCGCGCGGCCTCATCGGCGTGCGGCCACTCGAGCGCGACCTCGGTAAAGAGCTCTCCGCCCCGTCGCCACGCCGCCCGGATGCCGGTGAAGGCCGGCCCATAGGCGAACCCGCCGGCGCTCAGCCGCGCGTAGAGCTCCTCGACGTCGAGCGGCGTGGCGCCCTCGGGTGGCCACGCTTCCGCGGCCAGCCGCTCGACCTGCTCCGACGGGGCGGAGAATGGCTCCGGCGCCAGCACGCCGCCGGCGTGGCACGTCCAGGCGGCCCCCTCCGGATCGCCTTCAGTCGCGGCCTCCTCCTGCGCACGCGAGTGGATCGCGAATGTGCGGCGCCCCACCTCGTCGGCCTCCTCGACCCGCAACTGCAGCTCGAAGGCATCCGGACCCTCCAGCACGAGCGGAGCCTGCAGCGTCAATTCCTCGACCGTCTCGCATCCGATCGCGGCGCCGGCGGCGAACGCCAACTCCATGAACGCCGTGCCCGGCAGGACCACCGTGTCGAGCAGCACGTGATCGCCCACCCACGGCTGATGGTCGATCGACAGGCGGCCGGTGAACAGCCACTGCCCGCGCTCGCCCGCAACGTTCACCACCGCTCCGAGCAGCGGGTGCCCGGCCGCGCGCAGCCCCGCCGCGCGCAGATCGCCCATCTCGGCCGGCGCCTGCAGCCAGAAGCGCTCGCGCTGGAACGCATACGTCGGCAGATCGACCTCGCGCGCGCCACGCCCCCCCAACAGCACCGGCCAATCGACCCCCACACCCGCACAATGAGCCCGCCCAAGGAACCCCAGAAACGTCTCCACCTCAGGCCGCTCCCGATGCGACGCAGCCACCAACAACACACCCTCCCCGGCAACCCCCTCGCCCACATCCGCACCCAGACACTCACCAGCCATCGCCGCGAGCACCCCATCCGGACCAAGCTCCAAGAAACGCCGCACACCCGCCGCCCGCAACGTCGCCACACCGTCAGCGAACCGCACCGCCTCACGCACATGACGCACCCAATACTCACCACACTCCAGCTCACCATCGACAGCCAGCCGCCCCGTCACATTCGACACCACCGGAATCCGCGCCGGCGCATACTCGACCCCCTCCGCGACCTCCCGAAACTCCGCGAGCATCGGCTCCATCAACGGCGAGTGAAAAGCATGACTGACACGCAAACGCCTCGTCCTACGACCCCGCTCAACCCAACCCACACCCCACTCCTCGAGCGCACCCACCTCACCCGAGACAACCACCGACCGCGGACCATTCACAGCCGCAACCGCCAAACGCCCCTCAAACCCTTCGAGCCCGCTCCGCACCTCCTCCTCCGAAGCCTCCACCGCCAGCATCCCCCCACCCGCCGGCAACGCACCCATCAACCGACCCCGCGCCGCCACCAAACGACACGCATCCGCAAGCGAAAACACCCCCGCCACACACGCCGCCGAAAGCTCCCCAATCGAATGACCAACCACAAAATCAGGCCTCACCCCAAACGACTCCAACAGCCCGAAGAGCGCCACCTCCACCGCGAACAACCCCGCCTGCGCAAACTCCGTGCCATCCAACAACCCAGCCTCGGCAGAACCCCCCTGCGCGAACAACACCTCACGCAACGGCCGCGGCAAAAACCGATCTAGCTCCCCACACACCCCATCCAGAGCCTCGCCGAACACCGGGAACACCTCACCCAGCTCGCGACCCATCCCCACCCGCTGCGCACCCTGCCCAGTGAACATGAACGCCGTCAAACCCGGACACACAACCTCCTCAAACACACCCACAGCAGACTCACCCCGCGACAACGCACGCAGGCCGGCGAGCAACTGCTCGCGGGTGGCACCCAGCACCGCCGCACGCCGCTCCAACTGCGCCCGGCGGGTCGCCAGCGAGAACGCCACGTCCAGCGACTCCCACTCGGAGTGTCTCTCCAGATGGGCATGCAGGCGCGCCGCCTGCGCGCGCAACGCCGGCTCGCTCTTGGCCGACACCAGCCACGGCAACGCCGGCAGCTCGGGCGCGCCGGGAGCCGGGTCCTGCGCCCGCGCAGGGGCAGGCGGCGCCTCCTCGAGGATCATGTGGGCGTTGGTGCCGCTGATTCCGAACGACGACACGCCCGCCCGGCGCGGACGCTCGCCGCGGGGCCACGCCCGCGCCTGCGTGAGCAGCTCGAGCGCTCCCGCCGACCAATCGACGTGGGGCGAGGGCTCCTCCACGTGCAGCGTCTGCGGCAGCAGCTCGTTGCGCAACGCCATCACCATCTTGATCACGCCGCCAACGCCGGCCGCGACGGAGGTGTGGCCGATGTTCGACTTGATCGACCCCACCGGCAACGGGCGGTCGGCCGGCCGCTGTCCGTAGGTGGCCAGCAGCGCGTGGGCCTCGATCGGATCGCCGAGCGTGGTGCCGGTGCCGTGCGCCTCCACCGCGTCGACGTCGTCGCTGCAGAGACCGGCGCCGGCGAGCGCCTGGCGGATGACCCGTTCCTGGGATGGGCCGTTGGGGGCCGTCAGGCCATTGCTCGCTCCATCCTGATTGATCGCGCTGCCCCGCACGAGCGCCAGCACCCGGTGCCCGTTGCGGTGCGCCTCGGAGAGGCGCTCCAGCACCACCAGGCCGGCGCCCTCGCCGAAGCCGGCGCCGTCGGCCCCGGCCGAGAAGGCCTTGCAGCGCCCATCGGAGGCCAGGCCGCGCTGGCGGGCGAACTCGACGAACAGCAGCGGGCTCGACATCACCGTCACACCGCCCGCCAGCGCCAGCGAGCATTCCTCCTGGCGCAGCGCCGCGCACGCGAGATGCATCGCCACCAGCGAGGAGGAGCAGGCGGTGTCGACGGTCACGGCGGGACCCTCCAGCCCGAGGGTGTATGCCACACGACCGGACGCGACGCTGCTGGCGGTACCGCTCAGCCGCAGCCCCTCGAGCTCGGCGGGAACCCGCAGCTCGTAGTCGCACGTGCCGGCGCCGGCGAACACTCCCGCCCGCGTGCCATGCAGAGTCCGCGGGTCGATCCCGGCATCCTCGAGCGCCTCCCAGGCGGCTTCCAGCAGCAGCCGCTGTTGCGGATCCATCGCCAACGCCTCGTGCACGCCAATGCCGAAGAAGCCGGCGTCGAAGTCGCCGGCGTCGTGGATGAAGCCCCCTTCGCGGGTGTACGTCGTGCCCGGGCTCTCGGGGTCGGGGTCATACAGGCGCTCGAGATCCCAACCGCGATTGGTGGGAAAGCCACCGATCGCGTCGCCACCCGCGATCAACAGCTCCCACAGCTCCCGCGGCGAACCGACCCCACCGGGGAAGCGGCAGCTCATGCCGACGATCGCGATCGGCTCGCTCGCGCGGGTGTGCAGCCGCTGATTCTCCTGGCGCAGCTGTTCGCGCTCCTTCAGGGAGGCGCGCAGCGCCTCCACGACCTGTTGGCTGGAACGGGAATGCTCGCCGGAGGCGGATGGATCCCGGTTTCGGTCGGCCCCGCTCATGCCTCGCCTCCCGTCTCCTCGGACGCACCCTCGGCCCCGAAGGTCATGCGGATCAGGGTGTCGGCGTCCATCTCATCGATCGCGGCGTGGTCCTCCTTGGTGGACGGAGACTCTCCGAGCGCGCTGCTCGCCAGCTTCACCAGCTGCTCGTACAGGCCGGACTCGCGCAGGCGGACGATCGGGATCGACTCCAGCACCCGGCGTATATCCGACTCGACCGCGCTGGCGCTCCCGCGCTCTCCCCCGCCGGCGTCGGGGATCGCCTTGCGGATCAGGTAGTTGGCGACCGCCACGGCGTTGGGGTAGTCGAAGATCAGCGTCGACGGGAGCCGCAGGCCGGTCACCTGGGCCAGCCGGTTGCGCAGCTCGACCGCCCCCAGCGAGTCGAACCCAAGCTCTTTGAACGCCCGCTGAGCGTCGATCGCATGCGGCGAATCGTGCCCGAGCACCGAGGCGGCCTGAGCGCACACCAGCTGCCGCACGATCGCCTCGCGCTCGGCCTCCGGCACGCCGGTCAGCTCCCGCGCGAGCGAGCCCGCGGTGCGGCGCTCCCGGCGGGCCGTGTGGCGCACCATCTCGCGCAGCAGCGCCGGCAGCGTCCCGGTGGCGGCCTGAGCGCGCAGCGCCGTCATATCCAGCCGCGCCGGCAGCACCAGCGCGTGCTTCACGGCACAGGCCACGTCGAACAGCTCCGGACCGTTGTCGAGCGCGAGCAGTCCCTGGCGCGCCATCCGCGCCCGGCCTGCCTCGCCGAGGCCGCCGGTCATGCCGCTCGCCTGCTCCCACAGACCCCACGCGAGCGACTGGCCGACAAGCCCGCGCGCCTGGCGCGCGTGCGCCAGCGCATCCAAGAACGCATTCGCCGCCGCGTAGTTGCCCTGCCCCGCGCCACCGAACAGACCGGCCGCCGATGAGAACAGCACGAACTCGGCGAGCTCCAGACCCTCGGTCAGCTCGTGCAGGTGCAACGCCGCGTCCACCTTCGGGCGCATCACACGCTCCACCTGCTCGGCGCTCAGAGACTCCAGCAGGCCATCGTCGAGCACACCCGCCGCGTGAATCACCGAGGTGAGCGGACGCCCGACGGGGATCGAGGCGATCAGCGCAGCGACCTGATCGCGATCGGCGCCATCGCACGCCGCCACACGTGCCTCGCAGCCAAACTCGGCCAGCTCGGCCACCAGCTCGCTCGCACCCTCCACGTCAGCCCCACCACGGCTGACCAGCAGCAGGTGCCTGGCGCCACGCACGGCGGCCAGGTGACGCGCCACTAGCCCCCCCAGACGGCCCGTGCCCCCCGTGATCAGCACGGTGCCATCCGGATCCCGCGGCCGCGGGACCGTGAGCACGATCTTGCCGACGTGCCGGGCCTCACGCAGGAAGCGAAAGGCCTCGTCTCCACGGCGCACATCCCAGGTCGTGATCGGGCAGTGGGTGAGGATGCCCCGCTCGAACAGATCGAGCAGCTCCCGCAGCATCTGCTGGATCCGAGCGGGCCCCGCCTCGGAGAGATCGAACGCGCGGTAGCGCACACCGGCGTGCTGCTCGGCGATCCGCTCCGCGTCGCGGAGATCGGTCTTGCCCATCTCGACGAAACGCCCCCCTCGCGGCAGCAGCCGCAGCGACGCGTCGGTGAACTCGCGCGCGAGCGAGTTCAAGACGACGTCCACGCCCCTGCCGTCGCTCACGCGCACGAATTTCTGCTCGAAATCGAGATCGCGCGAGGAGCCGACGTGCTCGGAGTCCAGCCCGAGCTCGGCCAGCACCGCCAGCTTGGCGGGGCTCGCGGTCGCGAACACCTCCGCGCCGAGATGGCGCGCGATCTGCAGCGCGGCCATGCCGACGCCGCCCGTCGTCGCGTGGATCAGCAGCGACTCGCCACGCTGCAGCCCCGCAAGATCGACCAGCGCGTAGTAGGCCGTCAGGAACACGATCGGCACCGCCGCCGCCTGCACGAACGACCAGTCCGCGGGCATCGGGACGACCAGCTCGCGCTCGGTCACCGCCACCGGCCCAAACGCCTGCGGCATCAAACCCATCACCCGGTCCCCCGGCGCGAGACCGTCCACGCCCTCCCCCACCTCCAGCACCACGCCGGCGCCCTCGCTGCCGATCACCGCCTCGCCCGGGTAGAGCCCGAGCGCGATCAGCACGTCACGGAAGTTCAGCCCCCCCGCGTGCACCGCGATCCGCACCTGGCCGGGGCCCAGCGGCTCATGCGCGCGGGGGTTCGCGATCAGCGCGAGATCGTCGAGCGTGCCGCGGCGCGTGGCCGCCAGATGCCAGCGATCCTCTCCCGCCGGGGGGAGCAGCGTCTTGGCGCCCCCACGCCCCCCCTCCAGCGCCACCAGCCGCGGCGCGTAGACCCGCTCGCCGCGCACCGCCAGCTGCGGCTCCCCGGCCGCGAGCATCGCCTGCCAATCCACGCCACCGCAAGCCGCGGCGGCGTCGGGATCGCGGTCGACGATCTGAAAGCTGCCGGGATGCTCGGATTGGGCCGTCCGCAACAGTCCCCACAGCGGCGCTGTCACGAGATCGGGCGCCTGCCCCTCGCCGATCGCCACGGCCCCGCTCGTGAGCAGCACCAGCGAGGCGTCCGACAGCTCCGGACAGGCAAGCCATGCCTGCAGCAGCTCGAGCGTCTGGCGCACAGCGGCGCGCGCCGCGGGCGCGACCTGCTCCCCGACCCCACCCGCCGGCGCGGCTAGGAAGGCAACCTCAGGTGCGGGCGCGCCGGCCTCGATCGCCTCGATCAGCGCCCCGAGGCTCGCATGGCGCTCACCATTGATGCCCGCCAGCTCGAGATCGCCGAGCAGCACGACGCGTCGCGGCTGCTCGCCGGCCACCGGGGGAGTCGGCACCTCGGCCCATTCCAGCCGGTGCAGCGAGTCGTAGCCGCCACGATGCGCCCGCGCGAGCATGCCCGCCTCGAGCGGGCGAACCGCGAGTGAGCGCACGGAAAGTACGGGTTCCCCGGCCTCATCGAACGCGGCGAGGCCGAGCGTGTTGTCCTGCGCGCGTGCGAGGCGCACCCGCAGCGAGGTGGCGCCCCCTTGTCGTAGAGCCACACCGCCGAGTGAGAACGGCAGCGCCTGGCCGTCGGGGCTCAACTCTTCGCCCCATTCCAGCAGGCCGATGTGCAGCGCGGCGTCGAGCAGCGCGGGATGGATCGCATATCTCGCGGCGTCAGCGGCGGCGTCTTCGTCGAGTGCGATCTCGGCGTAGATCTCGCGGTCCCGCTGCCACGCGGCGCGTGTGCCTTGGAATACCGGGCCATAGCTGAACCCGGCCTCCGCGAGGCGGTCGTAGAGGAACTCGACGTCGAGCGCTTGCGCGCCGGCGGGTGGCCACTGCGATCCCAGCGGCTCCGTGCCCGCTTCGTCGCGCTGCTCGATCGTCGTATCGGTCGCGGCGGGTGTGTCGCCGTCGGCGGCTACGCCATGGCCCGCGAGTGTTCCACTCGCGTGTCGTGTCCAGCCGCCGGTGGCCTCGTGCGCTTGCCCTTTGGGAGTCTCGGCTTGTGCTTGGGCTCGCGAGTAGACGGCGACCTGGCGGCGGCCTTCGGTATCGGGCTCGGCGAGAGCCACTTGGAGCTGGGTCGCGGCGCCTCGTTCCAGTACCAGTGGCGCCTGCAATGTGAGCTCTTCCACGTTCTCGCAGCCGACTTCCCGGCCGGCGGCCAGCGCCAGCTCGAGGAATGCGGTGCCGGGGAGCAGCACGGTGTCCAGGACCGCATGGTCGGCGAGCCACGGGTGAGTGTCGAGTGAAAGGCGCCCCGTGAACAGCCAGCCCTCGCCGCCGGCGACTTGCACCGCCGCGCCGAGCAGTGGGTGATCCGAGGCGCCCAGCCCCATGCCGCGTGCGTCGCCCGCACCGGCAACCGGCGTAAGCCAGTAACGCTCGCGCTGGAACGCGTATTTCGGCAGCTCCACCGGCCGCGCGTCGCTGCCCGCGAAGCATGCACCCCACTGCACCGGGGCGCCCGCGACCCATGCTTCGGCGAGGGACTCCACGAACCGCTCCGGGCCACCCTCCTCGCGTCGCAGCGAGCCGAGTACCCCGACACGCTCCTCGACCCCGAGATCCTCGAGGGTCTCCCGCACCGCGACCGTCAACACCGGGTGCGGGCTGACCTCGACGAACGCGCACGCGTCCGGCGCGAGGGCACGTACGGCGTCCTCGAACCGCACCCGCTCACGCAGGCTGCGGTACCAGTACTCCCCGTCTAGCTCCGCGGTATCGAGGAGCTCACCGGTCGCGGTCGAGAAAAACGGCACACCGCAAGACACCGGCTCGATCCCCGCGAGTGCCTCGAGCAGCTGCTCGCGCAGCGCCTCGACCGCCACCGAGTGCGAGGCGTAGTCGACCGCCACCCGCCGCGCCCACACACCATCCTCCTCACAAGCAGCCAAAAACTCATCGAGTGCCCGGGTCTCACCGGACACAACCACCGCCGAGGGACCATTCACCGCCGCGACACCCACACGCCCACCCCAGCGCGCAAGACGCTCCCGCACACGGCCCAGCTCCAGCGCGACCGACACCATCCCGCCCCGGCCGGCCAGCACCTCGCCCAGCAGACGACTGCGCAACACCACCACCGTTGCCGCGTCCTGGAGCGAGAGCCCACCGGCCACACACGCAGCCGCGATCTCCCCCTGCGAATGCCCCACCACCACCGCGGGCTCCACACCGAACGAGCGCCACAACCCGGCCAGCGCGACCATCACCGCGAACGACACCGGCTGCACCACATCCACCCGCTCCAACCCCGGCGCGCCCTCCACACCGCGCAACACATCCTCCACCCGCCAATCCACCAACTCCTCGAGCGCCCCCCCACACGCCCTCAAGGCATCCCCAAACACCGGCGAGGAATCCAGCAGCTCCACCGCCATCCCCTCCCACTGCGCACCCTGCCCCGGGAACACGAACACCGGCCTGCCACCACCAGCCACACCCCGCACCACCCGCTCAGCGACACCGCCGCCAGCCAACGCCTCGAGCCCCTCGACCAACTCCGCACGGTCGCGACCCAGCACCACACCGCGACTCTCGAACGCCGTCCGGCCCGCGAGCGAAAACGCCACATCCAAAGCATCTGTCCCGGGGCGCTCCAGCAGGAGCTCCCCCAGCCGCTCGGCCTGGCCACGCAGCGCCGCCGCACCCCGACCCGACACCGCCAGCGCCAGCACGCGCTCCCAAGCCGCGACGGGCGCGGTCGTCTCGCCGTACTCCACCGCCACCGCACCTTGGGCGGCCTCGCTCCCGGCCGGCGACAGCGCAGACCGGTCGCCTCCCTCGACGGACGGCGCCTCTTCGATCACCACGTGCGCATTGGTGCCGCTCGCGCCGAACGAGGAGACACCCGCGCGTCGCGGGCGCCCGCCCGCAAGCCATGGCTGGGACTCGGTCAGCAGCTTCACCTCCCCCGCCGACCAATCCACCTGCGGTGTCGGCTCGTCGACGTGCAGGGTGCGAGGCAGCAGTTCGTGCTCCAGCGCCTTCACCATCTTGATCACGCCGGCCACACCCGCCGCCGCCTGCGAATGACCGATGTTCGACTTGATCGACCCCAGCCACAGCGGGCCGGTCTCCCGCTGCTGGCCGTAGGTCCCAAGCAGCGCCTGCGCCTCGATCGGATCGCCCAGCGTCGTAGCCGTACCGTGCGCCTCCACAGCGTCGACCTCGCTCGGCGAGAGCCCCGCCTCGGCGAGCGCACTGCCGATCACGCGTTCCTGCGACGGGCCGTTCGGCGCCGACAGGCCGTTGCTCGCGCCATCCTGGTTGACCGCGCTCCCACGCACCACCGCGAGCACCCGGTGACCGAGCCGCCGCGCATCGGAGAGACGCTCCAGCACCAACAGCCCGGCCCCCTCGGAAAAACCCGTGCCGTCCGCGCCCGCTGCGAACGACCTGCACCGCCCATCCCGCGAGAGCCCCCGCTGGCGACTGAACCCGACATAGAGCCTCGGACTGAACATCACCGTCACACCGCCTGCCAACGCCAACTCGCACTCACCCTGACGCACCGCCTGACACGCCAGATGCAACGCCACCAAAGATGAGGAGCAGGCCGTATCGACCGACACGGCCGGACCCTCGAACCCAAACGAGTACGCCACCCGGCCCGACACCACGCTCCCCGTCGAGCCAAACAGATAACCCTCGGACTCCTCACCCCCCGAGCCGGCGCCCGCGACCCCGTAATCGCTGTACATCACGCCCGTGAACACACCGGTCTGGCTGCCCCGCAGCGACGCCGGCTCGATCCCGGCGTCTTCCAGCGCTTCCCACGCGGCCTCCAGCAACAGCCGCTGCTGCGGGTCCATCGCCCGCGCCTCGCGCGGGCCGATACCGAAAAAGCCCGCGTCGAAATCGCCCGCGTCATAGATGAACCCACCGTCACGCGCATAGCTCGTACCCAAATGATCGGGATCGGGGTCATACAACCGCTCCAGATCCCACCCACGATCGTCGGGGAACCCGGCAATCGCATCCCGGCCCTCCGCGACCAGCTCCCACAACGCCTGCGGCGTGGCCACCCCGCCGGGGTAGCGACAGCTCATCCCCACGATCGCGATCGGCTCACCCACACTCGCGCGCCGGCGCGCCGCGATCCCCACACCATGCTCCAGACCCTCCACACGCGAACGCAGAAATCTCGCGACCGCCACACAGCTCGGATGATCGAACACCAGCGTCGCCGGCAGCCGCACCCCGGTCACCTGCGCCAACCGGCCGCGCAATTCCACCGCACTCAACGAATCGAACCCAAGCTCTTTGAACGCCCGCGCGGGATCGATCGCCGCGGGAGAACCATGCCCAAGCACAGCAGCCGCCTGGACACGCACAAGCTCCAAGATCAAAGCGTCCCATTCACCGCTCGGCACGTCCGCCAGCTGCCGCGCCAACGAACCGCCGCCACGCTCGCGCCGCGCGGACACCCGCACCAAGCCACTCAACAACGGCGCCAACACCCCCACCCGCGCGAGCGCACGCAGACCCGCACGATCCAAACGCACTGCCACCAGCAATGCCTCGCCGGTACCCCTACCGCCATCGAACAGCCTCAACGCCTCCGCGGAAGAGAGCGGAGCGATCCCCTGACGGGCGAACCTCGCCCTGCCGGCCTCCCCAAGACCGCCGGTGAGACCGCTCGCCTGCTCCCACAATCCCCAAGCCAGCGACACCCCAGCCTCGCCCCGCGCCCGCCGCACCTGCGCCAACGCATCCAAAAACGCATTCCCCGCCGCATAGTTCCCCTGCCCCGCGCCACCCAACACCCCCGCCGCGGAGGAAAACAACACAAACTCGGAAAGCCCGAGATTCACCGTGAGCTCGTGCAGATGGAGCGCCGCATCGACCTTCGGACGCATCGCCTCATCGACCTGCTCGGCCGTCAAAGACTCGATCGTCCCATCTCGCAGCGCGCCGGCCGCATGAACCACGGCAGTCAGCGGACACTCGGGTGCAACCGACTCGAGCAGCTCCCTGACCTCCTCGCGCTCGCAGATATCACAGGCCACTACCGTCGCTTCGCACCCAAGCTCGGCAAGCTCACCCACAAGCTCCACCGCGCCCTCGGCCTCCACACCACGACGGCTCGCCAACAACAGACGCCGCACCCCATGCTCGCTCGCCAGATGGCGTGCCACGAGAGCGCCCAGGGTCCCGGTGCCGCCCGTGATCAGCACCGTGCCCTCCGGGTCGAGCACGGGCACAGCGCGCGGGACCCCCTCAACCCTCTGCAGGCGCGGCGCGAATGCCTGTCCGTTCCTGATCGCCAGCTGCGGCTCCCCAGCCGCCAGCAGCTCCGCCCAACCAAACGCTCCCCCGGCGCCAGACGACTCAGCCCAGTCGAACGCTGCCTCACCGCCACCGCGCTCGGTCTCCTCAGAGTCTCCGGACCCGGAGCGAGACGGCTCGACATCGACCATCAGGAAGCGATCGGGATGCTCAGACTGCGCGCTGCGCAGCAATCCGCACACCGACGCGCCGGCAAGCTCGGGAACCTCATCCTCCCCCACGGGAACCGCGCCCATCGTGACGAACACCAGCCTCGAATCCACCAGCGCCGGCTGCGCCAACCACGCCTGCAACAGCTCGAGCGTCTCCTTCACCGCCGCACGCGCAGCCCCGGCCGGCTCCTCGACAGCGTCACCCACCGGCACAGGCACGAACACAGCATCAGGCACCGGCGTGCCATCCGCGACCGCCCGCAAAAGCTCCGCCAAACCCGCATAACTCTCGCCGACGGCCGGTACCCGTATCGGGACCTCACAGTCGCCGAGCATCGCCAGGCTGAGCCGCGCGGTAGAGACGGCGGGCACAGCCAACTCAACCCACACGCTCTTGAGCAGCGAACCACCCTCGTCAAGAACGCCACCCAACCGACCCGCCTCAAGCGGCCGCAGCACAAGCGAACCGATCGACAACACGAGCTCCCCCGCCTCGTCGAACGCGGCCACGCTCATCGCACTGCCCTCACCGCGCGCCAGGCGCACCCGCAGCGAGCTGGCGCCCGCTCGCCGCAGGCTCACCTCGCCGAGCGAGAACGGCAGCGCGACGCCGCCATCCTCGAGCGCGCCCACCCCATCCAACAAGAACAGACTGTGCAACCCCGCATCCAAGAGCGCGGGGTGAATCCCAAACCGGGGTGCCTCCTCGGCAGCGCCCTCCTCGAGCGCGATCTCGGCGTAGATCTCGTCGTCGGTGCGCCACGCCGCGCGGACGCCCTGGAATACGGGGCCATAGCCGAATCCGGCCTCCGAGAGACGGTCGTAGAGGAACTCGACATCGAGCACCTCAGCGCCCGCGGGCGGCCACTGCGACCCCAACGACTCTCCCGCGCCGCCCTGCCGCCCACCAACCACACGTGTGGCCGCGAACACGCCGCCATCCGCGAGCGCACCGTTCGCATGCCGCGTCCAGCCGCCGGCTTCGCCATCTTCCCCGGCGCCCTGCACCCGAGACTGCGCTCGGGAGTAGACGTTCACCTCGCGGTGACCGTCCCCATCGGGCTCCCCGAGGGCGATCTGCAACTGCACGGCGGCGCCGCGCTCCAGGACCAGCGGCGCTTCGAGCGTGAGCTCCCGCACACGCTCGCAGCCGACCTGTCGAGCAGCCGCCAACACCAACTCCAAGAACGCGGTTCCCGGCAGCAACACGGTGTCCAGGACCGCGTGGTCTGCGAGCCACGGGTGCGTATCGAGCGACAGACGACCCGTGAACAACCACCCCTCACCACCCGCGACCTGCACCGCCGCGCCCAGCAGCGGGTGGTCCGCGGCCCCCAACCCCATCCCACTGGCGTCGCCCGCACCGGCCTTCGGCGTGAGCCAGTAACGCTCGCGCTGGAACGCGTATTTCGGCAACTCCACCCGCCCTGCGCCGCTACCGGCGAACAGCCCGCGCCAATCGACTGGCACGCCACACACCCACGCCTGCGCCAGGGACTCCACGAACCGCTCCGGGCCACCCTCGCCGCGCCGCAACGAGCCGACCACCCCGACACGCCCCTCGACCCCCAGCTGCTCGAGCGTCTCCTCCACGGCGACACCCAACACCGGGTGCGGGCTCACCTCGATGAACGCGTTCGCCTCCGGCGCGAGCGCACGCACGGCCTCCTCGAACCGCACCCGCTCACGCAAACTGCGATACCAGTACTCCCCGTCGAGCTCCGCCGCATCCAAAAGCGCTCCCGTCGCGGTCGAGAAGAACGGCACACCACACGACACCGGCTCGATCCCCGCGAGCGCCTCAACCAATCGATCGCGCAACTCCTCGACCGCCGCCGAATGCGACGCGTAATCCACCGCCACCCGCCGCGCCCACACACCATCGCCCTCGCAAGCAGCGAGAAACTCCCCAAGCGCCTGAGTCTCACCCGACACCACCACCGCCGACGGACCATTCACCGCCGCCACACCCACACGCCCACCCCAACCCACAAGGCGCTCCTGCACCCGCTCCACATTCAGCGCCACACTCACCATCCCACCCCGGCCCGCCAGCACCTCACCCAACAGCCGGCTACGCAACGCCACCACCCGCGCCGCGTCCCGGAGCGACAAGCCACCCGCCACACACGCAGCCGCGATCTCACCCTGCGAATGCCCGACCACCACCCCCGGCTCGACGCCAAACGAGCGCCACAACCCCGCCAACGCCACCATCACCGCAAACGACACCGGCTGCACCACATCCACCCGCTCGAGGCTGGGCGCGCCCTCCACACCACGCAACACATCCTCAACCCGCCAATCCACGAACTCCTCCAACGCCCGTCCGCAGGCCCCCAACGCATCCCGGAACACCGCCGAAGAATCCAACAGCTCAACCGCCATGCCCTCCCACTGCGCACCCTGCCCCGGAAACACGAACACCGGCCTGCCGCCACGCGCGAGACCCCGCACGACCCCCGCACCCGCCTCACCGCCGGCCAACACACCCAACCCCTCCGCCAAGCCCCCACGCTCACGGCCCAACACCACACCACGATCCTCCAGCGCCGCCCGACCCTCAACCAGCGAAAACGCCACATCCAACAAACCACCATCCACGCCCGCTGAGGACTCGCCCTCCCCCTGCCCCTCCCCCGCGCCCACACCCCCACGCTCGAGCAAGAGCTCCCGCAACCGCCCCGCTTGACCACACAACCCCGCCTCACCCCGACCCGACACCACCAACGGCAGCACCTCACACAACCACCCACCGCCAGGCACCACATCCCCATCCCCCGGCACAACAACACCCTGTTCGCGCGGAGGCTCCTCCAAGATCACATGGGCATTCGTGCCGCTGATCCCAAACGACGACACGCCCGCACGCCGCACACGCTCACCCGCGGGCCACTCCCGCGGCGCAGTCAGCAATTCCACCTCACCAGCCGACCAATCCACGTGCGGCGTGGGCTCCTCCACGTGCAAAGTCGCCGGCAGCAGTCCGTGCTCGAGCGCCTTCACCATCTTGATCACCCCAGCCACACCCGCTGCCGCCTGCGAATGACCGATGTTCGACTTGATCGACCCCAGCCACAAAGGACCGGTCTTACGCTCCTGCCCGTAGGCCGCGATCACCGCCTGCGCCTCGATCGGATCGCCCAGCGTCGTACCCGTGCCGTGCGCCTCCACCGCACACACCTCATCCGGCCGAACCCCGGCCTCGGCAAGCGCCCGCCGGATCACTCGCTCCTGCGACGGGCCATTCGGCGCGGACAAACCGTTGCTGGCGCCGTCCTGGTTGACGGCGCTCCCGCGCACCACCGCCCACACCCGATGCCCCAACCGCCGCGCGTCCGAGAGCCGCTCCAACACCAGCAAGCCGGCACCATCGGACAGGCTCGTCCCGCCCGCGCTCGCCGCAAACGACTTGCACCGCCCATCCGCCGCCACCCCGCCCTCATGCCCGAACTCGATCAGCATCGCCGAGCTCGCCATCACCGTCACGCCGCCTGCCAGCGCCAGCGAGCACTCCCCGTTGCGCACCGCCTGGCAGGCAAGGTGCAGCGCGACCAGCGAGGATGAGCACGCCGTATCCACCGACACCGCCGGACCCTCGAACCCGAACGTGTACGCCACCCGACCCGACAACACGCTGCTCAGATAACCCGTCAAGCGAACGCTCTCGCCCCTGCCGATGTCGGCGTCATGCGGCGTGAAGTAGTCCTGCATGCTCGTCCCCGCGAACACACCCGTCTGGCTGCCCCGCAAGGACAGCGGGTCGATCCCCGCGTCTTCCAACGCCTCCCACGTGCCTTCCAGCAACAGCCGCTGCTGGGGATCCATCCCCAGCGCCTCGCGCGGGCCGATGCCGAAGAAGCCCGCGTCGAAATCGCCCGCGTCGTAGATGAACCCGCCTTCGTTGGAGTAACCCACTCCGGCACCCGAGCCGCGCAGCGCCTCCAGGTCCCAGCCGCGATCCACCGGGTAGCCCGAGATCGCGTCTCTGCCCTCCGCGACCAGTTCCCACAGCTCTTGCGGGGTACGGATGGGCCCTGGATACCTGCAGCTCATCCCGACGATCGCGATCGGCTCGTCCACCCCCATCCTGCGCGCTGTGCCCTGGGCTCCGCCCGCACTGCCACTCACCCCTTCGACAAGCGATCGCAAGAACTTCGCGACCGCGACGCAGTTGGGATGGTCGAAGACAAGCGTCGCGGGCAGACGCAAGCCGGTCGCCTGCACGAGACGGTTGCGCAACTCCACCGCGCCCAGCGAATCGAACCCGAGATCTTTGAAAGCGCGCTCCGCGTCGACCACCTCGACCGAACCATGCCCCAGCACCGTCGCGACCTGAGAACGCACGACCTCCAGTGCCACCGCATCCCGCTCGCTCTCCGGCACACCCGCCAAACGCCGCGCCAGCGAACCCCCCGCACCGCCACGCTCCCGGCGCACCGGCGCCCGCACCAAGCCGCTCAGCAACGCCGGCACAACGCCCGTCCGCGCCTGTGCCCGCAACGCGGCGAGATCCAAACGCGCCGCGACCAGCTGCGCCCCACCCAGACTCCGGGCGCGATCGAACAGCTCGAGACCTTCCGGCGAAGCAAGCGGCGCCACACCCAACCGGCGCAGCCGAGCCCGCTCGACCTCACCGAGAACGCCGGTCATGCCGCTCGCCTGCTCCCACAACCCCCACGCAAGCGACTGCCCCACCAACCCCTGCGCCTGACGTACGCAAGCCAGCGCATCCAAGAAGGCGTTGGCGGCCGCATAGTTGCCCTGCCCCGCACCACCGACCATCCCCGCGGCCGACGAGAACAACACGAACTCGGAAAGCCCGATGCCCGCCGTCAGCTCATGCAAGTTCAACGCCGCGTCCACCTTCGGGCGCATCACCCGCTCCACCTGCTCCGCCGTCAAAGACTCGATCACGCCGTCATCCAGCACGCCGGCGGTATGCACCACCGCGGTCAACGGATGTGCTCCCGGCACCGAGTCGATCAGAGCCCGAAGCTGCTCGCGCTCAGCCGCATCGCAAGCCACCACGCGCGCCTCGCAGCCAAGCTCCCCCAGCTCCGCGACCAGCTCGTCGGCCCCCACGGCATCGAGCCCGCTGCGACTGGCAAGCAGCAGATGCTTGGCGCGATGTCGAGTGGCGAGATGGCGCGCCACCAGCGCGCCGAGACCACCCGTGCCGCCGGTGATCAGAACCGTGCCCTCGGGATCCACCGGCTGGGGAACCGTGAGCACGATCTTGCCCACGTGACGCGCCTCGCGCATGAACCGGAACGCCTCCACCCCGCGACGCACATCCCACGCGGCGATCGGGATGTGAGCAAGCACCCCCCGCTCGAACAGAGCCACGATCTCCCGCAGTATCTCCTGAATCCGCTTGGGACCGGCTTCCTGAGCATCGAACGCGCGGTAGCGCACACCGGGATGCTCCCGGCCGACCCGCTCCGCGTCGCGGATATCGGCCTTACCCATCTCGATGAAGCGCCCACCACGCGGGAGCAGGCCAAGCGACGCATCGACGAACTCCCGCGTCAACGAATTCAGGACGACGTCCACGCCCTCGCCGCCGGTGGCGTGCAGGAACCGCTGTTCGAACTCCAAATCGCGCGAAGAGCCGATGTGCTCCTGATCGAGACCGAGCCCCGCAAGAACGCCCGCCTTCGCCGGACTCGCGGTGGCGAACACCTCCACGCCCAGATGCCGCGCGATCTGCAGAGCCGCCATGCCAACGCCGCCGGTCGCCGCGTGGATCAGCAGCGACTCGCCGCCCTGCAGTCCGGCCAGGTCGACCAACCCGTAGTAGGCCGTCAGGTACACAATCGGGACCGACGCGGCCTCGACAAACGACCAGTTCCCGGGCATCGACACGACGTGCTCGCGCTCGGTCACCGCCACCGGCCCAAACGCATCGTCCATCAACCCCATCACCCGCTCGCCGGGCACGAGATCGCTCACACCCTCGCCGACCTCCAACACCACACCGGCGCCCTCGCAACCGACCATCGTAACCTCGGGCAAAAAGCCGAGCGCAACGAACAAATCCCTAAAATTCAACCCAGCCGCACGCACGCCGACACGTACCTGACCCGCGCCCAACGGCTCCCATGCGCCCGCGCTCCTCACCAGCGCCAAATCTCCCAGCGTCCCCCGCGACTCCCCACAACCGCTCGCCAGATGCCAGCGACGCTCGTCAACGGGCGTCCGCAGCAACTCGGAATCCTCCAACCCCATCAGCCGCGGCACGAACGCCCGACCGCCACGTACCGCCAACTGCGGCTCCTCCAGGTCCAACAGACCCTGCCACCGCCCACCGTCGTCGGCCATGCCCGGGCCCTCAGCATCGGCGTCGACGATCAAGAACCGACCGGGATGCTCAGCCTGCGCGCCACGCACCAAGCCCCACACCGAAGCGCCGGCGAGGTCGGGCACCTCACCCTCCCCGACGGCCACCGCGCGATTCGTCAACAGCACCAGTCGCGCATCCCCCAACGGCGACGCAGCCAGCCACTCCCGCAACAACGTCAACGTCTGCTGCACACCCGTACGCGCAGCCTCCGCAACGCCACCGGCCCCATCCTCCACGAACGCGGCGCCGACCACACGCTCAACCGGCGCCGTGACGAACACCACATCGGGCACAGGCGCACCATCCCCCAGCGCCGCGGCAAGCGCGGCGAGATCATCGTGGCGCTCCGCCTCGACCCCAGCCAGATCCAGCTCACCCAACAACGCACACCGATACGACCGCCCACCGACGACGGAGGCGACCGGCGCCTCGATCCATCCCAGCCGACGCAACGACCGATATCCGCTCTCCTCGCGGGCATGCGGGAGCTGGCTTGGCTCGATCGAGCGGATCGCTACCGAGCGCATGGAGAGGACAGGCTCTCCGGCTTGGTCGAACGCGGCCAGGCTCAGCGCGTCGCCCGGCGCGCGGGTGAGGCGCACCCGGAGCGAGACGGCGCCCGCTCGTCGCAGGGTCACTCCGCTGAACGAAAACGGCAGCGCGACGCCGCCATGATCAAGCGCGTCCACCCCGTCCAGCAAAAACAGGCTGTGCAGCCCCGCGTCGAGCAGTGCGGGGTGAATCCCGAATCGGAGGGCCTCTTCGGTGGTGCTTTCATCGAGTGCGATTTCGGCGTAGATCTCATCGCCGGCGCGCCACGCCGCGCGGACGCCCTGGAACGCCGGGCCATAGCCGAATCCGTCCTCCGCCAGCCGGTCGTAGAGGAACTCGACATCGAGCTCATCGGCGCCCGCCGGCGGCCACTGCGACCCCAGCGGCGCTCCCGCTCCATGCGGCTGCTCCACAGCCACACCCGTTTCCGCGAGCACCCCACTTGCGTGCAACGCCCAGCCAGCGGTCTCATCGCCCTCCCCGGCGCCCTGCACCCGAGACTGCGAACGGCTGTAGACCGTGACCTCGCGGCGAGCGTCCCCATCGGGCTCTCCGACCGCGACCTGCAACTGCACCGCGCTGCCCGGGGGGAACACCAGCGGCGCTTCGAGCGTGAGCTCCTCCACGCCCTCACAGCCGACGGCACGGCCGGCCGCCAACACCAGCTCCAGGAACCCGGTACCCGGCAGCAGCACGGTATCCAGCACCGCGTGATCGGCCAGCCATGGATGTGTGTCGAGCGACAGTCGGCCGGTGAACAACCACCCCTCGCCGCCTGCCACCTGCACCGCCGCACCCAGCAGCGGATGATCCGCCGCACCCAACCCCGCGCCACTCACATCCCCTGCACCAGCCCTCGACGCAAGCCAGTAGCGCTCACGCTGGAACGCATACCGCGGCAAATCCCTCCGCCGCGCGCCGCTGCCCTCGAAAAACCTGCGCCAGTCGACCGGCACACCGCACACCCACGCATCCGCCAGCGACTCGACAAACCGCCCAAGGCCACCCTCCTCGCGCCGCAAAGAGCCAACCACCCCGACACGCTCCTCGAGCCCGAGATGCTCGAGGGTCTCCCGCATCGCGACACCCAACACCGGGTGCGGACTCACCTCGATCAACGCGCTCGCATCCCCTGCCAGCGCACGCACCGCCTCCTCGAACCGCACCCGCTCGCGCAAGCTCCGATACCAGTACCCCCCATCGAGCTCCGCCGTGTCAAGAAATTCACCGGTCGCGGTCGAGAAAAACGGCACACCACACGACACCGGCTCGATCCCCGCGAGCGCCTCGATCAACCGCTCATGCAACTCCTCCACCGCCGCCGAATGCGACGCATAGTCCACCGCCACCCGCCGCGCCCACACACCATCCCTCGCACAAACCTCCAAAAGCTCATCGAGCGCCCCCGCCTCACCCGACACCACCACCGCCGAAGGACCATTCACCGCCGCCACGCCCAAGCGCCCATCCCAACCCGCCAACAACTCCTCGACCCGGCCCACGCTCAACGCCACCGACACCATTCCACCCCGGCCCGCCAACACCTCACCCAACAAGCGGCTACGCAACACCACCACCCGCGCCGCGTCCCCAAGCGAAAGACCGCCCGCCACGCACGCAGCCGCGATCTCACCCTGCGAATGCCCCACCACCACTCCCGGCTCGACACCAAACGAGCGCCACAACCCAGCCAACGCCACCATCACCGCGAACGACACCGGCTGCACCACATCCACCCGCTCGAGACCGGGCGCACCCTCCGCCCCCCGCAACACATCCTCGATCCGCCAATCCACCAACCCCTCAAACGCTTCCTCGCACTCCTTCAACGCACGGCCAAACGCCTCCGAAGAATCCAGCAGCTCAACCGCCATGCCCTCCCACTGCGCACCCTGCCCCGGGAACACGAACACCGGCCTGCCGCCACGCGCGAGACCCCGCACGATCCCGTCACGCGTTTCACCACCGGCCAACGCACTCAACCCCTCGAGCAACCCCCCACGCTCGCTGGCCGAAACGGGGATTCCGGCCGCAGGCCGGTGTCTCCCGACTTCGGCCAACACCACGCCACGATCCTCCAACACCGCCCGACCCTCGACCAACGAGAACGCCACGTCCAACACATCCATCGCCGGGCGCTCCAGGAGCTCCCGCAGCCGCTCGGCCTGGCCGCGCAGCGCCGCCTCGCCTCGCCCTGACACCACCAACGGAACCACACCACAGGACCACACACCACCGTCGGACTCCACCTGAACGTCCACACCGCCGGCCGGCGCCCGCGGCGGCTCTTCCAAGATCACATGCGCGTTGGTGCCGCTGGCGCCGAACGAGGAGACCCCGGCGCGTCGCGGGCGCTTGCTCGCGGGCCATGGTTGTGACTCTGTGAGCAGCTCGACCTCGCCCGCCGACCATTCCACCTGAGGCGAGGGCTGATCCACGTGCAACGTCCGCGGCAGCAGCCCGTGCTCGAGCGCCTTCACCATCTTGATCACGCCGGCCGCACCCGCCGCCGCCTGCGAGTGACCGATGTTCGACTTGATCGACCCCAGCCACAGCGGGCCGGCTTCCCGCTGCTGGCCGTAGGTCGCGAGCAGTGCCTGCGCCTCGATCGGGTCGCCCAACGTCGTTCCCGTGCCGTGCGCCTCCACGGCGTCGACCTCGCCCGCGGAGAGCCCCGCCTCGGCGAGCGCACCGCGGATCACGCGTTCCTGCGACGGGCCGTTCGGCGCCGACAGGCCGTTGCTCGCGCCATCCTGGTTGACCGCGCTCCCACGCACCACCGCGAGCACCCGGTGACCGAGCCGCCGCGCATCGGAGAGACGCTCCAGCACCAGCAGCCCGGCCCCCTCGGAAAAGCCGGTGCCGTCCGCGCCCGCCGCGAACGACTTGCACCGCCCATCCCGCGAGAGCCCCCGCTGGCGACTGAACCCGACGTAGAGCCACGGGTTGAAAAGCACCGTCACACCGCCTGCCAGCGCCAGCGAGCATTCGCCCTGACGCACCGCCTGACACGCCAGGTGCAGCGCCACCAAAGACGAGGAGCAGGCCGTATCGACCGATACCGCCGGACCCTCGAACCCGAACGAATACGCCACCCGACCCGACACCACGCTCCCCGTCGAGCCAAATAGATAACCCTCCGACTCCTCGTTCCCCGAGCCCACGCCGGCGTGGCCGTAATCGCTGTACATCACACCCGTGAACACACCGGTCTGGCTCCCGCGCAGCGACGCGGGCTCGATCCCGGCGTCTTCCAGCGCCTCCCACGTGGCTTCCAGCAGCAGCCGCTGCTGCGGGTCCATCGCCCGCGCCTCACGCGGGCCGATGCCGAAAAAGCCCGCGTCGAAATCGCCCGCGTCATAGACGAACCCACCGTCGCGCGCATAGCTCGTACCCGCACGATCGGGATCGGGGTCATACAACCGCTCCAAATCCCAGCCACGATCGTCGGGGAATCCAGAGATCGCGTCCCTGCCCTCCGCGACCAGCTCCCACAACTCCTGCGGCGTGGCCACCCCACCGGGGTAGCGGCAGCTCATCCCGACAATCGCGACGGGCTCATCGACACTCGCGCTCCTACGCGCCGGCGCGCCGACGCCGCGCCCCACAGCCTCCACGCGCGAACGCAGCAGCTTCGCGACCGCCACACAGCTCGGATGATCGAACACCAGCGTGGCCGGCAAACGCACCCCAGTCACCTGCGTCAATCGACCGCGCAATTCCACCGCACCCAACGAATCGAGTCCAAGCTCTTTGAACGCCCGCTCAGGATCGATCGTGGCGGGAGAGCCATGCCCGAGCACGGCCGCCGCCTGGCCACGCACGACCTCCAAAATCAAAGCATCCCACTCGCCCGCCGGGACCCCCGCCAGACGGCGCGCCAGCGAGCCACCACGCTCCCGCCGCGCCGGCACCCGCACCAGGCCACTCAACAACGGTGGCAGCACCCCCACCCGCGCCAGCCCGCGCAAACCCTCGCGATCCAGGCGCACCGCCACCAGCAAAGCCTCGCCTGCACCCCTACCGCCGTCGAACAACCTCAACGCCTGCGCGGAGGTGAGCGGAGCGATCCCCTGACGGGCGAACCTGGCCCTGCCCGCCTCGCCGAGGCCGGCGGTGAGACCGCTCGCCTGCTCCCACAGCCCCCAGGCAAGCGACACCCCGGTTCCACCCCGCGCCCGCCGCACCTGCGCCAACGCATCCAAAAACGCATTCGCGGCCGCATAATTGCCCTGCCCCGCACCACCCAGCACCCCCATCGCGGAGGAGAACAGCACAAACTCGGAGAGCCCGAGATCCATCGTGAGCTCGTGCAGATGCAGCGCCGCATCGACCTTCGGGCGCATCACCTCGTCCACCTGCTCGGCGGTCAAGGACTCGATCGTCCCGTCCCGCAACGCGCCGGCGGTGTGGATCACGGCGGTCAGCGGACACTCGGGCGCAACCGACTGGAGCAGTTCCCGGACCTGGTCGCGCTCGCAGACGTCACACGCCACGATCCTCGCTTCACACCCCAGCTCGGCGAGCTCACTCAGGAGCGCACTCGCGCCCTCGGCCTCGATGCCACGACGACTCGCCAACAGCAGACGTCGGGCCCCGTGCTCGCTCGCCAGATGGCGAGCCACGACCGCTCCCAGGGTTCCGGTGCCACCTGTGATCAGCACCGTGCCCTCCGGGTCGAACGCGGGCTCGGCGGGCGTGGTGTCAGCCCGTTGCAGTCGCGGCGCGAACGTGCTGCCGGCTCTAAGCGCCAGCTGCGGCTCCCCGGCCGCCAGCAGCGCAGCCCAGTCGAGCGCTTTTTCACCGCCGTCGCGCTCCGCCTCCCTGGAATCGCCCGCTCCGGGGGCGGAGGGCTCGACGTCGAGAATCAGGAAGCGGTCGGAATGCTCGGATTGGGCGCTGCGCAGCAACCCCCACACCGGCGCGGTGAGGAGATCGGGCACCTCGCCCTCCCTCACGGCAACCGCGCCCGCCGTGACGAGCACCAACCGCGAGTCCACCAGCGCCGGTTGCGCCAACCATGCCCGCAACAGCTCCAGGGTCTCCTTCACGCCCGCACGCGCCACGCCGGCGAGCCCCTCGCCGCCGGCACTCGCCGACACGTACGCAACCACCGCCTCGGGCGCCGGCGCGCCGTCCGCGATCGCCCGCGCAAGCTCCTCCGGATCGCGATAACGCTCACCGCCGTCCGCCACCCGCGGCGGGACTTCGCGCTCGCCGAGAATCGCCAGACTGAGCTGAGCGGTGGAGACGAGGGTGGAGAGGACCGGCGCAGGCAACTCGACCCACACGCTCTTGAGCAGCGAGCCGCCCCCGTCACGTCCGCCGCCCAGCCGACCCGCCTCGAGCGCCCGGAACGCAAGCGAGCCGATCGACAGCACGAGCTCCCCGGTCTCGTCGAACACGGCCACCCGCACCTCGCTGCCCGCACCACGCGCCAGACGGACTCGCAGCGAGGACACCCCCTTGCGCCGCAAGCTCACCCCACCCAGCGAGAACGGCAACACCTGGTGGCCGTCTGGGCTCAACTCCGCGCCCCACTCCAGCACACCGGCGTGCAGTGCGGCGTCCAGAAGCGCGGGGTGAATCCCGAACCGGTGAGCCTCCGCGGCGGCGTTCTCCCCGAGTGCGACCTCGACGTAGATCTCGCCGTCCAGACGCCACGCCGCGCGGACGCCCTGGAACGCCGGGCCGTAGCTGAACCCGGCCTCCGCGAGCCGGTCGTAGAGGAACTCGACATCGAGCTCCTGCGCGTCCGCGGGCGGCCACTGCGATCCCAGCGACTCCGCGCCGGCTCCGCCCCGCCGCTCGATCGCCGCATCCGCCTCGACCGAAGCCGGGAGACACTCGCCTTCGGCTCGAATCCCCGTTTCGACCGAAGCCGGGAGACACTCGCCTTCGGCTCGAATCCCCGTTTCGGCCAGCACACCGCTCGCGTGCCGCGTCCAGCCACCGGCTTCGCCCTCCTCCCACCCATCGATGGGCCGAGTCTGCGACCGCGAGTGGACGCCCACCTCGCGGCGACCCTCACCGTCGGGCTCCCCGAGGGCGACCTGCAACTGGACCGCGGCGCCCGGGGCGAGCACCAGCGGCGCTTCGAGCGCGAGCTCCTCCACGTCCTCGCACCCAACCTCGCGACCCGCCGCCAGCACCAGCTCGAGGAAGCCCGTGGCAGGCAGCAGCACCGTGTCCGACACCGCATGATCCGACAGCCACGGGTGAGTGTCGAGCGACAGCCGGCCGGTGAACAACCACCCCTCGCCACCCGCCACCTGCACCGCCGCACCCAACAGCGGATGGTCCGCGGACCCCAACCCCATGCCCATGGCATCGCCCGCGCCGGTCCTCGACGCAAGCCAGTAACGCTCGCGCTGGAACGCATACCGCGGCAACTCCACCCGCCGCGCGCCGCTGCCCGCGAAGAAGCCACTCCAGTCAACCGGCGCGCCCACCACCCACGCCTCCGCCAGCGACTCCACAAATCGCTCAAGGCCACCCTCACCGCGCCGCAGCGAACCCAGCACCCCGACGCGCTCATCGACCCCGAGATCCTCGAGCGTCTCGCGCACCGCGACACCCAACACCGGATGCGGACTCACCTCAATGAACGCACACGCCTCCGGCGCGAGCGCGCGCACCGCCTCCTCGAACCTCACCCGCTCACGCAAACTCCGGTACCAGTACTCCCCATCCAAGCCCGCGGTGTCGAAGAACCCACCCGTCGCGGTCGAGAAGAACGGCACACCGCACGACACCGGCTCAATCCCCGCCAGCGCCTCGATCAACCGCTCGCGCAACTCCTCGACCACCACCGAATGCGACGCGTAATCAACCGCCACACGCCGCGCCCACACACCATCCCTCTCACACCCCTCCAAGAGCTCATCGAGCGCGCCCGGCTCACCCGACACCACCACCGCCGACGGACCATTCACCGCCGCGACCGACAACCGCCCACCCCAACCCGCAAGACGCTCCTGCACCCGCTCCACACCGAGCGCCACACTCACCATCCCACCCCGACCCGCCAACACCTCACCCAACAAACGACTGCGCAACACCACCACCCGCGCCGCATCCCCAAGCGACAAACCACCAGCCACACACGCAGCCGCGATCTCACCCTGCGAATGCCCCACCACCACTCCCGGCTGCACACCAAACGAGCGCCACAACCCCGCCAACGCCACCATCACCGCGAACGACACCGGCTGCACCACATCCACCCGCTCGAGACTGGGCGCGCCCTCCACACCACGCAACACATCCTCCACCCGCCAATCCACAAGCTCCTCGAGCGCCCGCCCACACGCCCTGAGGGAATTCCCGAACGCCGGCGAGGAATCGAGCAGCTCCACCGCCATGCCCTCCCACTGCGCACCCTGCCCTGGGAACACAAACACCGGCCTACCGCCGCCAGCCACACCCCGCACAACCTGCTCAGCGACGCCACCACCAGCCAACGCCTCGAGCCCCTCGACCAACTCCCCACGCTCGCTGGCCGAAACGGGGATTCCGGCCGCAGGCCGGTGTCTCCCGACTTCGGCCAGCACCACACCCCGATCCTCCAGCACCGCCCGCCCCGCGAGCGAAAACGCCACATCCAACAGGCCCGCATCGGGCGCACCCACCAAAAACTCCCGCAGAGAATCCGCCTGACCGCACAACCCCGAATAACCCCGACCCGAGACCACCAAAGGGGTCACACCACAGGACCACTCACCACCAGACGCGACCGGCTCGACGCCGGCGGCAGCCGATGCGCCAACCTCGATCCCAGAGAGCCCCGTCCGCGCAGGCGTGGCCACTCCCTCTGGCACCCGCGATCGCGGTGGCTCCTCCAGGATCACGTGCGCGTTCGTGCCGCTGATCCCAAAAGAGGACACGCCGGCACGCCGCACACGCTCACCCGCGGCCCACTCCCGCGGCTCGGTCAACAACTCCACCTCACCGGCCGACCAATCCACGTGCGGCGTCGGCGCATCGACGTGGATGGTGGGCGGCAGCAGACCATGCTCGAACGCCTTCACCATCTTGATCACCCCGGCCACGCCAGCCGCCGCCTGGGAATGACCGATGTTCGACTTGAGCGAGCCCAGCCACAGCGGACCGGCCGCCCGTTGCTGCCCGTAGGTGGCGATCAGCGCCTGCGCCTCGATCGGATCGCCCAAACTGGTGCCCGTGCCGTGGGCCTCCACGGCGTCCACCTCCGACGGCGACAGTGCCGCGTCCGCGAGCGCGCGACGGATCACCCGCTCCTGCGACGGCCCGTTGGGAGCGGTCAGGCCGTTGCTTTTTCCATCCTGATTGACCGCGCTGCCACGCACCACCGCCAGCACCCGATGCCCAAGTCGCTGCGCATCGGAGAGCCGCTCCAGCACCACCAGGCCGGCGCCGTCGGCAAAGCTCGTCCCATCCGCACCCGCGGCGAACGACTTGCACCTGCCGTCCACCGACAGCCCCAGCTGGCGGCTGAAATCGATCAGCATCGCCGGGCTCGTCATCAACGTCACACCGCCCGCCAGCGCCAGCGAGCACTCCCCGCCCCGCACCGCCTGACACGCCAGATGCAACGTCACCAGCGACGAGGAGCAGGCTGTGTCGACCGACACAGCCGGGCCCTCGAACCCGAACGTGTACGACACCCGGCCGGAGAGAACGCTGCCCAGGTAGCCGGTCAGGCGGAAGCTCTCGCCCGCGTCCACACCGGCATCCTTTGGCGCGACGTAATCCTGCAGGCTCGCTCCGGCGAACACGCCGGTCTGGCTGCCACGCAGCGACGCCGGATCGATTCCGGCATCTTCCAACGCCTCCCAGGCGACCTCCAGCAGCAGCCGCTGCTGCGGGTCCATCGCGAGCGCCTCGCGCGGGCTGATACCGAAGAAGCCCGCGTCGAAATCGCCCACGCCCTCGATGAACCCACCCCTCTGGGTGTAGCTCGTCCCGGGATGATCGGGATCCGGGTCGTAGAGCCTCGCGAGATCCCAGCCACGATCCGGCGGCAGGCCGGATATCGCATCCCTGCCCTGCGCCACCAGCTCCCACAGCTCCTCGGGGGTGCGGGCCGGCCCCGGATATCTACAGCTCATCCCGACAATCGCGATCGGCTCGTCGAGGCCGGCGTCCGCCCGGGTCGCCCGCACGCCCGCCAGGCCGGCGCCCGGGTCGGCTTCGTCCACCTGTGCGCGCAGGAAGGCGGCGATCGCGTCGCAGCTCGGGTGGTCGAACACCAACGTCGCGGGCAGCCGCAAACCCGTGGCTGCCGCCAGGCGAGTACGCAGCTCCACCGCGCCCAACGAGTCGAGCCCTTGATCTTTGAGGGCGCGCTCCGGATCGATCGCCGCGAGCGAATCGTGCCTCAGCACGGCCGCCACCTGGGTGCGCACAACCTCCAGCACCACCCGCTCCCACTCGCTCTCGGGGACGCCGGCCAGCCGGCGCGCCAGCGAGCCCCCCTCGCCACGCCGCCGGCGGGATGGGGCTTGGACCAGCCCGCTCAACAGAGTCGGCAGCACACCGACACGTGCCTGGGCGCGCAAGCCTCCCATCTCCAGACGCGCCGCCACCAGGCATGCTCCCCCAGCGTCCCTCGCTCGGTCGAGCAGTCCCAGGCCCTCGCACGAGGAGAGCGCCGCGAGACCCTGACGCGCCATCCGCGCCCTGTCGGCGTCGCTCATGCCACCTGTCATGCCGCTCGCCTGCTCCCACAACCCCCACGCGAGCGACTGCCCGGCAAGCCCCCGCGCCGCGCGCACCTGCGCCAGCGCATCCAAGAACGCGTTGGCGGCCACGTAGTTACCCTGCCCCGCGCCTCCGAGCAGACCGACCGCTGAAGAGAACAACACGAACTCGGCCAGGTCCGCTTCACCGGTCAACTCGTGCAGGTTCAGCGCCGCGTCCACCTTCGGACGCATCACGCGCTCGAGCTGCTCGGCGCTCATCGACTCGATCAGACCGTCGTCGAGCACACCCGCCGCGTGGATCACCGAGGTCAGAGGATGCTCGCGCGGAATCGAGGCCATCAGGTCCGCGGCCTGGATGCGATCGGCCACGTCGCACGCGACCACCCGAGCCTCGCAGCCGAGCTCCCCGAGCTCGGCCACCAACGCCCCGGCGCCATCCGCCTCGAGCCCGCGACGGCTCGCCAGCAGCAGGTGCGCGGCGCCGTGCTCGGAGGCCAGATGGCGCGCCACGAGCGCCCCCAGACCCCCCGTGCCGCCGGTGATCAGCACCGTGCCCTCGGGATTCAAGGGCTGGGGGATCGTGAGCACGATCTTGCCGATGTGGCGGGCCTCCCGCAGGAAGCGAAACGCCTCGACCCCGTGGCGCACATCCCAGGTGGTGATCGGCGAGTGCGTGAGGACGCCCCGCTCGAACAGCCCCAGCAGCTCCTGCAGCATCTGCTGGATCCGCCGCGGTCCCGCCTCGTACAGATCGAACGCGCGGTAGCGCACATCGGCGTGTGCATCCGCGATCCGGTCCGCGTCGCGGACATCCGTCTTGCCCATCTCGAGGAAGCGCCCACCCCGCGGGAGCAGGCTCAGAGAGGCGTCGATGAACTCGCGCGTCAGCGAGTTCAGGACGACGTCCACCCCCCCGCCTTCGGTGGCGTCCAGGAACCTCTGCTCGAACTCCAGATCGCGCGAGGACCCGATGTGCTCGGCGTCGAGCCCGAGCTCGGCCAGCACGCTCGCCTTGGCGGGACTCGCGGTCGCGAACACCTCCACGCCGAGGTGACGCGCCAGCTGCAGCGCCGCCATCCCCACGCCACCCGCCGCGGAGTGAATCAGCAGCGACTCGCCGCCTGCCAGCCCGGCCAGGTCGAGCAGCCCGTAGTAGGCGGTCATGAACACGATCGGCATCGCCGCCCCCTGCACGAACGACCAGCTCGCGGGCATCCGCACCACCAGCTCGCGGTCGGTGACCGCCACCGGCCCGAACGCATCGTCCATCAAGCCCATCACGCGATCCCCGGGCGCGAGGTCGCTCACGCTCTCCCCAACCTCGAGCACCACGCCCGCGCCCTCACCGCCGATCGTCGTCTGACCGCGCTCGCGCCCGAGCCCGAGCGCCACCCACACATCGCGGAAGTTCACCCCGGCCGCGTGCACCGCGACGCGGACCTCCCCGGGGCCCAGCGGCGCCCAGGCTCGCTGGCTCGGGATCAGCGCCAGATCCTCGAAGGTCCCCTTGCGAGCGCTCCCCAGATGCCAGCGCGTCTCGCCGGAGGGAGCCGCCAGAGGCCGCGCATCCTCGAGCGCCGTCAGCCGTGGCACGTAGGCCCTGTGCCCGCGCAACGCCACCTGGGGCTCATCGGCGGCCAACAGCTTCGACCACCCCACATCACCGCCTGGCCGCTCCGATTCGCCGCTCGCACTTTCCGATTCGCCGCCGGCACTTTCCGATTCGCCGCCGGAGACCGGGTCGGTGTCAACGATCAGGAGGCGGCCCGGGTGCTCTGATTGCGCGCTGCGCAGCAGGCCCCACACCGATGCTCCGACAGGATCGGGGACCTCGCCCGCCGCGACCGCCACCGCGCCACCGCTCAGCAGCACAAGCCGCGAATCCGCCAGCGCCGCCTCGGCCAGCCATGCCTGCAACAGCTCGAGCGTCTCCCCCACAGCCGCGCGTGCGGTCCGCGCCGTATTCCGATCGCCGCTGTCGGTGGGCACGGCGGCGAAGATCACCTCGGGAGCCGGCGAGCCGCCTGCGATCGCCCGCACCAGCTCGTCCAGTCCCCGGTGGCGCTCACCCTCCACACCGGCCAGATCGAGATCGCCGAGCAGCGCGCAGCGAGGAACCCCACCATCATGTTCGGGGGCCTGCAGCTCGACCCACTCGAGTCGATGCAGGGAGTCGCCACCGCCTGCTCGGCGGGCGCCGAGGAGCCGTCCGGGCTCGATCGGCCGGAACACGAGCGAAGCGATCGACAGGACGCGCTTCCCCGTCTCGTCGAACGCCGTCATCCGCGCACCGTTCTCACCGCGCGTGAGACACACCCGCAGCGAGGACGCGCCTTCGCGATGCAGACACACGCCGCCGAGCGCGAAGGGGAGAATCACCCCATCCGCCTGCAGCTCCTCGCCCCACCGCGACAGTCCGGCGTGCAGCGCCGCGTCCAGGAGTGCGGGGTGCACGCCGAAGCTCGCGGCCTGAGCGGCAGCCTCTTCACCGAGGGCCACCTCGGCGAAAATCTCCGCATCCCTGTGCCACGCCGCTTGGACGCCCTGGAACATCGGGCCATAACCAAACCCGGTCTCGGCCAGGCGGTCGTAGAGGAGCTCGACGTCAAGCTCCTGCGCACCGGCGGGGGGCCACTGCGACCCAAGCCCCTCGGTGTCGCCCGCGACGAGCATCCCCGTTTCGACCGAAGCCGGGAGACGCTCGCCTGAGGCGAGCACCCCCGTTTCGGCCAGCAGCGTTCCGCTTGCGTGCCGCGTCCAGCCCCCTGCCTCCTCCCCCTGCCGATCGCCGCCCTCGGTTCGTGCCTGCGGCCGCGAGTAGACCGCGATCTCGCGGCGACCGTCCTCTTCGGGCTCCCCAACCGACACCTGCAGCTGCACCGCGCCCTCCGCGGCGAGCAGCAGCGGCGCTTCGAGCGTCAGCTCCTCCACGCCCTCACAGCCAACGGCGCGACCTGCCGCCAACACCAACTCCAGGAAACCGGTTCCCGGCAGCAACACCGTGTCCAGCACCGCGTGATCGGCGAGCCACGGGTGGGTGTCGAGTGACAGCCGCCCGGTGAACAGCCACCCCTCGCCGCCTGCCACCTGCACCGCCGCGCCCAGCAGCGGATGATCGGCCACACCCAAGCCGGCGCCACTCACATCGCCCACACCGGCTCCCGAGCTCAGCCAGTAGCGCTCACGCTGAAATGCATAACGCGGCAGATCGACCCGTTGCGCGCCGCTACCGGCGAAGAGCCCACGCCAGTCAACCGGGGCGCCCACCACCCACGCCTCCGCCAGCGACTCGACGAACCGCTCAAGGCCACCCTCACCGCGCCGCAGCGAACCCAGCACCCCGACGCGCTCATCGACCCCGAGATCCTCGAGCGTCTCCCGCACCGCGACACCCAACACCGGATGCGGACTCACCTCGATGAACGCGATCGTCTCCGGTGCGAGCGCTCGCACCGCCTCCTCGAACCTCACCCGCTCACGCAAACTCCTGTACCAGTACTCCCCATCCAAGCCCGCGGTGTCGAAGAACCCACCCGTCGCGGTCGAGAAGAACGGCACACCGCACGACACCGGCTCGATCCCCTCGAGCGCCTCGATCAGCTGATCGCGCAACTCCTCGACCGCCGCCGAATGCGACGCGTAATCAACCGCCACCCGCCGCGCCCACACACCATCCCTCTCACACCCCTCCAAGAGCTCATCCAACGCCCGCGTCTCACCCGACACCACCACCGCCGACGGACCATTCACCGCGGCCAGGCTCAACCGCCCACCCCAGCCCGCAAGACGCTCCTGCACCCGCTCCACACCGAGCGCCACACTCACCATCCCACCCCGACCCGCCAACACCTCACCCAACAAACGACTGCGCAACACCACCACCCGCGCCGCATCCCCAAGCGACAAACCACCAGCCACACACGCAGCCGCGATCTCACCCTGCGAATGCCCCACCACCACCGCCGGCTGCACACCAAACGAGCGCCACAACCCCGCCAACGCCACCATCACCGCGAACGACACCGGCTGCACCACATCCACCCGCTCCAACCCCGGCGCGCCCTTCACACCACGCAACACATCCTCCACCCGCCAATCCACAAGCTCCTCGAGCGCCCGCCCACACGCCCTGAGGGAATCCCCGAACGCCGGCGAGGAATCGAGCAGCTCCACCGCCATGCCCTCCCACTGCGCACCCTGCCCCGGGAACACAAACACCGGCCTGCCCTCCCGCGCCACACCCCGCACGACCCGCTCACCGACGCCGCCGCCGGCCAACACCCCGAGCCCCTCGACCAACCCAGCGCGATCACCGCCCAGCACCACACCGCGATCCTCCAGCACCGCCCGCCCCGCCAGCGAGAACGCCACATCCAACAAGCCCGCATCCTCACCCAAGGAGCCCGACTCCGGACGCTCCACCAGAAGCTCACGCAGCCGCTCCGCCTGACCAGACAGCGCCCCCCCACCCCGCCCCGACACCATCAGCGGCACCACACCACAACCCCACGCATCGGCCCCGGCGAGCGTCTCGCCGGCCTGCGGCGGCTCCTCCAAGATCACATGCGCATTGGTGCCGCTGATGCCGAACGACGACACGCCCGCGCGTCGCACCCGCTCGCCCGCGCCCCACTCCCGCGGCTCGGTGAGCAGCTCCACCTCGCCGGCCGACCAATCCACGTGCGGGGAGGGCGAGTCCACGTGCAGGGTCCGCGGCAGCAGCCCGTGCTCGAATGCCTTCACCATCTTGATCACGCCGGCCACGCCCGCCGCCGCCTGGGAGTGCCCGATGTTCGACTTGACCGACCCCAACCACAGCGGGCCGGCCTGGCGCTCCCGCCCGTATGTCGCCAGCAGTGCCTGCGCCTCGATCGGATCGCCCAGCCGGGTGCCCGTGCCATGCGCCTCCACCGCGTCCACATCCGCGGGTGAGAGGTCCGCGTCGGCGAGCGCCCGGCGAATCACGCGCTCCTGCGACGGGCCGTTGGGCGCCGTCAGGCCGTTGCTGGCGCCATCCTGGTTGATGGCGCTGCCGCGTACCACCGCCAGCACCCGATGCCCCTCCCGGCGCGCATCCGAGAGCCGCTCCAGCACCAGCAGCCCGGCCCCCTCCGACCAGCCCACGCCTTCCCCGCCGGCCGCGAACGAGCGGCACCGTCCGTCCACCGACAGCCCCCGCTGGCGGCTGAACTCGATCAGCATCGCCGGGCTCGCCATCAACGTCACACCCCCCGCCAGCGCCAGCGAGCACTCCCCGTTACGCACCGCCTGGCACGCCAGATGCAACGCCACCAGCGACGAGGAGCACGCGGTGTCGACCGATACCGCCGGGCCCTCGAACCCGAGCGTGTAGGCCACGCGACCGGAGAGCACGCTGCCCAGAGCGCCCGTCAGGCGGAAGCCCTCGGCCTCCACGGCACCCGCATCCTGCAGCGCGAGGTAGTCCTGCAGGCTCATCCCGGCGAACACCCCGGTTTGGCTGCCGCGCAGCGACGCCGGATCGATTCCGGCATCCTCCAACGCCTCCCACGCCGCTTCCAGCAGCAGCCGCTGCTGGGGGTCCATCGCCACCGCCTCCCGCGGACCGATGCCGAAGAAGCCGGCATCGAAGTGGGCCGCGTCATGGATGAATCCACCTCCGCGCGCGTAGCTGGCGCCCTGGCGATCCGGATCGGGGTCGAACAGCCGCTCCAAATCCCAGCCGCGATCCTCGGGGAGCGCCCCGATCGCGTCGCCGTCGCGCGCCACCAGCTGCCACAGCTCCTCCGGGCTGCTGACCGGCCCCGGATACCTGCAGCTCATCCCGACGATCGCGATCGGCTCGTCCAAGCCGGCTCCGCCGCTTCTCGCCGCTGCGCGCAGGACATCCACACTGGATCCCCCGCCATCCACCAGTGCGCAGAGGAACCCGGCAATCGCCGCCGCGCTCGGATGGTCGAACGCGAGCGTCGCCGGCAGTCGCAGGCCGGTGGTCTCCATCAGGCGGTTGCGCAGAGCTTCCGCGCCCAACGAGTCCAGTCCAAGCTCCTTGAACGCGCGTCCTGGATCCACCTCGGCGGCCGACTCGTGTCCCAGCACCTCCGCCAGCTGGCCGCGCACCAGACCCAGCGCCACCCCATCCCACTCCTGCCGCGGCACGTCCGCCAGACGCCGCCCCAACGCGCCTCCCCGATCTTGCCCGGAGCGCTCCGGCGACCCCGCATGGCTCGAGGGCGCCGGCGGCGCGCCGGCCAGAGCCCGTCCGGGCAGGTCAAGGTCGCCATGGGGCTCCAGCCAGTAGCGCTTGCGCTGGAAGGCATAGCTAGGAAGCTCGACGCGGCGCGCGGCGCGACCGGCGAAAAAGGCATCCCAATCGACCTGCACGCCCGCCACGTGCGCGCGGGCGAGGAGCTCCGCGAAGGCCTCTGTCTCCGCGCATCGCGCGCGCAGCGCCGGCACGAGCAGGGCACGCTCGCGAGCGTCGGCGTCCAGAGACTCGCGCGCCGCGGCACACAACGCCCCGTCGGGGCCCAGCTCCAGGAAGCTCCGAACGCCGGCGGCCTCCAGGGCAGCGATGCCGTCGGCAAACCGCACCGTCTCGCGTACGTGCCGCACCCAGTAGTCGGGGGCGCACAGCTCCTCGCCGAGCACGCCCCCCGTCACGTTCGAGACGATCGGGATCCGCGGAGCGCTCAGCCGTAGGCCGCTCACCACCTCGCCAAAGGCCTCCAACATCGGCTCCATCAGCTGGGAGTGGAAGGCGTGACTCACGCGCAGGCGCTTGGTTCTACGGCCCCGCTCGCGCCATTCCCCAGCCAGCCGCTCGATTGCCCGCTGCTCCCCGGAGACCACGATTGCCCGCGGCCCGTTCACCGCGGCCAGCGACACGCGCCCCGCCAGATCCACGAGGCTCGCGCGCGCCTCCTCCTCGGTGGCTTCCAGCGCCAGCATCGCCCCGCCCGCGGGCAGCGCTCCCATCAGCCGTCCCCGCGCGCACACCAGCGCACAGGCGTCCGCGAGCGAGAAGACCCCGGCGACGTAGGCGGCCGTAATCTCGCCGATCGAGTGGCCGATCAGCATGTCCGGCTTCACACCGAACGTCTCCACCAATCGGAAGAGCGCCACCTCCAGCGCGAACAGACTCGCCTGGGTGTACGCGGTCTCGTCAAGCAGCGCCGCCTCGGGCGAGCCTTCGGCCGCGAACAGCAGCTCTTGCAGCGGCCTGCCGAGCTGGCGATCGAGCTCCATGCAAACCGTGTCCAGCGCATCCGCAAAGACGGGGAACGACCGATGGAGCTCCGAGCCCATGCCGGCGCGCTGGGCGCCCTGACCGGTGAACATGAAAGCCGTCTTGCCGGCGCCGACCGAGCCTTCGAAGACGCCCGTCCCCGGCTCCCCCCGCGACAGCGCCTCGAGACCGTCGAGCAGCGCGACGCGATCGCCGCCCACCACGGCTCCACGGGTCTCAAACTGCGTCCGAGCGCATGCCAGTGAGAACGCCACATCCACCACACTTGGCGCCGATCCCTTCAGCAGGTGCTCGCGTAGACGCTCCGCCTGCGCCCGCAACGCGCTTTCGCCCCGGCCGGAAACCAGCAGCGCAAAGACCTCCGGCGCCGGCGGGTCGGGCTCATCTCCCACCGCCGGCTCGTGCTGACCCGCCGGCTCAGACTGGTGACCCACCGGCGGCTCGGACTCGTGTCCCTCTACGACCGCCGGCCTCCCGCCACCGGCTCGGAGGCTCTCCACCTGGGGGACGTCCTGCATCACCAGATGTGCGTTGGCGCCGCCCATGCCGAACGAGCTCACGCCAACCCCGATCCGGCCGTCGTGCGCGGGCCACCGCTCGGCGGCGCACACCACACGCAAACCCAGTTCGCACAAGGGGACGCGTGGGTTGGGCTCCGCGAAGTTGAGGCTCGCCACCAGCTCCCGCCTATGGATACACAGCGCCGCCTTGATCAGCCCGGCGATCCCCGCGGCGCCCTCGAGATGACCGATGTTGGTCTTGATCGACCCCACGGCGAGCGGTGAGTCTCCATCCCGGCCACGCCCGTACGCCGCTCCCAGCGCCGCCGCCTCGATCGGGTCGCCAACCGGCGTGCCGGTGCCATGCAGCTCGACATACTGCACCGCCGCCGGATCGAGACCGGCCCTCGTCAGCGCGCCTTCGATAACCGCCACCTGAGCTCCGTGGCTGGGCACAGTCATGCCCCGCTCGTCGCTGCCCGCGTTCATCGCGCTGCCGCGAATGACCCCGTAGATGCGATCGCCATCCATCAGGGCGTCGGCGAGCCGCTTGAGGACCACCATACCGCCGCCCTCCCCACGCACATGACCATTGGCGCGGGCATCGAAGGCGTAGCACCGTCCCTCCGGCGAGAGCGCGCCGAACTCCGCCGCCAACGCGCCGCCAAGCGAGGAGAGGATCAGGTTCACCCCCCCGGCGAGTGCCAGCTCAGACTCGCCGCGCAGCAGGCTCTCACACGCGAGGTGGACAGCCACCAGCGAGGAGGACTGGCCGGTGTCGACGGTGAGACTCGGACCCGACAGCCGCAGCGCGTGGGAAATCCGGTTGGCGATGATCGCCCTGCCGACGCCGGTGAGCGAATGGTGGGTGATCGCCTCGCGCTCGGCGGCCACCAACTCGGCGTAATCCCCTCCCATCACGCCCAAGAACACGCCGACCGCGGAGTGCGAGATGCGATTCGCGACGATGCCGGCGTCCTCGATGCTCTCCCAGCTCAACTCGAGCGCGAGGCGCTGTTGCGGATCGCTGGCGATCGCCTCCTTGGGGGAGATCCCGAAGAAGTCGGCGTCGAACATGTCGACCCCCGCGATGAACCCGCCGCGGACGCCGGCATCGAACCTGCCGGACGGCGGCTCGCCGAGCGCTTCCACCCCCTCGTGCAGCAGACGCCACAGCGCGGCGAGATCCGGGGCGCCGGGCAGCCGGCACGACATCCCGACGATCGCAATCCCATCGATATCAGATACACGAATGCTCACGACGCCCCCTGCCGTGCGTGCTCGGTGCCACGCCTGTGAACTCCCTGTTCATGCAACGCTCCCTGTGCGTCCACCATCGCGGCGGACACACGCAACCGCCCAGCCTGTCCCAGCCAAATATCAACGTGCGTGTTCTCATCTGCCATCCCGCAGCGGCATTTCACGCACGAACCATCTTCAATACGACATTGGCCCATTCACGGTCGCCGACAGGGCAAATGTCTTACGCACCATGGAACCTTCCACATGCAACCGGCCCCGGGCATGCGCATACTTACCGGTTCCATGCATGATCGCCAACGTTCCTGTGAACGTCGCCGTCGCTCCCGCCGTGAAATACGAGAGCTTGCCCCCTCCGCTCAGGCTTCCCGAGCTCGTCAGGCAGGTCAGATCGATGCTGCCGTTCGTGTAGGAAATCCTGACCTGCACCTGCGCCGGACAGGTGAAGGTTCCCGTGCCCCGCCCCCGCTCGTTGACAAACGAGTTGCCCTGACGGCTGATGACTTCACTTGCGTGCACGGCCTCATGCACCGAGACGGTGTGCGCCGCGATCGCCGTCGAGGGGTGTCGTGCAGGCCGTTGCGCCAAGGCGTCAACGGCGCCCCAGCCGGCCGCGCCACCAAGCACGACCATCGCCAGCACTGACGCGGTAGGCCTGCCCGACAGTGAACCACGTTTGAAAAAAAGGGAAGCTTGCTTATCGCTCATCTCGTCATTCCTTTGCATTCGCCATTATGCATCGCGGCCGGCACCGTGGGGACGCTCAAAGGTCTCGGCCGGCGCAGCCGGCCGGTGGTCGCGGCGAGCCTCATTGCGACTGATGCCCCCGGCTACCAGCCTGGCCGCTGCGCGCGGGACAGGGTGCCGTGGTCGATGCCGATTCCGTACTGCCATCCGCAAATCTCAATGTGACCCCGAAGGGGAAGCCACCGGCGGGGCAGTGCAAAGGCACGATCACGCCCTTGGGGGTATACGCCACCCTGGCGCCGTGAACGCTCTTGTAGTAAGTCACGCCTTTGGGGCCGATACCCGCGTACATCCGCACCACGGTCGTCTCCGGTTCGCCCGGCAGTCCCAACGTCAATGGAATCGTGGTATCCAGATCGGCCCCAAACGGTTGCGACTCTTCCAGCAGCTCACCGGGGAACAGCACCTGGGCGATCGTCGGGGAGTCGCCACTCGCGTAGAACAGCAGCGTCGTATGGCGGTTTTTGGCCGGGCCCAACAAGACGGTGAGACCGACTGGCTCGCGCACGACTTCGGCCGCGTCAGGGGCGAGTATCAGAGCGTTGCCATAGCCCATGACGGCATCCGGCTTGCAGCCCTTGGAGCCGGCGCTCGCGAGCGTCGCCGGACTGCAGCTTTCCTGCCCCAGTTCGCTCGAGGTGAGGCTGACGCCGGCCGCCAGGTGGAATTCGACGCCGATCAGCGGCGG
This sequence comes from uncultured Solirubrobacterales bacterium, assembly GCA_963744535.1. Classification (GTDB taxonomy): domain Bacteria; phylum Actinomycetota; class Thermoleophilia; order Solirubrobacterales; family Solirubrobacteraceae; genus Palsa-744. Next base: position 159,599 of record CAVUTW010000001.1, on the reverse strand, counting down.
GGGTATCTGGCCCGCGGGCCGGCGGACCTGAAATCCGAGCTCCAGCGTCGAGGCCGCGCCGAGCTTGTTGGGGGCAAACCCGGCGGTGGCCGTGACCGACGAGGGCGATGTGACGGGTGGCGAGGAGGCGTTCGCATCCGGGACCAGGCAGCCGCACGCCACCAGCGCGGCCGCCGCGGCGGCCGGCAGTCCACGCTTGGCCACCCACTTGGTTGCACGCATTGCCATCAGCTCCTCCCCCCAACCGGCGCGGACGATCGCGCCGAAGCCGTCTTCACCGGGCCGCGCCCCTCGATTCTCGCCGCACGCCCGCGGCAGCCCTGGACGGCGACCCTCACGGCGCCCACCAGCCGAGTGCCGTTCTGTCCGATCGTCGTGTATGGCATGATCTGGGGCTTGGTGCAGAGGCTTTCCGTGGCACCGAGCACCGAGTGACCTCCCTCGGGCAGATCCATTTCGAAGAGGCTCATCGGGATGTCGGGCAGGGGACTGAACTTGGTGGTGACGATCCCCTTGCCGATGCTGAGCGAGCCCGTCAGCCGCACTTCCACGCCGCCGCTCTGCAAAACCATCACCAGCTTCGGATACTTCACCCCCCGGTAGTACACGAGGTACACGGGCCCGGTCAGCCGCGTGCTCAACATCGGTGTGTCGATCACCGCGCTGCCGACCACGGCTCGCGCCGGACATGCGCCCGGGTTTTTCGCGAACGTCGCCGCCACGCACGCCTGCTGGACCGCGATCAGGCGCGGCTTGAGCGGTTTCGGCATGTTGATGATCACCGCTTCGAGGTTGGCGTGTCCGCTCGACGCGCCGGTGACCTTCACATCAAAACCGGCGCCGTCGCCACGGCTGCTCGCCGCCGCCGGTGTGGCGGCCACAAGCTTCGGCGCAAACGGCAGCCCCCGGCATCCGCTCACCTGGAATGGCGAGGAAGCGGAGAAACTCGCGCCCTGCGCCGATTCGATCGTCGCCGCGACCGACATCGGCGAGCAGTTCGTCGGGTTGACGATGAAGCCCGGCCTGTTCATCTCCAGGCTCAGTGTGCGCACTCGCAGCGGGATACCGGAGAGGATCTGGGGCAGCGGTTCGGTGACGATGACCATGTGCAGATCGCTCGGCGCCACCTTCACCTGCGCCCTGAGCACGATCGTGCCCAGATTGAACGGACCCGCGATCACGGGAACCACGATCGTAAGCCCGAATGGCGCGCCCTTGTAGGGACCGGTGAGGTAGATGGAGCCCGGCAGATGGAGCGGACTCCCGCCCGCGCCTGCGCCGATCTCCGCTGAGCCGGCCAGCGAGGACTGCGGGCAGCTGCCCAGCGAGGCCGTCGGTTCTTCGCAGACGGGGACCTTCGCGAGTAGGCCCATCAACCCCGGCGGGAGGTTGGTCGTGATCCCCCCGAGATTCTGCTGTCCGTCTTCGCGCGTGACCGTCAAGGTGAACGGGCTGAAGCTCCCGGCCCGCGGGGAGAGCGTGCCGGCGAGGAAACCGGGAGTGAACGGGGAGGGCGACGGGCACGCTCCGCCGGCGCCGTTGGCGTCGACGTCGAAGGACGAGGTGGCGCCTGCAGCCTGCGCGCCGTAGGACATGAAACTGGCGGTCGTGCCGGCCGCACCGCAACTCGCCGGGTTGGCCAGCGGGGCGCCTCCGCCCCCGAACAGCTGCAGGTCGATCGTGGTAACCGGCAGTTGCGGGATTTCCGTGAAGACCACGGTCAGCTGACCCGTGCCGGGGTCGGCATGAATGACGCCGATCAGATGCACGGTGACACCTTCCCCCGCCGCGGTGAGGAACATCCGGTACATCGCTTCCGGCGTCGACGTGCTCAGGTAGATCGCGCCCGCCAGCGGACTGCCCACCAGCGGAGTGTCGATCGTCGTCGTTCCCACCTTCGAGGCATTCGGACATTCGCCCGCCTCGAACTGTGCTTCGGTGCAGCCCACCAATCCGTTGGCCACTCCGGGGGAGAGACTGGTTCCGGCAGGCAGCGTCACCGTCACGTCGTGCAGGGGTGGCGTCGCCAGGCCGAAGGGCTGCTCATCGATCGGATAGCCGAGGTCGATGTCGTACCCGGACGGCGTGTCGCGCTCCGTCGTTTCCGGCTTGACGGAGACGCTAGGTGCGATGCTCAGCAGTTCGCAGCCGACCGGCGCCGGCATCGCGGACGCACCGTCGCCGCTCTGGCCTTCCCACGAACCCACCACCAGCGTGCTGGTGAGGGGTGGCCCTTCACAGTCGCTCGAGTTGGTCATCAGCGGTGCCGGCGGGACGCCGGCCGGGGTCGGTTCGACCCCGGTGACTTCGCGTTCCCCCAATTCGTTGGGAGGACCGTAGCTCGGCTGCGGTCCACCGAGCTCGGTCCGCGAGCGTTCGAGGTCGTGGGTCGAGGCCGCGGGCACCCCCCACAGCGTCAGCGACACACCGGTGATTGGGACTTCCGTCGAGAGATCTTCGATCGACACTTCCAGCGCGTAGGTGCCATCCTTGCTCACGTCAGCCTGGATCAGGACCTTCGCCAACAACAGCGCAGTCGCAAACGTCGCCGCGTGGCCCGGCGAAGGCGTGAGGTTGTACACCGGCACGGTCAGCTGACCGCTCGGTTGGGAGCCGATTTTGTCGAACACGGTCAGCACTCCCACCTGTGCCGGAGGCTGACAGCTGTACAGTTCGAATTCTGTCAATGAACACCGGGGAATCGACAGCGCGCTTCCCACAATCCCGGGAGGCAGCCGAATCTGCATATTCTTGAGCTGCCCCACAGGGTTGCCCTGTTCGTTGGTTCGGAGCATGAATTCGCTGTGGAGATCGGCGTGCGCGGCAGCCTGCTGCGTACTCAAAGAAACCGCGAACGAGGAAATACCGAAGGACGCTTCCTGTGCCTGCGCCGTGGCCGACGCAAGCGCTATCGCGACAAGGGTCACGCCGAAGGCGACCAGGGCGCGCGCGCGCCGTCCACTGCGATGGACCTTCATCGCTTACCTCGCCTGCGGACATTGTTCCCGGACGCCGCCTGCCTGCCTGCCGTATGGCGCTTGTCTTTACCAGCGTGGCGGCGCTTGTTCTTTTGTTTTTTCTTCTGCTTGCGCTTCCCGTCCTGCGTGGGCTTGGCGACCGGCGTGCCATTCACATCCGACAGGGTGGAGGTCCCCGGCACAGCGAACGTGGGCGATCCAGCAGACGGCCCCTGGCAGCTTGCGATGCTGCCACAGGAGGTCGCTTCACTGCTCGGAACGGACGAGGCAGCGGAGCTTCCCCCGACACGCGCGTCGTAAAGGCGGACATACCCGGCGGGAGCTCCTGCAGTGAGGCTCGCGCTCGACGTGAAGAAGACATCGTTGCCGCTCGGCGTCACGCCTTGCAGGCGAGTGAGACCGGGATTCCCTGCCGAGATCAGATAGACGTGTCCATTCTCCCACTCGTAGACGTCGACGTCGTCGGGCACTTCCTGCGCGGTTTCGCCCAAACCGAGTTGGAGTCCCGGAGCCCCCCCATTCTGGTCTTCGGGGACGAGCGTGCTTTCGGTTTCGAAGAAGATGCGTTCGCCCGTGGCGCTCATCGGGGCGGACTGGCCGGGCGGGGCATAGCTGCCCCCGCCGATCGCCCCCGCCGGGGACCCTGGGACGATACCGATCGACGCCGAGCCGGTCGCCGTCGGACCACACGATATGCATGTCAGCGTTCCGGAAGCCCCGTCGTAGCGGTACACCTGAGACGTACCGCTGGGGGCTTCGCCGGTGAGGTCGCGGCGGGCGACGAATACCAGCACTTCACCATTCGGGGTCGGCACTGCGGGTCGTTCGACGTCCAGGTAGGAGGTCAGTCTCCCGGTATGCCCACTTCCGGGTTCGCCGCTTTCCACTTCTTCCACGCCCAGCTCCGTGATGAACGTGTTCTTCCCCGTCGCGGTGTCGTACACATAGAGGTTGGGCTGGCCTTCGGTGGCGCTCTGCCCGGCGGCGTTTTCGTTGTTCGCGAGCTTACCCTTGGCCACGTAGTAGATGCGTGAGCCATCGTTGGCGATGGCGGTCACTCCGTCAACGTGGCCGGCGACAGCGGGAGCGCCTTCGGGAGCAACCGATATCGGGGTGAGTTTTTCGTCTGCGGTGTCGTAGACGTAAAGCTCGGTGTCTTTGAATTCGTCGCCGGCGAGGCCCTCGTCCGACAGGAAGAACACGCTCGCTCCATCTTCGGAGGCACCCACGTAACGTGCTCCCGCCAGCTCATTGCCTTCTTTTTCTTCCGTTTCCGACTCCGCTGTCGCCCCCTGGTCCAGCTGCACCGTGGCCTTGCCTTCCTTGCGCATGTACAGGTGAATCTCACGATGCCTATAAGTCATCAGTTCGACTTCGTAAGGGGCAGGCGTGGGGCTCTCGAAGAGCACCTTCGAGCCATCCGCTGAGATCGCATGAGTGGTTGTGCCATAGCCGTCGGCCGGAAGGTATGCGAACGGCGACGCTTCGCCGGGTGGAGACGGTTCACCGAAGACGAGATCGGCGCCATTGCCGAGCACCGCGCCTTCGGGATCGAGCAGCGAGCCTTCGTCGTTGGCGTCGATGAGCTCGGTGGTGCCCGCCGGGATGTCGCGAACGTACAGGTAGTCGTCGGTTTGATAACCGCTTTCTTCCAGGCCGCTCGCCGCGGACACAAGCGGTTCGGCGCTGTCGAAGGCGATGAAATCGCCATCGGGCGAAGCGCCGTCGAAGGTCGCCGAGGCAAGTCCGGCGCCGGTCTGGGTGCCCTGCGAGACAAGCGCGGGCGACCCATGCGAAGACTCCTCATAGAGGTTCAGGGTGCCCGTGTCCTCGCCGCCGGAGACCAGCGGTTGTTCGGTCGCGAAGATCGTCGTGCCAAGACCGGGCGTGAAGAACATCGGGGCGGTATGGCTGAACGGCTTTGACAGCACGACGTCCGGCGGCGTGAGCGCGGCCGTCTGCCAGCCGCCGGCTGTACGTTGGGCCTGGTAGAGCGCACTCCCGCCGATCGGGGCATCGCCGAAGGGCCCGGCCTGGAAATCGACGGCTTCACCGCTTGGCGCGGGCACGGCCGAGCCCGGGCTTGCGCCATTCATTTCAAGCGGTGTCACCAGTTCGATCGCGCGTCCGTCGGGAAGCGCGCCGGCGATCGCGGGGCATACGAGCAGAGCCACGACTGCCCCGAAGATCGACATCGCAATCCGCCCGAGATTTTGCCGGCCTCCATGAGGGTGGTGGCTTACTCCCGACCGCTCCGTGGGGAGGTTCGCGCGGTCCGGCGCCAGCGCGATCGCCGGGATTGACGGATTCACTTTAACTTGCCTCATGCTCACGCGCCGGCACCACGACTCGGGTGCCGCAATTGGGACAGAGCACCGAGTCGAGCTTGCCGGGCGCCTCTGTGAAGCTGCACTCACCATCGGCGCTCTGGCTCGACCTCCGGCGCCAGTCACGCAACTCCAGTCGCAGGTCGGAGATCGAAAGGCGCTCGGCGACCGCGCGGTCGAGCCAATGGTCCTGTGCGCTCGGATCCAGCGAGGCAAGGGTCTCGTGGTGACTCCATGAGAGATTCTCCCGACGTCGGGAGGTCGTGAATCGAGACGCCACGTACACCATGTTCATCAGCGTCTGCACGTCGTATCCGGTGATGCGCGCCGCTCGACTGTAGCGCTCTCCGAACTTTGCGTTGCCGTATCTGATCCAGTCGCCCAGACCCCACTGGCCACAGCGTCCGATCGCGCCCAGGCGCCGACCGGTGGCGGTCCACTCGGCAAGGTCCAGATCTCGTGTCGGGATCCATGACACGGGCGTGAGGCCGGCACCGGGAAACGCCTCCTGCATCCGTGAAGGCACAACGGTGGTGGCTGGCGCGGCAACGGGCATCAGCTCACCACCGACCCGATGCACAGGTCTGGGCAGTCTCCACGCAACGTCATTATTCCCCTACCAGGCTGCCTTTGAGGAGTTCGAGCGTGTTGTTCAAGATCACCGTGCTGTGCCCCGGCGGCGAGGGCAGTCCCACCTTGGCGTCGATCGCCCGATCGAACAGTTGCGCAAGCGAGCCGCCGCAGCCGCTCGCAGCGGGAATGGCGACCGAGTTGTCCACCACCGAGTTGCCGTAGACGTGGACACCTTGGCCTTCTTCGAAGAGTTCCAGTGCGCCAAAGTGACCCTCGATCGGTTTGTTGGGCAAAGGAGGGCTCGTCGTGCTCTCGGTGGCCTGCACGTGGATCGGGTCAGAGGCCGAGCCGATATGGCAGTTTTCGCCGAGGAGCTGGTTGGTCAGCTTGATCCTCAACGGCTCTTCCAGCACCGTGCCTTCTGAGTAGAACGCATGGTTGAAGCTGACCCTTACAGAGCTGGGAGGTCCCGCCAGTTCGATCGTCGCCGTCAGATTGCCCAGCCCGGAGTTGACCAGATTTTCGAAGCCGGTACGCAGCGAGCTCGGCAGCGAGCTCGCTTCGAGCACGCCGGCCAACCCGCCGGGCACCGGTATCGGCATCGGCTGTATCGCTTCGCCGTCTTCCACGGCAAGGTATTTGATTTCTTCTTCTTCGGTAGCTTCCTGTGAAATGGCGCCTGTGGTGAAGCCACCCTCCATGCTCACGAACGTTCTTGAGATGGGAACCACGAGTTTGCCGATCCGCAGTTCCCCACTTTTGGTGACAATCGCGAGGCAAAGGTTCAACTGGGGGTTGTTGAACGGACAGTCGGCGTAGAGCGCGTCAAGCCCCGCCCGTCGATGCGGAGCTTCCGCCGCGAGCGCGGGCACGGCGCGAGCCAGCGCCGCAAGCACGACGACCGCGATGACCATCAGACGAGCGGACAGAGCCGCCATCGCGCTGCCGCGGTGGGCTGTCATGTCCCGCAGCCCGGCGTTGACGACACACTCCAGTCACACATAGTGAACGGCAACGTGGATGTTGGCGATGTATTCATACAAGATCGTTGCGGCACTTTGTTGTGAAATTCAAGCAGACACGGAGAAATCGAAGGCCGAAGCAACCTATCACCCAGCCAGCTCGGCAAGATGGGCCGATGTGGCGCACGATGCCGCTGGACGTGCGCCACATCGGTCACCCTCGCAGCGGCTGACCCCGAGCGACTCTGATCGCTGGATGTCCGGCTTCCAGGCCCTCCGCGCTGACGGTCTCAGCCGCCGAGCAGCGGACGCGATGTCGGCGACCGCAGCCACCTCCGCGCGGCGCGGAACGCGAGTCATCCGTGCTGCGCGTCCATGCTGTAGCTGCTCTCCTCGCCACCTGCCGCCAGCCCGAGCTCCTCCAGGCGAAGCACCACCTCGAGCTCGGCATGACACGAGCGCAGCTGGCGACCCAGCCTGGTCTCGATCGCCCGCAGCCGGCGTTCCACGGTGTGGCGGTCGATCTCGAGCTTGGCCGCCGCCGTGGCGGCGTTGCAGCCCGCCGAAAAGTAGGCCCGCAGTGTCTCACGCGCCACCGGGCTGCCGAGCGAGGGCAGATAGATGCTCAGCAGCGACCTCACGAGAGACTGGTTTTGCAGTACCAGCGCAAGCAGCGCGTGCTCGGCGAAGCGCACCACAGGCGCCGGCCTGCGCATCGCCACCAGCAGCGCGGCTTGGGCTTCCTGGTGGCTCAGGCGCCAGCCGGACACCCCTCTCCGCGGCTCGCCCAGCACCAGCGTCACGTCTCCGGTGTCCACGGCTGAGAGAACCCGCTCCACCCGCGCCATCTCCAGCTCTTGACGCCCACCGATCCAAGCCCAGACGGAGCTCTCGCCGGTTGACAGGCACAACAGTTGACGCCGCAGGTCATCGGCGAGGCCGCGCACGATCCTCTTTGCCCGCGGCCCGTTGGCGATGATGCCGAGATGCCATGCATCGTCCAGCTCGTAGTCGAGCTCCGAGGTGTCGGCGCGCTCGCCGGCAAGCAGCCTCTGCACAAGCTCGGCATGACACTCCTCGCGCGAGCGCTCGATCCGTTCGCGCTCCTGCTTGTGCTCGTGGGCGATCGTGATCATCAGGCGCTCCAGCACAGCCTCCTGCGTCGTGCGCAGATGACGCAGAACGGGCCCATTGGAGGAGAGGCCGCAGCGATGTGCCTCGTCCATCACGAACGCCCCGAGCACCCTGTGGCCCCCGATGTATCGCAACAGCATCGTGTCCACGCTGATGTTCCGACGCGCCGCGCGACGAGCCTGCGCAATCGCCACCGACGGGATCGGAGCGGGCAGCTCGGCGGGATCTTCCATTTCGGTCAGCGAGAGGTTGACCGCCGCGGCGACCGTGGCGCGAAGCCCCGTCTCATAGTCGGCGTCTTCGCCGGAGACCGACGCGAACATGCCGCTGACACGGGCGTAGATCGCATCCTCGATCTCCCGTTCGCGAGCTCGCAGCCGCCCGATCAAGCTAACGCGCGCCTTCTCGATTGCCGCGCCGTCGCTGCGTTCCCTGGCCGCCCCGGCCCTCACCCTCAGCGAGACCGCGTCCTGAACACCGCTGCTCACTGGCTGCCTCCATTCTCCGCTAGACCCGATGCATCATTCGATTAATCCGGATGACGCTTGGTCATTGTGGTTTGGATACAACAGCCTGTCAACTCACAGATAAAAAAACCCGGAAAGCGAACCAGGCGACGAATAAAGCGAACGAAAGATGACAAAAAGCTTCACCTGACCCTGGCTGTGCAACCAGCCAGCGTGGGCACCTCGTGCAACCGACAGTGAGGCCGCGCGAACCCCTCAACGCACGCCACACAGACTCCCTCTACGCACGCCAACACAGCTCGGCGCAGGCGCGCGCTACCGGGGCCGGCAGACAGGAGGTCGTGCGGAGCTGTATTGTCAGCGACGCCACCATCACGAACGGAGGTCGAGGCCCGATGCCGCCGCTGATCACCCCCGAGGAAGCCCTACGATTGGGCGAGATCGAGGACCACGCCGAGATCGAAGCGCTCGTGGAGCGCGCCTGGGAGGCGCGTGTGGAGCGCTTCGGAGACTCGACCGACATGTGCTCGCTGGTCAACGCCAAGTCTGGAGGGTGCGCTGAGGACTGCGGCTTCTGCGCGCAGTCGCGCTTCGCCGAGGCGGAGACCCCGATGCATCCGATGATGGACCCCGAGCAGATCCTCGAACACGCCCGTGCCGCCGAAGACGCGGGAGCGCATCGGTTCTGCATGGTCACGCAGGGGCAGGGGCTGTCGAAGCGTGACTTCGCCAAGATCCTGGAGGGCGCGCGCCTCGTGGCCGAGCACACCAACCTCAAGCGTTGCGCCTCCGTTGGGCACATGTCCGCCGAACGCGCCAAGGCTCTCAAGGAGGCGGGCATCCAACGCGTGCACCACAACGTCGAGACCGCATCCAGCTACTACGACGAGGTCTCGACCACCGTGCGCTACGAGGGGCGTCTGCGCACGATCGAGGCAGTGCGCGAGGCGGGGCTCGAGACGTGCGTCGGCGGGATCCTCAACCTCGGCGAGAGCCGCGCGCAGCGCGTGGAGATGGCGTTCGAGCTCGCCGCGATCGACCCCACGAGCGTCCCGATCAACCTGCTCAACCCGCGCCCCGGCACGAAGTTTGGCGACCGCGAATTGATGGACCCGTGGGAGGCGGTCAAGTGGATCGCGATCTTCCGGCTGATCCTCCCCGCAGCGCTGTTCCGCGTGTGCGGGGGGCGCGTGGAGAACTTCGGCGAGTTGCAGCCGCTGGCCGTCAAGGCAGGGCTGAACGGTGTGATGATGGGCAACTTCCTCACCACGCTCGGCGCCGAGCCCGAGCAGGATCGTGCGATGTTCGAGGGGCTCGGGCTCAACGTCGCGCGTCAGTCCGACAACGGCGCCAACCCCCGGCCGGACAACCGCACGGGGTGGCTGGACGGCGAGACGCCGGACGTGGTGGAGGAACACATCGGCGTGGCCCCGCCCGCCGATCGGATCGACCTCAACGTGCGGCTGTGGGATCCCTCGACGCAGCTGCGCTACCGCGCCAAGCGTCACGTCGCCGTGAGGTCATGAGCGACATCGAGGAGCGACGGCGAGCTCGGGACGCTTGACGATCGGGATGACGGGCGCGGCAGAGATCGAGCAGCGGCTGGCAGAGATCGAGCGGCTTGGCCTGAGCCGCCGACTGCGCCTGATCTCCGGCTCGCAGGGGCCGCGCGTGCTGCTCGACGGCCGTTCCGTGCTGCTGCTGTGCTCCAACAACTACCTAGGGCTCGCCGACCACCCGCACGTGCGCGAAGCCGCCGCCGAGGCCGCGCTGCGTTGGGGCGTGGGCGCAGGCGCGTCGCGGCTGGTGTCGGGCACGATGACCGTCCATCGCCGCCTGGAGGAGCGCCTGGCGGCGTTCAAGGGCAGCGAGGCCTGCGTGCTGTTCGGCTCGGGCTACCTCGCCAACCTCGGGGCGATCGGCGCGCTCGTCGGGCCCGGCGACACGGTGTTCTCCGACGAGCTCAACCACGCCTCGATCGTTGACGGCTGCAAGTGCTCGCGCGCGCAAGTGCACGTCTACCGCCACCTCGACGTCGAGCACCTCGACTGGAGCCTACGCAGCCACGGCGGCGACGGACGGCGGCTGATCGCCACCGACTCGGTGTTCTCGATGGATGGCGACGTCGCGCCGCTGCGGGAGATCGTCGAACTGGCCCACCGCCACCGCGCCCGCGTGCTGGTCGACGAGGCGCACGCCACCGGCGCGCTCGGGCCGGGCGGGCGCGGCGCCGTCGCACAGGCCGGGTTGGAGGGCGAGGTGGACGTGCTGGTCGGCACGCTCGGCAAGGCGCTCGGCGCCTACGGAGCGTACGTGTGCGCGAGCGAGGAGATGGTGCGCTACCTGATCAACACCGCACGTCCGCTGATCTTCTCCACCGCCCCCGCCCCCCCGGCGGTGGCCGGCGCGCTGGCGGCGCTCGAGCTGATCGAGCACGACCCCACACATGTGCAGCGGTTGCGCTCGCTTGCGCGCACCCTGCGCGGGACGCTGGCCGCCGAGGGCTTCGACGTGCCGGAGAGCGACATGCACATCGTGCCGCTGCGCGTCGGCGACGAGCGCGACGCGCTGGCGCTCTGCCAGGGCGCGCTGGAGCGCGGCGTGTTCGCGCAGGCGATCCGCGCCCCCTCCGTGCCGGCGGGCAGCGCTCGGCTGCGCCTCACCGCGATGGCCTCCCACACCCCCGCCGAGCTGCGCCGTGCCGCCAGGGTGCTGCGGGAAACGGCGCACGGGCTGCGATTGGATCCAGCGGCGATCGGCGCGCCGGCTGCGCGCGAGGGCTCCCTCATCCGCGCGGCGTAGCACCGCAGTGCGCGGGCTGTTCGTCACCGGGACGGGCACCGGCGTCGGCAAGACCGCCCTCTCCGCAGCGCTGCTCGCGACAATCGCCGCGGCGGGGGAACAGGTGAGCGCGCACAAGCCGGTGGTGACTGGTGTAGAGGACCCTCCCGGGGAGTGGCCCCCCGACCACGAGCTACTGGCACGCGTCGCCGGGATGACGCCCGAGCAGGTCGCGCCGCTGCGCTACGGGCCCGCGGTCTCACCCCACCTCGCCGCTGACCTGGCCGGCGAACGTGTCGATCCCGAGCGGATCACGGCAACCGCGCAGGACGCGCTGCGCAACGCCGACGCCCAGGGCGCCGTGCTGATCGTCGAGGGCGTGGGCGGGCTGTTGGTGCCGCTCACCGAAGACTTCACCGTGCGCGACCTCGCCGCCCGACTGGGACTGCCGCTGGTGATTGCCGCCTCGCCCGGCCTCGGCACGATCAACCACACGCTGCTCACCCTGGAGTCCGCTCGCGCCGCAGGGCTCGAGGTGCGTGCGGTCGTGCTTACGCCCTGGCCGCAGTTGCCCGATGCGATGGAAGAGTCCAATCGCGCCACGATTGCGCGGCTCGGCGATGTCGAAGTGGCGACGCTCACCCGCGTGCTCAGCGCTGAGCTGGCCGCGCTCACTGATGCCGGAGCGCGGTTGCCGTGGCCGCGATGGCTACCACCGCCTCGGTGACCGCCGCCAAGTCCTCATCGGAGATCACATACGGGGGCATCGTGTAGACGAGGTCGCGGAAGGGCCGCAGCCACACGCCGTGCTCGACCGCCGTCGCGGTGGCCGCCGCGACGTCCACCTCACACTCCAGTTGCACCACTCCGATCGCGCCGAGCACACGCACATCACTGACGCCGGGCAGCTCGCGTGCGGGCTGCAGACCCACGCGCAGGCCCCGTTCGATGCGTTGCACCTGCGTCCGCCACTCTCCTGAGGCGAGCAGATTGAGCGATGCGAGTCCCACCGCGCAGGCGAGCGGGTTGGCCATGTATGTCGGGCCGTGCATCAGCCCGCCGCCCTCGCCTGCGGAGATCGAGCTTGCTACGTCCACGGTGCAGAGCGTTGCCGCCAGCGTCATATACCCGCCCGTGAGCGCCTTGCCCACGCACATCACATCGGGGCTGATGCCAGCGTGCTCACACGCGAACAGCGCTCCCGTGCGACCGAAACCCGTGGCGATCTCGTCCGCCACCAGCAGCATTCCATGCTCGTCGCACACCTCGCGCAGCAGCCGCACGCAGGCGGGAGAGTGAAAGCGCATCCCGCCCGCTCCCTGAGCGACCGGCTCGACGATGACCGCGGCGAGCTCGTCGACGTGGCATGCCGCCAGCTCGCGCACCTGCGCCGCCCACCGCTCCCAGCGCTCATCCTGGGACGCGTCGAAGCCGTCGGGAGGACGGTCGGCGAAAAGGTGCTCGGGGAGGATCCCCGTAAACAGGGTGTGCATCCCCCCCACCGGGTCGCATACGCCCATCGCCCCGAATGTATCGCCGTGGTAGCCGCCCCGCACCGTCAGCAGGCGGCTGCGCTCAGGGCGGCCCACCGCGCGCTGGTACTGCAGGCACATCTTGATCGCCACCTCCACCGCCACCGAGCCGGAGTCGGCGAAGAACACCCGCTCCAGCCCCTCCGGGGTGATCTGCACGAGGCGCTCCGCCAGGCGCACCGCCGGCTCGTGCGTGAGGCCGCCGAACATCACGTGCGCCATCCGCCCCAACTGGTCTGTGATCGCCTTGTCCAACGCGGGGTGGCGGTAGCCGTGCACCGCGCACCACCACGACGACATCCCGTCGATCAGCTCGCGCCCGTCGGCGAGGCGCAGCCGCACCCCCTGCGCTGAGACGACCGGCAGCGCGGCGTTCGCCGCCGGCAGGCCGCCGTAGGGGTGCCACACGTGCTCGCGGTCCTGCGCGAGCAGTCCATCCCAGTCGGTCAGGTCAATCCTCGTAGAGCGTGAAGTCGCGCTTGCGTGCGCCGCACACCGGGCAGAACCACGTGTCCGGGATGTCCTCGAACGCCGTCCCCGCGGGGATCCCGCCGTCCGGGTCGCCTTCCTCGGGGTCGTAGATGTAGCCGCAGGACTCGCAGATCCAGCGCTGAAGTGTTTGGGTCGTCATCGACCCAAAGATTACCGATCTGCCCCGCTCCCCGATCCGCGCCGCTCCCGGTAGGGTCAACGGATGAGCACCCCACCCATCGACGAGCATTCCGGTCCCGGCCAGGAGTACAACCCCGGGCCGCCCACGCTCCCGCGGCAGGCCGCCACGGTGATCCTGCTGCGCGGTGGGGCGGACGGGCTCGAGCTGCTGCTGGTCAAGCGCAACCCCGCCGCGCGCTTCATGGGCGGCGTGTGGGTGTTTCCCGGCGGCGCCGTGGAGCAGGCCGAGGGCGATGACGACCGTGCTCATCGCGCCGCCGCTGTGCGCGAGCTGCGCGAGGAGGCCGGCGTTGAGCTACCCGATCCCGCCGAGCTCGTCAAGTTCTCGCGCTGGATCACCCCCGCTCTGGTGCGCACCCGCTTCGACACGCACTTCTTTCTCGCCTCGCTTCCTCCCGGCCAGGAGCCGCGCGTGGACGGCGAGGAGTGCGTCGAGCTTGGCTGGTTCACCCCCACCGGCGCGCTCGAGGCTCATCGGTCCAGTGAGATCTTGCTTGTGTTCCCGACCATCAAGCACCTCGAGCAGCTCTCCCCGTTTGCCTCCGCCGCGGAGCTGCTCGAGTACGCGCGCGGGCGCACCGTAGAGGCGGTCCAGCCGCACGTCGTCCTCGAGGGCGAGGTCGCGCGCGTGCTGCTCCCCGGCGAGCCCGGGTACTGAACCGAGGACGCGCTATTCCTGCTGCTGCGCCGCGATCACATGCGTGACCGCGTTGATCAGCGCGAGGTGCGTGAACGCCTGCGGGTAGTTGCCCAGCAGCCGCCCCGACGAGGCCTCCAGCTCCTCCGCGTACAACTGCATCGGCGAGGCGTACGTCAGTAGCCGTTCGCACAGCTGCATCGCTTCCCGACACTGGCCGCCCTCCGCCAGCGCCGACACCAGCCAGAAGGAGCAGATCAGGAACGTCCCCTCCTCGCCGTACTGCCCATCGTCGGTTTCGTCGGTGCGATAGCGCATCACCAGGCCGTTCTCGGTCAGCTCCTCTTTGATCGCCTTCACCGTCGCGCACACGCGCTCGTCTTTGGGCGGCAGGAAGCGCACCAGCGGGATCAGGAGGTTGGAGGCGTCGAGCGCGTCGGTGTCGTAGTGCTGGCGGAACACCCCCCGCTTGTCCACGCCCTTGTCGAGGATCTCCGCTTTGATCTCGTCCGCCAGCTCCTGGAAGTGCTTGGCGTGCCCGTCCTCGCCGCGCCGTTCCGCCAGGCGCGCACCGCGGTCGGTTGCTACCCAGCACATCAGCTTCGAGGAGACGTAGTGGCGCGGCTCGCCCCGCGCCTCCCAGATGCCCTGATCGGGTTCCCGCCACACCCGCTCCGCGCAGTGCACCTGGTCGATCAGCACCGGCCACAGCCGCTCGGGGATGTGGTCGCGCTTCTTGGAATGCAGATACACCGAGTCCAGCACCGCCCCATACACGTCGTTCTGGCGCTGGTTGTAAGCGCCGTTGCCGATCCTCACCGGTCGCGCGTTCTCGTAGCCCTTGAGGTGGTCGAGCGTGCGCTCCTCCAGCTGTTTGTCGCCCTTGATCCCGTACATGATCTGTAGCGACCCGTCCTCGTTGCGCTCCATGTCGGCGACGTACTGCACGAAGTCATCGGCCTCCCAGTCCAGCCCCAGCGCGTGCAGCCCCCACAGGGTGAACGTCGCATCGCGCATCCAGCAGTAGCGGTAGTCCCAGTTGCGCGATCCTCCAGGGGTCTCCGGCAGGGAGGTCGTCGGCGCCGCCACCAGCGCGCCGGTGGGCATGAACGTGAGGCCCTTGAGCACCAGCGCCGAGCGCTCCAGGTGCACCCGCCAGGGGTGGTCGGGGTAGGTGCCTTCCGTCAGCCACGTCCGCCAGAAGTGGCTGGTGCGCTTCAGGTGCCCTTCCGCCTGCTCCACCGTGCGCGGCCCTCCCAGCCCCTCCGTCCACGACATCGCGCAGAAGCGCTTCTCCCCTTCCGTCAGCGTGTGGCGGGCGTGCACGCGGTTTCCCTCGACGCCCATCCGCATGTCGGAGAAGAGCCGGAACGCCGTCTGCGCGCCGTCGGTGCCGTCGCTCGCGTCGAGCGCGGGGACGCCGCTCTCCGTTCGCTCGTCCTCCACCACGCTCCACTTCGCCGTCGTCGCGCCGTAGTCCAGCATCGGCTCGCACACCATCTCCATCTGCACCTGGCCCTGCATGCATTCGATCACCCTCACCATGATGTGATCGGCGTCGTAGTCGGTCGGCGGGCGCGTGTGGCTGGAGCCCTCCTCGTTGTCGTGCCACTCCCCGATCGTCAGCGCGTCCACCACCCGCACCCACCCCTGTGGCGTCATCCAGGTCGTCTCGATCACGTTGGTCCCCGGCAGGTAGCGCCTGCCCGCCGGCACATACAGCCCGTACGGCCCCACCCGGAAGCGCCCCGCGCCGCGGTCGAGCATCGACGCGAACACGCTCGGGCTGTCGAAGTGGGGCATGCACAGCCACTCGATCGACCCGTCCGACGCCAGCAGCGCGCCGGTGTGGCAGTCCGACAGGAAGCCGTAGTCCGCGATCGGCGGGAAGGGGGAGTCCTCCTGGGTCATGCGCCGCGCAAGCTATCGCGTCGTCGCGACTCGTCCCTCAACGCCCGTCTGCGCACATCATTCGCTTGGGTTTTTGGGCGAGAGCTCCGCCCAGGAGTCGTCCTCCCACACCGCCTCACCCCAGCGTGGGCGTTCCACCCCCGCCGGCAGCGAGCCCTCTTCCTCGAGCTTGTCCAGGTGGGCCGCCAGCGTGATCGCCGCCGCGGGGCGCAGTTCCGCGGGTACGTCCCACCACGCCTTGTCCAGCAGCTCATGCACGGTGCGGGCGCCTTCGGTCAACGCCAGCAGCAGGCGGTGCTCGCGGTCGTAGCGGTGGCCGATGCTCTCCTGCAGCTTTGCCACGGGCTCCCAAATCGCGGGGCCGTGGCCCGGGCACAGCACCTCGAGGTCGATCGTGCACAGGTGCACCAGCCCGTTCAGGTAGGCGTTGAGCGCGCCCGGATAGGGGGCGATGAAGGCGCTGCCTTCGCCCAACACCGCATCGCCGGTGAAGCACACGCGGTCGGCCACCAGCGCGTAATGGTCGGCCGCGTGACCCGGCGTCGGCACCGCCGTCAGTGGGCCGAAGCGCACACCGTCGGTGAGCGTCACGTCGATGCCGCTCCCGCGCGCCGCCGCCAGCGGCGCCGGGCGCAGGCCGCGCAGCGCGTTGACCGACTCGATGTGGTCGGTGTGGTCGTGGGTCAGCGCGATCCCCCCCAGCCCCCCGCGCGCGTCCACCGCCGCCACCACCCGCTCGAGGTGCTGGCGCAGCGCCGGCCCGGGGTCGATCACATACGCCGGGTCGCGGTCCACGATCCAAGTGTTGGTTCCCGACAGGGTCAGCGGGCCGGGGTTCTCGGCGCGCACGCGCAGCACGTCAAAGGCGGCCAGACGCCGCGCTTCCGCGAGTGGATCCACCGAGAAGCCCTCCTCGCCAGCGAGCGCCAGGTCGAGCTCGGCGGCGGTTTCGGGCACCCACTCCGAGGCAGACTCGATCTCCATATCCGCCCCGTCTTGGTCGGAGTCGGCCGCCGGGTCGGGGTCGGAGCCTGAGGGTGTCGGAGAGCGCATGTTCTGAGGTAATTGTTCGTTTCGGTTGACCATCGTCAGCATACCCGCCGCCCTGGCGGCAAGTCCTGTCTCATTGACATCTCGCATGGACACCCTCCGCGCCCACCGAGGCCGCACTCGCGGCGCGCACCGCCTCCCAAAGAGCCTTTTAGATCCCAACCTTGCGACTTATTCGCTTTAGCATAAGCTGCCTCGAATGCGCGGACAAGTGTCCGCAAAAAATACGCGTTGCCCGCCGTCTTCCACGCCTCAAGCCCGCGTCCCCGACGGTCGAAAGGGGCCATTATGAGCGAGGGATCATCGTCATGGCTGTGCCCGACCGAGCTTGACCGCACGCGCGTGGTCGACGCCAACGACCGCGTGCGCACGATCCGCCTTGTCGGCGCCGGCGCGGTCGGCATCGCGCTGCTGGCCGCCGCGCCGTGGATCGGCTGGTGGACGCTGGTTTTCTTCGCGCTCTGCGCGTTCAACTTCGTCAACGTCGACCGGCGCATGCGCAGCAGCCCCCACCCCGAGCGCGTCAGCGCCACCGCGATCGTGATCACGCTGCTGCTGATCGGCGGCGGGGTCGCCGTCAGCGGCGGTCCCGCCAGCCCCGCGCTGCCCTGGATGGTGCTACCCGCGGCGATGGTCGCCGCGCGCTTCCGCCCCCAGGTCGTCGTCGTCGGGCTGGCGCTCACGGTGGTGGCGATCCTCGCCGCCACGCTCGGCGTCGATCCCAGCGCCACGATCGACGACCCCGTCCGCCCGATCGCCGTGCTCGCGCTGCTCGCCGGGGTCGTCTCGATCGTATGGGCGCTGCAGGCCGCCGAGCTCCACCATCGCGACGAAGCGATCCTCGACCCGCTCACCGGCCTGCTCAACCGTCACGCCCTGATCCCCCGCTTCACCGAGATATCCCACCAGGCGCGCCTCACCCACCAGCCGGTCTGCATGCTGCTGTGCGACGTGGACGCCTTCAAGCAGGTCAACGACGGCCACGGCCACGACCGCGGCGATGCGGTGCTGCGCGACGTCGCCTACGAGTTGCGCAAGCGGCTGCGCTCGTTCGAGCTCGCCTATCGCCTCGGGGGCGAGGAGTTCCTGATCCTGCTGCCCGGCGTCTCGCACACCGAAGGCCTCGAGGTCGCCGAGCGCCTGCGCGCGGCGGTCGCGCAGGCCCACCCCACGGGCATCCCCGTCACCATCTCGCTCGGCCTGTCCGCCGCCAGCGGCGAGGCGGTCGTCTACGAGACGCTGTTCAAGGCCGCCGACGAGGCGCTCTACGAGGCCAAGCGCGCGGGGCGCAACCGCGTCGCGGCCGCCCCCGTCGCCCCGGCCGTCGGCGAGCAGCATCCCGGTCTCGATGCGGTGGTCGGCGAGCAGCAGCTCACGGCTGCCTCGCTGTCGGCCGAAACGGGGATGCTGGCCGAGACGGGGATGCGCACCGGAGGCGCGTGTCCCCCGGCTTCGGTCGGAGGCGAGTGTCTCCCGGCGTCGGCCGGCTGACGACACGATTCGGCGCTCGTTGGTCATCGCTGGTTTGGTTGTACTAGCCTACGCGGCTGCCGTGATCAAGCAGCTCGACCCCCAAGCGAAGATGTTGCTGGACGTGATGCGTGCGGTGGGGGCGCCCGCGCTCGACACGCTGCCCGTGGAGCAGGCCCGGGCACAGGCGCGGGCGGCGCTGCTCACGCGGGGGCAGCCGCTCGCGCTGCACCACGTCGAGGACCTGAGCCTGCCCTCGCCGCACGGCGCGCTGCCGCTGCGCCTCTACCGGCCCCGTCCCGGCGTGCTGCCGATCGCGCTCTTTCTCCATGGCGGCGGATGGGTGCTCAACGATCTCGACACGCACGACCGCCTCTGTCGCCGCATCGCCCGTCGCTCCGGGTGGATGATCGCCGCGCTCGACTACCGGCTGGCACCCGAGCACCGGCATCCGGCGGCGATCGAAGATGCCGGCTTCGCCTTTGGATGGCTACTCGAGAACGCGGCTCAGCTGGAAGGCGACGCATCGCTGACCGCGGCAGTCGGAGAGAGCGCCGGCGGAGGCATCGTGGCCGCGCTCACCCTGCAGCTGCGAGACGCCGGCGCTCCACAGCCGGCGTTCCAAGCTCTGGTCTACCCCGGCGTCGACCTCCCCGGCCGCTGGCCCTCGCACGCGGAGCGGGGCACCGGCTACACGCTCGACAGCGCACTCATTCAGTGGTCGCTCGAACGGTACCTCCCGCTGGACTTCGACCCCGCCGATCCCTACCGGGATCCCTACCTCTTCCCGATCGCGGCGCCCGACCTCAGTGGGCTTCCACCCACGCTGATGATGACCGCGGAGTTCGATCCCATGCGCGACGAGGGCATCGCCTACGCCGAGCGGCTGGCAGCGGCCGGAGTCGAGGTGGAGCACGTGCACGCGGCGGACCAGATGCACGGCTTCCTGATGGTCGACCGCGCGGTCGCGCGCGCGGGCGATCTGATCGACCGTCTCGCCGACGCGCTCGCCGCGCGTGGGCGCCAGCCCGCCCAGGCTGGCGAGTAGCATCCCTTTTGGCTCTGCGCACGCACGGTCATCCACACGTGCGCACGCCAGCCTTTTACTCGCAGCCCTCAGAGGTTGTCGAGATTCGCTCGGTCGCTTCGTCATAGCTGTGAACGCGCCATAGTGGGTGCAACGAGCAAGGAGGACACCGTGAGATTCATGTTGCTGCAGAACTACGCAGGCGGGGCGGGCTGCACCGTGCCGATGAGCGAGTGGGCTCCCGAGGAGGTCGAGGCGCACATCGAGTACCAGCAGACACTCAACCGAGAGCTCACCGAACGCGGGGAGCTCGTCGACGCACAGGCGCTCACCGTGCCGTCGCTCGCCAAATTCGTGATCCACAACGGGATCGGCGCGCCGGCCGTCACCGACGGTCCCTTCCCGGAGTCCAAGGAGCTGCTCGCCGGCTATCGCATCGTCGACGTCGCCTCGCCGGATCGCGCGATCGAGATCGCCGCCCTGGTCTCCTCGGCGCCGGCGCGGGGTGGCGTTCCGATCCAGCAGCCGATCGAGGTGCGCGAGGTGATGGCCGGACCGAGCACCGGGGGCTGATCGGCGGCGGCGCCATCGCCGCGACGCTCGCCCACCGTGCTTCTCACCGGCGCGGCGGCGCATTCGCACTGCGCCAGCGCGCTCGGCGCATTCGCACTGCGCCGGCGCGCTGGGGCAATCCAGCTACCGGGCGCATAACTCTCGGCAATCGGGGTATGAGTCCTCTGCGGGCGCCCAAGCCGCTCTTTACCAAGCCACTCCTCGCGGCGCGCCGCCATACACGAGAGTCGAGAGAGGAGATACCGATGGCCTTAATCGCGGCATCCTCACCGCCCAAACCCACGTCCCATCGCCCAGCGAGCGACGACGAGGGGGAGCTGTTCGCGCGCTGGCAGCAGCGCGATGACGAGGCCGCGCGTGAGGCGCTGGTGCGGCGCTACCTGCCGCTCGCCAACCGTCTGGCGCGGCGCTACATGCACTCCTCGGAGCCGTTCGAGGACCTGCAGCAGGTCGCGTCGCTGGGGCTGCTGAAGGCGCTCGACCGCTTCGACCCCTCCCGAGGCCGCCCGTTCCAGTCGTTTGCGGTGCCGACGATGCTGGGCGAGATACGCCGCTATTTCCGCGACTCGGGCTGGTCGATGCACGTGCCCCGCGGCGTGCAGGAGCTCGCGCTGAAGGTGCGCGACGCCCAGGAGGCCTTCGCCAACGAACACGGCCGCGCCCCCACCGTCAACCAGCTCGCCGTGTACCTGGAGCTCGGCGTCGAGGAGGTGATCGACGCGGTGATCGCGATGCAGGGCTACAAGACGCTGTCGCTGGATGCCCCCCGCGCGGCGGGGGAGCGCGAGGATGCCGCGATCAACTACGGCGAGGCCATCGGGGACGAGGATGAGCGCTACGAGCTGGTCGAGCTGGACGCCACCGTCACCGCCGTACTCGATCACATTCCGCCGCGCCAGCGCCGCATCCTGCACATGCGCTTCGTCGAGGATCTCACCCAAACCGAGATCGCGGCTCGCGTGGGCATCTCGCAGATGCAGGTATCGCGTCTGCTGCGCCGCTCGCTCGAGGAGCTGCGCGCTCTGACCGGCGAGCGGCCGTAGGTTGATCGCAAGGAAGCGACATCTGCTCGCGCGCGGATATCGTCGTCAACTGCGATCGATCGAGCGAGACGCCATGCGCCTGCGCGGCTCCGTCGAGCAGTCGATCGATCGGCGATCCATCCGCGCGAGTGCCCCAAGACTGATGGCTGAGCGAGCGAACGTCCATCTGCAACTGGCCAACCGGCCCGAGAACGTAATGCTCGTGAGGGAGGTGTTGACAGGGGTGGCGGAGGCGCTCGCGCTCGATCGCGGCGATCTGATCGACATCCACACCGCTGTGACCGAGGCGTGCAACAACGTCGTCCAACACGCCTATCGGGACGAGGAAGGGCCGCTTGACGTGGTCGTGGAGCTGGCGCCGGACGCAGTCATGGTGGTGGTTCGCGATTGGGGCGTGGGGATCCCAGCACCCAGTGGCGGCCCAGCGCACGAGATGGGCCCCGGGATCGGCTTGACGGCGATCCACGCACTCACCCACCGCCTCGACCTGCGGCGCCCCGCCAGCGGTGGCACCGAAGTCGCGATGGAGTTCGCCACCTTGGGGGCGCGCCCGCCGCAGCCGCTTGGTGAGCCGGACTTTGCGCTGCCTCCCATCGCGCCCACCTTGCACGCGCCGACGATCGCCCTCACGGTCATGCCAGGCGATCTGGCACGTACCGTCCTGCCCCGCCTGATGTGCGGTCTGGCGGCACGCGCCCACTTCTCCATCGACCGGCTCTCCGATGTTCACCTCGTCGCCGATGCGCTTGGAGCGAGCGATGGTGTCGCGCGTCTGAGGATCGCCGCCGGCATCGTGCCGCGCGCGCTGGAGCTGCGCATCGGGCCGCTGGAGCGGGGGCGGGGGGAGCAGCTGGTGGCCGCTTCCTCGCTCGACGGGTTGGGCTCGGTGATCGCGAAACTGGTCGACCGTTTCCAGGTCGAGAGCGCCGGGTCTTACGAGGTGCTTGCGTTGCGGTTGACGGATGAGCGCGGAGGGCCGCGTGATACGGGCGTCGCTCACAGCTGAGCACTGAGCTCGCCGAGCCCGAGAAAGAAGCGATCGCCTGCGCCTCCCGCGACGCCGACCAGGCGACCGTCGCCGAACAGCTGGGCTTCAAACGGATTTGAGGAAACCTCCGCCCAAATCCGGCAGGCTCTGCTCAACCCCAAGCACCGCGGCGAAGAGATCCCCATCGCGCTCCCCGCGACGCAGCAACTCCTTCGGGGCCAAACTCAGCTGTTGTTCGCGGCCTCGGCGACGGCGCGATGCGAGCCCCACCTCCTCCCAATCCAAAGGCGTGGAGATCAGGGGGGTGGCAGTAGCCCGCAGCGAGTACACCGACACCGTCGTCTTGTGCGGGTCGTTCTGACTCCAGTCGATCAACACCCTGCCGGGGCGCAGGCTCTTGGTCATGCGCGAGACGACCAGCTTGGGGTGCTGCTTCTCCAGCAGCTCAGCCACGGCGCGGGTGAACGGCTTGGTCTGCTCGTAGGTGACCGGCGTGTTGAGCGGCACGTACACCTGCAACCCCTTCAACCCCGAGCTCTTCACCGCCGACCGCAACCCGAAGGCGTCGAAGATCTCCTTGATCGCCAGCGCCACGCGGCAGCACTCGCGCACGCCGGCGGGCTCGCCCGGGTCGAGGTCGAACACGAGCGTCGTGGGAGTCTGAAGCGCATGCGCCAGCGCGAGTCCGGGGTGCAGCTCGATCGCGGCGAGGTTGGCCACCCAGATCAGCGTCGGCAGGTCTTCGATCAGGCAGTAGTCGATCGTCCCCTCCTGCCGCCCGCTCCACACCGGCGCGGTCTTCACCCATTCGGGGCGGTGAGTGGGACAGCGCTTCTCATAGAAATACGGTTCCCGCACCCCATCCGGGTAGCGCTTCAGCGTAACCGGATGCCCCGCCAGATGTGGCAGCAGCAATGGGGCGACCGCCGTGTAGTAGTCGATCAGCTCGCCCTTGGTGAAACCGGCGTCGGGGTAGAGCGCCTTGTCGCGATTCGACAGTCGCAGCCGTCTGCCCTCCACCTCGATTTCGACGTGGCGCTTGGTGGTGTGAACGATCTCGTAGGGACGATCCGCAGCGTCCCCCGCGGTCGCGCCAGCCGGTACACCCCGCGCGGACCGGGTCGCGTGCTCCGCGATCTCGCCGGTGGTGACGTCCCGCCCCGGCCCATCCGTGCCCTCCGCGAGCTCGAGCGTCACCTCCCCCGCCGGCTTGTCCGTGCGCAATCCTTTGTAGGAGGAGTGGCGCAGGATGCGATCGCGCGTCCAGCGCGAGAACTCGATCTCGGCCACCAGCTCGGGCTCCACGAAGCGCGCCTCCCGCGGCGGCTGGACGCCATACTCGGCGAACGGGCTGCCGCGGCGGCTGCGCGCCGCGAGCTCCTCCGCCAGGCGGCGCAGCTCGGGCTCGTCGAAGCCGGTGCCGACACGACCGGCGTAGCGCAGTCCGTGGTGCTCGTCGTGTTCGTGGTAGCCGACCAGCAACGCGCCGAGCTGCCCGGA
Organism: uncultured Solirubrobacterales bacterium; assembly: GCA_963744535.1. Classification (GTDB taxonomy): domain Bacteria; phylum Actinomycetota; class Thermoleophilia; order Solirubrobacterales; family Solirubrobacteraceae; genus Palsa-744. The sequence goes on along the minus strand of CAVUTW010000001.1, from coordinate 135,974 downwards.
GCGCCCCTCCTTGCCCGGCAGCCACCCGCCGATCACCAACTCCTGGCGGTGGACGTTCTTGATCTTCACCCACTCCCCGCTGCGCTCACCGGGGCGATAGGGGGAGTCGAGGCGCTTGGCGATCACCCCCTCCAATCCCCGCTCGGCGGTCGCCGCCAGCAGCTCGGCGCCGCCGCTCACGCGCTGGGCGGGAACCTGCCAGGCCGGGCCTTTCAGCCGCAGCCCCTCGAGCAGCTCCCGCCGTTGGCGGTAGGGGAGCTCAACGGTCGGGTGGCCGTCCAGATACAACAGATCGAAGATCGCGTACGTCACCGGTATCTCGCGTGCGGCACGAGCGATCGAGCTCTCGGACGTCAGGTGCATCCGTTTCTGCAATCGCTCGAAGCTCGGCAGCCCGCGCTCGTCGAAGGCCACGATCTCCCCGTCGAGCACAGCTTCATGCCTGCCCAGCTGGCGTCCCAGCGCTTGCAGCTCGGGATAGCGGGCGCCGATCTCTTTGCGGTTGCGGCTCTCGATCCGCATGCTCCCGGGATGCCCGGGACGCCAGTAGAGGAGCGCCCGCACCCCATCCCACTTGATCTCGAACGCCCACCCCCCCTGCTCGCCGGGCAGGCGGCCGGGGCTGGCCAGCATCGGCGTGAGATGCTCGGGCATCGCCTCGCGCGGGTCCCTCGTTGGGCTCATGCGGTCGATCATCCCACCCTCACACCGTCTATTTTGAAGGCCCACCAGGCGATTGCATGCAGACCACACGAGGGGGAGAGTTCGGCGCGATGACCAAGCCGGGGAGCGGGGAGGTCCCCAGGGATCTGCTGATCGAGGCCGGAGCAATCCTGGCCAGCTCGCTCGACCCCACGACGACGATGGCGCAGGTCGCGCGGCTGACGGTGCCACGCCTGGCCGATCTCTGCGTGATCGATCTACGTGACGAAGACGGCGCGATCATGGACGTGGCGGTCGCCGCCGCGGAGGAGGGGCTCGCGCACGAGCTGGAGGAGCTGCGCGCCCGATATCCCCTGAACCCGTCCGGGGAACACCCCGTCGCGCAGGTCATCCGCAGCGGCGAGCCGGTGCTGCTGGCAGAGATGACGGACGCGCTGCTGCGCTCGTTCGCGCAGGGATCCGAGCACGCGCGGTTCATGATCGAGCACGGCTATCGCTCGGCGGTCGTCGCCCCGATGGTCGCACGCGGGCGCACGCTCGGCGCCCTCTCGACTTTGCGTCTGGGCGAGAGCGAGCGTTATGGGATCCAGGAGCTGGATCTGGTCGCCGAGCTCGCTCGGCGGGCGGCGCTGGCGATCGACAACGCCCAGCTGTACTCCGATCTGCAACGTCTCGAGCAGCGCCTGGAGGCGGTACTCGCAAATCTCGCGGAGGCGATCACCGTGGTCGACAGCCGCGGGCAGACGGTGTTCGCCAACCAGGCCGCCGCCGACCTGCTCGGGTTCCCCACCCCCGGCGAGCTGACGCGTGCCCGCCCGGGAACGGTCATGACCCGCTTCATCGTTCAGGACGAGCAGGGCCGCGAGCTCGACCTGGAGAGCATGCCCGCGAGGCGGCTGTTCAAGGGCGAGCAGCCCGAGCCGCTGCTGGTGAGAAACATCGTCCGCGCCACCGGCGAGGAGCGCTGGCTGATCGTCCGCTCCTCGCCGATCCCCGACCCGGAGAACGGTCGCATCGGCTACGCGGTCAACGTCTTCGAGAACATCACCGAGGTCAAGCGCGCCCAGCTCGGCGAGAGCTTCATGGCGGAGGCCAGCCGTGCGCTGGCATCGTCGATGGACTACGGCGAGACGCTCCAGCGGGTGGCACGGCTGGCGGTGCCGCAGATCGCCGACTGGTGCGCAGTCGATCTGCTGAATGAGCGGGGGACGATCGAACGGGTGGCTGTGCACCACCCCGACCCGCGCAAGCTCGAGCTGGCCGCGCGCATCGACCGCGCCCACCGTCCGGCGCTCGACGAGCCGGCAGGCGTTCCCGATGTGATCCGCACCGGAGAAGCCCGCATCTACAACGACATCCAGCCCGACGCGCTCGCGGCTTACGCCCACAGCTCCGAGCACCTCGAACTGCTGAGCGCGATCGGCGCCACCGCGGTGATCATCGTGCCGATGATCGGCGCCACCGGGGCGCTCGGCGCGATCACGCTGGTGTCCTCGGAGTCGATGCGCCGTCTCACCGCCGCCGACCTCGGCGTCGCCGAGCGGCTCGGCCGCCGCGCGGGCACCGCCGTGGAAAACGCGCGACTGTACACCGAGCGCACCCGTATCGCCCACACCCTCCAGCGGGCGCTGCTGCCGGAGTCGTTGCCCGAGGTGCCCCACGCCGAGATCGAGGCGCGGTACTGCGCGGCGGGCGAGCTGAACGAGGTCGGCGGCGACTTCTACGACGTGTTCGAGCACGGCGATAGCAGCTGGATGCTCGCGATCGGTGACGTTTGCGGCAAGGGCTCCCGCGCGGCCGGCGTGACGGCGCTGGCGCGGCACACCCTGCGCGCCGCGTCGATGGGCGGCCAGTCCTCCGCGGAGATGCTCCAGACGCTCCACCGGACGCTGCGCCGCCAACCCCCCGGCGCGGATCTGTGCACCGTCTGCCTGGTGATGGTGACGCCGGCCGCGGGACGCATGCGCTTGACCGTGACGCTCGCCGGGCACCCGCCACCGGTGCTGATCGATCCACAGGGAGATGCGCGGCAGATCGGGCGCCCCGGAACGCTGCTCGGCGTGCTCGACCCGATCGACGTCGTTGAACGCGAGGAGGAACTGCACGCCGGCGAGACGCTTCTGCTCTACACCGACGGGATCCCCGAGGCCGGCCACTCGCGCGAGGCGCTCGGCGAGCGCGGACTGATCGAGCTGTGCCGCAAGGCCCCGCGGCTCACCCTTGCGCAGCTGCTCGAGCATATCGAGCACGTGGCGCTGAAGCACGCCGAGGGCTCGCTGCGCGACGATCTTGCGCTGCTCGGTTTGCGTATGCGCCCCAGCCCGCGATAGCATCAGCGCTTGTGATCGGGGGGGAGCAGCTCACCATCGAGGTCAGACAGGAGCGGGACAGGATCGTTCTGGCGCTCCATGGCGAACTCGACCTGGTCGGCGCGCCACGGCTGCAGAGCGAGATTGAAAGCCACACGGTCGATGCCGCCGCGATCGTTGTGCTCGACCTCGACGACGTCCAGTTCATCGACTCCGCCGGTCTGCGAGTCCTCCTCGCCGCGCACGAGCGCACCGTGGAGCGTGGCCGGCGACTGGCGCTGACCCCCGGCTCGCCCCAGGTGCGGCGACTGTTCAGCATCGCCGGCGTGAGTGGACACCTACACACGATCGCCTCGGCCGACGCGGCGCTCGTTTAACTTTTTTTACAGGCGGGCACGGCGACCGCGGTAGGGGCCCACCAGCAGCAGCGCCACCACGACGAGCAGCAGCAGCACGAACGGATTGAGGAATACTCCACCCGCAAGGCTGAGCACAATCAAGACAATAATTAGAAGCAGTAGTAGATCCATGAAAGATTCCCTTCGGTTCGGATGTCCTGGCATGCATCGACCTGCCCTCGCAACCGAGGCTTGCCATCGCCTACCCTCGAGGCTTGCCATCGCCTACCCTTGTGCCGCCGTCTCTAATCTCGGGTCTCTAAATAAAGTCAGTCGTCTCGTGGACTGACGCGACTCGAGGTCCGCTAGTTACGGTCAAGCACATCCTTGACTTTCTCGGCGAACTCGTCGACTTTATCCTTGACGGACGCCTTGGCGCGGTCGGTTTCACCTTTGCGCTTCAGATCCTGATCCCCGGCGAGGCTGCCGGCCGCCTCCTCGAGGCGTCCCTTGCCCTCGTCTGCGTACTTATCACTCATCACGGCTCCGTTCGATCGAGCTCTAGCTGGAACAGGCGCTACCGCCTGTCATAAGGGTCTACCCCTTCGGCGCCTGGCGAAACGGACCAGTGCCCCGCTCGGGGTGCAGCAGCTCTTTGAAGAAGCCACCTCCGAGCACACTGAGCACCAGCAGCGAGCCGAACAGCGCGACCGCGTCGATACTCTCGCGACCCTGCTTGGTCCAGTAGTCGTCGGCGAGGTTCAACCACAGCGCGAACTCGTCGAGCGTCAGCGCGGCGCCCGCTCCATACACGGCGGCTGTGACACGCGATGAGCTGCGTTCCTCGCTGACCCCGATCTCGAGCATCCACAGGTAGCCGACCGCCAGCAGGCCGGTGATCCCGAAGGTCATGTGGTGGATGTGTCGGCCCCCCGGCGTGATGTTGCGGAACGGCCCCCGTTCGGCACGAATCGCGTGCGTGATCCCGCGCACCGCGCCGAAGGTGAGGAAGAAGGCGCCCGTGGAGAACAGCTGGCGCTCCTTGCGGCGATCGCCGAAGTGGCGGTAGTAGAGCGCCCGCAGGTCCCGCGCGTCCCGGCCCGGCGAGAGCAGCGAGTAGAGATGCCACACCCGCGCCGGTGCGGGCGGTGGATCGCCTGGGGGTGGGGAGCCGTCGCCTGCCATCCCCGGCAACCCTACTGCGCAATGATTGCGCGATGCCGCCCCCACCCCACGATCACGCAGCGCCGCCGATATCCGAGAACCCCGCGACGGCGCCACCGCCCACCGACCCGACTCAAGCCCCGGCCAAAGACCCCGGCCCCACCCCACCGGCCGTAGACCCCGACCCCGATACGAACACTCCCCGCGCGGACCTCGCCGCGGTGCGCGAGCGCCACGCGCTGGGGCTCGACGAGGCGCGTCCCGAGGCGGTGGCGAAGCGCCATGCGAAGGGCAGGCGCACCGCGCGCGAGAACCTCGCCGAGCTGGTGGACGAGGGCACCTACGTGGAGTACGGCCCGTTGATCTTCGCCGCCCAGGAGCGCCGCCGCCCGCGCGAGGAGCTGATCGCGCAGACCCCCGCCGACGGGCTCATCGCCGGTGTGGGCGAGGTGGATGGCAACCCGTGCGTGGCGATGTCCTACGACTACACCGTTTTGGCAGGCACCCAGGGGATGCGCGGGCACCTCAAGAAGGACCGTCTGTTCGAGCTCGCCGAGCGCCGGCGGCTGCCGGTGGTGCTGTTCGCCGAGGGCGGCGGCGGGCGGCCCGGGGACGTGGACATGCCGATCGTCGCCGGCCTCGACTGTCGCGCCTTTCACCTCTTCGCCCGCCTCAGCGGCCGCGTGCCGCTGGTGGGGATCGCCTCCGGGTACTGCTTCGCCGGCAACGCCGCGCTGCTGGGCTGCTGTGACGTGACGATCGCCACCGAGGACTCATCGATCGGCATGGGCGGCCCGGCGATGATCGAGGGCGGGGGCCTCGGCGTGTACGACCCGGCGGAGATCGGCCCGATCGACGTGCAGCACGCAAACGGCGTGGTGGACCTGCGCGTGGCCGACGACCGCGCCGCGGTGGCGGCGGCGAAGCGCTACCTCTCCTACTTCCACGGCCCGGCCGAGCACTTCACCGCACCCGATCAGCGGCTGCTGCGCGAGATCCTGCCCGAGCGGCGCCGGCGCATCTACGAGGTGCGCCGCGCGATCGAGACGCTGTGCGACGAGGGCTCGGTGATGGAGCTGCGCGACGGCTTCGGCGCGGGGATCGTCACCGCGCTCGCGCGGGTCGAAGGGCGCACGCTGGGGATCCTCGCCAATAACCCCGCCCATCTCGGTGGCGCGATCGACGCCGACGGCGCCGACAAGGCCGCGCGCTTCCTGACGCTGTGCGACGCGTTCGCGCTGCCGGCGCTGTTCCTGTGCGACACCCCCGGCTTCATGGTGGGGCCCGCCGCGGAGCGCACCGCCACCGTGCGCCACTTCGCGCGCCTGTTCACCGTCGGCGCCAACCTCGAGGTGCCGTTCGGCACGATCGTGCTGCGCAAGGGGTACGGTCTCGGCGCGCAGGCGATGGCGGGCGGCTCGTTCAAGGCGCCGCTATTCACCGTCGGCTGGCCGACGTCCGAGTTCGGCGGCATGGGGCTGGAGGGGGCGGTACGTCTCGGGATGCGCCGGGAGCTCGAGGCGATCGAGGACGACGCCGAGCGCGAGCGCGTCTTCCAAGCTACGGTCGCCGCCGCTTACGAGCACGGCCGCGGCGTCAACATGGCGGCCTACGGCGAGATCGACGACGTGATCGACCCGGCCGACTCGCGCCGCTGGATCGCCACCCTGTTTGACCCGCTCCCGCCCGATTGGCGCGCGCGGTCGGCCAAGCGCCGTCGCAACGTGGACGCCTGGTAGGGCTCAGTCAGCACGATTCGACATGACACATGCCAGCTTGACAGGCATGCGAACATATGTCCTTACTCGATTTGCGTGGAGATAGCGTCCGCGCTCGCGGGTAGTTTGGGGTTGTGGAGATTCCGGTTTGCCCGATCGCTGAGCATGCTGGTGGCCGGGTGGTGCGGGATGGGTGGTATGGGAAGGCTCCTCATCGTCGCCAGCGGTGGCGGTGTTCTCCTGCGAATGGGGACCGGGAGCATCGCTTCACGCCGGTCCTGACACGGCAGGGCGATCCGCGTGCTTATTGCGTTGAGTGCTCGACGGCGTTGGAGCCATGGGAGGGACAGGCCGGCGCGCGTGAGTATCGCTTCGCGGCGCGCGAGGTCGGCGACGCGCTGATCGCTGTCGCTAAGGGCGCCAGCTACCAGACAGCGGCAGCGGCTTCTAGGCGCCAGGCTGCGCGGGTCCCAACGCCGCGCGAGGGCGCGAGCCGTGGGTGGCGTCGGCGCGATCCGGTGCGGGACGGACAGCTGGTAGCGAACTGGGTTGATGTGTTCACTGGCCTGATGTGCGAGGGGCAGTTGCCGGAGCGCTGGCCGTCGAGGCTGCTCATCGACAGCAAGAACTTTCGTGTTATCACGGGTGCACGTTCGGGCCGTGGGTTTCATGTGTTTGCCGCGATGGGCTGTGAGAAGGGTGAGCCCGGCAAATGGGCGCCCGCGCCTGCGCTGTGGCGCCTTGAGCCGTTCCCACACAGAGACCGGGCGTCTTGGGAAGCGTTCTTCGGTGCGCTGGACGGTGCGCCCGAAGTGATCGTCAGTGACGCCGACCACGCGATGGCATGCGCTATCCAGAGCGTCTTCGGCAGCGACACCGAGCACCGGTTGTGCGAGTGGCATCTCTCGCGCAAGCTGCGTGAGCACCTGCCCGACACAATCCTCGCCGACCCGAAGCATCCGATCACCCATGCGCTCCCGCACGCGTTTGCGAGTCCGCGGGCATGGGAGCAGCTCGTGGGAGCCATCCAGGCCGACCACAGCCACGGTGAGCACAGCCCGCTCACGCTCGCGAGGCGCTGGCTTGAGACTTACGGTCAGAGGATCCAGACACAGGTCAGGAGCCGGGACCCCAACCGCCCCAACTCGACCGGCCCCGTCGAGAAGACGCTCCTCGAGATCGACCGCCGTATCGGAGACCGCATTGGCTCGTTCACCAACCGCGCCAGGATGGCCAAGCTGCTCGCGCTCATGACACTCGACCTCAACGGGCACACCGACGGCCGCCAATGGGCCGACCGTCTGCGTGAGCGCCTCTACCTCGCCGGCGGACGCCCCAACAACCAGCGCCCCCACGACGACCCCAAGGGCACCTACTCCCTGATCTCCTAACACCGTTCTCATCTCCATCCGAATCGAGTGAGAACATATGTTCGTGCGGTGGACCAACCTCACGCAAGGCGCCGACCGATCGGAGATCGGCCAACAGCACCGCCTGCCGGGCTACCGCGACGAGGCGGTGGTGCGCCACTTCGACGCACCCGAGGCGCTCGACATGCGCTTCTACGAGGTCCACGCCCGCTCGGCGCTCAACCGGGTGCCCGGCGCCTCGCGAATGCCGTTCCGCTGGACGGTCAATCCGTACAGAGGATGCAGTCATGCCTGCGCTTACTGCTTTGCCCGCCCCACCCACACGTATCTGGGCTTCAACGCGGGCCGCGACTTCGAGCGCGAGATCGTGGTGAAGGTCAACGCACCGGAGGTGCTGCGCGCGGAGCTGGCGCGCGCGTCCTGGAAGGGGGAGCACGTAGCCCTGGGCACCAATACCGACCCCTACCAGTGGGTTGAGGGCCGCTACCGGCTGATGGTGGGCATCTGGGAGGCGCTGCGCGATGCCGGGGAAGGCGCGGGCAACCCCTGCTCGGTGCTGACGAAGTCGCCGCTGGTGCTGCGCGACCTGCCGCTGCTGGTGGCGATCGCGCAACGCACCACGGTCTCCGCATACCTCTCGATCCCCACGCTCGACGAGCGCGCGTGGCGCGCCACCGAGCCACACACCCCCAACCCGCGCGCACGCCTGGAGGCGGTGGCTGAGCTCAATCGCGCCGGAATCCCCGCCGGCGTGCTGATCGCCCCGCTGATGCCGGGCATCAACGACGCCCCCCACCAGCTCGAGCCACTGCTGCAGGGCGCGATCGACGCCGGCGCGAGGAGCATCGGCGGCATGGCGCTGCACCTGCGCGGCGAGGTCAAGGACGTGTTCATGGAGTGGCTGCGCGCTCAGCGCCCCGACCTCGTGGAGCGCTACGAAGCACTCTATCGCCGCGGCGCCTACGCGCCCCGTGAGGAGCGCGAACGGCTGGCCGGGCTGGTGCACCGGCGCGCCCCGGGCGAGTCGAGCGAACGGCTTGGCGGCGCCGCGAGCGATCGGAGGGGCCGGTGGTCGGGATTGCGCCCTGCCGCGAGCGAGGCGACCGCCCTGTCCGCAGTAGACCAACAGAGTTTGTTCTGAAGGCAAGGGCTGGGGTGTTATAAAAAATTCAAAACCCGATAGCAATTGCGCACGGCTCCAATTTTTTTGTTCAACACCCCCCGTCCCCTATTGCAATAGCTATACGCGCTCTCTCTACCGCCTCGGGCGCAGCCTTGGCGGGGTAGAGTTTTCGGTCCGCCAAGACGAAGGGCCACCACCCCAAGGAGGCGTCATGCCAAACGTGAGCCTGCCCGCCGAGCAAGTCGAGAACGGCTCGATCCCGTTCCTGCAGCCGCCCGGCGATACCACTACCGGCGTCCGTCCCAAGCGCCCGCGCGGGCCGCTGCGCCACTACGCCGGCTTCCTCTCCCCCTCCGCCGCCGCCGCGATGCCGCTGCTGCTCGAACGCAACCGCTCGCAGCGGTTGCGGCGGCTGGGCGTCACCGTCGGCGACAGCATTGCTCAGCGCCGCCACCCGACGCGGCCGCGGATGCGCGTCCTCACCGCCACGCCCGGCGCCCGGCTGCGCTGGCGGGAGGCGCCGGCCCCTCCCGCGCCGGGACCCGACGGGGCGGTGGTGCACCCGATCGCCGCCGCCACCTGCGACATCGACTGCCCACTCGTGATGGGCGCCACCCAGCTCGCCCTGCCACTGCACCTCGGACATGAATGTGTCGCCGAGGTGCTGTCCGTCGGCGAGCGCGTCGCCACCGTGCGGCCGGGCGACCGCGTGGTGGTCCCCTTCCAGATCAACTGCGGGGCCTGCGTCTCCTGTCGCTCAGGGCACCCCGGCAACTGCCTCGCCGTGCCGCCGCTCTCCGCCTACGGCATGGGGCTCGCCACCGGGCACTTCGGCGGTGCCTTTTCCGATCGACTCGCCGTCCCCTATGCCGACGCGATGCTCGTCCCCCTGCCCGCGGGCATCAGCCCCGCGGCCGCCGCGAGCGTCTCCGACAACATCTGCGACGCCTATCGCCACATCGGGCCCCACCTCCCGGCGCTGCTGGACGCCGACCCCGACGCCGAGGTGCTGATCCTTGCTTGCCTATCCAGGCGGTCGCTGTTCAGCTCCAGCTGCCCGCTCTACACCGGCCTGATCGCGCGGGCGCTGGGTGCCCGCAACGTCACCCTCGTCGACTCTCGCCCCCACGTCCGCGCCCACGCCGAGCGGCTCGGCCTGCACGCGCTGCGCCCCCGCGAGCTGCGCCGGCGCGCGCCCGCGCCGCTGGTGGCGCACATCAGCGCCGACCCGCTCGCCACCGCGCTCGCCCACACCGCCCCCGACGGCATCTGCACGAGCTCCGGCGGCCTGCACCGCAGCGCCCGCCTGCCACTCCTGCAGATTTACGTCCGTCGCGCCACGCTGCACGTCGGCATCCCCCACGCGCGCGCGCTGATACCGGCCGTGCTCGAGCTGATGGCCGACGGTCGCCTGCATCCGGAGCTCGTCACCACCAATCTCGCCCCGCTCGACGACGCACCACGTGCGCTGCGCGAACACTGCATCTACGACGGGATCAAGACAGTGCTCACGGCGTAGGCCCCATCCCCCCTGCGTCCCTCCTCAGCGAATCACATACACGGTGGCACACCGAAAGCGATGTACCGCGCTCGTGATCGGCTGGAGCGTCGCCGTCAGGTTCTTCGCCCGGCAGTCGCCGAGCACAAACCGCGCGCCGGTGCTCTGCACGAAGCCGCTCGCCCGCGTCGCCGACAGCTTGCCGGCGAGCAGTTCTTCGGCGGTCACGCTGCGATAGCGGCAACTGGGCTCCGACCAGTAGCAGTTGCCGGTGTAAGTCTGGCGACCGGTCCGCGCCGGCACAACCATGCCGAGATAGAAACGCGTGAGAACTCCTCCCGGCTGCCGGTCGTGCGCCAGGTAGGAGAGCGCCGCGCTCTCGCCGGCCGCGATGAAGTTGGCGTTGCCCTGCCGCGGTTTGACGGCCCTATACGCGTATTTGAGCATGTAGATCGTGCCGGGGATCGTCAACACGGCGATCGCGACCACCGCGAGCGCGGGCAGCGACACCGCGGGGCGAGACAGGCGTTTTGACATGGCACTCCACGGCAGCGAGCGGACGCCCTCCACCGCAAGCACCCCCAGCGGAACCGTGGCGCCGAGCAGTGCGTGCGTGGAGCCGCTGCCCTGCCACTCCGAGACCGCGAAGATCACGACGACGGCAAACGGCCACACGCGTGCGGTCAGCGCGATGAAGCTCGCCGCGCGCACGCGGTAGGCCAGCGCCGCCGGTAGCGCCAGCAACACGAACGCCTTCACCACCAACCACACCGGATAGGTGCTGAGGGCCGCTTCCCGCTCCCGCTGCCACACAGCGTCGAAGTGCACGAGCGCCGCGAAGTACACGAGCGGCAGCGCGGTGAGCGCCACGGTCAGCGTCAGCGCCGCCACGGCGACGCGCTCGCGGCGCGCCAGCAGCACGAGCTCCGATCCGATCAGGATCACGATCAGCGTCTCCCCCTGCCACGGATGCAGCCAGCTCGCCAGTACTCCGAGCAGCGGCGGGAGCAGGCCGACCCGTCCGGCCGTACGGTCGCGTGCATAGGCCAGCAGCGCTGCGATCGTGCACGCCAGCGCGATCAGGGCGAACGGGTAGCCCCACGACCAGAAGACGATCCACGAGTCCCCGATCACCGCGCCCCAGCCGAAGAACAGCGCGAGCGTGAGTGCCGCGCGGCGCGGCCAGCAACCACGCACGGCGCGGTACACGTAGGCGCGTGCCGCGAAGAAGATCGCGACGATCGCCACCGGCTTCCACAGCAGCAGCGCCAAATAAGGGGCGACCCCAAGCGCAGCGACCCCGGCGGAGATCGCGAGCAGCGGCTGGAAGAAGTCGGCGGGCGTATGCCCCAGCACGTACAGGTCGGGGCTGGCCCCATATTTGAGGATGCCCTCGATCCACATCAGCGACTGCATCCCGTCCTCCTGGTACACCGCTTCGGTGCCGGTCCAGATGCGACTGTGCACGGCCACCTGCCACACGTCGAGCCCGAGCGTCCACAGCGACAGCGCCACCAGCGCCCCCAACAGGCAGATGTCGAAGCGGTCGAGGCGGGGCACGCGTATCAGGCGGTGAACTTCCGGCTGCGCACCAGCCCGCGCCGGTGCAGTTCCAGGCGCAGCAGGGCTCGAAGCGTCTTCAGCCCATACACGGTCGAGGCCCGCGCCCCGACCGAGGAGGCCTCCTGGGAGTAGATCGTGCGCACCGGCACCTCGGCGATGCGAAAGCCGAAGTGCACCACCTGCATCAGCAGCTCCGAGTCGAAGGAGAAGTCCAGCGAGTTGCGCAGGAACGGGATCCCCATCAACAGCTCGCGCGAGTAGGCGCGGTAGCCGGTGTGCAGCTCCGAGAGCGAGGTCCCGAGCGCGCGATTCTCGATCGTCGTCAGCGCGCGGTTGGCGACGTACTTGTACATCGGCATGCCGCCCTGAAGCGCGCCGCCCGGCTCCATCAGCCGCGACCCGAGCACCAGGTCGGCCTCGCCCGCGAGGATCGGCTTGACGAGCTCGGGGATCAGCGTCGGCTCGTACTGGCCGTCGGGGTGCAGCATCACCACGACGTCGGCCTCGTCCTGCAGCGCCTGCAGGTAGCAGGTCTTCTGGTTGCCGCCATACCCGACGTTGTGCGGGTGCGGAATGACCCGCAGCGGCAGCGTGCGCGCCAGCTCGACGGTGCCGTCACGCGAGCCGTCGTCGACCAGGATGATCTCGTCGACCCACTCGTGGGGGATGCCCGACACGGTCGCCGCCAACGTGCGCGCGGCGTTGAGCGCCGGCATCACCACGATCACCTTGGCGCCCCCCTTCTCGGCGGGCGCGGTGGGTGCCCTCGTTGGGCTGGCCGTCATTGTCATTGGACCTCGGGCTTTACACGTCGGGGGTTGGGCAGTGGCTTGGTGATTCGCTTGCTGGGGCAGAGATCGTGTAGAAGAACAAGAGACCCAACCATCTAAGAATGAGTCTCATTCTCATTTGGTTGGGGCGCGAAAAGCAAACTATGCCACCGACCCCCTCGGCGGCGCCTCAGGACGGAGGCAATGCGACCTCCCCGGCGCCGTGGGCGGCGCCTCAGGACGGAGGCAATGCGACCTCCCCGGCGCCGTGGGCGGCGCCTCAGGACGGAGACGAAGCGACCTCGCCACGCCGTGGGCGGCGCCTCAGGACGGAGACGAAGCGACCTCGCCGGCGCCGTGGGCGGCGTCTGCGTCGCCAACCACACGAGCCCCGCCCGCGCGGTTGTACTCGGCGGCGGCCTCGCGCAGCCCCTCGCCGCGACCGGGACGCAGCGTCGCGGTGACGTGTCGCCAGTAGCGATTCGCATCCCGCCCACCCGCGTGGCCTGGCAGCATGAGCGCGGCGAGCGCGCGCACGGCGTACGACCAGGCGGTCAGCCAGCGCACCGCGCGCGCGGCGGCGGGCGAGTGGTGCTTGCGCATGTAGCGGTCGCGGTTGCGCGCCATTTCGACGATCCGGCGCTCGGGCACGGCCCCTGTGGCGAGCTGCTCGTGATGGATAGCCCGCGCGCCCGGCACGTACAGGCTGCGCCAGCCGGCGTCACGCAGGCGCCGGGCGAAGTCGACCTCGTCGGAGTAGACGAAGAAATCCGGGTCCATGTACCCGACCTGCGCCGCTGCCTCGCGCCGCACGAGCAGCGCCGAGGACTGGCACCAGTCCACCTCGCGGGTCTGTGCGCCCTTGCTCTGCACGGTGTACAGCCGATGGGCAAACACCGCCCCGGCGAGCGCCGTCGCGACCGTCGGAAAGCGCCACGCACACGGCTGGGCGAGGGGGCTCGCGGCCGGGGCGGCCGGATCGGCGACGGCGGCCCCGGGGGCCTCAACGGGAGCGGTCGGGTCGGCAGCCGTTGGCCCGCTCCGCGACGAGTCGCCGCCCGGCCGCAGCAGCTGCGCTCCCGCGCAGGCCGCATCCCGGCGTGCCTGCAGCGCCTGCCACAGCGCGAGCGCCGCCCCGGGGAGCAGCTCGGAGTCCTCATTCAGCAGCAGGGCATAGGTCCCCCGAGCGCGTCCCATCAGCTCCGAGTCGTTCAGCGCCTTGCCGCGCCGTTCGCCGAGCGCTATCACCTCGTCCACCACCGGGTGCGCGCGCGCGGCCTCCGCGGAGCCGTCGCGCGAGCCGTTGTCGAGCACCAGCACCTCGACGGCGAACGGCAGCGCGGCCCGCTCGCGCGCGATCGCGTCGAGGCCGCGCAGCAGCAACTCGCGCTGGGAGGTGTTGACCACGCAGAAGCTCAGCTCGATCGCATCGCTCACCCGCCTATTGTCTCTGCCGGTGCGCGTCCACGTCGTCGACCCCTCGGCCTACACGCCGCCGTACGACCACGCGCTGTGTCGCGCCCTGGCGAGCGCCGGTGCCGAGGTGGAGCTGTTCACGAGCCGTTTCGCCTACGGGGAAGTGCCGGCGCCTGAGGGGTACGAGCGGCGCGAGCTCTTCTACCGGCTCGCCCATCGCGGGGCAGCGTCGGGTAGGCGCTCGCGCTCCAGCCAAGCGCTGAAGCTGCTCGAGCACGTGCCCGACATGCTGCGCTATCGCCACGCCGCGCGCGCGGCCGACGTGGTCCACTTCCAGTGGCTGACCGTGCAGCCGCTCGACGTCCACCTGCTGCCGCGACGGCGGCCCAGGGGTTCGAAGGCCCGCCCGCCGCGCCCCAAGCTCGTGCTCACCGCCCACGACGTGCTGCCGCGCGAGCCGCGGTCGGGGCAGCTGGCCGCCCAGCGGCGGTTGTACGAGCACTTCGACGCAGTGGTCGTGCACTCCGAGCACGGGCGCGGGCGGCTGCTGGAGCTGGGCGTGGATCGCGACCGTGTGCACGTGATCCCGCACGGTGCGCTCACCCACCTCGCCGAGCCTCCGGTGGGCGGGCGGCTGGGTGGACTCTCCATCGATGCCAATGGACCGGTGGTGCTGTTCTTCGGGCTGCTGCGCCCCTACAAGGGCCTGGATGTGCTGCTGCGGGCGTGGCGGGAAATCGCAGGGAACTGGGACGCTGGGAGCGGAGGCGATGGAGCGCGGAAGCCGAGCGGGCATGGAATCGCAGGCGCGCAGCTGTGGATCGTAGGGATGCCGCGCATGGATGTCACGACGCTACTCGCGGACGCACCACCAAGCGTCCGCTTCGTACCGCGCTTCATCCCCGACGCCGAGCTGCCGGCGTACTTCACGCGTGCTGACCTCGTCGTGCTGCCCTACCTGGAAGCCGACCAGTCGGGCGTGCTGTTCACCGCGCTCGCGTTCGGTAAGCCACTGCTGCTGAGCGACGTCGGTGGCTTCCCCGAGGTGGCCGCCACCGGCGCGGCTCGCACGGTCCCGGCCGGCGACTCCGCGGCGCTGGGGGAGGCGCTGCGGGCGCTGCTCGCCGATCCAGCCGCCCTCGCCGCGATGGCCGAGCGAGCGCGTGCCGCCGCGGCGGGGCCGTACTCGTGGGACACGATCGCCCAGCGCACGCTCGAGCTGTACCGCTCGCTGTGCGAAACCACGACGACCGGGCCGAGAGTACCGTCGCCGTAGCGCCGTAGAGTGACTCGAATGGTTGATCGCTGTGTGTCGCCGGCCCTTCCCTCCGGGCCGTTCCGGGATCGTGCGTCCCGGAGAAAGGAGAGGCTATATGGACAACCCACTGATCGTATTAGCCATCGCTCTGCTGGTTGCCATGCTGGTCATCGACCGACTGGCGAGATAGCGGGGTGCCCTGGTGGTCGCAGTGAAGACGATCCCGGCGGCCACCAGGGATTTCCCCAAAAGAGGCTGAACAACCCGCTCAACGTATTAGCCGCCAACAAGCGTAGCGAGAGCAGCGGCGAGAGGCAAGGCTTGGGATAGTGAACACGATACTGGAGGTCCTCTTCTGGGTGTGCGCCGCGCTGATCGTGTGGACACAGATCGGCTATGCGGCAGCACTGGCAATCCTGGTGCGCCTGTTCGCCCGTCCACCGTCTCCCGCACGCACTGCCGCTCCGGCTCCCGAGGATGGACGTCCGCCCACCCCGCCGCTGCCTTCGCTGTCGCTGATCGTCGCCGCGCACGACGAGGAGTCGGTGATCGCCGCGAAGGTCGCCAACGCGCTGGCGCTGGACTATCCGCGGGAGCTGTTGGAGGTGATCGTCACCTGCGACGGCTGCACCGATGCGACGGCCGCGCGCGCACGTGAGGCGAGCGCCGACCTCGTGCTGGAGCTGGCGCGCGGCGGCAAGATCCGCGCCCAGGACGCAGCGGTCGAACGCGCGCAGGGGGAGATCGTGGCCTTCTCCGACGCCAACGCGCTATGGGAGCCGGACGCCGCGCGCGTCCTCGTCGGCGCGTTCGCCGATCCCCACGTCGGCTACGCCTGCGGGCAGGTGCGCTTCGTGCGCGCCACAGGCCCCGGGGCGACCAACCAGGAGGGGGTGTACTGGCGCTACGAGATGGCGGTACGCGAGATGGAGTCGCGGCTCTCCTCGATCACCGCCGGCAACGGCGCGATCTACGCAACCCGTCGCGACACCTACATCGCGGTCGACCCGATCATGGGTCACGACCTGTCGTTCCCCTTCAACATGGTGAAGCGCGGCTGGCGCGCGGTGTACGTGCCGCAGGCGCGCGCCACCGAGCGGATGGTGCCCTCGCTGGAGGGTGAGCTGGCGCGCAAGCGGCGCATGATGAGCCACACCTGGCCAATCGTGCTGCGCGGCGGGATGCTCTCCCTGCGCAGCTACCCCCCGGGGTATGCGCTGATGATCCTCTCCCACCGCCTGTTGCGCTACCTGACCCCGTTCCTGCACGCGCTGGCGCTGGCCGCCAACATCGCGCTGGTGGCGGGGGACGCCGCTCCGCAGGCGCTGTACGTCGCCACACTCACCGCGCAACTCCTCCTGCTGTTCGCCGCCGGGATCGGCGGGGTGTTGCGCATTCGTGTGCTGCTGATCACCCGCTACTACGTGCTCACCACCGCGGCGCTCGCGGTCGGCCTGTGGGATTGGCTGCGCCACGGCACGGCCGCCACCTGGGAAGCGGCGGAGGGGACGCGTCCGTCCGGACTGCCATCGCAGGGGGCAACCCAGTGATCCGCCGCGCGGTGGACATCGCGGTGTCCGCAACCCTGCTCGCGCTGAGCGCGCCCGTAATCGCGGCGGCGATGGTGGCGATCCGGCTGGAGTCGCGCGGCCCCGCGCTCTACCGCCAGCGGCGCATCGGGCGCGGCGGGCGGCCGTTCGACGTACTGAAGTTGCGCACGATGGTGGACGGCGCCGAGCACGTCGGCGCCGGGCTGGCGGTCGATGAGAACGACTCGCGGATCACGCGCGTGGGGGCCTTCCTGCGGCGCACCTCGCTCGATGAGCTGCCCAACCTGCTGAACGTGCTGCGCGGCGAGATGTCGCTGATCGGCCCCCGCCCCACCGTGCCGGTGCAGGTCGAGCGCTACACCCCCCGCCAGCGCGGGCGTCTCGCGATCCGGCCGGGGATCACCGGCTGGGCGCAGGTCAACGGCCGCGCCTCGCTCCCGTGGAGCGAGCGCATCGAGCTCGACCTCCACTACATCGAGCACCGCTCGCTGGCGCTCGATCTGCGCATCCTGTGGCGCACCCCGGCGATGGTGTTGGGCGGCTCGGGCCTGTACAAGGGCAACACTGGTGGTTGGGAGGGGGATTTGGGGATGGCTGAGCGACGGAGCCAACCGGGGACGGACATCGCGACCGGCCGGGGGCACCCGGATGGCTGAGTCGCCGGCGATCCTGCTCACGGGGGTCGGCAAGCGCTACGACATCGTTGCCTGCTTCGCGCGGCTCACCACGACGATCGCAGTCGATCCCAACCCACTGGCGCCCGCGCAGTACGCGGCGCAAGTGCGCGCCGCGCCGCCGCCGATCGCCGACCCCAGCTACGTGCCGTTCCTGCGGGAGCTGTGCGAGCGCTACGGCGTCGGGGCGCTCCTCCCGCTCACCGACCTCGACATCGAGGTGCTCGCGCGGGCGCGAGAGACTGCGACCCCGCCCACCCTGCCCGCGCTCGTACCCTCTCCCGAGGTCGCGCGCGCGACCTACGACAAGTACGAGGCCCACCTACTGCTCTCGCGACTGGGGCTGCCCTCGCCGCCAACGGTGCTACCCGAGCAGGAGCCCGACTCCTATCCGGTGATGGTCAAGCCCCGCCGCGGCTCGGGCGCGCGCTCGATCCATCTGGCGCGCGACCGGGCGGAGAAGGACTTCTTCGTGCGCTACGTCGCCGGCGGGCGTCCTGGGTATGAGGGCGAGCCGGTGATGGTGCAACGTGCGATGGGCGGGCCCGAGCTGTCGATCGACTGCCTCGGGGACCTCGACGGCCGCTGCCTGAACGCGATCCCGCGCACGATGCTCGAGTCCCGCGGCGGCGAGTCGATCAAGGGCGCGGCGATCCGCGACCCCGAGTTGATCGCGCTGGGGCAACGCGCGATGGAGGCCCTCGCGGTGCGAGGGCCCGCGACGATCCAGGTCTTCCGCGACCCCGAGATGGGGCTGGGGATCACCGACGTCAACACCCGCTTCGGCGGCGCCTTCCCCGCGCCCGCCTACGCCGCGCTGCCCGGCCGCACCTACCCCGAGCTGATCGTACGCATGGCCGCCGGCGAGGCGATCCCACCGCACGTCGGGGAGTTCCGCGAGGGGCACACGTTCACGCGCTACTACTGGCAGCTCGAGCTGGACGAGCGACTGCAACCAACCGGCCGTGAGATCGTCCGCGGAGGGCCACCGGCGCCGCGCCCGTAGACGCCAGACCCCACCGGCGCCGCGCCTGTAGACGCCGGACTCCCCCGGCGCCCCACCCGTGGACTCCCCGCGCAGGGTACGACGCCACATTGATGGGCGGGGGATAGACTCGGTGGGCAGTGAACACGTTGCTCGCCGACCCGCCGGCCGCGCCGAGCCCCGAGCAGCCGACGGCATCCTCAACTCCGCCGGCACCGCCCGAGGGCGGAGTGGGCGGCCCCGAAGCGCCAACGCCGGCGCAAGGGCACGTCTGCGCGTACTGCGGCACGCCTCTGCAGGACGGCCAGCAGTGGTGCCTGCACTGCGGCGCCTGCGAGCCCGGCAGCCTCGGAGAGCGGCCCAACCTGCGCCCGCTCACGGTGTTGGCGCTCACCGCCGCGATCCTCGCCCTCGGCGCCGCGGTGGCGGTGGCGGCCGCCATCAACGAACACAACGCGCCGCACCCCACCACAGTCGCGCTGGTCCCCGCCACCACACCCACCACCGCCGCGCCGACTACGCCCGCGCCCACGGCGAGCACCCCCGGCACGGGTGGCGCCACCACCCCCCACAGCTCCTCCAAGAGCCCCAACCTGCTGTTCCCGCCAGCTTCGACCACCAAACCGCCGAAGGTCACGGCGCCCACACCCACCCCCACGGGCGGCGGCGAATCGAACACCTCAGAATCGAGCGGCTCGGGCAGTGGCTCCACGACGACACCCTCGAAAGCCACCACCACCGAAACCGGCACCTCGACGACCGAATCGAAATCGAACGAAGGCGCCTCGGGCAAAAGCGAACAGCCGACCCCGATCCTGCTGGATACCAACGCCGCCACCACCTACAACCCCTACAGCTATCCCGAATCCGGCTTCGGCGATCCGGCACTGGCGATCGACGGGGAACCCTCGACGGCGTGGACGGCGCAGGTGCAGGCACACTCCTTCCCCAACCTGGCGGAGGGGCTCCTGATCGACCTGCGCGAACCCACAAAGCTCGGCAGCGTCGAACTTCGCACCCCGACTCACGGAATGACCGTCCAGCTGTACGGAGCCAACGGCACCAAGGCGCCCACCACGATCACCGAACCGGGCTGGGTACGGCTCAGCGGCTCGCACAAGCTGAAGAAGGCGGTCACTCACCTGAAACTCCGCACCGAAGACCACGCCTTCCGCTGGCTGGTGGTGTGGGTCGTCAAGGCGCCCGCCTCGGCGCAGGGCACTCCCACGGCGCCGGGCCACGTCGCGCTCAGCGAAGTGGCGCTCTACCCGCCCGCTTCTTCTTAGCGCTCCCGCCGCCCTCCCACACCTCGTCCAGGAAAGCCGCGATCTCGCCCGTCAGCCGCTCCGGGCTGAGGCGCAGCTCGACCAGCGAGTCGGCCTCCAACAGGCGCGCGTTGGGGAGCTCCTCGGCGAGCATCCCCGCGTCGGAGAAAGGATGCACCGGATCGCGCCGGTGGCCGATCACCAGCGCCGGCGTCTGAAACTTGCGCCGCTCGTTGCGATGCGGCGCGACGCGGCCGAAGAAGAGACCCTGCAGCACCGCGGCGCCGGGGCCCGGTTCCTGGCGGATCGTGTCCAGCAGCACGTTGCCGTAGTGGGGCAGCAGCCCGCGCGGGATCGCACGCGCGCCGCGCGCCACCAGCTTCATCGCCGGCTCCCCGAACGTCAGCGCCACCAGGATCGGGGTGAACGCGAGCGCACTCGACAACAATGCGTTGTCGAGCACCGGCATCTCGATCACCATCCCCTGGAGGCGCTCCGGCGACTCCAGTGCGATCTCCAGCGCCGTGTTGGCCCCCAGCGAGGTGCCCATCACCACCGCCCGCTCGACCTCCAAGTGATCCATCAGCGCCACCACCTGGTCGGCGAAGAAACGCATCGAGTAGCGCCACATGTCGCGCGGGCGCTCCGACTCGCCGTGGCCCAGCAGATCGACGGTCACCACGCGGTTGCCGCGCGCGGCGAGAGCGCACGCGAGCGGCTTGTGCATCGTCTGGGCCAACAGCAGCCCGTGCACCAGGATCAATGTCCGTTCCTGCACCTCCGCACGCTCAGCCGCGCGCGCGGCGCGGGCTCGGGGGGAGCTTTTGATCGGGGTTACCGCCGGCGCATCGGCGGGATCGGGGCGATACTCCGTGTAGGCGATTCGCTGCCCCTCGAACATGAAGTGCGCCATCGCTTCAGGGTATCGCGCTGCACACGCTCGGGCGACGCCGTGGATCGCCCGAGCAGTGCGTGCCCCTCTCCTCTGGCGCCCCGTTGGGTGGGGGTTCCCGATCCTTTCCCATCCCAACAGGTCGTCCGCCAGTTCAAACCCGCCGCCCCCATAAAAGGTGCGCTGGTACATTTCCTGGCATGGCCAAGTCCCCCCGCCTCATCGCCGGCCAGAACGCCGCGATCACCGGGGCCGCGCGCGGCATCGGCCGCGCCACCGCCCAGGCCTTCCTGGCCGCCGGGATGCGGGTGGCGATCGGCGACGTCGATCTCGCCACCGCCGAGCGCACCGCCGCCGAGCTCGGCCCGCGCACGGTGGCGCTGCCGCTGGACGTCACCGACCGCGACTCCTTCACCCGCTTCCTCGACGCCTCCGAAGAGCAGCTCGGGCCGCTCGACGTTTTGGTCAACAACGCCGGGATCATGCCCGTCGGACGGTTCCTCGACGAGGACGATCTCTCCGCGCAGCGCACAATCGACATCAACCTCCACGGGGTCATCCTCGGGATGAAGCTCGGACTCGCGCGGATGATCCCGCGCGACCGCGGTCACATCGTCAACATCGCCTCGCAGGCCGGCAAGTTCGGGACCGCCGGCATCGCCACCTATTCGGCGACCAAGCACGCCGTCGTCGGGCTCACCGAGTCGGTTCGTGGCGAGCTGCGTCTGATGGGCGCCCACATCGATTTGAGCTACGTGATGCCGTATATCGTCAACACCGAGCTTGGCGGTGGCCTGGGCCACGCGCGCGGCTTCTCCAACGTCGAGCCCTCCGAAGTGGCCGACGCGATCGTCGAGGCGCTCCAGCACGGCACCGTGGAAGTGTGGGTGCCGAAGGCCACCAAGCGCACCTACCAGCTCGGCACGCTGCTGCCGCGCTCGGTCGCCGAGAGCATCGGCCACATGACGAAGGTCGACCGCGTGATCGCCGACGCCGACGTCGAGGCGCGCCGCGACTACGAGCTGCGCGCCGCGCGCTCCGAGCCGGCGCTCGCGTCGGCGCCCGAGCAGCCGCGGATCACCGAGCAGTCCTCAAGCTGAGCCACTCCGCGACGGCCCTCCCGGGGGTGCGGAGGCGGGGCGGTTCTACATGGTGAGCCACTCCGCGACGATCGCGCCGATCTCCGGGCCTTTGTCCTCCTGCAGGAAGTGTCCCGCGTCCTCGATCGCGCGCGGCGGCGGCTGGCCGATCGCACCCGCGAAGTTCTCCGCCACCGCCATCGGCAGCACCGGGTCGGAGTCGCCCCACAGGATCAGTGTCGGGCGGGTGTCCTCGCGCAATGCGTGCAACGTGTGGCGGCCCTCCGCGGCGCCGGGGGCGTCGGGCGCGAACGGGATCAGCGCGGGGAAGGCGCGCGCGCCGGCCTTCGAGGCGGCATTCGGGTAAGGCGCCTCGTAGGCGGCGATCACCTCATCGCCGGGGTCGTTCTTGCACGCGCCCCTGACGAGCATGCCCACTGGCAGGTCCTCGGTGCGCGCGGTGAAGTCGCGGAACGCCAGCCACGCGTCATTCATCTGCTGGTTGCCGGTGAAGATGCCGCTATCGGTGATCACGAGTCGGTCGATCCGCTCGGCGTGCTCCACGGCGAGGCGCAGTCCGATCGGCCCGCCCCAGTCGTGCACGACCATCGTCGCGCCCCGCACGTCCAGTTCCTCCAGCAGCCTCGCCCCCAGCGCGACGTGGCGGTCGTAGGAGTACCAGCCGATGTCGGTCGGCTTGTCCGAGCGCCCGAACCCGGCGTAATCCGGGGCGATGCACCGGAAGCCGGCATCCCTCACCGGCGGGATCACCTTGCGCCACAGAAACGACCACGTCGGCTCGCCGTGCATGAAGATCACCGGCTTGCCCTCGCCCTCGTCGAGGTGCGCAAGGCGCAGCCCCTCCACCTCGCGGTAGTGCGCCTCGAAGGGGAAGTCCGGCAGCCCCTCGAAGCACTCGTCGGGTGTGCGCACCACGTCGGGCATCGCGGGCAGCATACTCCGCCGCAGGGTAGCCGTACAGGCGCGCATGCGCGGGGTAGCCGTACAGGCGCGAATGCGTTACGCTCGTGTCGGATGCATGCGACGGTCTTGCAGCTGGCGCCCGTCCTCGCGGCGGCCAAGAGTAGGGTGCCTTTTTATATCGCCGGCGGCCTGCTGGTCGTCTGGGCGGTGGTGGTCTCGCTCGGCTTGGGCCTGCGCAAACCGGACTTCCCCGGCGGCCTCTCGGGTGAGCGCGCGGTGATCGCGGTGACTGCGGTTCTGGTGGCGCTCACGATGACGATGGCAGTCGTCACCTCCGGCGCGCCGGGTTAGCGTCCTCCTGGGCGCTCGTCGGACGCACTCGTGCGGGCCGGCTCGCCAGCATGCCGAAGCTCAACAGCCTCCATCGGAGTCCCCGCCTCCATCGGACATCCTTCGCCGGGCACTGACGATCCTCATCTTTGGGTCAGACAATCCTCGGCGGGCGAGGTGCTCTCACCCTCCCACGCGTTGAATTGAGCGTGTAGCAGATGACTCAAGCGGGAAACCTAAAAGGGGGTGGCCTTAATCGCTGCCCCATCCCGCAAGACAAGGAGGAGGATGAGATGTCCGACAGCGATCTGGTGCTCGACGCGGTAGAGCGCTTGGAGCACTCCGAGAGGCAAGTGGGATCCGTTTCCACCGAGCGGACCCCGGGATTCGACCGGCGTTCGTTCCTGCGCCGCACCGCGCTGACCGGCGCGGCGGTCGGCTCGGTGAGCGCGCTGCTGGAGGCGTGCGGCTCGAGCGCATCCTCCTCGGGCGGCAACTCCGCCTCGATCTTCGGCTCGCACCCGGAATACAAATTTGTGTTCGTCAACCACGTGACGACCAACTCGTTCTTCACGCCCACCCAGTACGGGATCGCCGACGCGTGCAAACTGCTGGGCTCGAGCTACGAGTGGACGGGCTCCGAAAGCGAAAACATCAACCAGATGGTCAACGCCATAAACACCGCCGTCTCATCCGGCGCCAAGGGGATCGCGGTGTCGCTGATCAGCAAGACCGCGTTCAACGTGCCGATCGAAAACGCGCTGAAGGCGGGCATCCCGGTCGTCGCCTACAACGCCGACGCCCCCTCGCCCCCCAACAAGCGCCTGGCCTACATCGGCCAGGACCTGAAACTGGCCGGCGAACTGATGGGTGCACGGATCGTGGCGGCGGTCAAAGAAGGCGACGTGGTGATCTTCACCGCCAACGCGGGCTCCGCCAACCTGCAGCCGCGCCTGGAAGGAGCTGAAAAGGCGATCAAGGCCTCGGGTGCGCCGATCAAACTACACACGATCGTGACCGGCTCCCTGGAATCGGGTGAGAAATCGGCGATCGAAGCCTACTGGACCGGCCATCCCACCACGAAGGGGATGTACGCCGTCGACGGCGGCGACACCGCGGAACTGGCCGGCGTGATGCAGAAGCTCGGGCTCGCCGCCAAAGGCGTCCACGCCGGCGGCTTCGATTTGACCGAAAAGACCCAGAAACTGCTCCACGAAGGCTTTATCGAATTCACGATCGACCAGCAGCCCTACCTGCAGGGGTTCCTGCCGGCCCTGCAACTGTTCCTGTGGCAGGTTTCCGGATCCCTGACGGGTCCGGCGGAAGTCGACACGGGCCTGAAATTCATCGACAAGGAAACCGTCGCTCCGTACATCAACTCCAAAAGCCGCTTCGAGGGGACCTCCTCCGAACCGAAGGTCGTCCCGATCCCGGCGGGCACCGCCGCCTAGAGGGGGTCGGCGGCCGTGGACAGCGGCTCACAAGGGGGTCCAGCGCAGGCTTCGGCGCCGGACCCTCCCGGAGTGCCGCGCTCGGCCGCAGCCGAGCCGGGCGGGGCGCGCGCGCCCGAGGTCCCTCCCTCCAGGGGACAGCAACTGCTCGAGCGAGTGCTCTCCCTGCGCGAGGGCAGCATCATCGTCGTCACGCTGCTCGTGGCGATCTACTTCTCGCTGACCACCAGCACCTTCCTCACCAGCTCCAGCTTCAAGACGCTGCTGCCGTTCTTCGCCCCGTTCGCGATCCTCGGCGCGGGCGAGGTGTTCGTGATGATCCTGGGCGAGATCGACCTGTCGATCGGGGCGACATACCTGCTCGCGCCGTTCCTCTACTACAAGCTGGCGGTGGCCGGGATTCCGTACGTGCCGTGCGTGCTGATCGCGCTGGCCGGCTGCATGGTGGTCGGCTTCATCAACGGGTTCTTCACGGCGATCGTCGGCATCAGCTCGTTCGTGGCCACGCTCGGCATGCTGTTCACGCTGGAGGGGCTGACGCTGATCATCTCGCACGGCGTGCCCGTACCGATGCCGGGGGCGGAAGTGACGAGCACGACCGTCAACGTCCACCACGTGATCAACGGGGCGCACATCGTGCTCACCGAAACGGTCAACCACGTCTCGACGTTCGCGAAAGTCCTCGGCGAGGGCACCTACTCGGAGCTGATCTGGGCGATCGTGATCGTGGTCGTGGGGCAGATCGTGCTGACATTCACCCGCTGGGGCCTGTACACGGTGGCCGTGGGCTCCAACAAGCTGGCCGCCTCCGAGGCCGGGGTGCGGGTGCGCCTGGTGATGATCCGCAACTTCATCCTCTGCGCCGCCGCCGGGGGCTTCGCCGGGATCCTCGAGGCGGTGCGGGCCTCCTCGGTGCAGCCGGACGTGGCCGGAGCCAACGAAATCCTGTTCAAGGGGATCTCGGCGGCGGTGATCGGCGGCACGCTCCTTGCGGGTGGGTCGGGGACCGTCGTAGGCGCGCTGATCGGAGCGCTGTTCCTGGGCATCCTCAACGACGGGCTGATCCTCAAGGGCGTCAACGCCGACTACCAGCTCTTCTACCTGGGCCTGGCGATCATCCTCGCGATGACGGTCAACGTGTACGTGCAGCGCGTGCGCAGGGGTTCCCGAAGTGGCTGATCGGCCCGTGCCGGCGGAGACGATCGTCGGGCCGGTCGCGGCTGCGGATGACGTGCTGCGCGTCGAACACATCGCCAAGCGCTTCGGGCCAGTGACGGCCCTGCGCGACGTCAACCTGCACCTGCGCAAGGGCGAGGTGCTGGGGCTGCTCGGCGACAACGGCGCCGGCAAGTCGACGCTGATCAAGATCATCTGCGGCTTTCAGAAGCAGGACACGGGGCAGATGTTCCTGCACGGAGCGCCCTATCAGCCCAAAAGCGTCGACGACGCGCGCGCGAAAGGCATCGATACGGTCTACCAGGACCTCGCGCTGATCGACGAACTGTCGGTCTACCACAACCTGGCGCTGCGCCGCGAGAAGGTACATCGTCCGATCCCGTTCCTCGCCAACCGTGAGATGAAGCGCGAAGCCCGTGCCGCACTGGATGAGATCGGCATCAACATCCCGCGCATCGACGTCTCCGTGGCGCGGCTCTCCGGTGGCCAGCGCCAGGCGATCGCGGTCGCGCGCACCGTGAACTCCGACGCCGACATCGTCCTGCTCGACGAGCCGCTCGCGGCGATGGGCGCTAAAGAGGGCGCACAGATCCTCGACCTGGTCGCGCGCCTGAAGGCGGAGGGCAAGGTCTCGGTGATCATGATCCTCCACAACTACGTGCACGTGTTCGAAGCATGCGACCGCGTGAGCTTGATCCAAGACGGCGCGATCGCGCTCGACAAGCCCACGGCCGAGACGTCGGTGGAGGAGCTGACCGAGATCGTCGTCAACGAGTACCGGCGCGCCCGCGAAGCCGCAAAGGCGGCGGCCAGCGCGTAGGGGCGGCGGGCCAAGGCGGGGCCGCCCGGCGATGACGAAGGACCGTTGGGCAGGGCACAGCTTGGGGCGAGGTGGCAGACCGGTCGCGCCGGCCCCTACGATTGCCGGATGCCGGTCCGGTTTTTACATGCGCAATCCCGTGGCGCCCACGCGGCGCTGATCGCCGCGCTGATCGTTCCTCTGTGCGCAGCATCCACCGCGGCCGCGCGCTGGTCTGCACCCGCGCGCCCGGCGGGCTGCTCAGCAGCGCTCGCTGCCGCAGCGGCTCCGTCGGTTGTGTTCCCGAGCGCCGACCCCACCACGCGTAGCGGGCCGGGGGCACTGCTGTGGACCGCGCAGCTTGGCTGCGCGGTAGGCACATCGGCATCAGAGGTGGTCGGCGCAACCCTCGGCCGCAACGACATCCCTGGTATCGGCCGCCCGCTCGCGGTCGGCGGCGGAGATCTCGCTGAAGTCGCAACTGCAGCGGGAACAGCGACGGGACAAGTGGTCGCGGTCGGTTCGGGCGCCCTGGCAGAGGGCAGGACAGCAGGCGCGTTCGGGACAGCACGGCCGCTGGGCGGGCCGGCGACGCCGGCGGCCGCGTCCAGCGGCTACCTCGGCGACGTGGCAATCGCCTCCCCCACTCAAACGCGGGCGGGGTGGGCGATCGCGGTGCGCGTGCAGCGCCACTACAGCAAGTCGCCAGCGCGCGCGCACCTCGTGCCCGTCGGCGCCAGCCCGGTCGAAGCGGTGGCCGCGACGATGGACTACCGGGCCGACGTCCTGCTCGTGTGGGCCAGCGGCGGCACCGTCTATGCCCGCGAGCTCTCCCCCGCGGGCGCGCTCGCACCGATGCGGCGGCTGGGAAGTCTCCCGGCCGGATCGCCCGACTCGGAACTGCGGGCGCTCCTCAGCGACGACGGCCACGCGATCGTGGCGTGGCGCAGCCAGTCGGTGGCGCCCAGTGGCGCGCCCGTGACGACGATCGAGCTGAGCATCTCCGGCAGCGGGCTCGCCTTCGGCGCGCCGCGGGTGCTTGAACGCTTCCGCGACCTCGGCGGCTTCGTCCCCCCTGCCGGCTCGCTGCGCCTGCTGCGACTCTCGAGCGAGGCGGTGATGATCGCCTGGACCGGCATCGACGCCGACCGCTATGTCGTGCGCGCCTCGCCGGTGTCGCTGCGCCGCGGCGCGTGGGCGCCGGTGGTGATCTCCGGCGGCTGGTCGTCGCCCGACGGGCGGGCGGGCGCCAACCACGCGCCCGCGAGCGGTCGGCAGACGGGGGTCCATCGCCCACCTGCGAGCGACGCGGTGCTCTCAGACATCGCCGCGGGGCCCAACGCGGAAGCGTTTGCTGTGTGGCGCACAGCCCCGAGCTCGGCCGACGGCGGGCGGGCGGGGCGGGCGGGCTCTAATCCTCGGCGGTGGACGATTCGCGCGGCGCGCGGCCACTACGCGGGAGAAGGCGAAGTCTCTTTCGTCGCGCCCGAACTCGTCGCCGCGTCCGGCCCCAACGGCCCGCCGGCGATCGCGGCGGATCCGGCGAGCGGCCAGGCGCTGGCCGCGTGGGTCGTACTCGCGGGCGGGAGCGGCGTCGGACGCATCGAGTACGCCCTGCGCACCTCCGGGCCGGCGTCAGCCCGGGCGCCCGCCGTGGCCTCGGAGACACACCCTGCGCGCCGTACCGCCGACCACAGCAGCCCAGCGTTGGTTGTGGGTTTCTCCGTGCTCGCCGTGCTCGTGCTCGCGGGTGCGCTCCTGATCCTCGTCTCCCGCCGTCCTCGACACATGCCCGCGCGACGGGGTTGATGCTATGACTGTGACCAGCATGATTGCGCAGGGTGGGGTGATCACGAAGGTGAGCTCGTCCTCGGTCGGGGAGACGGTGGCTCGCCTTTCGGCAGTTGTGGCGGCGAAGGGGATGAAGGTGTTCGCCGTGATCGATCACAGCGGGGAGGCGCGCGACGTCGGACTGGACCTGCGGGAGACCAAAGTCGTCATGTTCGGGAGCCCGCAGGCAGGAACGCCGGTCATGGTCGCGGAGCCGCTGGCGGCACTGGACCTGCCGCTCAAGGTGCTGATCTGGTCCGACGGGGACCAGACGAAGGTCAGCTACACAGTGCCCTCCGCACTCGCCGCGCGTTACGGGCTGGCCGACGAGCTGGCCGCGAGGCTCGCCGGTATCGACACTGTAACCGACGCCATTATCGACGGTTAGCCCGACAAGCAAGGACGCCGCGTCTTGCCCTCTGCCGTTGACCCAGCTGATGTGCCGCCTGCGAAAGGGCTCTCGCTGTGGTCTGAGGCCTCGTTTCTATCGGTCGGCTCCAGAGGTTCGTTCCTCTCGATCGGCTCGGTGGGCTCCGCGCTCTCGATCGGGTCGGTCGGTTCCTTCGCCTCGATCTTTTCGATCGGCTCTGCCGGGTCGTTCGGATCTGTGCTCTCAGCCCAGGCAAAAGCGTCAGTGCTCTCACGGAAAGCCAATGGGGCCCTTCTCGGCGAGACAGAGCACGGACGGGCGGGCACGCTCTTGGTGGGGGCGCTGGTAGCGATCACCTCGTGTCTCATCCTCTGGCAGGCCCGGCCCCGACGAACCTGAGCCGGCGCAGCGAGCCCCTACGCCAGCATCGACAGCAGCGCCATCCGGATCGGGACGCCGTTGGCGGCCTGCTTGAAGTAGAGCGCCTCGGGCAGGTCGTCCACGTCCTGGGCGATCTCGTGGATCCGCGGGAGCGGGTCGAGCAGCAGCTTGATCTCCGAGCCGCGCACGTCCTCGGCAGCGATGCAGTAGCGCTCGCGGTAGGTGGCCGCCAACTCAGGGTCCGCGATGCGCTCGACCTGGAAGCGGTTGACGTACACAACCTCGCGCGCCAGCAGCTGCTGCATGTCGCTGCTCTGCCGCACCCGCAACCCCTGCGCGCGCAACTCGCTCAACTCCCGCTCGTCCAGCCACAGCTCCTCGGGGCCGACCAGCAGCACGTCGTTGTCGGGGTAGTGGGAGAGGCCGCGGCAGAGCGAGTGGATGGAGCGTGAGTGACGGGGGTCGAAGCCCATCCCCACACGCAGCGAGTGCAGCCGCCCCAGCTCGCGCTCGATCGTGTACATGTCGATCAGCGCCTGCGTGGGGTGCTCGTTGGGGCCGTCCCCGCCGTTGATCAACGGCACCGGGCTGATCTCGGACGCGCGCTGGGCAATGCCCGCCGCCTCGTGGCGCAGGACGATCAAGTCGGCGTAGCTGCCCACGACGCGGACCGTGTCCTCGATCGACTCGCCCTTCGAGAGCGAGGAGGACTCCACCCCGCGGTGGGAGATCACCGCCGCGCCCAGCCGCGCGGCGGCCGCGCTGAAGCTGAGGATCGTGCGCGAGGAGGGCTCGAAGAACAGCAGCGCCACCACTCTCCCCGTGAGGCTGGAGAGGCGCGTGGGGATCCGCAGCGCGGCGGCCATGTCGTCGGCCGTCGCAAAGATCTCGCGGGCCAACTGGTCGTCGACCTGGTCGATCGAGATCAGGTGACGGGGCACGGGGGGACTATATGCCTGCCGCGCCTGGGAGGCGGTGCTGTTCCGGATGGCGCATGCGCCATCCGGCCGGCCCGTGCGTGCACGGGCCGGAGCAGGGCCGCATGCGGCCCTGCTGGACGGGCCACATGTGGCCCGTCCCCAGCCGGCGCGCGCGCCGGCTGGCTTCGCTCTCCCACAGCATGCGTCATCCGGAACGCCGTCTACACAAGCACCATCGCCCCGGTCTCCAGCGCGAGCAGCTGCTGCTTGCGCGGCAGCCCCCCGCCGTAGCCGGTGAGCGTCCCGTTCGCGCCGATCACGCGGTGGCAGGGGATGACGATCGCGATCGGGTTGCGATTGTTGGCGCCCCCCACTGCGCGGGCCGCGCCGGGCTGACCCGCCGCCGCCGCGATCTCGCCGTATGAGGCGGTCTCGCCGTAGGGGATCGCGCACAGCGCGCGCCACACGCCGAGCTGAAACGGCGTGCCGCTGGGAGCGAGGTCGAGCTCGAACTCGCGACGCTCGCCGGCGAAATACTCCTCCAGCTGGCGGCGCAGTGGCGCGAGCGCCTCCTCGTCGCGCACCCATTTGGAGTCACGCGCTGGTAGGCGATGGCCGTCGAGGAAGTGCAGGCCGGTGATCCGTCCCGCGGTGTCGGCGCTTGCGAGCAGCTCTCCGACCGGGCTGTCAATCGTTGTGTAGTTCATGCCCTCACTCTGACACCCGCCCGTCTCGGAGTCTGGCGGAAATCGGACGGGGTAGATGCAGAGAATGTCGCCGTCCGATTTCCGCCAGCCGGCGGGTGCATACTGGGGCCATGCCTCTCAACACAACCCCCCCGCCAGCCGCCAAACGGGCAACCGCATCACCGACCACCAGGCGGACCACCGGGCCGCGGACCGTCAAGCCGACCACGCTCGATCTCGGAGCAGGCCCACGAGCCGAGGACTTCGACGCGCGCTACCGCGTGCTCGGCAGCCGCGACCACCGCTTCGACGGGTGCTTCTTCGTGGCTGTCACCTCCACCGGGATCTACTGTCGCCCGAGCTGCCCCGCGATCGTGCCCAAGCGCCGCAACGTGCGCTTCTATCCGACCGCGGCCGCCGCCCAGAGCGCCGGCTTTCGCGCCTGTCTGCGCTGCCATCCGCACGCCGCGCCCGGCTCGCCGGAGTGGAATCGCCGCGGCGATCTCGCGGCGCGCGCGATGGGGCTGATTGCCGATGGGGTCGTCGACCGCGAAGGCGTCCACGGCCTCGCGCGCCGGCTGGCCTACAGCGAGCGCCACCTCACGCGCCAGCTCACCGCCGAGCTGGGCGCCGGCCCGCTCGCGCTGGCCCGCGCGCAGCGCGCGCAAACCGCACGCATCTTGATCGAGACCACCTCGCTGCGCCTGATCGACGTCGCCCACGCGGCCGGCTTCGCGAGCGTGCGCCAGTTCAACGAGACGATCCGCGAGGTCTACGCGCGCACCCCCACGGAGCTGCGCCGCAGAGCGCCCAAGCAACGTCGTGGCATCGAGAACGGGAACGCCTCGGCGAACCGTCCACCCGGGAGCTCATCCCCAGTCAAAGCAAACGCCAAACCCGCTCCGACCGCCCTTTGCGATGGACCGACCGCACCGGCCGAGGACATCCCGCTCACAGTGCGTCTCGCCTACCGCGAGCCGCTCGACTGGGGACGGCTGGTGGGGTTTCTCGGGGCGCGCGCGGTGCCCGGCGTGGAGGAGGTCGTGGATGGGTGCTACCGGCGCACCCTGCGTCTGCCCCACGGACACGGCATCGTGGCGCTCACCCCCGTGGACGGGCAGATCGAGTGCCGTCTGCGCCTCGCCGACCTGCGCGACCTGACCGCCGCCGTGCAGCGCTGCCGGCGGCTGCTCGACCTCGACGCCGACCCCACCGCGCCGGCGGAGCACCTCGCCGGCGACCCACTGCTGGCGCCGCTGGTGCGAGCCGCCCCCGGGCTGCGCCTGCCCGGGGCCGTGGACGGTGCCGAGCTCGCGGTGCGCGCCGTGCTCGGGCAGCAGATCTCCGTGCCCGCCGCCCGCACCGCCGCCGCACGGCTGACACGGGCGCTGGGGGAGCCGCTGGCAGTGGTTGACGCCGGCGCCGACCCACAAACCGCCTCCCACAACCCGCACACGTCCACCGCGAGCCCGGGCACCCCCTCCTCCAACCTGCACGCCTCCTTTCCCGGCCCACACACCGCCCAAGGCGCATCCACGCTCACCCACCTCTTCCCCACCCCCGCCGCGATCGCTGCCGCGGCACCCGACGAACTGCCGGGCGGTCCCGCGCGCCGGCGCCAAACGCTGCAGGCGCTGGCACGGCTGCTTGCCGATGGAGAGCTCGCGATCGACCCCGGCAGCGATCGCGGGGAGGTGCGCGCGCGTCTGCTCGCGCTCCCGGGAGTGGGGCCGTGGACGACGGAGTACATCGCGATGCGCGCGCTCGCCGACCCCGACGCGTTCCTACCCACCGACCTCGGCGTGCGCCGCGCGCTGGAAGCGCTCGGCCGCTCCGATCCCACATTGCGTGGAGGGTGCTCGCCGCGGGATGCCGCGCGCCTGGCAGAGGGCTGGCGGCCGTGGCGCGCATACGCGCTGGCGCACCTGTGGGGCACGCTCGCCCCAGCCTGACCCGTCTGTGGAAGCTCGTCAACGACAACAACCACGGTTGCTACGACGCCTACCAGCAGCGGACCACGCGTCCGATCTCGCTGGTCGCGCTCAACCCGGCATAAGGGCCGACATCCGCAGGTCCCATCGGGGCTGGACATCCGCCGGTCCCATCGGAGCCGACATCCGCCGGTCCCACTAAAGGGCTGACATCCGCCGGTCCCCGTAGATTGGCGGGGTGCTCGGCGAGAACCGCGTCATCCTCGGCGACAACCTCGACGTGCTGCCAGGTTTCGAGGACGAGGCCTTCCAGCTGATCTACATCGACCCGCCGTTCAACACCGGTAAGGCACAGACGCGCAAGACGCTGCAGGCGGTGCCGGACGAGGGCGGCGATCGCATTGGGTTCATGGGGCGCCGCTACCGAACGCGCCTGC
This sequence comes from uncultured Solirubrobacterales bacterium, assembly GCA_963744535.1. Classification (GTDB taxonomy): domain Bacteria; phylum Actinomycetota; class Thermoleophilia; order Solirubrobacterales; family Solirubrobacteraceae; genus Palsa-744. The sequence continues at coordinate 103,104 of CAVUTW010000001.1, read as the reverse complement.
TCGCGGAGTCTTCCTATCTCGACGAGTTCGACGACTACCTCGCGTTCCTGGAACCGCGTCTGCACGAAGCACGCAGGCTGCTGGCGAGCAGCGGAACCCTCTATTTCCACATCGACTATCGCGAGGCCCACTATTGCAAGCTGCTGCTGGATGAGATCTTTGGCCGCGGGTGCTTCCTCAACGAGATCATTTGGGCGTACGACTACGGCGCGCGATCCCGGCGGCGCTGGCCGGCCAAGCACGACACGATCCTGGTGTATGTGAAGGATTCCCAGCGCTACCACTACGACGACGCGGCGGTCGACCGCGAGCCGTACATGGCGCCAGGGCTGGTGACCGCGGAGAAGGCGGCGAGGGGCAAGCTGCCGACCGACGTGTGGTGGCACACGATCGTCCCCACCAACGGCCGCGAGAAGACCGGCTACCCCACGCAGAAGCCCGAGGGCATCGTCCGGCGCATGATCCAGGCATCGACCCGTCCGGGCGACTGGTGCCTAGACTTCTTCGCCGGCAGCGGCACGCTCGGAGTGGTCGCCGCGAAGCTGGGCCGGCGCTACGCGATGGTCGACTGCAACCCCGAGGCCATACGTGTGATTCACGCGCGGCTGAAGGGTGCGGCAGCTGCGAGAGAAGACTACGCCGCCCGGTAGCCCTCCCCTTTGGGCCGCGGGCGCCCGCCCGGAAACGCGAGACGCAGGATCGTGCGGTGCACTGTGCCGAGCTGGCGGTGGAAGGGACCGCTGTTGTACGGCAGGTTGTAGCGGCGGCAGATGTCGCGCACGCGCGGTGCGATCTCGGCGTAGCGGCTGGAGGGCAGGTCGGGGAACAGGTGGTGCTCGACCTGGAAGCCGAGGTTGCCGCTCACGAAGTGAAACAGCTGCCCGCCCTCGATGTTGGCGGAGCCGAGCAACTGGCGCACATACCACGCGCCGCGGGTCTCATCGGCGACCTCCTGCTCGCTGAAGGTGTAAGTCTGGTCGGGGAAGTGCCCGCAGAAGATGATCGAGTGGGCCCACACGTTACGCACGATGTTGGAGGTGAAGTTGGCCGTGAGCGTGGATTTGAGCGTGCGCACGGCCACACGCCGGTTTGAGGGCGCCGCGGCGCTCCCGGCCGATGGAGCAGTCGAGTTCCGGCCGGACAGCACCGCGGAGCTTGCCGCCGACACCGCCACCGAGAGCAGCGGGAAGGCGATGTAGTCCTTGACGGCCTGCCGCCGTGCCTTCAGCCCGATCGCACGCAGCTCGGCGAGCGCCTTCGCCTTGGGCTTCTCCCCCTTGCGGATCGCCTCGAAGTTGAGGTCGTGCATCGCGACGCCCCACTCGAAGAAGCCCATCAGCAGCAGGTTGTACAGCGGCTGCAGCAAGTACACCGGGTGCCAGCGCTGGTGGGGATCGATGCGCATGATCTCATACCCCAAATCGCGGTCCTTGCCGCGGATGTTGGTGAATGTGTGGTGCTCGTAATTGTGTGAGTGGCGCCACGCGTCGGCCGGCGAAGCGGTGTCCCAGTCCCAGTTTTGGGAATTGATGTCCGGGTCGTTCATCCAGTCCCACTGCCCGTGCATCACGTTGTGCCCGATCTCCATGTTCTCGAGGATCTTCGCCAGCGACAGCGCGGCCGTGCCCGCCAGCCACAGCGGCCGCTTGTCCGAGCGCAACAGCAGCAGCCGCGCGCCGATCACGAGCTGGCGGTGGAAGCGGATCGTCGAGCGGATGTAGCGCGCGTCACGCTCGCCCAGGTTGGAGTAGACCTCCTCGTGGAGCGCGTCGAGCTCCCGTGCGAGCTGCTCGAGCTGCTCGGGAGTGAGGCGGTGCAGTGGGTTGTCGGGCTCCTCGAAAGGCGTGGCCGTGGGAGGCGGCACCGGCGGGCGCTCAATGGTGGCGGACATAGGACCTCCGTCGCGTTTGGTGGGTTCTCAAAGCTCGATCTCGACCGCGCCCTCAGGCGCGTTGACACAGGTCTGCACCAACTCGCCGGGCTGACCGTGCACGCGGCCGGTGCGCAGGTCGCGCACCTGGCCGCAGCGCAGCCGACCGACACAGCTGTGGCAGATGCCCATGCGGCAGCCGTGCGGCAGGGTGGCGCCGGCGCGCTCGCCCGCCACGAGGATCGGCTGCTCGCCGTCGCTGTGCGCGCGGATGCCGCTGGCGCAGAGGTCGATGGTGCCGCCTGTCCCGCGTTCACCGTCGCCCACACCAGTGGCGGGCTGGAAACGCTCGACGTGCATCCGCGCAGGATCGCCCTCCGCGCGCCAGTGCTCGCCGAGCGTTTGCAACAGCCCGGCGGGACCGCACACAAACGCCTCACGCTCGCGCCAGTCGGGGCACAGCCCGTCGAGCTCGCCCGGCGCCAAGCGGCCGAGTGCACCGCTCAACCGCTCGTGCAGCCGGTAGCCGACGTGGCGCTCGTCCAGCTCGTACAGCTCGCGGCGGAAGATCACATCCGCCGCGTCGCGCGCACAGTGAACGTGCACCACATCCCGCAGCGCGCCATCCCGGGCGAGGCTGCGCAGCATGCTCATGATCGGGGTGACGCCGCTGCCGGCGCTCACGAACAGCAGCCGCGCGGGCAGCGGGGAGGGCAGCACGAAGGTGCCCTCCACCCCGCCGAGGCGCACGATCGCCCCGGGGCGCACGCGGCGGAAGAGGTAGGGCGACACCTTCCCGCCCGGCAGCAGCTTCGGCGTGATCGCGATGCGCCCGTCGTGGCGCTGGGGATCGGAGGTGAGCGAGTAGGCGCGCCAGTGGTGCACGCCGTCCACCTCGATGCCCAGCCGCAGGTACTGCCCGGGCAGGTGCCCCGGCCACTCCCAACCGGGCTTGATCGTCACGGTCACCGCCGTCGCGCTCTCGCGGCGCACGCCCTCCACGCGTCCGCGCAACTCGCGCGTGGACCACAGCGGGTTGACCAGCTCCAGGTAGTCGTCGGGGGCCAGCGGCGAAGTGAAGGAGCCGATCAGGCGCAGCGCGCGGCGACGCACCGGCGCGACGGCGGGGACGGCGCCGCGTTCAGCCATCGGTGCGAGGGGAGGAGGGCATGGGCTGGATAGAGGGCGTGGTCATATCGGCGCCAAGAAGCGAGTGGCCAAGGGGAGAGATGGGAGGGAGCAGGCGGAGGGGAGGAAGGAGAAGGGAGAGGGGAAGTACATGGATGATGACCTGAGTCGATGTTACCTCGTTTGAGGTTACATCAAACACGGTATCCTTGCTTTGAGATGGCAAGTGTGAGGAGCGACACGGTCGAACCGCAGACGGCCGACCTCACGATCGAGCAGCTGGCGGCGGAGGTGGGGATGTCGGTGCGCAACATCCGCAACCACCACTCGCGCGGGCTGCTGCCCGCTCCCGAGGTGCGGGCGCGCGTGGGCTACTACGGCCTCGACCACGTGGCGAGGCTGAAGCTGGTGCTCGACATGCAGGCCGACGGCTTCAACCTCGCCGCGATCGAGCGCCTGCTGAGCGCCTCGGGCGACTCGGCGGGGCGCCTGCTGGGACTGCGCGACGCGATGACGGCGCCGTTCGAGAGCGAGACCCCGGAGGTCATCACCGGCGAGGAGCTGCTCCAGCGCTTCGGCGAAGTGGACGTCAAGGACGTCGAGCGGATCCGCAAGCTCGGGCTGCTGATCCCCCTGGGCGACGATCGCTTCGAGGTGCCCAGCCCGGCGCTGATACAGGCAGCCGAGGAGGTCACCGCGCTCGGCATCCCCCTGCACGCGGCGCTCGCGCTGGTCGAGCGCCTCAGCCGCGACTGCGAGTCGATCTCGCGCGCGTTCGTGAAGCTCTACCTGAAGGAGCTGTGGGAGCCGTTCACCGCCGCCGGCCAGCCCGAGGAGCGCTGGGACGAGATGATCGAGGCGATCCGCACGCTGCGCGGCATCGCCTCAGAGGCGCTGCTGGGAATGTTCAAGCTGCGCATGACCGCCCAGGTCGAGGCCGCCTCGGGCAAGCTGCTCGAGCACCAGGTCAAACGCTCGCACTGAGGCACCCTCAGGGGTATCCCTCAAGAGGGCTCGGCAATCCAACGTGTGCGCACACCCAAAAGCTCGCCGAGGCGCTCAAAATGGCGATCGTGGTGAAGCACGTCCATACCCGCGTGCTGCGCGGCAACCGCGACGGTCAGGTCGGTGAGCGGCAGACGGTGAGCGCCATGCGAGCCAAGGTCGGCGAGTTCCCGCATCGCCGATAGCACGCCACGCTGTACCGCCCGATCGACCGCGAGCTCACGCAGCCCCTCCAGCAGGCGATCGACTGCTGCGATCGCGTCCGATCCACGCGCGTCAACGACCAGCTCATAGCGGACCGGCCAACACCACGCTACCTCGCCACGCTCCAGGGCTGTGAGCAGCAGCACCTGTGCACGGCTGTAGCGCCGGGCGGCCATCCACGCCGAGGTATCAGCGACGACCGGCCCTCCCCCGTCCCAGAGGTCAATGCTCACGCGATGCTGGTGGGCGCGTTCATACGGTCGACGGCATCCAGGTCCAAGTCGAACCCGCCACTATCCATCGCGGCAAACAGTGCCTCAGCCGCCGCGCGCCGATCGCGTCCAGCCCGCAGCTCCGCATCGGCCCCCACGACCGCCAGGCGACGCACCAGAGTCGCATCGCCCTCGTGCGTGCCGGTCACTGCACGTACCCGCTCCAATGCCGCCCCCAGCTCAAGATCGGCCGTTACGGCGATTCTGTGATGCTTGCTTGGCATGGGAACCCAGTGTAGCTCTCCCTAGTAACTCCTGCGGGTGGAGGTTAGCTTTCAATGCCCTACCACTTCACAAAATGAAGGGTTGGGGTCTGAAAGGTACACACGCGACCCTCGACCCGACCCTGCAATTTCGTCCGCGCGAGGGCACCCGACAGCTTCCCCCCACGCCACCTGTAACGCTCGGCGACTCCCGGCCATTACACGTATGAACATGGAGCGGCGGGTCAAGTTCGAGTTGCTGTACGGCGAGCACGCGCCCGCCGTCAAGGCGTATGTCCTGCGCCGGGCGCAGGCTTCGGTGGCGGACGATCTCGTGGCCGAGGTGTTCGTAGTGTGCTGGCGGCGCCTGGATGAGCTCCCCGCAGAGCCACTGCCGTGGCTGTTGGGCGTGGCGCGGCGCGTGCTCAGCACACAACGCCGCAGCGAACGGCGCCGGGTCGCGCTGCACCGGCGGCTCGCTGATAGCGGCGCGGCCATGGGGGACGTGGAGGCGACGTCGCCGGCCGTTGGATCCCTCTCCCCGGCCGTAGAGGCGCTTCTGCCGACCGCGGGGCCCCTCGCACCGGTCGCCAGCACGCTCTCACCAGCCATGAACCTCGCTGGCACGGGCGCCGGTGGGACACTGCGTAGGGCGCTCGAGCAGCTCAGCGAGTCCGATCGCGAAGTCCTGATGTTGATCGCCTGGGAGGGGCTCTCTCCCGCCCAGGCAGCCGCCGCGCTTGGCGTCAAGGCGGCCACCGTGCGTGTGCGCCTGCACCGCGCACGCCGAAGACTCGCCCGCGCGCTCGTCCGCGAGATCGGCAAGCGGAGCGAAGCGGGCGAGGGCGGCGAGCCGCTCCCATGTACACCATTGACTATGGAGGCACCATGACCACCGCCGACGACACCCTCGCCCTGCTGGCCGCCGCCAACCCCGTCCCCGAGCTGCCTGCCGCCGAGCCGCCGGAGCGCCTGCGCAGGCTGATCGAAGCGGAAGGCCACGCGGTGAGTGGCGCGCGGCGGCGCCCACCTACCGGCAGGCTGACGCGCCCGCTGGCCGCGGCGCTGGCGGCGATGCTGGCAGCCACGATCGGCCTTCTGCTCTCGAACGGCGCCTCCAGCCCCGGCGTGAACATCGCCGCCGCCGCCTATGCCGCCACATCGTCGGGGAGTGGCGTGCTGGAAGCGCGGTTTGTCGACCGTATGTTCCTGGCGCACGGGCGAGTGGTGGCATCCCACCACCGCGAATGGATTGACGCGAGCGCCGGGATACGACGCGAACGGCGCACGCTGCCGGCACTCATCGGCAGGCACCCCCAGGAGGTCTACGAAGTGGCCAGCTCCCCCGGCTGGATTGAAATCTGGGAAGGCGGACTGACCGTGGTCCGCCGCGTCAGGTATTCCGTGGGCGGTGACCCCGATGGAGTCCCGCGCCCTGTGCCACACGGCGCAACCACGCAGGCGCCGACAGGCGTCGCCACCTATCGCCGGCTCTACCGCGAGCGGTCGATTAGGCTGGTCGGCCGTGAGCGCCGGGACGGTCGCCTGCTGTGGCAGCTCGAAGGCGACGTTGCGTTCGCCTTCCGTTCGTTCCACACCAAGCCCGTCCCGATCATGGCGGTGGTCGTGCTGGTGGACCCGCGCACCTACCTGCCGGTCGTCCAACGCACAGTCAGCCTTCTCCCCGGGCACCGGCGCCAGGTGCAGGTAGAAAGCGAGCTGCTTGGCTACCGGCGTCTGCCGGGCGGCGCGGCGAGCGAAGCCCTCCTGAAGCTCTCCGCGCAGCATCCGCGAGCGCGCGTTGTGAGCAGTCCCACGACTCCTCGATCTCCACACTCGCACTACATCCGCGAGCGCATGCCGTAACCGGCTCGCAGCTGCCCCGCCGCCTCGCGGGTTATATATGCGCGTGAGGCAACTGCGACTGGCTGCATCAGGCGACGATCACGAAGCGGCGGCGACCGCGCCCCGCCCCGCAACCGCCGCCCCGTGGCGGATCAGGTCGGCGGCGCGCTCGGCGACGGCGATTGTGGGCGCGTTGGTGTTGCCGCGAGGCACCGTCGGCATCACCGAGGCGTCCACCACGCGCAGGCCCTCGACCCCGCGCACGCGCAAGTCGGTGTCCACCACCGCCTCCGCGTCGGCACCCATGCGGCAGGTGCCGACGGGGTGGTACAGCGTGAACACCTGCTGGCGGATGTGCGCGCGCATATCCTCGTCGGAGTCGGAGGCCGGAATGTAGTGGGGACGCGTGGTGTAGGGAGCAAGCGCGGGCTGGCGGGCGATCTCCATCGTCAGGCGCAGGCCCTCGACCATGCGCGCCATGTCGGTCTCCTCCGCGAGATAGTTGTGCAGGATGTACGGCTTGGCGGTGGGGTCGGGGGTGAGCGGCAGGACGTACCCACGGGAGGCGGGCGTCAGCACGCAGGGCGCCAAGCCGAAGCCGTGCTCCAGCACCGGCTCGTCGACGTACATCGCGGGCGCGGCGTGGAACTGGATGTCGGGTGCGTCGGTCGCGGCGGAGGAGCGGGTGAACCCGCCGGCCTCGGCGACGTTGGAGGTGAGCGGGCCGCGTCCTTCCCCGACGAAGGCGGCGAGATTGGCCTCCGTCAGCGGGTTGAGCAGCGACACCGGCTCGTCGTGCGCCCATGTGGCCCCCGAGGCGGGGTGGTCCTGGAGGTTCTGCCCGACGCTGCGCAGATCCTGCACGACGGGGATCTGCAGCATGCTCAGCAGCTCGCCCGGGCCGACCCCGGAGAGCATCAGCAGCTGCGGCGAGTTGTAGGCGCCGGCGCACACGATCGTCTCGCGTGTGGCGCGCAGCTCGTGCACCTCCCCCAGCCGTGCGCCCTGCACGCCAACGGCGCGCTCGCCCTCGAACAGCACGCGGTGCACCTGCATGTAGGTCTCCACGGTGAGGTTGGGGCGCCCCATCGCGGGGTGCAGGTAGGCGACCGCGGCGCTGCAGCGCCGCCCGTCGCGCTGGGTGCGCTGGTAGCGGCCGAACCCGTCCTGCGTCTCACCGTTGAAGTCCTCGTTGGCGGGCAGCCCCGCCTGCGCGCATGCCTCCAGGAAGGCGTCGGTGATGGGGTTGGGCGCGCGGTCCTCGCTGACCGTCAGCGGCCCGCCGGCGCCGTGCAGGGCCGAGGCGCCGCGCTCGTTGTCCTCGGCGCGGATGAAGTAGGGCAGCAGATCGTCGTACCCCCACCCCGCGCAGCCCGCGTCGCGCCAGCCGTCGTAGTCGGCGCGGTTGCCGCGGATGTACACCATCGCGTTGGTGGACGACGACCCCCCGAGGGTCTTGCCGCGCGGCAGGTAGATGCGCCGGCGGTCAGCGTACGGCTCGGCCGCGGTCGAGTAGTCCCAGTCCACCTGCGTGCGGAACAGTGCGGGGAACGCGATCGGCACGTGGATGTTCTCGATCGTGTCGGGCGGCCCGGCCTCGATCAGCGCCACACTCACGTCGGGATCCTCGCTGAGGCGCGCCGCCAGCACGCATCCCGCCGATCCCGCGCCCACGATCACGTAGTCGTACTCGGACATGCTGTGCCTCCCTCATCGCGTTTGCGCCGATGTTGCGCTTGTGCTCAATGCTACTCCCGCTTGAGGGGGCCCACCCATCTGCCGATGGTCCGGCATGGGACTCGACGCCGGCAGGGGGTCGTACGCCTTCAGAGTGGCTCCATTCGCGGCTGCGGCCGCGCTGGTATGGGCTGCCGTGATCGTCGGCTCGTCGATCGACTGGGCGCTGTATGCACTCTCCATCGCGCTGCTTCTGCTCGCCGGGGGCGTGCGCTTCACGCCGCTCGGTGGGCGCTTCGAAGGAGCTCTCTCCTCGCTCGTGTTTCTCGCCGCCGTCGCGGTGCTGCGCGACTCGGCCGGCGGGAGCGGCTCAGGCGTTGCGGTTGTCTCCCTGATCCCCGTCTTCTACACGGCCCTGTACGGCCGCACTCTGCGCTGGCTGTATGTGGTGCTCGGCGGCGTCACCGTCTTCTACCTCGCGCCGATCGTCCTGGTCGGGCCTCCCCAGTACCCCTCCTCGCAGTACCGCGCCGCGCTGCTGACGGTGCTCGTCGCCGTGATCATCGGCCTCGCCACGCGGCGCCTGGTCAACGACGTTCGCCACCAGGCCGCCGAAGCGCTCGAGCGCGAGCGCATGCTGGGGCTGGTCAACGACGTCGTGCGCAGTCTGTTCGGCGGCAGCTCGCAATCGCGCCTGGAGGTGTGCGAGGCCGCCCGCACGATCGGCGAGGCCTCTATGGCGATCCTGTACGAGCCGGTGCACGGCTGTCACACGATGCGCTCCACGGCGATCTCCGGCGCGGATGCCGAGCCGATCGAGATATCCACGCACCGGCGCAACGCCGTCACCGAAGCGTTCGCCTCCGGTGAGCCGCGCATGATCGCCGAGGACGTCGAAGCGCACGTCGGCAGTCTCGTGCTGTGGGAGGCCGCCGGTCGGCCGGAGTCGATTCTCTACGAGCCGCTGATGCGCGCGGGCGAGCCGGTCGGGGTGCTGGCGGTGGGGTGGCCGGCGAGCGTCAGCGCCCGCGACCCGCGCGCCACCGTCGTCGCGCTGCTCGCGCACGAGGCCGCGGCGGTGATCGCCAGCGCCGACGCGCTCAGCGAGCTCACCGACATGGCGAGCACCGACCCGCTGACCGACCTGCCCAACCGCCGCGCGTGGGACGCCCGCGTCGCGGGCGCACTCGCCGCGGGGCAGCGGTTCACGATCGCGATGCTCGACTTCGATCACTTCAAGGAGTTCAACGACACCCACGGCCATCCCGCTGGCGACCGCCTGCTGAGGAAGACCACAGCCGCGTGGCGCGAGCAGGTGCGCTCCGGCGACCTGCTCGCGCGGCTGGGCGGCGAGGAGTTCGGGCTGCTGTTGATCAACTGCGACACCTCCCGCGCCACCGAAGTGATCGAGCGCCTGCGCGGGGTCGTCCACGGCGACCAAACCTGCTCGGCCGGCTTTGCCTCCTGGCGGCCCGGCGAGTCGGGCGACGAGGTGCTGGCGCGCGCCGACACCGCACTCTACGAGGCCAAGGAGTCCGGGCGCGACCGCGTTTGCATGAGTGTCTGAGTTGTGCGCTTTGATGTGCGTCATGACCGATCTGGCAGCCCTCGCCTGGCCCACCGTCGCCTCGCTCGCCACCGCCGCCGGGACGCTGGTGCTGGCGATCGCCACGTTCGCCTCGGTGCGCTCCGCCAACCGCTCCGCGCGGATCGCCGAGCTCGCGCTGCAGGAGCAGCGCCGCCCGGTGCTCGTGCAGTCGCGCCTGGACGACCCGCTCCAGAAGATCATGTTCGTCGACGGCCACTGGGTGCGCGTGGAGGGCAGCCGCGCCGTGGCCGAGCACGTCGAGGGCACCGTCTACCTGGCGATGAGCCTGCGCAACGTCGGCGCCGGGATCGGCGTGCTGCAGGGGTGGTTCGTACGCGTGGGACTGCAAACCGGGCAGGTTCCCCACGCCGCCGAGGAGGATTTCCGCCGCCAGTCGCGCGACCTGTACATCCCCGCCGGCGACATCGGCCTGTGGCAGGGAGCGCTGCGCGACCCCACTGACGACGCCCACACCCCGATTGCGGAGGCGGTGGGTCAGCACCAGACGATCACGATCGATCTGCTCTACTCCGACCAGGTCGGCGGCCAGCGCACGATCAGCCGCTTCATGTTGGCCCCCGTCGGCGATGACGGCTGGCTCGCCTCCGTCGGGCGGCACTGGTACCTCGACCAGGACGGGCCACGGTGAGGCGCAACCACTGAGCGCGGCGGTCGATAGAGACCCCAACCAAACGCGGAGTCGATCCCCAATGGGCACAGACGGCTGTCTACCGAGATGGGAGACTACCTCATGGAATGCTCACAATATGCCGATCTATGGGCTCGAGATGGCAGTGCAACGCTCAACCGTAGGGGTAGATGAGATACGCGTGCCGGCGCCGCCGTCCGCTGTGGGCGTGCCGGCACCACCATCCGCTGTGGTGGAGCAGCCCGCGGACAATCTGGGTCGTCTCGGCGAGGCGCTGAAGACGCGCGCGGAGGAAGTGCTCGAGCGGACCGTCGCGCTCACCTCGGGGACGGGCCACGACGTCGACGCGGTGGTGCAGGGCAGCTTCGAGCGGATCAGCCGCAGCTCCACCATCGCCGTGGCCCGTTGGATCGCGGGCGAGAGCATGGAGGTGGCGATCGAAGCCGGTCAGGAAACCTGGCTGATCTTCGGCGAGCTCGCGGCGCAACGCGCGGCCTCGCTGGACGAGGTCACCAGGCGCTGCTTCTGGTGGCGCAACGTGATGGCCGAAGTACTGCGCGAGAGCGCCACGCAGCTGGATGTCTCGCCCGAGACGCTCGCGCAGGCACTGAACATCCTGCAGCTGAGCCTCGAGTTCAGCCTCCTGCGGATGTGCGAGTGCTACGAGAAAGAGCGCCGGCACACCGACGAGGAGCTCACACGCCGCGAGGAGGAGCTCTCCTTCCTGGCCACCCACGACCCGCTGACCGGCCTGCCCAACCGGACGTTGATCCTCGACCGCGTCGAGCAGTTGCTCGTGCGCTCGCGGCGCAGCCAGACACCGACGGCGGCGCTGTTCGTCGATCTCGACAACTTCAAGAGCATCAACGACACCCTCGGCCACGGGGTCGGCGACGAGCTCCTGCAGGCGGTCGCCGCGCGGCTCGACGGCGTGATCCGCGGGAGTGATGCGCTGGGGCGCCTCGGCGGCGACGAGTTCGTCGTGATCTCCGAGAATTTCTCGCTGGAGGCCGGTCCCCAGCTGATCGCCGAACGCCTGCTGGAGGCGCTCAAGCAGCCGTTCAAGCTGGGAGCGGACAAGGAGACCCGCGTGACCGTGACGGCCAGCATCGGCATTGCGATCGGGGAGCGCATCTCCGCCGAGGAGCTCCTGCGCGACGCCGACATCGCGATGTACCGCGCCAAGTGGGACGGCAAGAATCGCCACGTCGTGTTCGAGAGCGGCATGCAGGACACCGTACAGAAGCGGATGGAGCTCGAGATGGACCTGCGCGAGGCGCTCGCCAACGACGAGTTCTTCCTCGACTACCAACCCACCCTCGACCTCAGCGACATGAGCCCCAACGGGGTGGAGGCTCTGATCCGCTGGCGCCACCCGGTGCGCGGCATCGTCCAACCCAACGATTTCGTCCCGCTACTCGAGGAGACTGGGCTGATCACCGAGATCGGCAGGTGGGTGATGGAGGAGGCCTGCCGTCAGGGAGCCACGTGGCGGGCCAGTGGTTATCCGATCACCATGGCCGTCAACGTCTCAGGACGCCAGCTCGACACCGATCAGCTCGTGGGCGAGATCGAAAGCGCGCTCTCGCAGAGCGGCATGGACGCCGGCGCGCTGACGATCGAGATCACCGAGACCGCCCTCATGCGCAACATCGAGGAAACCGCCCGCCGGCTCACTGAGATCAAGCGACTCGGCGTGCGGATCGCGATCGATGACTTCGGCACCGGCTACTCCTCGCTCGCCCACCTCCAGCGCTTCCCCGTCGACGCGCTGAAGATCGACCGCTCGTTCATCTCCGGCCTGAAGCACAACAAGGAGGGCGAAACGCTGATCCACACGCTCGTGCAGCTCGGCAAGGCGCTCTCAATCGAGACCTTCGCCGAGGGCATCGAGCAGCAGCAGGAGCTCTCGCTGCTCCGCGACGAGGACTGCGACAGCGGCCAGGGCTTCCTGTTTGCCCGGCCGCTCGACGTCGCGGCTACCGAGGCCTTCCTGCAGAGCTGCGCCGCGCCCGCGTCGGCGTAGACGACATCGCCGCGGCGAGCGGGCCTGGATGCGGCCGCTCCGCGGCGGTCTGCGCCACCCGCGATGCATCCCATCCACGGATCGACCACCCCAGACCTGGAATTGATTGAGACGAGAACCCCTTACTCGTAGAAAACGGCCCGCTCCATCTCCCTGCGCAGGACTCTCGCCGGAAGCTTGCTCAACACGAAGTTGCGCCCCGACGCCGCGACGGGATTGGTCAAACCGACCATCTTGGCCCTACGCCCCGCCGAGCCGACGATCCACGCCGCGCGCTCCCGCCGGCGCCACTCATACGCGCTCAGCGCAGCCCGAACATCCTCAGCATGTCCAAGATCGCGCGTCAGCGCGAGCTCCTTGGCAAGCGCGATGCCGTCCTCCATCGCGGCGCCGGCACCCTGCCCGACGAACGGCGTCGTCGGGTGGATCGAGTCGCCAAGCAACACGATCCGCCCCTTGAACCACGTAGGACCGGGATCGCGCTCGTACATGTCACCACGGCTGAAACTCGACTCCTCCGTGGCCCCCAACGCACGCTGCACCGTGTCGCTGAACCCGGCAAACGTACCGAGCAGCGTCTCCTTGACCCGTCCGGGAGAATCCGAGCCACCCGCGGGGCCCCGCACGAAACAGTCCATCGACAACTGCCGCTCGCTGCACGGAAACATCACGATCGCCTTGCCAAGGCCAAGGTACAGGCGCACCTCGCCTCTCGGCACGATCACAGGCTCCTGGATAATCGAGTTGCGCCATGTGACAAACCCCGCATAGGACGGCTCGGCACCCTCGAGCACCAGCTCACGGACGACCGAGTGCATCCCATCGCATCCCAACAGCAGCCTGCCGCGCTCCTCGCGCCCGTCCGCGAAGCGCGCGGTCACACCATCCTCGTCCTGCTCAGCGCCGAGGAACCGCGCATCGAGGTGCACCACATCCCGATCTATCTCCGCCAGCAAAGCCGCGTACAAGTCAGCGCGCAACGCGCCGATACTCGGAGTCCCCCAAGCATCCGCAACCGCGCCCTCGGGCAGGCCGTTCAACCGCCGGCCGCTCGCGGAGTAGTACTCGAACGAACGATACTCGACACCCTTCTCCAGCAGTCGCCGACCCACCCCAAGCCGCAGCAACAACTTCACCGTGTTGCTGCGAATCGTGAACCCCCCGCCAAACGCCAAATGCCGCGGCGACTGCTCAAACACCTCAGCTCGAATACCAACTCGCCGAAGCGCGATAGCAGACGCCAGCCCGCTCGGCCCCGCACCGATAATCAACACTCGTTCGCTGTGCCGCATCATCCGATCTCCTTCAAGGACGCCTGAACGAGCTTACCCGACACGATGCTCGCCTCGCCGCTGCGCGCGTATCGCGTGACGGGAGCCATCGGTTCTATCTCACCACGGTGGACTGTCAGACCGGCGTATCGGCAGGCAGGCCCACCAATTGGGCGCTGTGCTCCCACAAACCCTCGGCGAGCGTGTCGTCCTGGGCTTGGGCGCTGGGCGCGAGTACCTTCTCGTCCTGGACGTACTCACCGGTGAGGGGGGCCGCCTCATCCGACGTCGCAAGCCAGACGAGCGAGCGGGCCCCGCGCTGTGGCGAGCGGAAGAAGGGCCCGCCGAGCGTGGTGAGTACCCTCCAGATCCCGTTTTCGTTCTTGCCGAAACCGGTGCGCACGACGCCGGGATGAAAGCAATTGGCGTGCAGCTCCGGCGCACGCCTGGCCAGCTCACGTGTGAAGAGGATGTTGCAGAGCTTCGAGGTGCCGTACACGCGCATCGCGGAGTAGGACTTCTCCGACTGCAGGTCATCCAGATTCAGGAGCCCCGACTTGTGGGCGTCGGACGCCGTGGTCACCACGCGGCCGCCCCCCAGACGATCGCGCAACAGGTTGGTGAGCAGGAACGGCGCGAGATGGTTCAGCGCAAAGGTCTGCTCGAAACCCTCGGAGGTCTCCTTGCGCGAGGCGAACAGCGCCCCGGCGTTGTTGGCCAGGACGTCGATGTGCTCGTAACGCTCGCGCACCTCCTCCGCGAGTCCCCGCACGTCGGCCATCAGCATTAGGTCGGCGACGTGCTCGTGTACCGGCGCGCCCCCGCCGGTCGCCCTCGCCTCCCGCGCCAGCTCCTCCACGCGCTCGGGATCGCGACCCACGAGCGCGACCTCCACACCGTCGCGAGCGAGCTCGATCGCCGCCGCGCGGCCGATCCCGCGCGTGGCTCCTGTGAGCAGAACGAGCGTCATCGCGTGGACTCTACCGCCCCGCACTGCGCTTGCTGTCCAGTGTTCACCCGTGGAGGCGGTCGATCCTCGCCTCTACGCCTGCGGGCGGTAGCGAAGGCCGTCGAGCGCGATGCGCACGACGTGTGTCACCTGCTCGGGGGCGCCGACGGGCATCCGCGAGATGCCGGCCAGCATGTGGAGCACATCCGAGAACTCGACGTCCAACCGTACGACGCCGAAGTCCTGAGCGCGCTTCAGGAGCGGTTCGCCGGCGGCGAAGACCGTACGCCGACACTCTTGGAACAGCGAGGCGTCCTCGTCGAGGTAGTTCAGGAGTTCTTGCGCGAGCGCGCGCTTGGTGATCAGGTAGCCGATCAGCCCTTCGCACCAGACACTGAGGACTTTCCACGGATCGCGCTCGCGCTGCGAGGCGGAGCGACAGACTTCGTGGACCTCGTTGACGTAGAGAGTCTCGAGCAGCACCTGCCTGCTCGGAAAGTGGCGATAGAGCGTGCCGATTCCCACACCCGCCTGGCGGGCGATCTCCTCGAGGGACGTCGATTCTCCACCCTCGGCGAACGCTTTGCGCGCGGCCGTGAGGATACGCTCGTAGTTGCGCCTCGCATCGGCCCGCTTCGGGCCGGCGGTCGCTGTCTGTGTGGGGGTTTGCGTTGAGCTCATAACCCGCCCTTGAAAACCGGAGGCGTCCTCCGTATAGTTCCGGAGGACGCCTCCAAATATTCCGGAGGTGGCCTCCATTTTAGCCGTGATCCCAGATATCGACAAGGTGATCCGTATGAACCCAGCTGTCACCCGATTCCTCGATCAAACGACTTCCGGACGGAGGGAAGGCTGATGCGACAGGGCTGGTTGGCTGGCCGCTACCCTGCCGCGGCCGCGATGGTGATCTTCGCCCTGGTTCCCTACCTCGGGCTCTCGGCGGCGCTGCAGCCGCTCACGCCGATGATCGGTCAGCAGCTGCACATGAGCATGCAGACGATGAGCCTCGGATTGGGCATGGCGAATGCCGGCTACGCCGTCGGGACGATCCTGGCGGTGCAGTTCGCCCAGCTTCTGCCGCAACGGCGGATGATGGTCCTCTATGCGTTGCTGCTGGTGATCGGATCGATCATGACGGCAGCGGCGCAGGATTCTGCGATGTTCATCGTCGGGCATGTGCTGCAGGGACTGTGCACGAGCCTGCTGTTGATCGCCGCCGTGCCGCCGTTGGCGCTGGGCTTCGGCTTGGGGAAGTTCCGCTGGACGGCGATGATCATGAACGTCTGCATCTTCGGGGCAGTCGCGCTCGGACCCGTGATCGGGGGGATCCAGGCAAGCGCCCACGCGTGGCGGCCACTCTTCTGGATCGTCGCCGGGATCGCACTCGCGGCGCTGCTGCTCTCCCTGCTGACGTTTGAGGACGCCCCGCCCGCCGACCCGGACGCCCCGCGCGACCCGGTCGCGATCGGCCTGGCCGCATCGGGATGCGTGGCTGCGTTCTTTGGCGCGTCCGAGCTGCTGACTCACCGCTTCGTGGGCCCGGTGACGCTCCTGCCGCTGATCGTCGGCTTGGCGCTGATCGTCGCCCTCGTCGTCAACCAGTATCGGAGCAGCCGCCCACTTCTGACGATCCGCACGATGCTGACCAGCACGATTCCGGTGGCGGGGATCGTCCTCGCGTTGTCGGCCGCGGCCGCGTCGGTCTCGGCGACGGTCCTCACCGCCGACGAGCTGGCTCCCCACTACACGCCCCTGCACCTCGGGCTGCTCTACCTCCCCGAGCTGGGAGGCGCCTTGATCACGGCGGTGGCGCTCGGCATCGTTCTCAAAAAACGCCAGATGCACTACCTGCCGCTGGCCGGCATGGCGTTCCTGGCCGCTGGAATCGCAGTGTTCCGGATCCAGCTCCCGCCCACCGAAGCGCTCACCCTGATCGGCTCCGGGCTCACCGGAATCGGCCTCGGCGCGGCGGTCGCCCCGGCGCTGTTCGTCGCGGGATTCTCGCTCGCCGCGGCGAGCCTCCAGCGGGTGTTCGCGATCGTCGAGCTCTTCCGGGCGGTCGCCGCGTTCATGATCGCTCCGGTGTTCGTGCACTTCGCTGCCACCGTCGGTGGCAGCCCCAGCGCCGGCACCGGCATCGCGCTGTGGATTGGCTTGGGCCTCGCAGTCGCCGGCGGGCTCGTTCCAGTCGGTCTCTACGCGCTCGGCCGAGCGCGCCCGCAAGCGCCGGACCTCGAGCGCTTCATGAACGGCGAGGGCCCAGCATGGGACTCGCCGCCGCTGCTCGCGGCCGTTCGCAACCACCCGCACCGTCAAACGCTCGCCGAGGAGACGGCATGACAATGACAAACGACATCCAGAGCGACGCCAGCCCGTCACACGGCCCCGTCATCTTCGCCTACGACGGCTCCAAGCTGGCCAAGCTCGCGATCGAGGAGGCCGGTCGGCAGCTCGCGCCGGGACGCGAAGCGCTCGTCCTCACCGTCTGGCAACCGTTCGATGTCGGGTTCGTGCCAACCGTCGCGCTTCGAATCAACGCCGCCGAGATCGCCGACGTCAGAGAGGCCGCCGAGCGGACAGCCGCCGACGGAGCTTCACTGGCGCAGGCGGCGGGCTTCAAAGCACGCGGCCTGGAGGCCGAGGTCGCTCCCACCTGGAAGGGCATCGTCCATGCCGCCGAGGAGCACGACGCGAGCCTGATCGTGCTCGGCTCCCACGGCCGCACCGGGCTTGCCGGGGTACTGCTCGGAAGCGTCGCGGAGGCGGTCGCCGCGCACTCGCGACGCTCCGTGCTGATCGTCCACCGCCGCGACTGAACCTTCCATTGCGCTCAATCGGGTCGAGGCTGACGGTCCAGCCTCACATGGGGAGCCAACCGGGCTCGAGCCACAGGGCGCCCTCACACGCCGGCCAGCACCCCCGCCCGCCGGCGCGCGGCGCGCACGGCGTCGGTGAGGGCTTCGATGTCGTAGGCACCGTAGTGGCGGCGCCCGTTGATGAAGAAGGTGGGCGTTCCGGACACGCCGCTTTCGTCGGCGCTGGCCACGTCTTCATTGATCCGCGAGGCGTACTCCCGGCGGCGCACCTCCTCCAGCAGGCGCTCGGCGTCCAGCTCGAGCTCCTGGGCATACGTGGAGAGCTGCATCGAGCGCAGTTCTCCCTGGTGGCGCAGCAACGTGTCGTACATCTCCCAGAAACTGCCCTGGGCGGCTGCCGCCTCCGAGGCCTCGGCCGCCATCTGCGCGTACGGGTGCACGTCGTTGAGCGGCAGGTGGCGCCACACGTAGCGCACATCGTCCTCGAAGGAGGCCAGCAGCTCGCGGATCGCCCCCTCCGCCTGGCCGCAGTAGGGACACTCGAAGTCGCCGTACTCCACGAGCGTGACCAGCGCGTCGGTGGGGCCGCGGATGTGATCGCGCTCGGGGTCGACGTCCTCGGCGAGGTCGAGGATGTCATCGGCGGTGCTCGCGAGCTGTCGCGCTCTCACCCTCGCCGGCAGCCGCTGGACGACGCGCAGCACCGTCCAGCCGACCAGCGGCGCCAGCACAACCGAGCCGAGCGCGCCCAGCTTGGCCTCGTCGAGCCGCACTCCGGTGAAGGCGAGGCTCGCGATCAGCAGCGACACCGTGAAGCCGATTCCCGCGAACGCCCCACCGGCCGCCAGCAGCGGTGGGCTCAGCGGCGAACGCGGCCCGCGCAGCGCCGGACGGGACACCAGCCATGAGCTGCCGGCGATGCCCAGCGGCTTGCCGGCGACGTAGGCAAGGAGGATCCCCAGGGTGATCGGCGAGCTGAGCGCCTGTTCGAACAACCTGCCCGTCAGATGCACACCGGCGTTGGCGAGCGCAAACAGCGGCACGATCACGTAGCTCGTCCACGGGTGCAGGGTGTACTGCAGCCGCTCGTTGGGCGAGATCGCCGACGCCACCCCCTCCTGCGCCGAGCGCGCCAGCTCCGGGGTGGGCTGCTCGCGGAACGAGCGCGTCAGCATCGTCGCGCGCTCCAGATCCTCGCGCGAGGGCGGGTAGGCGCTGGTGGCGAGCCCCACCACCAACCCCGAGATCACCGGGTCGATGCCCGACTCGAACATCGCGACCCACAGGCCCACCGCGAGCGCGATCGACGCCGGGCGCAGCCACCGCGGCGCACGGCTGAGCAGCAGCAGACCGCCGAGCAGCGCAACCGCCACCGCCAGCGCGAGGACCGACACGTGCGTGGTGTAAACGATCGCGATCACCAGCAGCGCGCAGAGATCGTCGACCACCGCCAGCGTCAGCAGGAAGACACGCAGTCGCGTGGCCGCACGCGGGGTGAGCAGCGCCAGCGCGCCGAGCGCGAACGCGGTGTCCGTGGACATCGCCGCCCCCCAGCCGTGCGCGCCCGGACCGCCCGCGTTGAGCGCCAGGTAGATCGCCACCGGGACCGCCATCCCGCCGAGCGCCGAGAACAGTGGAATCGCCACGCGCCGGCGCTCGCGCAGCTCACCGAGATCGAGCTCGCGCTTGGCCTCCAGCCCGACGACGAGGAAGAAGAACGTCATCAGCCCCTCGTTGACCCAGTGGCGCAGGTCCATCGAGATCCCGCCGCCGCCGATCCTGATCGAGAGCGTTGTGCTCCACAGCGTCTCGTATGAGTGCGATCGCGGAGAGTTGGCCCACGCCAAGGCGAGCACCGTCATCGCCGCCAGCACGATCGCGCTGCCGGTTTCGGTGCCGAGGAAATCCCTCACCGGCGCGGCCAGGTTGCGAGCCCACGCCGTGCGGCCGGGATCGACCGCGGCTGCTCGCTCGCGCGCCACCTGCGGCCGGTCAGCCGAAGGCCGCGCTCAGCGCGCGGCCCGCGAGCCGCACCGGCTCGAGGTCTTGAGCGTCGTGCATGTTGAACACCAGCCCGTCCAGCCCCGCATCGAAGTAGGCCGCAACCTGCTCGCACACCGCGTCGGGGTCGCCGGCGATCACGTAGCCGCGGTAGCGCTCCTCGTCCATCCCGCGAGCCCTCGCCATCTCCTGTCCGCGCTGCTGCGCCTGCGCCATCGTGTCGGCGATCACGAGGCCCCCGAGGCGCGTCTTGGTGATCGCCGCGGGGTCGCGACCGACCGCCTCGCAGTGGCGCTCCAGCACCTCCAGCTTGTGCCGCATCGTGGGCAGGTCGCCGAACAGGTTGCAGGCGTCGGCGTACTTGGCGACCAGCGCGAGCGTGCGCCGCTCGCCGCTGCCGCCGACGAGGATCGGAATGCCCGCGGCGCGCAGCGGCCGGGGGTTGTTGAGCACGTCCTCGATCCGGTAGTGCGCACCGGCGAAGGTGGGGGCCTGCTCGGTGAACATCGCGCGGCAGATCTGCAACGCCTCCTCCAGGCGATCCATCCGCTCGCCGATCGGCGGGTAGTCGAACCCGTAGCCGGCGTGCTCTTCCTCGTTCCACGCCGCCCCGATCCCGAGGATCGCGCGGCCGCCGGAGACCACGTCGAGGGTCGTCACCTGCTTGGCCAGCAGCGCAGGGTTGCGGTAGGTGACGCCCGTGACCATCGTGCCGAGGCTCACCTTGCGCGTACGGGCCGCCAGCGCGCCGAGCAGCGTGTACGCCTCGAACATCGGATCGGTGTTCGGGCCCACGTTGGCGATCTGGTAGAGGTGGTCCATCACCCACACCGAGTCGAAGCCCGACTCCTCCGCGGCGCCCGTGATCGCGGCCACGCGCGCGAAGAGCTCATCGTCCGCGACTCCCGCGTAGGTGAAGTTCGGAATCTGCAGGCCCAACCGGGTTACGCCCATCGTGTACCTCGCTCGTGGGTGCGTTGCCGGTAGTGTACGTTCATCCGGCTCTGCGAGGAGGCTGAGTGAGCACAGTCGCATCCCCTCCGACCCCACCCGCGACGCAGCTGGTCGAGCGGGTCAACCTGCGTTTGGTGTTCGCCGGGCTGCTGCTCGTGATGTTCCTCGCGGCGCTCGACCAGACGATCGTCGCGACGGCGCTGCCGACGATCGTGGGGGATCTCGGCGGCCTGAATCACATCTCGTGGGTGGTGACCGCCTACCTGCTCGCGCAGACGGCGGTCACGCCGCTGTACGGCAAGCTCGGCGACCTGTACGGGCGCAAGATCGTGCTGCAGAGCGCGCTGGTCGTGTTCCTCATCGGCTCGGCGCTGTGCGGACAGAGCCGCAGCCTCGACGAGCTGATCGCCTTCCGCGCGCTGCAGGGTCTCGGCGGGGGTGGGCTGATGGTCAGCGCGCAGGCGGCGATCGGCGACGTCGTGCCGCCCCGCGAACGGGGTCGCTACACCGGCCTGTTCGGCGCGGTGTTCGGCCTCGCGAGCGTCGCCGGGCCGCTGCTCGGCGGGTTCCTGACGACCAACCTCAGCTGGCGCTGGATCTTCTACGTCAACCTGCCGCTCGGCGTGGCCGCCCTGTTCGTGCTGGCCGCCACGCTGCCTGCCGCCTCCGAGCGCGTGCACCACGCGATCGACTATCTCGGCACCGTGCTGCTCGCGGCGGGGTTGAGCGCGATCGTGCTGGCTGCGTCGCTCGGCGGCACCTCCTACGCGTGGGGCTCATCCACGATCGTCGGGCTGTGGGTCGGCGGGGTGGTGGCACTGACGGCCTTCCTGGTGTGGGAGCGCCACGCGCGCGAGCCGATCCTGCCGCCGCGGCTGCTGAGCAACCGCGTGTTCGCGGTGACGAGCGCCGTCGGCTTCGTCGTCGGGTTTGCGCTGTTCGGAGCGGTCACCTACCTGCCGCTGTTCCTGCAGGTCGTCAAGGGCGCCTCCCCGACCGGCTCGGGGCTGCAGCTGGTGCCGCTGATGGGCGGCCTGCTGATCACCTCGATCGCCTCCGGACAGGTGATCACGCGCACCGGTCGCTACAAGGCCTTCCCGATCGCCGGCACCGCGGTGATGGCGCTGGGCCTGTACCTGCTCTCGACGATGAACTCGACGAGCAGCCGCGGGGTGATCTTCGTGTTCATGTTCGTGCTGGGGCTGGGGTTGGGGATGGTGATGCAGGTGCTGGTGCTCGCCGTGCAGAACGCGGTGGAGTACTCCGACCTGGGCGTGGCCACCTCAGGGGCGACACTGTTCCGCTCGATCGGCGGCTCGCTCGGCGTGGCGACGCTCGGGGCGATCTTCTCCAACCGCCTGCGCGAGGAGCTCGAGAGCGTGCTGCCCCCCGGCGCCGCGGCGAAAGCGGGCACCAGCGGCGAGGTCAACCCGGCGCAGATCGCGCACCTGCCACCGGCGTTGCACACGGGCTACCTGCACGCGTTCACCAACTCGCTGAACAGCGTGTTCCTCGCCGCCGCGGGCTTCGCCGCGGTGGGGTTCGGGCTGACGTGGTTCATCCGTGAGCTGCGGCTGCGCGAAACCGTCGCCACCGGCGATCTCGGCGACACCTACGCCACGCCGCGCGAGGGTGACTCGCTCGCGGAGATCGTCAACAAGCTCGGGCGCCTCGATCGCCGCGAGGGGGCGCGGGAGATCGTGATGCGCGTGGCCGCCCGCGCCAGCGTGGACCTCGCCCCGGCGGCGTGCTGGCTGCTGGCGCGGCTCAGCGAGAGTCACGCGCCCGACCTTGCCACACTCGCCGCGCAGTACGACATCGAACTCGACACGCTCACCGCGGCACACGAGGAGCTCGTGCGCAAGGGCTTGATCGGCCCGTCAGTGGATGGCTCTCCCACCACCGAGGCGCTCACCAGCGACGGCCGCGCAACGCTTGCGCGGCTGATCGCGACGGGCGAACAGCGCCTCCGCGACCTGCTGGAGGGGTGGCGACCCGAGGAGCACGAGGAGCTCGCGCGCATGATCGCCGCGCTGGCGCGGCAGTTCTTCATCGACGCGTCCAGCCTGTGCGCGCCGCTCAACGCGGTTTCGCAAGTACCGTGACCGCGCGATGGAAGAGGCATGGTCGATGATGCCGGCCGCCTCGGATCTCGAGCATGCCACGCACGTCGCGCCGGAGGGCGGCGGGTATGTCGCAGAGCTCTCTAAGGAGTGGGAGATATGGGGCCCCAACGGCGGCTACCTCGCGACGATCGCGCTGCGCGCCGCGGGCATGGTCGCCCAGATCCAGCGGCCGGCGAGCTTCTATTGCCACTTCCTCAGCTCGCCCGCATTCGACGCCGTCCAGCTCGAGGTGAACGTTCTCAAGCAGGGCCGCCGCGCCGAGTCGTTCGCCGTCGAGATGACCCAGCAGGGCAAGCCGATCCTGCACGCGCTGGTGAAGACCGCCGCCGACGCGCCCGGGTACAGCCATCAACACCCAGAAGCGCCCGACGTCCCGCCGCCCGAGGCCCTGCAGACCCACGTGCGGCGACCCAGCAGACAGCAACCGGCGTTCAGCTTCTGGAACAACGTCGAGCGGCGGCTGGTGGACCAGGGCACACCCGCCCAGCCGGCGGATCGGGGCACGCCCGCTCAACCGGCGGATCGGGGCACGCCCGCTCAACCGGCGGATCAGACGACAGCTCCGGTGCTCCGCCAGTGGGCCCGTTACCGGCCTAGAGCATGCTTCGAGGACCCCTTCCTCGACGCCGCCCGCGCGCTGATCCTGCTGGACACCTACGGCTTCCCGGCCGCCTACCAGCACCATCGCAGCTGGGAGTACCTCGCGCCCAACCTCGACACCAGCGCGTGGTTTCACCATTTCAGCCCGAACTGCGAGTGGCTGCTGATCGATAGCGAATGCCTCGTCGCCGACCGCGGCCTGATGGGCGTGAACGGCAGGGTGTGGGACACCGACGGCCGGCTGCTGGCGACCGGGTCCGCGCAGCTGTGCTGCATCGAGAACCGCTCGTGAGCGACGGCCTCTACTCGCTGGCGAGCGCGCCCAGGATCTCCAGGCGCGCGGCGCGGCGCGCGGGCGCCTGTGCGGCGAGCACGCCGGCGAGCGCGGCGGCGATCAGCAGCGCGATCAGCGTGCCCACCGGGATCGAGAGCACGTAGCCCGAGCCCGACAGCGCGAAGGTGGTGACGAGGATCGCCCCCACGACCCCGATCACCAGCCCGAGGACGGCGCCGATCATCGCGGTGATCAGCGACTCGTAGCGGATCAGCTGGCGGATCTGGCGGCGGGAGGTGCCGATCGCGCGCATCATCCCCAGCTCGTGGGTGCGCTCGTAGATCGAGAGCACGAGCGTGTTGACGATGCCGAACAGCGACACGACCACCGACAGCGCGAGCAGCACGTAGACGAGCAGCAGGAACTTGTTGACTTTGCTGTTCTGTTCGCTGGTGTACTGCGCCGCCGTCTGCGCGTGAGCTTGCGGGAAGCTGCGGCGCAGCAGCGCGTGAACGGAACTGTTCACCGCGGCGCCGTCGGCGCCGGGGGCGTAGGCGACGAAGTCGACCCCGTCTTCGCGCTGCCCGAACGCCGCGCGCGCCAACGAGCGCGAGATCGTGAGGTTCGAGAGCAGGCCGATCACTTCTTCTTTCACCACGCCCGCAATCGTCAACGTCACCCTGTGCCTGGAGGGCGTCAGCACCGATAGGCGCTGCCCGACGCGCAGGTGGTGGGCGCTGGCGAACTTCTCCGTGACGATCGTCCCCTGCTGTCCGAGCGCCGCGAGCGCCGCCGCGGAGCCATGTTCCCATTCGATCTTGTACATCTTCCCGAACGACTCGGGCTCGATCGCGGTGACGCGGCTTTCTTCGTCGATCACCGGCACGCCCGGTTGCGCGAGGTCGCGCACCCTGGCCTTCGTGAAGGCGATCGCGGTGACTGCCCCCACGCCGTGGATCGTCCTGAGCGCCGGCGCCACCGTCGCGGGGATGCCCCCTTGACCTTGGGTGTTCTGCACGATCAGGTTGCCGGCGAAGGAGCGGTTGACCGCGCGGTCGATCGTCGCGTTGGTGCCGGCGGCGAGCACCGAGATGAAAGCGACCAGCCCCAGCCCGACGGTCAGCGCGAGCGCGGTCACGAGTGTGCGGCCGGGCTGGCGGATCGAGTTCTCGCGCGCCAGGCGGGCGGTGATCCCGCGCCAGCTCACCAGCCAGCCGATCGCGCCGGCGAGCGCCGGCACGACGCGGTAGTGGCGGGGTGGGCGCTCCCCCTCGCGCCGCAGCCGCGCCCACAGCCTGGCCGCGCGCAGGCACCATGCGATCGCCAGCACCGGGAACACGACATGCCCGCCCGAGAGCGCTCCGAGCGCGAAGATCACGACCAGCCCAACCACGAAGCGCACGATCAGCGTCCGTCGGGTCGGCAGTGGTCGTGGCGGGATCTGCACGCCCTCGCGCATCGCCGCGATCGGTGGCACGCGCGTGGCGCGCAGCGCCGGGAAGAGGCCCGCGAGCACCGTGACGAGGATGCCCACGCCGAGCGAGACGATCACGGTGCGTGCCTCCAGCACCGTGCCGTTGTCAGGCAGGTCGGCGCCGAACGCCCTGAACAGCCCGTCGAGCGCCGGCGCCAGGAGGATTCCACCGAATAGCCCGATCACCGCCCCCACGATGCCCAGCAGCAACCCTTCCTCGACGACCGCGCGCATGATTTGCCCGCGCGAGGCGCCGAGCGTGCGCAGCAGGCCGAACTCGCGCGTGCGCTGGGCGACGGTGATCGAAAAGGTGTTGAAGATGATGAACGCCCCCACGACCAGCGCGACGTAGGCGAAGATCAGCAGGAAGGTGCGCAGGAAGCCGAGCTCTTCTTCGAGGTTGGCGGTTTGGTTGGCGGCTTCTTCGGAGCCGGTGCGCACCTTCAGCGTCGCGGGCACGGCGGCGCGGACGCGAGCGGCCAGTTCCGTGGGAGCGATGGGGTGGGCGGGATTTGATTCCCCGGCGACGTTGATGCTGTCATACACGCCCGGTTCGCCCGCGACGTACTGCGCCTGGCTGGGGATCAAAAGCGCGACGGTAGTGCCGCCGAAGGATTCGCTGCCCGCGAACTTGGCGATACCGGCGATCGTGTAGCGCCGCGCCGGCAAGCGGCCCGCGATCACGATCTGCTGGCCGAGGCGCAGGTGGTTGCGCGCGGCGCTCGCCTGGTCGATCGCCACCTCCCCGGCGGTGCGCGGCAGATGGCCCTGTGTCGCGGTGAAGGCCTCGAAGCGCGGCGGCTGCAGGGCATCGACGAGCGACGGGGCGCCACCGCTGGTGAGCCGCTTGCCGCCGGTCGTGAGCAGCGCCGCGTGGCTGGAGATGGCGCCCGCGGCCGCCGCCACGCCGGGCACCGCGCGCACGCGGGCGAGCGTCGCCTCGTTCAGGACGGAGGCTTCCGAGCCACCGAGCGTTTCCTTTTCGGTGACGACCACCGCCTTGTTGGCGTAGGCGCTGGAGAAGACTTCCGCGAAGGCGTGGTTGATCGTGTCGGTGAGGATGTAGGTGCCGGCCATCAGCGCCACCCCCAGCGCGATCGCGATCGCCGTCAGCAGCACGCGCAGCTTGCGCTGCACGAAGCCGCGCAGCACCAGCGTGAGCATCAGTCGCGACCTCGGCCCACCGGCCCCCCGCGACCCCGGGACATCAGCCCACGGCCTTCATCAAATCCAGCGCCTGCTCGGGGCCTGCCGCCTCGCCGTCGTGCACGATCCGGCCGTCGGCGAGCACCAGCAGCCGATCGGCGAACGACGCCGCATGGGCGTCGTGGGTGACCATCACCACCGTCTGGCCGAAGTCGTCGACGGCGTGGCGCAGCAGCTGCAGCACGTCGCCGGAGGATTTGGAGTCGAGGTTGCCGGAGGGCTCGTCGGCGAACACGACCGCCGGGCGCGAGATCAGCGCCCGCGCCACCGCCACCCGCTGCTGCTGGCCCCCGGAGAGCTCCGCGGGGCGATGGCTGAGCCGATCGCGAATGCCCACCGTGTCCACAAGCCGATCGAACCACTCGCGGTCGACCTCGCGCCCGGCGATCGACAGCGGCAGCAGGATGTTCTCCTCGGCATTGAGCACCGGCAACAGGTTGAACGTCTGGAAGATGAAGCCGATGCGATCGCGGCGCAGCTGTGTGAGCGCGCGGTCGTCCAGCTCGGTGAGCTCCACGCCGCCGACGCTGACCGTCCCGGAGGTCGGACGATCGAGGCCGGCGAGCAGGTGCATGAGCGTCGACTTGCCCGACCCCGACGGGCCCATGATCGCCGCGAAGCGTCCCGTCGGGAAGTCCACCGTGACCCCGGCGAGCGCGTCGACGGCCGCCTCGCCCTCGCCGTAGCGACGGCACAGGTCCTGCGCCTGCACGATCCTCCGGGCACCTCCGTCGGCGGCGGCATCCCCGTTCCCGGGGTCTGGGCTTGTCCCCGAGCTGTTCGTGAACATGCCAATTACGATACGCACCCGCGCGCCAAGGGCGCGCGGGGAGCTTTCTGCTGCGTGGCGCCGAGCTCGCCGCCGCCGAGCAGTGGTTGCCTCCTGCAGGTCGCAGGCCCGGCTACCGCAACATGCGCTCCCGGCGCCGAACCGCCCCCGGGCGCCACCAGTTGAGGTCGCCGAGCAGACGCATCAGCGCCGGCACGAGCAGGCTGCGCACGATCGCGGCGTCGATCAGGATCGCGGCGGCGATGCCGAAGCTGACCTCCTTCACTTCGACCATCTGCGAGGTGGCGATGCTGCCGATCGCGACGCACAGCATCAGCGCAGCGGCGGTGATGATCCGCCCGGTGCGCTCCAGCCCGAGCGCGATCGCCCGCTGGTTGGGGAGACCCGAGCGGTGCAGCTCGCGGATGCGGTCGAGTAGAAACACGCCGTAGTCGGTGGACAGCCCGAGCACGACCGCGAGCATCACGACCGGCTGGGTGAGGTCGATCGCCCGGGGGTCTTCGTAGCCGAGCAAGCCCTGCAGGCGGCCGTGCTGGAAGATCAGCACGATGATCCCGTAAGCCGCCCCGACCGTGAGGACGTTCATCAGCAGTGTCTTCAGCGGCAGGATCGCCGAGCCGGTCATCAGGAACAGCGCGATCGTGGTGATGGCGACCATCAGCGCCGCGACGAGCGGGAGGTGCGCCGCGAGGCTCTGCTCGAGGTCGACGAAGCCCGCCGTCTGCCCGGTCAGCGCGACGGGGAAGGGCGCCCGCAGGGCCTTGATGCGGCCGAAGAGCCGCCGAGTGGCGGGGCTGAGCGCGTTCGTGGCGGGCGTCACTTCGAGCAGCTCCAGCCTGCTCGACAGGCGTGCGGGCGGGGCAAGCGAGGCGATGTCCGCCAGCCGCCGCAGCCGCGCGCGATAGCGCTCCAGCGCCTGCCCGTGCGCGTCGGTGAGGAGGACCAAGACGTTCTGGGATGGGTCTGCGGGGAAGTCGCGCCGCAGCGCGTCGCTGACCTGCCGGGGGCTCGAGGCGCGGGGCAGTGTGCCCGCGGAGGCGCTGGTCAGTGTGATCCCGAGCACGGGCGAGGCGAGCACGATCAGCACCGTGGCGGCGGCGAGCGCGACCGGCACGGGCCGGCGCATCACGAGCCGTGCCAGGCGGTACCACCGCCCCTCCTCCGCGGGTCTGGGGGCGCCGCGGGTGTCGGACGCCCGCAGCCACGCCGGCGCCAGCGCGTTGACGCGGTGGCCGAGGAGCGCCAGCATCGCGGGCAGCACCATCACGGCCGCGGCGCACGTCAACAGCACGACCAGCGCGCCGCCGAGGCCCATCGAGAAGAAGTAGGGCTGCGGGAACACGATCAGCGCGGCGAGCGTGGCGGCGACGGTGCCCGCGCTGAAGCACACCGTGCGGCCGGCGCTGGCCATCGTGCGGTGCAGCGCCGCGGGGGGATCGTCAGGCGTGGCGGCGAGCTCCTCGCGGTAGCGGGAGACGATCAGCAGGCTGTAGTCGATCGCGAGGCCCAGCCCGAGCGCGGAGACGAGGCTCAGCGTGAAGATCGAGATCGACGTCACACCGCTGGCCACGCGCAGGGCAAGCTCGGTCAGCAGGATCGAGAGGCCGCCCAGCGCGAGCGGCAGCAGCCCCGCGACCACGCCGCGAAAGAACACCAGCAGCAGCACCAGCAGGATCGGCAGCGCGATCAACTGCGCGCGGCGCAGGTCGTGCTGGGCGGTTTCATCGCCCCACACGAACGCGAGGTCGGTGCCGCCGAGCGTCACGCCGGGAAGGTGCCGCAGGCGGCCCTTCAGACCCTCCGCCGCCTGCTGGTGGCGCTTCTCCGATCCCCGGCGAAACCAGACCGCCAGGTAGGTCATTGTGGCGTCGCGGGAGACGAGCGCGCGCGTTTCACCGCCGCCATCGAGGAAGCTCCGCACCCGGCCCACTTCGGAGTCGGCGGCGATCGCGCGTTCGATCCGCCGCACCCGCGCTCTGCCCGCGGGCGTGTACACGCCCGCGGGCAGATGCACGAGCGTGAGCACTCCTGCGCCCAGCTCCAGGCCGGTGGCCCGTTCGATCCTCTGCACCGTCGCGGCGCTCTGGGTCGCGGCGCCGGCCGCTTCGTAGGGGTCCAGCCGGTTGCCCACGCCCGCCCCCAGCACCGCCGCGACGGCGGCCAGCGCAAGGGTCGCCACCAGGATCGAGCGGGCGCGGCACAGCGCGAGGTCTGTGAGGCGTGAGAGCACCGCAAAGGATCTGTTGCCGCTTCCCATACGCTCGTATCGTATACCTTTCGTATGTATGGTGGGATCTCGCCACGAGCTCCGCGAGGGACCTCGGCTCGCACACGGACTCACCCGCGACCCCGAAGCGCAGCCAATGCATGGGGCTTGTGTAGCCTCCGTACGCATGCAGGCACCCCCGTCCGACCTGACGGGCCTCGCGCGGATCCGCAACGCCGCTCTGGAGGGGTTCGCCAGAGACGGCGTGCCCGCGACTTCGATCCGCGACGTCGCCAAGCGCGCCGGCGTGTCGCCCGGCCTGGTACAGCACTACTTCCCCACCAAGACCGCGCTCGTGGAGGCGGTCAACGCGCACGTGCTCGCGCTCGCCACGGACGCCTTCAGGGACCTCTCCGAGAACACCACCCCGATCGAGGCCCAGCAGGAGCTCGGCGACCGCGTGACCGCGTTCGTGGCCGAGCACCCCACGGCGCTGCTCTACGTCGCCCGCTCGACGGCCGACCGCGACAACGCGGCGCTCGGCATCTTCGACGCGTTCGTGGCGATCGCCCACGCCCAGTGGCAGCGGCTGGCCGACAACGACCTCTTGCGCCCCGACACCGACCTCACGTGGACGGCGCTGCACGCGGTCGTGATGATCCTCGGCACCATCCTGCTCAACGACGCGATCGACCGCCACCTGCCCGCGCCGTTCTTCACCCCCGCGCAGCTGGATCGCTGGAACGCCGCGAGCAACGCGCTGTTCAGGGAGGGAACCTACCGGAGGGCGATCGCACCGGGCGATGCCTGAGATCCTCACAGGGGCGGTGGTGCGCACGATGGATCCCCAGCGCCCCCTCGCGCAGGCGGTGGGGACCCGCGCCGGGCAGATCGCGGCGGTGGGGACGCTCGCCGAAGTGCGCGGCGCGCTCGGCGAGGGCGCCCCCGTCCACGACCTCGGCGGCGGCGCGCTGCTGCCGGGGTTCATCGACGCCCACCATCACCTCGCGTACGCCGCCCTCGACTACGGCGGGGTGAGCCTGCGGCTGCCCCCCGGCAGCGGGATCGACGAGCTCCTGGGGACGATCCGGGAGGCCGTCGCGGCGAAGCCCCCGGGCTGGGTGTACCTCTGCGGCTACGAGGCGGGCGACCTGCGCGAGCGCCGTGCGCCCCGCGCCGAGGAGCTCGAGCGGTGCTGCCCCGGGCGTCCACTGTTCGTGCAGGCCGCAAGCGGCCACGACGGCGCGCTCAACCACGCCGGGTTGGACGCGATGGGGTGGGCCACCGGCTCGCCCGATCCGCACAACGGCGTGCTCTTGCGCGACCGTCGGGGGCGACTCACGGGCGGGGTGTCGGAGGCGGCGGCGTTCATGGCCGAGGCGGCGTTCCGCGACCAGTTGCTCGCCGACGGCCCGGAGGTGTGGCTGGCGGCATGTGAAGCGCACGCCCGCGACCTGCTCGCGCTCGGCATCACCCGTGTGGGCGACGCCGCCGTGGCTCCCTCGGTTGAGCGTCTGTACCGGCGCGCCGCCGCGGAGGATCGCCTGCCCATCACCGTGCACTCGATGCCCGTGGCGTCAACGTCCCTATTGCTGCCCCGCTTCGACGGGCCCGCGACCGGGGAGGGTCCTTCGCGCGCGCCGACCGGCCCCGCGAAGCTGTTCGTCGATGGGGGACATCGCTGCGCGGTGTGCCTCTCAGCCGGCCAGGCGGCGTGGGTCGCGGGAGCGCTGCTGAAGAACGTGCTCGGCGGAGGCGGACTGGCCGTGTTGCGAGCGGCCTCGCGCAGTGGCAGGCCACGCCTGGGACGCGACCTGCACCTGCACGCCGGAATGCGCTTCTGGCACCGGGACGCCCTCTCCGACGCGGTCGGCCACGGCGTTCAGCGGGGTTTTCAGATCGCCCTGCACGCGATCGGCAACGAGGCGATCGGCCTCGCCCTCACCGCGCTGGAGCGTAACGAGCGCGAGCTCTCCGCCGCGCCGGGGCGCCCACGCTTGGAGCACCTCGTCTTCGCCGAAGCCCACCAGCCGCGTCGGATCGCCGACACGGGAGCGATCGCGGTGGTGCAGCCCGCGTTCATCGCCGCCGCCGGGGACGACATGCTGCTCACACCCATGCCGCCATCGATCGAGACGATGCCGCTGCGCTCGCTCAGCGAGGCCGGCGTGGAGCTGGCCGGCAGCTCGGACTACCCCGTCACCCAGCCGGACGTGCTTGCGGCCATCAGCGCCGCCGTCACCCGCCAAACCGCTGGGTGGCGGGTCGCCGCACACATCCGGCCCTCCGCGCCAGCTCCGGCGCGACTCGCTTCAGGGATGATCGGTGGTTGCGCCGCTAGGCTGCGGCGTTCTCCTTCTCCGCCTCCTCGAGCTCGCGCTTGAACTCCTCGCGTTCGACCTCCACTTCCTTCTCGATCGACTTTTCGGCGCGCGTCAGCAGCTTGTCGAGCTGCTCTTCAAGGCGCGACTCGCCGATCACGAGCAGCGTCGCCTGCCCCGCTTCGATGAGGTCGCCGAGCTCCTTGGCGTCGCCGCGGGAGATGCCCTTTTTGAAGTGTCCACCGAGCCCGCCGATGACACCGCCGACCAAGGCAGCCGGGATGATCGCGGGCGCGGCCACAACCCCGACTACCGCTCCGACGGCGATCCCTTCCCAGGCCCCGTGCTGGGTTGGCTTCTCGTGCTTTTTGACGTGCACCTTGCCGTCGGCGTCCTTGCGGACAAGGGCGACGTCATAGGTGCCCACGAGCTTCGCCGCGTGCAGCTCGACGAGGGCGTCGTAGTCCGCTTCGGCGCCGGCGGAGTCGGCATAGGTTGCGGCATAGATGAACACGGGCCTGTCACTCATTTGATCTCCAGTTCAGCGCTTGGATGAGTCTCGCGGTCCGCCGCTGGGCGGACGCGGGTGCTGGGTCTTACCCATGCTCGCACAGTCTCGCCTCGGCTCGACCTCCCGGCATCAGCCAAATCCCGCGATCGCGATCGGGAATTTCCCGCAATGACCACCCACGCCCCGCCTCGCTCACGCCGTCTGGGGGCGGCCTGCCTCTTGGTGGCGGCTGGGAGAGACGCGGACGGCTAGAGGACGAAGGGAATCAGCATCTTTGTGTGGCCCCGGTACGCCGGATACGCGGTGGGGAACACTGCGATGAGGTTCTTTTCCTCCACCGATGCGCTGAAGTAGAAGTACCCGCCCAGAACCGCGACGATGATCAAGCCGATCAGATTGGTAGCGAGCGCCGTGCCGAGCAGCCCGACCAGGAGTCCCGTGTAGATCGGGTGACGGACGAATCGGTAGGGGCCGGAGGTGACGAGCTCCGGATCGGCCTTCTCGGTCATCGGCATCCCCCAGTTGCGCCCAAGCTGAACGCGAGCCCAGATCGCCAGCGCGAGCCCGGACGCGAACACGACGGCCCCGATCGCTGCAAGGACCGGACTGTGAACGGCCAGGCTCCCGCCGCGGAAGACGCGCAGCAGCAGGATGACCGCCAGCGCGCTCACGCCATTCAGTGGGATCCGACGCCTGCTGGCTCTGCCCTCCTTTACGCCGAACGCGGACGCCAGCCAGTAGACCCAGAAGACGATCCAGGCGATGCCGATAGCAATTTTCAGAGCGTGCATACGGTTTCGACGAGCGTGGGCTGGGGAGAACCGCTTATCACACGGCAGGCCCGGCCCGGCTCAGAATGGCTCATCCAGCAGCTCGACCTTGCCCTCCGGCCAGCTCGCCGCGCGGGCGAGCGGCCTCCACATGGCACATAGGGGGATTTCGACCAAGCCTCCGGGCTGTGGCGCCCACACGGGCTCCTCGATGAGTTGGAACCCGAACTTGGCGTACAGCCCAACGTTGGCCGGCAAGCAGAAGAGCATTGCCCGTTCGGGGCCGAGCTCGTGGGCAATCTGGAGCAGTCGCTCGATCAACACGCGCGCAAAGCCGTGTCCGCGGGCGGCGCGAGTGACGATCACACCGCCGATCCCAGCCACCTGAAGCCGCGCGTCGACCACCTGGACCTCCGCGCGGACGAGCCCGGCGAGCGCCACGAGGTTGTCCGTGTCATCCCACAGCCCGAGGTTGTGGCTCTTCCCTCGCCATTGCAGCTCTTCGCCGACGGCGCCGAATGGTTGGGGCTCGCCGGCGATGACCTGCCGCCAGTCGCCGTCGGTGACCCTGTCCAGCTCGATCAGTCGCACCTGCACACGGTAGTTCACGAGGTCCTGCTCGTCGACTGGAGCGTGACCGCAAGGTAGCGGCGGACAAGCTCCGCGAGAGCGATCACGCGCGTACGCTGCTCGCTCAGGGCACGCTCGACATCGGCACGCCGCCGGAGAACCGGTGCGGACTACGACGGACCGACGCCCACGGCGGCGCGCTCACCCGGCGCGTGACGCCGTAGGACAGCCTCGTGTGCCCGCAGGACACCCGGCTCGAGCGTCGCCTCGAGGATCAGCACGGTCGCGCACAACAGGGCCCATGCGTGAGCGACGAGCGCCCACAGACGCTCTTCGAGCCCCTGGGAGCCGGCGAACGAATCGTGCAACATGAACGTGGCGATCCCCGCGACCAGGAGCACGAGCGCGCCGCTCAACACGAGTCGCGCGAGCCGGCTCGGCCACGCCGAGCGCGCAAAGGCGAAGCCGGTCAGCAGCAGCGAGACCTTGATGCCGAGGCTCACCCACTCATGCGCATAGTGGTGCCAGGAGAGCGCGCCCGCGGCTTCGCGTGACCTGCACACGGCGCTCACCGTCGGTGAGCAGTCCATTTGCAACCATCCGACGGCGATCGCGCACAGGCCGGCGAACACGAAGAACAACGGCATCGCCAGCGGCCACGGCCGCGTACGCAGCGCCGGTACGATTGCCACCGCGAGCGCGATGAAGCCCAAGCCCCAGATCCCCACGAAAACCGTGAAGATCCAGGGGTTCGCGGCGCCGTGCCGGCCGAGCTCGCTGATGTACTGGCGCACGTGCGAGTAGTGGGGTTCGAGCGCGCCGGCGAGCGCCCAGCCGCCGACGAACACCACCTGTGCGAGGATCGCGGCCCACGCCAACAACAGCGTCCGGCGACGCACCGCATCGGGCAGCAGCGGCCACCCTGCCGGTCTGAGCCAAAGCGCGGCGTTGCGTAGCACGGTCCTGCTGGATGCTAACCCACCGCATTGACGTCGTCTCGCTGGCAAGGCGATCGACTGCCTCGTGCTCGATGACAACGAGTCATCGCCGACAGGTTGCCGCTACACGGCTATCTCCAACAGGCCCGCGTCTGCCCACCTCACGGCGGACAGACGCGAAAGGGGCCTAAGAGGCTTGGACGTTGACGGCCTTGGGGCCTTTATCGCTGGCTTCCGAGTCGTATGTGACCTTCGCGCCCTCGGCGAGCGAGCGATAGCCCTCGCCGACGATCGCGGTGTGATGAACGAACAGGTCCTTGGACTGGTCGTCGGGCGTTATGAACCCGAATCCCTTGTCGTCGCTGAACCACTTGACGGTTCCACTAGCCATTGCGTTTCCTCCTGCGTCGATAGTGCTGCGAACGCGGAGATGCATTGAGCAAGGCTACGAGCGCTGGCACTGCGGATGTATGGGCGGGCGCCCAACCTGATGGGGCAACGGTAGCAGCTCACTGCCCGAGGGCGCGAACTGAGGATGTCTTGCGGTCGGCACATGTGCCGACCGCGACGGCGCACATGTGCGCCGTCGTACGGGGCGCGCATGCGCGCCCCGCGCAGGGCCGCATGCGGCCCTGCGTTCGGGCCGTACATGTACGGCCCGACCCCCGGCACATGTGCCGGGGGCACTCCCTCACTGCGCCGGGCACGCCAGCCTCGGGTTCCAGATGACCTCCCACAGGTGCCCGTCGAGGTCGCGGAAGTAGCCGGAGTAGATCCCCCACGGACGCTCGTGCGGGCGGTCGGTGAGCGTCGCGCCGGCGTCCTGCGCCCGGGCGAGCAGCGCATCGACGTCTGCCCGACTGGCAACCATGTGGCCGATGCTGAACTCGCCGCTCTGCGCCGAACCCGGCGCAATGTTGGCATCCTTCGCAAGCTCGCTCCGTGGGTACAACATCAGCATCATCCCACCGGCGAGCTTGAACATCGCCGCCGCGCCCGCCGGCGTGAGCTCATCGCCGGGGTACTCCGTGCCGACCAGCTCGCACGTTTCGAGGCCGAGGCCGTCGCGGTAGAACTCGAACGAGCGCTCGAGATCGCTCACGGCGAGTGTGATCAGGTCGATGCGCGGCTCCATCTCCTGCCTTTCGCTCCGCGACCCGTAGATCGCGCGTCAGCCCGCGCGTGGTGTGAGCACGATGACCGGGATCGTGCGCGAGGTCTTCTCGGCGTATTCGGCGAACTGCGGCAAACGTTCCGCCTGCGCGTTGAAGAGGCGATCGCGCTCCCCATCCGCGGCCTCGCTGGCGCGCACCGACAACGTCTGCGTGCCCACCTCGATCGTGGTGTCGGGGTGAGCCTCGAGGTTGTGGTACCAGGCAGGGTTGGTCGGCGCGCCCCCCTTGGAGGCGAAGATCACGTAGCGCCCGCCGTCCTCGTGGTAGGCGAGCGGGTTGATGCGTTGCACGCCAGACTTGGCGCCGGTGTGGTGCAGCAGCAGGATCGGCATGCTCTCGAAGTTGCCGCCGACGCGTCCGCCGTTGGCGCGGAACTCGTCGATGACCTTTGCGTTGAAGTCGGCTGGAGATGTGGACATGGCGCTCCTCGAGCGATCGCGGGTGTGACGCCCGCTCAGTCTAGACAGCGAGGAGAGCGTCTCGGGGGGAAGCGGGGGGGGACGCTACGGCACACCTGCCGCTGTGTCAGGCCACGCTCAAGAGAAGCGCGTTCCCCGAGGGATCCGTGCACAAGCGGTCCGTCGTCGCCGGCGCGCAACTCGTAACCGTGGGCTGAGCATCGTGCAAGCACGTGTTCGTGCTCGGTCTCGTCGGGCAACACGATCGTCGCGTGGCGCAGAGCCGCGGCGCCGGCTGGCGGCGGGGAGGCGCCGGCGCTTCCCCAGGTGTTGGCACCAATGTGATGGTGATAGCCGCCGGCGCTGAGAAACGCGGCGTGATCCCCGAGCGCGGCCATCAGCGCGAAGCCCAGGACGTCGCGGTAGAACGCGATGGCCTGCGGGACCGCGGCAACCTTGAGGTGCACGTGACCCATGACGGTGCCCCCTGGCAAGCCGCGGAAGTCGGGCGCTTGGCGGTCGGGAAGCTCGGCCAGCAGGTGCTCGACGTCGAGTGGCTGCGTGGTCATACGTGCCGCCACTTGCCCCTCCCAGTGCGTGCGGGGTCGGTCGCGGTAGATCTCGATTCCGTGCCCGTCGGGATCGCTCAGGTAGATGGCCTCGCTCACGAAGTGATCGGAGAGACCGACGAGCGCGACGCGTTCGTGGGCAGCGTGTGCCAACCACCGGGCCAGGTCGACGCGCTGCGGAACCAGCAGGGCGAAATGGTAAAGGCCCGTTGAGTGAGTGACGGGACGAGCGCCTGGCTGCTCGACGAGCACGAGCAGCGCTCGCGCGCCGACGCCGAGCACAGCACGTCGCTCCGTCGGCGACGTTGACGTCCCTCCCAGCCGACCGTCGAGCAACGTAAGGCCGACGGCGCGCTCGTAGTAGGCGATCGAATGCGTGAGATCGGCAACCGTGAGGTGCACCGGGCCGAGGCTGGTGGAGGCCGCGATCGTCCCGCTCGCCGGCGCGCCACGGGCCTCGAGCTCCTCTGGATCGTTGATTTCGGGCGGCCTGGGCACTCTCCGCTCATGCTAGGCGTTGCCGCAACGTCGGGGCGTCAGCGTGATCGCCCGAGTTGCCCGGCATGCTAGGGCGTGATGACCACCCGGCCGAACGCCTTGCGGCTCTCGGCGTATTCGTGCGCCGCGGCGGCCTCCGCGAGCGGGAACGAGCGATCGATCTCCACTTGCAGCTCACCGCTTGCCACCCGCTCCAGCATGTCGCCGATCATGGGGTGGACGCGGGCGTACTCCGACAGGATCGCGCCGCCGAGAAAGACGCCGTGCAGCGAGTTGTTGCGCATCCAGAGCGACCGCGCTTCGACCTGCGAGCCGGCACGAGCGGCCACGCCGACGCTGACGAGCCGCCCTCGGTATGCGAGCACGCCGATGCTGTCGATGAGGTTCTGGCCGCCGATCGAGTCGAGCACGACCTCCACGCCGCGCGAGTCGGTCAGCTGGTTGGTGCGCTCGACGAAGCTCTCGGTCGCGTAATCGATCCCGTGGTCGAGTCCGAGCGCCTTCAGCCGCTCCAGCTTCTCTTCGCGGGAAGCGGTCGCAATCACGGTCGCCCCCGCATGCTTGGCGAGCTGGATCGCGGCCATGCCGACGCCGCCGGCTCCCGCGTGGATTAGAACGGTTTGTCCCTGCTCGAGGTTGCCGGCGGTGAACAGGCACTCGTACGCGGTCCCGAACGCAACCGGCACGCACGCCGCGCGGTCCGCGTCCAGCCCGGCGGGGATCGGCCAAGTCATCGCCGCGGGGACCGCTCGCCTGGAGGCGTGGGAGCCCGCTGCGTTCAGGGCGACCACCCGGTCGCCGACCGTGCGTCCCTGCACTCCGACGGCGACCTCGCTGACAGTGCCGGCGCTCAGATAGCCGACGACGTGTGGGGTCGCGGGGAGATCCCCGGCCGCGCGGGCGAGCAGATCGCCGCCCTCGATGCTGATCGCCTCGGCGTCGACGACCACGCAGCCGTCCGGACACCCGGGATCGGGCACCTCCTCGTAGCGAAGCACCTCCGGCCCGCCGTTCTCGTGGATCACCGCCGCCTTCATCTACACCATCCTCTCACTTGCGACGCCGCGCCGTCAGACCTCATGCTCGGGTCTCCAGCCACGCACGGTAGCGGCAGGTCGCGGCGCGCCCCACACAGTCGCCAGCCGCCGACCTCTCGTTGAGCGCGTGCGCCAGCCGCTGCTCGATCCCGCATAATCCGGCCCTCGACTCGCCAGCCGAAACCGGAGCCCTCGATGAGCGATCTACAGACGATGACATATGAGGTCGGCGACCGAATCGCCCGGATCACGCTCAATCGACCCGAGCGCGGCAATGGGCTCACGCCGACGCTGATCGCCGAGCTCGCCGCGTGCGTCGAGCGGGCGGACCTCGATCCCGCGGTGCACGTGCTGCTGCTCGCGGGTAACGGCAAGGGGTTCTGCGGGGGATACGACCTCGTCGAGAGCGCCGAGCGCGACATGTCCAGACTCGGCGGCTCGACCCCGCGGGGCTCGCCGCTCGACCCCGCGGTGATCGCCGCCAACCACGACCCGAGCGGCACGTGGGATCCGACGGTCGATTACGCGATGATGAGCCGCAACGTCCGCGCGTTCATGTCGCTGTTCCACTGCGGCAAGCCCGTCGTGTGCAAGGTGCACGGGTTCTGCGTCGCCGGCGGCACCGACATGGCGCTCTGCTCGGACCTGCTCGTGATCGCGCAGGACGCGAAGATCGGCTATCCGCCGGCGCGCGTGTGGGGCTCCCCGACGACGTCGATGTGGGCGCACCGCCTGGGGCCGCAGCGAGCCAAGCGGCTGCTCTTCACCGGCGACTGCCTGTCCGGCGCAGAGGCGCTGGAGTGGGGGCTCGCGATCGAGGCCCCACCCGCCGCTCAGCTCGACGAGCGCACCGAGATCCTCCTCCGGCGGATCGCACAAATGCCGATCAATCAGCTGGCGATGATGAAGCTGCTCGTCAACCAGGAGACGATGTCCCGAGGTCTCCACGGCACGCAGATCCTGGGTACCGTCTTCGACGGCGTCGCCCGTCACACCGCCGAGGGCTACGCGTTCCAGCAACGCGCCGCGCAAGCCGGCTTCCGCGAGGCGGTGCGCGAGCGCGACGACCCGTTCGGCGACCGCGGCGCGTCGAGCTTCAAAGGCTGACATCGCCTCGGTGCCGGATCTTCTGCGCGAGCAGCCTGCCCAGCCCATCCTTGAACCGCGCTGGGGCGTGCGGCTGCTCAAAGACGAACGCCTCGCACGCGCGCCCGCGTATCCTACGCCCGAACGTGCCCGGTGCGACGGTGAGAGATGCGAGTGAGGACGACGCGCCCGCGTGCGCGGCGATCTACGCGCCGTACGTGCGCGAGACGGCCGTCAGCTTCGAGGGCGAGCCGCCGACGCCCTCGCAGATGGTCGAACGTGTCGCGGCGGCGATGCGCACGCACGCATGGGTCGTGCTCGAAGACCACGACCGGCTTGTCGGCTACGCCTACGGCGGGCCACACCAGAAGCGAGCGGCCTACCGCTTCTCGTGCGAGGTCAGCGTCTACGTCGAGCAGGGTCGGCGACGCACCGGCTCGGGTCGCGCGCTGTATGAGGCGCTGTTCAAGCGGCTCGCGGCGCGCGGCTACCGGATGGCCGTCGCGGGCATGACGCTGCCGAACGAGGCGAGCACGGGCCTGCACCGAGCGATGGGCTTCGAGCCGGTCGGCGTCTACCGTCGGATCGGCTGGAAGTTCGGCGCGTGGCACGATGTCGCGTGGATGCAGCGGGCGCTCAGCGTCGAGCACGACCCGCCCCCCGAGCCGCGCTGAGGCGACCGGGCGGCAGCGGCCGCCCACCAGCGGACCCCGCTGAGGCGTCCGGCGAGTGGGACGACGAGCGCACCGACGGAGAAGGCGACCACGAGCGCAGCAGCGAGACCGACGCAGACGGTTTGCCGTAGGAGATGGGGCTACCGTTGGCTGGTATGCCGGACTCGCAGCATGTGAATGGCGAGACCCGTCACGAGACTCGCCTGGAGCGCCTGGACCGCAACCTCGAAGAGATGACGGGCGAGCTGCGCGTCGTCGTCACCGGCGTACAGGTCCTGTTCGCCTTCCTCTTGATCGTCCCGTTCGACACCGGCTTCGCGCACGTGGGGAGCTTTGAGCGCATCGTGTACTTCGTCACGTTGCTCCTGGCGGCGTTGGCGGCGGTGTGCACGATCGCGCCCTCCGCGGAGCACCGTTTCCTGTTTCGCCACGACGACAAGCAGCACCTCGTGTTCAGCTCGAACCGTGTGGTGATCGCCGGGCTTGGGTTTCTCGCGTTGGCGATGTGCGGCTGCCTGCTACTCGTCACCACCAAGCTGTTCGGTGTGGCGGCCGGCGTCGCGACAGCAGTCGTGGGAGCGGTGCCGTTCGCTGGCCTGTGGTTCGCGGCGCCGCTGAGGAGGCTGCGGATGCTCGATAAGCACCGAGGCGATCAGTGAGGGAGCCAACCGAAGTGAACGCGAACCGTTCTGCGCATGCGATGAGTTGCGTTCTGCGCTTGCGTCCTTCGATGCAGCAACGCCGAGCCTTCGCTTGATGCGCAACGTCGGGGAGCACGCCGACAGCTACGCCATTGATTCTCAACAACGCACGACCGAAGGACGAAGCCGCCTGAGAGCTAGAGTC
Organism: uncultured Solirubrobacterales bacterium; assembly: GCA_963744535.1. GTDB lineage: Bacteria > Actinomycetota > Thermoleophilia > Solirubrobacterales > Solirubrobacteraceae > Palsa-744. Next base: position 62,577 of record CAVUTW010000001.1, on the reverse strand, counting down.
TTCATCGGTTTCATCCCCGTCGAGCGCTACACGCCGTATCGCGGACGAGATCAACGACCGTGCGGAGGCGTTCTGCGAGGAACAAGCCGCACATGCTCCCGCCCGACGACAGGCCGTAGGAAGTGACCGGAGGCCGAGCTTCGCAAGGGCCTTGAGAATATCGGGGCAAACGGTTCGGTTTGGCTTGCTAGTGCGGTTTTTCGGGGGCTGCGGTCGTCTTGCGGCGTTCCGGACCATCTTGCCCCGGGCTGCAGACGACACGTTCCTTGACAAGATATGCCTGACAAGATATCTTGTCACCGTGCGCATCGGGCAGCCAGCTCGAAAGCACGGCATCGCCGACGAGGACATGCTTCATGCCGTCCGCAACCCCATCGCGCAGTGGCGACTCGATGACGACTTCACGATGCGGGTGGGCCCGACCCGCGACGGCGACCTGCTGGAGATCGGCATGCTGGGAATCGACACCGACGATCCGGTGATCGTCCACGCCATGCGCGCCCGTCCCCAATACCTGCCCCACCGATGAACGGAGAAAAGACCATGCACACCGACGAGGAGATCCAGCGAGCGGCAACGCTCGCCGAGGAGTTCGACCCGTCTAGCGTGCCGATGGATGACACGACCGACCTACGTACGCTCTCAGAGGCTGTCGATGCCGTGCGCGCCGGCGAGGCTCGCGTTCGCGAGCTGGTTGCGCGCGCTCGCGCCAACGGTCGGTCGTGGGGCGAGATCGGAATTGCGCTCGGCGTGTCTCGTCAGGCGGCCCGCGAGCGGTTCGCGGAGAAGATCCGAGCGTAGCGTCAGCCTAGATTGAGTCCCGTGACCACGCCAGAGGAGCGCCGCGCGTTCATCCGCTTCCAACTGCAAGCCCTCGGAGAGCGCAACGCACACCATGAGTTCGAGCACATCTGTCGCCGCGTGGCCGGCGCTCGCATCGCTCCCAACCTGCTCCCCTCAACGGGCCCCGTCAGCGGTTGGGGTCTCACGATCCATTCTCCGACGCCTGACCTCGATCGCGGTCGAGGCCGTGCTTGTCGACCGCTATGCGTACTGGGACGCCGACTCGCCCTAGGACGGGAGACTTGCTGCCGGAGACGTAGCCGCAGGCCACACCGTACGAGACGCCCTTAGGCACGAACCCTGGGTGTCCGCCTCACGATCCCGACGGTTGCCTCCTCGCACTCTGAGGCAGACCCACTCCATGGGTCTTTGCGTCCGAGGCTCGACGCACGGGTCATCTGGTAGACGGCACGGAAGATGTTTTGTGCCGACCCCACGAGAGCCGCGCGGGAAGCGCATCAGCTCGTTCTCGATGGTGGTGTTGATCTATTCAAGCATTGAGTCCGTGGTGGAGGTCGGTTTGCTATCGACCCAAATCTTAGAGCCGCCCTCCCTGGAATCGCGCTCTAACCTGGGCAGCCTCCGAGATGTGCCGACAGGTGCGGCTCATCTTGCCTCCATCTTTCGGGCACGGTAGACGATGTCTGCGGGGATGCGTCCTTGTGTGAGTCTGCCGTGGTGTGCGCGGTCGGTGTTGTAGAAGCGCAGGTAGGTGTCGAGCTCGCGTTTGAGTCCGGTGTAGCGGGGATAGAGGTAGCGGGCGAACGCTGGCCTCCAGCACTCATCGAGGATCGTCTTGTGTAGGGCCTCGACGTTGCCGTTAGTTTGTGGCCTGCCGGCGTGGATGCGGGTGTGGCGCGCTTTCATCGCGTCGATGGTCTTGGTGAAGTCGCCCTTGAACTCGTTGCCGTTGTCGCTGAGCATCCTCTCGAGCTTCCAGCCTGCGGCCTTCAGCTCGGTGGCGACGCGCTGAGCGAGCTTGCTGGTCTGCGCTGCGGTGGGGTTGCCTTGCTTGCAGATCACGAGCTCCGCCCAGGCGTAGGAGGACGCGACATCGATCGGTGAGCTGCCAGATCGCGCCCTCGGTGCCTCTGAGCCTGCCGACGTAGAAGCAGTCGATCCCGACCAGCTCACCGGGCCGCTCGACGTCGATATGGCGCTCTGGCTCTGGGGTTCTCGGCGGCTCATAGGGAGCCGCGTAGCCCGCGATCAGGCCGAGGCGCTTGGCGCGGGTGTTCAGCCCGTGACGACAGAGCACCTTCCACACCCCGTTCGGCGAGACGATGATCCCGCCCCACTTCTCGCGGGCGAGCTCCGAGGCGACGCGTCTGGGGCCAAGGCCGGGGTGAGCGATCGAGAACGACACGATTCGCTCCTCGATCATCTTCGGTAGCGCGTTGGGCATCTGCGGCCGGCGGCGCTCCCGGGGCCTGAGCATCTCCAAGCCGTGGCGGTCGACCTGGCGCTTCCAGGCGTAGTAGGTGGAGCGGTGCACCCCGAACGTCCGGCATGCCGCCGAGACGTTCGTGCGTGCTGCCTCCGCGAAAAGCTGCTGGCGGTAGCCGAACAGCACGTCATCCTTGGTCATCAGGCTCAACCTCTCTCTTCACTTGGCGGTGAAGGAGGCAGCCTGAGACCAGGCACGGACGGGTTCCCCAGCTGGGGAACCCGTCCAAACCTCAAAGACCTATCGAGCCCCCAACTGTCGGGAGCACCCGGAGACAGCCCACTCTAACCGATGCGATCGCCGTTGACATTGCTTCCCCTGGGACGCCGGGATGCTCGCCTATGCTGGATCGACCGTCCTTCGTCGATTCAGTGTCTGATCTACCCGCCCCATCCGACCCTCGTGATCCTGCCCATGCGATGCATTTGTTTCTTCGCAGCACGCACGGGCGCAGCGCGCTCGTGCCGCTTGAGCGGCCGTCCGAGGAGGGCGTGTTCCCGGCAGCGTCGTTCTTGAGGAAGCCGCGACCGGTCGTCGGGGATACGCGTTGTCTTGCCGAGGACATCGCTCACGCATGCCGGAATAACCGGCGCACGGTGCTCGTGACGGCAGCCAACGAGCAGATCATCCGCTTGTTCTGCTCTGAGCACGTTTTCGGGGCTTTCGCCCATGTTCGCTGCCCTTCGCAGTACTTGACCCAATCGGGGCGATTGGTGGTGCTTGGCCCGGTTGCTGGCGATTCTCGGGGCCGTGGGCGGTTTTGTGGGCGGCCCTACAGTCGGAGTCTTGTCAAGCAGCGCGATCTACATACTCGCGTAGGGCTGTACGGGCGATCTCGCTGACCGAGCGGTGCTCCTCGCGGGCACGCGCCTTGAGCGCGTTAGCGAGCTGGGGATCAACGCGCACCTGCACTCGCGGCGAGACGCCCTCGGTACCGAGGGAGGGCCTTCCGACCGTGACCCTGATCGCCTTATCGAGGTCGTAGCCGCGTTCGGCCTCGTCGGCCAGCGCCTCGATGTCCTCCTCTGAAAGTTCTGTACCGGCGAGGGTCTTGATCTTCGTCATTACTTGGCCTCCTCGTACCGCTGTCTGTACTTGTTGCGTAGCGACATCGCGTGGATCACGAGCAGTCCGCCGCTGGGCAGCTGGATGGCCATGACCTCCAGCGGTTCCCCCTGTGGGTCGTCTCCAAGGAAAACAAGCCGGGTGTCCGGCACCCCCTCACGCCCAGCTGGTGGGGGCTCCTCGAATCGGACGCGATAGTTGGCGATGACATGACGGATGCGATCCTTCGATACCCGATGACGCGTGGCAGCGCGCGCAAACCGCACGCTCGCGTTTGGTAGTTTATCAGTTGTGTCAGACATAATATAGTCCAGTTCGGGGCGTCCGACCGCCTCCCTCAGATCAGAACAGGCTCTCCTGTGTCGGCGTTTGCGTTGATGATCCTCGGCGCTTGGGACGGTTCTCGGCACGCGTGGCGTATGCGCCGACGATGCGGTCGAGTGCGCGGCCCTTGTCGCGGTGGCCGTAGAGGCGGCGGACGAGGTTCCCACCGTCCTGGTGGCCGAGGGCGATGGCGACGTCCTCGGAGGGCATCTCCAGCTCGTTGACCATGTACCAGCCGGCGAAGTGCCGGGTGGCGAGATAGAGGCTGCCCTCCCAGCCGGCGGCGGCCCTGACGGCCTTCCAGTGGTAGGCGCGGGAGCTTGGGGTCCAGTGCTCGCCGCGCAGCGAGACGAAGCAGAACTCTCCCTCGCGCGGCAGGCCAAGGAGCGCGGAGCGGGCGTGTGCGGTCAGCGGCGCCTCGCGGCGGAGATGGTTCTTCGGCGTGTCGAACCGCCGGGTCGCCGCGTTGAACTGTTCAGCGACGACGATCCGGTCGCGGTCGAAGTCGATTCGTTCCCCACGCAGCGCGTCCAGCTCCTCCGGCCGCAGGCCGGTGAACGCGGCGACCTGGAGCCATGCCGCGAACGACGGGGCGGCCAGCCGGTGAGCATGGGCGATGATCTCCCAGACCTGCTGCTCGCTGGGCGGTTGCTGGTCGCGGCGGCCCTTGCCGCGCGAGATGCCGAGCTTCTGGAAGGGGTTGCGATCGATCAACCGCCCGGCCTTCATCGAAGCGGCGTCGTTGAACATCGAGCAAAGCGCCTGCACCGACCCCGAGCGTGCGCCGCCGGCGAGCCAGTCCGCCACGATCTCATCCCCCACGAGCGCGATCGGAACCTCTCCATAGCGCTCCACGAACGCCTTGGTCCCCTCCCGGCGGCGGATATCGCTCGCCTCCTTCGGCCGCGCGAACAGCGGATCAGTCGTCCAGCGCTCCCAGAACCCCCGGACCGACACATCCCTCAGACGAGCCCCTCCGAGCCGCTCCCGGGCGCGCTGGCGGGCCTGCTTGGCCTCGGTCTTGGTCTTGAAGGACCCTGGGCCTCCCAGCACCCGAGAGACGCTGAGGTTCTTCGCGCTCGCCGGGTCATATACCTGCGCGCGCCAGCGCCCGGAAGGCAGCCTCGTGACGCTCACGCCGCCCGCTCCCGCTCAAGCCCCCACGAGATCGCCACCGACGGCCGAAACCGCCGGGTCCGACGACCCCACGTGACCGAAGGCATCCCCTGGGCGACCATCCGGTCAACCGTCGCCAGGCTGACGCCCATGATCGCCGCAAGCTCGGCACGCGAGACATAGCGCTCAACGGGCGCCAACTCCGCAGGCTCCCCGACGGGGCGGATGGGCGGATTATGGGGACTCATTGTGGTTATTGACCCTGAGCCGACGAAAACGGCCATGTAATTTCTGTGGGGCCTGCTGGGGCCCTGTTGTGGGCGGGCTGGCCGTCGTGGAGCTGGGCCCGTCAGGGCGGGTTTCGCGGGGGCTATGCAGTGGTGTCCGGTGTCCCGTAGAGGGTGTGGCAGGCGACGGGATGACTCGATTAAAACGGCTGGCCCCGTTTGGGTGCCTTGCGTTGGATCTGTCTCCCGCCGCCTGTCACGGACGCCGCCATGACTTCATAGAAGCGTGCCCCTTGCTCGACATGGCTTTGTCTGGCGGCCTCCAAATCACCAGCGCCAACCAGCAGATAAGGAGACCAAGTTCATGATCGCAGTAGGCGTGGACACTCACAAGGAAAGGCATCTCGCGGTCGCCGTGGACGACCTCGGGCAGCTCCTCGCAGAGATCACCATCACGGCCGACCTCGCCGGCTACCGCAGCATGACGGACTGGCTCAGCGAACTCGACGGGGAGGTGCTGGTCGGTATCGAGGGCGCCGGCAGCTTCGGGGCCGGGCTCTGCGAGTACCTGCAGGCCGAGGGTGTCGAGGTGTTCGAGGTCGAGCGGCCACGCCGCCGCGAGCGACGCACCGGGAAGTCCGATCGCCTCGACGCGCTCATCGCCGCCAAGAAGGTCCTTGCCCGAGAGGGCCTGTCGACCCCCAGGGGCTCAGGGACACGTCTGGCGCTACAGATGCTGCTCGTCGCTTACCGCTCCGTCGTCGGCGAGCGCTCACGGCTCTACAACCAGCTGCAAGCCCTCCACGTCGGAGCGCCGGGTGCTCTACGAGAACGAATCGGGCCGGCGCGCAACGGTGCGAAGCTCGCGGAGCGTCTCACCGGTATGCGCACCCGCCCGACCGCGAGCCTGCAAGAGAACACCACCCTGCAAGTCCTCCGCGACATCGCCAACCGCACCCGGGCACTCGACGCCCAGGCCGAGGGCTACACACGCGAAATCGAGCAGCTCGTCCACTCCCTCGCCCCCGGGCTCCTCGAGGAGCCCGGTGTCGGGCCGATCTGCGCCGGCAAGCTCCTGGTGTTCAACCCGGCGCGCTTCACCAGCGAGGCAGCATTCGCGCGCGCCAACGGCACCGCACCACAACCCGCCTCATCCGGTAAAACCATCCGTCACCGCCTCAGCCGCGGAGGCGACCGCCAAATCAACGCAGCGATCTACACGATCGCCTTATCGCGCTCCGTTCACCACGCCCCCAGCCGCGCCTACATCACCCGCAGAATCGACGAGGGCAAGACCAAGCGCGAGGCCATGCGATCCCTCAAGCGACACCTTTCCCGCCACCTCTACAGGCAGCTCGCAACAGCGCCCTTGACAACATAGAAGCATCCAACGAGTTTCGCGCCCGTCGCCCCCGCCCAGCGCAAACACGGCGCATAACGCGCCCCCCACGCGCCGCGCCCGGCCAGGTCACAACACCCGGCCGGGCCGCGAACATCGCCCCCCAGACGGAGCGCGGGACAACTTCGACTGGCATCCCCGGATGCAGCGTCAAATAGAGATCAGCTCCAGATCGTCCAGGCGCTTCGTGGCCCTCGACGCGGACACCTCCTCACCAGAGAGATGCACCACCCCCTCCGCCTCCAGCCGAGCGAGCGCGTCGCTGATCGCCAGAGGACCAATGGGAACCATCTCGACCTCCAGCTCGGCGCGCGACCAACGCTCGTCGTGGTCATCGCGGAGAAGTTGCAGGATGATCGCCTTCTCGACCAGCCGGTCATCACTGCCGGGAACCTGCTTACTTTGATGCTGCATGGGAGCCAACACCTCCTGTGCCGGCCCCGGGCGGTCGCCACCGCGCCGGGGCACTTTTGATCGGACACCCTCACGGGTTATATACCGTGGACAATAGAACCTCAGCCGGACAGGCTCCCAGCTATGCGCCCACGCTCCCCTGCCCACGCCGCCTTCGGACAAGCAATCCGTGAGCTACGGGAGGAGCGCGGCATCTCCCAGGAGGCGTTCGCCCTCAAGAGCGGCATCGACCGCTCCCACTACGGCGGCATGGAGCGCGGAGAGCGCAACCCCAGCCTCACCAGCGTCATCAAGATCGCCAACGCCCTCGGCGTCCAGCCCTCCGACATCCACACCCGCGCCGAGCGAATCCAGGCCGACATCCGGCGCTGACACCGCCCACACCCAAAAACGAGTCCCCGGCCCCACGCAGCCCGCCGACGGCTATCAGTTGCGTCCGCAACGACCAGCAGGGATCGCGAACAGACTACGGGTATGAAATACGGGGTGGGGCTGTTGTCCGGTCGTGTTCGTAGGGTCGTTTGACCAGGACAGGGGCTCTTGTGGGAAGACGCAATGGTGGGGCAGGCCGTCGTGCATTTGGGCTGCGAGCCCGTCAATGACTATATGGCCGCCCCTGCGACTCACCTGGTTGGGCTGCGAGCCCGAATCCGTATTTGTCGCTTGCCCGCCGCGCCTTCCAGTTCAAAGCTCGACGGAGGGAAGGGAGTGTCATGCGGTTCTTTGGTATCGATGTTCACTTGGAGTTCTGCGAGGTCGCGGTCGCTGAGGGCGGCAAGGTCTCGCAGGCTGGGCGGATCGCGAGCACGCCGGAGGCGATCAGGGAGTTCGCGCGGGATCTCGGCAGTGAGGATCAGGTCGTCTTGGATGCCAGCGGTAGCGTGATGGCGATCGCGAGGATCCTGCGGGAAAGCAACGTCGGGCGGGTTATCGTCTCTAACGCGGCGCAGACGCGCGCGATCTCTCACGCGCGTGTGAAGTCCGACCGCTTTGACGCGGCGATGCTCGCCAGGCTCCTCTCGGCGGGGATGCTCAGCGAGGTATGGGTGCCGGACGAGGCGACGCTCGCGCTACGCCGCCGCGTCGCGCGGCGCTCGGCCTTGGTGCGGGCACGCACGCGGATCAAGAACGAGGTGCATGCCGTCGTGATGCGCTGTCTGCTCGGCCGCCCACCCGTGAGCGACCTATTCGGCCGCAAGGGACGCGTGTGGCTGGCCGAACAACAGCTCCCCGAGGAGGAGGCCGAGACGGTGGCTGGCTGTTGCGCCAGATCGACTTCCTGGATGGCGAGATCGCTCTGCTTGACCAGAAGATCGCCGAGCAGGCCCTCACATGGCCGGGGCTGTGCAGGCTGTTGACGATCCCCGGCGTGGACATCGGGACCGCAGCAGCGGTCATCGCAGCCGTGGGAGACATCTCCCGGTTTCAGACCCCGGGGCAACTGGTCGCCTACCTCGGTTTGGACCCGAAGGTCCGCCAGTCCGGCTCAGAGCCCGCTCGCTACGGGCACATCTCAAAGCGCGGCAACGCGCAGGCCCGCTCGATGCTGGTCGAGGCGGCATGGATCGCGATCCGCAGCCCCGGACCGCTCAAGGCGTTCGGGGAGCGCGTCCGTGCTCGCCGCGGCGCCCAGGTCGCCGCCGTCGCTGTCGCACGCAAGCTCGTCGTTCTCTGCTGGCATCTGCTGAGCAAGGACGAGGACTACGCATTCGCCCGCCCGTCGCTGACGCGCCAGAAGACCCGCCGGCTGGAACTCACCGCCGGCGCATCACGACGACCACGCCGCCACGACGGGGCAACCGTCTCACCGACAGCCGCACAACGCGCCGCGGAGCTCCAAATGCAAACCCAGGCAGAGCTCGCCTACCGGCGCCTGGTCGATGACTGGCGCTCAACCGCATCACCAAAGGGTGGTGCGGGCGCGACACCGGGGCGCGCATCTCAAAAGCCCGTAAAGGGCAAAGCCGCGCGGCAGGCCACAAGCCCCTAACGCCTGCGCTTCGCTCACGTCAGTCACCCGCACCACAACAAATCATCCCACCCCGAAGCGCTCGACGCTACCCCACCGTCGACGGATCTCCCTGCGCCAAAACACACCCCAAGCGCAACAAGAACGGCCGGACAGACTACGGGTATGAAATACGGGGTGGGCTGCTGTCCGGTCGTGTTCGTAGGGTCGTTTGACCGGGACAGGGGCCTTGTGGGAAGGACGCTTGTGGGCAGGCCGCCGTGCATTTGGGCTGCGAGCCCGTCAATGACTAGATGGCCGCCCCTGCGACTCACCCGGTTGGGCTGAGAGCCCGTATCCGTAGTTGTCGCTGCCCGCGGTGCCTTCCATCTCATATGTCAAGTTCGTGAAAGGGAGATGGTTCTCGTGCGGTTTTTTGGTTTGGATGTTCACCTCGATTTCTGCGAGGTCGCGGTCGCCGAGGGCGGCCGGGTCTCGCGCGTGGGACGGATTGCGAGTACCCCGGAGGCGATCCGGGAGTTCGCGGCCGGCCTGAAGAGTGATGACCAGGTGGTGTTGGAGGCCAGCTGCGGCGCGATGATGATCGCGCGGCTACTGGGCGAGGGCTCGGTTGGGCGGGTGGTGGTGTGCAACGCGGCGGAGACGCGTGCGATCTCCCACGCGCGTGTGAAGTCCGACCGTTTCGACGCGGCGATGCTCGCAAAGCTTCTCTCGGCCGGGATGCTCAAAGCCGTGTGGGTGCCCGACGAGGCGACGTCTGCTTTGCGGCGGCGTGTCGCTCGCCGGGCGGGCCTGGTGCGGGCACGCACGCGGGTGAAGAACGAGGTGCACGCGGTCCTCGCAAGGTGTCTGATCGGCCGTCCCCCGGTGAGCGACCTCTTCGGCAAGAAAGGACGCGTGTGGCTGCTCGAGCAGCAACTACCCGAGGAGGAGACGGAGACGGTGAGGAGCTGCCTGCGCCACATCGATTTCCTGGGCGGCGAGATCACCGGACTTGACCAGCGGATCGCCCAGCAGGCCCTCGCGTTCCCCGGGTTTCAGCGGCTGCTGACGATCCCCGGGGTCGACGTCGGGACCGCGGCGGCAGTGATCGCGGCGATCGGGGACATCACCCGCTTCCAGAGCCCCGGGCAGCTCGTCGCGTACTTGGGCCTGGACCCGAAGGTCCGCCAGTCCGGGTCAGAGCCGGCGCGCTATGGGCACATCTCAAAGCGAGGAGACCCACAGGCCCGCTCGATGCTGGTCGAGGCCGCATGGATCTCGATCCGCAGCCCGGGCCCACTCAAGGCATTCGGCGAGCGCGTCCGTGCCCGCCGCGGCGCTCAGATCGCCGCGGTCGCCGTCGCACGCAAGCTCGTCGTGCTCTGCTGGCACCTCCTCACAAAGGATCAGGACTACGCGTTCGCGCGGCCGTCGCTGACCCGCCAGAAGACGCGTCGCCTGGAACTCCTCGCCGGCGCTCCACCGCTGCCACGCCGTCACGGCGGGCCGCCCGTGAGCCCGACCAGCAGCCAGCGTGCGGCCGAGCGCGCACTACAACAACAGGCCGAGCTCGCCTACCGGCGCCTGGTCGACGACTGGCGCACAACAGCACCAAAGGGTGGTGCGGGCGCGACACCGGGGCGCGCATCCAACAAGCCCTCGAAGGGCAAAGCCGCGCGGCAGGCCACAAGCCCCTGACGCCTGCGCTTCGCTCACGTCAGTCACCCGCACCACCCACAAATCATCGCACTTCGAAGCATCCAGCGCGACCCCGCCGCCGATGCTCACCCCTGCGTCACGACACGCCCCGGCACAGCAAAAAAGCCAGCACAGACCATATGCACGACCCTCCGAGCGCTGTGCCATCGCTGTGCCTCCTGAACGCACCCTCAAGTGCCGAGCAACACCCTCAGCAGTCCCGAAGAAATGCTCGCGCAAACCCTTGACTTTTCATCCGCAGATGCACGCGCCTCCGGGCGCCGTGCGATCGCTGTGCCCCCGGAGCGCACCCTCGAGCCTGGATCAGCACCTCAGCAACCTCGAAAGCGGATCAGTTGCGCCTAATCGCCGGCGCGAGAAGCAGGGCACGACAAGGTGCGCGTGCAGCAGCTAGAGCTTGGACCAAGCGATGGGTTTGGATTCAACCATTGCGGCGACAGCTCCCAGGCCGGACCCTTCTCCGGCCCACTCCCTGTAGCGCTCGTCCCGCGAGGCGCGTGCTTTGCCTTGGATCGCGATTAGGGCATAAACGCGCCACTCGGGCTCGCAGGCGCCGAGAAACCTGTCGGCAGCATCAAAGTCACCCGCACGGGCATGGCGGCCCCACGCGAGCAACGCCTTTGCCCGAATGAGTGCGTGGCCATCATTCAGCGCGAGGTGGGCGAGTCGCTCATCGAGGTCGCTGCTGGCGTGCGGCTGCAGCTTTAGGGCACGATGACAAACGTTTAGCTTCTCGAAGTCACGAGCGAAGCGCTCTTTGCTGAGCACGGCAGAGAAGACCGCCCGTACGCGTGCTGGATGCGAACCGGCAAGGGAGGCCGCGTAGCGCATCGCAACGTTGGAGAGATCGGGTGCTCGTACGAGCACCTGTGGAATCTCGGCAAGCCCTTGGGGATCCCCAAGCTTCTCGAATTGTCGGTAGACGAGGCTCATGTCCGTGTAAAAGCTGCTGGGAAGCGTGTCGTCGCTGAGCATCCGCACGAGTTCGTTGTGTTTGTCCACCAGCACCTCTAGCTCGATGTCTCCGGGATCGGGGATGTCATCGGGATCTAGATACTCAGCTTGCTCGAGGGCGTCTGCTACGTCCTCCAATGCCGCCGCCTGCTGGCGTTCGAGTCTGGCCAGAGCGGGCTCCAACCGCTCAAGCGCCGTCCCTGCTCGCACGATCCGTGTCTTCTCGCCGTTCAAAGTCAAACCTAGGCCGTATAGATGCCGCTCAATTCGGTCCTGAACTCGCCGGGCCTCGGAATAGCTGTCGCAGATCGCCCACATATCGTCCAGCCAGCGGAAAAACGGAACGGCGTGTTGGCCCATGGCGGCGTCTAGCGACGCTAGGTAAAAGTTGCCGAGCGGAGCAGAAGGCCTGACGCCTTGAGGCAAGCCGCGCACTCCCGATCGCTGCCACTGGCTGAGCATGTCCGTCAAGTCGTAGACAACATCGGCCTGATCGGAGACCGCGAGCAGGTCTTCGCGCAGACGGCCGAGTCCGATGCCCAGGAAAAACCCACTCACGTCGGATTCGAGCACATATGAGGCTCCGCTCTCCGCTACGGCGTCCCGGACGGCAACTCGAAACTCGTCATTCGTCGGACGCCCATGAAACGCCTCGTCACCAACCGTTAGCATGGGCTGTCTCCGGGTGCTCCCGACAGTTGGGGGCTCGATAGGTCTTTGAGGTTTGGACGGGTTCCCCAGCTGGGGAACCCGTCCGTGCCTGGTCTCAGGCTGCCTCCTTCACCGCCAAGTGAAGAGAGAGGTTGAGCCTGATGACCAAGGATGACGTGCTGTTCGGCTACCGCCAGCAGCTTTTCGCGGAGGCAGCACGCACGAACGTCTCGGCGGCATGCCGGACGTTCGGGGTGCACCGCTCCACCTACTACGCCTGGAAGCGCCAGGTCGACCGCCACGGCTTGGAGATGCTCAGGCCCCGGGAGCGCCGCCGGCCGCAGATGCCCAACGCGCTACCGAAGATGATCGAGGAGCGAATCGTGTCGTTCTCGATCGCTCACCCCGGCCTTGGCCCCAGACGCGTCGCCTCGGAGCTCGCCCGCGAGAAGTGGGGCGGGATCATCGTCTCGCCGAACGGGGTGTGGAAGGTGCTCTGTCGTCACGGGCTGAACACCCGCGCCAAGCGCCTCGGCCTGATCGCGGGCTACGCGGCTCCCTATGAGCCGCCGAGAACCCCAGAGCCAGAGCGCCATATCGACGTCGAGCGGCCCGGTGAGCTGGTCGGGATCGACTGCTTCTACGTCGGCAGGCTCAGAGGCACCGAGGGCGCGATCTGGCAGCTCACCGCGATCGATGTCGCGTCCTCCTACGCCTGGGCGGAGCTCGTGATCTGCAAGCAAGGCAACCCCACCGCAGCGCAGACCAGCAAGCTCGCTCAGCGCGTCGCCACCGAGCTGAAGGCCGCAGGCTGGAAGCTCGAGAGGATGCTCAGCGACAACGGCAACGAGTTCAAGGGCGACTTCACCAAGACCATCGACGCGATGAAAGCGCGCCACACCCGCATCCACGCCGGCAGGCCACAAACTAACGGCAACGTCGAGGCCCTACACAAGACGATCCTCGATGAGTGCTGGAGGCCAGCGTTCGCCCGCTACCTCTATCCCCGCTACACCGGACTCAAACGCGAGCTCGACACCTACCTGCGCTTCTACAACACCGACCGCGCACACCACGGCAGACTCACACAAGGACGCATCCCCGCAGACATCGTCTACCGTGCCCGAAAGATGGAGGCAAGATGAGCCGCACCTGTCGGCACATCTCGGAGGCTGCCCACGTTAGCACCTGTCGGTAGGCCCCCACAAAGCGCCGTGGAGGGAGCGCGCTCTCAATCGCCGGCGCAAGCTGATCGACGAGGGCCTGGTAGAGAATCAGATCCCTTGGCCGCACACGGACGAATGGCCGGACAGTCCCCGTCTTCTTGGAGGAGATAACCAGCTGCGCCCGCTGTGGCTCATGATGCGGCCGCAGTTCTGGGCCTGTGTCACCGTACAGGCGGTCGAGCACCTCGAAGGGGAGCCTGTCAGGGACATCCATGCCGCTGCTACGCGCCCAGGTACGTACTCGGCGCCAAGCCTGAGGTACATCGAGCGATGAAAATGAACGGAACTCCACCCGACCTCAGACTGCACCACTGCTCGGACGGAACCTAATGGCCGGGCTTTGCGTGCGCCAAAGAGGCAGTCGTGGCCCTTAAACGCGCCTTGTTGGCAAAACAAGCACTCAACGACCGGTGCCCCGGAATCTGATCCCAAAGCCGATCTCCTGACCTCAGGCCGATATCCAAACGAGCAAGTGATTGGGGAGACATGATTTGAGCCCGCCGAGTCGTGTGCGGTCCATCCATCGCCTCGTGTGCGGTCCGTGTGCGGTCGGCTCCCGTGCCGCCATTCCAGCCCGCCCCACAGCATCGACCCGAATGCCTCTGAATCCGTGCTCCAGAGCCAAATCCCGAAACCAGGGAGTCCCCCAGCATCTCCCTGACTCCAACCAGCTACAAATCGGGGCGCCCAGATTCGAACTGGGGACCTCACCGACCCGAACGGTGCGCGCTACCAGGCTGCGCCACGCCCCGACGCAGACTCCAGTATCCCACACCGCGCCGCCACGCCGAGCGCGCGTAGGCGCAGTGCCATCCCCGCCGCGCGCTGAATGGCTCGATCCCCTGGGCACCAGGCCGCCCAGCCAGTCCGCGGGTCCGCGCGCACCCCCGGCCCCACAGCCCCGTCAGGGCGCCGCTGCGCTTCGGCGACACCCACACCCAGCGCCTCCAGCCCACTATCCTCCCCCGGTGCCCACCCGGCTGCAGGACATCGTCACAGAGCTCGACCGCCTGCTGGAACCCGCGCGGTTTGCGGACTACGGGCCCAACGGCCTGCAGGTGCCCGGCGCACGGGAGGTGACCACGGTCGCCACGGGTGTGAGCGCCCAGCTGGAGCTGTTCGAGCGCGCCCGTGCGGAGGGGGCCGAGCTGGTGGTGGCCCACCACGGGCTCTTCTGGGGCTCGGGCCCAGGGCCGATCGACGCCGCGCTGGCGCGGAGACTGCGGGTGCTGTTCGCCGCCGACATCTCGCTGGCGGCCTACCACCTGCCGCTCGACGCGCACCCCGAGGTCGGCAACAACGCGCTGCTGGCACACGCGCTGCAGGCCGAGCCGCTGGCGCCGTTCGCGCCCCACCGCGGCACGCCGATCGGGTGCCTCGCGCAGTTCCCCGGCGCGGGGCTGCCCGTAGCGGAGTTGCTGGCGCGTGTCGAGCGGGTCACCGCGCGGGCGCCGCTCGCGTTCGACTGCGGCCCTCCCCTCGTGCGACGGCTGGGGATCGTCAGCGGCGGCGGTGCCGACCATCTCGCGGACGCAATCGCCGCCGGCGCCGACGCCTTCCTCACCGGAGAACCGGCCGAGCGCGTGATGGCGCAGGCGCGCGAGGCGGGGGTGCACTTCATCGCCGCCGGCCACTACGCCACCGAGACGTTCGGGGTGAGGCGCTTGGGGGAGCATCTGAGCGAGCGCTTCGGGGTGCGTCACGTCTTCGTGGACATCCCCAATCCCGTGTGAGCGCCCGCTCGATCGCCCGCCTGCTAGGCCCCTGTGTCGCGCCTGCCCGTATCGGTATTCGTGGCGTGTCGACGCTTCGCGCGAATCCAGGCTTGCCAACGTCCGTCGGCGGCG
Organism: uncultured Solirubrobacterales bacterium; assembly: GCA_963744535.1. GTDB lineage: Bacteria > Actinomycetota > Thermoleophilia > Solirubrobacterales > Solirubrobacteraceae > Palsa-744. Next base: position 47,394 of record CAVUTW010000001.1, on the reverse strand, counting down.
CTATATGTATATGTACTCCTCCCTTTCCCCCACCCAAGGAGATGCCGATGGCCAACCATCTGACGCCCACCGAACTTGCCCGCGAGGCCGGACTGGGACGCAAGGAGGTCCTCTCGAAATGCATGGAGCTGGGGGTCCCGATCTTCAAGGGCCGCATCGACAAGAGCCTGTTCCTCGCCAGCCTGCGCCAGGGCGCCTCGTCGACGCGGCGCCCCGTGGCGCTGAAGGGCTGACGCGGCTCGCTCGGGGCCGTCTCGTTCGACCTGCAGCGACAGGCGATCGCAACCGTCGGCGATCGAGTGACGGTCGGTCGTGTGGGTCGCCGCCGGCGATCGAGTGACGGTCGACGTGTGGATCGCCGCCGGCGCTATCCCTGTTCGAGTCCCGCGTATCCAGCCGCGGTGAATCGCCCCAAGGCTCGGCCAAGAGCCTCCGGTGTCCACCGATCCGGCGCGGCGAGCATCATCCGCAAACCCGCGTCACCAACGCCCGTGAGCGTTTGGGCCGCAAACTGGGCGGTGCCGTCGAGACGCCGTGCGGGGATCCGCCCCTCCAACCAACGGCGTGCCATCTCGGTGAGCTGAGCCGCCAAGTGCTCGCGTCCGCGTCGCAGGCGAGCGTCGATCAACGCGTCGGCATCGCCTCCGCCGAGTAGGGCGACTCGATAGGTCTCCGGCGTGGTGCTGACCGCCTGGAGCATCGCGGTGAAGCCCGCGACCAGCATGGTCTCCAGGTCCGCGGGCTCCGCGCCCGTCGCAAACGCCGCGGCGAACTGCGCAAACATGCGCTGCTCCTCGCGGTCGAGCAGCGCCCCGAACAGCTCTGCCTTGCCGGCAAAGCACGCGTAGATCACCGGCTTGGTCACGCCGGCGGCACGGGCGATCGCGTCCATCGAGGTTCCCTTGTAGCCGTGCTCGAGAAACAGTCCAAACGCCACATCCAGGATCAACGGCCGCCGGCGTTCGGGGCCGAGGTGTGTGGCGCGAGCGCGCGGCGCGGCCGCGGGGGTGCTTGCAGACATCTTCCTACTCTGGTAGATTTTTCCTACTTGGGTATTTTAGCGAGTGACCGGCCGGCGGCGCAGACATATCCCGACGATGGATGCCTGCGCCCACACGACTGTGTTCGAGACACCTATCCCTGTGCCCACACCCATCATTATCCGACCGTTGCGGCCAGCCAGCCGTCGACTGCTCCGTGGCCGCGATCGCCCGCCACAAATTGCCGCACCGAAGCAATATCCTCTGTTACCGGAAGGGTCATCCAATCCGTCGGAGGAGAGCGCCATGGAGGCAGGTACCGCAGAGCAGGCCGCAGCGGGATCGACAGTCGAGCACGATCCGCGGCCGCCCACTGCGCCGGCCTCGGCGGGGAGCACGATCGCCGAGCTCCTTCCCCGTGCCGTCGCTTCGTTCGGCGGGCAGGTGGCGATCCGCCACAAGCAGGAGGGCGTCTGGCTGGATGTCACCTACGCCGAGCTCGGCGAGATCGTGCGGGAGATCGCGCTCGGCCTGATCGACCTCGGCATCCAGCCGGGTGAGCGGGTGTGCATGCTCGCGGGAACGCGCCCGGAGTGGACGTACGCAGATCTGGCCATCACTGCCGCCGGCGCGGTGGTGGTGCCCATTTACCAGACCAACTCCCCCGAGGAGTGCCACTGGGTGATCTCCGACTCCGGCGCCTGCGCAGTGGTGTGCGAGAACGCCGAGCAGCTTGCGAAGGTCGCCGCTGTACGGGACCGCTTGCCGGAACTGCGCACCCTGGTCGTGATCGACCCCGACCCGGATGGTTCTAGCCCCGAAAAGAAGAACGCAACCGCCGCCCCCACCGCGACAAACGAGGGAGCGGCCCGACTCGAGGCGATCCCGCTGGCGGAGCTGCGCGCTCGCGGCCGCACACGCGCCGACGGCGACGGCGGCGCCCAGGAGCTCGAGCGCCGCCGCACCGCGCTCACGCCCGAGGACCCCTACACCTTCATCTACACCTCGGGCACAACCGGGCCGCCGAAGGGGTGCGTGCTCTCCCACGGCAACTACTGCGCCGTGGTCGACATGGTGCGCGAGGTGGGGCAGATCCATGACGACGAGATCGCCTACCTGTTCCTGCCGCTCGCCCACGCGTTCGCGCTGCTGATCCAGCTGGGGGCGATCGACCGCGGCACGACGATCGCCTACTTCGGCGGTGACGTCAAGCAGATCGTCGGCGAGCTGCAGGAGGTCAAACCGACCTTCCTACCCTCGGTGCCGCGGATCTTCGAGAAGATCTACACGCTCGCCCACGGCGCGATCGAGGCACAGCCGCCGGAGGAACGCGCTCGCACCGAGGCGGCGATCGAGTTGGGCAAGCGCGTGCGCAACATGCTCGCGCGTGAGGAAGCGATCCCCGAGGAGCTGCGCGCGCCCTTCGAGGAGGCCGAGGAAGGGCTGTTTAAAAACGTGCGCGCGATCTTCGGCGGGCGTATGCGCCAGGCCGCCACCGGCGCCGCTCCGATCGCACGCGAGATCCTCGAGTTCTTCTGGGCCTGCGGCGTGCCGGTGCTGGAGGGATACGGGATGACCGAGACCTCGACGATCGCGACCACCTCCACAATCGAGGACCATCGCTTCGGCACCGTCGGGCGCGCGCTGCCGGGCGTGCAGCTGCGGATCGCCGACGACGGGGAGATCCTGATCAAGGGCGAGAACATCTTTCAGGGTTACCACCACAACGCCGACGCCTCGTTCGGCGCCGTCGAGGACGGCTGGCTGCACACCGGCGACCTCGGCTCGCTCGACGAGGACGGCTACCTCTCGATCACGGGGCGCAAGAAGGACATCATCATCACCGCCGGCGGCAAGAACATCACTCCGGCCAACATCGAGAACGACCTGAAGCAGTGTCGCTGGATCTCTCAGGCGGTGATGCACGGCGACCGGCGCCCTTACCCGGTGGTGCTGATCACGCTAGACGAAGAGGAGATCGCCGGTTACGCGCGCGAGCACAACCTGCCCGAGGAGCCCGCGCTGCTGGCCCGCGAGCCCGCGATCCGCGAGCTGATCGGCGGCGAGGTGGAGCGCGTGAACGCAGGCTACGCCAACGTGGAGCAGGTCAAGAAGTTCGCGATCCTCGAGCGCGATCTCTCGCAGGCCGGCGGCGAGCTGACGCCGACGCTGAAGGTGAAGCGCAACATCGTTGAAGAAAAGTACGCCGAGATTCTCGACTCGCTGTACACAGGCCGATAGGCTGTATACGGATGCGCAGCGATCCCAGCGACACAGGCGGCCTCTTCGTAGGCAGGCGACCCGGCACGGCTCCGGTCCACTACCGCGGGCTGCCCGAGCGCGGCAGTGAGTCGCGCCAGCGCGTCGACCGGCGCCTCGCCGACGCGATGCTGGCGATGATGACGGTGCTCAGCCTCTGCTGCTGGGGGCCGATCCCGATCGCCTGCCTGTGGATCGGCGCGCAGGTCAACTATCTCTCCGGCAGCGTCAGCCTCGGCATCCTGTCCGCCTTCGCCGGGCTGTTCACGCTGCTGTTCGGGGCGTTGAAGATCATGCGCAACCTCGACGAGGCGTGGATCCTCGTGCGACGCGCCGCCGGCATCGATCAGCGCAGCGGGGCACTCGGCCGCGTGTTCGCGATCACCGCCGCCATCTGCGCGGCGGTGTTCACGGTGTGGTTCGTGCTGTTCAACGGCACCGGCAACATGGTCACCCCCTCCGGCGGAGGCACGTGAGTCCAGTGGACCCCCGGTGGCCCCTCCCTCCGCAGCTCACGGGATGACCCACTAGCCACGAGCCGCCGCCATGGGCCTGCTCGACTACTACCGTCAATTCGAAGGCGTGCCCGAGGAGGAGGTCAACCGCGGGCTGCGCGAGGAGGCTGCCGAGCGCAGGCGCAAAGCGCTCGCGCGGGTCACCACGCTCGACCTTTCGCAGACAACGTGGCCGGACCTCCCGCACGCCAACATCGTCAACGCGATCACATTCACCGCGCGCGCGGGGCTGCAGCGCTATCCCCACCTGCGCGGCTCGCGGCTGCGCAGCGAGCTGGCCGACCGCCACGACGTCCCGGCGGGGCGGCTGATCGTCGGCAACGGCGCCGCCCAGCTGTTGAGCGCCGCCGCGAGGGCGTTGCTAGAGCCCGGCCAGGAGCTGCTCACCTCATGGCCGTCATATCCGCTGTTCCCGATCATGGCGCGCCGCGCGCACGGCCGTGCGGTGCCGGTCGGCGGCGGGGAGGAGCCGCTGGTGGATGCGCTGCTGAAGGACGCCGCCAAGCACAACACGCGTGTGGTGGCGCTCGCCAGCCCCAACGACCCGACCGGGGAGCTGCTCGCGGTAGCGGAGCTCGAGCGCCTGTTGAAGGGCTTGCCGGAGGGGATCGCGGTGCTGCTGGACGAGGCGCTCGTCGACTTCGCCGACGCCCAGCCGAGCGACGCGTCGCTGAAGCTGCTGGAGGAGCATCCACGGCTGCTGGTGTTCCGCAGCTTCTCCAAGGCGTGGGGGCTTGCGGGGCTGCGCGTCGGCTACGCGGTGGGGGGGCCAGGCTCGGAGGAGCTGCTCGCGGAGCTCGAGCCCGATCTCGGCGTCAGCGAGCTCTCGCAGGCGGGCGCGCTGGAGGCGCTGCGCTCCGGCGCCAAACCGCTCGCGCGCCACGTGCAGAGCGTCTGCGAGGAGCGCCCGCGGCTGACCGCCGAGCTGCGCGCGCGCGACTTCGAGGTGACCGACAGTCAGGCCAACTTCCTGTGGGTGGCGCACCCGAAGCTCGACGGCACGGAGCTGGCCACGCGCATGGAACGCGCAGGGGTCCTGGTGGCCGCGGGCGCCGGACTGGGTGAGCCGCGTCACGTGCGCATCGCGCTGCGCAACACCGCCGCCACCGGCCGCGTGCTGAGCGCAGTCGACAAGGCACTCGGCTGAAGCCGCGGCCGCAGCCCAAATACCCGCCCGCCGGCCTCTGGTTGGTGGCCGCAAATAAACACTTCGCCGCGGGAGCAGACCCCCCGGGCCGCAGCAGCTCAGGCGCCGGCCGACTCCGCCGGCTGACTCTGGCGCAGCAGCGCGCTGGTGGTGCCCTCAAGGATCCGCCGCCAGGCGCTCGAGTCGTGCTCGTGCTCCTCGGCGGCGGTTTCGGCCTCGAAATGCTCGACGACGGTACGCAGCCGCTCGGGGGATATCTCGATCCCGTGCCGCTTGGTCACTTCGCGGTAGTGCGGATACTCGCCCGCGAGGTGATGGGCGATCGACTGGAAGCCATGCCGTGCGATCGCGATGCGCGAGGCGAAGTTCATGATCGACGTCTGGAACATCAGCTCGTCGGTGGCGTCGGGCTCGATCAGCACGATGTCGACCCCGGGGTAGCGTTCCTCCCAGCGGGTGGCCATCTCGTGCAGCCGCTGGTGGGCGAGCAGCTTGAAGGCCTGGAAGCCAATCTGCGGGAAGCCCATGTCCGAGACGCGCCGCGGGCGGCGTCCGCGCAGCGTGCGCACCTCGGTGGCGAAGTCGTTGACGTACGGCACCACGGGGTTGATCACCACCACGAGCTTGGCGCCAGCCTCCACGGCGATGTCGAGGTTGGTGGTGGAGATCAGCCCCCCATCCACCAGCTCGCGCCCGTCAAGCCGCACGGGAGCGTAGACCATCGGCAGCGCCCCGGAAGCGCGCACGGCGGTGGAGATGGGGTAGTGCTCGAAGCCCTCGGCGCCGAACACCACCCGCTCGCAGGTGTCGAGGTCGGTGGCGGCGATGTACAGCTCCCTGCCTCCGCGCAGCTCGCGGAAATCGTCGGTGCGACCGGGCTCGCCGAGGATCGTGTGCAGGTAGCCCTCGATGCCGGTGCCGGTGTATAGCCCGGAGGGCAGTGCCTGGGCGAGTCCGAGCGCGAGATCCAGCACCGAGACCTGCCGCGGCTGGGAGATGACTTGGCGCGCGAGCGAGGCGATGCGCAGCGGCAGCCGCACCCCTCCGCGCAGCAGCTCGCCGAGGTTGGGGCGCAGGAGATCGCCGAGGTCGATGTCGCGGAACGGCTGGGGGGCCTCGCTGGTGGCAACGCGCATCATCTCGTCGGGGCTCACGCCGTTGGCGCAGAGCGCGGCGATGAACGCCCCGGCGGAGGTGCCCACGTAGATGTCGAAGTCGTTGACGGAGCTGTTGACGGCCAGCAGGTCGAGCGCGCGCAGCGCCCCGACCTCGTACACCCCGCCGGTGAAGCCGCCGCCGCCGAGCACCAGCGCGGTCTTGCTGGGCCGCCGTCGCGCGCGGCGAGTCCGCGCGCGACGGGTGGTCTCTTCCAACTTGACAACGCTACCCATACCACCCTTTATTCTAGTGGTGCGTTGCCCCGCCGGCTTGCACTGGTACCGATCGTTCTCTGCACGCTCGTAGTCGCGAGCGCGGTTGTGCCTGGGACGACAGCCACGGCGGACCTCCATATGACCGCGGCCGTGCGCGCGGCCGTAGCCCGGGCGGAGCACCCCGACCTGCGGGCGATTCCCGGCCTGCCGACGGCGCGCCCCACATCCGCGCCGCTACTGGCCGCCGGCCGCCCGGGGCGCGCGGGGCGCGCGGGGGCCGCCGCCACGGCCGCCACCACCACCGCGCTGCAGCAGCACATGGCGCACGAGCTAGACCTCGCTGGGACGCAGTCGGGGGCGTATGTGTACGACATGACCACCGGCAAGCCGCTGTTCGCCGAGCGCGCCACGCAGCGCCACCCGCCAGCGTCGGTGGAGAAGCTGTACACCGCAATCACCGCGCTGGAGCGGATGGGGCCGACCGCGCGCCTGGAAACCACCGTGCTCGGCGTCGGCCACCTCGCGCACGGGGGCGTGTGGGAGGGCGACTTCTACCTGCGCGGAGGCGGCGACCCGACGTTCGGCAGCAGCGCGTTCATCCGCAGCCGCTACGGCGGCGTGGGCACGTCGGTGTCGCAGCTCGCGGCGCAGCTGAAGGCGCAGGGCATCAGGCGCGTCACCGGAAAGGTGTATGGGGACGAGTCCTACTTCGACTCGCTGCGCGGCGAGCCCTCCAGCGGCTACGCCTGGGACCCCTTCCTCGAAGGCGACCTCAGCTCGCTGGCGTTCAACCGCGGGGAAACAGGCAACGAACATGGCCCGCACGCGCCGGCGGCGTACGCGACGCGCCAGCTGCGCGCGGCGCTGCGAGGCGCCGGTATAGCGGTCGAGCAGGGCGGGAGCGCGGCCACGACCCCGGCGGGAGCGGTGAAGTTGACGGTGGCGCTATCGCCCACCATCGACCAGCTGCTCGGGCTGACGCTGCCACCGTCGGACAACTTCTTCGCCGAGACGCTGCTGAAGGGTCTGGGCGCGCGCTTCGGGGGGGCGGGCACCACGGCGGCGGGGGCAAAAGTGGTGCGCGAGACGATCGCGGAGCTGGGACTGCACCCGACGCTGGTGGACGGGTCGGGGCTTTCCGAAGAAGACAAGACCTCCCCCTACGAAATGGTGACGCTGCTGAACGAGATCGCGCACACCGAACTGGGGACGATCCTGCGCGGGGACCTGGCGGTGGCGGGCCACACGGGCACGCTCGCCGAACGGATGCGCGGCAGTGCCGCCGAGGGTCGCTGCCAGGCGAAGACGGGCACGCTCACGGGCGTGTCCAACCTCGCGGGCTACTGCGCGGCGGCGGATGGCGACGAGTTGGCGTTTGCGTTCTTCAACGACGGCATCTCAACCGAAACGGCACACACGCTGCAGGACAACATGGCAATCACGCTGGCCGATTACTGATGTAACGTTTCACCTTGTGTATAGCAATCGCACACGCTCTTTCAAAGGGAGCGCGTCCCATCCCCCGCCGATGTAGGCAAAGAAAAACGGGAGCCAGGGTGTTGTTATAAAAAATCCAAAAGGTGTGCGCAATAGCTATCGGACTTAAAAAAGAACATCACACACCCCGCCCCCGCGCCAGCGCCCGACCCACGCCCGACCCCACGCCCACGCCCGACCCCACGCCGCCAATTCGCCGCGACGGGACCACCCTCAGCCTTCGTCGTCCCCCAGCAGCCGGCGCAGGCCGTCCTCGTCGATCACCGGGATCTGCAGGCGACGAGCCTTTTCCAGCTTCGTGCCGGCGCTCTCGCCGGCGACGAGGTAGTGGGTCTTACGCGGAGACCGAGGTGGTGACCCGCCCGCCCGCGGCCTGGATGCGTTCCGTGGCGTACTCGCGCGTCCAGTGCGGAAGCGTGCCGGTGAGTACCACGGTGAGCCCCGCGAACACGCCCTCCGAGGGCGGGGGGCCGGCCTGCGCAAAGCCCAACCCCAGCAGGCGCAGGTCGGCGATCACTTCGCGCATGTGCTGTTCGTCCAGCTGGGCGCGAATCGAGCGGGCCATCTTCTCGCCGATCCCCGGCGTCTGCGCGATCTGCTCCTCGGTGGCGCCCAGCAGCGCGTCGATGTCGCGGAAGCGCTGGGCGAGGTTGCGCCCGGTCACCTCCCCCACCTCCTCGATCCCCAGCGCGAACAGCACCCGGGCGAACGGCCGCTGCTTTGAGTCCTCGATCGCCGACAGCAGGTTGCGCACGGAGACTTCGGCGAAGCCCTCGAGCTCCAGCAGCTCCGCCTGACGCTCCCCCAGGCGGTAGTAGTCGCCGGGAACCTTCACAAGGCCCTCGTGCTGCAGCAGCCGCACCTGCTTCTCGCCGAGCCCCTCAATGTCCATCGCGCCACGCGAAACGAAGTGCTTGAGCAGCTGCCAGGCGCGCTCGGGGCAGGCGCGATTGGGACAGGTGGTGTAGACCGAGTCGCGCGGCTTGGTGGTTCGGGTCCCACAAAAAGGGCAGTGCGTAGGTGGGCGCGGGAGCGACGGGCGGCGCTCGTGCTCCACGACGTGCGGCGCGGGCGAGATCACCTGCGGGATGACGTCGCCGGCGCGCAGCACGATCACCTCCTCCCCTTCGCGAATGTCCTTGCGGCGCAGGTCCTCCTCGTTGTGCAGCGTGGCGAGCTTGATCGTGACGCCGCCGACGGCGACCGGCGCGAGCATCGCAAAGGGCCGCATGTCGCCGAACTTGCCGACGTTCCAGCCGATCCGCTCCAGCCGTGTCACGGCCGTGGTGGGCGGGAACTTCCAGGCGACCGCCCACCGCGGGTCGCGCCCCACCGAGCCGAGTCGGCGCTGGAGGTCGAGGTTGGAGACCTTCACGACGACGCCGTCGATCTCGAAGTCGAGCTCCCCGCGGCGGCGCTGCCAGGCAAGGCACTGGGCGATCACCTCGTCCTCGCCGCGCAGCTGCTGAATGTCGCGGTTGACGCGGAAGCCGTGCTCGCGCAGCCACTCCAGGGCATCCCAATGCGTGGTGAACGAGAGCCCCTCGGTCACCCCCACCTGGTAGCACCAGATCGACAGCGGCCGTTCGGCGGCGAGCGCGGGGTCGAGCTGGCGGACGGTGCCGGCGGCGGAGTTGCGCGGGTTCATGAAGGTGGAGAGTCCCTGCTCGGCGCGGCGCTCGTTGAGCGCGGTGAAGTCCTTCAGCGACATGTACAGCTCGCCGCGCACCTCCAGCAGCGGGGGAGCGTCCTCGATGTGCAGCGGGATCGCGCGGATGGTGCGCAGGTTGTGGGTGATGTCCTCGCCGATCTCCCCGTCGCCGCGGGTCACGCCGCGCTCGAGCACCCCGTCGCGGTAGATCAGCGAGATCGCCAAGCCGTCGACCTTCGGCTCGACCACGTACTGAAAGCGCGGCTGGGAGATGCCCTCGCGCGCGAGGTGGTTGCGCATCCGCTCGACCCATGCGCGGAACTCCTCCTCCGAGCGGGCGTTGGAGAGCGAGAGCATCGGCTCCATGTGCGCAACCTTCTCCAGTCGCCCCACCGGCGTGCCCCCGACGCGCTGTGTTGGCGAGTCGGGCGTGAGCAGCTCGGGGTGCGCGGTCTCCAGCGCACGCAGTTCGTCGAACAGCGCGTCGTACTCGCCGTCGCCGATGACGGGATCGTCGAGCACGTAGTAGCGGTGGGAGTGGTACTCGACCATTCGCCGCAGCTCGGCGATGTGTTGCGCTGGGTCGGTCATTGGGGGCGCATCCGCGCGGGGAGCCTCCGGCCCAGGCGCTTGGGCGCTGGCCGAAACGGGGATGCTCGCCGGAGGCGAGTGTCCCCCGGCTTCGGTCTTCCTGCCCCGCGACCTCGGCTGTGTACCGCGATCCTCGGCCGTCACGCCCCCGCCTCCCTGACCACCTCCGCCGCCTGCGCTGTCACGCCTACCAGCCTACCGAGGCGCACACACTCACGAACAAAAGCGCCGCGGCGAGCCAGCACGACTAGCGCAGTCCACGTGGTTGGGCAGCTGACATGGTTGGGCAGCTGACAGCGCGGGCGGCTGACGCTCGTCAGCCCGCCTCCACCTCGGCGGCGTCGAGCAGGCCGTTCAGGTCATAGCCGGCCAGCGCCTCGATGCCCGGTAGGTAGGTGAGGTCGAAGTGCATCGGGGTGACCGCGATGCGGCCCGCCGCCACGGCGGCGAGGTCGGTGCCGGGCTCGTCGTGGAAGCCGGGGTCGTCGCCGTAGATCCAGTAGCGCCGGCGTGCGGGGGGGCCGGCGTCCTCGCGCTCCAGCTTCAGCTCGTCGCGGTAGATGCGCTTGCCGAGGCGTGCCACCTCCACGCCGTCGGGGTGCCCGGCGGGGACGTTGACATTGAGCAGGGTGTTGGGGGGCAGCGGCAGCGACTCCAGGCGCTCGACTAGGCGCGCGACGAAGCCGGCGGCCACGTCGAAGTTGAAGCCGCCGTGGAAGCGGTAGTCCAGGGCGCGTGCGCCGGACTGCTGGGAGACCGCGATCGAGGGCAATCCCAGCACGACGCCCTCCAGCGCCGCGGCGACGGTGCCGGAGTAGGTGATGTCGTCGCCAAGGTTGGCGCCGTGGTTGATGCCCGACACGACCACGTCGGCGTCGAAGCCTTCCACCACGCCGAGGCGGGCAAGGCGCACGCAGTCCACGGGAGTGCCATCGGTGGCATACCCCGGGCTGCCGTCGGGGAGCTCGACCTCTTCGACCCACAGCGGCCGCCGCGTGGTGATCGAGCGGGCCATCGCCGAGCGGTTGCCGTCGGGTGCGATCACCGCGAGGCGCACGTCGGGCAGCGCCGCGAGCGCGGCGTGCATCGCGCGCAGGCCCTCGGCCTCGATCCCGTCGTCGTTGGTGAGCAGTACGTTGAGCATGCTCATCCAGCATAGGGGCCATCCCCGATGGGTCGTGTGGCCCTGGCGTGATCGCCTCCAGCTCCACAGTCCGCCGACGGCCCAGATGAGTTGTGGCGCTCGACTGTGGTCTACCGGTAGGCGACCGACGCGAGCGCCAGTCCGTGCGCGGGCGCGGTGGGGCCTGCCTCGGGGCGGGGCCGGCCTTCCAGCAGGCGCGTGAACTCCTCCACCGTGTACCGCCCGGCGGCGACCTCCAGCATCGTGCCTACCAGCACGCGGTTCATGTGACGCATGAAGGTGTCACCCTCGATCCAGAACTCCAGCAGGTCGCCCTCCGCGAGCACCCGCCCGTCTACGGTAGATCCTGCGGGGGGCGGCATTCTCCCCGGCCCATCGCCCGCGAGAGAGGAGCCGGCGCGCCACTGCGCCCGCAGCACGTAGCGCTCGAAGCGCACGTGGTCGGTCTCGGTGGGCGTGAACGCGGTGAAGTCGTGGCTGCCCGGGAGCGCGCGGGCGCACGCGTCGAGCGCATCGCGGTCGATCGGCTGCGGCCACCACAGCACGCTGGCGCGCGTGAACACCCCGCGGGCGCGGCGGGTCAGCACGCGGTAGCAGTAGGTGCGACTGCGCGCGTCGCGACGCGCCTCAAAGCCCTCGGGGGCAGGTTCGGAGGCGAGCACCGCCACGTCGGGGGGCAGCAGTGCGTTCAGCCGCGCTGGGTCCACCGCCTCGTGCGCGTAGCTTGCGACCTGCCCCCACGCGTGCACACCGCGGTCGGTGCGCCCCGCCACCGTCAGCGCCAGCGGCTCGCCATCGGCGCCGCGCTCGCCGAGGACCGTGCGCAGCGCGCGCTCCAGCTCCTCTTGCACGGTGCGCAGCCCCGGCTGGCGCGCCCATCCGGCGAACTCGCCGCCGTCGTACTCGAGGGTGAGCTTGGTGACCAGCCGCCTACACCAGCTCGAGGAACACCATCTCGGTTGAGTCCGAGCGGCGTGGGCCGAGCTTGAGGATGCGCGTGTACCCGCCGGGGCGGTCCACGTAGCGGGGGGCGACCTCGACGAACAGGCGGTGCACCGCAAACTTGTCCTGCGCCAGCGCCGAGAGGGCCTGGCGGCGGTTGTGCAGATCGTCGCGCTTGGCCAGCGTGATCAGTTTCTCGATCTCCGGCTTCACGGCCTTCGCCTTCGCTTCGGTCGTCTTGATCCGCTCGTGCTCCAGTACCTCCTTGGTGAGGTTCATGAGCAGCGCCTTGCGGTGCGCGGAGTCGCGGCTGAGCTTGTTGCGTGTCTTCTGGTGTCGCATGGTGGTGGTGGAGTCTAGCCAGTCGAGTTCGGTGCGGGGAATGGGTGTGGTGTAATGCTCTTTTTAAAGGTCGATAGCTATCGCGCACGGCTTTTGGATTTTATAACAACCTCCCAGCCCTGTTTTCCGGGCGCTGGGGGTGGGGACCATATCTTCTTTTCCAAGCTCGATAGCTATTGCGCACACCTTTTGGATTTTTTTATAACAACACTCTTGCCCGTTGCGCCGGTGATGTTGTATCGCAATAGTTATGCGGCTTGCTGGTTGGTGGTGCTCAGTCCTGGCGCAGGTGCAGCCCGCGCCCTTCCAGCGTCTCGATCACCTCGTCGATCGACTTCTTCCCGAAGTTGGGGATCGCGTTGAGCTCCGCCTCGGACTTCGAGATGAGGTCGCCAACGGTTTGGATTCCGGCGCGCTTGAGGCAGTTGTAAGAGCGCACCCCCAACTCCAGCTCCTCAATCAGGATGCCCCACTCCTCGCCCTGCAGCGCCGCCTGTCCGCCAGCACCCGCCACGGCGAGGCCGTGCCCGTCCAACTGCCCACCGGGGGAGGCGCGCAGCTCCTGGATGCGGTCGGCGTCGGTGAAGATCGCCAGCTGGCTGATCAGCAGCTCCGCGGCCTCGCGCAACGCCGCCTGCGGCTCGATCGAGCCGTCGGTCTCGATGTCCAGCGTGAGCTTGTCGAAGTCGGTCTTCTGGCCCACGCGCGCCTGCTCGACGGCGTACGCCACGCGCCGCACTGGGGAGAAGATCGAGTCGATCGGGATCACCCCGATCGGCTGGTCGGGCGACTTGTTCTCCTCCGCCGGACGGTACCCACGGCCGCGGCCGATCGTCATGTACAGCTCCAGCTTGGTTTTTTTCTCCAGCGTGGCCACGTGCACGTCGGGGTTGAGGATCTCCACGCCCGCCGGCAGGTCGATGTCCTTGGCGGTGATCTCACCGGGGCCGGTAACCACCAGGGGGGCCTCCACCTCGGAGGCATCGGAGTGCATCCGGCACACAACCCCCTTGAGGTTGAGCACGATGTCGGTCACGTCCTCCTTGACGCCGGTAATCGTCGAGAACTCGTGGGCCACCCCCTCAATGCGGACGCTGGTGACGGCGGCGCCCGCCAGCGAGGAGAGCAGCACGCGGCGCAGCGAGTTCCCGAAGGTGTAGCCGAACCCGCGGTCGAGCGGCTCGATCGTGAAGGTGCCGCGGTTCTGCTCCACGGACTCGCTTGTGATCCGGGGGATTTGGAAGTCGAGCATCAGCGTCCTAACGTCGTGGTGGTGACTGATTGAAGAGAGGCCCGGCTCGGCGGCCTCCGGCCGCCTGCGCCACCCTCTTGGGACTAATAGAAGAGGGGTCCGGCCCACCAGCCTCCGGCTGGCTGCGCCACCCTCTTTGACCGGCGCCTATTGGGCACCGGCTCCAAGGCATCTTTCCCGCACGAGCGGGGGCGATGCCGGTAAAACTCTCCAAGCCCGCGTGCACGGGCCCTTACTTCGAGTACAGCTCGACGATGAGCTGCTCCTGCACCGGCGCCGCCACCTCGCGCCGCTCCGGTCTGCGCAGCACCTTCGCGGTGAGCGACTCGTGATCGGCCTGCAGCCACGCCGGGATCTGCCCGGTGAGCTCGGTGGCATCCCGGATCACCTGAGTGGCTGGAGTGTCGGCCTTGATCGCGATCACCTCGCCCGGGCGCACCTGGTAGCTGGGGATGTTCACGCGCCTGCCGTTGATCGTCCAGTGGCCGTGGAGGATCAGCTGGCGCGCCTGCCGGCGCGAGGCGGCAAAGCCGAGGCGCACCAGCACGTTGTCGAAGCGGCACTCCAGCAGCGCCAGCAAGTTCTCGCCGGTGATCCCCGGCTGGCGGGAAGCCTTCTCGTAATAGCCGTGGAACTGCTTCTCCAGCACCCCGTAGTAGCGGCGAGCCTTCTGCTTCTCGCGCAGCTGCAGCCGGTACTCGCTCTGTTTCTGACGCCCCCTGCCGTGCTCGCCCGGCGGATAGGAGCGACGCTCGACGCCGCATTTGTCGGTCAGGCAGCGCTCTCCCTTGAGGAACAGCTTCTGCCCCTCGCGGCGGCACTGCTTGCACTGGGGGCTTGAATCCCTTGCCATTACACCCTCCTGCGCTTGCGTGGGCGACATCCATTATGAGCCTGGGGGGTCACATCCTTGACGCCCGTCACTTCGAGGCCCGCCGCGGAGAGCGAGCGGATCGCGGTCTCGCGCCCGCTGCCAGGGCCCTTGACGTACACCTCCACCTTCTGCAGTCCCTGCTCGAGGCCCTTGCGCGCGGCCGCGTCGGCGGTCACCTGCGCGGCGAACGGCGTCGACTTGCGCGAGCCCTTGAAGCCAGCGCCACCCGCTGACTCCCAGGCGATCACGTTGCCCTGCACGTCGGTGAGCGAGACGATCGTGTTGTTGAACGACGTCTTGATGTGCGCCTGCCCCACGGGGATGTTCTTCTTCGGCTTACGTTTGCCGCGTGCGCGCTTCGGAGCCGCCATTACTTCTTACCGGCTTTCTTCTTGCCGGCGACCTGCATCCGCTTGGGGCCCTTGCGGGTGCGCGCGTTGGTCTTCGTCTTCTGTCCCCTCACCGGTAGGCCGCGGCGGTGGCGCAGGCCGCGGTAGCAGGCGATCTCCTGCAGGCGCTTGATGTCCTGGGAGCGCTCCCGGCGCAGGTCGCCCTCGACCGTGAGGTCGGAGTCGATCGCGTCGCGCAGGCGCGACACCTCGTCCTCGGTCAGGTCGCGCACGTAGGTGTCGGGGCTGACCCCCACCTCGGCCAGCAGCTTGTTGGCGGTCGAGCGCCCGATGCCGAAGATATAGGTCAGCCCGATCTCCGAGCGCTTGTTGAGGGGCAGGTTGACCCCGGCGATGCGCGCCATTAGATCACCACTCCATGATCTGGTGGGACATTGATTGCCCACCCACCCACGTCAGGCAAGGACGCAAGGAGGGGACAGTGGTAACCCACGGACCCGACTGAGGACGCAGCATGGCGATCATCCGAGGCCACCGGATCAGCCCTGCCTTTGCTTATGGCGCTTGTTCTGGCAAATGACCAGCACCGCGCCGTGGCGGCGGATGATCTTGCATTTTTCGCACATCGGCTTCACCGACGGTCGTACCTTCATGATCCCTTTCTTCGACTTCGGAAGCGGGCCCGGCTGGCCGGCCTCGGCCGACTGTGCCACCCTCTAGGTCCGACGACCGGGCTCTGGCTGCCGGGGCGGCCGCCGCTACCTGGTCGAGGATACGCCCGCAGCGCGAAACGTCTTCGCGTGCGCGCGGACAGTCGATAGTAGCAGCTAGCTTTAGCCCGCGCTGGCGACCTGTTCGCCCCGCGGCTCGGCGACCGCGGTGCCGGCGCCGTTGCTCCTGCCGCCCCCCGCCCCCGAGCCCAGGTGCCACGGCGTCAGCACCCGCGGGCCGTTCGCGGTGATCGCGACCGTGAACTCGAAGTGCGCCGCCGGCGAGTCATCCTGGGAGAACACCCCCCACCCATCGCCACCCACGCGCACCGCGGGCCGGCCGGCGGTCGTCATCGGCTCGATCGCCAGCACCATCCCCTCCTCCAGTCGCGGGCCCTTGCCGGGGCGGCCGTAGTTGGGTACCTGCGGGTCCTCGTGCATCGAGCGGCCCACGCCGTGGCCAACCAGCGAGCGGACGATCGACAGCCCAGCGCCCTCGGCCACACGCTCGATCGCGTGCGAGACGTCGCCCATGCGGTTGCCGGAACGACACTGCTCCACGCCGGCAAACAGCGATTCGCGGGTGGCCATCAGCAGGTTCCGCTCGACGGGGCCGATCTCGCCGACGGGGAAGGTGCGCGCGGCGTCCGCCACCCAACCGTCCAGCGTGACGCCCACGTCGATCGAGATGATGTCACCCTCCTCGAGGAGGTAGCGGCCGGGGATGCCGTGCACAACCATCGCGTTTGGGGAGGCGCAGATCGAGCCGGGGAAGCCGCGAAAGCCCTTGAAGGTGGGGGTCGCTCCGTGCGAGCGGATGAAGCGCTCGGCGGCCGCGTCCAGCTCCTCGGTGCGCACGCCGGGACGGATCATGCGCTCCAGCAGCGCCAGCGTCTGCACGAGGATCTCGCCCGCCGCCGCCATCTTCTCGATCTCCGCCTGGGTCTTCTTGATGATCATCTGATCTGAGCTTAGCCTCGATTTGCTGCCAACGGCGCGGGTGCTGGGCATGGACGGGATCCCCTCGCCCCCCGGGCAGTAGGGCATCCGGCTCCTCCGGCGACGCGGAGAGCCTCTGTCAGAGCGCGTCCTCCAACCGCAGCGTTGCCAGCGTCGCGCGGATGTGGTCGTGCACCTCGTTCGGGGTCCGGCTCCCGTCGAAGCGGCGCAACAGCCCCCGCTCCTCGTAGTAGCCGATCAGCGGCTTGGTCTTGGCGTGGTACACCTCCAGACGCGTGCGGATCGTCTCCTCCTTGTCGTCATCGCGCTGAATCAGTCGCGAGCCGTCCTGGTCGCAGATCCCCTCGCGCTTGGGCGGGTCGAACTCCACGTGGTAGATGTGGGTGGGGTTCTTCACGCACACCCTCCGGCCCGCGAGGCGGCGAACGACCTCCTGGTCGGGCGCCTCGATCAACAGTGCCGCGGTCAGCCTCCGCCGCAGATCGTCGAGCGCCTGCCCGAGCGCCTGGGCCTGGGCCTCATTGCGCGGGAAGCCGTCCAGTAGGAACCCGTCGCGCGCGTCGTCCACGCCGATCCGTTTTGTGATCATGCCCACGATCACCTCGTCGGGCACCAGCTTGCCCGCCGTCATGTACCGCTGCGCCTCCTTGCCCAGCTCCGTGCCCTCCGCCACTTGCGCGCGCAGCATGTCCCCCGTGGAGATATGCGCCAGCGCGAAATCGCTCTGCAAACGGTCAGCCTGGGTGCCCTTGCCCGCGCCGGGAGGGCCAAGCAGGATCAAGTTCAGCTCGGACACGACGACTCAAGCCTACCCGCTCCCAAGAATTCAGACTCCTCGGACCCAAGAGCGGGCAACGCCCTACTTCAAGAACCCCTCGTAACTTCGCATCATCAGCTGCGCCTCCAGCTGCTTCATCGTTTCCAGCGCCACCCCGATCACGATCAGGATCGACGTCCCCCCCAGCTGCAGTTCCACGTGCGTGCGGTCGAACAGGATCGTCGGCAACGCCGCCACCGCCGCGAGGAACAGCGCGCCGGGGAACGTCAGGCGCGCGAGGATACGGTCGAGGAATTCAGCCGTCGGGCGCCCCGGGCGCACGCCGGGGATGAAGCCACCGTACTTCTTCAGGTTGTCCGCCTGATCCACCGGGTTGAAGGTCACCGCCGTGTAGAAGTACGTGAAGATGATGATGAAGATCGACTCCCCCACGATGTAGTGCCAACCTTTGGGGTTGAAGAAGTCCGACACTTCCTGACCCCAATGCGTTTTGACGAGCTGTCCGATCGTCGGTGGGAAGGCCATGATGCTGGCCGCGAAGATCACGGGGATCACCCCCGCCATGTTCACGCGCAGCGGCAGGTATGTCTGGCCGCCCTCGCTCATCCGCCGCCCGATCACGCGCTTGGCGTACTGCACCGGGATCCGCCGCTGGCCCTCCATCACGAACACGACCGCCGCCACCACGACCAGCACGAGGAACGGCATCATCACCTTGAACACCTGGTTCTGGCTCGTCCACCACGCCTGGATCCCCGTCGGCAGACGCGAGACGATCGAGGCGAAGATCAGCAGCGAGATGCCGTTGGCGATGCCTTTCTGGGTGATCAGCTCGCCGATCCACATCAGCAGCACGCAGCCCGCCGTCAGGCACACCACGATCAGGAAGATGTGGGGGAAGTCAAACTTCGTGACGACCGATTCCCCGGCGCTCGCCTGCAGCGAGTGGAACAGGAAGACGTAGCCCACCGATTGCGCAAACGCCAAGCCCACGGTCAGGTAGCGGGTGTACTGCGTGATCCGCGCCTGCCCGACTTCGCCTTCCTTGGAAAGCTTTTCAAGGGAGGGCACGACCACCTGCAGCAGCTGCAGGATGATCGAGGCCGTGATGTACGGCATGATCCCCAGCGCGAAGATCGCGATCCGCGAGAGGCTCCCGCCGGAGAAGAGGTTCAGCAGGCCGAGGATGTTCGAGCCCCCCAGCTGCTTCTGGATGCTGTTGACCGCGGTCAGGTTGACCCCGGGCACCGGCAAGTGCGAGCCGAGGCGGTAGATCAGCAGCATCGCCGCCGTGAAGCCGATCTTCTTCCGGATGTCCGGCACCTGGAAGGCGTTCAGGATCGTCGAGAGCATCGCAGGCGATTCTGACAGAAAAAGAGGGGCCCGGCTGACCGATGAAGAGGGGCCCGGCTCGCCGGCCTGCGGCCGGCTGCGCCACCCTCTAGGCGGCCTCGGGCCGGCTGCGCCACCCTCTTGGCTGAGATTGCCGCTCGCGCGCGGGTCTTCTCAAGAATGTTTCAGGAGGCCGACTCGTCGAGCACGACGCAGCTGCCGCCGGCCGCCTCGATGCGCTCGCGCGCGCTCGCGCTGAAGGCGTGTGCGTGGACCGTCAGCGCCTTGCCGAGCTCACCCTTCGCCAGCACCTTCACCGGTATCGCCTTGCGGGTGCCGAGGCCCTTGCCGCGCATCAGCTCCAGCGTGACCTCCGCGCCCGCCTCGAAGCGCGCCTCGAGGTCGCCGATGTTGACTGGCTGCGTGTGCGTGCGGAACGGCTCGAACGGCATCGACTTCTTCATGTGCGGGCCACGGAGCTTGCGCATTCGCATATGGATCGGCATCTGCCCGCCCTCGAAGCGAGCCCTGCTCTTGGCGCCCGAGCGCGAGCCGTACCCCTTCTGGCCTCTGCCGGCAGTCTTGCCCGTGCCTGAGCCTTCCCCGCGCCCCACGCGCTTGCGCGGCCGGCGGCTGCCGGGGGCCGGGGCGAGGCTGTGCAGGCCGATGTGGGGCTCCTGCTCGCGGTCGTCCGCGGGGCTCACGGGGACACCTCCGCAGCAGCATCCACGCCCGGTGCGCTGGCTTTGACGGCACCCTTCGCGCCCGGCGTGCGCTTTGCCGAGCCTGGGCCATCCTGAACCTCCACGAGGTGACGCACCGCGTGCAGCATCCCGCGTGCCTGGGGGCAGTCGTCAACCTGCACGGTGTGGCCGATCCGGCGCAGCCCCAGCGAGCGCAGCGTGTCCAACTGGCGCTTGTTCGAGCCGTTGCTCGACCGGCGTTGGACGACGGTGAGCGCAGCCATCAGGCCGATCCCTCCTCGGCGGACTCTGTGGCCGACGATGTCTCCGTCTCGGCCTCCGGCGCCGCCGCGGGCATGTTCGCCTCCGCGGATGGCTCGGCCGCGGGCAATGACCCGGCGGCCGACGGCGCGTCCTCAACCTGCTTGGCCGAGCCGGAAGCGTCGGCGGACAAGCTCTCTGTCGCGGCCGCGGCGGCATGCTCGGCCGACGGCACCGCTTCGGCGGGTGCCCCATCCGGCGAGGCCTGCAACGTCTCTCCCTCCGGCGGCTTGTCGGCGAGACCCAGCACCTGGTTGATCGTCAAGCCGCGCAGGCGCGCGACCTCCTCGGGGGTGTTCAGCCCGCGCAGGCCGGTGATCGTGGCCTTCACGAGGTTGATCGGGTTCTGGGTGCCGAGACTCTTGGAGAGGATGTCGTGGATCCCCGCCAGCTCCAGCACGGCGCGCACGCCCCCGCCGGCGATCACGCCGGTACCAGGCGCCGCGGGCTTCAGCAGCACGCGGCCGGCACCGAAGATCCCGGTGGTCTGGTGGGTGATCGTGCTCCCATGCTTGGGGACGCGGAAGAGGTCCTTCTTGGCGCGCTCCACGCCCTTCTGGATCGCCAGCGGCACCTCGGTTGCCTTGCCATAGCCGACGCCCACCACTTCCCGTTCGTCGCCCACCACCACTAGGGCGGTGAAGGAGAAGCGCCTCCCACCCTTCACCACCTTGGCGACGCGGTTGATCTCGACGACCCGCTCCTGGAGGTCCAGGCCGGCGGGGTTCACGGAGCGATCTGTGGGGATGGTGGACATGGTGGAAGTCGAGAGGGTAGCGGGCTGGTGGAAAAGGGCAGTGGCGCAGTAGGAGTCGAGTAGCGATGACGGTGGTTGGAGGGAGCGGGAGGCTGGCCGGGTAGAGGTGGGTAGAGGTGGGTGCGAAGTGGCTTAGACGACTATGCCCGCCTCGCGCAGCGCCTCCGCGAAGGTCTTGACGTGTCCGTGATAGCGGTAGCCACCGCGGTCGAACACCGCTTCGGTGGCTCCCGCCGCTTTGACGCGCTCGGCCAGCAGCGCGCCCTCGCGGGTGGTGCGCTCCGCCTTGGCGAGCGTCCGCAGCTCGGGCTCATACCAGTCGACCGCCGCCAGCGTGCGGCCGGAGAGGTCGTCGATCGCCTGCGCCGAGAGCCCCTTGTTGGAGCGGAACACCGAGATCCGCGGACGGGTCGGCGTGCCGGCGATCTTCGCGCGCACCCGGCGGCGGCGCTTCAGCCTGCGCTCCGGCTTGGTCATGAGGCTCATGCGCGCTTGCCGACCTTTCGGGCTACGTACTCGCCCTCGTAGCGGATGCCCTTGCCCTTGTAGGGCTCCGGCGGGCGCTGCTTGCGGATGATCGCGGCGGTCTCCCCCACCAGCTGCTTGGAGATGCCCCTCACGACGATCCTCGTGGGCTGGGGCACCTCGAACTCGATCCCGCTCGGCGCCGGGATCGGTACCGGATGTGAGTAGCCGACGGCGAGCTCGAGATCCTTGCCCTTCAGCTGCGCGCGGTAACCCACACCTTGAATCTCCAGTCGCTTTTCGTAGCCCGCGGTGACGCCCTGCACCATGTTGGCCACCAGCGTGCGGGTGAGCCCGTGCAGCGCGCGATGTTCGCCGCGGTCGGTCGGGCGGGTGACGAGCAGCTGCTCGCCTTCCTGGACGACCTGGATGTCGCGGTGCACACGCTCCTGCAGCTCGCCTTTCGGCCCGCTTACGCGCACCGTCTCCGGCTCGATCGCGACGGTCACGCCGCTCGGCACGGGGATTGGCTGTCTTCCGATCCTGGACATTTGAGTGTTTAGTCTCCGCTCTCTCTTCTCGCCCGCGCGCTTGCGCTACCAGACCTGCGCCAGAACCTCGCCGCCGACGCCCGCCGCGCGTGCGTCGTGGCCGGTCATCACGCCCTGGGAGGTCGAGACGATCGAAGTTCCCATCCCGCCCAGCACCTTCGGGATCCCCCCGGCCTGCACGTAGGTGCGCTGACCGGGCCTCGACACCCGCTTGAGGCCTGCGATCGCCGAGCGGCGGTCGGCGGTGTACTTGAGGCGGATCTCGATCACCTGCCCGGCGTCGCCATCGGGCGCCGGCGCGACCGACCAACTCTCGATGTAGCCCTGCTCAGCGAGGATTCTCGCGAGCTCGGTCTTCAATTTGGACGCTGGGATCTGCACCGTCTCGTGGGCGGCGTGGATCGCGTTGCGGATCCTCGTGAGGAAGTCCGCTATCGGGTCGGTCATGGGCATGGGAAGCTCTAGCGAAGGGTTGGGTGGTGTGTGGTTGTTGTAATTACTTTTGGGTGTGTGCTATGGCGCACGGCGTTCGCAATGAGAACGGTGATGCTCCCGCCTACCACGAGGACTTGGTCATCCCTGGGATCTGACCGTTGTGAGCGAGCTCGCGCAGACAGATGCGGCAGAGCCCGAACTTACGGTACACCGCCTTCGGTCGTCCGCAGCGGTTGCAGCGAGTATAGGCGCGCGTCTTGTACTTCGGCGTCCGCGCCTGCTTGACGCGCAGCGAGGTCTTGGCCATCAGTCGGTCGTCTCCTGGTCGGTGGTGCTCTCCGGGTCGGCGGTGGCGGCCTCCTCCCCAGCAGGGGTCTCCTGGTTGGTGCTCTCCTGAGCAACGGCCTCGGCCGTGCTCGCGGGCGCCTCGGGATCGGCAGCGGTCTCAGCGCTCGCCGGCGCCTCAGGATCCGCAGCGGGCTCCGCGACGCTCACAGGCACCTCAGGATCCGCAGCCGTCTCGGCGACGCTCACAGGCACCTCAGGAGCGGCGGCGGGCTCCGCGACGCTCACAGGCGTCTCAGGATCGGCAGCCGTCTCGGCGCTCTCCCCGAGAGCCTGCGCGAACTCTGCCGGGCGCCCGTAGGTAGAGAAGGGCATTCCCAGCGCGGTGAGCAGCACAAAGGCCTCGACGTCGGTGCGTGCGCTGGTGGTGATGGTGATGTCCAGCCCGCGCACCTGGTCGATCGCGTCGTAGTCGATCTCGGGGAAGATGATCTGTTCGCGTACCCCCATCGAATAGTTGCCGCGGCCGTCGAACGAACGGGCGCGCAGGCCGCGGAAGTCGCGGATTCGAGGGATCGCGATCGAGATCAGCCGGTCGAGGAACTCGTAAGAGCGCTCCCGGCGCAGCGTCACCGACACACCCACCGGCATCCCCTCGCGTAGTTTGAACGCGGCGATCGACTTGCGCGCACGGCGCACGCTCGGCTGCTGACCGGCGATCGTGGCCAGCTGGTCCTGGGCGGCCTTCAGCGCCTTGGAGTCCTGCTTGGCGTCGCCGACGCCCATGTTGAGCGTGATCTTTTCCAGGCGCGGCGTCTGCATCGAGGAGCTGTAGCCGAAGCGCTCGATCAGCTGCGGGCGGATCTCCTCCATGTAGCGGACCTTCAGGCGTGCGGGGACTTCGGTGCTCATCGGCAGATCAGTTCCATGGGGAGTGTGTCGTGGCTCATCGAGCTCACGGCGAAGTGTGTCGCGGCAGTGGCCCTCATCAATCGATCCTCGCTCCCGAGCGGCGGGCGACGCGGAAGGGCCTGCCATTCTCCCGCTCGACTCCTACCCGCGTGGGCTTGCCGCCTTTGGGATCCAGCAGCATCACGTTGGAGACGTGGATCGGCCCCTCGCGCTCGATCACGCCACCCACCGTCGCGCCCTGCCTGGTGTCCGCCACCTGCTGCGGGCGGGTGTGGCGCTTGATCATGTTCAGGCCCTCCACATACACGCGCTCCTTGCCCGGCTCAACGCGCAGGACGCGGCCGCTCTTGCCGCGGTCCTTGCCCGCAATCACCTGCACGCGATCGTCGGAGCGGATCCGCAACGTACGCCGTACCGCCTTCGCCGGGGCACTCGAGCGCTTCGTGCCGGCGCGCTTCGTGCCGGCGCTCTTGCCACCGCCTGTCCGCGATCCGCCCTTATGTGAACCACCGGTCTGTGCCCGGGCGCGCGCCATCAGATCACCTCCGGCGCGAGTGAGACGATCTTCATGAAGTTGCGCTCGCGCAGTTCCCGTGCGACGGGCCCGAACACGCGCGTGCCACGGGGGTTGTTCTGCTCGTCGATGATCACCGCGGCGTTCTCGTCGAAGGCGATGTAGGTGCCATCCTCGCGGCCAAACGGCTTCTTCGTGCGCACGACCACAGCCGTCACCACGTCGCCCTTTTTGACGGTGCCGTGGGGCGTGGCCTGCTTGACGGTGGCGGTGATCACATCGCCCACGTGGGCATACCGACGGCGCGAGCCGCCCTTGACGCGGATGCAGAGGATCTCGCGCGCCCCGGTGTTGTCGGCCACGCGCAGCCTCGTCTCGTTCTGGATCATCGTGCCCTCTCCAACACATCCACCAGCCGCCAGCGCTTGGTGCGCGACAGCGGGCGGCTCTCGATTACGCGCACGACGTCGCCCTCGTGCGCGTCGTTATTTTCGTCGTGCGCGTGCAGCGTGGAGGAGCTGCGCACGATCTTTTCGTAGCGCCGATGCCGGCGGGCGACATCGATGCGCACGGTGATCGTTTTGTCGGCCTTGTTCGACACGACCACACCCTGGCGTACACGGCCGGCACCCTCGCGCGGGGGATGCACGGGCGCCAGCGGCTGCGCAGTCGGTGCCGAGGCGCGGTGCTCGGCACGTTTGGCGCGTTCCTGCAAGCGCCGCGCGCGGCGCTTGACCGCCTTCGTGCGACGGACAGCGTCGCGCTCGGCCTGGCGCTCCTCGGGTGTGCGCTGCGCGCGCGCACTGCCGACGTGCATCGAACGCGCCTTGCGCCGGCGCTCCTTCGGAGCCAGCTGCTCGACGGGCTCGGGCGGCGCGACCTGCGCGACCGGCTCCCGCGTCTGCTCTGCCTCCTGCGTCTGCTCGGGCTGCTGCTCGTCGGTCATCTCGTTGTCCTGTTCGTCATCGGCCATCTCATCACATCCCCAGTTCCCGCTCGCGCCGCACCGTGAGCGCGCGCGCGAGGGCGCGCCGGGCGCTGCCGACGCCGGCGGTGTTCTCGAGCTCGCCCGTCGCGTTGGCAAAGCGCAGCCCGAAGAGGTCCTTGCGCAGCGTGCCGATCTGCTCCGCCAGCTCGTCGTCGGGCATGTCCCGCATCTCCTTGGCGTTCATCGCCCAGCCTCCACAGCGCGGTTGCGCTCACTCTGTCGCTCGAGTCGCACGCTCACCCTCACTCCTCGCGCATCACGAACTTGGACTTGACGGGAAGCTTGTGCGCCGCGAGCCGGATCGCGTCGCGGGCGAGCGGCTCGGGCACTCCGGCCAGCTCGAACATCACGCGCCCGGGCTTGACCACGGCGACCCAGCCCTCGGGCGAGCCCTTGCCCGAGCCCATGCGGGTCTCGGCCGGCTTCTTGGTGACCGGCTTGTCGGGGAATACGTTGATCCACACCTTGCCACCACGCTTGATCTTGCGCGTCATTGCGATACGAGCAGCCTCGATCTGGCGGTTGGTGAGCCAGCCCTGCTCGAGCGACTTCAAACCGTACTCGCCGAACTGCACCTTCACCTGGCCGCGGGACATTCCGCCGCGGCGGCCACGGTGCTGCTTGCGATGCTTGACGCGCTTGGGAGAGAGCATCAGCGGGTCACCTCGGGACTGCCGCCGCCACGGCCACCGCCGCCGCCCGGCCCGCGACCGCCGCCCGGCCCGCCCGGGCCCCGACCACCACCGAAGCCGCTACGGCCACCGCCAGGACCACCCGGGCCGCGACCACCACCAGGACCACCCGGCCCACGGCCGCCGCCGCCTGGGCCACCTGGGCCACGTCCACCGCCGGAGCCGCCACGGCCCCCGCCCGGGCCGCCAGGCCCGCGTCCACCACCAGGACCGCCCGGCCCGCGGCCACCACCTGGACCGCCGGGTCCACGCCCGCCACCACGGCCACCGGAGCCGCCCGGGCCGCCGCGGCCCCGGCCACCGCCGCCGCGCCCTTCGCGGCCGTCGCGTCCACCACCGCGGCCGTCGCGGCCATCGCTCGGCGGAGGCGGAGCGGTCATGTCGGTGAGGTCGGCACCGGTGTAGCCCTCGGGCATGATCTCACCCTTGTTGACCCAGCACTTCACGCCGATGCGTCCGAACGTGGTGGCCGCCTCGTGGAAGCCGTAGTCGATGTCGGCGCGCATCGTGTGTAGTGGCACGCGCCCGTCGGAGTAGCTCTCGGTGCGCGCCATCTCAGCGCCGCCGAGGCGCCCGGCGACCTGCACCTTGACGCCCTTGGCGCCGGAGCGCATCGCGCTGGTGAGCGCCCGCTTCATCGCGCGGCGGAAAGCGACGCGGTTCTGCAGCTGCTCGGCGATCGACTGCGCAACCAGCTTTGCGTCGAGCTCGGGGCGCTTGATCTCGAGGATGTTGACCTTGATCTGCTTCTGGGTCATACGGTGCAGGTCGCGCCGCAGGGCGTCCACTTCGGTGCCCGACTTACCGATCACGATGCCGGGACGGGCGGTGTGGATGTTGACCTCCAATTCACCGGAGTCCTTGCGAATCGTGATGTCGGAGAGCCCCGCGTGGGCGAGGCGATCGATGATGTGCCGGCGGATGCGGATGTCCTCCGCGAGGTACTCGGCGAAGTTTTTCTCGTTGAACCAGTTGGACTTCCAATCGTGGATGTAGCCCACGCGCATGGCCTCTGGATGAACCTTCTGTCCCATCTTCTCTCTTCTCGATTCCTTAAGTTCTGTCTCTCGCCTCTACGACCGCGGGGTGAGCGTGATCGTGAGATGACTGGTGCGCTTGCGGATCGGCGTCGCCCTGCCCATGGCGCGCGGCCGGAAGCGCTTGATCGTGGGCCCCTCGTCGGCGTAGGCCTCGCGGACGATCAGGTCGTCCTCGAGCAGTTCGTGGTTGTTCTCCGCGTTAGCCACCGCGGACTCGAGCAGCTTGCTCCAGTCGCGCGCCACGTCGCGGGGCGTAAAGGCGAGGATAGCGCGTGCCTCCTGCACGGACTTCCCCCGGATGTGTCCGCACACCATACGCGCCTTGCGCGCTGAGGTCCGCACATAGCGCGCCCTAGCGTGCACCGCCTGCCGGCGCTCGGCCGGTTTGCGTTTGGTGGCGACTGCCGGTTGGGGCTCCGGGGCAGCCTCCTCGTCAGAGGCCTCCTCGGCGACAGGCTCCGCGGCCGACTTGTCGGTGGTGGGCGTAGCTTTTTTGATGCGCCTCGCTTTGGCGGGTTTCTTTGCCGCGGACTCGGCCTCGGCGGTGGGCTCCGCAGCGCCGGCGGTCGGCTCCTCGGCCTCAGTGGTCGGCTTCTCGACCTCCTCGGACTTCTCAGCTTTGGCAGCCGGCTTGTCTGCAGCGGGTTTTTTCGCGGCAGACTCGTCCGCCTTGCCCTCCTCGGAGGCCTCGGCTTTGGCAGGGGCTTTATGCGCGCGCGACGGCTTCTTCGCGGCCTCGGCGGCCGACTCCGCCGGGGCATCCCCCGGCGTCTCGTCCTCTTTCTCGTCCTCCACGCTCATCAGCGGACCTTCCCGGACCCCGCGTGCCCGCGGAAGTGGCGGGTGGGGGCAAACTCGCCAAGCTTGTGACCCACCATCGACTCCGAGACGAACACGGGGACGTGCTTCTTGCCATCGTGCACGGCAATCGTGTGGCCCACCATGTCGGGGAAGATTGTCGAGGTACGCGACCACGTGCGGATCATCTGTTTGCGGTTCTCGGCGTTGAGCGCCTCGATGCGCTTCATCAGCCGCTCTTCCACCCACGGCCCCTTCTTGCTCGAGCGACTCATCGCTGCTTACCCTTCCCTCGCCGCCGTCCGCGCACGATGTAGCGGTCGGAGGGCTTGTTCTTCTTGCGGGTGCGGTACCCGAGCGTGGGGACCCCCCACGGGGTCACGGGGTGCCGACCCGCGGTGGTGGAGCCCTCGCCGCCACCGTGCGGGTGGTCAACCGGGTTCATTGCCACGCCGCGGGTCTGTGGGCGCACGCCCATGTGGCGCTTGCGCCCGGCCTTGCCGACCTTGATGTTCTGGTGATCTGAGTTGCCGATCGTTCCAACCGTGGCGCGGCACTCGGCACGCACCAAGCGCATCTCGCCGGAGGGAAGGCGCAAGGTGGCCATCTCGCCGTCCTTGGCCATCAGCTGCACGCCGGCCCCGGCGGAGCGCGCCAGCTGCCCTCCACGGCCGGGGTGCAGCTCGACGTTGTGCACCACGGTGCCGACCGGCATACGCGCAAGCGGAAGGCAGTTGCCCACGGCGATGTCGGCGCCGTCGCCGGAGCTGACGGTCATCCCGACGGTGAGCCGTTGGGGCGCGAGGATGTAGCGCTTCTCGCCGTCGAGGTAATGCAGCAGTGCGATGTAGGAGGAGCGGTTGGGGTCGTACTCGATCGCGGCGACCTTGGCGGGCACGCCGTCCTTGCGCCGCTTGAAGTCGATCCGGCGGTACAGCCGCTTGGCGCCACCGCCGCGATGGCGGGCGGTCTTGCGTCCGTGCGCGTTGCGCCCGCCGCTCTTCTTCAGACCCTCGACGAGCGTCTTCTCGGGCTCGCTCTTGGTGATCTCCGCGAAGTCGGCGTAGGAGGTGAAGCGACGGCCGGGGGAGGTGGGCTTTGGTTTGCGAATTGGCATGGTGGGTGCTCTCTCTTTACACGCTTTCGGCTTCGCCTACACGCCCTCGAGCGCCTGGAAGACGGGGATGGTTTCGCCCTCGCGCACTTGCACGATCGCCTTCTTCCAGGTGCGGGTGCGCCCGCTGATCGCGCCGCGGCGCTTGGGCTTGGACTTGACGCTCTGGGTGCGCACCTCGACGACGTGCACGTCGAACAGCGATTCCACGGCCTGGCGAATGAGGGTCTTGTGCGCGTCGGGATGCACGCGGAAGGTGTAGCGGCCGAAGGCCGAGAGCGCGTAGCTCTTCTCGGAGATGACCGGGCGGATGATGACCTGCGAGTGCTCCATTAGCCCTCATCCCCCTCGTGGGCGTCCAGCGAGGTCGCGGTGGACGACGACTCGGGTGCATCCGCGGCAATTTTGGCCGAGGGGGCTTTCGTGGCCCCTTTGGATTCCGGCGCCGGCGCGCTCGTCGCACTCCCAGCGCCCGATCCGCCGCCGGCGCGTGCGGTGAGCCCGTCGAGCGCGGCCTGCGAGAGCACCAGCGTGGCAGCGCCCACGATGTCGGTGACGCCGACGTCTTCGTGCGCCAGCACCGCCACGCGGGCCAGGTTGCGGAACGACAGGGCAGCGTTGGACTCCTCGGGAGCGAGCGCGACGAGGGTCGGACGGAGCTGGATGGGCGGGTTCCAAGCGTCCAGCAGATCCATCGCCTGGCTGGTCTTGGGCGCGGTGAAGGCGCTCGCATCGACCACCGCGAGCGACCCACGCGCGGCGTGCATGGAGAGCGCACTGCGCAGCGCCGCGCGCTGCTCCTTGCGGTTGACCTTGAACGTGTAGGAACGCGGCTGGGGTCCGAACACGGTGCCGCCGCCGGTCCAGATCGGCGAGCGGCTGGAGCCGGCGCGGGCGCGCCCGGTGCCCTTCTGGCGCCACGGCTTGGCGGAGCCGCCGGAGACCATTGCGCGGGTCTTGGTGGCGGCGGTGCCGCGGCGGCGGGCTGCCTGCTCGGCGCGCACACTCTGGTGCACGAGCGGCATGTGGAACCCGGCGGAGAAAGCGGCTCCATCCAACCCCACGGTCTTGCTGGCGGCGCCCCCCAGCACGGGGGCTTTGAGCGCGGCGTCAGCCATCGACGCGCACCTCCACGACCCCGCCACGCGGTCCTGGCACCGAGCCGCGCACCATCAGGAGATTCTGAGCCGGATCGATGGCGACGACCTCCAGGCCCGGCTGGGTGACGCGGTGGTTGCCCATCTGACCCGGTCCGCGGATGCCCTTCATCACGCGCGCGGGCGTGGCGGAGGCGCCGATCGAGCCGGGGGCGCGAACGTTGTGCGAGCCGTGGGACTTGGGGCCGCTCTTGAAGCCGTGGCGACGAATCGTGCCCTGAAAGCCCTTGCCCTTGGAGACCCCAGAGATCTTCACGCGGGCGCCGACCTCGAAAGATGCGACGGTGACGCTCTCTCCGAGCTTCAGGTCGGAGACCGGGGCAGGTGGATCCCTGAACTCGACGAGGTGGCGCAGCGGGGGGGCGTCGGCCTTGCGCAGATGGCCGAGCTCGGCTTTGGTCAGGTGCTTCTCGCGGGCAGCACCAAACGCCAGCTGCACCGCGTCATACCCATCGCGCTCGACGCTGCGCACGGCGGTGACGGGGCAGGGCCCGGCCTCCAGCACGGTCACGCGCGCCACCGAGCCGTCCTCCTTGAACAGCTGGGTCATCCCAAGCTTCTTGGCGAGAATTGCGGGCATCAGATGTTCGGCCGTCGGGCCGCGTGCCACTGGGGGCGCGCGAGGTCGAGCTGGTCAAGGACGCAGGCCGCAGCCGATGCTGGTGGCATCGGCAAGGCCGAGGACGCAGATCCAGCGAAGGCATCGTGCGTCATCCAGGGGTGCGGGGTCTGGCGGCCGGGCATCATGTGGCGAGGCGGATCTCGATGTCGACGCCGGCGGGCAGGTGGTCGAGGCGCTGCAGGGAGTCGACCGTCTTGGGGGTGGGCTGGTGGATGTCGATCAGGCGCTTGTGGGTGCGGATCTCGAAGTGCTCGCGCGAGTCCTTGTCCTTGAAGGGTGAGCGGATCACGCAGTACACGTTCTTCTCGGTGGGCAGCGGCACGGGCCCGGACACGGTGGCGCCGGTGCGTGTGGCGGTCTCGACGATCTCCTTCGCGGCGGACTCAATCGCACGCGTGTCGTACGCCTTCAGGCGGATGCGGATCTTGTTCTGGGCGGCTGGTGCCATGGAAGCTGCTCTCGGTGCTCTCTCTAGTGGGTGGGTTGGGATGGGTGGGTTCGGTGGTGGCCTGCCCAGGTGGGTGTCTGGAACCCGTGGCAGGTGCGCTCCCGCTGACTGGCCGGGCGGCGAGAGAAGGGGCGGCCATGCGGAAGGCCGACCCTCTCACCGCGCCGCGCCGACGGGCGGGCCGCGTTTCGTCGTATCTGATGTCGATGCTTGCAACAAGCCGGGAATACGCCTCCCGGCGAAAAGAGAGCGCCCCGGAAACCCGAAGCGCTCTCGTGCTACTCGATGATCTCGCTGACCACGCCCGAGCCCACCGTGCGACCGCCCTCTCGGATCGCGAAGCGCAGGCCCTGGTCCATGGCGATCGGCTGGATCAGCTCGATCTCCATCTGGACGTTGTCGCCGGGCATCACCATCTCAACGCCCTCGGGCAGCTTGGCCACGCCGGTGACGTCGGTGGTACGGAAGTAGAACTGCGGCCGGTACCCGGAGAAGAACGGGGTATGGCGTCCGCCCTCCTCCTTCTTGAGCACGTAGACCTCTGACTTGAACTTGGTGTGGGGGGTGATCGAGCCGGGCTTGCACAGCACCTGCCCACGCTCGATCTCCTCGCGCTTGGTGCCGCGCAGCAGGCAGCCGACGTTGTCGCCGGCGCGGCCCTCGTCGAGGATCTTGCGGAACATCTCGACGCCCGTCACCACCGTGGAGGTGGAGTCGTGGACGCCCACGATTTCGACGGTGTCGCCGGTTTTGACGATCCCCTGCTCGATACGTCCGGTCGCCACGGTGCCGCGGCCGGTGATCGAGAAGACGTCCTCGACCGGCATCAGGAACGGCTTGTCGAGCTCGCGCACCGGCTCGGGGATGTAGTCGTCGAGCGCCGCGGCGAGCTCGATGATCTTCTCCTTGTACTTCTCGTCGCCTTCCAGCGCCTTCAGCGCCGAGCCGATCACGAACGGGATGTCGTCGCCGGGGAAGTCGTATTCGGAGAGCAGCTCGCGCACCTCCACCTCGACCAGTTCGAGCAGCTCCTCGTCATCGACCATGTCGGCCTTGTTGAGGAACACCACGATGTAGGGAACGCCCACCTGGCGGGCGAGCAGAATGTGCTCGCGCGTCTGGGGCATCGGGCCGTCGGCGGCCGACACCACCAGGATCGCCCCGTCCATCTGGGCGGCGCCGGTGATCATGTTCTTGACGTAGTCGGCGTGACCGGGGCAGTCCACGTGCGCGTAGTGGCGCTTGTCGGTCGCGTACTCGACGTGCGAGGTGGCGATCGTGATTCCGCGTTCCTTCTCCTCGGGAGCGTTGTCGATCTCCTCGAAGCTGCGGGCTTCGGCGCCTCCCTTCTCCGCCAGCACCGTGGTGATGGCAGCGGTCAGCGTCGTCTTGCCGTGATCGATGTGACCGATGGTGCCGACGTTGACGTGCGGCTTGTCGCGCTCGAACTTCTCCTTCGCCACTTTGTTCTGCTCCTCTGGAATCGACTGGTTGTGCTCGCCGGTGTGAAGGCGAACCCGAGAAATCTATCTAAATGCCAAGTTTCGTGTTTGCTGGTACGTCGCCCCGCCCATTAAGCGGGGATCGGCTCCCCCGTGCGCTGCTCGATGATCTTCTCCGCGATGTTGGGGGGAACCTCCTCGTAGCCCTCGAACTGCATCGTGTACGTGGCGCGCCCCTGCGTGTTGGAGCGCAGGTCGGTGGCGTAGCCGAACATCTCGGAGAGCGGCACGAGCGCGTGGATCGCCTGCGCGTTGCCCTGCTGCTCGGAGCCGTGCAGGTGCCCGCGCCGGCGCGAGAGGTCGCCCATCACATCGCCCATGAACTCCTCGGGGGTGACGACCTCCACCGCGAAGATCGGCTCCAGCAGCACCGGCTTGGCGCGCCGCGCGGCCTCCTTGAAGGCGAGCGAGCCGGCGACCTTATAGGCGATCTCCGAGGAGTCCACCTCGTGGTACTTGCCGTCCACGAGCGTGACGCGCACGTCCACCATCGGGTAGCCCGCCTTGACGCCGTTCTCCAGCGCCTCCTCGACACCCTTCTCGACGGCGGAAATGAACTCCGAAGGGATCGCGCCACCCTTGATCTTGTTGACGAAGTCGAAGCCTTCGCCGGGGGCGGGCTCGATGTTGATGTAGACCACGCCGTACTGGCCCGAGCCACCGGTCTGGCGCACGAACTTGCCTTCGACCTTCTCGGCGGTGCCGCGCACGGTCTCACGGTAGGAGACCTGGGGGCGACCGACGTTGGCCTCGACGCCGAACTCGCGCTTCATGCGGTCCACGAGCACTTCCAGGTGCAGCTCGCCCATCCCGGAGATCTCGATCTGGCCGGTCTCTTCGTTGGTGCGGACCTGGAAGGTGGGGTCCTCTTCGGCGAGACGCCCCAGCGCAATCGACATCTTCTCCTGGTCGACCTTGGTCTTGGGCTCGACCGCGACCTTGATGACGGGCTCGGGGAACACGATCGTCTCCAGGCGCACGGGGGCGTCGGGGGCGGCGAGCGTGTCGCCGGTCATAACCTGCTTGATCCCGACCGCGGCGGCGATGTCCCCGGAGTAGACCTCGGGGACCTCCTCACGGTCGTTGGCGTGCATCATCAGGATCCGCCCGATGCGCTCGGTGCGACCGCTGTTGACGTTGAGCACGCGCGAGCCGGCCTCCACGCGCCCGGAGTAGACGCGGAAGTAGGTGAGCTTGCCGACGTAGGGGTCGGCCATGATCTTGAAGGCGAGCGCGGTGAAGGGTTCTGAGTCATCGGGCTTGCGCTCGACCTCGCGCTCG
This sequence comes from uncultured Solirubrobacterales bacterium, assembly GCA_963744535.1. Taxonomy (GTDB): domain Bacteria; phylum Actinomycetota; class Thermoleophilia; order Solirubrobacterales; family Solirubrobacteraceae; genus Palsa-744. The sequence goes on along the minus strand of CAVUTW010000001.1, from coordinate 14,132 downwards.
CCCTCCTCGCCCTTGACAAGTTCGGTGCCGGTCATCGGGGGCACGTCCAGCGGAGAGGGGAGGTAGTCGATGACGGCGTCCAGCAACGGCTGCACGCCCTTGTTCTTGAAGGAGGAGCCGCACAGCACGGGGGTGAGCTTGGTGGAGAGCGTCGCCTTGCGGATCGCCCGCTTGAGCTGCTCCTCGGAGATCTCGGCCTCCTCGAGGATCAGCTCGACGAGGTCGTCGTCGTAGTGGGATACCTCCTCCAGCAGGTGCTCGCGCGCGGCGGCGGCCGCTTCGGCGAGCGCGGCGGGGATCTCGACGATGTCCTGCTCCTTGCCAAGCTCGTCCCTGTAGACGATCGCCTTCATCGCCACGAGGTCGATCACGCCCTCGAAGCTTCCCTCGGCGCCGATCGGCAGCTGGATCGGCACGGGTTGGGCGCCGAGACGGTCGATCATCGTCTGCACGCCGCGCTCGAAGTCGGCGCCGATGCGATCCATCTTGTTGATGTAGGCGATCCGCGGGACGTGGTACTTGTCGGCCTGGCGCCACACCGTCTCCGACTGGGGCTCGACGCCGGCGACGGAGTCAAACAGCGCGATCGCCCCGTCGAGCACGCGCAACGAGCGCTCGACCTCGACGGTGAAGTCGACGTGCCCGGGGGTGTCGATGATGTTGATGCGGTTGCCCTTCCACTCCGCCGTGGTCGCGGCCGAGGTAATCGTGATGCCGCGCTCCTGCTCCTGTTCCATCCAGTCCATCGTGGCGGCGCCGTCGTGGACCTCGCCGATCTTGTAGGTGCGCCCCGTGTAGTAGAGGATGCGCTCGGTCGTGGTCGTCTTGCCCGCGTCGATGTGGGCCATGATCCCGATGTTGCGGGTGTTCTCGAGTGTGAACTTGCGTGGCATCGCTTGGTGGTGGAGTGGAGTGAAGTGGAGTTCGGTGCTGCTGCTGTGTGGTGGTCGCCGCGTGGTAGGTAGCCGCGGTCAAGCAAGGGATGTGGCGCCGCGCTGCTTCGGTCTTCGGGTGGGTCAGGGCAAAAAAATCGGGCCCCCTGGGCCCGCGCGCGCTACTACGGTGAGGCCGGTTCGCGTCGCTATGTGCTCAGGGTCTTCATGTTGTCGTTACGCCCACGGCTGGCGCTGTTCGCACACCCAATCCGCCCGCCGAGCGGAGGCCGACTATAGCAGAGGATTCGCTGCCTGCACGCCGGCCGAGGTACACCCTGAATCGGCCTCCGCCACGCCGTCCTCGAAGACCGCCTGCAGGCAGGTCAGCACACGCGTGGCAGCGCGCAGCTCCTCGGGCGCGACGTCCGCCAGCGCCTGCTCCCAGCGGCCCTGCCACTTCGCACGCTTGGCCTCGATCGCCTGCCGGCCGCGCGGGGTGAGTCGGGAGACGACCACGCGCCGGTCGCGCTCCAGGCGCGCACGCTCCACATGACCGCCGTCGGCGAGGTGGTCGAGCATCTGCGTGACCGTGGCCGGCGTCAGCTGCGCCGCGCACGCCAGCTCGCCGGCGGAGAGCTCGCCGCGCTCCTCCAGCTCGAACAGCAGCTCACACTGTGCGTGGCTGAGCTCGCCGGCGCCCAGGTGGGTGTCGCGCCCGCGCAGGCGGCTGAGGCTGCGGAAGGTACGACGAAACGCCTTGCCGAGCTCCAACAGCTCCGCCGCCCACTGTTTCTCCTCCTGCGCAACCTTCACCGATACCGCCATACTTCCCTCCCTTCAGACCCCCACCAACGCCATCGTACCCACCGGCGCCATCGCTCAGACCCCCACCGGCTCCGCGACCCGTTCGGAGGGGGCAGCGGCGCCGGCGCCATCGCTCAGACCCCCACCGGCTCCGCGACCCGTTCGGAGGGGGCAGCGGCGCTCTCCGTGTCGATGGCCCGATCATCGCCGGGGTGGGTGGGTATCGGATCTCTCGGGCGCTCGGCGCGCAGCAGCATCGTGCAGGGGATCAGCGTCAGCGCCGCGATCCCCAGCGCCCACCAGTAGGCGGTGTCGAACGCGCTGGCACGCGCCTCGGCCGTGAGGGCGTCCACGCCGGCGCGCTGCAGCACCACGGCGAGCACCGCCGTGCCGATCGCCCCGCCGGTGCGCTGCAGCACGGTGAGCTGGGGCGTCGCGTCGGACACCTGCTCGGGGCGCATCGACGCGAACGCCGCCGTCATTGCGGGCATGAAGCACATCCCGATGCTGAGGCCGCGCACGACCAGAATCCCCGAGATCGCGACGATCGAGGTGTGCGCGCCGATGAACGTGAGCGGGATCGTGCTGAGGCACAGCAGCGAGACGCCCGTGAGCGCCACGCGCCCACCGCCGAAGCGTTCGGTCAGGCGGCTCGCCAGCGGCATCGCCACCAGCGCCCCGATCCCCTGCGGCCCGGTGAGCAGCCCGGTGCTGATCACGTCCTGCCCGCGCACTGACTGGTAGTAGTAGGGCACCAGGATCATCGCCCCGAACAGCGCCGCCCCGAGGCCAAAGTTCACGAACGCCGCGCCCGCGAACACGCGGTTGGCGTACATGCGGATATCGAGCAGCGGGCGCTCCACGCGCAGCGCGTGCAGGCAGAAGAGAACGATCAACACGACTCCCGCGACAGCCGGCACGATCACCTTGCCCGAGCCAAACGCTTCGCCCGAGCCGAGCTCGCTGATGCCGTAGATGAGCGCCGCGCAGCCCGCCGGCAGCAGCGCCAAGCCAACCAGGTCCAGCCGTTCCGCCTCACCGGGGCTCGTGCGAGGCAGCATCCGCCAGCCGAGCGCGACCGCAATCGCCCCGATCGGGAGGTTCACGAAGAAGATCCACGACCAGTGCAGATGCTGCAGGATCAGTCCCCCCACCACCGGGCCCAGGATCGGGGCGATCATCGCCGGCATCGAGACGATCCCCATCACCTTGCCCATCTGCTGAGGGCCCGCCACCTGCGCCATGATCATCATCGCGACCGGCATGATCATCCCGCCGCCTGCGCCCTGCAGCACACGGAACACCACCAGCGAAGTGAGCGAGCCGGCCAGGCCGCACAGCGCCGAGCCGGCGGTGAACAGCACCAGCGACACCAGGTACACCTGCTTGGCCCCGAAGCGCCGCGCCGCCCAGCCGGTCACCGGGATCACCGCCGCCAGCGAGAGCAGGTAGCCGGTGATCACCCACTGCACCTGCGAAAGCGGGCTGTGCAGATCCTTCGAGAGCGTGTCCAGCGCCACGTTGACGATCGTGGTGTCGAGGATCGACATCATCATCCCCAGGATCACCACGCCGCAGACCACCCACACGTGGCGCGGGATGTGGCCGGCCTCGTAGCTCATGCGGCCGCCGGCCGTCTGTGTCGATCCGGGCGAAGACATTCGGTACCTAAAGGTTAGGTACCAAAGAGTTATCTGTCAAGGCCCTACCAGCGATAGTGCGCAAAAGCCTTGTTGGCTTGCGCCATGCGGAAGATGTCGTCCTTCTGCTGGGGGAGGGCAGGCCCTCCCCCAGTGCCCCCTCCCTACCAGCGGTAGTGGGCGAAGGCCTTGTTTGCCTGCGCCATGCGGAAGATGTCGTCCTTGCGCTTGTAGGCGCCGCCCTGCTGGGACTGGGCATCGAGCAGCTCGTGCGCGAGGCGCTGGGCCATCGTCTTCTCGCGACGCTGGCGAGCGAATTCGACCAGCCAGCGCACCGCCAGCGTGCGTGCGCGGCGCGGCGCGACTTCGACGGGCACCTGGTAGGTGGCGCCGCCCACGCGACGCGATTTGACCTCGAGGTTGGGGGTCAACGCCTTGATCGACGCCTCCAATGTCTCCAGCGGGTCTTTCTCGCTGCGCTCCCCGAGAATCGCCAGCGCGTCGTAGACGATCCGCTCGGCTACGGACTTCTTGCCGTCCAGCATCACCTTGTTGATGACCTGCTGCACCAGTTTCGAGCGGTGTACCGCGTCCGGCTCCACCGGACGTACGTGGGCGGCTGCGCGGCGGGGCATTACTTTTTCTTCACGCCGTACTGCGAGCGCGCCTTTTTGCGATCGTTGACGCCGGCCGCATCCAGCGTGCCGCGCACGACCTTGTAGCGCACGCCCGGGAGGTCCTTCACGCGGCCTCCCCTCACCAGCACCACGGAGTGCTCCTGCAGGTTGTGACCCTCGCCGGGGATGTACGCCGTCACTTCGATCGAGCCGGAGATGCGCACGCGCGCGACCTTGCGCAGCGCGGAGTTAGGCTTCTTCGGGGTCGTCGTGTACACGCGCGTGCACACGCCGCGCCGCTGCGGGGCGACGACCTTCTTCTTGCGACCCTTCCCCGACTTCAGTCCGGGGGTGGCCAGCTTTTTCTTCGGGGCTTCGCGGCCCTTGCGCACTAGCTGCGAGGTGGTTGGCATTCGGCTGGGGATGGTAGCAGCGCTAGCGGGTTCGGAGGGCGGTGCCTGCCCGATGGTCGGCACCCGCCGGATCGGCTGGGCCGCTTCGGCCACCTCTGCGCGCCACGGGAAGAGTCACGCCGCTTCGGGCGCGATGCCCGCCGAGCGCAGCGGCGCGGGCATCAGCGCGGCCGCCACGATCACCAGCACGAAGGCCAGCGCTTGGCAGACAATCCCCACGGCGCTGCCAGGCATCGGGTCGCCGAACACGACGATCCCCCCCGCGATCCCCGCGATGTTGGCGGCAGTCCCCGTGATCGCGATCACCGGCACGGCCTCGCCATCCTGCAGTCCGCGCGCGGACGCGTAGAACGCGACGATCGACGCCGCCACCGCCACCGCCAGCCACGGGCTGAGCAGCACGCCGAGCACGCCGTGCGCGCCGACGATCCCCGTCAGCGCCTTGATCGATGTGTCCGACACCCCGAACAGGATCCCCGAGGCGGCCCCCAGCATCACGCCGTGGTGCTCGGTGCGGCCGCCCATGCGGGGGCCCATGATCAACAGGCCACCGACGCCGAACAGGCCGGCCTCGAAGGAGATCATCGCCGGATCCGAGAAGCGCGCGTCCGCCCCGTGCATCGCCGGCAGCGTCAACCCCAGCATCACCAGGCCCGCCGCCATCAGCCACAGTCCCGCCCACTGCCGCGGGCCGACCTTGAAGCCGAACATGCGGTCGGCCATCACCGCGATCAGCACCACCCCGCCCGCGAGCGACACCTGCACAACCGACATCGGCGCCAGCGCCAGCGCCCCCACGTGCAGGATCCACGAGGCGACTGCCACGAGCATCCCCACCGCAAACCACTTCGAGGAGAACAGCACCTTGGCTGAGCGCAGCGGGTGGCGCACGTTGACGGCGCCCACCTCGTTGGCGCCCCGGTACTTGTAGAAGAAGCCGAGGTTCGCCACGAAGGCGCAGGCGAGCGAGAGCAGGATGCCGAGATCAAGAGTCATAGAGATTGGGGGAGGCGGTGGGGGACAAGGTGCAGCTCCATCGGCACCCGCTGGTGGATGCTTTACTGCGCCGAGTCGATCCCCGCAGATTAGTCGTGGCAACCTGTGCGCAACCTAAAGAGGACCCCATGCACAAGCCCTTGCTGATGGTGGACATCGACGGGGTGCTCTCGCTATTCGGCTTCCCCGTCCACGATCCCCCCGAGGGGTCCTGGCATTCGATCGACGGCATACCCCACTTCCTTTCGGCCATTGCCGCCCGGAACCTGCTCGCGCTGGTGTCTCTGTTTGAGCTGGTGTGGTGCAGCGGCTGGGAGGAGAAGGCGGACGAGTACCTCCCCTTCCTGCTGGGCCTACCGCGCGGGCTGCCCCACCTGCGCTTCGAGCGCGGCACGGGAGCGGGCGAGTCGCTGCACGGCCACTGGAAGCTCGCCGCGATCGATGCCTACGCGGGCGCGCGACCGCTGGCCTGGATCGACGACTGCCTCGACGGCGCCTGCCACAGCTGGGCCGGCGCACGGCAGGCGCCGACGCTGCTGGTGCAGACGACTCCCGCCCAGGGGCTCACCGAGCGGGAGGCCGCACAGCTGCACGCCTGGGGCGACGAGCTGCGCGGCGGCCCTACCCCCGCCCTCTACTCCTCGACCGCGTCGGGCACGGCGTCCGGCACCTCGAGCTCGGCGAGTTCCTCGACGAAGCCCGGGTCGGAGTCGCCGGCGCCGATCCGCTCCAGTGAGGCGAGGTCGGCGTCGAACTCCTGGCCGTAGGCGCCACCGAGCGGGTCGCCGCTCTGCAGGCCGAGCTCCGCGGCGATCTCCTCGTGGTCGAGCAGACCGACCTCGTCGATCGCGCGGGGGAGCGGTTCGGAGGGCTCGATCTCGATCCGCCGGTAGCGCTTGAGGCCGGTGGCCGCCGGGATCAGCTTGCCGATGATCACGTTCTCCTTCAGCCCGCTGAGGCGGTCGGTCTTGCCCTCCAGCGCGGCGTCGGTGAGCACCTTCGTGGTCTCCTGGAAGGAGGCCGCGGAGAGGAACGAGTCGGTGTTCAGCGACGCCTTGGTGATGCCGAGGATGATGTCCTCGAACTGCGCCGTCTCCTTCTTGGCGGCGTCGAGCTCGCCGTTGACGCGCGCGAATTCGAAGCGGTCCACGAACTGGCCGGGCAGGTAGTCGGTGTCGCCCTTCTGGTCGACTCGCACCTTCTTGAGCATCTGGCGCACGATCAGCTCGATGTGCTTGTCGTTGATGTCCACGCCCTGGGACTTGTAGACCTCCTGCACCTCGTTGACGAGGTAGCGCTCGGTCTCGGTGCGTCCACGCAGTTTCAGCAGGTCGTGCGGATACAGCGAGCCCTCGTTGAGCTGCTTGCCCGCCGCGATCTGCTCGCCCTGGCGCACGAACAGGCGCGTGCGCCGCGGGAAGGCGTGGCGGTGCTCCTCGCCGGCCGCGTCGATGATCACCACGGTGAGCGCCTTCTCGGTCTCTTCGATCCCAACTGTCCCGTCCTGCTCGGCGATCTGCGCGAGGCCCTTCGGCTTGCGCGCCTCGAACAGCTCCACCACGCGCGGCAGACCGTGCGTGATGTCGGCGCCCGCGACGCCTCCGGTGTGGAAGGTGCGCATCGTCAGCTGTGTGCCGGGCTCGCCGATCGACTGCGCCGCGATGATCCCGACGGCGTCGCCGATCTGGGCCAGCTGGCCGGTTGCCATCGCGCGCCCGTAGCAAGCCTGGCAGACCCCGCTCGTCGCGCGGCACTTGAGCACCGAGCGCACCGGCACCGTCACCTGCGTGCCGCGATCGTGGTCCTCCTGGCTGGCCTTGACGATCTCGGCAAACTCCGCGCGGCCGATTTCGACGCCCTGCTCGACCAGCACGCGGCCCCGCTTGGTGGCGATCTCCGCGGCGGCGAAGCGCCCGACGAGGTTGTCGTTGGGGTCCCCCCCATCCTTGAAGACCGCCATCTCGATGTGCTCCTCCGCGCCGCAGTCGGGCTCGCGGATGATCACATCCTGGGCGACGTCCACCAGGCGGCGAGTCAGATAGCCGGAGTCGGCGGTGCGCAGCGCGGTGTCGGCGAGGCCCTTTCGCGCGCCGTGGGTGGAGATGAAGTACTCCAGCACCGACAGGCCCTCCATGAAGTTGGCCTTGATCGGGCGCTCGATGATCTCGCCCTTCGGGTTGGCCATCAGCCCGCGCATGCCCGCCAGTTGGCGGATCTGCTTGAAGGAGCCGCGCGCGCCGGAGTTGGCCATCATGAAGATCGGGTTGAGCGTGTCGAGGTTCTCGATCATCGCGTCCGCGACCTCGTCGGTGGCGGCGTTCCACTTCTCCACGACGGCCTCGTGGCGCTCCTCCTGGGTGATCAGGCCCATGTCGTACTGCTCGGAGATCTCCGCCACGATGTCCTCGTACTTCTTGATGATCTCGCCCTTGCGCGGGGGGATCACCACGTCGTTCTTGGAGATCGTGATGCCGGCCTGAGTGGAGTACTTGAAGCCGAGGTCCTTGAAGGCGTCGAGCACCAGCGAAATCGCGGTCGCGCCGTACGCCTGCACGAGCGCATCCACCAGCCGCGTGGTGTCGCGCTTCTTCATCGACTGGTTGACGAACGTGTACTTGGAGGCGTCGAACTCATCGCCCAGCGCCTCCGCCAAGGCCCGCTCGATGCGGTCGTTGTAGACGATCCGCCCGACCGTGGTGAGCAGGTGGCCGCCCTCGCGGCCGAAGGGCCGGAACTCGGCGATGTCGTGCAGCGTCACCACACCCGCCTCGTAGGAGAGCTCGGCCTCCTGCGCGGTGCGGAAGACGTGCGGGCGCTGCTCGTTCGCGGGCCATTTACCCCCCGCCAACAGCTCCTGCTTGGCGGTCAGCTCGTCGGCTTCGAGGCCATATGTGAGGTAGTAAGCGCCGAGGATCATGTCCTGCGTGGGCGTCGCCAGCGGCGCGCCGTGGGCGGGGGAGAGGATGTTGTTGGAGGAGAGCATCAGGATCCGGGCCTCCGCCTGCGCCTCCGCGGAGAGCGGCAGGTGCACGGCCATCTGATCGCCGTCGAAGTCGGCGTTGAAAGCGTGGCACACCAGCGGGTGCACCTGGATCGCCTTGCCCTCCACGAGCAGCGGTTCGAACGCCTGGATGCCGAGGCGGTGCAGCGTCGGCGCACGGTTGAGCAGCACCGGGTGCTCGTGGATGACCTCCTCGAGCACGTCCCACACCTCGCCGATCATCGAGTCCACCATCTTCTTGGCGGCCTTGATGTTCTGCGCGGACTTGCGCTCCACCAGACGCGCCATGATGAACGGCTTGAACAGCTCCAGCGCCATGATCTTCGGCAGCCCGCACTGGTGCAGCTTCAGGTAAGGACCGGCGACGATCACCGAGCGCCCGGAGTAGTCCACGCGCTTGCCGAGCAGGTTCTGGCGGAAGCGGCCCTGCTTGCCCTTGAGCATGTCGGAGAGGCTCTTCAGCGGGCGGTTGCCCGGACCTGTGACGGGCCGGCCGCGACGGCCGTTGTCGAACAGCGCGTCGACGGCCTCCTGCAGCATCCGCTTCTCGTTGTTGACGATGATCTCGGGGGCGCCGAGGTCGAGTAGCCGCTTGAGGCGGTTGTTGCGGTTGATCACGCGCCGGTAGAGGTCGTTGAGGTCGGAGGTGGCGAAGCGCCCGCCATCGAGCTGCACCATCGGGCGCAGCTCCGGTGGGATCACCGGGACGGCGTCGAGCACCATCTGCTCGGGCCGGTTGCCGGACTGCAGGAAGGCGCTGACGACCTTCAGGCGCTTGACCGCGCGCGCCTGCTTCTGGCCTTTGGCGGTCTTCACCTGGTCCTCCAGCTCGACCCGTTCGGCCTCGAGGTCCACCTGCTGGAGCAGGTCGCGGATCGCTTCCGCGCCCATTCCGCCGCGGAAGTACTCGCCGAAGCCGTAGGACGAGCCGAAGCGCTCCTTGAGCTCGCGGAAGGTCGTCTCGTCGTGCTCGATCTGCTTGGGTTCCATCGTCTTGAACAGCTCCCAGACGCTGCGCATCCGCTCGGCGGCATCCTCGATGTAGGCTTCGGTGTCGGCGATGTCGGCCTCGAAGGCCTTGCGCAGCTCCTTGAGCAGCTTCTCGCGCTCCTCGTCGGAGAGCTTGTTGAGGTTGATGTCCAGCGAGTCCGCCCACAGGTGGTCTTCGTCGGAGAAGCCGGTCTGCTTGCCGCTTTCCAGGTACTTCTCGCGGCGCTCGAGGGACTCGCGCAGCTCCAGCACCCGCTCCTCGCGCTCGGCGGTGTAGGAGTCGAGCACCTTGTTGACCTCGACCTCGAGCGTCTCGAGGTCCTTCGTGCGCGCCTCGTCATCGACCCAGGTGACGATCGAGGCGGCGAAGTACAGCACCTTCTCCAGCTCCTTGGGAGCCATGTCGAGCAGGTAGCCGATCCGCGAGGGGACGCCCTTGAAGAACCAGATGTGGCTGACCGGCGCGGCCAGGTCGACGTGGCCCATGCGCTCGCGGCGCACCTTCGAGCGCGTGACCTCCACACCGCAGCGCTCGCACACGATGCCCTTGTAGCGCACGCGCTTGTACTTGCCGCAGTAGCACTCCCAGTCCTTGGTGGGGCCGAAGATGCGCTCGCAGAAGAGGCCGTCCTTCTCGGGCTTGAGCGTGCGATAGTTGATCGTCTCGGGCTTGGTCACCTCGCCGGAGCTCCAACCGCGAATCTGCTTGGAGGAGGCGAGGCTGATCTCGATGGCGTCGAAATTGTTGATGTCGATCATGCTTTAGCGCTTTCGCTCGCGGGTGTAACTACTGCGTCTAGCTCTCTGTTCACTGCTTTGCTCGTGGCCGGTCGCTCGCCGCTCAACTCTCCTCGACCTCCTCGGCCAGACCGCCCTCGAGCGCTCCGTCGCCCAGTACCGCCTCGAGGTCGATGCCGGCCCCGTCGGCGAGCAGCTCGTCGACGCCGAGGTCCTCCTCGACCTCCTCGACCTCCTCGAGGTCATCGGCGGAGTCGGCATCGTCGACCTCCACGCCGTCCGCACCATCGTCCGCCACGGGCTGCGCGGCCGCTTCGCCCTCGCCGGCGTCGGTGTCGTCCTCCCCCTCGACCACCTCGTCGGCGGCGTCGGGTGCAGGCGCGCGCACTCCAGAGAGGTCGATGCCGAGCTCCTCGGCGGCGCGCAGCAGGTCGTCGTCTTCGTCGCGCATCTCCGCGCGCTGGCCCTCTTCGGAGACGACGTTGACGTCGAGCGCCAGCGACTGCATCTCCTTGAGCAGCACCTTGAAGGACTCGGGGATCGAGGGCTCGGCGATGTTCTCACCCTTGACGATCGCCTCGTACGCCTTCACGCGCCCGACGGTGTCGTCGGACTTGATCGTGAGCATCTCCTGCAGCGTGTAGGCGGCGCCGAACGCCTCCAGCGCCCACACCTCCATCTCGCCGAAGCGCTGGCCGCCGAACTGCGCCTTGCCGCCCAGCGGCTGCTGGGTGACGAGCGAGTAGGGACCGGTCGAGCGGGCGTGGATCTTGTCGTCGACGAGGTGCAGCAGCTTCAGGATGTACATGTAGCCGACCGTCACCTGCTCGGCGAACGGCTCGCCGGAGCGCCCGTTGAAGAGCGTCATCTTGCCCGACGCCTGCTCGCCCGGGCGGCGGCTCTTGTCGACGTCCATGCGGATCGCGCCCGTCGTGCTCGTCCTGCCACTTCGACGAGCGCCTGGTCGACGTCTTCGACGGTCGCCCCGTCGAACACGGGCGTGGAGACGTACACGCGCGGCGGCCGCCGTTCTTGCGTTCCCCGCTGGCTTCGCGGTAGGCGTCGGTGCCGTCGTCATACCAGCCCTGCGCGGCAGCCCAGCCGAGGTGGGTCTCGAGGATCTGCCCGACGTTCATGCGGCGAGGCACGCCGAGCGGGTTGAGGATCACGTCGACGGGCGTGCCGTCCTCGAGGAACGGCATGTCCTGCTTGTCGACGATCTTGGAGATCACACCCTTGTTGCCGTGGCGGCCCGCGAGCTTGTCGCCCTCGGAGATCTTGCGCTTCTTGGCGACGAACACGCGCACGAGGTCGTTGACGCCCGGCGGCAGGTCGTCGCCAGCGTCGCGGCTGAAGGTCTTGACGTCGATCACGACGCCACCCTCGCCGTGGGGCACCTTCAGCGAGGTGTCGCGGACCTCGCGCGCCTTCTCCTTGAAGATCGCGCGGATCAGCTTCTCCTCGGCGGTCAGCTCGGTCTCGCCCTTGGGCGTGACCTTGCCGACGAGCAGGTCGCCGGAGAGCACCTCGGCGCCGACGCGCACGATGCCGCGGTCGTCGAGGTTGCGCAGCGACTCCTCCGAGCGGTTGGGGATGTCGCGGGTGATCTCCTCCTCGCCGAGCTTGGTCGTGCGGGCGTCGATCTCGTACTCCTCGATGTGGATCGAGGTGAGCTCGTCGTCCTGCACGAGGCGCTTGGAGAGGATGATGGCGTCCTCGAAGTTGTAGCCCTCCCAGGACATGAAGGCGACCATCAGGTTCTTGCCGAGCGCCATCTCGCCCTTGTCGGTGGAGGAGCCGTCGGCGAGCACGTCGCCGGCCTTGACCTTCTGGCCGGCGTACACGCGGCGGCTTCTGGTGGATCAGCGTGCCCTGGTTGGAGCGCATGAACTTCTGCAGCTCGTACTCGTCCTTCTCGCCGTCGCTGGTCTGCACGACGATCTGGGTGGCGTCGACGAACTCGACGGTGCCGGCGTTGCGGGCCAGCAGCACGTCACCGGTGTCGAGCGCGGCGCGGCGCTCCATGCCGGTGCCGATCAGCGGCGCGTCGGCCTTCAGCAGCGGCACGGCCTGGCGCTGCATGTTGGAGCCCATCAGCGCGCGGTTGGCGTCGTCGTGCTCGAGGAACGGGATCATCGCGGTCGCGACCGACCAGATCTGCTCGGGCGAGACGTCCACGAGATCGACGTCCTTGGGACCGACCGTGACGTACTGGCCGGCCTGCGTGCGGCAGAGGATCTCGGTGCCCTTGAGCTTGCCGGTCTTCGCGTCGACGGGCGTGTTGGCCTGGGCGATCAGCTGCTCCTCCTCCTGCGTGGCGTCGAGGTGCACGATCTCGTCGGTGACGACGCCGTCCTTGACGACGCGGTAGGGCGTGGTGACGAAGCCGTGCTCGGAGACCTGGGCGAACGAGGAGAGCGAGCCGATCAGGCCGATGTTCGGTCCCTCGGGGGTCTCGATCGGGCACATGCGCCCGTAGTGGGTCGGGTGCACGTCGCGCACCTCGATCGGCGCGCGCTCGCGCGTGAGGCCGCCGGCCCCGAGCGCGGAGAGGCGCCGGCGATGGGTGAGCCCGGCCAGCGAGTTGGTCTGGTCCATGAACTGCGAGAGCTGCGAGGAGCCGAAGAACTCCTTCAGCGCGGCCACGACGGGGCGGATGTTGATGATCGTCTGCGGCGTGATCGTGTCGGCGTCCTCGGTGGTGAGGCGCTCGCGCACGACGCGCTCCATGCGGTAGAGGCCGATGCGGAAGGCCTCCTGGATCAGCTCGCCGACGGTGCGCAGGCGGCGGTTGCCGAAGTGCTCGTACTCGTCGAGGTGGTCGGCGACGGGCTCGCGCGGCATCGACATCGCCTCGGCGGCGTAGTCCTTGATCTCGATTTCGGGCTCCTCGGGCATGCCGAGGCGCTTGGGCAGCGAGACCAGCTCCTTGACGAGCGCGAGGATGTCGTCGTGGGTGAGGGTGCGCGTGTCGATGTCGATGTCGAGCCCGAGACGCGAGTTGAGCTTGTAGCGACCGACGCGCGTGAGGTCGTAGCGCTTGGGGTCGAAGAACAGCTGGTTGAGCAGCGCCTTGGCGTTCTCGACGCTCGGCGGCTCGCCGGGACGCTGCTTCTTGAACAGCTCGATCAGCGAGCCCTCTTCGGTGCGCGTGATCTCGGTGTCGGACTCGAGCGTGTTGCGGATGTAGAGCGAGTCTCGAAGAGCTTGAGGATCTCCTCGTCGGTGGCGTAGCCCATCGCGCGCAGCAGCACCGTCACGGGCAGCTTGCGCTTGCGGTCGATGCGGACGTAGACCTTGCCCTTCTTGTCGATCTCGAGCTCCAGCCAGGAGCCGCGGGCGGGCATCAGGTTGGCGATGAAGACCTGCTTCTCGCGGTCCTTGGGCTCCATCAGGTAGGCGCCGGGGGAGCGCACGAGCTGCGTGACGACGACGCGCTCGGTGCCGTTGATGACGAACGTGCCGCGCTCGGTCATCCAGGGGAAGTCGCCCATGAAGACCGACTGCTCGCGGATCTCGCCGGTCTCGCGGTTGATGAAGGCGACGGTGACGGTCAGCGGCCGCGCGAAGGTGAGGTCCTTCTCGCGGCACTGCTCGAGCGAGGCGACGGGCTCGTCGAAGGCGATCTCGCCGAACTGGACGGCGAGATTGCCGGTGTAGTCCTCGATCGGCGAGATGTCGTCGATCGTCTCGCGCAGACCACCCTTCTGCGGGTCGGTCAGCCACTCGAACGAGCGGCGCTGGATATCGATCAGGTTGGGTACGTCAACGGGCTTGTTCAGGCGCGCGAAGGTGCGGCGCGTCCGGAGAGCATCAACGGCAGCCAAGAAAGACTCCTTGGAGGGAGAGAGAGACGCGACGAGAAAAGCAGCGCAGAGCTGCGACCTATAAAGATAGCACAGGCCACGCCGCCCTCAAGTGGGCAGCCGGCGCTCACGGACCCCGCCCCCTGACTACCGCGTATGTGGCGCGGCACCATGCTTCCCAGGCGGCTACGGCTATCGGCCGGCGGGCGAAATTCTACCGGAAAGTCGGCGCAGATGTTAGGGCCGGGTAAA